>CBFIEM010000001.1:0-286204 GCA_965661625.1 Salibacteraceae bacterium
ATAACCTAATCCTATAACTGCTACTTTAGCTTCTTTTAAATCCATCTTAAATAGAATAGTAAGACTACCGCTAAACGGTTGTTTTATTGATTAATTTCCGCACTGCTGCTCCATCTAGCTTTGCCTGTAACTGCATGCCTATAGTTTTCAGCTGCACAATAACTTTTTTGCCTGATACATCTAAAAGCACACCTTCTTCATTTGCGAGGGGTCCTGTTTCTATACGCACAGCATCCCCTTTTTGCAAGTTAAGGGTGCGTACATTTACCGTTTCAAATTCGCCCAGCATGGCCTTCATAGCACTTATTTCAACGTTGCGAATAACTGCAGGTCGGCCTTGCCAAAAGACGAACCTCGAAATGCTCGGATCATTTAACACCTCATCGCGCTGCTGCTCGTAGTTGGATAATTGAATAAAAACGTATGAGCTTATTAATGGGCGAATCACTTTCTTTTTGCGATCACTCCATTGACGCATGGTCACTTCCGCTGGGCAATAAGCAGAAATTCCACTCCGCTCGAGTCGTTCAACAACTTTGAGCTCATGCTTAGATTTCGTGTATATGGCAAACCAAGATTCCATTAAGCTTCGGGATTAAACCCTTCAATGTGATTGGGTGCTAAACGATCCCCGAATTCTAAGTCTGCTGTTGCTTTTTTTCCGATCACCGCATCATAATACCTCGGAGGAAGTCCAAAACCCGGACGAACACTGCGTAGATGGGCTTGCGTGAATACTTCACCAGCTTGAATGGATTCGGTGATGTAGAGCGACCGCGAAAATGCTTTGCCTGCCTGCTGCTTTTCCGTCAGGACAAAATCAACATTACCAACCGCAAGCTCTGCTTCACGCACTGCTTTTACCATCGCCCCAAATTCGTCCTCGTTCATGGAGAATGAGGCGTCTGGGCCACCAATGGAGCGGTCTAAAATGAAGTGTTTCTCTATAATTTTTGCCCCGAGTGTTGCGGCAACTATAGGAACCGTACTACCCATGGTGTGATCTGAAAGTCCGGGGATTACATCGAACTGCTTAGCAAACTCAGGTATCATAGCCATGTTAGCCTCTTCGATAGGTGCGGGATAGCTAGACGTACATTTCAATAAGGCAATGTTATTATTTCCAACAGCACGACATGCATCTAGCGCCAGCTCAATGTCGGCACGTTCCGCAATACCCGTAGACAAAATGATAGGTTTGCCCTTGGATGCTGTGTATTTAATCAGTGGGATATCTGTAATCTCAAATGAAGCAATTTTATAGGCAGGGGCATCCAATGATTCCAGCAGATCTACAGCAGTGGGATCAAAAGGTGAAGAAAAGCACGCTAAACCAGCTTTTGCTGCCTCAGCAAAAATTTCCTTGTGCCATTCCCATGGCGTGTAGGCCTCCTGGTATAGGCTGTGTAAATTTCTGCCTTCCCAAATCGTTCCTTTGATGACAAAGTCTGGTTTGTCTGAGTTGAGCGTGATTGTATCTGCCGTGTAGGTTTGCAGCTTTATAGCATCGGCACCAGCTCGTTTTGCAGCACGTACGGTCTCAAGGGCAGTTTCTAGACTTCCGTTGTGGTTAGCTGACAATTCAGCAATGATAAAAACGCCAGATGACGCATTGATATCGTGCTTTCCTATTTTCACGCAAGGGTAAGTTGATAGGTTATCAGTTGATCGGACTGTTCAGCAACTGTAAAACCCAAATTTTCAAAAATACGAATGGATGCGGTGTTAGCTGGTTTTACTTGGCCCAGCAACCTGTTGGCTGCGTTTGACGTTCGCGCAACACTGATTCCTGCCTCAAGCAGTAACTTCCCCAACCCTTTGCCATGAAATTTCGGGTCTAAAAGGTAACTGATGAGGGCATCTTTATTATCGGTATGATTTAAACGAAATGTTCCAACTTGCTGTCCGCGATATTCTGCCATGTAATAAGCAATATCAGGACTATCAAGCTGCGTTTTGAACCACTGTTTGTGTTCATCTGACGAGATGGGCTTTTGGTTAAGCGCATAACGGCGCACGCGTTCATCGGTAGCCCAGTTAAGGGTAGTCTGCTCATCTGATTGTTCCATGTTGCGCAAGGTGAGCGGGCGATTCCATTTGGTATGGATAACCACATCCTTAAATGTGCCTTCAAAAAAACAATGCTCTTTTAATGTAGCCTCTCGCAGGTACCCAACTCCCTCCATAGCTGCATACAAGTGCGGGCGCAGATCAAATGCATACGTAAATATCTTGTGCAAGTTGAGCACGCTAAATGCTACCTCTTCAATTAGCCCCAAGTAACGTTGCCAATGCTCCTGAAAACCCGATTTTTCGAGTTGGGTATTCATAATGAATGAGATTTCAGCGTATTGATCAACCCAATTGATATGTACCAGTCCGCCATAGCCAATGCATGTGTCATGGTGGAGGTATGAGAAAAGCAGTTGTGCTGGGTGATCTTGTTGAAATAGCTTGTGAACCACCGTATCAAAATACAGGTCTTGGTCGCTGACGTTGAGCTCTTTAGCCTGACGCAAGTGGTACATCTGCTCATTACGCCACACGCGAATAGCTTCCCGATCTTCATTACGAATTGGGACAATGGAATAGTCTCCATCGGTAAAAACTTGCTTAGTGAGTGGCTTGTAAGTTCGCATATTTTAATTCGGCAATCGCCCAATCGGCGGGTGTGTCGATATCTTGAACTTCTAAATTTGACAAAACAAGGGACCCCGTTTTATCGCTTATTATTCCATGTGTTAATGCTGATGGTAAAAACCAATACCATTGACCAGCATCGTGGTAAACTTCAGACAAGTCCTGAGACCGCGTTTGTGCATATTCCGGCCACTGGAACGAAACACCTCCAGATGGCGAACGTTTGAGCCCCCTCCAAACCGGATATGAAAAAGGTACTACAGGCATAACCGACTCATGGTTGCTTAAAAGCTCCTTCCCCTCTGCCAGTCGCTCAGTGGTGATAAACGGGGCTGTGGGATAGATGCAACACATGGCATCGAATTGCTGGTTGCGCTCTTTGTATTGAGTTACAACTTCTTGTAGCACTGCCGTTGTTGTTGCAAAATCGGTTGAAGTTTCAGCGCTGCGCATAAAAGGAACTTGAGCACCATGGGCTTGCGCAATTTCTGAAATTTCCGCATCGTCTGTGGAAACCATTACTTCATCAAACAATCCTGAGCGTAATGCTACATCGATGGAATATGCAATGATTGGCTTTCCATGGAACGATTTCATGTTTTTTCGAGGGATGCGTTTGCTTCCTCCACGAGCAGGTATGATGCACAGTGTTTTCAGTACTAAGCCTTATAAAAATTATGGATGAGTGAAATAACGCGCTCTTGTTCGTCTGGTTTTAGTGTAGGGAACATGGGCAAACTAATGCAGTTCCTATAATATGCTTCTGCAATCGGTAAATCACCTTCCTTCCAGCCTTGTTGCTTGTAATATGGCATTAAATGGCAAGGGATATAATGAATTTGAGCGTAAACACCTTGGTTTCGAAGTTCATGGTACAAACCCAACCTATTCTCTACCTCCAGAACATATAAGTGATATGCATGACCTGAAATACTCCCAGATTGACCCTTAACATAGGGCTGATCCTTAAACGCTTCACTATAAACCGTTGCTATTTCTCTTCGCCTCTTAACCCCTTCATTGGCCCGAGACAATTGACTTACTCCAAGTGCAGCTTGGAAGTCGGTAATTCTGTAGTTAAACCCTAACGCTTGCATTTCCATGTACCAAGGCGGATAAATGCCTTGTTGGTGTTCGGTTTGTCCGGAAGCAAATTCAGCTGTATTGAGAAAGCGATCTTCATCGCGAGTGATTCCATGCGTTCGCAACTCCAGGAGGCGTTTATACAATCCCTCATCATTGGTAGTAATCATTCCACCTTCGCCTGTTGCGATGTGTTTCACAGGGTGAAATGAAAAGATCGCCAAGTCTGCATATGTTCCAGATCCAGCCGCAACATGCTCCCCTGCAATATTTGTAAAGTATGCACCCGGTGCATGACAAGCATCTTCAATGATCCAGCAACCAAACGCATCTGCCAAATGCCTAAAAGCCTCCATGTCCACCGATCTTCCTGCGAAATCCACTGGTATTATTCCTGCATAAGTTCCTTTTGGAGATGCTTCCAGCAATGCCCTAACCGAATTGATATCCAGCAAGTACGTATCGGGGTCGATATCGCCAAAAACAACTTCACCGCCACAATACCGAACACAGTTAGCACTGGCTGCGAATGTAATTGGGGTGGTAATTACTTTTTGACCTTTTTCAACATTTAACCCTAAAGCACATAAATGAAGCGCCGCTGTTCCATTACTCACTGCAACTGCGTACTTACTTCCAACATACGCTGCGAACTTAGACTCAAACTCGATAATGCGAGGCCCTTGAGTCAAAAAATCAGCATGCAGCGCATCAACAACTGCATCAATATCAGACTGAGTGATGTGCTGCCTTCCATACGGAATGGCTGAGTTAGCTGTGTTGTTCGATGTATGCTGATTCTTGCTCATGTTCGTTTAAAGGTGCTACTTATTGAAATGTATGGAACACTTCTAACTGTTGGCTGTAAAGCTGGGGTCAACGTGCTCTACAATCAGGTTACGAAGACCCTCTATAGTTTCCCAGTCCTCATTGTCTCCTGAGTTATACTTAAATCCTTGAGCAACCCGTTTTGCATTAAAATGATCTACAAAATCATCTAGTTTCCATTTATGGGTTGCAGGTAAAATCGTATAATATTTACCCAGATCCCAAGTGTAAAAAGAGTCGGAGTCTGTAATCATTTCTTCGTGAATTTTCTCACCTGGCCGAATTCCAACAATTGGCTTCTCACATTCTGGACCAATTGCTTCAGCTACATCGGTTATTTTGTAAGAAGGTATTTTCGGAACAAAAATCTCACCTCCCCAAGCATTTTCCAGCGCATGCATTACCATGTCAACTCCACCTTGGAGTGAAATGTTAAAGCGTGTCATGGTAGGATCTGTGATTGGAAGCACACCCTCTTTGCGTTTCTTCAGAAAGAAGGGGATTACAGAACCGTTTGAGCCCATAACATTTCCATAGCGAACTACTGAAAATTTAATCGGATTCCACCCTCTGATGTTATTCGCTGCAACAAATAATTTATCCGAAGCCAGCTTCGTCGCACCATATAAGTTCACCGGAGCTGCGGCTTTATCAGTTGAAAGCGCAACAACGCGTTCAACGCTAGTCTCTAAACAAGCATTGATGATATTTTCGGCACCCATGATATTCGTTTTAACGCATTCCATTGGGTTATACTCTGCTATAGGCACATGTTTCATTGCCGCGGCGTGAATAACATAATCTATTCCATTCAATGCTCGCTTTATCCGATCATAATCACGCACGTCACCTATAAAAAAGCGAACAAAAGGATATTTCTCAGCGGGGAACTCCTGAGCCATTTCGAATTGCTTTTGTTCGTCGCGCGAAAAGATCACCAAACGCTTGACATCAGGGTAATTCGTTAAAATATGTTTGGTCAGTGCCTTACCTAGGGAACCTGTTCCTCCGGTAATCAGTATGGATTTATCGTTTAATTTCACAGCACGGTAATTTCGAGTTTATCTGTATCTATTCTGCTATTGCACCTTCATCCCACACCAGTAGAAATGATGCTTTATCAAAGGTGCGTTGAGCTGCTTCTTGCTCAGTATATATGAGGTACCTAATTTTTCGTTCGGCGATTGCCTCAGCTTTATCAATTAACTCTACCAAGTAGGTTGTGTCTGGGTTACCCACAAACACCAAGTCAATAACGTCGCTATTCATCCCTTGTGCTAAGTCTCCTGAGAGGTACACTTGCTTCAAATCTCCCAATCGACTTACAACTGTTTCAATCAATTGATCCAATCCAAAATGCTTCATTACAATGGACCGCAACTCCTTAAACAACGGGTGAGCGATGTTGGCTTTAAACAGCTTCCGGTTTCCTTTACTAAAAGAGCGCAGCATTCCTGCATCCTCAAATCGGTTTAACTCCAACCGAATGGCATTGGTGCTTTCGCCAAATTCCGCTTCAAGGCCACGCAAATAGGCACTGGATTCGGGATTCAGGAAGAATTTTTGAAGGATTTTAACCCTCGTTTTAGAACTAATTAAACTCTCTAGCACTAGTAATTAACTTGCTGTATATGTGGTTGTTACGTATTTTTGAGGGGCGTTTGTTGTAAGGCAAAGCCCCGTGAGTCACAGGGCGCAATCACATTTCGAGTAACAAAACTACTCAAACTTGGCAAGTACCAAAATAATCTCGTGAGAAATTCATGTTATCAAAACGTAAACTTACAGGGTTTAAAAAAAGCTGCCACAATTAAGTGACAGCTCTTTTGGGTTCGCAAATCTATAGAACAAAAACCTAAATCAGGGTGCGAACCGTTTCTTTAGCCGGTTCACAATCACCTTAATTCAAAATAATCCAACTTCAACTGTTTTCATCAACAGGTGGCTCGTTGGCGTGTGTAAGGTGGTTGTGAATATTAGCATGTACTGTTCAATGTATACGTAATCCCTATTTAAATGGTTTGTGTATGTAGGTTATTTCGTCCTAACTTTTTGGGTGCGGTATACAGCCGTCATTTCCCAAATGCCCGTTCTGATTAAACCCATTTACAACTGGGTACTCTTGGGGCTCTGTAGCTGCCATTCCAGCACAAACTAAAATTATTGCGATCAGGAGAAGGATAAGTCTTTTCATGGGGTTGTAGGGGTTATTCGGTTAATCGTATTTCAAAATAACACATATACTTTTATGATATGGTGATTAGCCTTCATGCTGAATCAAGTTGATTGCATAGTTAAAACACTGCCCATCTGTATGTGATTTTTGCACTCAAGTTGGTAATCAGCTGGATACCCTCATTCACATTCCTGCAGTAAACGCAAAAATTTGTACCTTAAATGGAACAACGAACACCACTTATGCCATGCCTCATACCAGCAGATCTCCTATCTACAAGGAAGCTGAGGAAGTCGCCAGTCTTCTTCAATTTCATTTACGAACATGCAATTTAGAGCGAACCATAAAGGTAGCAGATGCTATCCATGATGCCGCCGATGATTTACAACACTTCATTCTTAAGGCACTGCGCGCGCGTAATAAGGAGGAAGCATTGGAGTATGTACTCAAGTCCATTACCTCCCTAACATTGCTTGAAAACAGTTTGGAACATGCCTATGTAAAACATGTACTGACCCGACCTTTTGCCATGCAACAATGCATGAATATCCGTTATGAGTTAACAGACTGGAAGCACGCCCTTAAAAAGGAATTGTAATGCTTGTTTAACACCTTGAGCAAGAATCAAAACCAACCTTAGGGAATCGCGCTCGGTAATCGTACAATGTTCGATCTGAAATACCCGTTTGTTCAATGAGCACGTAGTTGAGTCGACGTAATTTTAACAATGACAGGGGTAGTTCAGCTATCGGGTTCCGATCCAGATGGATTGATTTCAACTGCCTACACGTATTGAATGAGTCTGGAAGTTTTTCGAGGTTATTATTGCTGAATACAAGACGAGTAATACTCCTGAGGTTTTCAATTTGCGTCACACCGGTAAAGCTATTGTTACCGGCATTCAATGTTTTCAATTCGCTCCATGAATCTGTGCAAACTAACACACCTGTCAATAAATTATGATCGATACGCAGCTCAATAAGGTTGGACTTGGCTAGCACTGAAGGCAGCTCTTTAAACTGGTTGTGGTACAATCCAACTGTTTTTAGGTGAAGTAACCTGTTAAATGAGGGGGGGAGGGCTTGGAGCTGGTTCTTTCCGAAGTCTACCCAAGATAACTTGCTTAAAGCATCGAAAATATCCGGAACCGATTTTAAATTGAGTCCCCATAAGTTCAACCACTCCAAATTTTTAAAGCGAGGAAGTACGGAAAAAAGACTGTCGATCTTGGTTACATTCCTGCAATCCAGGCGAATTACATTTTCCGGGTGTTCGGCGTTCATTTTTACTTTTTTCCAAAACGCTTGTTCAAAGTCATTCATTGGTTCAGCTCCTTGCGCCGATAGCAGCAAAGGAAAAAGTAAAAGCACGACGTAATTTAGAATCTTCATAGACTCATCCGCTACCAAAAAACGCACCAACAGGTGTTCTTTAAAAACAAAAAGTTTGACCACCTCACACTTAGGGTAGCCAAACTTCTAGTTCTGTTTAAGTGTGTCTACTTATTCTGCAGTCAACGATGCCTTCATAAACTCACGGTTCATGCGGGCAATGTTTTCAAGTGAAATCCCTTTCGGACATTCTACTTCGCAAGCTCCTGTGTTGGTGCAATTTCCAAAGCCCTCTTTATCCATTTGAGCAACCATGTTAAGCACCCGTTTATCACCTTCTGGTTGACCCTGTGGCAATAATGACAATTGACTCACTTTGGCGGAAACGAAAAGCATTGCTGAAGAGTTCTTACACGTTGCAACACATGCACCACAGCCGATACAAGTAGCTGCATCAAATGCCATATCTGCATTTTCCTTAGGAACAGGAATAGCATTTGCATCCATTGTATTTCCAGAGGTGTTTACCGATACATAACCACCAGCTTGGATGATGCGATCAAATGATGATCGATCAACAACCAAATCTTTCATGACTGGAAATGCAGAGGCTCTCCATGGCTCAATGTAGATGGTTTCTCCATCCTTGAATGAGCGCATGTGCAGTTGACAAGTTGTTACGCCACGACCTGGACCATGAGCTTCACCATTGATGTACATCGAGCACATACCACAAATTCCTTCACGGCAATCGTGATCAAAAGCAACCGGGCCATATCCACCCTCGTTAGCTATTGAGCCATCGATAATGCCTTCGTTCAAGACATCCATCATTTCTAAAAATGACATATCCTCAGAAATTTCAGAAACCTTATAGGTAACCATCTTTCCCTGATCGTTGTTGTCTTTTTGTCTCCAGATTTTTAGTGTCAAATTCATACTATCCGGTATTTTTTATCTGTTGAAGCAGCCTTAAAGCTTACTTGTAACTTCTAGTTTTCAGTTCTACGTTTTCAAAGACCAAATCTTCCTTCACCAATTCAGGCTTCGCGGGGTCTCCAGAGTACATCCAAGATGAAACATAAGCGAAATTCGCATCATCCCTGAGCGCTTCTCCTTCTTCTGTTTGGAATTCTTCACGGAAATGACCTCCACAAGATTCGTCGCGGTTCAAGGCATCCTTGCACATCAACTCACCAAGCTCCATAAAGTCAGCAACTCGTCCAGCTTTATCCAATTCAGGATTGAGTTCATCTTTAGATCCTGTTACTTTCACATTCTTCCAAAATTCCTCACGAAGTGCTTGGATCTCTTTGATGGCTTCTTCAAGTCCTTGCTTGTTTCTTGCCATTCCGCATTTGTTCCACATGATTTTGCCTAAGCGCTTGTGGTAGTAATCCACTGACTTGTCTCCACCTGTATTCAGCAGCTTTTCTATGCGGTCATTCACTTCTTTTTCAGCTTCATCAAACGCCTTTGTGTTGGTATCGATTGCCCCTGTGCGAATGTCATCAGCAAGGTAATCCCCAATGGTATAAGGTAATACGAAATACCCATCAGCCAATCCTTGCATGAGGGCTGAAGCTCCTAATCGGTTAGCGCCGTGATCGGAGAAGTTAGCTTCACCAGCGGCATACAAACCTGGAACGGATGTCATTAAGTTATAATCAACCCAAAGTCCACCCATTGTGTAGTGAACAGCTGGATATATTTTCATGGGTGTTTGGTACGGGTTGTCATCTGTAATCTTTTCATACATCTGGAATAAGTTTCCATATTTTGATGAAACGATTTCAGTTCCCAGTTCAATTACTTGCGCCTTAGTTGGGTTTTCCATACCGCGAACTTTCGCCTCGGTTTTCCCGTAACGTTCAATGGCAGCAGAGAAATCTAAAAATACCGCTTCGCCCGTTTTATTCACACCAAATCCTTCATCACAACGCTCCTTCGCTGCACGAGAAGCAACATCTCGTGGAACGAGGTTACCAAATGATGGGTAACGGCGCTCCAAGTAATAGTCGCGTTTATCTTCAGTCAATTCGGTTGGCTTCATGCGCCCTTCACGAATGGCCTCAGCATCCTTGCGGTCTTTTGGCACCCAGATTCGACCATCATTTCGGAGTGATTCAGACATCAACGTCAGTTTCGACTGATAATCTCCAGAAACAGGAATACATGTTGGGTGGATTTGCGTGTAGCAAGGATTTGAGAACGCAGCACCTTTGCGATGTGCCTTCCATGCTGCAGAACCATTTGACCCCATTGCATTTGTACTTAAGAAAAATACGTTTCCGTATCCCCCTGAAGCCAACACAACTGCGTGACCTCCGTGGCGTTCAACTTTACCGGTAACCAGGTTGCGTGCAATTATTCCCCTTGCCTTGCCGTCTTCCACAACAACTTCCATCATCTCATGACGGTTGTAAAGGGTTACTTTTCCTTTTGCAATTTGCCGCGACATAGCTGAATATGCACCAAGTAGCAACTGCTGACCTGTTTGTCCTTTGGCATAAAATGTTCTACTTACCTGAACCCCGCCAAACGAACGGTTGTCTAACAAACCACCATAATCGCGCGCAAAAGGAACCCCTTGTGCTACACATTGATCGATAATATTTGCCGAAACTTCGGCAAGTCGGTAAACATTTGCTTCACGCGAACGATAATCACCTCCTTTAATGGTATCGTAAAACAACCGGTAGGTTGAATCGCCATCGTTCTGGTAATTCTTCGCAGCGTTGATTCCCCCTTGAGCAGCAATGGAGTGTGCCCTTCTCGGCGAATCTTGGAAGCAAAATGACTTTACATTGTAGCCCATCTCAGCGAGCGAAGCAGCTGCAGAGGCTCCGGCAAGACCAGTTCCAACTACAATTACATCGATGTTCCGCTTATTTGCAGGGTTTACAAGGCGAATGTTATTCTTGTGGTTTGTCCATTTTCTTTCAAGTGGACCTTCAGGTATTCTAGCATCTAAATTCATAGTATTCGAATTCACAGCGATTGCATAAATAAGATAATGGGTATAATGGCAAACAGCCCCGGAATTACAATGGCAAAACCATACCCGAGCTTCTTAATAACAGGCGTATAGGCCTTATGGTTCACACCAACCGATTGGAAGGCACTTGAGAAGCCATGCCATAAGTGAAATGCAATGGCAATCATTGCCAACACATAAATAAGTACAATGTACCATTCCTTGAATGCTTCCAAAACGATGTGGTGCAGGTCTTTCATTGCAGGGCCAACAGTCGCATTATTCAGCATTACTTCTCCTTGTTGAATTACACCTCCAACGATGACTTCACCAGTTTTTGCAATTGGTTCTCCCGTTTCACTCATCATATAAGGCACCTCACCAAACTTGTACTGGTACCAGAAGCCACTCATGTGAAGCACGATAAACACTAAGATTACTGTTCCCAACACGCCCATGTTGCGCGATGACCAAATGCTGTTTGCAGCAGGTTTGTTGTATGCGTACTGAACAGGACGAGCTGCTCTATTCTTGCGCGTTAACAGAATTCCATCGACTACGTGGAACAAAATACTGAGGTAGGTAACGTACGATAACAGCATTACTGCAGGGTTCGTAGTCATGAATACCGCATATTCATTGAATTGTAGTTTCCCATCAAATCCAGGAATAAAAAGCTGTAAGTTACCTGCTACGTGTCCCACCAAAAAGAGGCATAAAAAAAGACCTGTAGCGGCCATCCAATACTTCTTAGCTAAGGAAGTTTTTAATAATCCAGAAGGAGCGCTCATATCAAGTTGATTTTCCGATTTCTGTTTTGTCTAGCAAATGTAACACTCACAATCTTTCTAGGTTCTTGATCTACCTAATTAGAATAGTTCTAAATAAGAGCTCGTTCGTATCGGGATAAACATCCCACGCCTTTCTCTCAGTTAGCAATTGATAATATCCTTAACCCCTTTGAGTTCGTTTTACACCTCAACATTGTGAAAAGCCAGCAATTCGTGCATCTAACCTAAAAATCCTTGCTATGCACCAATTAGACCTCAATAAAATGCCCCGCTGCAACGCCAACTGGAATGCCATGCGCACAACCAACACGAATCGCATGTGTGAATTGTGCAATCGGTGTGTTATTGATTTTACCAATAAAAATGACCGTGAAGTTATCCGCATTCACAATGAAGCCAGCGCCCCAGTTTGCGGTCACTACCGGCCAGACCAATATAGGCTGCTAACCAATGAGCGCAAAGGGATACATAACGTTTGGCTGGTTGGAGCCCTCTCGATCATGGGACTGTCAGCCCTTGCACAGCAAGCTGAAACACGCATTAATCCAAACGCCTACATCATAGAAGCCCAGCGGTTTAGTTTAACGCGTTCAGATACTGTTACGAGTTACTGGAAGGTTGGCATTAAATATCCAACCGGTGCAGGAATTGATCGTGCGCGGATACAACTTGTGCTTAACGGGGACACGCTTCATGAGGAACAAACAAATGCTGCAGGTTACACTTCATTCAACATTTCTAATGAGGACAGTACAAGATCTGTTGGGGAAGTCATTGTTAACTTGCCTTGGGGACAGCATTTTTCGCGCAAGGTGATTGCCATTAAACCTGGGGAACCTCAAATACAGGTACTCCCGAAACGCAATGTGAAAACAATTAGCTATGGAGTGACCATTGAGGAACCCAAACCAGCACAACAGCTCAAGTACAAGTGGCAACAATTCTGGCATGGGTATCTAGGGTTCTGAGCTCAGATGTGTTTCAAGGCAGTTAAAAGGGAATTAACTTACGATCCTTTCAAACCACTTATATTCCATAATAAGTGCTGTAGACCCTATTCAACCGGGACATATGGGGAAGTAGAAAATCAAACGAAACACCGTTGAGCAGTATCTTTCAAATCGTTACGCAGCATTGTTTTACTAAAACCGGTAGCTCGTACCCAAAAACAAACCATAATACCGAAAACGCTCATCGCTTATTACATCAGAGGTGGCTTGTTGCGCAGTTCCAAAGCCAATGGCATGAAAAAATCCCAACGACGTCTCAACATGTTCAGATAGGAGTTTTACACCGCCGTAATTTCCTATGTAGTATTCCGAGTATTCAAAGTCGCCTTCTTTTTCAGTTGCCGGCACGTAATTCATTCCCAGCATTACTTGGATTCCATCATTAATGGTTCGCTGAACAGCACCACTAACGCGGGCATTAGAAACCAAACCTAGTCGCTGATCAACACGGGGGTCGTTGAATAACTTATAATCGTAAGGTAGCGCATATGCGCCGTCAATTGTGAGTAACCATTTTTCATTTGGTCGCATGGATAAACCGGAACGAAACTCCAAAGGGGTGTAATAGTTCAGCCCGCTTTCAGTAACATTCACCTCCTCCTCAATTGGTATTGCGCTAAACCCATCAAACTCATAGTTGTAGTAGCTCCCCTTGCCAAAAAGATGTATGGATGGCAATGCAATCCTTCCTCCCCAGCTTATGTGCTCCCATTCACGAAGTACACCTAGGACAATCAACGCATTTCTGGGCTTAACATCTGTGCGCGTTGTTTGAATAAATGCAGCTCCTGCCAAACCTTCTACACGCCCTTTTAAAAACACCTCGCTAGAAAAGTTCAGTACCTGACCATAGGCAGAAATACCTAAAGACCAATACTCATTAATTTTACGTGCCGCGCTTAATCCAGCTAGAAATAGCTGTTCCTTGAAATTTTGTTGTACACGCATATTAAAGGTACCTCCGTCGAGGTTAACCTTCCATGTTGTAGGCCCGTCAAACTGAAATGCATCGGGTATCATTACCGAGAAGGCCACCTTCCAATTCCCAAAACTCCTCAAAGCAACCATGCTTGAAGGAATAGACTGAAACCCATTTGCCGAATAATTTAAATCTTCGCCTCCTATGCGCGTGATGGGGTCCACTTCAATATCGAAATTCATAAATGCTGCTCCACTGAATGAGAAGGAATTGCCCTTTAATTGGGTAAGCGCTGCAGGATTATAAAATGCAGCACCCGTGCTATTAATCCCACCGGTACCCGTGTTTGCCATTAGCGCCTCTTTGTCACCCAAAGGCAGTATGTTTAAGCTGTAAGCGGTTTGAGATTGTGTATGAAAAGAAAAACTGGCTAGAAAGATCGCTACCCAGCAGTACATGAGCTTTCTCATGAATCGAAATTACTAAATTAAATCATTTAGCTCAGCATTGGGATTGCTCGTTTCATTCCTTCCATCAGCGCATCGATTTCTGCTTTCGTGTTGTAAACGGCAAACGACGCCCTAACCGTTCCTGGGATTTCAAAGCGATCCATTAAGGGCTGTGTGCAATGGTGTCCTGTGCGAACGGCGATACCTAATTGGTCCAATACAACACCTAAATCATAAGGGTGGATGGAGCCAATCAGGAATGAAAGGACTGCACTCTTATTTGCTGATTCCCCTATCATTCTCAGCCCATCTAGCTCCTGCAATCGCTGAGTGCCGTATTCCAATAGACTTTGCTCATGTGCAGCAATATTGCCTATTCCTACTTGTTCTATCCATTCTATGGCGGCACCGAAACCTATTCCTGCGGCAATGGCGGGGGTTCCAGCTTCAAATTTATGGGGTAAATCATTGTACGTTGTTCGCTCAAACGTAACCCGATCAATCATATCTCCACCACCCTGGTAAGGAGGCATTTCGTTCAGTAAATCCTCTTTACCGTATAAAAAACCTATACCTGTTGGACCGTACATTTTATGGGCTGAAGCGCAGTAAAAGTCGCAGTCTAGCGCCTGTAAGTCCACTTGCATATGAGGTACAGCTTGAGCACCATCAATTAGGACTACCGCTCCCTGCTCATGAGCAGCAGCTATAAGCTGTGGTATTGGATTCACAGTGCCAAGTGTATTGGAAACATGAACTACCGCGACCATTTTGGTGCGTTCACAAAGCAGTGATTCAAAGGCATCCCAATCCAGCTCGCCATTATCTAAAACAGGAATAACCTTGAGGGTGGCTCCGCGCTCTTCACATATCATTTGCCAGGGCACAATATTGGAATGGTGCTCCATTCCACTTATTAGCACCTCATCGCCAGCTTCTAAATGCTTTCTTCCCCAAGCATTGGAAACCAAATTAATAGCATCAGTTGTGCCTTTGGTAAATATTACCTCATGAGGGTGTGCAGCATTAAAATACCGCTGAAGGGCCAGCCGAGAATTTTCATAGTTCTCAGTAGCTTTTTGACTTAATGTATGAACACCACGATGAATATTAGCATGCTCGTATTTGTAATAGTTGCTCATCGCATCAATAACCTGCAATGGCTTTTGAGATGATGCTCCGTTATCGAGGTAAACAAGCGGTTTTCCATGCACCGTTTCACTCAACACAGGAAACTGAGCCCGAATGGCATTTAATTGTGATTCAAAATCACTCATGTTAACGTTGCACTTTTTACAGTAACTACCTGTTGTAAATAGTTTAGCAATGCCTCATCCTCTACCAACTCCAGTGCCTCTTGAGTAAAAGCCGTCAGCATTAATTTTCTTGCCTCATGGAGAGGAATTCCCCTTGCTTGCAAATAGAACAGTGCATCTTCATCCAGCTCACCTGTTGTAGAGCCATGTGAACACTTAACATCATCTGCATAAATCTCAAGTTCCGGCTTCGAATTAATCGCAGCATCATCACTCAATAAGATGTTTTGGTTAGATTGAAAAGCATTTACCACTTGTGCATCGGGTCTAACAAACACTTTACCGTTAAAAACACCTGTAGATTTCCCAGTAAGTACACCTTTATAATTCTCATTACTTTGGCAATGGTGCTTCATGTGATCAACCACGGTGTGGTTATCAATATGCTGAGTTCCATCGGTGATGTAGATGCCATTCAAGTTTGTCTCACAACCTGCACCATCCACTTCAATGTTCAGGTTATTTCTAACTAGTCCACCGCCAAATGTCCAAGCGCCAGTGTTAAACCGGCTGTTTGAATTTTGGTATACTTGAGTAGTTTGAATATGCCTGTGGGCTTCACCAAACATTTCAATTACATGATAAGCTAACTGTGCGTGCTCACCAACCAACACTTCTGCAACCGTATTGGTGAACGCCTCTTCATTTGCATTTCCAGTATACTCATGTATGATTTGCGCTTGACTTTGCTCGTTGGCAACAACCAGTAAGCGCGGCTGATAGGTCACTCCATCACCTGACGTGTGGTGAATAATTGAAATGGGGTGATCAATCACAGCACCTTTATGGATTTCAATAAAAACGCCATCGCGATTAAACGCGGTGTTTAAGGCTGTAAATACTTCGCCTTTGTGATCGGCATACTTTCCATAGAACAAATCAAAGACATCGTAATCTTCAATTCGTGCATTTGCAAGTGGCTTAATGGTTAATCCTGCTACACCCTCCGTATTACTCAAGGATTGATCAAAAAAACCATTCACAAAAACCAGCTTAGGACCTTCAAGCGCTAAATGCTGAGGAAGTTCATTCCCTTGTGCAGGCTTTTGTTCATATGCTTGTTTCAGCACACCGGCTACACGCGTATACTTCCAGGCCTCATCCCTCAAGGTAGGAAATTCCAATTCCTGCAAAGCTTGCAAGGCCTCCTCACGCACCGATTGCTGAGCACTCACCGGATCTGCAATTGCCTGATCCATGAAGTTTGCAATAAATTTATCTTTCTTAGACGTACTCATGAGGTCTTTTTAAGCGTTGACTTGTTCGTCTTCTTTTAACCAATCGTAACCCTTTTCTTCCAGCTCAAGGGCCAATTCTTTGGGACCACTTTTAACAATTTTACCCTTGTACAACACATGTACAACATCTGGAACAATGTGATCCAATAAACGCTGGTAGTGGGTAATTACCAAAAAGGCATTCTTTTCAGTCTTTAGCTGGTTAACACCTTCTGAAACGATGCGCAGCGCATCTATATCTAGCCCCGAATCGGTTTCATCTAAAATTGCCAGTTTAGGATTGAGCATGGCCATATGGAATATTTCATTCCTTTTCTTTTCCCCGCCAGAGAACCCTTCATTCAACGAACGGTTTGTAAGTCGCCCATCCAATTCAACCAAGGCTTGTTTCTCTTTCATCAGCTTCAAAAACTCCTTAGCTGAAAGTGCATCTTCTCCGCGGTATTCACGAATGCTTTGGAGTGCTGTTTTGATGAAGTTAACATTACTCACTCCCGGAATTTCTACAGGATATTGAAAAGCTAAAAACAAACCCTCGCCTGCTCTTTCGTGTGGATCGAGCTCAAGCAAATCATTTCCTTCAAACGTTACAGATCCTTCGGTAACCTCATAGTCATCACGACCTGCTAAAACTGCGGCTAACGTAGATTTCCCTGAACCGTTTGGCCCCATTACAGCGTGAATCTCACCCGGTTTAATTTCCAGGTCAATTCCTTTTAGTATCTCTGTGCCTTCAATATTGGCATGTAAATTCTTGATTGATAACATGTTCTGAAATTTAACCCACTGATCCTTCTAGGGTGATGTCCAATAATTTTTGTGCTTCCACGGCAAATTCCATGGGCAGTTGATTCAATACTTCTTTTGCGTAACCATTAACAATTAGGCTAATGGCCTTTTCTTCGTCAATACCGCGTTGCTGACAATAGAACAGCTGATCTTCACCAATTTTCGAGGTTGTTGCCTCGTGTTCCACTTTGGCGCTCTTATTCTTTACTTCGATGTAGGGAAACGTGTGTGCACCGCATTTATCGCCCAATAACAATGAATCGCATTGCGAGAAATTGCGGGCATTCTTCGCGTTCTTGTGTACCTGAACCAATCCGCGGTAGCTGTTTTCTGATTTTCCAGCCGAAATACCTTTAGAAATAATAACTGACTTCGTGTTTCTTCCAATGTGAACCATTTTAGTTCCTGTATCTGCCATTTGATGGTTATTGGTTACAGCAACCGAATAAAACTCTCCTTCAGCATAATCCCCTTTCAAAATGCATGATGGGTATTTCCACGTAATGGCAGATCCTGTTTCTACTTGGGTCCAGCTAATTTTAGCATGATTTCCAGCACACAATCCGCGTTTGGTAACGAAGTTGAACACTCCTCCTTTTCCATCTTTATCTCCTGGATACCAGTTTTGAACTGTAGAGTATTTCACTTCCGCGCGTTCTTTCGCCACAATTTCCACAACTGCTGCATGGAGTTGGTTTTCATCGCGCGTAGGCGCTGTACATCCTTCTAGGTAACTCACATAAGCTTCATCTTCCGCAACTATTAGTGTGCGTTCGAACTGACCTGTTCCAGCCTCGTTAATGCGGAAATATGTAGAAAGCTCCATTGGGCAGCGCACTCCTTTTGGAATGTAACAAAATGAACCATCCGTAAATACTGCTGAATTAAGTGCAGCATAAAAATTATCGTTCGGAGGGACAACTTTACCCATGTTTTCTTTGACCAACTCGGGATACTCTTGAACTGCTTCACTGAACGAGCAGAAGATTACACCCAACTCTTTGAGCTTGTCTTTAAACGTAGTTTGAACCGAAACGGAGTCTACCACAACATCCATAGCTACTCCAGCCAGTCGCTTTTGTTCTTCGATGGATATCCCAAGTTTGTCGTACATCGACTTCAACTCCGGGTCTAACTCATCCAAACTATCCAATTGCTTTTTGGGTTTCGGCGCGGCGAAATAGGAAATCGCCTGAAAGTCGGGCTTTTTATACCTTACGTGAGCCCATTCTGGCTCCTCCATTTTTTGCCAATTACGGTAGGCGTCTAACCTGAACTTAAGTAACCATTCTGGCTCATTCTTTTTCGCAGAAATAAGCCGAATAATGTCTTCGTTCAGTCCGTTTGGAACCTTGTCGGTTTCAAAGTTCGACACAAAACCATACTTGTAATCCTCTTTGTTGAGGTCTTTTGCTAATTCTGCTTCAGTATATGACGGCATATGCGTTCGAATCAAATTGAAAAACTCTCCCCACATCCGCAGGTGCGGGATGCGTTGGGATTAATAAACTCAAATCCCTTCCCGTTTAACCCACCAGAATAACTCAAGGTTGTTCCAATGAGGTACAAGAAGCTTTTTTTATCAACGACAATGGTCACTCCCTTATCTTCAAATTGCTTATCATCGGGATTCACTGCTGTATCAAAAGACAAATCATAGGTTAATCCCGAGCATCCCCCACCTTTAACTCCTACGCGGATGAAAGCTTCTTGAGCAACTTCTTGACGCTCTTTCAAGCGATTTACTTCTTCTTTTGCTGTATCAGATACGTGTATCATCGTTCTTCTCTGTAACACCAATTGCTTCAGTTGGTTTTTGATTTATTTAGATTTAATCTAAATAGAAGCGAAATAGACTGCAAAAATACCAATAAATGGGTATTTTACCAAGGGAGTAGAATTTATAAATAGGAACTACTTGTTCAATATCGCCAAAACAACACCAACGAATGGCGCAATGAGCACCCAGCTGAGGAACAATCCAAATATGAGGTAAATGAGTAACCCGAGGTATTCGTAGCCAAAAACAGGATCAAATGTTACAATAAGTGATGCAACAGGTGTAAACACGAAGACCAAAAGATTTCCTACTTCTCCCCATTCAGGAAAAAGGCCCGCCTTGAGCAGGCCTCCAAGAATCCAGCTAATCACGTTGTAAGGAATCGCAACCTTCATGGCATAATGAAGAATAGGCCAGTCTTTCTTGGGGATATAATTCTCTACCAGATTAGTCATGCTTTGCAAAGGCGTTCCATCCTTGAGCCTTTAGCTCAATCTGATCACCACCACGACCAACCAAGTTACAACCAGCACTTGCATCGGTTATGTGGCCAATAATGGATAATTCGTCACGGATTTCTACTTGCTCATAATCACTGGGCGAAATTGTAAACAACAACTCATAATCTTCACCTCCATTCAGCGCCACAATGGTTTCTGCAAGTTTAAAATCATCTGCTGCTTGAGAAGTACCGAAGTCAATAGGTAGCTTCTCTTCATAAACTTGAATGCCGCACGCGGAAGCTTTGGCAAGGTGTAATAACTCCGATGCTAACCCATCAGACACATCTATCATGGCAGTTGGAGCTACACCTGCTTTCTCGAGTAAGGGCTTTAAAAATACTTTTGCTTCGGGTTTTAATTGACGCTCAAGAATATAATCATATCCAGAAAGGTCTGGCTGGGTGTTCGGACTGTCTTTAAAAACAGCTTTCTCGCGTTCCAACACTTGCAACCCCATATATGCTGCGCCTAAGTCACCCGTTACACAGATTAAATCATGCTCATTTGCTCCTTTTCGGTAGACTGCTTTACCCGACTCAACTGTGCCGATGGCAGTAACACTTATGGTAAGACCGGCTGCTGAACTACTCGTGTCGCCACCAACCAAATCGACATTGTATTTTTCGCAAGCGAGGAGCATACCAGCATACAGTTCTTCCAGTGCTTCAACTGAGAACCGATTTGAAACCCCAATTCCCACCGTTACTTGAGTTGGAGTTGCGTGCATCGCACAAACATCACTAACATTTACTGCAATTGCTTTGTACCCGAGGTGTTTGAGTGGAACGTAACCTAAATCAAAGTGCACACCTTCAAGTAAAAGGTCTGTTGTTATTACAGTTTCCTGATCTTCAAAACGCAGAACAGCCGCATCATCGCCAATCCCTTTCACAGTGGATGGTTGATTTAACTTTACAAGTTTGGTGAGGTGCTCAATGAGGGCAAATTCACCCATACTTCCTAACTCTGTTCGTTCTGCATTATCAAACATACCTGTAGCTTTTGCTGCAAAAGTAGGTATTCAATGCTAGAACAGGATGTAATCATTGTTCTTGACCTAACGTGAGGATAAAAAAAAGACCGCATTGCTGCGGTCTTTATTCCCATCAAAGATGAGTTTGGTTGCCTAACTAAACATCTGCCTTAATCGATGACTAGCTTCTTTACAGTAGTGCGATCTTTTTGAGTAAGTCGCAAGAAATATATGCCCTTACCTTGACTACTTAGATCAAATGATCCCACTACCTGCTCACCTTTAGAACAATTCAGTTCTTGGCGAGCTATTTCTTTACCATTGGTGTCATTTATCGTGACAACCACTGGTTTGTTGTTTGTTGCCAAATATTTCAAGGTTACTTGTCCTTGAGATGGATTGGGGTAAACTTCCATCTCCTTAACATTAACCTGTTTAGAAGGAGTATCTTGGCGCGATTTGCTAGGAATATCTTCCACGTGAATCACACGTTTTATTACCAACTTTTTAACCGACTTATCTTCAAGTCCTTCAACATCAACGTCGAGAGACTCTAAAAGCTCTTCTAATTCTTCCCTTGAAACTTCATCAGGAGAACCTTCAATTAGTTTCACTTCTTTTTTACCGTCGGCATTTATCAGAACAATTTTCTGATACCCTTCCATATGATTAACGTCTTTAAGCTCATCTGGGTTGGTGTCACCGTGAAATAAATGTCCCTTTTTTACATTCACATCCATAGAATCACATGAAATGGTTTTGAACATAAACACCTTGCTCGAATCACCTGAAACGCCATGCGATTCTAGTAACTCTTTGATCTCAACTTCAATATCTTCAGCGCCCTCACCAGCATGTGTGAAATTGAATGAGTACCCTCCAACTTTCACCTCTGCATGGTCTGCTTCATGATCGCGTAAAAATTCATCAGCTTTCTTTCCAGTATAGGTGTTTGTTCTGCTCTTACCGCCCTTTACGACCGTGTGTTTTACCGTTTTCACACCATCCTCTTGTGTCACATGAATGGTTTCTTTAGTTGAGTTCTCATCATGTTCATCGGAACTAACTACGGTCTTGATTTTAAATTCGGACTTGGGAGACTCGTTCAATTCCTGGGCAATTGAAACAGATGCGGTTCCTAGTGCCATTACTAAGCACCCCACCGCTAAATGCAAGCCCGATTGAGCTAAATTTGATTTCATACTGTTGAGTTTAGGTTGATTTAAGCTGTGCTCACTACTAAAAGCAACATGACAAACGTACCATGTTCACTACTACACCCCTGTTAATCAAATCCCAAAGGATGTTAAAATCTGTTAACCCCTGCTGAACAAGCGGTTAGGCGATTACTTTTGTTTCATGAAACGCACAACTATCAGAGCATTCATTGCGGTAGTAACGATAGCACTTGTAGGCCTGATAGCCATTCAATTCTATTGGATAGATAACGCCCTGGACCTCAAGGAGGATGAGTTTAAGCGCAATGCAAATGATGCTTTAGCACGTGTTGTGAGCACATTGGAAAAAGAAGAAGCTCTCAAGCGTATGCGCAGTCATCGCGAAGGAAGGGCCCTCTTTTTTAATAGTGATAGCCTAACGAACAATGATGCAATTCCTGCTGACTCTAACTTCAACTTCATTATTATGAGGCAGGTAGAGTCGGACGGTATCAATGCAGAAATTACCATTACCGAAGAGCGTGACGGGGAACGCATTCAACGCAGCACCACTACTGCAGTAGAAGAGTTAGATAGTATCAATCAAGATTTAACCATTCAAATTGGTGGTGAACAGCGTGAATCATTTGAGACTATAGAGAACAATGCCACTTCAACGTTCGATAGTCTCTTGATGGCGCGCTTGGTAAAAAAACGTGCATTCATTGGTGAGATTGTTGAAAGCCTGGTAGAGGTAGATCTCAATGAACCCATTGAAAAACGCGTTAAAAAAGACCTGCTGGATTCACTTATTTCCACTGAACTTCGAGCAGCTGGTATAACAACTCCCTACGAATTTGCACTTTTAGATACACGCGGAGATTCTCGATTAGCGAGCACCTCCTTTCCATTAGAACCTGGAAACACCCATGACATTCGCGCTCGTTTATTTCCAAATGACGTACTTCCCCAACGGGTATTTCTCGAGCTCTTTTTTCCAAAAAAACGCGGATACTTGTTGCGATCAAGCTGGCTAATCCTATCCACGTCTACCCTTATTATACTAGCTATTGCATTGGTTTTTTATTTCGCCATTGCCACCATCATTACCCAAAAGAAAAACTCGGAAATCAAAAACGACTTCATCAACAACATGACTCATGAGCTTAAAACACCAATATCTACCATTTCATTGGCTTGTGAGGCCTTAGAAGACCCTGACATTGGAAATAACCAGGCTTTAAATACGCGGTATATCGCAATGATAAGTGACGAGAACAAGCGGTTGGGAATGCTTGTCGAGGAAGTATTACAAAGTGCTGTTTTTGATAAAGGTGAGTTCAAATTAAAACTGGAAGAGACCGACCTTCACTCGTTAATCAATGCCGTTTGTGATAAAATCAATATGCAAATCGCTGACAGATCAGGGCAGCTCGTTTGTAACCTAAAAGCTGAGCACAGCCGATTAAAGGTAGATCGCGTGCATGTTTCCAATGTACTTTACAACTTGATTGACAACGCCAATAAATACAGTAAGAACACCCCAGAAATAAGTATCGAAACGCACAACACAGATGGCCATTTCGTCATTGCAGTTTCGGACAAAGGAATTGGCATTGCTTCCGAAAATCAAAAACGTGTGTTCGAACGCTTGTATCGGGTTCCAACAGGGAATGTGCATGACGTTAAAGGCTTTGGACTCGGGTTAAGCTATGTTAAAATAATTGTTGAACGCCATGGCGGATACGTTAGCTTAACTAGTGAATTGGGCAAAGGGAGTACATTTAAAATCTATTTACCGCTTTATGAAAAAGTTTAAACTATTGGTGGTTGAGGACGACCCCAACTTAGGCACCATATTAGCCGAATACCTTGTTGCAAAGGGGTATGATGTTACACGTGAAGAAAATGGAGACGCTGGCTTTAAGGCCTTTGCTAAATCAGATTTCGATCTTTGCATTTTGGACGTAATGATGCCCGTAAAGGATGGCTTCACATTAGCTATGGAAATCCGAAAAATCAATGCTGACGTGCCCATCATATTCCTTACTGCCAAAAACATGAAGGAAGATAAACTTGAAGGATTTAAGCGGGGAGCTGATGACTATGTAACTAAACCCTTTTCAATGGAAGAGTTGCTGATGCGCATAAATGCCATCCTACGCCGAACAAATAAAGACCTTCTCAAACAAGAAGAGCGTTCATCATACCGCGTCGGCTCATTTGAATTTGATCACCATGAACAGCTGCTTAAGCGAGATGGCGATGAAAAGAAACTGACGTCTAAAGAAAACCAAGTGCTAAAGCTTCTTGTACAAAACAAAAACGAAGTTCTCGAGCGCACTTCTGCATTGAATGCAATTTGGGGTGATGATTCGTATTTTAATTCAAGAAGTATGGATGTATACATTGCAAAACTGCGCAAGTACCTCAAAGACGATGAGCAAATTGAAATTATAAATGTTCACGGACGTGGATTCAAACTAATTGTGCGCGCTTAGTCTTCTTTGCCCTTGTTCTTTTGAAGGTCTTTAAATGTGCCCCCCAATAGTGCGCCCATTATTCCTCCATACGCAGAACTGACATAAGGACTTCCAGTTATTGCACAGCCTCCTTCACAGCCAACAAAATACCAATAGCTAAAACCGGCCGAGGCACCTAAAACGCTAAGGCCCAAAATAACCTTCCAGTCTAGTTTCATTTCTCCATGGGTTTACCTGCCGACATCCAACGGCCGTAACCATCTGCCAGGTTATAAACATACGCGAAACCCATTTCCTTCATTTGCTCAGCTGCTTGAGCACTTCTGCCACCAGAGTGACAATAAACATAAACCGGAGTATTGCGATCCAATTTAGCCACTTCATTTGCAAAGTCATCACCGAAGAAATCCAGTTGAACAGCACCAGGGATTTTACCCGACTTCTCAAGCTCCATATCGGTTCGTACATCCAAAACAATTCGGTCTTGGGTAGCTTCAATTGCAGATTCGAACTCGTCGCTATTCAAATCTTCATAAGCCATTTGCCCTGTTTGTTCCGGTTGCGACTTTGCCTTCGCGGCAGTTGATTCTTGACCATTGCACGCCGATAGCATAACAAGCATTGCTAAAATTACGGCAACATTGATTTTACTTTTCTCCATCCTCCTCCGTTATATACGTTTGTAATTCCTTTAGATTTTACCAATTGCAAGGCTCTGCCACTTCGCATTCCACTAGCACAGCACAAAACTATAGGTTGATTTACGGCTTCTAATTTATTGATTCGTTCTGGTAACTTCCCCAATGGGATGTTTAAACTTCCACCAACGTGTCCTTGCTTAAATTCCGATGGTTCGCGCACATCTACGATCAGTGGGCTGTTCGTCAACGCTTCTTTAAGCGCTTTATTACTTCCAAATAATTTGCTTAGAAACGACATGGCTTGGCTGTTTTTGTATAACACTTAATGCAAAGTACAATGCTACAAAGTCATGCGGTTAAATGATGTAACAAATGTTACTCTTCTTCAGAAACTCTGCTATCCATCTCCGTTCGATTTCGGAAGCGAATTCCAAACATTAACTCATGTGTGCCATTCGTATGACTTTGAATGTCCGAGGTAGGCATGTCGTATGAATATCCTATGCTAAGGTTACTTTGGAACATGTAGCCAAACATAATGCCTATTGCATCTTCACTTCTGTAAGAAAGTCCAGCCCAAACTTGATCCGCATAAATCCCACGTATAGCTGCATCAAATTGAACAGGCGTAGGTTCTACATATTTGATAAATACTGAAGGCTGAAGCTTGAAATTATCGACAACTGGAAAGTTGTACCCTGCAGAGAAGAAAAAGTGGCGAGCTAGTCGACCCTTTGTTTCGCTATAGTCCTCAAAAAACTGCACCCTATTTCCCAGAAGTTGAGGTGCTGAAAACCCAACAAAAAAGTCATCACTGTATAAATACAGTCCCGCGCCTGCATCTGGAAGTGTCACAGACTGATTTCCATTACTCAGCGCAATATCACTAGAAACTTTAGTTGTTATTTTGCTCGCATCCATAGCAAACTGGAGGACACCACCTGATACTGCCATGCTTAGTTTAATGTCTTCACTAATTGGCAAATGATACGCGTATGAGAAACTTGCTCCAGTGCGTCGGGTTGGCCCAGTAATATCTGCAAATGCGTAACCTCCTAAACCCACACGGGTGTTTCTAACTGGACCATGAAGGCTCACAACATGTGTTCGTGGTGCATCTTGAATTCCTACCCATTGGTAGCGGTTGTTCATAGAAGCACGCCAATATGGGTTACTACCACCAACCGCTGGATTTATGGCATAATCGTTTAGGAAATACTGCGTATACTGCGGCAACTGTTGCCCTATGGCTACAGCTGATACAAACAACACTGCGAACGTTATGTATAGCTCTAACTTTTTCATTTTACCTCATCAGTGTAATTGGACCTGTGAGCGGCTCTTTCATCACACGTTCGTTCTTAATATCAATCACGTAATAATACGTTCCAATAGGTAAGTCTTCACCGTTAAACCTTCCATCCCATGGCTCTTTATAACCTACAGATTCAAATACAACCTGTCCCCACCTGTTAAACACTTGGATAAGTGCATTCGGATACGTTTCAAGGAAGTCAATTTCCCAAACATCATTGGTTCCATCACCATTTGGTGAGAACCCATTTGGAAATTCAATGTCTGTATTTACTGTAACAATAATGGTATCTGTGCTTGAACAGCCGAATATATTGGTAACGGTAACCGTATACGTTGTTGTCGTTAATGGAGAAGCAATCGGATTGGCAATTGTTGGGTCATCCAATGATTCACTTGGACTCCATGTGAATGAGGAGCCGCCCAAGTTTGTTGTTGGGTTTCCACCAATTCCATACGTTTCTCCTACCAATATGGTACTGCCATTTCCAGCATCAACAGCAGGGACATTGGCAAAGTTTGCAAACGCCGTATCTATTGCAAAACACGTATTCGCGTTGGCCACGACTACAAAGGCAAGGCTATCTTGTCCAAAAGCAGGTACAGCCAAAATAGAGTCTGTGCCCATTAACTGACCACTCAAGTCGAACCATTGATATGTTACGGTTGCATTACTGATCGTTTCAGCATAAAAATTAATGCTATCCGTTAGCGAACATAATGAGGTGTCAAGTGCTGAGACATCTAATGTTGTTTCTACACCTATGTTAATGGTATCGGTAACCGAGCATCCTGTTGTGTCATTAACTGTAATGATGTACTCGCCATCTACGAGGTTAATTACATCCTCCAACGATGATGTAAATGCTGGGCCTGTCCAGGCGAAACCGTATGTACCTTGACCTCCTGTAACGCTTATCGCAGCAAACCCATCGTTGGTGTTTTCACAGCTTGCATTTCCAGTACTATCAACAGTTATAGCTAAGAGCGGTACATCTACAATTTCAACTGAATCTATTACCGAACAGCCACTACTGCCTGTTGCTGTTACATAATAAACACCTGCGCACACATTATTGAGTAGCGAGTCGTTGTCACCATTAGACCATTGGTAAGTTACGGTGTCGTTTCCTAATACTTCTACTAAAGCCTCTCCTGCACAGAATGGAGCTGGAGAACAATTGTAGTTATCCGTAACAATAAAGTTCAATTGCAATGTTGGTGGTTGAACTACAGATGCAGTATCGGCAGTTGTGCAGCCGGTTGATGGATCTGTTACCTGTACACCATAATTACCTACACAGAGCGTATCAATGGTAGCTAAAGTATCATTTACTCCAGTTGACCAAAGGTATGAGAATGGGCCCGTTCCTCCATTAACCGTAGCAGTTGCGGTTCCTACACATTCAGCGTTACATCCAGCATTTGTAGTACTAACTGTAACTGATGGGCCGCCGATGTCACTCACTGGTATTACAGCATTCAAGGAACAACCATTGGTATCCACCACCACCAATTGATACAGACCTCCACCGATATTTGTTATCGGGTTTGTGGTGTCTGTTCCATTCCAGATGTAAGTTAATTGACCGGAACCACCGCTGGCAAATGCTTGAGCACTTCCATCCACTAATCCACAATTTGCATCAACTACAATGGTACTATCCAAAATTAGTGGTGTTGGTTCATCAATCACCGTTGTATCAACAGCAATACATCCATTTCCTAAGTCTGTAACCGTTACCGAGTACGTTCCAGCACACAGGCCAGAAACTGTAACATTAGTATCTGCCGGACTTGATGACCATTGGTAAGCATATGGCCCAATACCTGGGTTTGTAATTGTCACGGAAGCTGTCCCATCACATGATCCAAAGCACAGCGCGTCTGTTGAACTTGCAGCAATGCCAAATACGCCTTGATTGTTAAGCACAACGCTTGTTGTAATTGAGCAACCCACGCTATCGAATACTTCTAAATTATAGGTTCCAGCGGCCAAATTGACGTATGGGTTTGCAGTATCCACGCCATTCCAAACAAACGTAAGTGGTCCTGTTCCACCAGTGGCAAACACTTGGATAGTTCCATCTGGCAACCCACAGTTTGGATTGGTAGCCACTACATTGTTAATTGTGATAGGAGCAGGTTCAGTAATGATTGCACTATCTACACTAATACAACCCGTACCCAAATCAGTAACGGTAACCGAATACGTACCTGCGCAAAGGTTTGTTGTAGTTGCAGTCGTGTCATTTGCTCCCGAAGACCATTGAATTCCAAAGCTGCCCGCTGGAACAGTAACCGAGACCGTTCCATTACAATCTCCTGCACACAGCACATTCGTGCTCGTAGTAGAAATTGCAGGACCTAAATTATTGCTTAAGCTTATTGATTGTTGCAGCGTACAACCATTGGCATCTGTTACAGTTACATCGTAAGATCCAGCGGTCAATCCAGTCAATGGGTTTCCGGCAAAAGCACCTCCGTTCCAAGAGAAGGTATAACCACCCGCACCGCCTGAAACAAATAACTCAATTGACCCATCTGCGGCGCCACAGTTAGGGTCTACTGCAGTTACGCTATCTATCACTAATGCACTGGGTCCACCAATGAATGCGGTATCAAAATGCTGACACCCACTACTATCTGTTATGGTTACAACGATCGGTCCTGAACACAGGTTTAATACCGTATCGTTGGTCGCACCATTACTCCACAAGTAAGCGTATGGAGTATTCCCACCTGTTACTGTAACAACAGCTCCACCATCGCAGACCCCATTACAGCTAACATCATTTGCTTGAATTGACGATGAAATTGCAGTTGGCTGTGCAATGGTAACTGACTGAACAATTGAACATCCATTAGCATCATCAATTCCGATCACGTAAGTACCAGCGCACAAATTCGTTCTCACCGGACCGGTAAATCCATCTGGCCAAGTGTAGGTATAACCAGGCGTTCCCCCTACTGCTGTAAGCGTTACAGCACCATCGCACGTTCCATTGCAACTTGCATTTGTTACTAAGGCTGTTGCAGTTAGTGGTAAAGGCTCTGTTATGGTGAACGTGTCTATCAAAATACAACCCGCACTGTCTGTAATCGAAACCGAATAGAATCCAGGACAGAGACCTGTAACGGTGTTTGTGGTATCATTTGCATTGGACGACCATTGGTAAGATATGGGTGCAGGAACTCCCTGTGGAGTTACGCTTGCTAGTCCATCGCATGCTCCATTACATAGGACATTGGTGAACGTGAGTCCGCTTGAAGCGGTTCCTGAGGTTCCATTGGGAACAGGTATGTTGAGCACTGCATCGCATCCTGTTGAGTCTGTTATTGTTACGCCATAAGTTCCTGGGCACAAACCATCTACTATTGAGGTGTCACCAGGATTTGGAGTAACATTCCATGTATAGCTATAAGGGCCTGTTCCGCCTGTGACATTCGATAAGTCTATCAAACCATCGCACACACCACAGAATGCAGGGGTAATTGCAGGCGTTGCAGTAATTGCCGTAGGTGCATTCAGGGTAATTGCCCCTGAATCTTGGCAACCATTGCCATCTGTAACAGTAACTGCGTAAGAGCCGGCACATAAACCGGCTTGAGTCTGAGCTGTATCACCATTAGACCAGATAAAGCTAAAGTTTCCTGCCCCTCCAGTAGCCGAAGCCGTGAGCTGGCCATCGCAAACGGTATTACATGAAATGGCACTATCAATAGTTAACGTGAGGGCAATTGGGGCAGGATCTGTAAAGGTTAAGGTATCAATCGCAAAACAACCATTCTGATCAGTCGCTGTAACGGTATACTGGCCTGCACAAAATCCTCCTTGAGTTGGGCCTATTAATCCGCCCTGCCACGTATAGGTAAAGTTTCCAGCTCCACCAGAAGCACTAACCGTTGCTTGACCGTTACAGTCTCCAACACAAAGGATTGGACTAGTAATGGTGGTTGTAACAGCTATTGCTGGCGGTGAAGTTACCACTGCAGTATCGAATGCCGTACAACCATTTGCATCAGTAATGGTAACGATGTAACTACCGGAAGTCAATCCCGTAATAGACTGGCCATTCATACCATTTGACCATGCAAATAGATAAGGAGCTAAACCACCGTTAGCTGTTATTGACAATCCGCCATTCGCAGAACCAAAACATGTTTCGTTGCTATCAACTGTTATTGTGCTTAGAATTGAAGTAGTTTGGGTTATTTGTGCTGTGTCAATGACGCTACAGCTATTCGAGTCCGTGATTGTAACTGTATAGAATCCTGCTGGAAGACCAGTAACAGATGTACTTGTATCACCCGTAGACCATGAGTAAGTATAAGGTGAAACACCTCCAACAGCGCTCACTGTTAATCCACCGGTTGAATCACCATTACAGATTACATTGCTATCAACAGTTACTGTAGAAATGAGTTGAGGTGGCTCTGGAATAACAGCCTCAGCTGTATCAGAACAACCTGTACTTAGGTCGGTAACGGTTACTATGTAAGTGCCCGCAGGCAATCCGCTTGCAGTTGGAGAATTTTGTCCAGCAGCTGGAGCAGGTGACCAAGCATAATCAAACGGACCATTAGAAGAACCTCCACCTCCTTGAGCAGCGCACCATTCGAATTGAATATTCGGACGGTTAGCACTGAATGCAGGGGTCGTTATTGAGCTACAAACATCCACAAATTGAGCATCATAGAGCACTGTATTTCCTCCAGTGGTGGTAAACTCAATTTCTGGGTTTAAGAATGGGAAGAAAGAGTTGAAACAAACTTCAACAATTAGGTTTGATGTTCCATCCCAGTTATAACCTGTGTTGAGGGTATGCGTATTGTAACCCGGCACTACCGGCTCCGTTACTGGCCCATATACCTGAGACAGTCCAGTTTGCCAAGACGCATTGGTCAGGTCCGAAACTGAGGTACATCCCATGCTAACTGTAAAGCCGTCCACAGAGGCTACTCCATTTGTATTGGTAACATTAAAACCAAGGGCAGTTATGGTACCAGGCGCAAGTCCAGCTGCCGATAAATCAGCTGCTGTATAAAGTATTTGATGTCGTGTAGATGGAAACAATGTACCATATGGTGATGGGTATGAAATGGCATCGTTACTCGCTGTTCCAGTTCCTACAATTGAAGTCGTGGTTGGTCCAGAGCAACCCGAAGCATTCACCCCACATGAAAGCGCTGGTGTTCCAAAATTTAAGGAAACAGTTGCAGATCCTGTACTATCTCCAAAACATATTACGGAGTCTATTGAAGAAATTGTGGCAATCAATTCTGCAGGATTATCCAAATCAACCGTATCACTAGTTGTACAGCCATTGGCATCTGTTATGTCCACAATGTAGCTTCCTGCACACAAATTTGAAATCGTATCTGCAGAGAGTCCTCCAGTCCAAGCGTAGGTATACGGCCCAGTACCGCCAGTAACAGAGGCTGTAAGTGTGGCATCGCATGTATTATTACAGCTAACTGAATCAACCACAACAATACTAGCACTTAAGGTGTCGGGTTGCTGTAATACGTAATTGGTCACGAGCTGACATCCATTGGCATCTGTTACGGTGAGGTTAAAGCTGTCTGCACATAAATTACTAACAAGCGAGTCAGCAGGAAGGCCATTTGACCATGCAAAAGTGTAAGGTGCAGTTCCGTTGGTAACTGAAGCTAATAATTCACCATCGCAAACCCCGTTACAACTGATTGATTGGAGTTCTGTGAACGTTACATTCAAGGCAACTGGTTCTGGGATAATTACTTGAACTGTATCGGCGCATCCATTAGCATCAGTTATGGTAACCGCTTGTGTACCGCCACATAAGTTAGTTTGATTAGATCCTATTTGACCATTTGGCCATGTAATGGTATATCCCGGAGTTCCTCCGCTAACAGTAACTGTTGCCTCTCCATCGCAAACACCATTACATGATGCTCCTTGAATTAGCACAAATCCTCCTGTGATATCCGTTGGTTCTCCCAGGTTAAATGTATCCTGAATGCTACAGTTTGCGCTATCTGTAATGGTAACGATGTATTGTCCAGCACACAGGTTGGTCAAACTCGTGCCTGAAGCCCCTGTATTCCATGTTAAAGTGTAAGGCGCCGTTCCTCCCGAAGGGTTAGCCGTTATCCCTCCGGTGCAATCTCCAAAACACTGAATTGATGCAGTTGGAGTAAATGTATTTGTTATTGGAGTTGGTTCCGTAATTACAACTTGAGCTGTACCTATACAATTGTTGTTGTCTGTAACGGTAACATCATAAGTACCAGCGCACAACCCAGAAATGGTTGATCCAACCAATCCGCCACTCCATGCATAGGTATACGGTGCTGTACCACCTGTGCCGGTAGCTGTTACTTGTGCATTGCAGTCGCCTCCACAAGCTATGGATAAATCAAGGTTAATCGTTGCTGAAACTGGTGCAGGTTCTGTCAGCACTATTTGACCTAATCCTTGACATCCATTGGCGTCAGTAACGGTAAGGTCGTAAGTACCTGCACACAATCCTGTCTGCGTTTCACCTACTAATCCTCCTGTCCAAGCAAATGTGTAAGGAGCAGTACCGCCGGAAGCTGAAGCTGTTACCTCACCATCGCAAACACCATTACACGAAATTGAAGCGTCGATAGCAATGCTTGTTGTTATTGGAGCGGGATCGGCAATTACCAGTTGAACAGTATCTGCACATCCGTTCACATCCGTCACAGTGACTTCGAGCGCTCCAGCACATAAGCCTGTTTGATTCAGTCCTGTCCCACCGTTACTCCAATTAAATGTATACCCACCAGTTCCTCCGGTTGCAGCGGCAGAAACTTCAGCATCGCAAATGCCATTACAAGAAACAGGTACATCGAGCGATAAAGATCCGACAAGTGCAGTTGGTTCTGCTAGTGTGATGGTATCAAAGAGCTGACAATTATTAGCATCGGTAATTGTAGCAATGTATTGTCCTTGGCATAAATTGCCTTCAACTAAGCCGGTGTTTCCACTTGGCCAAGACACGGTGTATGGTCCTGTTCCTCCACCCGGGTTTGCTGTTATTTCACCAGAGCAATCTCCATTACACAATATTTGAGCAGTCTGAGTTAATGTATTTGTAATTGCAGCAGGTTCAGTGAGAATCAATTGTACCGCATTCGAGCAATTGTTCACATCTGTAACAGTAAGGTCATAAGTACCTGCACATAACCCGCTTTGAGTGGCACCATTTAACCCTCCTGTCCAAGTGAACGTATACGGAGCTGTGCCACCAGTAGCTGACCCCGTAAGCTGCGCATCACAAATGCCATTACAACTAACCGGTAGGTCTAAGCTGATTGATGCGATCAGGGGTGCTGGCTCAGTGATAATGATTTGACCATTTCCAGTACAGTTATTTGCATCCGTAACGGTGAGGTCATAAGTACCTGCGCACAATCCCGTTTGATTTGCACCTACTAAACCACCAGTCCAGGTGAATGTATAGGGAGCTGTTCCTCCTGTTGCACTTGCAGTAACTTCTGCATCACAAATACCATTGCAGGATACGCCTTGATCAAGAGTAATACTAGGTGTTATTGGGTCAGGTTCATTAATCGTTATTTGCGAAGGGGTCTGGCAATTATTGGCATCAGTAACGGTAACTGTTAAAAGACCAGCACATAAGCCCGTTTGGCTAGTTCCATTTCCGCCATTACTCCATGCCAATGTATAAGGACCGGTACCTCCGCCTACAACGGCAGATACTTCTGCATCACAAACCCCATTGCACGAAATTGGAACATCTAAGCTCAGCGTTAATGTGAGTGCCGGTGGCTCCGCCAGGGTAACATTAGCTGTAGCTGTGCAGTTGTTCGCGTCTGTTACTGTCGCAACATAAGGGCCAGCGCAAAGACCCGATTCTACCAAGCCGGTATTTCCGCTTGGCCAAGACACGGTATAAGGACCTGTTCCTCCACCTGGGTTCGCTGTTATTTCGCCAGTACAATCTCCATTACATAATATTTGAGCAGTCTGTGTTACTGATAGAGTCAATAACGGTGGCTCAATAATTATGATTTGACCTGTTGATGTACAATTGTTCACGTCGGTAACCGTGAGGTCATAAGTGCCGGGACACAAGTTTTGCTGCGTTGCTCCTGGGGGTAATGTAGCCCATGTAAATACATATGGCGCCGTACCACCGGTAGCCGATGCCAGCAATTCAGCATCGCAAACACCATTACACGATATACCACTAACTAAGGTAATGTTGGCTTGAAGCGACGCTGGTTCAGTAATGATGATTTGATCCGTTTGGGTACAGCCACTTGCATCAGTAACCGTCAAATTGTAGGTCCCTGCACATAAGTTGGCGTGAGTTGGACCATTAGGAAGCACATCCCACGAATACGTAAAACCGCCATTTCCTCCGCTTGCAGATGCTGTTATCGCCGCATCACAAATGCCGTTACATGAAATGGGCTGATCTAAGTTAATGTTGGTTATAATGGGCGGTGGCTCAGAAATAACAACTGATGCAGTATCCTCACAGCCATCTGGTCCAGTTACTGTAGCAATGTAAGTTCCCGCTGTAAGGTTCGAAACGGTTGCTGAATTCTGACCAGCAGCCGGTGCTGGTGACCATGCGTAAGTAAATGTAACTCCACAGTTTCCAAATTGTACATCCGGACGATTAACCGACTGTGCATTTACTGTTGAAAGCCCACAAGCACTTGTTAAGTTATCGTGCTCATAAATCACAGACGGAAATGCCGTTGGTGTAAAGAATGTGGAAGCGTTTGCTGTATTCCCTCCGTTGGTCAGTGCATTTTGGAAACAAACCTCAACAATAACATTTGAGATACCATCCCACATGTAGGTATAATCAAATTGATGCGTTTTCCACCCGTTGTTTAAGCTGATCGTTTTAGGCGTAAATACCTCAAACAGACCCGATTGAAAGCCGTCTGCTGTTGTGATTTGCGTTAGGTTTGTACAACCCATTCTAATGGTGAAGTTCTCATACGTTATGGAACCATTTATTAGCGAGACATTAAAGGCGAGCGAGTTTATCCTTCCAGGCAGCACACCCGCAGCGAGTAATTCACTTGCCGTAAATAACAATTGATGTTTCGCCGAGTTGAAGAAATCGCCATATGGCGCCGGATAAGTATTTGCGGTATTCGTGCCTCCAGATGCTCCTACCGTAAGGGTATTTGTAGAAGTACACGGAGAGGTGCTAAACCCGCACCCTAATGAAGTTTCAACTGTAGCAGCTCCATCATTTCCACCATTACAAGTTACATCTGTGCTTGAGAGCAAAGAAGCTGTTATAGGGGTAGGTTCTATAATCTTAATGTCTACTGACTCCGAACAACCACTTCCATCGGCAGCTGTTACTGAATAATCGCCGGCACACATGCCCGTCCTGATATTCCCAACAAACCCGTCGTTCCAGGTGTATACAAAAGCCCCAGACCCACCAAAAGCAAAAACAGATGCCGCACCTGAACAAACGTTGGTATCACACCCGTTATTCGTAACTGTTGGGCTAATAAAGGCAATTGGAGTAGCCGGACTAATTACAAATACGGAATCCCATGTATTGGTTGAAGGATCCGGATCACCTAAATCCTGAACAATGACAATGTACGCATTTGGACACAGTCCGCTGATGGAGTTCACATTACCAAACGACCCCGGACTCCATGTATATTGATAAGGCCCAATTCCGCCAGAAGTAGTTACAGTTGCCGTGGCATCGCACACTCCGTTGCAGGAAATGGGTGTAATGACCAATGACCCTCCAACACTGGCAAGTTGGGGAACAATAATGGTTATGTTAAATGAATTTTGACCTGAAACTGGACAAGCGCTGTCATTTGCTGTAACAAAGATGTTGTTGTTGGTACTTACGCCAGCAATTGCAGTCCAGCAAATGGTTGCTGTAGCGGGATTCGCCCCGCTAAACGTAATGGTCGCTCCTGGAAGTGCTGTGGTTACATTCGACACCATGGATAATGAATCCGTCGCATTCACGTCATTGAATGTAACATCAAAGCAAAAATTCTCACCAATCTCAGCTTCTATGGTTGCAGGCCCTAACGAATCGGCATTTCCCGAGAAATTAGCAATGCTTGAAGGTGCAGACGGAACCTGATTACTACAAGCAATTACAACAAATTGAATATCCCGCTTAACAGAACTTACCAGTTGGCCAACACCATTGTACTCATCGATTTGGATAACTACAATGAAGTTTCCTGTTTGGGTAGGTGTGAAATTAATCTCCCCAGATGTTGCATTAACTGTAATCCCAGGTATGGGTTGGGTTGCGCTAAACCCACCATTATAAGTCATTGGATTACCATTGGTAGTAAGTGCCCCTACAAGTGAGAAAGATACGCTGTCTCCATCAGACTCTACAACTCCGTAGTTGTAATTCACATTCTGATTTATACAGACGTAAGGAATTGGTGTTGCAGTAAAAACCGGTGAATTATTGCACGGATAAAGTTGCGTATTTAAGAAAGCATCAATGTAAAACGGAGAAAATCCACTGAAGAATACATTCACCGATGGATTGCGATTTGGCACCTCATAACTTATCGTGTAGTTGGCACATTGCGGCGTTAGCACAACTAACCCCTCAAAGGTGAATTGCTCCATACCTGGAAGTGGCCCGCCATTACATTGACTTGATCCAATCGTATCTGGGCACAACTGACTAATTTCTGTCCCTCCTACATTCTGTAGGCTCAGAGTAGCTGTAAAATTCGCGCCACAAGTGCTCGAAATATCTACTGTGCGCGTTGTTCCTAATAAATCAACCCCCGAACAATCGCGATAAAGGTTTAGAATAATGTTAAACGAATCCTGCCCAACGCATTCAAAAGTAATGTCCCCTCCTGCTAGGTGAGTGGCTCTTGATGGGAGTGCTGTAATAAGCAGTAATGCTACGGCCAGTAAGGTGTAGATATGTTTCATCTAGTTAATCTGTTATTCTCTTGAAGTCCATGCGACGACAAGACAAAATAATGCGCTAATATAGACAAATTCCAACTCGAAGAGAAAAGCCTTCTTGAAATCAAGTTGTGTTCATCCGTTAGAACAGATCATTAGCGCCTTCCGTTGGCGGCTTAACTGATGATTGAACCTGCCGGCATATCCTTTGGTGGTGCAACAAAGTCAAGTTTCCCTTCATTATTTTCTGCCATGAGTATCATGCCTTGAGATGTTACGCCCCTTAATTTCCTTGGTGGCAAATTGAGCAACACAGAAACGGATTTTCCAACCACTTCTTCCGGTGAGAAATGCTCAGCGATTCCAGAAACGATTGTACGAACGTCTAAACCAACATCTACCGAAAGTTCCAATAATTTGTCTGCCTTCTTAATTGGTTTTGCATCTCGCACTACTCCAACCCTCAAATCCAAAGCAGTGAATTGATCGAAACTAACATCTTCTTTTTGATTGGGACTAGCATTTTCTGCTGTGTTTGCCGCTAATTTTGTCGCTTTTAGCCGTGCAAATTCAGACGCTACCTGTTCATCCTCTACTTTCGAAAAAAGCAAACCCAGTTGCTCTAGCTGAGTTCCTCCTTTTACCAAAATACCACCATAGTCTTTCCACTGCAAGCCCTCAAGGCCATAACAAGCTGCTAGTTTTGAAGCCGTATTAGGTAAAAAAGGTGCAAATAGACCACTCATATTGGCCACCAGTTGATTCGCTACAAATAGAATTTCTTCAACACGCTGCTCATCAGTTTTAACCAGTTTCCATGGCTCCATATCCGCCAAGTATTTATTCCCCGCTCGTGCAAGACTCATAGCTGCTACAAGGGCATCTTTATAACGGTGATTTCTTATGGCAGCTGCTATTTTAGCTGGTGTTTCTTGCAATTGCTCGAGCACTTGAAGATCCGCGGCAGCACTTATTTCTACTTCAGGCAACATTCCTTGGTAATACTTGTGTGTAAGCACTACAGTCCTGTTTACAAAGTTTCCTAGAATAGCAACGAGCTCATTGTTTACGCGATCTTGGTATTGTTTCCAAGTAAACTCACTGTCTTTAGTTTCTGGTGATATCGATGTGAGCACATAGCGCAGTTCATCCTGTTTACCGGGAAATGCGTCCAGGTACTCATGCAGCCAAACAGCCCATTCTCGAGATGTACTAATTTTTTGGCCTTCTAGGTTTAAAAATTCATTGGCGGGAACATTCACAGGCAAGTTGAAGCCTCCATGTTCGCGTAAAATAATTGGGAAGATGATGCAGTGAAAAACAATGTTGTCTTTGGCAATGAAATGGGTCAATTCAGCATCTTCTGATTTCCAGTAGTCCTCCCAGTTCTTTCCTTCTTTTTCTGCCCAACTTTTCGTTGCCGAAATGTAGCCTATGGGCGCATCAAGCCAGACATAAAGCACTTTTCCTTTCGCTCCCTCCAACGGAACCTGAACTCCCCAATCTAAGTCTCGGGTCATAGCTCGTGGACCTAACCCACCATCAATCCAACTCATACACTGACCAACAACATGCTTGCGCCATTTGTTAGGGTCATGGTGGTGACGTCCATCTAAGTCTCCGGTTTGAATCCAGTTTTTTAGCCATCCTTCGTGGCGCTCCATTGGCAAATACCAATGGCGTGTTTCTTTTAAAATTGGCGCATTTCCACTTAGCGTAGATACCGGGTTAATTAATTCAGTTGGAGAGAGTGAGGACCCACATTGTTCACATTGATCGCCATAGGCATTCTCATTTCCACACTTTGGACAAGTGCCCGTAATGTATCGATCTGCTAAGAACTGATTGTGGGCTTCGTCATAATACTGCTCACTTGTTTTAACATCAAATGAACCTTTGTCATAGAGTGTTTGAAAAAAATCTGAAGCCGTTTTATGGTGATCAGCATCTGACGTCCTTCCGTAAATGTCAAAATCAATTCCGAATTCAGCAAAAGCACGTTTATTTATCGTGTGGTACTTATCCACGATTTCCTGAGGAGTAGTGCCCTCTTTTTTAGCGCGCAACGTGATTGCAGCCCCATGTTCATCGCTCCCACAGATGAAGGCTACATCCTCACCTTCCATGCGCAAATAACGCACGTATGTATCTGCTGGTAAATACGCACCAGCAATATGTCCAATATGAAGAGGCCCATTCGCATAAGGAAGAGCACTGGTTACAAGGTGTTTCTTAGGTTTACTCACGCTACTTTAATTTAGCCAACAAAGATAGTTAACGGACTGGCACCTCAACGATTTTCAATTCACATTACCCAGCAAGTTCACGGGGTTCATTACATTCGCTTTATGGCGCGAGCAACTCCCCCTTTTTTAAGCCCTGGTGATACCGTTGTAATTATTGCCACAGCCAAACAGGTTGGCTCTGAAGTTCTTGTGAATGCCAAAAAACAATTGGAATCTTTTGGATTCAATGTAGAACTAGGTGCAAACTCCACAGCTACCGACCGTTATTTTGCAGGAACTATTGCTGAGCGTGTGGCAGACCTTCAATGGGCTATGGATCATCCAGAAGCTAAAGCAATCCTTTGTGCCCGTGGAGGTTACGGCACCGTGCACCTGCTTAAGCACTTATCATGGGATTCGTTTATCAAGCAACCCAAATGGTTGGTAGGGTTCAGTGACATTACCGTATTGCACAATCAGCTTAATCAATTGGGTATTGCAAGTATTCATGGCACTGTTCCTTTAAACTACCCTAATTTTCCAGGGCAAAATGAGTCGTTGAACGGCCTGATCAATTTGCTCCAAGGCAGCTTGCCTTCATATGTATTTAACCGCCATAAATTGAATCGTGAGGGCAGTGCCTCAGGTAAGCTAGTTGGCGGAAATTTAGCCATTATTCAATCATTGGCAGGGAGTTTTATTGACCTGAACACGACTGGAGCTGTACTCTTCTTAGAAGATGTCGGAGAATACGATTATCAACTCGACCGCATGCTTTGGAATTTAAAGATTGGGGGGAAATTAGACCAGTTGGCAGGCCTTGTTTTAGGTGGGTTCACCGACATTGCTCCCGGCAGTATTCCGCTTGAGCAATCGCCAGCCCATCTAATCCGTGAAATTTGTTCGGGGTTCGATTTTCCTATAGCCTTTGACTTTCCAGCAGGCCACCAAGACCCTAACATGCCGCTTGTGCTTGGCGAAAAAGTGTACCTTGATGTACACACCAACACCAGCTACTTGTCATGGGAGAAGCACACCACCTTGGAACAAACGGCGAATCCTGCGCCGCATCCTACCTCGAAAAAAAAGGGTTTGTGATTTTAGAACGCAATTTCAGGTTTGGGAAAACAGAAGTAGATTTAATCTGTAGGGATAAAAATGAACTTGTCTTAGTAGAAGTCAAAACTCGGTCAACGCGCTTTTTTGGTTCACCAATTTCTTTCATTTCTCGGGCAAAGCAGCAAAACTTAATTCGGGCAGGTCATCATTACCTCCTGAAACATAGCTATACCTATGAGGTAAGGTTCGACGTGATTGGCATTGTCCAAGCCAAAGCAAAACCTCCTGAAATTGAGCACGTTCGACGCGCATTTATTCCAAAATGGTAGCAATTCATGGACTTGTTCCAACTATTCACCGTACCTTTGCAGCCGTTTAAATAAATGACTTGTCATGAGGAAGAAGAAAGCCGCTGGGAAAGCGCCTGAAAAAGGAAAAAGTTACCGCAGTTCAGCCGTAAAGAAATTGGAAAAAGCCAAATCATATGGCAAACCGGGAGGAAAAGGAAAACCAACCGGTGGTAAACCTGAAAAGAAGTTAACGCTTAAAAAGCCTGTAAAAGTAGACCTCTCAATAAGGCTCAACAAGTACCTTGCAAATAGCGGTATTTGTTCGCGTCGCGAAGCCGACAAATACATAGAAGGTGGCTTAGTAAAAATAAATGGCGAAGTGGTTACAACACTCGGAACTAAAGTAATGCCCGGTGATACCGTACATTACGGCGATGAGCGCGTAAACCCAGAAAAGCCTGTTTACCTCTTGCTCAATAAGCCAAAAGATTTTATCACAACAATGGACGACCCACAAGGTCGTAAAACTGTTGCCGGACTAGTAGCTACCGCTTGCAAGGAACGTGTTTTCCCTGTAGGTAGGTTAGACCGCAATACCACGGGGCTGTTATTAATGACTAACGATGGTGATTTGGCAAAAAAGCTAACTCACCCTAAGCATGCTGTTAAGAAAATTTACCACGTTCAGTTGGATAAAAACGTATCGGGAACCGACCTCCAGCGACTTGTAAAAGGCGTTCATTTAGATGATGGCGAAGTAAATGCAGATAAGGCTGTTTTTGTTGGTGATGGTGCAGATAGATCTCAGGTAGGTGTTGAACTTCACTCGGGGAAAAACCGCGTTATTCGTCGCATGTTTGAATCATTGGGTTATCAAGTGAAAAAACTAGACCGCGTATATTTTGCGGGACTCACCAAAAAGAATTTGCCCCGAAGCAAATACCGCTTCTTAACCAACAAGGAAGTGAACATGCTAAAAATGCTGAGTTAAGCAAGATATCTACACTACTTTCGTTAAGCAAGGTATGAAACGCGTTCGACGTGGGGTTGTGTTTATCATATTAACATTCGGGATAATTCTGTGTGCAGGCTGGCTATTGGGTTACATCTATCGCGATGAAGTTGTAGCTGCGTCTACAACAGCCCTTAATCAACACCTGCAAACTGAAATTCATCCGGGTGCAATTGACATCAGTTTTATCCAACACTTTCCCTATGTTTCCCTAGTACTGGAGGATACTTGGGCGTTAGAAGCCTGGGACAAACCCAATCGCGATACGCTGTTTGCGGTAGAACGCCTCTATTTTCAATTCGACCTGTTGGAAGCCATCAAAGGAAATTACACCTTAAAGGCCATTTCACTTAAAGCTGGTTTTCTGCGGCTAAAAAATGACCGTGCGGGATTACCCAACTACCGAATTTGGAAATCTAACGGGGCCGCCGCCAATGAGCTTGCACTTACCTTAGAACAAGTTGAACTGAAGGATATAGACTTTCACTTGGAGCAAGCTGCCCAGAAGGAAAACTTTGACCTGTACATTTCAAACCTCCGGGCCAGCGGAACATGGTTTGGAGACAACACAACCATCAACCTTAAGGGTGATGCAAACGTAAGGGACATTGCGTTTAATGAGGTTCATTACCTCCGAAATAGAAAGCTCAACCTCGACGCTCAGCTTGATTTCAAACAAAATTTTGGAGTGCTCACTGTAAAGCGCGGTGCAGTTGGAATCGATGGTTTTTTGAATGCGCAAATTGAAGGTGAAGTGAGTGCCGACTATTTGTCATTCGCATTTAAAGCTACCGATATTCCGCTGACCTCCTTTCGCACAATCATTCCCAGCAAATATACCGCTCGGCTAGCTCACCTCAAAATGGAGGGAAAGCTCGATTTAGCGGTTTCAATCAGTAGGAAAACTCGGGTAGAAACACCCCTAGTTGTAACCTCTTTCAAACTTGCAAATGCCTCCTTTTTGGATGCAGCGAATGGCGTGGAGCTCAAAAAGGCAACGCTTCATGGAGCGTATACAAATGGCGAAAAGCGGAATGCTGCTAGTAGTAAATTGACCATCGACACTGCGCATGCCGAAGCGCTGGGCGGATTCATTGAGCTAAACGGGGAACTCACCAATTTTGAAAACCCAATTATTAACTACAACCTCTCAGGTGATTTTGCCCTAGAAGCATTACACCTGTTGTTTCGAAATGATTCAGCTACGCAATTTTTAGGCAATGTAGACTTTGATGGGAACGGAAGGTTAGCACTAAAGCGGTTAGATGCAAGCGATTCCTTATCAGTTCTTGACCACACGTTTACAGGTGCGCTTTCCTTCGAAAATGCCAGTTGGTCGAATCCCAATGCACGTGCTGACGTAAAACACTTAACCGGAGCATTTAAGTGCACTGAAAATCACATTTCCACTGACGGCGTTGAGTTCGAAATGCTCAATTCATTATGCTACTACCGAGGCCGAATTACACGCCCTTTTGCCAGTTGGACAGCACTACACCCGCTTAAAGTTCGCGGTCAACTCGGAATAGAAAGCCTATCAGTGGATCAATTAATGGCTGCGCTCAATACAAACCCCAGTGAAGGGGGCTGGCCCGATCATATGGACATTTCCCTCACCGTTGCAGCTGACACCGTTACCTATTTAAAACATACCCTAAGACGCGTATCCACTGATTTTAGCTTACTTCAAACTGGATTGCGACTCAATAATACCTATTTTAATTACGCGTCTGGAAAGTGCAAAGGAGACATGTACTATCAGCCCACCACATCCGATAAAAACATGCAATTGGTCCTCGACTTCAACGGAGTGGATATAGCTCAGGTTTTTAATCAATTCAATTCCTTTGGGCAGGAAACACTCACTGAGAAACACCTAGCCGGCAAAGTCAGCGGTTCATTTTACGGGAAACTTCCTTTAACAAGTGGTGGCGCATTGATAGCAGATGAGGTTTATGCCAAAGGCAAGGTGAAAATTACCAATGGAGCTTTAATTGAATTTGAACCACTGGTTGATGTGGTGCGCGAACTCAATAACGAAAGGTTAGGAAGACTCATCAAATTAGATGCCTTAGAAAAACGCGTAAATCACATTGAGTTTGATGAATTGGCAAACACCTTCGAATTGAAAAACAAACAACTTGCTTTTCCTAAAATGGATGTGCGATCAAGCGCGATGAACATCCATCTTGCAGGAAAACACGGCATTGAAGGTGACATTGACTACAACCTCGACTTTAACCTCAGGGAAGCGTTGCGTAAACCGGGAAAAAAAGCCAATGAGTTTGGGTACATTAAAGATGACAATACCGGAAATTTGACGTTGTTCTTGCGGGTAACGGGGACCATGGACAAGCCTGAAGTGCGATTCGATCGCAAATCTGCTGTGAGCTTTGGCATAAATCAAGTGAAATCTGAAATCAAAAAAGCCAAGGGTATATTGAAGAAAGAGTTTGGACTATTTGCTAAGGACACCAGCGTGATTATACCTTCGGAAAAACAAGAAACGTTGGATTACGAAATGGATTTTGGCGAACTTGAGCAAGCCGACACCAATAAAACCAAGGTTAAACCTCAACCCAATGAAAAGGAATCTAAGTGGAAGCAGCTGTTCAAAACGAGACCTGCAAAGCGTTCCAAGTTTGAATCTTGGGAGTTTGAGAATGATGACTTTTAAAAACAGCCTATGAACATATATGCGAAAAAAACAGTGTGGAAGCGAATCTTGGTGCTTTGCGCAATGCTTATTGTTGGCATATCCTTTTGGTATACCAGCAGGTTGGTAAAGCGGGTTGCCAATGAGGAGCGCAAACAGGTTCAACTCTGGGCCAACGCCATTCGCAAAAAAGCCAAACTCGTTAATTATACCAAAGTCCTTTTTGAAAAGCTCCGGGAAGAAGAACGCAAGCGCGTAGAATTGTGGCTGGAAGCAACAAACGAACTTGTTAACCGCGATGGCGACCTTCAACTGCCTTTACTTGTAGTTGAATACAACACCACCATTCCAATCATTATAACCGACAACAATGGGGAGATTGTTGGAAGCAGAAATGTAGATGGTGTACAAACTACATGGGCTGACTCGTTAACCCCTGCGGATAAACAGCGATTAATTGCCGAAAATGACAGCATAGAACACGCTTGGCTTGAAGCAATGAAGTCACTTTATCCCCCCATAGAAGCCCCCATTTATGGCAATACCAAAAACTACATTTACCATGGTGATTCGAAATTATTTCAGGAATTAAAAAACACATTCAACGACCTTCAAAATTCATTTATTCAAGAAATTGTTGCCAATTCCGCATCAACTCCAGTACTCTATGTTCAGCAGGCTAACGACTCCGTTATTGCCCATGGAAATGTAAAGCCAGAGGTGCTAAATGACAGCGTAAAGCTCAATGCTTACTTAGCTACAATTGCCGACGAAAATGAGCCCATTCAAGTTGATTTAGGAACTGGTGAAGTAAATTACATTTACTACAGTGATTCGGAAATGTTACGGCGACTGAAGTACTATCCCTTTGTGCAATTTATAGTTATTGGCCTCTTTATCTTAATTGGCTACTGGCTGTTTAGTATTTCACGAAGGTCAGAGCAAAATCAAGTGTGGGTAGGGATGTCGAAAGAGACTGCTCACCAACTTGGAACACCCTTATCGTCATTAATGGGTTGGATTGAAGTGCTTAAACTAAAAGGGGTTGATGAGTCTGTTACAACCGAAATGAATAAAGATCTGAAACGATTGGAGATGATTACCGATCGCTTTTCAAAAATTGGATCCAAGCCCAAATTAAAGCCCACAGACCTTTACGAAACCGTAACTGCCTTTACCAATTACCTCAAGGTTCGCAATTCTTCTAAAATCACTTTTGAAGTAGTGAACTCTATGAATAAGCCAGCAATGGTTCAATTGAATGTTCCACTTTTTGAATGGGTAATTGAAAACCTTTGTAAAAATGCCATTGACGCGATGGCTGGAAAAGGCCTAATTCGCATCACATTTGAGCAACGAGAAGACACCGTAATCATGGATATTATGGACACCGGTAAAGGAATTCCGCCAAGCAAACGCAAAGCTGTTTTTCAGCCGGGGTATACCAGTAAGCAAAGGGGCTGGGGACTTGGATTATCGCTATCAAAACGCATCATCGAAAACTACCACAGCGGTAAAATAATGGTTAAACGCAGTGAACTTGGCAAAGGAACTACCTTTCGCATTATTTTGAAAAATGCTTGATGGCAGGGATTTACATCCATATTCCATTTTGCAAACAGGCATGTAGTTACTGTGACTTTCACTTTGTAACAGCTACCCATGAGCGGAGTGCCATGGTAGATGCCATACAGCGCGAGCTTCACCTGCGCAAGCGTGAACTGGGCGCTACTAGCATTGAGTCAATCTACTTTGGCGGAGGAACACCAAGTACCCTCACAGATCAGCAGCTAACCGATATACTAAACACCATTTACGGTCAATTTTCAGTTGCTCCAAATGCTGAAATCACCTTGGAGTGTAATCCGGATGACCTAGACCGTGAGCGATTACCTTTACTGCGCAGTTTGGTTAATCGGTTGAGCATTGGAACACAGTCATTTGATGAGTCCGATTTAAAATGGATGAACCGGAGCCACAATGCTGCACAAGCAAAGAATAGTGTTGAATGGGCTGCAACTGCTGGCTTTGATTCCATTACCATTGATCTGATTTACGGATTACCTCAAGCCGACTTAGCCAGTTGGGAACGGAATGTTACTCAAGCGCTCGAGTTGCCCATTAACCATTTATCATGCTATTGCTTAACCATAGAACCGGGAACCCCTCTTGCATACCAAGTCAAGAAAAAACGCATTACTCCTGCAAGTGAAGAGGCTGCATCAAGCCAGTTTGAGCACTTACAGTCATGGGTTACAGCTGCTGGATTCGAACAGTATGAAGTCTCGAACTTTGCGCAAAAAGGGGCTTACGCCAAACACAATTCTGCCTATTGGAAACGCAAGCCTTACCTGGGCATTGGTCCTTCTGCCCACTCTTTAATTGGCTCGGAAAGAAGCTGGAATACTGCCAATAACAAAACTTACTTGTTAGCGATAAACTCTGGCACAAGACCTCATGAGTCCGAAACGCTCACCGAAGTGGATGTTTTCAACGAAATGATAATGACTGGACTGCGCACGGCATGGGGAATAGACATGAATCAGCTCAATCAGTTAGTCGGAAAAAAACGCGCTACCCAACTGCTCAAAGCAGTGTCAGCTAGTCCGTACTCAATCCAATTTGAAGAGGTAAACCATCACCTTAAACTCAAACCATCGGCACTGCTTTTAGCAGATAAACTCGCTGCGGACCTCTTTCAAGAAGATTAAAACTATTATTTTGCAGATTCGTTCATTTTCAAAATTTATACAACTTGATTGCGCGCATTAACCCGGGTACAACCGAACTATTAGTAGACTTGTCCAAGCCAATAGACCTTTCAATACCCATGGAAGCGGGCCCCGGTCATGTTTCAGCTTGGTATGTTGACCCCATTCGTATTGAGCCTGTAAAAACGGAGCAGTTCAACGGCTCCGTTGCCGACGGTGGAAATGTGAATTTTAGGAACATTTATTTCAACCCACATGGACATGGTACACACACCGAGTGCGTTGGCCATATCGCCAAAGAATGGGTTAGCATAAACCAGCAACTGCGCACCTTTTTTGCTATTGCAGCAGTAATTACCGTATCGCCTGAAAAACTCGGCGATGATGGGGTTATCACACGTGATCAGCTCGACTTGTCAAACTATCCGTTACGCCCAAGTGCTGTGATTATTCGCACCGTGCCCAATGAGGAGGCCAAACGATCAATCAATTACTCGAGCACCAACCCCCCCTATTTGGCTAAAGATGCTGCGGTATACTTGCGTGATTTTGGCATTGAACACCTACTTATTGATCTCCCAAGTGTAGATCGTGAGGAGGATGAAGGCGTACTTGCGAGTCACCATGCCTTTTGGAATTACCCCAATAATCCACGGCTACAGGCAACTATTTCTGAGCTTATTTACGTACCCAATGAGGTAGCAGATGGCAACTACTTGTTGAACTTGCAAATTGCTCCGTTTGAAAATGATGCCACACCTAGTAAACCCGTTATATACAAACCCCTGAACCTCGATTAAGATGGCTACAATTGATAAAACCGACAAAAAAATCCTAGATATTCTCCAGGAAAATGGCCGAATCACCAACTTGCAATTATCTCAAGAAATAGGGCTTTCACCAGCCCCCACCTTGGAACGTGTTCGCAAGTTGGAAAAAACGGGTTTTATTGAATCCTATCATGCACGGTTAAACCCCGCTAAGCTGGGGCTTGGACTGCGCGTTATTATCCAAGTTTCTTTGATTCGACAAATTGAAAATGCGATGCAAAAGTTTGTTGACCAAATTCAAGAAATGGATGAAGTTATTGAATGCAGCCAAGTTACTGGTGATTTTGACTACCACATAAAGGTATTGGTAAAGGACATCTCAGAATTTGACCGCTTGGTAAATACCAAGTTGAGCAAAATTGAAGAAATTGGACAAATGCGTTCTAGTGTAATTTTATCTACGTTAAAAGATAGCACTCACCTTCCCATTTCATGAACATAGAGGAATATCGCACACACTGCATGCGCAAGCCAGGGGTAACGGAATCCTTTCCCTTTGATAATAACACACTTGTTTTCAAGGTGATGGGGAAACTCTTTGCGCTTTGCGATGTAGATGAGTTTATCAGCATCAACCTGAAGTGTGACCCCATGAAAGCCATCGCATTAAGGGAACACTATCACGGTGTGAAGCCAGGCTACCACATGAATAAAAAGCATTGGAATACCGTTGAGGTGAATTCTGATGTGCCCGACGACAAACTGCTTGAATGGATTGATGATAGTTATACCTTAGTTGTGTCAAAATTGACTAAAAAACTAAAGGCTCAATTAGCCGAAATGTCGTGAAATCAAACAAGCTCGTAAACCGGTTATTATCATTTTTCTTTCAAGGGATACTGGTTGTTGTACCGTTTGTTACAACAGCCTACGTGCTCTACAACGTGTTCCTATTTCTCGACAACCTTATTCCCTATAAAGTTTTTCCAGGCACAGGAGTGCTCATGGTACTTGGTTTACTCACCTTACTTGGCGCGTTGGCGAGCACCATTGTGCTCAAGCCTTTTACTTACCTCTTTAGCCGATTTTTGGATCGTGCTCCACTAATCCGCACTATTTACAATGCCGTTAAAGACTTAGTAGGTGCATTTGTAGGGAAGAAAAAAAGCTTCAGTCAGCCAGTGCTTGTAAAACTCAGTAATGATACCACCATTGAAAAGCTTGGGTTTATCACCAGTGAAGATTTACACGAGCTTGGACTTGACTCAACAAAGATTGCAGTATACCTGCCGCATAGCTACGCATTCTCAGGAAATCTATTTATAGTCGATCGCCGCAACGTAACTCCACTAAGTGCAAAAAGTGCAGATGTAATGAAGTTCATTGTATCTGGCGGTGTTGCCAAAGCAGATGCGGCAGACAAAGAATGAGTGGATTGAGTCAATATAAAAATCAAGCCCTTCTCCATTTTGTAATCTTACTTTGGGGCTTTACGGGTATTTTAGGCAAGCTCATTACCTTGCCGTCAGATGCCATGGTGATTTGGCGCATGGCCATTGCTTTTGTTTGCTTGATGATTTACCTACCCGCCATCGGGTTTTCCATTAAAGTACCGTGGAAAGAAGCTTTCCGTTACATTGGCGTGGGCCTTTTGGTGGCCCTGCACTGGGTTACTTTTTTTGAAGCTGTAAAGGTTTCCACGGTTTCTGTTGCGTTGGCAACAGTTTCATCGGCTTCACTATTCACCGCATTATTAGAACCCCTATTTTTTAAACGCCGCATCATTGGTTACGAGCTTATTTTCGGCGTGCTAGTGGTGGTTGGACTGCTCATCATTTTCAATTACGAAACACAGTACTACCTAGGCATATTGTATGCGCTAGCAGCGGCATTTTTGGCTTCCCTCTTTACAACCATAAATGGTGTTTTTGTAGCTAAAGGCGCCCGACCCAAAGCAGTATCGCTTTACGAAATGCTTGGCGGAACCCTGGGAATAGGTGTTTACTTTTTGGTCTTCGGCGATTTCGATGTCAGTTGGCTCCAGCCAAGCGCACCCGACATGACTTACCTCATCATTCTAGGCGTGCTGTGTACTGCCTTTGCCTTTGTGGTAAGTGTGGAAGTTATGAAAGAACTATCGCCATTTACAGTGAGCATTAGCATCAACATGGAGCCTGTTTACAGCATTGTTTTAGCCCTCCTTATTTTTGGGGAAGAAGAGCAAATGACTACCGGATTTTACACCGGTGCCCTCCTTATCATGGGAACAATATTGGCCAACGCGTGGCTCAAGCAACGTCAGCGCCGCAAAGCACGGCTTAAGGTTTAGTGTCTTGCGATTTGTGATTTCGACCTCCTTTACGACCTTTCATTTTCGAACCTCATAGACGCTTGATTTATAAGCTATCAATCCTGACTTACAACCTTGAAAAATAAGCTTACTATCCACCTCTTCAGCTGTGAGCATAGTTTACTTAAGGTAAAACAGGAAGAATTCAAAGGGTAGAAGAATTTAAAAAAAGCCTGCACACACCAACCCCTAATCACATTACCTTTGCATAGATTGTGATTAACCAAACGGTTAAACGCAATAGCTGTAATCCATTTGAAAGTGAACTCACAAAAATCCATTGCTGTCCTCCCGTTTAGTGACCTCAGTGTTGCTGGTGAAAACGAATACATCTGCGATGGAATCACTGAGGAGATCATCAACGCCTTGTCTAAAATAGATGGCTTAAAAGTTATCTCTCGCACATCAAGTTTCTTTTTCAAGAACCATAAAACCTCTCTTGATGAAATTGCAAAAAAGCTCGGTGTAGCAATCCTTATAGAAGGCAGTGCGCAGATTCATGATGGTAAAATTCGAGTTCGTGCCAAGCTAATCGATGTTGAAGAGGATAACCATTTTTGGTCGGAGACCTGGGATCGCATGCTGGAGAACCTTTTTGAAACACAAGATGAAATCAGCCTACTAATCGCCGATAAAATCCGAGAGCAACACGGGCATTTAAACATTTCAAACCAGCTGGTGGAAAGCCCTACAAAGAGCATATCCTCCTACGAGCACCTGTTAAAGGGACGTCATCATTTTTACAAATGGAATCCTGAGGATACGAATCTGGCCATTGAGCACTTTGAAAAATCTGTAGCGCTTGATGAAAACCTTGTAGAGGGATATATTGGTATTGCAGATAGCTACAGCTTTATGGCTGTAGCTGGTTTTGCTCCACGTGAAGAAGCCTGGCAAAAATGCACAACAGCTTTAGGCATTGCAAAAAAACTGGACCCTAACCATGCCGGACTCAATTACATGCTGGGCATGCAGTCCTTCTTTACCGAAGCAGATTTTGCGGCAGCCATGGAGTACGGCATGAGGTCAATTGCGGCTAAGCCAACTTACTCAGAAGCCCATCAATTTGTTTCTTTCCTTCACACATTGCAAGGCGATTTTAAAAAGGCACAAGAGCACATTTTATTTGCTAAATCCTCAGATCCGTTAAATCTTGAGACCAAATTCTTTGAGGCGAATTATTACTATCGCGTGGGTGAATATGAGAAAGCCAAAACAATTTTAAACGAGTTGTTGGAAGCAAATGATAAAAACCTTCCCGCACTAATCATCAGTGTAAACATCCTCATACGAGAAGGAAAACTCAAACAAGCTCAGCAGACAATAAATAATGTTCCTGAGGAGGCCATGACGCCCGATGAAAGACTAGGGCTCCTTGCTGTAATCGAAGCGATCGAAGGAAATGACACTACGCATTTACAAACCTTAGAAAAGAACGCTCAAGCAACAGATGCCCACCATGCCCATTCTTATCTTTTCGTCACCTACGCCAATCACGGGCAATTTGATGAGGCATTTGCTATTTTAGAAAAGCTTTTCGAAAATGCCTCTTCTATATTACTAATTTCCTTTAGTGGACCATTAGGAGAGCCCATCCATTCAGATCCAAGGTATCAGCAATATCATGGCAAGGTGTATCCACGAGTCGTGCAAAAACCAAAAATTAAAAAACCCAAGCAACCAGATCCAGCACTTACCAATGAGCACGTTGAGAAGCTTAAGGCTTATGTAGAAACAGAACGGCCATACCTCAACCCTTCATTGACGCTGCGCTCTTTAGCCGAACAGGTAGCTATCCACCCGAATCAGCTTTCGTGGTTATTGAATGAATCCATCGGCAAAAACTTCAACCAGTTCCTCAATGAAAAGCGTATTGAACACTTCAAGCAACTTGTTCTTGATCCTGACAATTCACATATTTCACTGATTGGTCTGGCCTACGAAAGTGGCTTCAGCTCAAAGACAGTTTTCAATACGGCATTCAAAAAAACTGTTGGAATGACGCCAAAAGCATTTCAGAAAAGTCAGGCGTAATCAAACAAGTTGGTTCTGAATTATAATTCGGAACCTCTTCTTAATATCTCGAACAAATACCCTTTCACTTCTTGCTTCTTTTGTCATGAATTAAAAAAGAGCCATGACACAAACAATGAAAGCAATAGTAGCAACGGGGTACGGATCGCCCGAGGTGCTGCAATTACAAAAAGTAGCTAAACCAGTACCAAAATCCCATGAAGTATTGGTGAAAGTAATGACAGCTTCCGCCACCACCGCAGATGCAATGATGCGTACCGGGAAACCTTACATCGCGCGGCTGTTTATAGGTATCATAAAACCGAAAAAACCTATTCCGGGAACTGGTTTCGCTGGAATCGTGGAGCAGGTGGGCAAAGACGTAAAAGACTTTGAAGTTGGAGCGCGCGTATTTGGAGAAACGGCTTTTGGCTTCAGCTCGAATGCAGAATACCTTACCCTATCCGCAAAAGGAGTAATCCTTCATATGCCAGAGAATCTTGATTTTGCTGAAGCGGCAAATTTCTGCGACGGACACCTTACTTCGTTCAATTTCCTCAGTGAGATTGCCCACCTTAAACCCGGTCAAAAGGTGCTCATCAATGGAGCATCTGGAGCACTTGGCACCTCAGCCATCCAGATTGCAAAGTACCTAGGCGCTCATGTTACGGGTGTATGCAGCGGAAGAAATGCAGGTTTGGTCAAAGCTCTTGGTGCTGAAGAGGTGATTGACTATCAACAAAAAGACTTTACAAAGAGCCGTGAGCAGTACGATATTGTTTACGATACCATCGGGAAAAGCTCATTCAAACGCTGTAAACGTATTTTGACAGAACACGGCACCTACTTATCGCCAGTACTTAAGTTTCCGCTGCTACTCCACATGATAAGCACTGCAGTAATCGGAAAGCAAAAAGCAAAGTTTGAAGCAACAGGCGCAAACAAAGAAGATAAGTTACGCCATATGCTTAGCAATGTGCTTGACATCCATGAGGCTGGAAAGCTAAAGACCTTTATCGACCGACAGTTTACATTGGAAAAACTTTCAGAAGCCCATCATTACATCGACTCTGGACGCAAGAAAGGTAACGTAGTAATTGTAGCCGCTTAACACAACAAACAAATTAATCATACATAACATCAACAAATTATTGCCATGAAAAATCTATCAATAATCCCATTTATCTTTTTAGCACTTACAACGTTTGCTCAAACTGATTCTACGCTAGATGAATCAACTGAAGTAACCCATAAGTGGAGGTTAAGTATTCCCTATTTTGTTCCTGAAGGACTACTCGTGAGTTCTTGGAACGATCACACAAGTACACAGCACATAGAGCTTCACATAAAGCGCAACCTAGATGATAAGAACATCATCGGAGTGAAGTTTACCCATTTTCGGTTGTTTCAACCAATGGGAATCACCTGGTGGGATGGCCTGTTGGATAAGATAGAATCAGAAAGTGAATACTATCCTGGACATGTGCGCGCATTGGGATTAGGGTTATCCTACCAACGTATGCTGTGGAAAGGCTTATTTGCCACCGCTGAGGTATTGCCTCAGTATCAAACCTATTTGGATATAGATGGTAATAACATTGGAAATGGTTTCAAACTTTACACTTCCTATCATCTTGGTTACCACCTCGCATTTGGTAAGAAAAAACACTTTTTCATAGAGCCGCAGATCAACTGCATGCTCTGGACATCTGATAACAATGCTGCCGATGGGTTTAAGGAGTTGGACGATAAGTGGAGAAACTACTTCCTATTGGAACCTCAGGTTTACTTGGGTTGGAAATTTTAAGCTATTGTCCTTAAAGTCTTATCCCTGTTCAATGTTCCTAAACACAACATCAACCCTTAAAACACGAAAATTGAAAACACTCAATTCTGCATTAATTGCTGGCTGTTCGCTCCTCCTGATGGCCATTACTGCTGGTTTTGCCTTTGGATATGCACATACCAGCCTCGTAGTTCCCGGTGAGCCTTCTCTTACCTTAGCCAACATCCAAAACGCAGCTGGGCTGTTTGACTATGAATTAATTGGCTGGGGAATTATTCTCATAACCGACCTGTTGGTTGCTCTGAGTTTGTATTGGTTTTTCCGTCCTGTTGACAAACTTACATCGCTTATTACGGGAGTTATTCGCTTGGTGTATGCTGCTATTCTGGCCATTGCCATCTATCAGCTGCTGGCCGCATGGAGTTTAGCATCCACCAACAGCCCAGATGCTAACAAGGTCATGGAACTTATTAGCAACTTTGAAGCGTACTGGTCATTAGGATTGATCATTTTTGGTTTACATTTAGTTGGCCTTGGGTGTTTGAGTTATAAGTCTAAAGCTGTCCCGCAGTGGATAGGCTTTCTACTCTATGTAGCTGGAGTAAGTTACATTGTAATCAACTTGATGAAAGCGCTCATGCCCCAGATCATGGAAATCATTGTAGCGGCAGAAATCGTGTTGAGTGCGCCCATGGCAATATCAGAACTGGCATTTGCTGTTTGGCTGCTTCGCAAAGGAATACGTATGGACTTTACAAACGAAACCAATTAAGCACCAATGTCATTCTTTAAAACCGAACAAGGCAAGCAAGAAATTTTCGACCTCTACAATGAGAAACTCGAGGAGCTGAACATCGCATATGAGTATGTAAATGTTGAGAGCAGTTTTGGAAACACCAACATCATTTGTACTGGCAATCCGGCGAACCCTCCAATCATCCTCGTCCATGGCTCTAATGCTTGTGCACCGATAGCTTTGGAAACATATCCTACCCTGAGTGCACATTTCCGGGTTTATGCGGTTGATGTACCCGCACAGCCGAACAAAAGCACTGAGACCAGGATGAGTATGAAGGACAACTCGTATGGCCGCTGGATGAATGAGGTTATGGAACGATTGGACATTGAAAATGCACGCATGATCGGCTTTTCATTGGGTGGATTGGTCATCTTAAAAACACTGGAATTCAACGAAAGCCGAATCAAATCAGTGTACCTAGTGGCTCCTGCCTATATCGTTAATGGAAATCCGCTTAAGCTCTTGTTTAAGGTTTTTATTCCCATTCGCCGTTACATCTGCACGGACAATATAAAATACGTGGAGCAATTTCTGGCCGAGCTATTCACATCACGCGATGAATTTGCAATAAGGTTTTTGGCCAGCGTATTTCGTCATTACATCATGGATTTCAAACCAGTTCCAACCATTGGCCCAGCCGCTGCAAAGTCCATTAAAACGCCTATTTATTTGTTTACGGCTAAAAACGATTTGGTTTTTCCGGGAGAGAAAATGATCAAGCGGGCATCGCGAATATTCCCTTCCCTAAAGTCTTCCATGTTATTTGAAGACTCAAAACACGTGCAGTGCAAAGCTGAAAATCAAACCATTGAGGCAATGGTCATTTCAAACCTTAAGTCAAACGGACAATGAAAGCCAACATAAGACCTACTCGGGCCTCATGTTCAAACTCTTGATTGGAATACGTGTAGGAATTCCACAGGACAACCTATGGTTTTGGATAAGTTGAATTAACCGTTGGTGACGCAATTGACTACATACAAAAAGCATCATCACAAAACGAAGGGAACAAAAACACCAAACCATAGCTGATACTCACCTTCACACGATCAGGTTTTAACAAGTACAAACCATTTAAAAAGTTTCCATCCCTTCACTTTAGGCTGAATTTTGCGAAATAATAAAGCTTAAAGAGCTAACACCTAGTGAACAATCAACTTCCTTACAAAGGACTGATGCTGTGATGTTACGCGCACAAAGTATGTTCCTGCAGACCAGTTAGAGGTGGTAACTACCGTCGTTGTAGTTCCGTTCACATTCCCTTGATAAACCGTATTTCCTGCAACACCCACTATTTGCAATTCATAGTTCACCGCTGTTGGGCCGGTAATAAACAGGTCGCCTAGCACCGGATTCGGATACACACTCCAAGCATGCTCTGTTAGGGGTAAATCGGTTCCAAGTGGCCAAATGTTAACCTGTACAGCAAGGGAGTCGCTGCAACCGAATTGATTGGTTTCAACTACCCCAATAACACCTACTGGACCATTGCCCCACGATACATTCACCGCATTATTGGTGGTGAAATTAATCATCCCGCCATTTACCGTCCACTGGTATGAAGATCCATTTGTTGGGTTGATCAAATACGTATAAGAAACGGTTCCCTGAACGGTCAACGGACCAGTAATGGGACTAATAACTGGTGCTGGTTGAACGGTAAACGTATGGAAACTGGTATCTGAACACAGTCCATTGGAAACGGCATAACTGATCTGGTGCTGTCCAACAGGAAGCTGACTGGGTGTAAGCACTCCTCCAGAAACTCCAGGTCCTGCAAATGTTCCTCCTGTAGGGTTTCCTTGAAGTGTAATTGGCATCTCATTCTCGCAGACTTGCTCTGGCGCATTTAAAATCTCAGCTAACCCATCGCTTACTTGGATGGCCTCAACAGCTGATCCTACACAATGACCATTTGTTACGGTGTACACAATATTAAACTGCCCAAGTCCAGTGATTGCTGGGTCAAAAACCCCACCACTAACGCCGGGCCCTGAATAAGTTCCACCAAATGGCGAACCGTTAGACAAAGTAATTGGCGCTGCACTAATACAAACCGAATTGAACGGCTGCAAGTTAACTTGCGGTGTTGTATCCACAGTTACGGTAAAGGTATCTACACCCGAACAGCCATTTTGTGCATAATTATAAATTACATCAAGCACACCTGAACCAGCTAAAGCCGGATCAAATACGGTGTCGTTTACAACACCTGGTCCGCTATATACCCCACCAGAAGGCTGACCTTGAGTCAGGTTAAAGGCTGCATCTCCACTGCAAATACTATCTAAGTTGGTTGTTGTTACTGAAATGGAACTCGTTACCTGAACTACTGTGTTCGCCGTATCTGAACAACCTGTGGTGGTAGAAGTAAACAAGTAAGTTACCGTATGTGCACCTATTCCAAGGGCCCCAGGATCAAGTGTTAATGCTGGCGTTCCATTAATCAGGTAAATCCCGCCAGCAGGTTGACCTTGATTTAAACTGATTGGTGTACCACCAATACATACATCAGGAATCGACCCTATGCTTACCGTTGGTGGAGCCAAAACTGTAATCACCGTGCTATCTGAAGCCGTGCACGAACCATTTGATGCCGTATAAAAAACAGTTGATGAGCCCGGTGGTACCTGAGTAGGATCAAATTGATTATTTGACACACCAAGGCCCGAAAACGTTCCACCTTGAGGGGTTCCGCCATTTAAGGTGTGTGCAGTGTCGTTTCCACAAAATGGGCCATAAGTACCCGCAGAAATCGTCGGGCCAGAAACCACTGTTTGCTGAAAATTAGCTACTGCCGAACAGCCATTCGTATCGGTAAATGTATACGTTAAATTAAACGTTCCTATTCCTGAAACTGCTGGATCAAAAGAACCATTTACAACTCCTGTACCCGCGTATACCCCGCCACTTGGAGTTCCACCTGTAAGCGGAACCGGACTACTGCTGTCGCAGATGTCGGGAACTTGAGCTTGTGAAACTGCAGGCATGTTGTTTACCGTAATGGGTTGACTTACTGTTGTGCTACATGTTCCTGTAATAAGGGTGTAATCAATACTGTAAGTACCTGGCCCAACAAAAGTAGGGTCGAACTGAGCACCAAAAACTCCTTGTCCGCTAAAGGTCCCTCCACTTGGAGTAGCAGAGAGGGGCACTAATCCCGCATTAACACATACATCCGTTGGGATTGATAAGGTAATGGATGAGGCACCAATTACATTGATGGTTTGAGCCGTAGAGTCCATGCAATTGCCCGAGCCCACCACATAGCTAATAATGTGTGACCCTGACCCTGCAGTTGCAGGATCAAACATTCCGTTGGTAACTGCCGGACCGCTATAGACTCCTCCACTTGGAGTTCCACCAGTTAACATAAACGGTGCATCTGTTTCACATGCATCTGCAAATGGAGCAAGTGCTGCCGTTGGAATGGAGTCTACCCAAATTGAATCCGTACCAACCGATACACATCCATTTGATCCAGTAGCACTGTATGTAAAAACAATGTTCCCTGTACCAGATGCACTTGGGTCAAACACGCTACCTGTTATCCCGCTTCCAGCAAATGTACCTCCTTGAGGTGTTCCTACAAGGGTTGTGGAAGCATCCCCCTCGCACAACGTATCGGGTGCGGTAATGGAGATGTTAAGTGCAGTATCTACTAGAATGAAGTTCAGTTTTGTTTCAACATCAGATCCACTCTGATTAGAGGCCGTTAATGCGACCAAATAAGTTCCCGGAGTGGAATAGGTTACGGTTGGATTTTGTAGGGTGCTCGATGCCGGAGTTCCTCCCGTAAATGTCCAAGACCACGATGTAGGGTTGTTTAACGACAAATCTGTAAACGTAACGGTGTTTCCAGCGCAGATATTAGAATCACTCGCGCTAAACTCCGCAACAGGAACAGTATTGATGGATAGTCCGCTTAAGATCAATGCGAAATCCTGATTGGCATTGTTGTTCAACGTGCCCTTATGTGTAACGGTAATGGTGTAGTACCCTGGGGTAGTTGTACCGATATAAACCTTCTCCACATTATCACGGTTATTGTCGCCCGTAGTTGCAGCGTTCGCTGGATTCGCTGGGTCTAAGATATAGGGGTCAAATACAACCCCATTTGGATCGGTTATGCGAAGATCCAAATCGTTCACCAGCATACGCGTGGTATCATCAACAGCAACCGCTGTAGGGGTTCCAGGCACATCCGTCCAACAGATGGTTCCCGTTAAAGGAGACAATCCATCTGAATATACACTGAGGGTATACGTGGAATTATTCGCCAAGCTGTTTTCCAATATGCGGTTTGTAACCGTGTCAGCAATTGCATCGGCTGCTGCTTTTGTATTTAACAAACCCCATCCAAATTCATAATCGGGTCCATTTGCACCTCCTGCCTCTGATGCCGTTTGAATAATCAGCCCTTTTAAGGTTGCTGCTTTCATCGAAACACCATTGCTATCGTTGTACATCTCTTGCAACAAGATCAACGAGCCAGAAACACTAGGTGCCGACATGGAAGTACCGCTCGAGCTGTAGTAATCTGTATTATTTGCACTTCCCGTAGAAAGTAATGAAATACCATTACCTACTATATCGGGCTTTATCCTGCCATCGTCTGTAGGACCCCATCCACTAAAAGATGACATCACCACATCTGACGGTTGGGTGTACCCATTGGGAATGTCGCTAACTGCTCCAACAGTAAGGATGTTCTTAGCGTTTCCATTAGTCGAAATACAATCGTAACCCAATACACCGCCATCATCCGGGCGTGTAGTGGTGCTTGGAACCCATCCCGAAAAATTATCCCAAACTAAATGAGGTGTATTCGCTGCTGCACCATCATTCCGATCATTTCCCGCTGATTTTACAATCAAATAATACGGCGCATTTGCAGCAATAACGTCCCAATCTTCAGCGCTATTCGTGTAGCGTCCAAAATTCACATCTTCAGAAGCTGAGAGCGTAGTATCACCGTACCAGTATAAATCTGTGCCATCGTCATACCATCCGGTTATTGTACCGTAAGAGTGATTCGAAACAAGGCCTCCACCTGCAGCGAAGGTTGTCATTTCTGCATCATCTGAATTCCAATCGTGAGCAGATAAATTAGCAGCGTAGGCCATGCCTTTAGCTCCGGCATTCATACCAGCAGCCATCATAGTACCAGCAACGTGCGTTGCATGATCACTTAATGATGACGCGCCATCCACCTGCGTAACGCGTGATCCATATTCTTGATGAGAAACAAGAACTGCTCCTCCATCCCATTCACCCAGGGTCATTCCCGCACCATCAAGCCCATAACCATTACTGTTGCTCGCCCATACTTCATCCGTTGAAACAGTTTGAGCAGCATCCAGGTTATCCGTTACAAAGTACACCGGACGCCCGCGTTCATTTATGCCGACAAACTCTGCAACCCTGCGATCTGGCAAAGTTACCCGCAATTTAATCTGATGCATCGCAGCAAATTCAGCTGCAGCTGCCTGTTGTTCAATAAAAGTCATGCGAAATTCTGTTCCCAAGCGATTAAGCTCTTCAACTTGAGTACCCTGAACTTGGGTATGGTCTTGAGCAATAAGTGGGTTCATGTAGGCAGTTGCTATAACTGCTAAAAAAACGTAAACGTGCTTCATAGTCGGTTTAATTTCAAGAGCTTGAGCAGTTTCAAATATAGCGAATTAAGCGTTCTTCAGTTCACTCCAAGCAGCGCGGGCCAAACTATGTTCATCAAATGATTCTGCTACCGTATATGGAACCTTGAGCGCTGCCAATCTGGCTCCAGTACTTTTACCAATGGCAATGTTCATTGGAGGCCATTCATTGGCGCCATCAGCAAAGGAATTCACATTGGATGGACTCGTAAAAACACCCACATCAACGCCTGTAATATTCACGTTCTTGGGGCTCGTTTCATACACCACTAGGTCTAATGCAGTTGCTTTATTGAGACTTTGCTGTACCGTCTTCAACGATGCATTTCCCTGTGGAAATAAAACCGTTTTGCCAGCAGCTAACTCATTGAATGCATTTCCAACTTGCTGAGTGTCTTCACTAGCTCCTATAAAATCTACGTGCAAGCCCCTTTCACTAATTGCCGTTGCTGTTCCCTTCCCTATTGCACCAAGCTGAATTGGCTTTTTGGGGGTGAATGCATCCAGAAAATAGCGGACTGCCCGTTTGCTTGAAAAGAAAATCCAATCGGTTGGTGGCACGTGGGTTACAGGCACCGCTGCTGTGTGAATAAACGATTTCGCAATTACTTCCACGCCCTTTTTTACCAGAAGTTGAGTGAAATCCGGAGCCTTATCTCGGGTGATTAAAACCCGTTTCATTTACCGGTTTACGTTAAGGGTTGCAATGGCCTCTTCAGCAAGTGCTGGTCCATCGGTTCCCAACAAATGCAAATAATTAACGGGTGCATCCCATGATTCAGCCTGAGCTACCCAAAGCTCAAACTCCCCGTTATTCAATTCGCAGAAAGCCCCCAAAGGAAGTTGACAACCACCTTCAAGCAAGCGCAATACACTGCGTTCAACATCAATTCTAGCAGCAACATCCGGCTGGTGAATTACATCTCTCAAGATTGCATTCAAAGCAGTGTCCTCCTTCCTAATCTGTAGACCTAACACACCTTGAGCAGGCGCACTTACAAACTTTCGCGGATTCAGTTTAATCACGTGAAAGTCACTTAAGTCTAACCCCAAGCGTTCAACACCAGCTCCTGCAAGCATAATCGCGTCGTAATCTTGATCCCGTAATTTTTGGATGCGGGTAGGCACATTTCCACGTAAATCTTTAATGCGCACATCGGGTCTTTTGTGTAACAATTGCGATTTCCGCCTTGCACTGCTTGTACCGACAATAGCATCCTGTTTCAAGTTGAACGCTGCTCCTACCTCTACCGAACTGTTCTTTACCAACAAATACTCAGAGGGGTCTTCCCGCTCACTTACCGCAGCAATTGTTAACCCATCGGGGTAAGTTGTTTCTAAATCTTTGTGTGAGTGTACCGCTAAGTCAATACTTCCAGCAATCAGTTCCGCTTCAATCTCTTTGGTAAAAAACCCTTTACCTTCCATTTTGTCGAAGCTCAGGTGCTGAATACGGTCACCTTGAGTTTTAATAATCTTTAGCGTGACTTCATGTCCGGCTGCTTCAAGTCGACCTTGAACGTGGTGTGCTTGCCACAACGCCAAATCCGATCCTCGGCTACCTATTACAATGGGGCTTTTCATAGGGTTCTAAAGCTTCTGGAGCATAATTTCTTTCGCCTTCTTCATGGTAACGGCATTCACCTTCTTCTCCATGTAAGATAGCATCTCATTCATCAAGGCTCGGGTATCATCATCAACATGATTCAAGCGCTTTGCAAATACCTCAGCCATTGTTTTATCCTTGATTTCGCGGATGCGCTCAGGAACTTCGCGCATTGCTAGTTCCACTTGACGCTCTTCATAATTTATTCCAAAATCAGCAAGCGATTCATCAACAATAGACTCACATTGAACAAGTGCTTTTTTGCGCTCTGCCATGTTTCGTTCAGCCATCGCTTTGAGCGAGCTTACTTCAATCACCTCAACAGGGTGTTGTTGCTTAATCACAGGATCAAAATCGTTTGGAACGGCCAAATCAACCACAAACTTTTGGTTGTCGTCGTTTCCTAAGAGTTCGCGGTACAAGTCATGTGTAATTACCTGATGGCTAGCACCTGTACAGGTTACTACCACATCAAAACCCGTTGTGTGGTTAGCGATATCCGCTAAGTCGTAAGCCTTTCCTCCAACCAGTTCGACCAGTTTTTCGGCATTGGCAAGCGTTCGATTATATATCGAGAAATCAGAATAGCCCTGCTTTTTGAGCTTTTTGAGCATCGCTGTGTTGGTCACTCCTGCTCCTACCACAAGGAACCTAGCATCCTTTTCAAGGTCGTATGCCATTAACGAGCGGTAAGCTAAATTTACAACTGACACGGGGCGGTTGGCAACATCCGTTTCCGTAAAAATGCGCTTCGCTGTTTCAATGGTTTTACGCACCGTTAAGCGCAGCATCTCCCCCGTAAGCCCCAACTCATCGCTGCGGTTAAACGCATTGCGAATTTGAGAAAGGATTTCGCGTTCGCCTACAACAAGAGAATCTAATGAACCTGCTACTTGGAAAATATGTCGAACAGCATCAAGGCCATCCAACAACTCCGTGTCTTTAGCCGTCTGTGCAACCTGACGTTCATCCCAATGTGGGTAAAGCACTTCAAAAAGTTCACGCAAAAAAGCATTGTCCGTAATGCGGTGAGAAACGAAATATACCTCAACCCGATTACACGTAGAAACAAGCATGATTTCTCCCAAGCCCAACTGCTTTTTTACTGCAGGCAATAGGTCCTTGGAAAGATCATCAGATACCGAGTAATTTGCGATAGACTCCAGCCCGACGTTCTTGTGCGTAAATGCTATGACTTTAAATTGTTCCAATGCGGTTTGCAACTTTCAACTACAAAAGTGCAGCACGCGTTAAAGTGCATTGTCATGAGAGTGTCACCGCAGCTTATTTAGAACAATTCTATAAAAGGCGAAAAGGCCCATGTCTAATGACAAAGGCCCCTTCAGTTGGCATCGTTAAAAAGCGTTTTTAAGCGTTCTTTGGCGCTTCGCTTTCTGTGTTGGTTTCAACCGCTTCATCGGCTGGCAATTCCTCTGCCACCGGTTTTGCTTTGAGGTTTTTCTCTACCGTAAACTTAATGGCATCTGTAGCCGCCTTAGTACGCAGGTAGTACATCCCTGTTTTAAGTCCCATTTTCCAACCGTAAAAATGCATGGATGTAAGCTTCGCGAAATTCGCATTCTCCATAAATACATTCAGCGATTGTGATTGGCAGATGTATGCGCCACGGTCCGCAGCCATTTCAAGAATAGATTTTTGACTAATCTCCCATGCGGTGCGGTAAAGCATCTTTAAATTATCTGGAATTTCATCGATATTCTGTACTGATCCATTGGCTGAAATGATCTCATTCTTCAAGTCTTCATTCCATATTCCCAATTTGACAAGGTCTTTCAACAGGTGCTTATTTACCACCACAAACTCACCCGAAAGGGTACGACGTGTGTAGACGTTTGACGTGTACGGCTCAAAGCACTCATTATTTCCGAGTATTTGAGAAGTAGAAGCTGTTGGCATAGGAGCTAACAATAGCGAGTTGCGCACACCATGCTTTTTAACTTCTTCTTTTAATACGTCCCACTCCCAACGATCTGATGGCTTAACACCCCACATATCAAACTGGAAAATCCCTTTCGACACAGGCGATCCTTTAAACGTTTCGTAAGCACCTTCTTCCTTAGCAAGATCTTTAGATGCAGTCATCGACGCATAATAAATTGTTTCGTGAACTTCTTTATTGAGCGTACGTGCCTCTTCCGAATCAAAGGGGTAACGCAACATAATGAACGCATCGGCTAACCCTTGAATTCCTAGACCAATAGGACGGTGGCGCATATTTGAGTTGCGCGCTTCCTTAACAGGGTAATAATTTCCGTCAATAATGCGGTTAAGGTTAACGGTTGCTTGATACGTTACCTCAAATAATTTGTCGTGATCAAACTTTCCATCCTCAATAAACTTGGGCAGTGCAATGGAAGCCAGGTTACAAACGGCCACCTCATCAGGAGCTGTATACTCAATGATTTCAGTACAGAGGTTAGACGACTTAATTGTTCCTAGGTTTTGCTGGTTTGACTTACCATTTGCAGCGTCCTTGTAGAGCATGTAAGGCGTTCCGGTTTCAATCTGAGACTCCAAGATTTTAAACCACAACTCTTGTGCTTTTATGGTTTTTCTTCCTTTTCCTTCGCGCTCGTACTTGAGGTATAATTTCTCAAAATCTTTCCCGTGTGTATCCGATAAACCAGGACAAACACTCGGATCCATTAACGTCCACTCGCCATTTTCTTCAACACGTTTCATGAACAAATCTGGAACCCAAAGGGCATAGAATAAATCACGTGCACGTTGCTCTTCTTTACCGTGGTTTTTCTTAAGGTCTAAGAAATCAAACACGTCTGCATGCCAAGGCTCAATGTAAATTGCAAAAGAACCTTTACGCTTACCGCCGCCTTGATCTACATACCTCGCAGTATCGTTGTAAACGCGCAACATTGGAACAATTCCGTTAGAAGTTCCATTCGTTCCCTTGATGTAAGAACCTGTAGCACGAATATCGTGAATAGCAAGTCCTATGCCTCCCGCAGATTGCGAAATCTTAGCACATTGCTTGAGCGTATCGTAAATTCCATCAATGGAGTCTTCTTTCATGGTTAGCAAAAAGCAAGATGACATTTGCGGTTTTGGTGTACCAGAATTGAACAAGGTTGGTGTTGCATGTGTAAACCAACGCTGACTCATCAAGTTGTAAGTCTTAATTGCCGACTCGATATCGCGTTTATGAATACCCACAGAAACACGCATGAGCATGTGTTGCGGACGCTCAACAATTTCATTATTCAATTTTAGCAAGTATGCACGTTCTAACGTTTTAAAACCAAAGAAATCATACCCAAAATCTCGGTCATAAATAATGCTAGAATCAAGTACATCAGCATGCTCCTTAATAATCTCATAAACCTCATCCGAAAGCAATGGCGCTTTTTCATTCGTCTTCGGATCGATGTATTCATAGAGGTCAGTCATCGTTTCACTGAACGATTTCTTCGTGCTCTTATGCAGATTCGAAACAGCGATGCGGGCAGCTAGAACCGCGTAATCTGGATGTGTCGTAGTCATCGAAGCAGCTACTTCCGCCGCAAGACTATCCAGCTCACTTGTTGTTACGCCTTCATACAATCCTTCAATAACGCGCATCGAAATTTTTACTGGATCTACAGTTGCGTGCAGCCCGTAACACAATTTCTTGATTCGCGCTTGGATTTTATCAAAGCGAACTGATTCTTTTCTTCCGTCTCTTTTTAATACGTACATGCTGGGTATAATTTATTACTTGGTGTATGATTATGCTTTAAAAGTCTGCATCGGTGTTGAAGCTGCGACTTTCATTGTCGTTGCCGCCCATAACGCCTGCTTTTTGGTATTCCGCTACCCGCTTCTCGAAGAAGTTTGTTTTCCCTTGAAGGGAAATCATCTCCATAAAGTCGAACGGATTAGTTGCGTTGTAAATCTTATCGTTTCCTAGTTCTACTAATAAGCGATCAGCTACAAACTCAATGTATTGTGTCATTAAATCCGAATTCATTCCAATCAACTTCACTGGAAGTGCATCGGTAACAAACTCTTTTTCTATTTCAACAGCGTTTTCTATGATGTGTTGTACTTTTTCTTTCGGCAAGCGATGTTCGAGGTGATTGGTATAGAGCAAGCACGCAAAATCACAGTGTAAACCTTCATCCCGCGAAATCAGCTCATTTGAAAAACTCAGCCCAGGCATTAAGCCACGCTTTTTCAACCAAAATATTGAACAGAACGATCCCGAAAAGAAGATCCCCTCAACAGCTGCGAAAGCCACTAAACGCTCGGCAAAGGAACCTTCATCAATCCAGCGCAATGCCCATTCAGCTTTCTTCTTCACACAATCAAGTGTTTCAATTGCATTGAATAAGTTATCCTTCTCAGCTTTATTTTTAATGTAGGTATCAATTAACAGCGAATACGTTTCAGAGTGTATGTTCTCAATTGCCACCTGAAATCCGTAAAAGAACTTTGCTTCGGTGTATTGAACCTCTGCCAGGAAGTTTTCTGCTAGGTTTTCATTAACAATACCGTCACTGGCTGCAAAAAACGCCAATACGTGTTTAATGAAATGGCGTTCATCATCATTCAATTTATTTTCCCAATCTGTTTGATCAGGTGCCAAATCAATTTCTTCAGCCGTCCAAAAACTTGCTTCTGCTTTTTTGTAAAATGACCAGATGTCGTGGTGCTTAATTGGAAACAATACAAAACGACTGTTGTCCTCTTGGAGGATTGGTTCTAACTGTGTCTCTTTTCCTGCTATTACTTCACTCATTGCTACTACTTTTTCCTGTTCTAGCCCGGCAAGCTTGGCTGCCGAGAATATTCTATGTTGTACGGGCACTACAGCCCAATATAGCCGGCCAAATTCAGCCCCAAACACTTGTAAAACAAGGGCTTGAAGGTGTGTGTTAACCGTTTTAAACAATCGAAACAAACGACCATGACGCGATCGTTCAATACAAAAGTTGTCAAAAATCGAGGAGGGGGCAATCCAATTTAATTCACAATACTGGGTAGTTATTAACAGCGAAACGCTGCTTCAAACTGTTCATAAATACTTCCTTACAAACCTACCCATAGTAAACACTGGGTGTTTAAAATAATCGTGGTGTTAATAGCCCCTTAGGAAGTAGAATTGGGTTTTGAATCCCGGGTTCTTTTACTATCTTCAAGAAGTTTCGCAGCCTGCTCCAACTCTTCATACCAAGACGCCCCATACTTTCTTACGAGTGCCGGTTTGGCGAACTGATAGACCTTAATTTTTTCATTCAACCCACAGTCACATGCAGGTGAACAAATGTGCCATCGGTCATAGTTAACTGCATCAAATGTGCGGTACTGCTTAATGCGAATGGGGTATAAGTGACAGCTCACTGGTTTTGGCCAATCTACTTTTCCATCTCGGTAAGCCTTCTCTATCCCGCAAAGTGCAGTTCCATCATCCGTAAAGATGGCGTAAGCACATTCTTCATCATTCACAAGTGGGGTAACCCACTCTTGATCGTAATCATCCTTCACGTATTTGCCCTGAGCCTCAATAGCAGCAGTTCCTTCTGGACGCAAATAGGGTTTGACCTCACTGTATATCCGATCCAACACGTCGAGTTCGGACTCTTCCAATGGAGCACCGGCATCACCTTGAACGCAACATGCTCCTTTGCAAGCAGCAAGGTCACACATGAAGTGTTCGTCAAAAACTTCAGCTGACAGGAGGGCATTATCAATTTGAATCATGCTGCAAAGTTAGCATCCTATTGGAAGTATTTAATCCATTTTATATTTCCTGCAGTTGCATAGGGGAATTTCTCTGCCAACGCATCGCTCTTTAACGCAAAACGCTCTTCGCGATTTGGAAATATCCGTTTTCCTTCATCATCAAGTCTAAAACGAACCGGCTCCGTATTCTCCACTGCTTCAAAACCCAACTTCTCAAACACACCCCCTTCTGCACTAGAAGCATCCACATAGGTCATAATATCATCTGGAGACGCCTCCTCTTCAAACCCGGATAAAAGCTTACTCACACCGCCTACAACCGTTGTATGTAGCACATTCGCATACCGTATAAGTTCAAAACTTCGAAAAGACCTTCCCCCGCGTTTCATGGTTCTTCCTTTGCTAAATGTTGCAACTGCAACTGTTTCGCCATCCACCTTCAGTGCAAACCCGCGATGATGACGCGTGGCACCTCCTAAGTGATTAACGTTCATAAATTCATTGGCTGAGGATCTGTCTACCTGCGTTATGTAGGCATCACGCGCAAAAATACGCTCTGTAAACCCCTTGATTGATTCAATCCTAGAGGCTATAATTTCTGGTGATACACGCCATTGGTCCTCCCAAAAAACAACGCCTTTGGGCACACTACTTGGCTGCAGTGGTTTTGCCATTCCAACCAGGTACACGCTAAACGCATCATTAGCAAGTTCTCCATATCCAGCTGGCTGCTGAGTCAACACTGTTTCAGGCAACAGTGCCTGTATTTCTGCGCAAAATTCGAGGTATGATTCACGGTTAAACACTGCGTAAAAATAATGAAGTATCTGAGTCAGAAAGGGGTTTAATCACACTCAAATGCATTTCTTTGTAGCAAAGATCAAAAGCATGGCACAACAAGAAGATTTACTCAAGAAAATCATTGCTCACGCAAAAGAATATGGTTTTGTTTTTCCTTCTAGCGAAATTTACGATGGCTTGTCTGCTGCATATGATTACGGACAAAAAGGAGCTGAACTCAAGAACAACTTGAAAGCATATTGGTGGAAAAGCATGGTTCAAATGCATGAGGAAATTGTAGGAATAGATGCTTCTATTTTCATGCACCCAAGCACTTGGAAGGCTTCTGGTCATGTTGATGCTTTCAACGACCCTATGATCGATAACAAAGATTCTAAAAAACGTTATCGCGCCGATGTTTTACTGGAAGATCACATTGAGAAAATCCGCGGAAAAATCACAAAAGAAATCACCAAGGCTGCGAAGCGTTTCGGCGGTTCTTTTGAAGAAGCGATGTTCATCCAAACCAATCCCCGTGTAGTTAAGTACCAGGAACAAATAGAGCGCATTGAATCGCGCATGCGTGAACTACTAAACAGCAACAACCTGGAAGGGATTAAAGCACTCATTGAAGAGCTCGGAATCGTTGATCCCGTTTCAGGGTCACGTAACTGGACCGATGTTCGCCAATTTAACTTGATGTTTTCTACGGAGTTAGGATCTGTAGCAGAGGGCGCAAATACGGTTTACCTGCGTCCGGAAACGGCACAAGGTATTTTTGTGAACTTTTTAAATGTTCAGAAAACAGGCCGCATGAAAATTCCCTTTGGAATTGCTCAGATTGGGAAGGCTTTCAGAAATGAAATTATTGCCCGTCAGTTTATTTTTCGCATGCGTGAATTTGAACAGATGGAAATGCAGTATTTTGTTAAACCAGGCACGGAATTGGAGTGGTATGGAAAATGGAAAGATGCCCGACTTAAATGGCATGAAAGCCTCGGGTTAGGCATGGATAATTATCGCTTTCACGATCACATCAAATTGGCGCATTACGCTAATGCCGCGGCAGATATCGAATTCAACTTCCCAATGGGTTTCAAGGAGCTTGAAGGCATTCACTCCAGAACAGACTTTGACCTTAAAGCGCATGAAGATCACTCCGGTAAAAAAATTCAATATTTCGATCCCGAAGCGAACGCCTCGTATACCCCTTATGTAGTTGAAACTTCAATAGGGTTAGACCGCTTGTTTTTAGCAGTATTAACAGCTTCTTATTGTGAGGAACAACTGGAAGATGGCAGTTCTCGAACGGTGATGAAAATTCCCGCTTTCTTAGCTCCAATCAAAGCGGCCATATTGCCGCTTACCAAAAAAGATGGCTTACCAGAGAAAGCGCGTTCAATTATGCGCACACTTCAACTCGATTGCCAAGTTGATTATGACGAGAAAGATTCAATTGGTAAACGTTACCGTAGAATGGATGCCGTGGGAACACCTTATTGCATCACTGTAGATCACGACACATTAAATGACAACAGTGTAACCATCAGAGATCGGGACGCAATGACACAAGAGCGTGTAAACATTGCTGATCTATCCCGAATCTTACATGAGAAAACAAGCATGGCTTCGGCCTTAGCAAAACAATAAGCATAAAAAAAGCCTGTCAATGACAGGCTTTTTCTTTTTTTATTGAAGATCGACAGATTATTCAGCTACTTCTTCAGTTGCTTCTTCTGCTTCCATTTCTCCTTCAGCATCCATAGCTTCAGTTTCTTCAGTCATAGTTGAATCCATTGCTGTAGAATCCATTTCCATTTCTTCAGTTTCTGTTGCTGGGGCTTCTTCAGCAGACTCTTCTACTTCAGTTTGCATTTCTTGAGTTTCTTCTTGAACCTCATCTTGTGCCGCTTCGGTCGATGGACCACCACATGATGCGAATGCAAATGCTGCTACGGCTAGTAAAGTAAATACTCTTTTCATCACTTAATGTTTAGTTAAAATAAGATTGGATTAGCTTTGCGTCCCAAAAATAGACTTTTCTTTTGCTTTAACCATTTTTTCCCTCAATTTATGAATAGACTGAAAATGAAAGGATTGGTATTACTTTTCGGAATGGTATCACTTACGATGGTTGCTCTACCTGCATTTAGTCAGTCTCAAGTTGTCATTACAAGCACAGCATCTAAGGTTAAATTTAACGTCACTTCTAGCGCGAGACCAATAACACAATGGATTAGGTCGCAGGCCGAAACCCACCTCTATCGTGCTGTTGCTGCTAAAAAGCGAAATCACAAGTTGAACGCTGTAATTCTAGCGGTACTTCTTGGCCCTTTTGGCGTTCATCGCCTCTATCTAGGAACAACACCAAAAGTTCCAATTTTCTATTCCGTTACATTAGGTGGCCTAGGTATTCTTCCCCTTACAGACATCATTGCAATCCTACTCACTCCAGATATGAGTGTGTTTCTCAATAACAACCAAATAATCATGTGGGGGTCCTAGTCCAACTGGAAAACAGCTTCTACAGAACACTCAAAAAACTGTGCTAACCGCATACCCAGCTCAAGTGATGGGGCATATTTTCCATTTTCAATCGCGTTGATTGTTTGCCGACTTACCTGCATGTGATCTGCAAGCGCTTGTTGACTCACGCTTCTTTCAGCCCGTTTTACTTTTATATTATTCTTCATGATTGGCTGCATAGTGTTTTTTCAACATCCATTGGTAGCGCAAGTTGAATAGTATTAAAATTGAAAACAACTGATAGGTCATAACCTGAAAATAAGGTAAACCATACACAAAGATAGTTGCGAGAATGAGCGCTCCATAGTTCCAGAATAAAGACCAAACCAGGGCATTTGTACGAATTTTACCAATGAGCTCATCTTCAACCCGCTCCTTTGAAAACCCATAACCAAGCCCACTGATGATGAGCAAAATTGCAACTAATTCGTTCCAGATATGATCTCTATAAACACCATCTCCAGTGGTACTTAAGAACGTATCGTTCCACAAAGCAGGAACGGGGATTTTCCAATTTGACGGTAAGTCACTTCCCCCATCTAAAAAATAAAGTAAACAGATTCCAAGGATTGTTGACGTGTAAAAAACGATCGCACTGATTCCCTTGTAGCGATTTGAAATTAAATAGTTCATAGTTCAGTATTTTGATCAAATGTAAATTATTTTTTACATTATGTCAAATATGCTTTACATATAAACATTGAAATCACGCGAAATACTATTCCACTGTAACTGACTTCGCTAGGTTTCGTGGTTGATCAACATTACAACCCCGCATTACCGCAATGTGATAACTCATCAACTGTAATGGAACTGTTGTAAGCAGCGGAGTAAAAGCATCTTCGGTATATGGAATCTCAACTACGTAGTCCGCAATTTCGGAAATTGCCGTGTCCCCTTCAGTTACAACTGCGATTATTCTACCGTCGCGCGCTTTAATTTCTTGAATGTTGCTAAAAACCTTCTCATAGTGCCCTGTACGAGTTGCGATTACAACTACTGGCATATGTTCATCAATTAAAGCAATAGGCCCGTGTTTCATCTCCGCAGCAGGATAACCTTCAGCATGGATGTACGAAATCTCTTTTAACTTTAGCGCACCTTCCAAAGCAACAGGGAAATTGAATCCGCGGCCCAAATACAAGAAGTTCTGAGCATCTTTAAACTCTTCAGAAATTTTCAAGACTTGCGCATCCGTTTTGAGCATATCCTCAATTTTGCCAGGTATGCTATCCAGTTCATGCGCCAACGCCTGAAATGCAGACTCTGAAAGCATTCCTCGCTTATGTCCTAACTGCATTGCAATCAATGAAAGCACTGTAACTTGAGCAGTAAAGGCTTTTGTACTAGCCACTCCAATTTCAGGCCCAGCGTGCGTGTAAGCACCAGCATCTGTAGCGCGAGCAATACTAGACCCAACTACATTACAAATTCCAAAGATGGTAGCACCTTTCGACTTTGCCAGTTCAATAGCTGCAAGTGTATCCGCGGTTTCTCCCGATTGAGAAATTGCAATTACCACGTCATTTTCGGAAATGATTGGGTTTCGGTAACGAAACTCCGAAGCGTATTCCACCTCAACAGGGATACGCGCAAACTCTTCAAACAAGTATTCACCTACTAACCCGGCATGCCATGAAGTTCCACAAGCAACAATAATGATGCGATCAGCATTCATCATTTTATTTTCGAACTCATTAATTCCCGACATAGCAATAATGCCTTTCTGAGAAATCAATCGTCCGCGAAGGGTGTCTCGAATAGACTTTGGCTGTTCGTATATTTCCTTCAACATGAAGTGCTCATAGCCACCTTTTTCAATTGCCTCAAGGTTTAACTGAAGCTCTTGAATGAATGGGTCTACCGTCTTGTTGTCGCTAATGCTGCGCAACTCCATTTCTTTACCTCTTCTGATAACAGCCATTTCTTCATCATCAAGGTAAACTGCGTTCTTTGTGTATTCCAGGAATGGAGAGGCATCAGAGGCTACGAAAAACTCATCTTTTCCAATACCAACAACCAGTGGACTTCCTTTGCGGGCGAGTACCATCAAATCTGGATTACCCTTTTCCATGATTGCAATGGCGTAAGCACCAACCACCTCATGAAGCGCAACGCGAACAGCTTCGGCGAGCGATAAGTTTTCTTTTTCCTTTACTTCTTCAATGAAATTAACCAGAACTTCAGTATCTGTTTCACTGCGGAATTTGTACCCACGTGTAACGAGTTCCTTTTTAAGGGTGTCGAAATTCTCGATGATGCCATTGTGGATAATCACCAAATTGCCAGATGCTGAATAATGCGGGTGAGAATTGTTATCACTAGGCACTCCATGGGTTGCCCAACGTGTATGTCCTATTCCAATCGTTCCAGCAGTAGAACCCTTACTAGCCTCAGCTTCAAGCTCTTTTACTTTCCCCTTTTTCTTGTACATTACAAACTCGCCGTCCTGCTGAAGTGCAACTCCAGCACTGTCATACCCGCGATATTCTAGGCGCTTAAGCCCTTTTATCATAATCGGATAAGCATCCTGATTCCCGAGGTATCCGACAATTCCACACATATTTTTATTAGTCTAAGGGTGTATACGTTAGGTTAAATTCAACTCCGTTACCTGTCATAGGGTCTAAACCATAACACAAGGTTCGCGAAGCATTCACTGAAGCTCCCGAAGCTAAAATAATGAGATCGAAATTAATATTTTCTCCATCCTTTCCGCGCACCAAAACCTCTTGGATATGACGGGTGATGTTCATGCGATAAACGTTGTCGGCACCATCAAATGCGCCATCAAATTGAGAAGAAAAACCAATAAGGTCTTCAACAGGAGGAAAATTCTCTCCGAGATTCGCCGAATCAAAACGCATCAGCAAGCGCGAATGGTTTTGGTAATTCCCTGCATGATTAGCATCGACATGAACAATAAGTTCCGCCTTGTTGATAATCACATCACCAAGTGACTCACCTAAGTCTAACAGATGGGGAATGCGCAACCGAACATGAGTCCCTTGCATCGACTGAATGTAAATATTTTCATCCGCCGCTGGCTCATTATCCAATGCATTTCCAACTGGAAAACCTGAATAATCTTGGTTAAAAAATGCAAAAAACTCCGAGCTGGAATTGATTAAAAACTCAAATGTTTCGGTAGGATCTGTCTCGGTTCCAAACCATAGCTTCAAACGGGAAAACCGATCCAACGGGTTCACCTGCAAGATTGCCCCTTCGCCCGCCGGTTGATTGGGGTTATCTGGAACGATAACAAGTCCCTTGAGAAAGTCTTTCATACTTTCTTGAGAACTGTAAATGCTGTAACCTGCTTGAAGCAAACTCAATGCCCAAGCATCATCCAATCTTATGCGAAGCATTGGTGGCTCATTATCACCTCCCACATTAACGCTGTCTTCTAGATTCGGACTTACCTGATTGGCTTCTCCAATCAATGTTAATCCTCCTGGGAGTGTGTAATCGGAGAAATAATTACTATCAAGGTCTATCGTGTTGTCTAGTTGGTATACCTTAAACGACTGTGGCGTAAGATCGCCATCTGTTTGAAAATACCCACCTGCGTATACTAAAGTTAATACGGCAGAATCCAAGGTGATTTGATTTACATCACCAAAATCAGCCCCTTCGGTTTCCATTCTGAGCTCAGTAACAAAACCTGCTTCGCTGTATCCAAATTCAGGGTCCACCATGCTTCCAAGTTGCATGGTTAAATCTCCAGAAATATCAGTACGAATAGGTTCTGCACGTTCTGTAACCATTTCTAGTGAAAGCGTATCGATGGTTGTATAACCAACCTCGGCATCATCTGGCTGTACTTCCAAGCCTACTAACTCCTCATTTTCACAATTGCTAAACACGCATATTGTAAAAACTAGAAAGGGGTAAAGCAACTTTACCCCTAACTGGTTTGTGCTTATTTTTTTCTTCATTGAGCTAATACCGAACTTTCTTCAAGTATTTTATCATACATTTCGTTGTATGCTTTCACATATCCCTCTTCTTCATGTTTGAGGGTTAAAATTTCACGACCTTTCGCAAAATCCACAACGTCCTGGTCTAGTTCCTCTCCAAAGATAACACCATCGGCATGAGAAATAGCCAATTTATGTAGGTTATTGTAATCTGGTGTTTCAATCATTTCGAGCTTATCCGCTGGAACACCGTCAAACTCCATTTTAGCTTTCATTTGCTTATCGAGTTTTCCTTTTGGGGAATCATTGTAAGCTGAATAAACGGTGCGTGTTTCAGCGAAAAGTGGATCGTCGGCATAAACTGTTCTGAGGTAAGCAGGAAGCGCAGCAGCCATCCAACCGTGACAGTGAATGAGGTCCGGAGACCAACCCAATTTCTTAACAGCTTCCAATACACCCTTCACAAAAAAGATAGATCGCTCATCATTGTCTTTAAATGCTTTGCCGCGCTTATCTTCAAGGGCTGCCTTTCGGTGGAAATACTCCTCATTGTCGATGAAGTAAACCTGCATGCGCGCAGGTTGAATTGAAGCCACCTTAATGATTAACGGGTGGTCAAAATCATTCACCACTAGGTTCATTCCCGAAAGCCTAATAACCTCGTGAAGTTGGTGACGCCGCTCATTAATACACCCAAAACGAGGCATGAATAAACGTATCTCTTTGCCTTCTTCCTGAATAGCTTGTGGAAGTTCACGCGCTATAGACGCTATTTCACACTCAGGTAGGTAAGGAGTAATTGCTTGCGATACATACAGGACTCTCGGTTTACTCATATGAAATGGTTTTTGGAAAAAGTTTTACAAAATTAAGGATAATTTGTGCATCGTTCAAGTTTTCTAATAGCTTTGCCCACTTTGGCCCTACTATTTTCCATCCTTTTCCTCAATTCATGTTTATTTCTAGAAACGGCTCGGAACTGAATAAATACTTACAGGTTCAAAAAGAACTTGGCAAGAAAGTTGGTTTTGTGGCAACCATGGGGGCGCTCCATGATGGTCACCTTTCACTTATTGAACTGGCTAAGCGTGAAAACGATTTGGTTATATGTTCCATTTTTGTGAACCCTACACAGTTCAATAATCCCGAAGACCTTAAAAAATACCCGCGGAACGAAAAGCGCGACATTGATCAGTTGGAGTCTGTGCATTGCGACATTGCTTACATTCCAGAGGTTAGTGACATCTATGGAGACAAACCAACATCCGTAGCGTATGATTTTGGAACGCTGGCTAGTGATATGGAGGGCAAGTATCGTCCCGGACATTTTGCTGGTGTTGGAACTGTAGTTCACCGCCTATTTGAGATTCTAATTCCTGACCGCGCCTATTTTGGAGAAAAAGATTACCAACAACTTCTGGTAGTTAAGAAGCTGGCAGAAATTGAAAATTTGCCGGTTGAGGTAATCGGTGGCGAAACGCGAAGGGAGCCAAGTGGACTTGCTATGAGTTCCCGCAATGAGCGCCTATCAGATGTGGAAAAGAACGAAGCTGCAATCATCTATCAAAAGCTTCAAGAGGCGCGGGAGCAATACCCTTACAAACCACTTTCAGAAATATCAACCGCCATTGCTGGGTTCTTTGCCGATCACCCCACTATGGACTTGGAATATTTTTTCATCGTTAATGGTGACGACCTTCAGCCACTTCAAGACAAGCAACATGTCGACAACCCACGTGCTTTTATTGCTGTTTATGTCCGAGATGTGCGCCTTCTAGACAACATATCGTTGAATTAATTGTCATAATTTTGCCGACTAATTACGCAGGGTATGCACATCGAAGTTCTAAAGTCTAAAATTCATCGGGTTCGGGTATCAGAAGCCGACCTCAATTATATCGGCAGTATTACCATTGATGAAGACCTCATGGATGCAGCTAACTTGATTGAAGGTGAAAAGGTTCAGGTTGTCAACATCAATAATGGTGAACGCCTTGAAACCTACGCCATTAAGGGTGTGCGTGGAGCAGGCGACATATGTTTAAATGGTCCCGCTGCGCGCAAGGTTGCTGTAGGAGATGTTGTTATCATTATCGCTTACGCCACCATGGATTTTGAAGCTGCTAAAAGTTTCGCGCCAACCGTTATCTTTCCAAATGAAGAAACCAACCAACTCCGTTAAGCGTTGAAAAAGTTTTTAATCGGTTCACTCAAAATAATCATACCCCTAGGCTTGGGATTGTTTCTGGTATGGTGGTTTTACAGTGACTTAACAACCGATGACAAAACTGCAATTGTTAATGCATTTGAAGCGGCCGACTATTCCTGGGTGCTCATATCGCTAGTTGTAGCTACACTATCTCATGTAAGCAGGGCATATCGTTGGAAATACACCCTCGAACCGCTGGGGTATAAACCCGACTTCGTGAACAGTTTTGCAGCAGTTATGATTGGGTACCTCGTCAATTTAGCTGTGCCCAGATTAGGTGAGCTATCGCGTTGTGGAAGTATGGCTCGTTACGAGAAAATTCCTTTCGAAAAACTCTTGGGAACTGTTATTGCAGAGCGCGTGGCGGATTTGCTCATTCTGATTTCCGTAACCCTTACTGTTGCCTTTTTACAATACGAAATTATTCAGGAGTTACTCAATGAATTGTTGAGCACCTTCTTTGGAAAAATCAACGCTTATACCGTTTTAGGCCTGATGTTAGGCGGATTAATCGCGGGAGTAACCGGACTGTTTTTCATCTACCGTATCGAGTCCAACAATAAAGTGATTCAGCTGATTCAAAAAGTGATGAAGGGCATCGTAGAAGGGGTTATTTCCATTGTCCGTATGAAACGAAAATGGAGCTTTATTGGCCACACCATCTTTATTTGGGGGGCATACCTCGCTATGTTTTACCTGTGCTTTTTCGCATTACCAGAAACAGCGAGTGTGCCAATAGGCGGCGTTCTGACAGCATTTGTTTTAGGGGGAATAACAATAGCACTCACCAATGGTGGTATTGGAGCTTATCCCATAGCTGTTCAGTCAATCCTTATGCTATATGAGGTTGATAAAAATATTGGTGGTGCATTTGGCTGGATCGTGTGGACCGCACAAACCATTTTGATTCTTGCGTTGGGCGCTATTGCCTTTTGGGGAATGCCATTTTACAACCGTAAATTCAAAAAACATGGGGCACTGGAGTCACCTTCAACATAAAGTAGCCTCCACTCAGGAAGTTGCTCAACGTATTGCTGACTGGCAAAACGCTGGTGATCGCGTGGTTTTCACCAATGGTGTATTTGACCTATTGCATTTGGGACATATCGACTATTTGAGTAAAGCGGCAGACTTGGGCCAACGTTTAGTTATTGGTCTCAATGCAGATGAATCAGTGCGCACCCTTGCTAAGGGACCTGCACGACCAATTAAAAATGATGCGAATCGCTCCCACATCCTTGCTGCCCTGACCTTTGTAGATGCTGTCGTAATGTTTAATGAACCTACCCCTTTAGCCTTGATTGAATCACTCCGTCCAGATGTACTGGTTAAGGGTGGCGATTATAACCCTTTTGAAACGGATTCAACATCAAAAACATACATTGTAGGCTCTGATTTAGTGCGCAATTGGGGTGGTGATGTTGTTGTGATTCCTTTTTTACCGGGGCATTCAACATCCACCCTCGAACAAAAAATCTTGGATGCACACACATCAACATGAGTTCGTTACTTTAGCGTGCTATGGCAAAAACGAAAACTGCTTACTTCTGTCAAAGTTGCGGAAATGAATCTTCCAAATGGGTTGGAAAGTGTCCTGCTTGCGGTGCATGGAACACCCTTGTTGAAGAAGTTATTGCCAAGTCTACAAAATCAAACCAACGCAGCGAGGTTGTTCGATCATCTAATGAGCGTCCCAAACCTAAAAACCTGAATGATGTTGCCCTCAGCGACACGCCCCGCATTCGACTCTTAGACCAAGAGCTGAACCGTGTTTTGGGAGGTGGTATTGTTCCTGGCGCACTTGTTCTTATTGGGGGCGAACCAGGAATTGGCAAATCAACCTTGCTCTTGCAAATTGCCCTACAAACACAACTTAAAATACTCTACATATCAGGCGAGGAGAGTGAACAGCAAATTAAAATGCGCGCAGGAAGAATGGGGATGTCAAACGACGCTTGTTTCTTGTTAGCAGAAACTAACACGTCGAACATCTTCCACCAAATTCACGAATTAAATCCCGAGCTTGTAATTGTTGATTCAATTCAAACACTTCATACTGATATTATTGAGAGCTCCCCAGGTAGTATCTCACAAATCAGGGAATGCACAGCAGAATTGATGCAATATGCTAAAACCTCAAACACGCCAGTATTATTGATTGGTCACATCACAAAAGATGGTCAAATAGCTGGGCCTAAAGTCTTGGAGCATATGGTAGATACTGTACTCCAATTTGAAGGTGACCGAAACCACATCTACCGATTATTGCGTGCAGCAAAAAACAGGTTTGGATCTACGAACGAACTTGGCATATATGAAATGCAAGGAAGCGGCTTACGCGAAGTATCGAACCCAAGTGAAATCTTAATTTCAAACCGCGACCAACAATTAAGCGGGTCAGCAATCGCTGCAACTATGGAAGGCTTGCGGCCTATGCTCATCGAAACGCAGGCTTTAGTTAGCACCGCCGCCTATGGAACTCCTCAACGAACAACCACGGGGTTTGACTTGCGCAGGATGAACATGTTGCTTGCAGTTTTGGAAAAACGCTGTGGTTTCAAGCTAGGAATTAAAGACGTCTTCTTAAATATCGCCGGAGGCATACGCGTTGATGACCCTGCTATTGACTTAGCCGTAGTAGCTGCAATTTTAAGCAGTAATGAAGACATCCCCATTAAACCACAGACCTGCTTTGCAGCTGAAGTAGGTTTGAGCGGCGAACTCCGTCCGGTTACACGCATTGAACAACGCATTCGGGAATCTGAAAAGTTGGGCTTCGAACAAATCCATGTTAGCGCTTATAACCTTAAGGGAATAGATCCAGGTTCTTTTGGTATTCAGGTGATCGCTTCAAGAAAAATTGAAGAAGTGTTTCAGTCGCTTTTCGGTTAATATTTGGTTGATTTACAGCAATTTAAAGCGCCTGTAATTCATAACACTGGTGCTGATTATTCTTTTTTTTCAGGAAAATAAATCCACATCTGATTGTGTGTCGTAGGTACTAACCGAACACCAAAAACAATCAACACATGTGGAGAAACATTACAAGCCTTTTCGTTTTAAGTGCACTGAGTCTTACAGCATTTACACAGCCTGCACCTCCAACTCCGAATGGACCAAATGCAAGCCCTATCGATGATTACTTACCAGTTCTAGCAGCAATAGCAGGACTTATCGGCATTGTTGTAACTCAACCACGTCTTCGCCCTTTGCTATTACGCTCACTCAGTACCGCATGTTTCGGATTATTGGTGAGTATTGGTTTTGCACAAAACACTTACTATACCTGTAATACCTCTTCGGGTACCAACTTAAGCGGAAGCACAACAGGATCTTGTGGAGTTGCAGAAGCGACATGGAACCAGCCTGGAAATACCATTATTGTTCAAAGTGGAGATCTATTCACCGCTCCAGATCCAAATTTTACCTTCCTCTGCAATGTAACCATTGAAGATGGTGGTTTCTTAATCCTGAACAAGGTGGGAAACAAACGTGACTTCAACTTTGCAAATGGAACATACCTCCGAGTGGAAGGAACCCTAAATACTTCAAATAATGTATCCTTAAACCTCAATGGTGTTGTTGAAGTTACGCCCACTGGAAATTTGAACAACAGCGGAAGTAGTAACAACGAGGTCACTATTGGAACAACCGGGTCTATCTGGGTTGCTGGAAGTATTTCTTCTGGAGGAGATTTTACAGTTAATGGAGCAGCAAATATTAGCGGCTTTTTGACAGCACTTGATGTAGTTGTAGACGGTTACGTAAATGGTTCTGGAACTATTGTAGGAAACAATAGCATTGGTGGTTCTGGAACCATTAACGGCGAAACAACTTCTGTAATTTCAAGTCCATTAAACCTAGTTGGGTTAGGCTTTGAGTGGAACGGAAATCAATGGGTTGGAACTGCTTCGGGAAGTTCCAAGAGTGGTTTAACCACATTGGATAAAGCCATTATTGCTGGTGCTGATTACAGCACATCTAATGGACCCATTATCGCCGCAGCTTTAGAAGTAGCCAGTGGATCACTAATTATTGAAGATGGAGATTCGGTAATTATTAGTGGTAAAGTATTGAATAACGCAACCATAGAAGTAATCGATAATGGAATGATTGACGCATTCGCGATCAACAGTAACTCTACTGGACAAGTAATTGCAAAACGGAATTTCTCGCGCACCGGATGGCATATGATGGGATTCCCAACCACTGGAAGTCAAACACTAAGTTCGATCAATGCCTCAGGAATAAGCTTTGACGTGAGTCAAACAGCAGCACAAAATGTATATCAGTGGGATGCAAGTAACTCACAATGGACATTCCCATCTAGCTCTACCAGCATAGCGAGTGAAGCATTTATTATCTACGCCGATAGCGCTAATGGAAGTCTGACGCTAAACATGGATGCTACAGACCTCAACTTGGGTTCAACAGATTTGTTCTTTACATACCACAACCCGGGAGCTGCAACCAACGGAAGTACTACCAATGGCACAGATTGGACCTCAACGGTAACAGATGGGTTCAACCTACTTGCCAATCACTTCCCTGGATTCATTGATTGGGATTTAGTGGGAAACCTCCCGAACTCCTTCGATAATGCTGTTTACGTATGGGATGGAAATGGTTACAAAAGCTATGTGAATGGTATAGGTGATCAAGAAGCGCGCTTTATCGCTCCAAATCAAGCCTTTTTCATGCGCAACACAAGCGGAGCTGGACTGCTTAACATCAGCCCTTCAGCAATTACCCAAACCCCTAGCACATTTAACGATGTTTTTAAAACCGCACCCAGTCAATTACGCCTTGTGGTATCTGGTCAAACAGACACTGCTTCCACATGGTTAACAGAAGACCCATATGCCACGAATGGATTTGATGGATCTTTCGATGCTATTTACATGACACCCCTCAACAACAGCCTACAATTTAACTCAGTAAATATGAGCGATAGCAGCGCCTACAGTATTCAAACAACTCCAAATTTATCAGCTTCTGACTTGGTGCTGAGCTTCAACGCGCCTCAGCAAGATGGAAACGCCTTCACCATTGCACTAGACCCTGCATTTCGTGGACAATACAATCATGTTTACCTGCGTGACAAGGTGAATGGTCAAGTGGTTGACTTAATGCAAATGAACTACACTTTTTCTCAAGATGAAAGTGCTCCTGCTCAGCGATTTGGAATTGTATTTAAGCAAACTGAAACCACAACTGGAGTTTATGAGTCTGAATCATTTCAAGGAGCGCACGTTTGGGTTCAGAACGGAGGACTTCAAGCAAAAGGATTAAACGGTGTTCGCTCTGTTCAACTCTACGCGATCAATGGTGAAGTATTAGATGATGCTATCCAGTTGACTGATATCGCAATACCCCAAAACGGACTGTATATTGTGCGCGTTTCAACTGAGGCAGGAACGTATACTCAAAAATTGACAGCTTTTTAGGTTGGTTGGTGACCCGGTGGTTCGGGTTGGCCCCGCTGCGTGCAGCGGGGCTTTTTTGGTATAACTTTTTACGTCTCACCCCCAGCTGCCGTAATTTATGTTAATCTTCACGTCACAGCTTCTATAAGTGCCTGATAATCCTCATGATGAGCGATCTGACTACTCCACTAGTAATTGACCATTTAAAAGTACCATTGAAACCTCTATTTTGGCTATAACAAAGTCTCTAATTAAAGTTTAATTTTGCCCTCGAACAGGAGGTGTTTTATGAGTGATGCAATACAACACGAATGCGGCATCGCATTTATTAGGCTACGCAAACCGCTAGCATACTACCAAAAGAAGTATGGAACAAGCTTTTACGGGCTTAACAAGCTCTACCTCCTCATGGAGAAGCAACATAACCGCGGACAAGATGGTGTTGGTGTGGCAAATATTAAAATTGATACAGAACCGGGTACGCGCTACATCTCACGTCACCGATCTGTTTCTAATAAACCCATTCAAGACACCTTCGATCACATCAACAGTCGTTTTCAACGACTTGCAGAAGAAAACCCTTCAAAACTTCACGACACCGCTTGGCTAAAAGAAAATGAAGCCTTTACCGGCGAACTCTTTTTAGGTCATTTGCGCTACGGAACTTTCGGTAAAAACTCCATAGAGGCCTGCCACCCTTTCCTGCGGCAAAACAACTGGAAAACGAGAAACTTAGTGGTTGCGGGTAATTTCAACCTCACTAACGTAGACGAGCTATTCGATTTTATGGTAAGTATTGGTCAGCACCCCAAGGAAAAAGCCGATACCGTTACGGTGATGGAAAAAATTGGCCACTTCTTGGATGAAGAAAATGAGCGGCTGTTCCAGGAATTTAAGCAAATGGGCTACTCGTATGAAGAAATTAGTGACCGAATAGCTGCCAATTTAGATGTGCAAAAAATATTACAACACGCATCCATTGATTGGGATGGAGGATATGTGATGTGCGGATTAATGGGCCATGGCGATTCGTTTGTTTTCCGTGATCCGAATGGTATTCGTCCAGCATACTACTATGTTGACGATGAAATTGTGGTAGCAGCAAGCGAAAGACCTGCCATACAAACTGCGTTCAATGTGCCCTTTGAATCACTTCAAGAGCTTACACCAGGATCTGCACTTATCACCAAAAAAGATGGGTCAGTTAGTGAACAAGTTATCATTGAAGCGGGAGAAAAAAAGTCCTGCTCTTTTGAACGTGTTTATTTTTCTCGGGGGAGCGATCGCGAAATTTACCGCGAGCGCCAAAAGCTTGGTAGCAATGTCACGCCTGCCATATTAAAGGAAATTAATAACGACTTCGGAAATACGGTATTTTCCTTCATTCCCAATACAGCAGAAACATCATTTTACGGAATGGTAAAAGCCGCAGAGGAGGCGCTTAATGTAATTAAGGTCGATCAGCTCAAAGCATTGGGGGATGGTGCAACGCCGGCGCAAATCGAAGAGATACTCAAGTTTACTCCACGCGCTGAAAAAATTGCCATCAAGGATGCCAAATTACGTACGTTCATCACTGAGGATTCGTCGCGCGATGACTTAGTAGCTCACGTTTACGACATCACTTATGGGACCATCAAAGACAATCAAGACTCACTCGTTATCATTGATGATTCGATTGTTAGAGGAACAACCTTGCGCCAAAGTATCTTGCGTATCCTCGACCGATTAAAACCCAAAAAGATTGTCGTTGTATCATCTGCACCTCAGATCCGTTACCCCGATTGCTATGGAATTGATATGGCTAAAATGGGCGATTTCATTGCCTTTAGGGCTGCTGTAGCCTTGCTAAAAGATCGCGGAATGGAACAGCTTATTGATGAAACCTACCGCAAGTGTAAGGAACAAGCAAACGGCCGTAAAGAGCACATGAAGAATTATGTAAAGGAAATTTATGCTCCATTCTCGCCGGAAGAAATCTCAGATAAAATCGCCGAATTACTTACCCCTCCAGACATTAATGCGGAGGTTAAAATTATCTATCAAACATTAGAAGGATTGCATAACGCATGCCCTAAAAATTTGGGTGACTGGTATTTCTCTGGAGATTATCCAACTCCAGGAGGAACAAAAGTTGTTAATCGTGCCTTTATGAACTTCGTAGAAGGTAAGAATGAGCGCGCTTACTAGGTCGAATCATTGCGTAGTGCCTTTTGCGAGATTATTTGCTTAAGCGATATCAAGCCGGTTAGGAGAATGAAAGGAATTGTTAAGGCAAATACGGTTGATGCTTATTTACAGCCTATCCGCGCTCAACTTGTAGGGCTCATCGAATCAAAGGCTACGGTCTTAGAGCTTGGATGTGGAACGGGTGATTTACTACTTAAGCTTTCCCATAAAATAAAGTCAGGTGTAGGCATTGACAAATCTGAAGCATTGATTGCATATGCGCGTGATCAAATGAATACCCGTAAGGTTAAAAACCTAGAGTTTAAGGCGCAGGAGCTCACAAAAGCCTCTTCCTTAGCACCTGAAGTAGATTACGCTGTAGCTAGTCTGCTGTTCCATTTGCTTCCATGGGACAATGCACTTTCCTTGCTGGAAAAAATGATTGCGGTGTCTGATAACATCATTATTTGTGGTTTTAACAAACCTCAAACCTTCAAACAGAAAGCCCTCCTTTGGTTTGACCAAAGGTTTACCAGTCATTATTCTTATTTCCGTAAATATCAAGAAAATGGTTTTACTGAAGGACTGCTAAACACCATGGAGCACTTAACCTATCAACGTATTGACACGTTTGATCCAGTGATTAAAATTTATACCATTACTAAACCCATCAAAAGCTGAATTGCAAGAAAACGCATTTTAGCAGAACCATTGAACGCGTGCAATGAAGTTTATCTACTGCTTTGTGTTAATTCTATTTTCTACTGTCCTTTGCGGACAAGAGCTCAATGCTGAGTTAGTCCGTGAAATTGAACGCAGAGTTTAACTTAATCGTTCAGCGGAATTGCTCTAGTTTATTTTGAGGGATAAGGCATAAATTATATCACAGTGGATTCATCCTTCTGATCTAGCAATTGGTAGCGTTTCTTGATTCTCTGCATTTATTCTAAAACAATTAAAGGCATTCAATCCTTTTAAGTTAGAACCCTTCGCACGCATACAATTGGGTACTTAAATAGAAATACGCTATGATTCAAAACGTTGTGCTTACAATGGTGCTATTTGCATTTAATACATCCAACGTGATTATTGATTTTACAAAACAAACCGCCCTTTCGAACTGGCAAGTTGTAGATGATGTGGTTATGGGCGGTAAGTCAAGTGGTTCGTTTGGGATAACTAAAAACGGATACGGGGTTTTTGAAGGCCGAGTTTCACTTGAGAATAATGGAGGGTTTTCATCCGTTCGCCATCGCATGGATAGGTGTCCAGTTCAAAATCACAAGTTCATTACAATTCGCCTGAAAGGAGACGGAAAAAGCTATCAGTTTCGTGTTAAAGCTAATTCAGGTGATTCTTATTCCTACATATTTCCGTTTAGCACCTCTGGAAAATGGGAAGAAGTAAAAATTCCGTTGGAGGCCATGTACCCATCTTTCAGGGGTAGAAAGCTCAACTTGCCAACATTCAACCATGATTTCATTACAGAGGTAACGTTCCTCATTGCCAACAAAAAAGAAGAATCGTTTAAGCTTCTGGTTGACCGCATTTGTTTGGAATAACACTTACCGCATACCTGCTGCCTTCCCTAACCTTTTGGTTATCTTGGTGCCTCCATGGTAGACAAACAGTTTGTTTTTATTGGCGGCCTGCATCGCAGTGGCACTTCAGTTCTTCACCGTATTCTAAGTGAGGCCCCAGAAATATCGGGATTCCAAAACACATCCGTCCCAGAAAACGAAGGACAGCATCTTCAACAAGTATTTCCAACTGCTAAATCTTTGGGAGGTCCCGGAGCCTTCGCGCTTCACCCATCAGCTCACTTAACTGAAAGTAGTCCCTTGAATACGCCAATTAGTAAGGCAAACTTGTTAGCCGCCTGGCAGCCCCACTGGGATAATACTAAAAGGATTTACATCGAAAAATCTCCCCCAAACCTAATTCGCAGAAGGTTTTTACAAGCGTTGTTTCCCAATGCGCTATTCATTACAATAATTAGACATCCACTTGCCGTTTCACTTGCCACTCAAAAGTGGTCAACCAAAACGTTGCCGCAGCTCATTCAACATTGGTTGACAGCACATCGCATTTACCGTTCGGATTCATCAGCTGTAAATCAACAGGCAACACTAAGCTACGAGCAGCTTTGCAGACATCCTTCCACATGTTTGGAACTACTTGAAAAGCTTCTCCAAACGGAGCTGCCATTGAACGAGGAATTACACAACTATAACCAACAATACTTTGACTACTGGCATAAAATACCGTGGTGGCGAATCGACAGAAGCGTTACACAACAACGTTGCCTCAATTCCTTTGAATCTGACGTACGCGAGTTTGGTTATAGCTTGAAAGACCTTACTGCATTTCCAAAACACCCGAATTGAATTGAATCACATAGCCCCTGCAGCCCATTTTCACTACCTTTGAAAATCGAAGAATTCAGCATGAAAAAACTCTTGAATTACATCAATGGAGAATTGCTAGAACCCAATTCAAATCAGTGGATTGATAATTATGATCCCTCACGAGGAGAAGTTTATAGCCATATTCCAGACTCAGACAAAACCGATGTAGCAGCTGCAGTAACAGCAGCTCAACAAGCATTTGAATCGTGGAGTACCACTCCTGCTGCAGAGCGCAGTAAAGTAATGGATCGTGTTGCTCAGCTCATCGATGAACGGTTACCTGAACTTGCAGCGGCAGAATCACTGGATAATGGCAAACCCGTGAAGCTCGCATCACGCGTTGATATTCCGCGGGCTCGCGACAACTTTCACTTTTTTGCAACTGGAATCTTGCATTTTGCTTCTGAAGCACATCCCATGGAAGACAGTGCCATCAATTATACTACGCGAACCCCCATCGGAGTTGTGGGGTGTATCTCCCCGTGGAATTTACCCCTTTATTTGTTCACGTGGAAGATTGCGCCAGCAATTGCCGCTGGAAATTGTGTGGTAGCAAAGCCGAGTGAAATAACGCCCATGACCGCTTTCCTTTTAAGTGAACTGTGCATTGAAGCAGGACTTCCAGCAGGGGTGTTGAATATCGTTCATGGTTTGGGTCAAAAGGTAGGCGATGCCATAACCACCCATCCAAAAGTCAAAGCAATTAGCTTTACCGGAGGCACTCAAACAGGAGCCACTATTGCCGCAAAGGCAGCTCCGAAATTCAAAAAGCTTTCCTTAGAATTGGGCGGGAAAAACCCAAACATCGTGTTTGCCGATTGCGATTTCGAAAAAGCATTGAAAACGTCGGTAATGAGCAGCTTTGCCAATCAAGGACAAATATGTCTTTGTGGATCTAGGATCTTTATTGAACGCCCTATTTATGAGCAATTTAAAAACGCCTTCGTTGAAAAGGTAAGTCGCTTGCGCGTGCTACCTCCTACCGATGAAAATGCGAACCTGGGCGCAGTTGTTTCGAAACCCCACATGGAAAAAGTGTTGAGCTATATTCAATTGGCTCAAGATGAGGGTGGTACGGTGCTTACTGGCGGGAACCGAGTTGTTCAATCCGGAGAGTTTGCGAATGGTTATTACCTTGAGCCTACGGTAATTGAAGGGTTGAGTTATGACTGCCGAACGAATCAAGAGGAGATTTTTGGACCTGTAGTCACCCTAATGCCCTTTGATCGAGAAGAAGAGGTACTTATGATGGCGAATAGTGTTGAGTATGGATTAGCTGCAACTGTTTGGACCGAAAACCTCACACGAGCTCACCGTGTCGCGAATGCCTTGGAATCCGGTATCGTTTGGATAAATTGCTGGCTGTTACGCGACCTTCGAACGCCTTTTGGAGGTGTTAAAAATTCTGGCGTAGGAAGAGAAGGTGGGTTTGAAGCGTTGCGCTTCTTTACTGAACCTAAAAATGTTTGTATTAAACTTTAATAACCTGATTTTATGGATTTAGATTTAACCGGAAAACGTGCCATTGTTTGTGGTAGCACTCAGGGAATTGGATTGGCTGCTGCCAAAGAGTTGGCACATATGGGTGCACATGTTACACTTGTAGCTCGCAACGCAGACAAATTACAACGCGCTCTCGAACAACTCGAAATGTCTGGCAATCAATCGCACCATTTTATGGTTGCTGACTTTACCCAGCCCGAGCAACTGCGCAATGCCATCCAAGCTGACTTAAATGCTAATGGCACTGCTCACATCTTGGTTAATAATACGGGAGGGCCGCCTGCAGGTTTAGCAATAGATGCCGATATAAACGCTTACCTAGCGGCATTTAATCAGCACCTTATTTGTAATCAAATTTTAGCTCAGGCCTTAACTCCAGGAATGAAAGAAGCTAAATTTGGTCGTATCATCAACGTAATTTCTACTTCAGTTAAGGCCCCCCTGCATGGACTGGGTGTGAGCAATACGGTACGCGGAGCCGTTGCAAATTGGGCAAAGACGTTAGCAAATGAACTTGGCATGCACAACATCACTGTAAATAATGTTTTACCGGGCGCAACAAATACAGTAAGGCTGGAAAGCATTATTGCCAATAAGGCGAAAAAAACTGGACAGACAGAAGAGGTTGTGGCAAAAGCTATGGCCGACGCTGTTCCCATGAAGCGCGTGGCAGAAGCACATGAGGTAGGCAATGCCATTGCATTTTTAGCATCTCCTGCAGCTAGCTATATCAATGGGATTAACGTCCCTGTTGACGGTGGGCGTACACCAACCCTTTAGCAACACGATAGATTTTTTACCTTTAGCAAAACGGAACAACATGGCCATTCAGAAACCATTCAACCTCCATCAGTGGATTGAAGACAACCGCGACTTACTCAAGCCTCCTGTAGGAAATAAAAACCTCTATCCAGAAGGAACCGATTACATTGTAATGATTGTAGGCGGACCAAACGCTCGTAAGGATTACCATTACAATGAGACAGAAGAGCTCTTTTACCAATTGGAAGGCGATATCTTGGTGAAAATTCAAGAAGATGGGAAGTCTGTTGATGTGCCGATCAAGGCTGGAGAAATGTTTTTACTTCCTCCTAATGTTCCGCACTCACCAATTCGTTCTGAAGGCTCCGTTGGCCTCGTAATTGAACGCGTGAGGAAACCTGAACACACTGACGGTTTAATGTGGTTTTGCGACAACTGCAACCATAAACTGCATGAGGCATATTTCCCATTAAAAAATATCGAACAGGATTTCTTACCACGCTTTCGTGAGTTTTATAACGACACCGAATTACGCACGTGTTCCAATTGCGGAACTGTGATGGAAAGTGACCCAAGATTTACAGATTAACCCCAACTCGTAAGAACAATACAATATGCACCACGCTTATTGCGCGGTTTTGAAAAATCATTCCTGATGGCATTTGCAATCAGTTAAAATCGTTTCTTTTCAACCAGACAATCACTGCGGTGCCAATTTGAATAGTATGAAAGTTTCTCGTTTAAAAATTGATATGCACACGCATATTATCCCGAAACACCTTCCAAAATTCGCTGAAAAATTCGGCTATGGTGACTTTATTTACCTCGAGCATCGTGAGGACGGCCGGGCAGATATGATTCAAGGTGACCGCTTTTTCCGTACCATTAAACCCAATTGCTGGGACCCTGAGCTTCGGATTAGTGAATACCTCGAATTCGATACTCAAGTACAAGTGGTTTGCACCATTCCAGTGATGTTCTCGTATTGGGCAAAACCAAAAGACTGCCTTGAGCTTGCACAATTTTTAAATGATGACCTCATTGCTTTATGCGAAAAACACCCAAAGCAATACCTAGCGTTAGGTACAGTTCCGATGCAAGATGCCGACTTGGCAATTCAAGAATTAGAACGTATCGCAAAACTAGGTATGAAGGGAATTCAAATTGGCTCCAACATCAATGACCTTAACCTAAACGAAGCACAATTCTACCCCATTTTTGAAGCTTGTGAACGCCTCAACCTGGCAGTAATGATACACCCTTGGAACATGATGGGTATGGAGTCTATGCGTAAATATTGGCTTCCTTGGTTAGTAGGCATGCCTGCTGAGACCTCACGTGCTGCGTGTAGCTTAATTTTTGGCGGAGTACTCGAAAAACTCCCCAACTTGAGGGTATGTTTCTCGCATGCTGGAGGCTCATTCTTACCTACACTTGGTCGTGTGGAGCACGGCTATAACTGCAGACCCGATTTAGTAGCTATAGATAATGAAGTTAATCCTCGAGAATACCTTGGTAAATTTTGGGTTGATTGCATTACCCATGACCCAAAAATGCTCAACTATATCTTAGACCTACAGGGATCTAAACGCGTATGTCTAGGTAGTGATTATCCTTTTCCCTTGGGGGATTTAGAAATAGGGAAATTCATCACTGAAATGAACCTAAGTGAAGGTGTTGTTGATGATATCTTTTGTAATTCAACGCTGGAGTGGCTGGGAATGGAAAAATCGGAACTTGTGTAACGTCCCATTGATGCACTTCGTTTCTTTTAGATTTGGCACGGTTTTTTAGATTTGCAGCGACCAAACCAAACTCATGAAACACCTTTTATTAAGTAGTCTAGCAATCATACTTGCTTGTCACACTCATGCCCAAGTTAATTTGGGCCTTAAAGCAGGACTCAACTATTCCATGCTCGATGCAAAACTCGAACGCATTGATGAAATTGATAAACCAACCTTACTTGCTGGAGCTTTTGCCCGTTTTAAGGTTAATCGGATTAGTCTGCAATTTGAGGGTTTATTAGCACTGAAGTCAGGAGATTTAGAATCTCCGGAAAAGTCAATCACAGAGTTTGAACAACTTACTTTAGATGTTCCGGTGCTCTTAGGGTTGCGTTTGGCAAATGGCAAGGTGGTAAAGCTTCGTGCGCTAGCTGGTGTCGTACAATCTGTCCAACTCGGTGAATTGGGAGATATCGATGCCGAAGATTACAACCCTAACTACTTAAGTGCCGCAGCTGGGTTATCGCTAGATATTCCTTTATTTGTTATTGATTTACGTTATCAACACGCACTAACCCCTGCGCTAGAAAATGCTGCAGGGAGCATCAAAAGCAACCTTCTCACACTTTCCTTGGGGTATAAGTTTCTTTAGCACTAAACTCCTGTGTGTCTTTTGTGTTTCAATTCTACAGGGTATACCTTTGTACTCGGAATTGATACGCATGACAATAAAAGAAGTTCAAGACGAAATTATTGAGGAGTTCAGTTTATTTGACGACTGGATGGACAAGTACGAGCATCTCATAAGTTATGGGAAAGAACTTGAAGGACTTTCGGAAGAAGCTAAGACTGATGAGAAGCTCGTAAAAGGTTGTCAAAGTAAAGTTTGGCTTGATGCTTCTCACCACGAAGGCACGCTCCATTTTGAAGCAGACTCTGATGCCGTTATTTCTAAAGGAATTATTGGTTTGCTCATTCGTATTTTGTCCGACCAACCCGCTAAAGACATCGCCAATGCTGAGTTATATGCTATCGATGCCATTGGTTTAAAAGATCACCTCTCGCCTAATCGTGCCAACGGATTGGTTAGCATGGTAAAGAAAATGAAACTGTACGCAATTGCGCACAGCGCTGAACCCACCTCATAAATAACAGTATGACTAAGAAGAATCTTAAAAACACGATTATTGAGGTACTCAAAACAATCTATGATCCTGAGATCCCTGTTGACGTGTACGAATTGGGGTTGATTTACGAAATCAAGATTGATGACAATTGGAATGTTGAAATCATCATGACCCTTACTTCACCCAATTGTCCTGTTGCCGAATCGCTGCCTGAAGAAGTGCGCGAAAAGGTTGAACGAATTGAACAAGTAAACCAATCAGGGGTAACCATTACGTTTGAGCCCGCTTGGGATAAAGATATGATGAGCGAAGAAGCTCAGTTAGAATTGGGTTTTCTATAAATCATGGCAGATGAAATCATAAACCGGGTAGCACGGAGTGGTATTATCACCCTCGATCTCTCTACCTTCTTACCGAGCGAAATACTATCCCTAGATATTGCTCCTTGGCTTTGGAACGGAATCGCGTTGAAGGAGGAACTATTCCGGGAACATATGGAAAAGCACGATTGGAAGCAGTATGCATCCAAATCGGTTCATGTGCACTGTTCCGAAGACGCCATTATCCCCACATGGGCTTACATGCTTATCGCTACCAAACTAGCCGATAATGCGCATGAGTTTCATATTGGATCCCGTGTAGAAGCGCAAGTTGCTTTTATAAATGCTGCTATCGATGCCTTGAATTTGAGCGAATTAACCGGCAAGCGCGTGGTAATAAAAGGATGTTCAGCTATTGAAATCCCTCATGCAATTTATGCCAAGCTTACTGCACAAATTACACCTGTGGCAAAAATGGTAATGTATGGTGAGCCTTGCTCTACTGTTCCGTTGTATCGGAAGTCTCGCGATTAGATACTTTTTCTTCCGTCCGAAAATCAATATCTGCTATACTGCGCAACTTTTTACGCGCTCCTAGAATAGCTGCATTCAATTCGAAGCCGATTAATAGCCCGATAAAGTTGAGGTACATCCAGAATAAAAATGCCATCAATGTTCCGATAGAACCGTAAAGCTTATTGTACTGGTTGAAGTGATTGAGGTAGTAAGCGAATAAGGCTGAAAACAAAAGCGTACAAGCTGTGGCGAGTGATGACCCTGCTGAGAAAAACTTCCAGTTGGTTTTGTCGCCGGGTGCTTGATAATAGATTAGCGATATGCTTAGGTATAACAGCGAAAGAATAGTCAACCACCTGGCCGTTTGAATTAAAACTACCTCTAATCCGGAGAGGAGCTCAATCCGACCAACAAGCAAATCGATAAACGATTGTCCAAAAAGAATCAAAACAACCGCAGTAATTACAAATACGAACAACACCAGCGTAATCCAGAGCGATGTGAGCTGTTGTGAAATCCAATTGCGTTGAACCAACGAATTATATGATAAGTTAAACGCAGAGAGCATACTATTAATTCCATTGGCCGCTAGGTAAAGCGTTGTTAAGAAGCCAAATGATAATAAACTGGTGCGCTTGTGTTGAACAAGATCAGTGATTGTGGTTTCCACTAATTCGTAAATGGTAGCTGGAATAAACAGTTCTAGCTGAGAGATTAACGCTTCTTGAAATCCATCTATTGGGATAAATGGAATCAGCGAAAACAGAAAAATTATAGATGGAAACAAGGCCAAAAAGAAGCTGAATGAAATGGCAGAAGCGCGGGATGTAATATAGCCCTCAACGATTCCTTTCGCAAAAAACCGGATAATGACTAGAATAGGGATGCGCTCAAAACCCGGAATTGCCACTTGGTTTACGAACTTGCTAATCCGAACTACCAGCGGAAGATTTAAGAACCAGTTTTTTAACGTTTTAATCATAGCCTATACCGCGAACTTAAACTAAAAACGGTAGCCAACAGAAATGTAGGGCCGGATGGTTTTAGAACGTTCCCACCCTGTAAGCCCTAATTTTATCGGACCGATGAACGACATGTAGCTTGCACTAATCATCCAGCCATAGGTAGCATGAAAGAGCTTGCCCTTGTACTCCAAGTAAGTGTTAGTCCGTGAACTACCAACATCTAATGGTTCTGCGATATTAACTTCTATTTCATTGAACGGATGATGAATGTTTAAATAGTCCACTTGAGCCTCTACGTAAAATCGTTCGATCGGATTAAGTCGAACTCCTGTTCGGACCTTAAAAAAGTCATTTGTAAACAGTCTGCTCAACTCCAAACCAAACATTCCTACTCCATGACTTACCTTAGGTTGAACACCACCTATGAAGAAAAAATCGGAAATAGCCGTTTCGCGCGTAGTAGCCAAACCCATATCAGCAGAGCCTGTCCAAGTAAGGCTAGAGTTAATAGGGATTGCCCACTCCATTGCTATAGTTCCTAGTGCATATGGCACTACATCAAAACTCGTTTGTATGTCGTTTTCCAATACTTCAAAAGGGTAATTTACTGTTACTTGTTGTTGAATGTCAGTTAAGTATTTTAGTTGTGCATTTATCCGGAAGCCCCGCGTAGGAAAGAATGGGTCATTGAGGGAATTATACGTTATGAAACCATTCACGCCCCAAGAGCTATGGGTTATTTCGTTAATAATCGAATCTTGATTAATTCGTGGCCTAACTGTTCCGCGTTCGTTAAACACAACCCCTCCAACCGTAAAGTTTCTGCTAAACGTAGATTGAATTCCACCATATGCCGTTCCGCGGAATAGCCTGAACGTCGACTCTTCTCCTTCTGCGTTTGAAGTAAGGATTTCTTGTTCTACCTCACCTTTAACTCTTGCAATCAACGCCCAAAATTGAGGTTTACCAATGTACTTCAATAAGCTAACTTCTCCTTTAGGATATTCGGCAATGTCTAATTCAGCAATCAGCCTGGAACGATTTATAAGCTTGTTGCGTGAAGTGAAGTTTAGGGTTAGCCCCATGCGTGTCTCTGAGTCGTAATGCAGTGCTGTTCTGAGTTTCAGCGGTGATGTCTCCTTAACTTGAACAACAAGATCCCGATGTAACGAATCGCGCATCAATAGGTTAAACGACACTTTTTCAAACGTTTGTGTGCCACTTAAAATCTTCATGCGTTTATTCAATTTTTCGAGGGTCAGTTGGTCACCCTTATGCAACTGAAGTTTACCAAGCACATAGCGCGTACCCGAACGTTCAGCCCCTTCGATGGTAACTGATGAAAGTGTGAATATCCGTTGAGGAGCATAAACAGCAATTGAATCTGCTGATACTGCAATTGAGTCAATACCATTTACTTCTCTTGCTAATTGCTTTAAACGGGGTATATGTGGCAATGCTGCCTCAAAACCCAAATGCGAAATGATCCTATTCTCATTAAACTCGCTTGCGCTGTAATCGCCGAGTTCTGGTTCAATGAAAATGTCACAGTCATCGATGTAGTTCTCGGCATCATAAATACCCATTAGAAATGCCGATTGGCTTAGAATGGAAAACATTGAACGCAATTCACTTCTATCCTTCAAGTGCGCACCAACATAAACGCCTATGACCCGATCTGCCCCCATATCGATAACTTCTTGAACTGGGAAATTTCGAACTAAGCCACCATCTACTAACAAAAGACCGTCACGCTCAACAGGGCTAAATACTGTAGGAATTGCCATACTAGCGCGCAATGCAGAAACCAAGTTCCCGTGATCTATTACAACAGGCTTACCTGTTTCTATATCGGTGGCTACACACTTAAATGGAATAGGGAAATTATCGAAATCTCGAATGTGATGGACATGTTGTGTGAGGTTGGCGAGAATAATTTCTAGGGATTGGCCTTCAATTGCTCCTGAAGGCAGGGATATGCCGTTACTATCGATGATAAAATCAGTAATGTACCTGCTGTAATATGCTTTCTCTTCAATGGCAACGCGATTCAGGGGGACTTTATTGGAAAGTGCTTCATCCCAATCAATTTCTGCAGCAATGGCCTCAATCTCCTCTGGAGAATATCCAATTGCATAAAGAGCGCCAACAATACTACCCATGCTAGTGCCGGTAATAAAATCTGGTCGAATACCAGCTGCTTCTAACTGTTTCAGTACTCCAATGTGAGCAAATCCTTTTGCTCCACCACCACTGAGTACGAGCCCAATCTGAGGCCGACCTGATTGACCAATCGTGCTGAAAGAAAGTAACAGGAGGCTGAATACAGAAAGAAAAAAGGGTTTAAGCATTTGTAACAACTAGGACTTAAGCTGGTGTAGCGTAATATTATTAGGATAAAAGTAGAACTTATCTTTTGGATTCTACAAGGTGTTTATCCACCTCCGTATATCTGCTAAGCACGCTTCTTGTGCCTCTATGAATCCCATGTGGCCGATGTTCGGAAATACGGTAAGTGAAATATGCTCTCCTTCCTGAGCCTGTTCCTCAAGGTGCTTCAATGGAATCACAGGGTCTTTACCGCCCGCCACAAAGTGAATTGGATATGGTGCGAATCGCAGCAATACTTCGCGGTCTTTCCTCACTTTCATCCCCTCTAATGCAGCACTTATTCCTCTTGGATTCATGGTAAGTGCTTGCTTTTTGAGTTGGTTAATACGCATGCGGAATAATTTCCGGTGTTTTGGCCGAAAAAGCATGGGTATGGTAGCTCGAATAAACGACTTGTAATTGCGCTTAACCAAGGCAATCGCTCGATCTCGATTGCGTTTTTTTTCATCTGAATCTGCACGCGCCGTTGAAAAAAACATGCAAATTCCTTTTGGCAAATCGGGATAATTTTCTGCTAATGCCAATGCCACATAGCCTCCTAAAGAATGTCCTATAATAATTGGCCGTCGGATTTTCTCCTCCTTCAATACCGCTCGAACAGCATCAGCCATTAGCTCCATAGTGTGCATGTAACCGAACGAATCACTAGATCCATGACCGGGTAAGTCAATGGCAATAACCTTTCTGCCCTTAGCTAGTGCTATTCCGTATTCCAGCCACATGTTGGATGACTCCAAAAAACCGTGCAGCAATATAACAGGCTTTCCTTTTCCCCAGCACTGATAAGCTATTTTTCCTCCTTTAAACGCTACTTCCATGATACCCTTGCGAATGTAGCCCTTTCAGATATTTCAAGCCCATTTCTATACATGGCTTTTTAGTGATTATGGCTATTTTTGAGCCAAACGAAACACGATGCAGCAACCAGAACGTATACTAGTTATTGGAGCCCTTGGTCAAGTTGGCAGTGAATTGGTCGAAACCTTGCGTAAACGGCATGGAGAAGAAGCCGTTATTGCGTCTGACGTGAGGACTCCCGAAAATGTTGAAGGCCTGTTTGAACAACTGGATGTGCTCGATAAAGAGCGGTTGCTAACACTCGTAAAAAAACACAACGTAAAGACCATTTACAACCTTGCAGCGCTACTTTCAGCCACAGCTGAGAAGAATTTGGCGTTTGCATGGGAGCTGAATATGCAAGGTCATTTCAACGTGCTTAATTTGGCTGTTGAAAAACACATTTCTAAGGTTTTTTGGCCCAGCTCAATCGCTGTTTTCGGACCATCAACTCCGAAGGTTAACACCCCGCAGCAATGCGTTATGGACCCCAATACTGTTTATGGAATAAGCAAGCAGGCTGGAGAAAGGTGGAATGCCTACTACCATGAAAAGTTTGGGGTAGATGTACGGAGTATACGATACCCTGGTCTTATAGGCTGGAAATCACTACCAGGAGGCGGAACAACTGACTATGCTGTCGATATTTTTCATCAAGCACTAAAAACGGGAGCATACACCTGCTTTTTGGAGGCTGATACGGCTCTTCCCATGATGTTTACAGAAGATGCGATTCGCGCCACAATTGAATTAACAGAAGCTCCTGCTGACCAAATTAAGGTCCGTGATGCTTATAACCTTTCTGCAATGAGCTTTGACCCTAAAAGCCTTGCAAATGAAATTGTGAAACACATTCCAGATTTCAACATATCTTATGACCCTGACTTTCGTCAGCAAATTGCTGCGAGCTGGCCACAAAGCATTGATGATACAGCTGCTCGGAAGGACTGGAACTGGCAACACCGTTTCGGTACGCCCGAGTTGGTTGCAGAAATGCTTAAGCAACTTCAGGCGCACCCCAGTATTGCGTAATGCTTTCTCGTGAAGCTCACAGAGTGCTCCGTACAGATTTCTGGACGGGATTTGGAAGGGTTATGCAACCGCATGTTTCTCAGGTAAACCCTCGCATTAAATGGATGAATTACAAAACAGGGGTTCGCGGACTATACTTTAGAGGAGACATCACGAATAAACGAGTCCAGTTTCAAATTGACCTGCAGCAAAAGGATGACGATATTCGTGAACTATTCTGGGAACAATGGCTGGAGTATAAGGCCTTTCTCACCAATTCAACAGGAATAGTATTTCATTGGGAAGACCTTATTTTTACAGATGACGGTCGTCCAATTTGTAGAATATCAGTAAAACAAGAGGGGGTTAACCTCTATGACAAGAGCACCTGGCCCGAAGCCTTCGCCTTCTTGAAAACATGCTTTTTACAAGTAGATGAGTTTTGGGGTGATGTTCAAGATGTATTTAAAGCCCTCGATCATTGAGTAAACATTACTTTAACACGCTTAAACCTATTGATTCTCACTCCATTCTTTTATTTTCGCATTCATTTTTCGAAGGGCAGTTACGATGGCTAAATACAACGAATACAAAACATTGAACCTCACAGAGGTTGCAGAACGCGTAGACCAATTCTGGAAGTCAAACAACGTGTTCGAAAAATCAATTACCAGTCGCGATGGTGAGGCTCCCTTTGTTTTCTTTGAAGGTCCCCCTTCAGCAAATGGAAAGCCTGGAATTCATCACGTTATGGCGCGGGCTATAAAAGACATTTTTTGTCGCTACCAAACCCAAAAAGGAAAGCAAGTTAAACGCAAAGCGGGATGGGATACACATGGCCTCCCCGTTGAACTCGGCGTAGAAAAAGAGCTGGGTATTACAAAAGAAGATATTGGCAAAACCATTTCCATTGCCGAATACAATAAGGCGTGCAAAGAAGCTGTAATGCGCTACACTGAGCAGTGGGATGACCTGACTGACAAAATGGGGTATTGGGTAGATATGGACGACCCTTACATTACCTACAAAACCAAGTATATGGAAACGGTTTGGTGGCTTTTAAAAGAGCTCCACACCAAAGGATTATTATACAAAGGGTACACCATTCAACCCTATTCTCCTAAAGCCGGAACCGGACTTAGCTCGCATGAGCTGAACATGCCTGGGACATATCAAGATGTTAAAGACGCTACAATTGTTGCGCAGTTTAATGTGGCAGATCAGCAAGAGCACCCCAATGCGGTTGAGTTTATGCAGACACATGGACAACATGCATGGGCTGTTTTAAGCCTATTGGCTTGGACAACAACCCCATGGACGCTGCCTTCTAACACAGCGCTAACGGTTGGTGAAAAAATTGAGTACGTAATTGTAAACACCTACAACCAGTACGACGGTGAGAAAATTGCGGTTATTTGCGCTGCCCCATTAGTAAACAAACAGTTCAAGAAGAAATATAGTGCCGTTACTGACTCAGCTGACTTGGACCATTACACGCATGGCGACAAACAAATTCCATATTACATCAGTGCTACTTTTAAAGGGGCAGAGCTGCTTGAACTTCGCTACGAGCAGCTACTTCCATATGCATTGCCAATGGAAAATGCCGACAAAGCATTCCGTGTAATCCCTGGTGATTTTGTTACAACTGAAGATGGTACAGGTATCGTTCACACTGCTCCGACATTTGGTGCTGATGATGCACGTGTAGCGAGTGCCGCTGGAGTTCCACCTCTGCTTATTGAAGATGATCAGGGAAACGGTGTTCCATTGGTTGACTTACAAGGAAAGTTTCGGACAGAACTTAATGATCCTGTTTTTGGCCTAGGTGGCGAATACGTAAAAGCTGAATACCTTACAGCAGATGAACGCGCAAACGAACTCCAAGCTCAGCAGGAGCGCTTAAAAGAAATCATCCCAAACCTTTCTAATTACCTCAGTGTAGATGAACGGATTGGCCTAAAGCTGAAGCTAGAAGGAAAAGCATTTCTAATTGAAAAGTACGAGCACAGCTATCCGCATTGTTGGCGTACTGATAAACCTATTTTGTACTACCCATTAGACTCGTGGTTTGTTCGAACAACTGAAGTTAAAGATCGACTTATCGCGTTGAATAATACCATTAACTGGAAACCAAAATCAACGGGCGAAGGCAGGTTTGGTAACTGGCTTGAAAACTTGAACGATTGGAACCTTTCTCGCTCTCGTTATTGGGGAATTCCGCTGCCTATTTGGACCACTGAAGATGGGAGTGAAATTAAGTGCATTGGATCACTCGAAGAGCTAAAATCTGAAGTTGAAAAGTCCGTTACTGCCGGCGTAATGAAAACCAACCCTCTGCACAATTTTGAAGTGGGAAATATGGCCGATGCCAATTACGACCAAGTTGACCTGCACCGCCCTTATGTTGATGACATCGTATTGGTGAATGATAATGGGGAGCCCATGCACCGCGAAACTGACCTCATTGATGTGTGGTTTGACTCTGGCTCAATGCCTTATGCGCAATGGCATTACCCATTTGAAAACAAGGAATTAATTGATAATAATGACTTCTATCCTGCTGATTTCATCGCTGAAGGTGTAGACCAAACGAGGGGATGGTTCTTCACTTTGCATGCCATTGGAACAATGGTATTCGATTCGGTAGCCTACAAGAATGTTGTAAGTAACGGGTTGGTCCTCGATAAGAGTGGACAAAAAATGTCAAAACGCCTTGGCAATGCTGTTGAGCCGTTTGAAGCCCTAAATAAATATGGTGCTGACGCGATACGATGGTATATGATTACCAACGCACAACCTTGGGACAACCTAAAGTTTGATCTTGAAGGTGTGACTGAGGTTCAACGCAAGTTTTTTAGAGCACTTCATAACACCTATGCATTCTATTCGCTTTACGCTAACGTGGATCAATTCACTTATGCTGAAGATGAAATTGAACTGGATAATCGCCCTGAGATTGACCGGTGGATTATTTCAAAATTAAACACATTAATTAAGGAGGTTGATGAAGCCTTTTCAGGCTATCAGCCTACCAAAGCAGGAAGGTTAATCCAAGAATTTGTAGTTGACAACTTGTCCAATTGGCACGTTCGCTTAAGCAGAAAACGTTTTTGGCGAGGTGAATACGGTCACGATAAGATTGCCGCTTACCAAACATTACATGAATGCTTAATTACGGTTGCTAAACTAGCAGCACCTATTGCCCCTTTTTACTCGGAACAGTTGTATCGCGATTTGAATGAAGTCACAGGACGAGATCAAGCAGAGTCGGTTCACCTTGCGCGATTCCCAGAGGTAAGAGCTGATCGCATTAATAACGACCTTGAAGAACGGATGGCAATTGCTCAACGTATATCTTCAATGGTTCTTTCGCTAAGAAAGAAAGCAGATATCCGCGTACGTCAACCACTACAGAAAGTTATGGTGCCGGTTTTAAACGAAACTTTTGGCCGTCAACTGCGGGCTGTAGCGCCCCTTATCCAAACGGAAGTAAATATCAAAGAAATCGAGCTTCTTGAAGATACAGAAGGGGTGCTCGTAAAACGAATAAAGCCCAACTTTAAAACCCTTGGTCCAAAATACGGCAAGCAAATGAAAGCAATTGCTGCAGCAGTAAATCAATTTGGACAAGCTGAAATTGCTCAACTTGAATCACAAGGAAGCTATCAATTGGACCTCGAAACAGGGGCCTTGCATATTACACCCGAGGACGTCGAAATATCTACAGACGATATTCCCGGTTGGACCGTAATTTCGGAAGGACCATATACTGTTGCGCTTGATATAAATATCAGTGATGAATTACGTGCTGAAGGAATTGCCAGGGAACTTGTAAACCGCATTCAAAATATGCGTAAAGAAAGTGGCTTAGAGGTTACAGATCGTATAGAAATATATGTTGAAAGTACTGATATGATTGAGAAAGCAGTAAAAGAGAATTTCGATTATATTTGCTCGGAAACACTAGCCAATGAGCTCAATATTCAGAAGCAACTTGCAATGTCAAACGCTGAAGAAATAGAGCTAGATGCTGGGGTTACAACTAAAATTCAGATTATAAAAAACTAACATATCCCATGGCAGACAAAGAAAAAAGCAGGTACGGTGATGCCGAATTGGCGGAATTCAAAGAAATCATTGAACGCAAACTTAAAGAAGCTAATAACGACCTGGACTTACTCAAACAGAGTATGTCAAATGAAAATAATGGAACTGATGATACCTCGCCCACCTTTAAAATGGTAGAAGACGGATCAGAAACCCTTTCTCGTGAGGAGACTGCCCAGCTCGCTTCTCGACAAGAAAAATTCATCAGTCACTTGAGAGCGGCTTTGGTTCGTATTGAAAATAAGACTTACGGTGTTTGTCGTGTAACGGGAAAGCTAATCTCTAAAGAACGCCTCAAGGTTGTTCCTCATGCCACCCTCAGTATTGAGGCAAAGCGCATGCAGTAATCCATCAATCACTAAATTCTAGGGGCCGAATGGATCGGCCCTTTTCATTTTGAAGAAACCCATAATCATTACCCTTGTAGTTTTGCTCATTGACCAGCTTTCAAAGTTTTTGGTTAAGCTAAACATGTACCTCGGCCAAGAGTTTCGCGTTACCGATTGGTTCTACATCAATTTTGTTGAGAATCCTGGAATGGCTTTCGGGTTAGAGTTTGGAGGAGACTGGGGTAAATTAGCACTGACTATATTTCGTATAGTAGCTGTAGTGGGAATCGGATATTACATTTGGCTACTTATAAAAAAGCAAGCACCTAGCGGACTTGTTTGGGCAATGTCTCTCATTTTTGCCGGGGCCCTTGGGAATATTATTGACTCTGTTTTTTATGGCATTATGTTTTCCGGAAGCGCCCACCAAATTGCTACTTTCTTTCCCTTGGGTGGAGGTTATGGCACTTGGTTCCATGGCCGCGTAGTCGACATGCTTTACTTTCCACTAATCAGTGGCTATTTCCCTGATTGGGTGCCAATTTGGGGCGGAGAATACTTTTCTTTTTTCAGGCCTGTTTTTAATATAGCCGATACTTCTATTTCTGTTGGAGTGGGATTAATCATCTTGTTTCAAAAGAAGTTCTTCGCAGAAGAAAAAACAGAAACAGCGTCTAACGCTTCGTGATTTTATTGCCCGTTATTTGGCGTTGTGATTTACTCTTATGACGACCAGATGTGAAGGATCTCTTTTTCAAATGTTTCGTATCCCTCCCCTGAACGCGTTTACGCCACATCCGAAACGAAGAGGGTTTCATTTCCCTTCGCATTAACGCTATTACTTCTTTTTCTGGAAGCCCAAACTGAAATTCTATGGCGGAAAACGGGGTGCGATCTTCCCATGCCATTTCTATTATTCGATCAATCTCGCGGTCTGTGAGGTCCATATCAACTAAACCCAGCTACCTCGATAATTGTTCAACATGGAAAAGTAAATTCAAATGGTTAACTTGCGAACGCTTCTGTCTTTCGAGACAGTTAATCTTTAATCCCCAAGTAAGGCCGTTCGCGAGAGCGGCCTTCTTTACTTTTCAGGAAGTAGTCCTTGCGCCAACAGGTATTCAGCAATTTGAACAGCATTTGTTGCCGCACCTTTTCGCAAATTATCCGCTACAATCCATAAATTCATTGCATTCGCACATGTTTCATCGCGCCGAATTCGTCCTACAAATACATCGTCTCTTCCCTTTGCATGCTTCGGCATTGGATAGACATTTAGATCGGGATTGTCCTGAACAATTATTCCGGGAGTTTGATGAAGCATTTTACGAGCCGATCCCAAGTCGAAGTCGCGATCAAACATGATGTTCACTGATTCTGCATGCCCTCCAACAACAGGCACGCGAACTGCAGTAGCACTGACTTTCACGCGTTCATCTCCCAGTATTTTTACCGTTTCATGAACTAACTTCATCTCTTCCTTGGTATACCCATTTTCAAGGAACACATCACAGTGAGGGATGCAGTTTTGATCAATGGAGTAAGGATAAACCATCTCAGGTTCTTCTCCGCGACGCTCTCCTTCCATTTGTTCTACAGCCTTTACCCCGGTTCCTGTGATTGATTGGTAAGTTGACAACACAACCCGATTAATCCCATACGCCGCATGCAATGGCGCCAACACCATTACCAACTGAATGGTGCTGCAATTGGGATTTGCAATAATCATATCGTCCTCTTTGAGCTCCGAAGCATTTATTTCAGGAACAACCAACTTATGCGCTGGGCTCATTCTCCAAGCCGAAGAATTATCAATAACACGAATACCAGCCTCTGCATATTTTGGAGCCCACTCTTCAGAAACGCTTCCCCCAGCGGAGAAAAGCGCTACATCTGGTTTCATGGCCAGCGCATCTTTATGGGTAACCACCGTATATTGTTTGCCATTATACCGCACTTTTTTTCCAGCCGACTGCTCGCGAGCTACGGGAATTAATGTGGTAACGGGAAACCCCCGTTGTGCCAATACCGTTAACATTTCTGTACCCACCATTCCAGTGGCACCAACTACTGCCAGTTTCATCGTTTATCCTCCAAGTTTAGCGCGTTCAAAAGTAATATATTTGATTCTGTTGAATTGCTTGAAAGGTTTATATGAACAACACTATAGCAGGACTTCTTTTTGGACTATTACTCCTCCTCTTTAATCCGGCCTTTGGTCAGTTTACAGATAATTTCAGTGATGGGGATTACTTGAACAACCCTTCGTGGGATGGAGATACTGCAGCTTTTGAAGTTAACCCTAGCTTCAGGCTTTGGTTAAACGCTGACACAAACGATGCTGAGAAATACCTTACCATTCCTTCTCAAGCAATCAATAATGCAACTTGGGAATGCTTGGTTGAGATGGACTTCAACCCCTCTTCAACAAACAATGCCAAGATATACCTCACCTCATCTACGGATAGTTTAACGGGCCCATTAAATGGTTACTACATTCGCATTGGAGGGCAGTCGGATGAAATAAGTTTATATCGGCAAACGGGAAGTTCTGCTGTAGAAATAATTGATGGTGTTGATGGCAGTGTTTCCCAAGCTTCTGTGCAAGTTAGGATAAGGGCCACGCGAGATGCATTTGGAAACTGGGAGTTGCTGCGCGACTCCACAGGGGGGTCCACATTTGTTTCAGAAGGAATGGCTTTTGACATTACGCATCCTTCAAGTTTTTATTCCGGAGCGGTATGTGACTTCACGTTCACCCGTAGGGATAAATTTTTTTTCGACGATTTCGTAGTTACGGGTACTCCTTTTCAAGACACTACGCTCCCAGTACTGAGTCAAGTAATGGCCAACTCCACGACAGAACTGGTTATAGCGTTGAGCGAACCCGTAATTGCACCTCTGGCTTTACTAACCTCTAACTACTCCGTTTCGGGAGGCATCGGAGCTCCTACAGGGGTTTCATTCACTTCGTTAGATAGTACAGAACTATCCATGCAATTTGCAAATGCAATGATTCCGGGAACCACCTATGACCTTATCGCACTCAACCTTACTGATTCAGCAAACAATGTAAACCCTGCTGACACGTTGCAATTCACCTTTATCAATGCGCAACCAGCAGGCTTCAGCAGCGTGGTGATTAATGAAGTTTATGCTGATTTCAATCCTTCAAACGGTTTGCCAAGTGCCGAGTTTATTGAGATCCATAACCCAACACAAACAGTCTACACCCTCGCCAATTGGCAAATTACAGATGGAACCAGCACGAGTTCTATTGATAGTGCAATCCTTTATCCAGGAGACTACCTCATTTTGTGTAATGATGCAGATAGTTCTGCGTATAGTAGTTTTGGAAATGTTATTGGATTGAGTGGGTTTCCAACATTAAACAATTCTGGCGACTACCTCGCATTGAACTCAGATACAGGTCAGTTAATTGATAGCCTTACATACGGATTGTCGTGGTATCGTGATGACTCCAAAACAACCGGCGGCTGGAGCTTAGAGCGCATCAATCCGCTCTCGCCCTGTGCAAGTCCGTTCAACTGGATTGCTTCAACCAATTCACAAGGAGGAACTCCCGGGATTCAGAATAGTGTTTATAATACCAGTCCCGATATAACCCCTCCAACAGTAGCTGAAATAACCGTTGTTGATCTGACCACCCTTCGCATTTCTTTTTCAGAACCGATGGATAGCCTGAGTCTGTCACTTGCCGGCGCCTCAATTAATCCATTAATAAACGTCAATGCTGTAATCCCCAACCCACCCTATTTCATTAACGCAACCATACTTCTTGGAGCTCCGATTGATTCAGGAGTGGTATACTCGCTTGCTTTAGTAGGAGCAACCGATTGTTCCGGGAATCTGCTTCCTTCAAGTGGAAATACCTTCGCAGTGGGCAAAACTCCCGGACCTAAGCAATTGGTGATTAATGAAGTATACCCAAATCCCGACGGTTCTATCTCATCATTACCAGAAGCAGAGTTCATCGAAATCTACAATCCAACAGACTCTGTGTTTGGGATTGATGGATTGCAAGTTGCCGATTACTCGAACAGCAGTATTGTTTCCGGTGGCCTGATTTTCCCGCAGGCTTACGTCATCATCGTTGATGATAATGACCTGTTAGACTTTACCGCATACGGACAAGTAGCAACAGTTTCTTCACTTCCTTCACAAAACAATAATGGTGATGTTGTAATTATACGAAATGCTCAAGGATTGCTGGTCGACGCCCTTACTTATGACCTCGAAACATATAACGATACTGCAAAGCAAGATGGGGGATGGACTATTGAACGCATTAACCCTGAAGACCCGTGTGGAGGACTTGAAAACTGGGGTGCCAGTAACAGTCAACTGGGAGGAACACCTGGCACTCTAAACAGCCTTTATGATCCGACATTCGGAACACTGGACCCAGAAGTTACTGGAGTAGGGATTCAATCAATCCAAACGGTGCGGGTATTTTTCAGCAAGCAAATGGACAGTGCTTCACTTGTAAATGGCACCTATCAGCTAACTCCAGGAAGTGCTTTAATTGACAGTGTGTATGCAATCCCCCCTTATTTTGAGTCAGCAGACATTACATTCAGCGACACTTTGTTTCCCAGCACAACCTATACCTTGACTTTCAATGGGGTTGTAGATTGTGAAGGCGCGCCTCTTATTACATCATCCGTTGATTTCCGCTTGCCAGCCCCTGGAGATGTTGTAATTAATGAGGTGTTGTTTAATCCTCGCCCTGATGGATCTGATTTTGTAGAGTTGTACAACAAATCAGGCGTTGCTGTTAGTTTAACCGATTGGGCGTTTCGTTTTACCCAAAATGGTAGTCCGTCTTACAAAAAGCTAACAGACGAACCCATTACGTTGCAGCCAGGTGAGTTTATTGTTTTTTGTGAATCGACAGAAAATATTGCATTTGAATACAACAACGCGCAGGTAAACACCCTCTATGAAACAGACTTACCGAGCTATGCAAACGATGCTGGAGATGTGCGTTTGGTAAATGTAGTCCGACAAACAATTGATCGTTTTACTTATTCTAAAGATTTCCATTACCCATTATTAGATGACAATGAAGGTGTTTCTCTTGAACGCATCAGCTATGACCGTCCATCTCAAGATAAAACCAATTGGCATTCCGCTGCTGAAGATGTGGGATTTGCCACACCCGGATTTCAAAACTCTCAGTATGGCGCCGGAGTAGCGCGTTCAGCAATTGAAATCCCACGTAAGACGTTTTCGCCTGATAACGATGGATTTGAAGATAACCTAATTATCTTATACACCTTTGCACAAGCAGGAAACACGGCAAATGTGAGGGTTTATGATGCCGCAGGAAGGAAAGTTCGTGATCTCCTGAACAATGAGCTTTTTGGGACAGCAGGATCGTTTAGCTGGAATGGCATTACAAACGATAATGAGAAAGCTCGTGTTGGTATGTATGTTTTATTTATTGAGGTTACTCAGCCAAATGGAGAAGTTAAAAAGTTCAAAGAATCATGCGTTATAGCTACACGATTCTGATATTCTTAAAGTTAGGTTAACATTTAAAGTTTAAGATGACCTAATTTTGCACCTCATCCAAATCACTAAAAAACATGATTAAAAACTTTACACGTGTTGTGTCGGCTGCAGTTGTATTCCTTTTTGGTACAGGAGTATACGCTCAGACAACCGACCTAATTATTTCGGAGTACGCTGAAGGATCTTCCAGCAACAAGTATGTCGAACTCTACAATGGTACAGGAGCTACTGTTGATTTATCAAACTATGAAATGTGGCGCATCTCCAATGGAGGTACATTTCCTGAATTTACTACTCCACTTACTGGAACGCTAAATGATGGTGAAGTAATTGTAATTGCTAATTCATCAGCAGATCCTGCCATTACAGGACTTACAAATGCTACCGTTGCATTTAGTTCTGCAACTTTTTTTAACGGTGATGATGCTATTGCCTTGGCTAAAGATATGGGTGGCGGTAACTTCATGCGTATTGACCAAGTAGGAACTGGTGGACCAGATCCCGGCTCTGGTTGGGATGTTGCAGGCACCACAAATGGTACAGCAAACTTCACGCTAGTTCGCAAAGCAAACGTTTGTAGCCCTGATACAAACTGGGCAAGTACTTCTGGAACAACTGCAATGAATTCACAATGGGTTGTTTTCCCTAGTAATACATGGACAGATGCAGGATCACACGTATCGACATGTGGGGGTGGGCCAGTACCAGTTTCTGTATCATTTGATACGAATAACATCGTTGTTGATGAAACCGCTGGATCGATCACGATTAACATCGAGCTTTCAAATGTAAATGCTGATACGGTGCGTTTCATGGTAAATTATGATACAAACGGTTCTTCTGCTACAATCGTTGATGATCACGATTTCGCACCTCAACTTATTACGTTGAATGGTAATGACTCCACTACACAGAGCATCACAGTAAACATCGTTGATGACAATGCCAATGAAGGATGGGAAGATGCCATCATTACCTTGATGCCTGTTCAAAATGCGATCAATGGCACATACCCTATTTTAACAATTGATATTGACGATGATGACTTCTTCGTTCCAACTTATTCAGTTGATCTCGTAACTGCAGATGCTGACGGAGACTTTGAAGCTGATTCATTGAGTGTTTATTGCGCTGTAGAAGGAATCGTTCATGGAAAAGACTTAGACGGAAACAATGGTTTGAGTTTTCACCTAATTGACGCTACTGGCGGTATTAATGTATACAACTTTAATGATGTTGATGCATACACGGTTAATCAAGGTGACGAATTACGCGTAGTTGGTGAAATCATTGAGTTCAATGGTCTTACTGAAATCTTCGTTGATTCATTGAGCATCCTTTCTACAGGAAACTGCATCGATTTTCCAGCGATTATCGATGTTCCTTCTGAAGCTACTGAAGCTGAATATGTTGAACTACGCGGTGTTACTTTTATTGACACAGCTGACTGGCCAAATCCAGGAAGTAATGCAAACATAGATATGCTTACTGCAAACGGTGATACCATCACCATTCGCGTGGATCGTGACACTGAAATTCAAGATACAATTCTACAAGTTGGTCTAGGTGCTTATAACATCACAGGTATCGGTGGTCAGTTTGACTCATCAGACCCTGCTGACGGAGGATACCAAGTATTTCCAATGTTTGTAAGTGACATCCAAGAAGTTGGCGCTGTTGCAGCTCCTGCTGACGTTTACATCAATGAGCTGATGCCAGAAAACACTGCGACTATTCAAGATGGTAACGGTGACTACTCAGACTGGATAGAAGTTTACAATGGTGGTGGTGCCGCTGTTGATATGGCAGGTATGTTTATTTCGAATGATGAAACAAATACTGAGCTATATCGCATTGGTCGCTGTGAAAACACTACAGTTGCTAACCCTGGATACCAACTTATTTGGGCTAACGGTGGTGGAGCAGGTGCTTTCTATGCGAACTTCACATTGGACAACAATGGCGGATGGGTAGGACTCTATACTGCAGATGGTACGACATTAGTTGATAGCCTTTCATACGGTGCTACTCCAGCTGATACTTCGTATGGTCGTTTCGGTGATGGAGCTCCTAATTTTGTTTGGTTTGCTACAAGTACTCCTGACGCTACTAATGCTGATGGAATTACAGTTAGCACAAACAACCTTACTTCAGCTTCTGACTTCCGTATTTACCCGAATCCAACTACAGGAACTTTGTTCTTCTCTGACAACGTTGATGCAACGGTAATGAACATTAGCGGACAAATAGTATTAACCGCTGTTCAAGTGAACACTATCGACATCAGTGCATTAAATGCAGGAATCTACTTGCTCCGCACAGGTGAAGGTCAAGTTTACCGCATCGTTAAAAAGTAATTTCCAAAGACCATGGAAAATGAAAGGAGGCCTAGTGCCTCCTTTTTTTTTGCCAGAACCAAACGCCGAATTCATTGTTTTCTTGTAGATGGAAAGTAGAGATGATCTCGTGAGAAGAATAAGACCACAGTTGAACCTCAACACAGATGGGTCTGGAGAAATGGAAAAATTTCAAAATGAAGTATTGCGCCCAATACTCAAACTGCAAAATGAACTGCTCTTAGCTCAAGCTAAAACGGTCATCCAAGAAATTAAACCGCAGTTTAATGCATTCAAAAACCAGGTGCAACGTCAAACCATTAAGGATTTGCTTCAATCGAATCCACATTTGCGGTTATCGTTAATTGATCAGGTGGTATCATTACTTACGTTGGCAGAGTTTGCCTTTTACGCTACGTACAAAAGCGAATCTAACAAGCGCATTACTTCAATGCTCATTGATAGGTTGCTAAGCCAGCTAGAACGCCTATACTAAAGGGAGTCAACTCGGTTTAAGTAGTGTTCAGCTTGATGCAATAGGGCTTGCTGTGATGCTGCATCCATTTTATCCCAAACGCGGTACATCATGCTTACTCGTGGATTTTTCTCCAACTTATCACGATTTCGTTGGTAAAAATGCCAGTACAAACTGTTAAATGGACAAGATCCCTCACCTGTCTTTTTGGTGTGACTATAAGCACATGTTTTGCAATAGTGGCTCATCTTATTGATGTAGCTAGCGCTGCTGATGTAAGGCTTTGTACCAACTATACCTCCGTCTGCAAACTGACTCATGCCGCGTGTATTCGTAATCTCGACCCACTCTATGGCATCCATATAAATACCCAAGTACCACGCATCAACCTCATCTGGCGAAACTCCCGCCAACAATGCAAAATTACCAGTAACCATTAACCGTTGGATGTGATGAGCATATCCATATTCCAATGATTGCTCAATGGAATGACTGAGACATTTCATATTGGTTTTCCCATTCCAATACCACTTGGGTAGCGATGCACGGTGATCGAAGAAATTCATCCCACTGAAATTGGGCATGTGTGCCCAGTATATCCCTCGCATATACTCACGCCAGCCTATCAATTGCCGCACAAACCCTTCTGCTTGAGCAATCGAAACCGTTTGTGATTGGCGGTATGCACCAACTACCCGCTCAACTACTTCAAGCGGATGAATCATTTTGGTATTCAATGAGAATGATAGCCTTGAATGGAATAGACTCCAGTCTTTCGTTGTCATGGCGTCTTGATATTTCCCGAAATTGGGAAGACAATCTTGAACAAAATAGTCCAACAACTGTAAACTCAATTCACGATTAGTTGGCCAGATAAATTGCTGGGGGGTAACCTGCCCTATCGTTTGAATTCCCATTGATTTGATCATTTCTACTACATCAGAAACATCGTGTTCACATGTAAATGCTTCAGGTAGGGTTTGATCCTTTGGTAATTTCTTTCGGTTTTCCTGATCGTAGTTCCATTTGCCAGTTTCTGGTTTATCATCCTCCATAAGCACTTCGTGCTTTTTCCGCATGTACCTATAAAAAGACTCCATTACCCATTGCTTCTTTCCTTGAAAAAAAGAAGCAACTTCATCACGTTCTGTTAAAAAGTGTTCGGTATCAAAAGCACGCACTGGAATGGCAAGTTGGTCTTGTAATCCCTTGAATTGTTGATCTAAACGGAATTCATCAGGAAGCAAGTACTCCACCCTTTCCACATTCAATTCACCAACAACTTGGATTATTAAGTCAGGAAAAGAGGGTGTCTCGGTAGTTTCGTCCAATTTCAAGTACCGAACTGCATGTCCTTTTGCCTTTAGTTCCTGTGCAAACTGCCGCATTGCGCTAAAAAAGCCAGTTATTTTCTGAATATGGTGGGTAACGTATGTAGCTTCTTCATGTACTTCGGCCATGAGGTATATTACATTTTCATCAACCGTTTCAAACCAGCTATGTTTGCTATTCAACTGATCACCGAGCACTACCCTCAAAACACTACTTTTCATGTGTATCGAACAACTCCCTAGCCGGATTTGTTCCGTTCCCATGGTAATCGTAGGAATAGATTTTGGTGCAAAGCGGTCAGGCAAAACAGCCCTTGCAATTCAAGATGGAAGCTCAATAAGGCTTTATCAAAGTACCAATAAGCAAGATAGTGACGCCTTTATTCTTGAACACCTACAAGACCTAAAACCTGGACTAATCGGAATAGATGCGCCCCTTTCCTTGCCAGGTGTATACAGCGACATTCCTGGCTGCTCTGATTACCATTACAGAGCTGCCGATAGAGAAGCTGGTGCAATGTCGCCTATGTTTCTTGGAGGACTTACCGCTCGAGCAATGAGTTTAACACAAGTGCTTAAAAGTCGTGGTTGGGAGGTTGTTGAAACCTACCCCGCTATGCAAGCGCGACGATTAAAACTCTACATACATTTCTACAAAAAAACCAACGAAGCACTGGCCACATGTACAACCATGATACAGCGCGAATTAAATGAACCGGTTATACCAGAAAACTGGCACCAGTTTGATGCATTACTTGCGTTTATTGGAGCTAATCGTTACCGAGCCAGTACGCACAATTCGTTGGGAAATAACACGGAAGGAGTTATCGTTTATTAGGCTTTTTAAATGCTTCGAAAAGCCAAACATTCATCATGATAAGTAGCATGCCGTAAAAAGTATCCTCCAAAGGAATAGTACCCATCCTTAGCCCCATAAACACCTCTGGATTGTACCAAACAACCTCTTCGGAAACACCTGTTCCAGTTAAGATTCCATTCACCCCGAAAAACCCGATAAGTCCAACGGCATAGGCCCGGTAAAACTTCCCCATCCAGCTGAAGCGTTTCCATTGAACAAAGGCCAAAAATATCACGTTAAATAAAAAGTTCCAGAAGGTGTAAGGCTTATCGTAATGAATAACCAATAATACCAGCATGATTGCCATTAACGCGCCATTCAAAAAAGGTGCGATGCGATCGATTGTCTGGGATTTCGGAAAAAAGTAATTGAGTACCTCATAAATGAAGACACATGCAAAGGGAACCGAAAAAAAGAAAAGCCATTCCCCGAGGGGAAGCTCAAAAAAAGAAAGTCCAGATAAATACAATGGATTGAAACCCCAATATCCACGCGCTGTAAAGATGATATCCCATACTAAAAAGAAGGCCCCTACAAGTGCTATGGCTGGGAACAAACGATACCACTTTTGAGCGTACCCAACACGTGGTTCAAACGATCGAATAAACGGAATAAAAAGCGTAGCTGCATTTAGAAGCAGGTAGAGCCAAGGAGTCTCCATCAAGCAGTTGCTGATTGTTTGCGTTTTTTATACGCTTGTTTCAAAAAATTAAATGGAATCACCAGCATACCAAAACACTCTCCATCCTCTTTGTCCTTGTATTTATGATGTACATTATGCGCTTGGCGAATGGCTTTAAAGTAAGGGTGTTTTGCTCCCCTAAACCACTTAAAACGCTGATGAATGAATACATCATGCACCAAGAAGTAACATATTCCATAACATAAAATCCCAACACCTACGTAGAGTCGCCAATCATTTCCATTCATCATTCCAAACATGGTAAAAAGCCAGCTTGGAACTGCAAAGATTGTAAAGAAGAAATCGTTCTTTTCGAAAAACCCGGGTTCTTTTTGATGATGATCCTTGTGGAAATACCAAAGAAATCCGTGCATTACATATTTATGGGTAAACCAAGCCATAAACTCCATAAACCAGAAGGTTGCAACTGTAATTAGAATGCCGAAGTAAATGTTCATCTCAGTGTAAAGTTAAGCATCAAAAAGAATACTACTTGAATGATATACAGACTAACAGCTACTTTGTTCGCTCGTTGAAAAGGCAATGCATTCCAAATCCAATGAATACAAAAGGCAATGCCAAACCAGGCTAGGTAATTTTGAATGGGTACCATTTCTGCATCCCATGCCCACATGTTCATCTCAGGAGCAACAGGCTCAATCAGGAGGTCTAGGCCAACCATAAATAAGGCTCCTAGCGCAGCTTTTCCCAGGCTAGGTAAGCTCGTTCCCGCTGCGATGGCATTGGTTCCTGCGACTAAAATTAACCAGTTTACACCAATTAAGAGTGGCGTCTTTGCGAGCTTTATTCCGAGCGCATCTAAGTACCAATAAGAGCCAAATGGAATTCCCGTATTTACTCCTACTACCTCAATAGCAAATCCGATTAAATAGGCCACCAAAAATGCGATCCATGCCATTACATTAAGCTCGTGATAGCCCAATAAAATTACAACCAAGGAAATGAGCAGGTTTACGGGGGTGAGTTGCTGGAAAAGTTCTGCATACGGGGCACTCATGCCTGCCAATCCAACTGTATGGAGAACTGCTAAAATTACGATTAGCACATTGGGAGATAACCGTTTCATACGTTCACTGACTCACTCATTATTTTTGCCGATCGTAAACACAAAGGTATGCCTCCTCCGGGATGAACACTACCTCCTACAAAATATAAACCCGCAATGGATTTCGAAAAATTAGGGTGACGCATAAACGCAGCCCATTTGCTATTGGAGCTTGTTCCGTAAAGGGAACCTTGAAGTGAGCCCGTTTTGGTTTCAATGGTTTTTGGAGTAAGTATAGACTCTGATTCAATGCATTTGGCTAGATCCACATCCAAAACTCGGTTTAGCTTGCGTACGATTGCATCGCGGATGAAAGTTCGTTGATTCTCCCAATCTTGACCTTGATCCCTTGGAGCATTAACCATTACAAACCAATTCTCTTTCCCTTCTGGAGCATCTTCCGTGCGGTATTTAGAAGAGATATGGACATACACTGTTGGGTCACTGTAGATGTTCTCCCCATTAAACAAAGCATCAAATTCCGCAGCGTAATCACTGCTAAAGAAAATGTTGTGCAAATCAAGTTGCTCAAAGGTTCGGTTCACTCCCCAGTAGAAAATAAATGCAGAACTGCTGCGCTCCTGACTAAGGGTGCGTTCAGGTGCTTTTTGATAGGGAAGTAAGTTGCGATAAGTGCTCACTACATCCATATTGGAGACTACCAAGTCTGCGCTGTAAGTTGCGTTAGATGTTGTAACACCAACAGCCTGCTTGTTTTCAACTTGAATAGATGCAACGGGCTCATTGTACTTAAACTCAACTCCCAAATCGACAGCCAGCCTCACTAAGGAACTGGTTATAGCATGCATTCCGCCTTGCGGAAATGCCGCGCCAATGGTATGTTCCAAATGCGGAATCATGGTTAAAATACCTGGAGCACGATAGGGATCGCTACCGTTGTATGTAGCAAATCGGTTGAACAGTTGCACGAGTTTTGGATCTTCAAAAGCTCCCTCATTGCGACGATTCATACTCTGTAGCATATGAAACTTACCCATATGACCTACTGCATTGATTACCTGTGGCGAAAAGAAATTGCGCCACTTATGTAAGCTTTGCTCTAAAAAAACTGGGGCCGTTTTGGTGTAGGTAAATTCAGCCTGCTCAAAGTAGCGTTGTACCTGCTCGGCTGAACATTGAAATACCCGACTAGCTTTTTCTGCAAAGTCCCGTGGATTGGAAGGAGCAAAAAATGTCACCCCATCATCCCAGAAATAATGACAAGCCGTATCCAGTTTCTCGTAATTGAAATATGCTTCTGGTCGTCTTCCTGCTAATTCAAAGAGCTCATCTACCAAATGTGGAAGTGTAAAAAGCGACGGCCCCGCGTCAAACCTAAAACCATGTTCTTTAAACTCAGCTAATTTCCCTCCTGGATAAGCGTTTGCCTCAAAAACAGCAACATCAATACCTTTCAACTTCAGGCGAATGGAAGAAGCAATGCCGGCAATTCCAGCTCCTATTACAACAGCTTTCACGGCATCAAGATAAAGAACATGCTGCCAACTTACTGTAATTCGGCCTGTCGGAGGCCAGCTTGTGCACAAAAGAGCGCAAAACCTTTCCGCGATGAATAAGAAATATACCTGGCATTTGAAAACCATTACCGCTCAAAGGACCTACCATATGGCCCTCTAGTAATCCCGCAGCCATGCCGCGCAACCATACTCGTAGCCCAAATAATTGGCGAAATGAACCTTTTTTCAGGTTGAAAATATCATAAAGCTCCAAATTCGGATCAGAGATTCGGTGTAAATCTTCCAAACCGTAGATTTTCATCATTTTTTCTGCGTGCGATTCAGCTACCTGATGAACGAGCACTATTTCTGCACCTGCGGCCTCTATAGCCGCTCTTTCCTTATTCATGTCGGCGAGTGCCTCCCTGCAAAACGTGCACCCAAAATGGCGCAGAAAGACCAACATTACTTTTCTGGTTTCTCCGAGATCCGCTAATGAATCACCACGGTTTGTGGTGCAAGCTAATATGTCTTTTAATCCTTCGATTTGCATAATTGAATACTTCCTAAACACACGATTTGCCAAAAGTGTTCATTCAAAATCACAATCAGGCCTTTTAAACATCTTTAGTACCACTTTGGTTTAAATACTATGAAGAACGTCAGTCTGAAATTGATTTTTGTACTGTGGTTTTTAGCAATGATCGCTTTTGCCTTCATCACCAATCCTGAGCATAAGCCTATTCGAATGGATGAAGTGAGTTTCAAAGCACTCGAGAGCGAATCACTTTACTTCAAAAATGTGCGGCAATTTTACTACGCTTTGGAGGAGCGAGAGGATGCCCAGTTTGAATTATTTACGTTGCGTAGCTTAGCGAACTACAAGCGCGATGAGCAATTTCTTCCCATAATTGTAAATAATTGGCGTATGGATGAAGCCTATTTAAAATTTGAACATCCCGCGTTAGATCAGGGTGAGGGAATGAAATTCGTGACATCAAATGCAGACACATTTGAACTAAACAGGCAGACCAGTTTTGATCAGTTTTTGCTTGGGGTTAAGCTCTACACTGCCATTGCCGATGAAGCAGAAATTTACCACCTCAAAGGCGAACGCGCTGAGCCGCTGTTTTTAAACGGCAATGAACGAAACGCGTTCATGAAAACACTCAAAGATTACTACAAATTAGTAGGTAAACTGTAATTACCAACGGGGTGAGCAGTAAATTGGTGCTTCGTAGGTTTGAGGTAAGGGTGCGCCAGACAAATAGGGCTGATGCACAAACGCACCACTTACCTGTTCAATTTCAGGAATCCAATGCCTCACAAACGCTCCATCCGGATCGTAGCCTTTTGCCTGTTTAATCACATTAAAATACCGCTGTTTGCGTGGGTCTGTTCCAACACCAGCAACGTAATTCCAATTGCACCAATTACTGTAAACATCGTAATCTATTAACTGCTGTTCAAACCAAGCTGCACCCCAACGCCAGTCTTGCTTTAGGTCATGAACCAAAAAGCTCGCAACATTCTGTCTTCCTCGATTACTCATGAAGCCCGTTTGCGCCAACTCCCGCATATTTGCATCAATGAAAGGAATGCCAGTTTCTCCCCTTTTCCAAGCTTCAAACCAGCTTTCGTTTGGCTGAGCCTCCGGAATATTGACTTGAATACCCGATTTGCTGAAAATAGCTGCCCCATACTTAGAAGCGTGAAATCGAAAAAAATCGCGCCACTGAAGTTCAAAATATATCCAATAAGTGCTCGCGTTACTGCCGTGGATGCGTTCAAAGTCCTTTAACCTCCAGTATATGGTTCGCGGTGATATGCATCCCCATGCTAACCACGGAGAAAACTTTGTGCTGTAATCCATTCCCAGCAATCCGTTGCGCGTTTCCTTATAGGATTTAGGTCGTTCTGGTTTACTAAAATACCAACTCAAATGAGCGAAGGCAGCATTACTTCCCCCTTTAAATTTTTTAGTCTTTGGGAATGATTTCGGTGGCTGCTGCTCATTAAATTTTGCCCTATTTGACCTTAAGGCTGTGCACGAATCTGGCAATGGAGGAATAACAGGCTTTGCCATCAATGCAGGAATAACGGCTTGTTTTTCTGCTTGTTTTCGAAATTTCGTAAACACATTTGGCAAAGAAGCTACTGGTGTTGGCAGTTCAGCCCTGTTGTACAAATCTCCCGAATGGACTGAGTTAAATTCCACCGTTGGAAAAGCCTGTTTCAAGCGGTTTATTAACTCTTGTTCTTCAACTGCATCCTCTTCGCTGTAGAAGATGCTATCAAAATCAATGATTTCCTTTATCGCTTCAAGTACTTGAACCGAGTCGCCAGTGAAGGTGAATAAATCACTCTGTTCTTCGCGCAATTGCTTTTTAAGGTCTGTTACCGATTCGTGATAAAAAACAGCCTGGTGCTGACCAATACGACCCATACTAAACTGGGTAGATTCCCACCAGGTATCGTCTTTGATACACACAGGTAATAGCGTCTTTGATTCAACGCATGCTTTGTGCAGCGCAGGGTGATCTGCAATGCGTAAATCTTTGTAAAATAGAAAAACAGAGGTGCGGTATTTCATTACCATGTAACAGCGAAAGCGCACATGGGTTTACCGATTATACAATTGAATTAACCACCGCAACGATGATTAATAGAACAAGACTAAAGGTGACTAGCTTTTTCATATAACTACTCATGAAAACGCAGTGTCTATTTAAAAGGTTTGGTCAAACAGAATTTTTATTCCTTCTGCAACGCTCACTGCAGTATATCACCTTATCCCATTCTCGTTTCCACTTTTTCCGCCATTTGAAGGGCCGGCCGCAAGACTTACACGTCTTTTCTGGTAGGTTTACTTTTTTATGAGCCATCGCGATTGGGTAACGTATGTTTTTTCACAATGCGCTTTGCCTCTCGTTTTACTTCAGCAACCTTGCGTAATTTCCAAAGCTTATCTCTTGCTTGTTTACCTGTAATGGCAATATCCACACAAGGTAAGGGGTAATCAATACCGGGCTGGAAATTTAATAGGAGGGATTCAATGGGAGGGATTTTATGTGGTTCATGAATAAAAGCAGTGGGAACCTCCTGCAATTCGGGAACCCATTTGCGAATAAAATCACCCTTAGGGTCATGTTCTTGCGCTTGTTTAATCGGGTTGTAGATACGAATCGTATTCACACCGGTTAATCCAGCTTGCATCTGAAACTGTGGGTAATGTATTCCCGGTTCAAAATCTAAAAACTGACGCGCTAAAAATGCGGACCCCGACTTCCATGGTTGCCACAGGTGGTGCGCTAAAAAACTAACCACCATAGCCCGCATCCTAAAGTTTAAATACCCCGTTGCAACAACACATCGCATGCAAGCATCTACAAGCGGAAATCCTGTAGTTCCTGTTTCCCATTTCGCCAATAGTTGCTCGTCCAAAACTTGCTTTAAGTCTGCATAACCGCGATTATAGGTTTCGAACTCCATTTCACATTCCATTTCAAACTTTTGAATGAAATGGCAATGCCAATGGAGCCGTTGTTGAAATGTATTCAATGCACGTTTGTGGGGCACCTCTTCTTTGGCCGTTAAGTATGCCTGATATATTTGCCGAATACTCAAATTTCCCCAAGCGATGTATGGAGAAAGACGCGAGCAGCTTGTACGAGATTCAGCCGGCTTTGAAATCTGAGTGTGATAATTTCTACCGCGATTCTGAAAGAAACTCTTCATGTACTTGTGTGCACTCGACTCTCCCCCAGGCTGAAATAAAGCAGGTTGTTCCTGCCAGCTAGAAGGATAATTTGTTTCAGGGTAAAAACATGAATAGTCTAAAAATTGTGTTTGATCTAATTTAGGTTGATCTAGTTCACTGTTCATTATTTGGTGCCATGACGCATTCCAGTTGACTCGATTCTTTCTTCCGCGTTGAATGCCATTAGCAGGGAACTCTTTCCACTTAACACCGTGTTCCAATACCCAGTTCCCAACTTGTTTGTCGCGCTCGTAGGTCGCCGCTACACCTACTTCTTCATAACTGTAAATCGCCAATTCATCTGCTCCTTTGCGGAAGTACTCAAAAACAGCAGTAGGGTTTCCACTGCAACGGTTAATGCGCGTGTTGTGTGCGTGAAGCTGTTTGTCCATATCATTTAAACTCGCAGTAACAAACTGCCAATGACGATCAGCGTAACACGGATGATTTATGAGGTCTGGCTCGGCAATAAATACCAAAATTACCTTGCCCTCTGCTTTGCAAGCTGCCTTCAAAGCAGCGTGATCACTAAGGCGTAAGTCACGTTTAAGCCAAACCAAGTTTACCTTTAACTTCATTTGAAGTACAACAAATAATGAGGTTATAGGTTTTGCTTAACAAAACGATAAGCAGCACAACACTGGATACATTGGCCTTCCGATAAACGATTGCTTATTTTAGCCGCTCAAAATGAACACCATGAAGTACTTTTCCCTTGGATTTTTTGCTGTCCTGATTTCATTTACGCTCCTTGCCCAACCTCGATGGGATGCCGCTCGCATTCAGTTGGAAATGGAAAAGCTTCCCGTAGTTGGAAATGCACTGTACTTAGCAGCTCACCCTGATGATGAAAATACACGACTTATCGCTTGGATGGCGAATGAAGTCAAGATGCGAACAGCCTATTTATCGCTAACGCGAGGAGATGGTGGCCAGAATTTAATTGGTACGGAAAAAGGACCATACATGGGCCTTATAAGAACTCAGGAACTGCGCGAAGCGCGTAAGCTTGACGGTGGAGAGCAGTTCTTCACGCGTGCTGTAGACTTTGGTTATTCTAAAACTCCAGAAGAAACACTAAAAAAATGGAACCGTGACAGTGTGCTCAGCGATGTAGTAGCTACCATTAGAAAATTCAAGCCCGATGTAATTGTACTTCGGTTCCCACCAACATCATACGCTGGGCATGGACACCATACAGCATCTGCCTTACTCGCCGAAGAGGCGTTTGACTTAGTTAACGATCCAAAAGCATTTCCTTGGAGTGCCAAAAAATATGGAACTTGGAAAGTTCAGCGTCTCTTGTTTAATGACAGTCCATGGTGGGATAAAAACATCGAAGAGCGCAAAGATGAATACATAACTGTTGATGTTGGAACATTCAATCCATTGCTAGGAAGAAGTTATACCGAGGTAGCTGGAATGAGTAGATCTCAGCACAGGTCTCAAGGCTTCGGAGCTTCACTTGCTAAAGGCGGTCAAGTGGAATATTTAAAACCCATAAAAGGCGACAATCCGTCGGGAACGTTTATATCTGGTTTAGCCCTTAATTGGTCTGAAAGGGTGAAAGGTGGGGGAAAAGTAGAGCAAGTAATTGAAGAATTATTAAAGGCATTTGACCCCAGTAATCCTGCGCAATCCTTACCGCTTCTTGTTGAGCTTCACGAACAGATAAAAGCAACACCACCAAACCCTTGGAAGAGTTATAAATTAGAACAGGTCAAGGAAATTATTTTGGCATGTGGTGGAATCTGGTTTGAGTTACTCGCCGAATCCCCTCAATATGCTGTTGGAGACTCCATTGAACTCAATTTTCAAATTTTAAGTCAGGTCAATGCCGACATAAACATTGTAAGTGCTCATGTTGAAGGAAAGTCTCTTGATTTGAGCACGAGCCTTTCAAATGACATGATTCAAACACGTGTAAAACTTCTTCCAGCATCATCATTTATTAATCCGTATTGGTTAACACATGCAGCAGTTGCCAACCTATTTAGTGTTTCCAACTATGCACTCCTTGGGCAACCTCAGAACGATGCTCCCCTGAATGCAGAAATAACACTCGAAGCATTTGGTCACAACATTTCATATGACGTTCCGGTACGTTACAAATGGGTAGACCGCGCCGATGGTGAGCTTTATAAAGAACTTCACATAACCCCAATGGTGACTGCAAACCCAGAGAAGAACACCCTTGTTTTCACTTCAGCCGAACCCAAGCGCATTCAGTTAAAAGTAACTCAGCAAACATCACAAGAGGTTGAGGGAAATGTTGTTCCCATTGTGCCCGATGGTTGGTCGGTAACCCCAGAAGCGTCAACACTGGCACTCAACTCAACTAACCCCGTTGCGTTCATTGAATTTGAACTAACACCGCCAGCGGAGATGACAAGTGGATTCTTAACTTTTCAGCTAGGCGATACGCCGTTACAACAACAAGTGAACATTGAATACCCGCATATTGAGCAACAACTCGTATTCCCAGAAAGTGCGGTAAAACTTGTTCATGCCCCGGCAAAGATTCGCGGGAAGCATGTAGGTTATATCATGGGTGCAGGCGACGACGTTCCAGTTGCATTGGAAGAACTTGGCTATCGTGTACACCCAATCGAATCAAAGACCATAACGCTAAATAAACTGAAAACTATGGATGTTGTGGTTATGGGAATTCGCGCCTACAATACGGAAAAGTCGCTAGAGAAACTCAATGGCATTCTGTTGGAATATGTTGAAAATGGCGGACACCTTGTTGTGCAGTACAATACAAACAGAGGCCTTGTGGTAAATAATTTCGCACCGTATGAGTTAGCTCTAAGTCGTAAGCGCGTTACCGTAGAAGAAGCAGAAGCACGATTAATTGTAAAAGATCATCCCCTATTAAAAACGCCTAATGCCATCAATCAGCAGGACTTCGATAATTGGGTTCAAGAACGGGGGCTTTATTTTGCAGGCGAATGGGATGAATCAAAATTTGATGCCCTTATAAGTTGGAATGACCCGGGGGAAGAACCTGGAAATGGTGGCCTGCTGGTTGCTGATTATGGAAAAGGCACCTTTATTTACACTGGAATTAGCTTTTTCCGCCAACTCCCTGCCGGTGTACCTGGAGCCTATCGCTTATTTGCAAATATCATGAGCTATGGACAAGGAGAATAAGCCCCCTCTTTTTAAGAGTTGGAATACATACTATTTACTTGTAGCAGGAGCTTTAGTTGTTCAAATACTTCTTTACTGGTTGTTTACTTCACACTACAGTAGCTAATGGAAACACTCGACTGGGTTGTATTAATCGGAACATTGCTTGCAATTGTGGCCTATGGATCGTGGAAAACACGTCACCAACACACCATTGCTTCTTACCTGAAAGGCGATAACTCCATGAAGTGGGGCACCATCGGCTTGAGTATTATGGCCACACAAGCTAGCGCCATCACCTTCCTTTCAACACCTGGTCAAGCCTATGAAAGCGGGATGGGTTTCGTCCAGTTCTATTTCGGCTTGCCACTGGCGATGATTGTTATTTCTGCGGTTTTCATTCCAATTTACCATTCCTTAAGCGTTTACACGGCATATGAATATTTGGAAAAACGCTTTGACTTACGCATTCGCTTATTTACCGCATTTTTATTCTTAGTCTCACGTGGACTAGCGGCTGGAATCACCATTTATGCCCCGGCAATTGTGCTATCCAAGTTAATTGGTTGGGACCTTACCACAACTTGTTTGCTGGTAGGGTTTTTAGTCATTATATACACGGTTAGCGGAGGTACTTCAGCTGTAAGTGTAACCCAAAAGTGGCAAATGGGTATCATCTTCTTGGGGATGTTTATCGCGTTTTTTATTATTCTGGACCGTCTGCCAGATGCTGTCGGATTTCATGAAATCTTCACCATTGGCGGTGCAATGGATAAAATGCAAATTATTGACACAACTTTCAACTTGCAAAACAGGTATACCCTATGGACCGGTTTACTTGGAGGATTTTTTCTTTCACTTTCCTATTTCGGTACTGATCAATCTCAAGTTCAACGCTATTTAGGGGGTAAAAACATCACTGAAATTCGCTTTGGCTTGCTTTTTAACGCCTTGCTTAAAATTCCGATGCAACTGTTTATTCTTTTCGTAGGTATCCTGGTTTTTACCTTCTATCAATTCGAAGAGCCTCCTGCTTTTTTCAATGAACCTGGTAAAGCAATGGTATATGAAACTGCTTATGGCGATTCAGTTAAACAAGCTGAAGCTAAACACCATGCTATATTCATTGAAAAGAAACAAAAGTTGGAGTCTTATGTGAAGACCCAGGATGAGCATCATTTAAATGAAGCTGTTGTGCTTGAAGAAAAGGCTAGCGCAATTCGCGATGAACTCAAAGGGTATATACAGAAAGCTGATGTAGGTGTTGAAACGCGAGATACCGATTATGTTTTCCTCACGTTCATTTTGAATCACTTACCCGTTGGAATTGTTGGGTTGCTTTTGGCAGTTATTTGCTCTGCTGCCATGTCTAGTACAGCAGGTGAATTAAATGCGTTAGCTAGCACAACTATGGTAGACTATTATCAGCGCTTAACAAAGCGCGAACTTTCAGAAAAGCAGCAAGTATCTACCTCAAAATGGATTACCGCAGTCTGGGGTCTTATGGCTATTGGCATTGCCTTGTCTGCTAGTTTATTTGAAAATCTAATTCAACTTGTAAACGTTCTTGGAAGCCTGTTCTATGGAACTATTCTTGGCGTATTTGTAATTGCCTTTTTTATTAAACGTGTGAATGCAAAATCGGCATTCATTGGAGGTGTAATTGGTCAAGTCAGTGTGCTTGTTTGTCACCTCGGTACAGTTCTACACTGGTTTGAACTTTCCTACCTGTGGTATAACCTCATTGGCTGCAGCGTTGTAGTCTTTTCTGCACTGATCTTCCAACTCGGTGTAAACAACAGTACCGAAAAATTGTAGTATTGCTTTAAATAAGTGAAACATGTCAGATCGCATTAACAGTCAGAAAGCCCCAAAACCTGTAGGTTTATATCCGCATGCCCGTAAAGTTGGCAATTTACTTTTTCTTTCAGGTGTAGGACCTAGAACGGCAGGTTCAGATGCCAATGATTCAGGTGTTCCCGGTCTTGTATTAGACCACAATGGTAACTTTGAAGCGTTTGATTTTGAGGCCCAAGTAAGAAGTGTTTTTGATAACGTCAAGTACATTTTAGAAGAGTCGGGGTCCTCATGGGATAACCTGGTTGATGTTACTGTATTCTTGGTGAACATGAAGCGCGATTTTAAGACGATGAATCGCTTGTATGCCGAATATTTTAAAGACAACCAACCGTGTAGAACGACTGTTGAAATTAGCTCACTTCCTACACCAATTGCAATTGAGCTCAAATGCATAGCTACAATCGAAGAATAATCACCAAGTAGACCGAAAAGTTTTTTTAGACCTGTCTTAATCGTTTGTTTTAAAACGATTTGTGTGATTAGATAAACGCAATCACCTCTTGAGGGGTATATACCCAAACGTGGTCCTTCTTTTTCGGTTTAACGATGTGTTTTCCTGTAAATCCACCAAAAGCGGGGATAGTTATTTGGTTATTTCGCCAGTGTAAACAAGGCAATTTTACACGCTGATGACCTTTTCCCTGCAGCTGAACTCCAGGATGTATATGCGCATGCATATTGATCATTCCTTCAGGTATTTCGGTTCGAGTCAACGGCTCGTGAGAAAAAATAAATGGCGCTTCTTGCAGAGGTTCATGCACGGTATGGATATTATAATTTTCATAATGCTGATTGTGCAGCCTATCGTGATTTCCAATAATCAACACGGTACTAAAATCATGAAACTTACTTAGGAAGGTTCCGAACTCCTCCCATTCCGAATTGTGCTTACTATGAAATAAATCGCCGAGTATAAGCAGCCTTTCAGGCCTATACGCTTTCAGGCTTGCACCCAAGCGTTCCAAGGTATCCATTCTTGCCGCTACAGGCACTTGAATACCATTTTTTCGAAAGTGGGCCACTTTGCCAACGTGCAGATCTCCACAAATAAGTGTGCGCTTTCGCTCCCAATAAAGCGCCTTAAGAATAGAGAGATCAAACAACTCTTCTGCCAAGTTCACCTGCATGGGTCAAATATCGGGATTACTTGCGTTTTATTTTAAGCTTGCCAAGTCTCAACTCCCAGCCCCCTTGCTCTTTACGGGTAAACACTTGATCTTTAGCCTTCTGGGTGTTTTCAATCAATTCGCTCGCCACTTGTGCTATCCCTTCTTCTACAATATCCTTTCCCATAACAGGATTGTATTCATCAAGTTGAGTTGGGTTAACTTTAAAAACCCTTCCCAACACATATTCAGCAGGCTTCATCGGCCGTCTCGTATCTGATGAGGGTATGGAAGTTGGGTTTGAATAGCCTTGGTTATATTGCAAATCTCTTTCGATAACAGGTTGAGAGATACGCTTGGTGCTTTTAGAAGTCAGTGATATAGCATTGAGTGTTGTCCTTGTTGTTGATACAGGTTTGGAGTAACCAGCCTTGGAAATCCTAGGTTGTTCTTCGCTTGACACCTTAGTCTGATTGAACTCAAAGCTCATGCGCTCTGCATAAAGTTCTGGTTGCTGCTCTATTTCTGTTGGTATATAACTCATCGGAACCAACTGTGAATCATTCCAACTATCCACTATAAAAATACCTCCCAACAACATACTTGCAGCTACTGCAAACCGCTTAATAGTGCGAATCACTGTTGCACCCAAAGGAATGATTGTAGCCTCCCGGTACAAGTCAGCTTTATGTGTATAGTTTATGGTGGAAGGCGATAAAATCGTTTGCTTTAATAACTGAAAGTCTATTTCAGTAGTTGGGTTCTTCGCAATAAAGCTATCCAACCGCTCTTGATCTGCATCACTCAGTTGTCCTTCTAATGAGTAAATCATATACTCCTCATAATTATGCATATTGATTGGTGGCACAGCATTCACCTTCACCTTTAAAGCATCTTTATGTGAATAAGGAGGAGAATCGTTATGATTCAGCGGAATTGGTTGCAAACAAGAAAGCTCTTCTTTCAGGTCATCGTGTTCATTTAGAAAATCAAGTAACAGCATCCGTTCAGATGGCGTGAGGTTACCATCCATATAATCAATCATCCACAATTCATAATTCGATCTTGTTATCATAGCACCCCCTCCACACTTCCAATAAATTCCTTGAGCTTTTTCCGCGCACGAAAAATATAGACCTTGACTTGAGACTCTTCAAGTCCGGTAATTTCACCTATCTCTTTATAGGCATAACCTTCATAGTCCCTCAGTAAAACAACTTGTTTCTGAATATCAGGAAGACGCTCCAAAGCTTGTTCCAGTATTTCTGACAAATCCGAGTAGTGATTAGCTGTAGCATAAACCGACTCATCAACCTGATTCCAATCTCCCTGATGTTTTGCACGTCTGATTTGATCAATCATAGTGCGGTAACCTGTTGTAAACAGCCACGACTTAGATTTTTCAAAAGGAATTTGATTGCGAGAATTCCACAACTTTAAGTAAGCCTCTTGAACCAAATCCTTTGCTAAAGCATCATCCCCAATGGATTTCAGCATAAAGCGATACAGGTTATCTGAGTAAAGGTCTACCGTCCGGTTGTATTCGGATACATTCATCTTTTAAACTCTTGTCCGATGTAGTACGAATAAAGAGTTGAAAAGTTACACTTTAAAAGAAATAATTCTTAGTCGAGTTTAAGAACTGCCATAAATGCGCTCTGTGGAACCTCTACATTCCCTACCTGTCGCATGCGTTTCTTTCCTTTTTTCTGCTTTTCAAGGAGCTTCCGCTTACGTGAAATATCACCACCGTAGCATTTAGCGGTTACATCTTTTCGGAGTGCACGGACAGTTTCACGAGCAATAATTTTATTCCCAATCGCTGCTTGAATAGCGATTTCGAACTGTTGGCGCGGAATTAGCTCTCGAAGCTTCAGGCAAATTTTCTTACCTAGTTCAAACGCGTTATCCTTGTGAATTAATGCGCTCAAAGCATCGACTTGATCTCCATTTAAGAGTAAATCGAGTTTAACCAACTTTGACTCTTTATCTCCAATGGGTGAGTAATCAAATGACGCATAACCCTTCGATACGGTTTTCAGTCGGTCATAAAAATCAAATACAATTTCTGCTAAAGGCAGGTGAAAACTCAATTCAACACGATCTGTTGTCAAATACGTTTGATTTTGAAGCTCTCCCCTTTTCTCTATGCATAGGGTCATTACTGCTCCAACAAACTCAGACTTGGTAATAATGGTAGCGGTAATGTATGGCTCCTCAACAGATTCAAGCAGTGTTGGATCCGGAAATTCACTTGGATTTGTAACGATTAAAGTTTCTCCCTTTCGCGTTGTTGCCGTGTAAGAAACGTTGGGAACTGTAGTGATAACGGTCATGTCAAACTCCCGTTCTAATCGTTCTTGAATGATTTCCATATGAAGCATCCCTAAAAAGCCACATCGAAAACCAAAACCTAAGGCGGCCGATGATTCTGGCTCAAACGTAAGCGATGCGTCATTCAATTGAAGTTTCTCAAGTGATTCACGTAACTCTTCATATTCATCCGTATCAACTGGATAAATACCTGCAAAAACCATGGGTTTCACGTCTTCAAATCCACGAACAGCGGCTTGTGTAGGATTAGAAACATGCGTAATCGTATCACCAACCTTAACTTCACGAGCCACTTTAATTCCGGAGATAATATATCCTACATCCCCAGTCCTAACCACTTTTCTACTCTCTTGATTTAAGCGAAGAACTCCAATTTCATCGGCATTATACTTACTTCCTGTATTCATGAACTTCACCTCATCTCCCTTATGGATTTCCCCATCAAGTACACGGAAGTATGCAATAATCCCACGGAACGGATTAAAAACAGAGTCAAAAATCATGGCCCTTAGTGGCGCTTCAGGGTTTCCTTTAGGAGCAGGAACGCGACTTAAAATGGCTGATAGAATATCCTCAACACCCTCTCCTGTTTTTCCACTGGCTTGAAGAATATCTTCATAATCGCATCCGATCAATTCTACAATCTGATCTGAAACCTCTTCAGGCATTGCACTTGGAAGGTCCATTTTATTTAAAATCGGAATGATTTCTAAATCATGCTCAAGTGCCAAATACAAATTTGAGATGGTTTGAGCTTGGATTCCTTGCGTGGCGTCAACAATGAGTAAAGCTCCTTCGCATGCTGCAATGGAACGTGACACTTCATATGAGAAATCAACATGTCCTGGAGTGTCAATAAGGTTTAGCACGTACTGCTCCCCTTCGTGCTCATAGTCCATTTGGATAGCATGTGACTTAATGGTTATCCCACGTTCACGCTCCAAATCCATATCATCGAGTGTTTGCTCTTGCAAGTCGCGGTCAGACACCGTTCCTGTGACTTGTAACAAACGATCTGCAAGGGTACTTTTCCCATGATCGATATGAGCAATGATGCAGAAATTTCGGATATTTTTCATGTTCAAATTCTTGTCGCGAAAATACGTTTTTAACTGGAGGAACAGCCACCTATTAGATTCGACACCTGTGGGTTTTAAACCAACCTATAGGTGGTCTGCCTGCTGTAGGTATGCACCAACGTATTTGCCAATAATGTCAAACTCTAAATTCACGCTATCCCCAATTTTCAGTTGGTGGAAATTCGTGTGTTCGTATGTGTAAGGAATAATTGCTACTGAAAAAGTACCTTTTGCAGCACCTACAACCGTTAGGCTTGTACCATTTACTGTTACTGATCCCTTCTCAACTGTAATATTCCCCAACGTTGGATCGTATTCAAAGGTAAATTTCCAGCTCCCACCGGTTTCTTGAATGGCCTTACAAACACCCTTTTGGTCCACATGTCCCTGCACAATGTGCCCATCAATCCTACCGTTCATTTGCATGCAACGTTCAAGGTTAACCACCTGACCTTCACATAACTCTCCAAGCGCCGTTTTGTCTAACGTCTCCTTGATTGCTGTTACGGAATACGCATCACCTTTAATCCCTGTAACTGTTAAGCAAACTCCATTATGAGCCACACTTTGGTCTATTTTAAGTTGATCGGAAAATGGGCTCGATATCATGAAATGGACGTTCTCGAGTTCGGATTTAATTTGCTCTACCTTCCCGAGAGTCTCTATTATTCCTGTGAACATGTATTATTGTTTGGGGTATATATTTTCTTGCCTCAATAGCGTCAGGGAGCCTTTGATAATGCGAGGCACAATTCCTGTGAGTCTTATTTCATTAACCGTGCAAACGTAAAAATAGGTTCCTTCTGGCACATCTTGACCAGTTTCAACGTCAATTCCTTCCCACATGATATTAGGATCCGTTTCATTGAAGACCTCTTTACCCCAACGGTTATATATCCGTATATCAATGCTCTCCACGAATCGGTATGGAAAAGGTCTAAAAAAGTCATTGTAGCCATCCCCTCCAGGTGTAAACACATTTGGTAGTCGATAAATTGGGCAATTATCGGCACAGACCGTGTTAGACGGAAGTGATTCGTTATTGAATGAATCCACCGCAGTAATGTAATAACACCCCGCAAGGCTACTGAGTGTATCTAGGAAAACGGTTAACTGATTTGCATCGGGAATATCCAAATAGGGTTCGAATTCATTTCCTTGAATGGGTGTATAGTAGATCTTATAACTAACCACATCATCAACTGTATCACACGTTGTATTTGGATTGGTCCAAATCAACTCGTTAAATACACTATCACAACTGGTATTTAAACTTAAAGAAGGAGGGCAAGGCGCCTGAAGATCCTCCGGAACTACACAACGCACTTGGCTATTATTGATAATTGGATCAATGAAGCCCTGGGTAGTGTAGCGTCCAATAGTTATTACACGGTAACAGTACGTCCTTCCATTAATTCGATTTTCATCTATAAACTCAGTATTTGAAATGGTATCCAGTGTTTGAAGAACCCCCTGATTGTCTTCACGCTGAATAATAAATCGCTCATTGTTCCAGGGCACGTCAATGTCCCAACGCAGCCTAACCCGATTGTCAAGGGGTGTTGCTTTCAGAAATGGTGAAGTTGCTTCTTGACTGTAGCCTACAAAATCTTCATCTACACCAGAATAGAGACCAATGCGATAGCGGTACTGGATATCACGAGTATTCAAGTTATCGTCCCTAAATAAGGTGTCGATCAGGGCAAGGTTTGTATTTGATGCCGACTGCCAAATTTCTGTAAAGTCATCCAACAAGGCAGCTCGTTCAAGTGTATACCTGTATGGTGGTGGCCATTGAATGGGGTCTAAATCAACAGGAGCCGACCATGCAATGGAGTCTGAACCTTGTACCACATCTGTTGTATTTACACTTACTCGGGTAATTACCGGGAGGTCTTTCTCAAGTTCAGCACAAACCTCTCGAGACGCATAACTTTCTGCCCCATCACTGAAGTATGAAATAATCAAGTAACAGTACTTAAGTCCGTGAACCAATCCGGAGCCGCCATTGTCATCTATGAATGTTGTTTGATTGAGGTCATTGATTTCAGTAAGCAGACTATAACCGGTATAACCGGGCACTCCTGTTTCGCAATCATTAGGCACAAAACCAGAAGAATCTGTTTTCCGATAAATCCTGTATCCAATCGCCTCGGCACAAGGTGCTTGACTCCAATCCAACTCAATGGTGTTCCGAGATGCATTAACCTGAAAACTCGCAATTGCTGGAGCAATTACCTCAACATTTAATATCTCGAAATCAACCAGCTTCGGGTCTCCATTATCTTTGGCTTTAAACACAAGTTGATAATCGTTAGACTTTACGTTTGAACAAGCTGTATTCCAGCGAAAAATTTGTGATACAGAATTGATCCCAGAAACCGGCTGACTGAAGCTTGCAGGGGCATCAGCAAGCAACAATGGCTCGCCAGATGCTGTCAAGGTTACGCGATCCCCATTATCCGGATCATTCGCAATTATTGTTCGAGAGAAATTTGTGCCTGCCTCAATACACACCTTGCTTTGTTGTGCGATTTTTGGCGGATCGTTGTTACAATTCATTATGGTTATCTGCATATCTCGGAGCACCTCTCCAACCTTCACATATTGTCCGGTTGCCAATTTCCGCCACTCCTCAATAACGAAGGCAACATTATACTCCCCTATACTTTTGGGGGAATCCCAAATGAGTGTTCCGTTCGTGCTATCCAATGTCAGCACATTGTCGAGCGATGGATTTGGAATTTGATCTGGCAACTCATATCCCTGAATTGGATTGCCTCCTATTCCCAAAGGTTCAACCAAATAATAAACGAGGCTATCTCCATCTGGATCATAAGCAGCAGGATTGTGCTCATAAACGCGATTTATACATCCTTCATCGATGGGAGGATTCAATAAAATAGGGGAGTTATTTCCTTGTACTTGACCAAAAGGCGGAATGATTAATCGCGTTTGCAAGTAAAAAACTTGTGATACTGAATTCGGAATATTTTTTATTCCGCTATTTCTATTGGGGTCTAAAACCGATATCAGGAACTCTCCTGGTCCACTAAAAGTATGTTCAACGATGTATTGATTAAATTTGATGTCTACACCTGGAATAGATTCCCCTTGCCTACATCCATTGGCAATTGTCCCATTTACTCGGTTTACCTCTTCTGAGGTTCCATCTCCAAAATCAATATCTAATTTACACCTGTCCGCAGCTACAGAAGACGCCTTGGTGTAGGTAGTCAAGGTAATACGATACGTCAATCCATTCAAGTGCTCGAACGTAATCTCTCCGGCACGATTGTGAGTAGCCATACTCGCCATTGCGCTGGTGAATAAAAAAAAGAAAATTAGAAATCTCTTCATGCGAATTATTAACGCCGACATTATCGGTTATTGCAAATTACCGAATAATTATCGTTCTCGTGTTTCTCAGGACTGAATATAACGATTAACTACTTCGAAAGGTTGTGGTATTTCACTAAAGATGTTCATTTTCTTTCATGAATAACCTATCAAAATGAGCAAGAGGTAGGAATGGGTTATTCATTAACTTTGCATCATGACAAAAAAAGTGCGCAAAATTACAGTTGGAATTACGTGTGGAGATATTAATGGAGTAGGAATGGAAACCGTGCTCAAGACATTTCAAGACGGCCGAATGCTTGACAGTTGCACTCCTATTATTTATACCAACATCAAGGCGACAAACTTTACGAAGAAGGCCCTGAGAATGAATGACCTGCACCTGAATTACATTAAAGAGGCCACTGAGGCAAAAGGAAAAAAAATCAATGTCTTGGAAGTTGCACAAGAAGATGTGCGCGTAGATTTTGGTCAGTCAACCCAAGAAGCTGGAGCACTTTCTTTTACAGCATTAGAACGTGCTACCAAAGATATCGCATCCAATTTTATTGATATTATGGTAACCGCACCCATCAATAAAGAAAATATTCAAAGCGAATCCTTTCAGTTCCCCGGTCACACCGAATACCTCGCATCTTATGCTAATGAGGAAAACCCCCTCATGATTATGGTGTATAATGGATTGCGCGTTGGTGTTGTGACCGGCCATGTTCCGTTAAAGGATGTCGCAAATCACGTGACCAGTGAAAAAATAATCACGAAGCTTCAGGTGTTCAACAAATCCCTCACACAAGACTTTGAAATTGTAAAGCCCAAAATTGCCGTTTTAGGCATGAACCCGCACAATGGGGACAATGGGTTGATAGGTGGTGAAGAGCAAGAGGTTATCAACCCCGCATTAAAAAAAGCAAAAGATGAGGGAATCCTTTGTTTTGGACCATTCTCAGCTGACGGCTTTTTTGGTTCTAACCAGTGGCAATCCTATGATGGGGTTTTAGCAATGTATCACGATCAAGGATTAGTGCCTTTCAAAACCATTAGCTTTGATGAAGGAATAAACTTTACAGCTGGTCTCCCAATAGTGCGCACATCACCAGATCATGGAACCGCTTATGATATCGCAGGAACAGGCAAGGCTTCTCACGCCTCACTGAGAAACGCTATTTACAATGCTTGTGACATTTACAACAGCCGCAAAAGGTATCGTGCTATGAGTTCCAACCCACTGGTTTCGAGGGGGAACAATGAACGTTAATAACTTTACAGAAGCTTTTGTGGATAACAGTAAATTCGTACATTTGCGCCCCCTATGAAAAAAGAGGATGCCTTAGATCAGGAGTTTTTAATTCCATTTGGTGGCAAAAAACTAGGCAAGCACGAGTTCGTGTTTGAACTAGACAAAACGTTCATTGAAAGTCGGGAAACCTTACATGATATCGATGATATATCGGTGAATGCAACGGTAACATTAGATAAGCAGTCTGCAATGCTCACCTTCTATTTTGACTTAGAAGGCACCATATCAGTCAACTGCGATCGCTGTGGGCAACCACTCGATTTACCAATAGGAATAACGGATAAATTATTTGTGAAATTCGGTGAAGACCAATTTGAAATAACAGATGACGTCATATCCATTGGGCCTAATGAAACACAGATGCAAATCGCCCCTTATTTATTTGAGTTTCTCATGTTGGCCATCCCGATGAAAAAAACACATCCCGATGGAGGTTGTGATGAAACCATAATTAGTCAACTTGCCGAAGAGGATGTTGAAGATGATGGTGTAGACACTGATCCTCGATGGGAAGCATTAAAAAAATTGAAGTAACAATGAGGCTCTGCCTCAGTAATACATAGCAGCATGGCACATCCAAAGCGCAAACAGTCCAAATCAAGAAGAGACAAAAGAAGAACGCACTACAAGGCAGAAGTTCCTACTATTGCTGTTTGTCCAACAACTGGTCAACCTCACTTATATCATAGAGCGCACTGGTTCGAAGGCAAACTGTATTACAAGGGTAAGGTAGTTATGGAGAAGGAAGTATTAGCTTAGTTAGCTAATCTTTCTAAATTTGGTCTATCCGGATAACGGTTAACACCAAATTAAATCGGCCTGAATGATCTTAGGACTTGATACCTTAGGAGGAGATTATGCTCCCGACTCCAATTTAGCTGGAGCGATAGAAGCAATGAAAATCCTCCCAGAGGACTGTAAAATATGTTTAGTTGGTGATCAACAAGCCAACGAAAGCTTTTTGGAAAGAGAAGGAATAGCGCCTTCTCTTTTTGATTTTATAGATACCACTGAGAATATTGGCATGGGAGAGCATCCGGCAAAAGCCTTTACCCGCAAGCCGAACAGCTCAATAGCAAAAGGTTTTGGAGCCCTGAAACAAGGAGCCCTAGACACTTTTGCAAGTACGGGAAATACAGGAGCTATGCTTGTCGGTTCAATGCTTACAGTGAAAGCAATTTCCGGAGTGATAAGGCCTTGTATTACTTCTGCTATCCCTCAAGAAGATGGCAGTGTTAGTATCATCTTAGACGTTGGTACAAATGCAGACTGTAAGCCAGATGTTTTGTACCAGTTTGGTATTCTCGGGTCACAGTTTGCCAAACATGTTTACAACATTGAAAATCCACGCGTGGGCCTCCTAAATATTGGAGAGGAGCGCGAAAAAGGAAATTTGCTCACCCAAGCAACGCACGAAATGATGGTAGACACACGCGACTTTAATTTTATTGGTAACATTGAAGGAAGAGATCTCTTCAATTCAAAAGCCGATGTTATTGTATGCGACGGGTTTACAGGAAACGTGGTATTAAAAGAAGCGGAAGCTTTTTTCACCTTGGTCAAACGAAGAAAAATCGAGGATGACTACTTCAACCGATTCAACTACGAGCTCTATGGAGGAACACCTGTCCTCGGTGTTAACTCGAATGTGTTGATAGGCCATGGGATTTCTAGTCCAACCGCTATAAAAAACATGCTTCTTTTGTCGAAAGACGTTTGTGAAGCACGTTTATCTGAAAAAATACAAAACGCATTTTTGTAATGGAGCAAAAAATCAACGCTTGTATAACTGGAATGGCCGGGTATGTTCCCGACTATAAGTTAACGAATGCCGAACTTGAGACTATGGTTGATACCACAGATGAGTGGATAACAACCCGCACAGGTATTAAAGAGCGCAGAATTTTAAAAGGCGAAGGGTTGGGAACCTCAGATTTAGCTGTTCCTGCCATTCACGACCTGTTGAAAAAAACCAATACACAGCCTGAACAGGTGGATATGGTTATTTGCGCAACCGTAACACCTGATATGCAATTTCCCGCTACTGCAAACATCATTAGCGATAAAGCGGGATTGGTGAATGCCTTTGGTTATGACCTCATGGCAGCTTGCTCAGGATTCTTATATGCCCTAACTACAGCTAGCAAATTTGTTGAGTCCGGTCAATACAAAAAAGTAATTGTTGTTGGTGCTGATAAAATGTCCAGCATCGTTAATTACAAAGACCGTTCTACCTGCATCATTTTTGGAGACGGCAGTGGAGTTGCTATGCTCGAGCCTACTACTGACGGGTTGGGAATTCAAGATACCATACTGCGTTCAGATGGTTCTGGACGACAGTTCTTACATCAAAAAGCCGGCGGATCAATAAAGCCTGCTTCTCACGAAACAGTGGATGCAGAAGAACACTTCATTTACCAAGATGGATCTCCTGTTTTCAAAAGTGCTGTTCAAAACATGGCTGGTGTTTCACGCGAAATAATGGAACGTAATAACCTTACTGCCGACGATGTGGCCTGGTTAGTTCCGCATCAAGCCAATTTGCGCATAATCGATGCTACTCGCCGTCAAATGGGCTTAGACCCTGCGAAAGTGATGATTAACATCGAGCGCTATGGAAACACAACTAATGGAACTATTCCCTTGTGCCTTTGGGAATGGGAGCCTAAGCTCAACAAAGGAGATAACATCATTTTATCCGCCTTTGGAGGGGGATTTACATGGGGAGCTGTTTACCTAAAGTGGGGATACAACAGCTAATACAGGTTTACCAATTATACTATCTTAGTTTTTCATTATAAAACCAGAAACCAATGGAGTTGAACGAGATTCAATCGTTAATTAAATTTGTATCTAAGTCTGGAGTTGGAGAAGTAGAATTAGAGACAAAAGACTTTAAGCTCGTTATCAAGACTGGCGATTCAAAGCAAAAAGGAAAAGGAGAGGAAGCCCAAGCTTTCATGCAGCCGCAAATGGCTATGCCTCAAATGGCAATGCCTGCTATGCCTGCTCAACAAGCAGCACCGGCTCCCGCACCTGCACCAGCTCCTGCCCAAGAAGCTGAGGCTCCTGCTAGCGAAAGCACAGCGTCTGATGACGATTCTAAATACATTACCATCAAATCGCCAATGATTGGTACTTTTTACCGGGCTTCATCGCCAGATAAACCCCCCTTCATTAATGTTGGTGACACCATCAAAGAAGGAGATGTAGTTTGTATCGTTGAAGCAATGAAGCTTTTCAACGAAATTGAAGCTGAGGTTTCAGGTAAAATCGTAAAAGTGTTGGCAGATGATTCATCACCAATTGAATACGACCAACCATTATTCTTGGTAGACCCATCTTAAGGTTGAACTTTTAATTTAGGATCATGTTTAAAAAAATCCTGATTGCAAACCGAGGCGAAATCGCCTTGCGGATTATCCGTACATGTCGTGAGATGGGAATCAAAACGGTAGCTGTTTACTCTACTGCTGATAAAGACAGCCTTCACGTTCGTTTCGCAGATGAAGCCGTCTGTATTGGTCCAGCATCGAGTTCAGAATCTTACCTTAAGATTCCAAACATTATCGCAGCTGCAGAAATTACGAACGCTGACGCCATTCACCCAGGGTACGGATTCCTCTCTGAGAATTCTAAATTCTCTAAAATTTGTGGAGAACACGGCATTAAATTTATCGGTGCTACCCCTGAACATATTGATAAAATGGGAGATAAGGCAACGGCAAAATCTACTATGATTAAAGCCGGTGTTCCTTGTGTTCCTGGATCAGAAGGACTTCTTGAAGACCTTGAACATGCTAAAAAAGTAGCCAAGGAAATCAAGTACCCCGTTATGATGAAAGCCACTGCCGGTGGTGGAGGTAAGGGAATGCGAATGTGTGAAAATGAGGAAGACCTCATTGTAGCATGGGATTCTGCGCGAAAAGAAGCCGGTGCAGCTTTTGGAAACGATGGAATGTACATGGAAAAGTTCGTAGTTGAACCACGACACATTGAAATCCAAATAGCCGGAGATCAATTTGGACAAGCTTGTCACCTCTCAGAACGCGACTGTTCCATTCAACGACGTCACCAAAAGTTAGTAGAAGAAGTTCCTTCTCCTTTTATGACAAAAGAGCTTCGCAAAAAAATGGGAGCAGCAGCTATAAAAGCAGCTAAAGCCATTCGCTATGAAGGTGTTGGTACAGTAGAGTTTTTGGTGGATAAAGACCGCAATTTCTACTTCATGGAAATGAACACGCGTATCCAAGTAGAGCACACAATTACTGAAGAAGTAATCAATTTTGACCTCATCAAAGAGCAAATTAAAATTGCTGCTGGAGAGAAAATATCAGGTAAAAACTACGAACCGCAAATGCATGCCATTCAAGTTCGTATAAATGCAGAGGACCCGTTTAACAACTTTCGTCCATCACCTGGCAAAATCACAAGTTACCACGAGCCAGGAGGTCATGGTATCCGCATCGATACACACGTGTATGCTGGATATACCATTCCACCATTTTATGATTCTATGATTGCTAAACTCATTACCGTGGCTCAAACACGAGAAGAGGCGATTTTAAAAATGGAAAGAGCCCTCAGCGAATACATCATCGAGGGAATTAAAACTACGGTTCCATTTCACTTGAAGCTTATGAATAATGAACGCTTCCGCAAAGGAGATTTCACCACTAAGTTTCTTGAAGAGTGGGATTACAAGGCAGAAGATTAACATCCTATGTCTCATAAACTCTTAAAAGGGAAGTCTGTTCAGGCTTTCCTTTTTTTTATTTTGCACCCATGAAACAATTACGTGCGTTTTGGGATCAAAACCCATTGGCTTTTCTGCTTGTTACAGGCGGAATCTTGAGGCTAATTGCAGCAATCTTTTCTAAAGGCTGGGGAATGCACGACGACCATTTTCTGGTTATTGAGGCCGCTCAAAGCTTTGTAGATGGCGAAGATTATAATAATTGGCTACCAGACGACCCCACAACAGACACACCTAGCGGGCACTCGTTCTTTTACCCTGGTATTCATTTCGCATTACTTTGGATTATGGAAGCCATTGGACTCAATAGTCCTCAAGGAAAAATGTTCATAATACGCCTCATCCACGGTGCTTATGGCCTTCTCCCAATACTTCTTGGATTCAAAATAACCGAGCGCGTTGCTAACCAAAAAGCAGCAAAAATGGTTGGAGCTGTGCTAGCTATTGGATGGGTATTCCCTATGCTTTCAGTGAGAAATTTAGTAGAAGTAGTGTGTATTGTTCCCTTAATGTACGCTACTTGGGTGTTGATAAAAGACAATCAAAAATATGGGGTCGGTGCGCTCCTCATAGCTGGATTATTTGTGGGAGTGGCAATGGGTATCCGTTTCCAAACAGCTCTGTTCGCCCTTGGGTTTGGCTTGTTTTTCGTTTTTCGGGGCAAAATCGTTCCCGCTGCTGTATTCTCGTTGGCCGTTGGCCTCGCATTTTCAGCTACGCAACTGGGTGACATTTACATTTGGGAGCGACCTTTTGCAGAATTTCAAGAATACGTGCGCTACAATTTAGAACACAAAACCAGCTACTTTTCCAGACCTTGGTACATGTACTTTTTAACGGTTGGTGGTATTTTAATTCCACCCATCAGTTTATTTTGGTTTTTTGGATTTGGGCGTATGTGGCGCAAGCACCTCATGCTCTTTCTTCCTGCATTCATTTTCTTTGCTTTTCACAGCTACTTTCCAAATAAGCAGGAGCGTTTCATTTTTCCTTTTGTTCCATTTTTCATTATGCTCGGTGTTATTGGTTGGAAGGATTGGCTAAACACCTCCCGGTTTTGGGAGGAAAGAAAAAAGCTCTTGAACGGGTTTTATACTTGGTTCTGGGTAGTCAATAGCATTTTGTTAATCGCTTTAACTCCGGCGTATTCGAAACGAAATCGCGTGGAATCCATGGTTTGGCTTTCCGAACAAGCGGATTTTAATAATATGATCATTGAGAGCTCACACAAACACGATTTTCTTCTGCCAGCGCAGTATTACTTGGACTCATGGAAGCCGTACTTCTACGTTACCAAAAAAAGACCAGCCGAACAACTTAGGCTTGAAATTGATGGAGCGCCTGATGCGTTAAAACCGAACTATGTAGTTTTCTTTGAAGCAGTTGAATTGGATGAGCGCATCGCGCGATTTGAGACTTATTACGGAGCATCATTGCAGCAAGCGGCTGTTATTGAGCCTAGCTATGTAGATGCCTTCTTGCACTGGATTAATCCCAACAACGATAATCAAACTACTTACATTTACCGTATAGAACCATGAAAATTGCAATCCTTGGATATGGTAAAGACTGTAAACCAAACATCCTTCAACTGGCTGCTGAGCTCGGTGTAGCAGCAACTAAATACCAAGATGAATTAGTTATTGGTGGATTTACAGGTGTTTTTTCTGCAGTGAGATCTCGCTTTCAAGGGGCAGTGAATCTCTTTTTAGAAAATCATCGTAAAGCCCCCAAAGCGCTTATTTCAAACTGTACAATCCTTGCTTCAACAGCAGACAAACACCATTGTATTGCCGCTATGGCAGACGGGGCTGTTGTTATCGGTGGAGGTGATGGTTCCATCCAGCTAATGACTGGGTTACTCAATATGGATAAGCCCATTGTGTGTATCAACACTACAGGAGGTGCAGCCGATAACATGGTGGATAGGCGCTTATATCATGTTAAGCCAAATGCCTCTGAAGCACTTCAGCTACTTCACAGAATTACCCGCTAACTTACCAATTTTATCGTAGAGTGTTTTGTTGTCCAGCCCTACATGAGCATATTGATCAGCTTGTGTTCCCTGCTCAATAACCTCATCGGGTACCCCAATGCGCGTAAGCGGAATTAGTCGGTTCATTTCTTGAAGTAACTCATTAATAGCACTTCCGAATCCACCTGTAATAGCACCATCCTCAACGGTTACAAAGCGCTTATACGATTTACTAAGGGTTTCAACCATTGCTGCATCGAGCGGCTTTATAAACGGAAAATGAACATGTCCTACCTGTATATGGCGTTCTCCTAAAGCAGCACAAACTTCTTGAATTCGATTCCCAATTGGGCCAGTTGATAATACACATACCTCATCTCCGGAATTCAGCTCCCTAGCTACTCCAGGTTCTATATAGGCTGGTGCCTTCTCCCATACTACATGTTCGCCCCTTCCCCTAGGGTACCTTATTGCCAAAGGTCCTGTATAAGTCTCTTCTTGTGCGGCGTACAATAGGTCTTGTAATTCATGTTCGTCTAATGGCGATGCGATTTTCATATTTGGAATACACCTCAAAAAAGGGATGTCATAAATTCCTTGATGTGTACCACCATCTTCTCCCACCAATCCAGCGCGATCTAAGCAAAAAATCACCTTTATGTTTTGGATAGCTACATCATGTATTACTTGATCATATGCGCGCTGGAGAAATGTGCTGTAAATGCTGCAATATGGCAATAACCCTCCGGTAGCCATTCCGGCAGAAAGGGTAACGGCATGCTGTTCTGCTATCCCAACGTCAAAACACCTCTCTGGATAGGCATCCATCATAATCGACATAGAAGAGCCTGTTGGCATGGCCGGAGTAATTCCTACAATCGATTTATTTTGGTCTGCTAGTAGTTTAAGCGTTTGGCCAAAAACATGTTGGTATTTTGGTGGCTTGGGACCTTTCTCTTCGGGTTTGAGAATTTTACCTGTTACGCGGTCAAACAACCCCGGGGCATGCCATTTCGTAGCATTGCCTTGTTCAGCAGGCTTATAACCTTTACCCTTTACGGTGATGCAGTGAATAAGTTTTGGGCCAGGCACACCTTCAAGTTGCTTGAGTACCTTTTCAATCACTTTAAAATCATGGCCATCAATAGGCCCATAATACGTAAAGTTTAAGGCTTCAAAAAGGTTTGATTCATGCTTTGAGTTACCAGCTAACTGACTCCATATTTCCTCTTTCCATGGGGTTCCCTCTTCGTGTTTCGATAACAAATAGTTGTGCAATGCCCCAACACTAGGGTCTATACTCATGGAGTTATCATTGAGAATAACTGTGAAGTCCAAATCAGTTTCTCCCGCGTGATTCAACGCTTCAAAAGCCATACCTCCCGCTATACTCGCATCGCCAATGACTGAAACAACCCGTTGGTTGCTACCTGTTAACTTATTGGCAAGTGCACGACCTAAACCAGCGCTTATTGAAGTAGAGGCATGCCCCACTCCAAATTGATCATACTTGCTCTCATCCATTTTTGGAAAACCTGAGATCCCATTCCACTTCCTGTTTTGTAAAAAAGAATCCCTTCGCCCGGTAAGAATTTTATGCGGATAAGCTTGATGGCCAACATCCCAGATGAGCACATCACGAGGTAAATCCAAAGCCCGATGAAGAGCAACCGTAAGCTCAACCACACCTAAACTAGCTCCAAGGTGTCCTCCTGAAACTGAGACAACGTCAGTAATGTAACTTCTAAGTTCACGGATTATAAGGAGTGCTTCCCCCTCATCGAGTTGCTTTAAGTCGTCAGGAGAGTTTACCCTCGACAACAGCGGATATGCATCTAAATCGCGTTTCACTAGACCAGAACAATACTAAAAATTCCAAGCAAGATAATTGCCTTATACATTGAGTTTATGCGCTGAAAATCCTTGTCTGTTTTGGCTTTTGTGAGAAAAACTGCAGAAATACCAACCATGATGATGCTAACTGCGAAGTACACAATTACGAGGTCAATATCATAGGTAACATACAGCAATACCGGTGGTAGTATTGCGCATAGCATGAGTACAAATAAAATACGCTTGGTAACGCGCATTCCACGTTTTAAAGGCAGTGAAGCATACCCCATAACCTCATCACCTTTTTGGGAGAGGATGTCCTTCACAACCTCCCGAATCAAAGTAATGACAGCGATAAATGCTACGTAAAAGAATATGGCATAATTGATATCTCTATAAAAGAGCACAACAATTAAGAACGGAGTAACACTCAATACTGTTGCCGCTATGTTCCCTGTCAACGCACGCTTTTTAAACTTATGGGAATAGAGCCACAGGCCAACTGAAAACAAAAAGTTAAACAACATCACCTGTTTAGAAATACTAAAACTAATGAGCATTCCTATTGTGAAGAATAAGAAGTACAAATTGAGGCAAGACTGCTGGGTAATCAACCTGTTGAAGACTACTTCTTTGGGCCTATTAATGGTGTCACGCTCTAAATCGTAAAAACTATTAATGATGAACCCCGCAGAAATGATAAATGCACTTGAGAATACCAATAAGTGCAAAAAAGGATTGCTAAGCACTTCTAGCATTGCTACACCGCGATTCATGATGAAAATTGCAGCGAGGTACTGAGCTAGCATAACAGTAAGGATATTGTACCACCTTACTAAAGAAAGCAATGCAATTAATTTAAGTATTGCGTATCGCTGCCGGCGTTTGAGTAGGCTTTTCAAAATCGGTAGATTACCTCCAACTCATGGTCTTTGAGTAATTGCTTGGCTTTAGAGAAGTCGCGTGTAAAGCCTAAAATAAATCCACCACCACCAGAGCCGCATAGTTTGAGGTAGTATGCATTAGATTCAATTCCCTGCTTCCAAAGTTTCTGAAAAACTGTAGGAATCATCGGTGAGAAGTTGTCCAATACTAGTTTGGAAAGCTCTTTCAGGTTTGAAAATAATGGCGTGATATCTCCTTTTAGGAAAGATTGAATACAGGCATCATTATATTTTTTGAACTCTTGACGAATCATATTGCGAAACCCTTCATGCTTCATCTTTTCCATGAAGATATTCACCATTGGTTGCGTTTCACCAGGTTGACCACTATTCAACAAAAAGATAGCACCTTCACCGTCACTATAGTTTGGGATTCCTACCGTTCCCAAGTCCTCTTTGCCTTTTATGAGTATTGGAAGTCTTAGATAACAAATTAATGGATCAAGGCCTGAGCTTTTTCCATGAAAATACGATTCCAACTCTCCAAATATACTTTTCAATTTCGCGATGTTATCCTTCGTAAGCTCTTCGTCAGCATCTATTCTGTTTAGCGCATAATTATCATAAAGCGCCGCTACCAGAGCTCCAGAGCTACCTACACCAAATCCCTGTGGAATAGTCGATTCGAAATACAATCCTGCTGTAACATCTCTTCTAAAGCGCTCTAAATCTAAAGCCACTTTTAGTTCCCCCGATTCCATCTTTCCTTCTAAATACTCCAAATAGCGGAGTAAATGTCCGTTTGACTCACGGTGCTCTTTTGTATTCGCATTCACTTTTGAAAGTGATCCTTGGTAAGAGGTGTAGGGAACAGAGAGGCCCATGGAATCTTTGATGATTCCGTATTCTCCAAACAGGAGAATCTTCGAATAATAGAGGGCCGTTTTAATCATAGTTCAGGCGTTAACTGCTTAGGTCCTTCGCCAACATTATCGCAAATATACTGCTTGTCCTGACAATACACAATGAGCTCATTTTCAATGAACCCCATAACTGTTTCAGCTACATTTTCAGGAAAGAGGATGTGAACATTGGCTCCAGCATCTAAAGTAAAAAACACAGGAACCCCCTTTTCTGTTCTGAAATTTCTAATTTTCTCAATAACAGCTAATGTATTGGGCTTCATTAAAATGAAGTTTGGACTACTTGTAAGCATCATAGCATGCAGCATCAAGGCCTCAGCCTCAACCAAAGCTCCAAAGGCCTCTACATCACCAGAATTTAGGATTGCTTTAAGGTTTGCCATATTTTTTTGAGCAACCTCAAAACGAGTTTCTGAAAAAGGATGACCTGCCAGCAATCCATGACCTACGGTACTGCTCACTACTTTTTCACCACGGTCTATCAGTAAAATGACATCCTGGAAAGACTTGAAAACGGGGTGGACTTCATGAACGTATGGAATTGCATATAGCTGAGAACTTCCAGCGTACTCTGAATGCTCTCCCCACATTGCCAAACCTCCATAAATGCTTCGACAAGCGCTTCCTGAACCCAAACGACTAGCAAATGAAGCTTTGCGCTCAAATTCTCTAAGCCCCCATACACTCCGCAACATTCTTTCCATTTCAGTAAGGCATAGCGCTACGGCACTCATACCAGAAGCAGAGGATGCAATTCCACTTGAATGAGGAAATGTATTTGAAGTATCAATAATGAAGTTATAATCTTCAATGAATGGGAAATACGCTTTCACCCGTTCAAAGAATTGTATTGTTTTTTGACCAAAAACATCATTGCGCTTTCCCTCAAAATGAAAGGCTATTTCCCCTCCTTTATCTGCGCGTTCAAAAGCAAGTGCCGTTTTTGTGCTACAGGCATTCAATGTTAGACTGAGTGAAGCATTTGACGGAAGCTGATCTCCATACTTACCCCAATACTTTACTAGGGCAATATTAGAGGGGCTTTCCCAAGTAATATTGCCAGACTCTAAGTTCCTTTCAAGCTCCTCTTTTGCCGGAATAAATTGATGTGTGGAATCGGTTTGTTTCATAGTGCTATCCGCTGAAAACGCAATTGATGCAAAATTGTTCCAAAGTAAGTGAACCTATGTGAATTACGATGCACATCATCTGCATCAAGTTAACAAAAGAGCAACGCCAAGTGATCAACTCGTTCTGCTAAGTTTACAAAGTTCGCTCAATGAGAATACTGGACCCATTTGGTGCGTTGCAAAATAGGAACGCGCTTCCACCCGCGTTGCGAGATAAAAGTCGCCTCCCCAAGCACCTAGGCTTTTAATTGCGCCGGGGTAATCAGAGAATTGCTGCTTAATGGGCGCTTCCCCCAACAAATCACCAATAAACGACTCGTGCGTTTCAATAAGTGCTTCAAATTCACGCAACGTGGTTGCATCAATCAGTTGTTCTGTGAGCTTGTTCATGCGTTCAACCGCTTCCTCACGCTTAAATTGAAGGGTAGCGTAGCGCGCCACCTCTCTATCGCTGTGTTGCTTATTTCCGCTGTAAACCAAAAATAGTTCGTTTGCAAACGCGGGGTTCCAGTGCACCGATTTATAGCGAGTGTGTGCATTCCGGCAGTAGACAATGGGACCATCAGCAACTGCGCACGCTAAATCATATCCGCTACCCGTAAATGCCTGATCCAACAATTGATAAGCGTCAACTTCTGCCCATTCAGCGAGCATTGCAAGCAAAGTAGAGCTTGTTCCCAGCCCCCAATTTCTTGGAAAATCCATGTAAACACTTACCATTATCGTTTGAGGATTTTGAAGCCAAGCTGGATTTAGCATAGCACAATGGAGCAACCAACTACTCAGCCTTTCGCCAACCTCCTTATTGGTGGCATGTAACACACGAAAATGATGGTCAAATGTGGCCTCAAACCATGGCTCGTTACTTTCATCGAAACTTGTCCAGTAAATGCGCCGGCCAGTAGTTGATACTTCACTTGAAACCGTCATTCGTTGACCTCTATCAGTAGGAATAGCAAAAGCCTTTGCCCCATCTAGAACCAAATACTCTCCCGTAATCAGTAACTTACCATTGGCTCGGAATTCAAGCACAACTAGTTATTTTTAAGTTCTTCAACACGTGACACTCCGCGCAACTCGCAAAATGCTTTTACAATTTCATTGTAGTGAGGAACTTTATCGTTGAATCGTGCCTTCATTTGAGCTTTATCCTCGTCGGTTGCACCAAGTTGATTCAGCACATTCAAGAGGTGCATCTTCATATGTCCCTTCTGGATTCCAGTTGTCACTAGGGCACGCAAAGCGCCAAAGTTTTGAGCAAGACCACTTGCGGCAACTATTCCCATCAGCTCTTTTGCTGAAGGATTACCTAAAAGCTCATGTGCCAACTTCACTACGGGATGCAAAGAAGTTAGGCCACCAACAGTCCCCAACGCCATAGGAGCCTCTATCCAAAAGCGAAATTCTCCATCTTTAATTTCGCAATCAGTTAGGGAGCGGTACTGACCGGTGCGTGCAGCATATGTGTGGCAAGCAGCTTCAACCGCTCTAAAGTCGTTTCCAGTTGCAATTACAACTGCATCAATACCATTCATTATTCCTTTGTTGTGAGTTGTTGCGCGGTAAGGTTCAATGCGGGCAACATGAACAGCTCGTTCAAATTTTTGAACGAATTCTTCTGCTGACATTCCTTCAGTTGCCAATTGTTCAATGGGGCATTTGACCTCTGCACGAACCAAACATTCAGGTGTGTAGTTTGAGAGGATGCACATTATAATTTGAATATTCTTCTCTTCAGGAGTAAACTGAGGGGCCGCCTGAATTTCACGCTCTAACGTTTGAGCAAACTGTTCCAAACATGTGTTAATGAAGTTTGCTCCCATAGAGTCAACAGTCTCAAAAGTAGCTTTGAGTTGATAGTAATTGGGCTCCTCAAAGTTTTTATTAATGAGCATGATATCTTGGATACCGCCACCTCGTTTGCGCATATTCTCCGTAATGGGTTCAGTATCCTCATAGAACCGGGCCTTGATATTATTGATAAAATCCCAAAGCTTGTTGTAATCACCATAGTACACAAAGTGGACATGCCCAATTTTTTTAGTGCTCACTACCTCTGTGTGAAATCCACCACGATCCAACCAAAACGAAGCCGCCTTAGCAGCAGCAGCAACAACAGAGCTTTCTTCAATGGCCATTGGTATCGTGTACATGCGGTCATTGATTCTAAAATTTGGCGCCACTCCGAATGGCAGGTAATAGTTCGTAAGCGTATTCTCAATAAACTCATCATGAAGTTGTTGAGTTTCTTCATCGGGATGCCAGTAACGCTTGAGTGTGTTTACTGCTTCAGCGGAATTATTAAAGAATGAATGTGCCACCCATGAAATCTTTTCTTCCTTGGATAACTTCGAAAACCCTTTGATTTGTTTTTCCATAATATGACTTCGTTCACTTTTTGATTACACGCGTAACGGCAAAAAGTTCGACAAAATTAGCAGAAAGGTGCAGCTTAGTTTATAACTCCCAGCATCTAAAGCGAGATTAAATGATACAACCACATTCCATTAAATAGAACCCTCTCAAGGGCGGTAAGCGTATAAACGAGCCGGTTTATGAACAACCCCTTTTTGTTTTTCATCTAACGCAACAACCGAATCCATCTTCTGAACTTTCCTTCTAAAATTTCGTTTGTCGAGCTGATCGCCTAAAACCGTTTCGTTTAACTGTTGCAACTGGCTCAAGGTAAATTTTGCCGGAAGAAGTTCAAAACCAATGGGGTGGTATTTAATTTTTTCCCTTAAAGACTCCAATGCTGTTTCTAAAATTTGATTGTGGTCAAACGCTAACTGAGGTACATCACTTAAATTCATCCAAACTGTTTCACTGGCAAATGAATCTGCTTTTGGATTGTAGTCTTCCATTTTTACAAGCGAATAATACCCCACTGTAACTACACGTGCTTCAGGATTTTGACGAAACGCTCGCAACCATTCTTGGTCCTTGAGCCCTGAAACGCGATCGGGGTTGCCAAACGTTTGAAACTGCTCCATGTAAAGATTCTCTAAACTAGTAAGTTGCATCAGCACGCGGCTAACTGCTTCATCCAATCCCTCGTCTACTAAAAGTAAATCACCTGGTAGAGCATAGCGTTTCTCAATACTTGCTGTATCTTCCGGCGGCATTTGTTCAATCAATAAGACTTTCAATTGTTCTTCATCAAATCCAAAAACAACGCAGTCAACAGAAATGTCTAATAATTTGGCCATACCATTTCATTTAGTTCAGACAGTTTTAACTTGAAAAGTTCCAATTCAGCACCGAAGATAATACAAAGTGTATTTTTTACACTATCTTAGTTTTATAAACCTTTTTGTCCGTGATCAAAAACATAGGAATCTTAACTTCTGGAGGAGATGCACCAGGAATGAATGCTGCAATAAGGGCTAGCGTTCGCGCAGCAGTTTATTACAACAAAGCTGCCTTTGGAATAAAAGAGGGCTACAATGGTATGATTGCCGGTGAAATCACATCGATGAATGCCCGGTCTGTGAAGAACATTATCAACCGCGGTGGTACAATTTTAAAAACAGCTCGGAGTGAAGCATTTCGAACGCCGGAGGGAAGAAAGAAAGCATTTGATGAACTTGTTTCAAGGGGAATCGACGCTTTAATCGTAATTGGTGGGGATGGATCGTTTACGGGAGCGAATGTTTTTGAAGGTGAATTTGGCATACCTTGTGTTGGCATACCTGGAACAATTGACAACGACATTTTTGGAACGGATTATACGATTGGTTTCGACACCGCTGTAAATACAGTTGTAGAGGCGGTAGATAAGATTCGTGACACGGCATCTTCTCACAATCGGCTGTTTTTTATAGAAGTGATGGGACGTGACGCTGGCCATATTGCCATTAATAGTGGTATTGCTGCGGGAAGTGAAGCCGTTTTAATTCCAGAAAAAAACTTAGGCATCGACCACCTTATTAACTCCTTAGAGCGGAGCAGAAAAAGTAAAAAATCATCTAGTTTAGTAATGGTGGCAGAAGGCGACCACAGTGGAGGGGCATATGAGCTTGCTAAAAAAATCAAACCCAAACTCCCAGACTATGATATAAAAGTAACCGTTCTCGGACACATTCAGCGGGGTGGAACACCTTCCTATTTTGACCGTGTTCTAGCTAGCAGAATGGGGGTGGAAGCTGTGGAAGCGTTAATGAATGGAAAGAGCAACGTTATGATTGGAGTGCGCGATGGAAACCTCGTTCATGTTGGGCTTGAAGAAGCGATAAAGCAGAACCCTGAAATTAACAGAGAGTTATTGCGGATTGCGGATATAGTATCGATTTAAAGAATAATTATGATTCTGATTGCGGATAGTGGGTCTACAAAGTGTGACTGGATAGTTGTGGGACCAAACAACAAGGTAATTGCTAGGCCTTTTACGATGGGATTCAATCCCTATTTTCACAGCGAAGCGGTAATTGCCACGGCCATTAAGCAAAATGCTGAATTGAGCGAACTTGCTCCTTCTGTAGAGAAAATCTTTTACTATGGTGCTGGTTGTTCTTCTCCGGATCTCAATAAAATTGTAACCCGTGCACTAAGACTCATTTTTAAAAATGCAGAAATTCTTGTTGATCATGATCTTTTAGGAGCAGCCTATGCCACTTACAATGGTAGTCCTGGAATTTCATGCATTCTTGGAACAGGGTCGAACTCCTGCTTTTTTGATGGAGAGCGGGTTCGAGAAGAAGTTCCTGCATTGGGCTATATTTTAGGAGATGAAGGCAGTGGATCTTACTTTGGCAAGCAATTACTTGCAAAATTCCTGTACAAGCAATTACCCGATCATATTGCGAACGCCTTTAAAGTTCAATATGATTTAACCATGCGAGAGGTTGTTGATAATGTTTACTCCAAGGCAAATGCAAATGTTTATTTAGCCAGCTTTGTGCGATTCATCAGTGATTACAAGACTGAAGAGCCTTTTAAAACGATACTGCGTGATGGGATGAAGCTATTCTTTGCTAACCATGTAATGTGTTACCCGGAATATAAAGACGTTCCTGTTCACTTTGTAGGTTCAGTTGCTTTCTACTACCAAGACGCTATCAAAGAAGCTGCCGATGAACTTGGCATTACAGTTGGGAACATAGTACGCAAGCCAATTGATCGCTTAGTTGAATACCACATTGAACACTTACTAAAGGTTTCCTCAACTTAAGGTGAGTCACTCCTTTAAATTGGTCACAGAGAATCTCGCGACCATTTTACCATAAGAGCAATACGCTTAAAGCATTGCAAACCTGTATGCTTTTATGTAAAAGTTGTACTTTAACTCAAACAACTTAATCCGATTGCTATGAAAAACTTTTGGCGCATGGGTGTTCTTGCCCTGTTAATTACTACTGCTGTTGCTTGCGATAAAGATGACGATGATGACGACAATTCTTCAAGCACTTCTTCAATCAATTACATTGGTTCTTTTGAAGGTTCAGCGGTTTTTGATCTCACCACTCCCGATACTAATATCACTCGAACTGCAACATTTGATGTTACTTCAGCGGGAAGTGGTTATTTAATTTCTACAGATGGAGACCCTATTGCATCTTTTAGTAGCTCTACTCGGAGTTTTACAGGAACTGGCGCAGACTCTTCAGGGGTTACTTCAATTTCGGGAAGCTTAAGTTCTGACAACAACACGTTCACCTTTTCTGCAACCGTGGATAATCCCGATGATGATATTGTGGGTGATGTTATGTTTTCTGGGACTCGAATAGGTTCTGGAGGCGGGTCTTCCGGTGGAAATACCATAACCATTGGTTCAAGTACTTTTGAACTAAGTCCTGGAAGCGGAATGTGTGAAGACTCTATTATGGTGGCGGCATTTAGACGAGAAGGAAGCTCTACTGATATTGCTACATTTACACTTTCATTTAATTCTGCTATTAGTCCGGGAACTTTCAATATTGCATATCCCCTGATGAATGCTACCAACGATGCTGAAGCTCAACTGATCAGAGGCACAACGATATACACGGCATCAAGCGGAACAATTACTATTTCTAGCGTAGGCGGTTCATTGAGCGCATCGTTAAATGATATTGTTTTCGACAAAGAACTATCACAAGGGACCATCACACCACTTGATGTTCAAGGCAGCGTTACTTGTCCGTAACACTTCCTTTCTCATAAAAAAAGCCCTTTGTATAGAAGGGCTTTTTTTATGTTTCCATAATCCATAGGAATTTACTTTGAGCAGGTTTTAAGTATCTTGCTTCCTCTAAAGAAACAAGCTTGAATTTCAACCCGCGTAACTTAAACTCAGCAAGGTGGGAACCTTGGGTTTTCTATGTGATTCTCGTTGGATCACTCCTTCCAATCCTAACCCATCACTTTTTCCCTACGATGGATGGTCCAGCTCATCTCTACAACAGTACATTAATTTGGGAGCTCCTTTGGGGCAATGAGTCGCTAGATACTTATTTCGTTTTAAATGGCGAGCCCGTTCCAAATTGGTCTGGACATTGGTTACTAACTATTTGCAATGCATTCCTCCCGGCTTTTATAGCAGAGAAAATCGTACTTCTAGCTTGTCTTGCTGGCTTACCAATTGCATTTAGATCCTGTGCCTTACAACTCAATAAAAAAGCGGGGATCCTTACCTACCTCATTTTTCCAGCGTGTTACTCGTTTATTTTTGGCCTTGGTTTTTACAATTTTAGCTTGGCCCTTGTATTTTCCTTTACAAGTATTCTTTTCTGGATGAAAAGCCATAAAAACAAACGGACAATTCTGTGGGTAATTAAGCTTGCTGCCCTTCTTCTTATCACTTATTTCTCACACTTATTTGTATTTGCAATCACGGGCCTGGCAATTGGGATTTATATCCTCGTAACTGAAAAGCCTGCAAAAGATAAGACATACCTCAATGCGATTATGAGTGCGTTGTTAACCTTGCTTTCCGCAAGCGCCCTGCCTCTAGCTCTCCTAGTGAGTTATTTCGTATTAAGGTCTGGCCAAGGTTCGTATGAGTTTCTAGATCAGCGTGTTTTAGTAGACTGGTTGCAAGCTGGCAGACCCATGGTAATCTACAATTCGTTGATTGAAGAAACGTATACGCGTAAAATAGTTTACGTTATTGGAGCACTCAGCCTTATTGGTGCTTATAACCGTATTAATGGTTTGAGCAGATCGTTGAAACACGGACTCAGGTTCCAACCAGACGATGCTTGGCTTGCAATTGCTGCAGTAGTAACGATACTCTACTTTGTGTTACCAGACTCAAATGGTGCGGCCGGCTTTGTATCGGTAAGGTTGGCTCTGCTTATTTTCATGTTTACATCCATGTGGATTGCATTGCAAAATTACTCCACTTGGTTAAAAATAGGAGTTGTAATTGTTACCGTGTATTGTCATTTTAAGCTTCTTCAGTATTACGACGGAGTTATTGAAGGGTTAAATGAAAAGGCTGTTGCTTGTGCGTCTTTAGCGGAAGTGATTCCACCCAACTCAACGGTGTTGCCAATTGACCGTTCTAATGATTGGATGGCCATTCACTTTTCGAACTACCTCGGGTCAGATAGGCCCCTTATTATATTAGAGAATTATGAAGCTGGTACCGATTACTTTCCTGTTGTGTGGAATTGGCCCAAGCTTCCTAACACAACTTTTAATGGGCTCTCATCTGATTCGTTACAATGTGTAAGTTGGCCACATCAAGGATATAACCAGGCTGTTCCAATAGATTACGTGCTGTTGCTTGGAGAACTGAACACATCTGCTTGTGATCGCCAAATAAGAGGTTTACTTCAAGCTAATTACAGGTTATTAGAATCAAGAGGCTTGGCTCATGTCTATGAAAAAAGGGATCGTTAAATGAAGTTTAGCCGGAGCCTTGTTTATGCTCACTTAATCAATCAACTCGAAGACGTCCTAGCTACTCTAAAGTCGGAGTTGAACGTATTGCGTATTGAGCAATCAGAAAATGGCAAGTCGTCGATGGGAGATAAGTATGAAACCTCTGCTGAACTTACACGAAGTACTATTAGTCAGCTTGAGCAACGCGTGGCAAGGGTGCAACAACACCTTCATTATGCGAGGCAATTTGCAGGTCAGCCAACCCAAAAAGAAGTTGTTTCTGGAAGTATTATAGTTACCTCATCGGGAACTTTTCTATTGGGTGTTCCCTTTGGGAAATTACCTCTCAATAATGATGTTGTTATAGGGATTTCATCTGCTAGTCCAATTGGTAAACAACTGTTATCAAAACAAGTCGGAAGCCAAGTTTTGTGGAACAATAATGCTTCTTCCATTAAGGCTATTCATTAAACTAATCAAAGCTAACAAGTGTAGATGCTCCAATTCGGAACCCAAAATCTTGGGGCTCTCCATCAATAAATGAATGTACTAGTTCAACACGGAAAAAACGGAAAATCTTATCCAATGTATACCCCACCTCAGTGTATTCAGGATTGTTCGTTGTAGAAAGGTGATTAATAAAAAGTTGTTCTTGCAATCCAGCAAACCTCGCCAGAGGAAATTGGGTAACTGCAAACTTTCTAAAATTGACGTAGGCAAAGGCTGCAGCATAGTCTTGGTTGGTGCTAAACGTATAATAAGGAAGTAAGCGGTAATTGCCTGTTAAGCTTATTGGCGCAAGTTCCGTCTGCCCGCCTTGAAAGTGTTTAAAATCAGCAAATTGAACCTCGTCGTTGGAAAGGAAAGACCCCACTTCTCCCTGAAGGTGTAGTGTTGCACGTATGCCCAAATCTGTTTGTGCCTTGATGCCTAATTCCAACTGTTGGAAGTCAGCGGTGCTTTCAGCCAATCCATTCCATCCCCCACTATACTTAAAGCGAAACTCTGTTGTGTTTGGATTATAAGGTCTTCTTGATCCGTTGCGTTCTGCATATTTCATCCAAGGTTGAATACGCCATTCTAAATCAGTACGCATGGTTGTTCCTTCCACCAATGGCTGTTCTTTACCAATCGTTTGAGGCTCATTGGATTGAATTTCAAGGTCTCCTGGATTAAACCATGTTTGATCTGTAGTGTTCGCCAACTGGTACCTCGTGCCGTAATACAAATTAGCTGATAACCTTGACTTAAAAGCATAACTCCATGTATAGCTCAAATCACCATAGTCTTCAGCGTACAAGCGCATATAGTTTTCGGTTAACATCAAGGTGTAGATGGAGTTTACAAATGGGGAAATACTCTCATCAAGAAATTGATTAATATAACGTCCTCCTTTAACCCTAAACCGGTGTAAGGACCACTGATTTCCAACATAACCTCCAATTTGAGCTTGATAGTACACGTCATCACTTGCTAATCCATACCTGACTTCTGGACGAACTTCTAAGTGCAATGTAGTGTCTCCTATCCATGAAAAATCTCCAGCAAAACTCGCATTAAAACCCTCAACTGTATTGAACCTGAGTTGCGGTAAAAGTCCATCAAAGTTAAACACCGTTCGTTTGGTGATGGAGTAGCTATTACCAGTAAGCACGTCTCCCAAGCTGAACTTTTTCATTTCATTTCGCCTAACTGTATCAACTTCTGCTTGCTCATAGGCGCTGTCAGCTTGCTGGTAACCAAGCTTTTCTTTTTCTGTTAGCGGCACCGGTCGTACCTTTTCCCAGTAAGCGGAGTCTTTAACCTTTGCAGCGCTATCAACTTCGAATGTGTAATTTGAAGAAACCACAACATCGTCATTTGTCCGAGCCTCTTTCTTTATTGCCTTTTCCTCTTCCTTTTCATACGTTCGAATAAGTTTGCGTAGTTGTTTACGTGTGAGTTTATTCTGTTGCTCCGGGTTCAGCTGTTCTAGTTTTGCAGATTTTGTTTGGTTGATAATCGAGTCTGGAACTTCTTCAATTTTTTCATCTATTACTTCAAATTCAGCCTTTAAATCTGGATTAACTGTAACCTGATAATCATTAATGACAGCAACATAATTGTAATATCCTTGGAATCCAAAAAGGCTTCCACTGAAGTTAATTTGCTGATTCGTAGGCATCCAAACGCCAGTTGCGACTGCCCGATAAATTTGATTTATTTCAACCTTAAAACCTTCAATGTAGGTGCGCAGAGCAAGGCTGTGAATATTCCAATGATCATCGCGAATGTAAAGGGTTCCTTCAAACAACTTCTCCCCAGCAGATCTGGGTCGGACAGCAATCTTATTGACTTCTTGTTCCCCCTCAAAAAAACTTCCCAAATACTCGAAACGATAATACCTAAAAGCACTTGGAGATAATGGAGATACAGATCCTACTACGAGCGGTTCATAAAAACTCCCCTGAATGTATGAGTTGGGGTTTCCAGTATTGTCATTTGGACCCGAAACGCGCATAGAAATCACTTTCTCACGATAAGTATTGGGACGTTCATAATAAATTTCACTTATGGACTCAGAGGTGTATACTTTATTAGTGTCTATACCCTCTTCTGCCAACTTGCTCCTTAACAACCAGGGGATTTTCTGAACCTGACCAGTTCCCTTTATATACACCTTAGAATTGTAAGCATCGAGTTGTAAAGCATGGTACTTCGCTTTAGCAATAGCCCGCCGCATAATGGTATATGCTGGATCTTCTGTATCTCCTTTAACCTCTGCGGTTTGAAGCAAGTAGCTTTGAGTGCGCATCACCACATCCAGCTCAGTGGCTTTGTTTGTTACCTCTACCTGTTTCACTTGACTCACAAAACCCAAATGCTTAAAACTAACGGAATAGCTACCCGGAGCGACTTTGAGTTCATATTTTCCTTCTATGGTAGAGGTGGTTCCTCGGCTAATCGATTGTATGTATACGGCAGTATATGGAAGTGGTTCCCCGTTTCCGTCGGTGATATTTCCCGTGATGCTTTGTCCTGTAACAACTACCTGCAACAACAGAGAAATGCATCCTATGAAAAAAAGCCTCATTGAAAAAGTTTTGATTGTGGTTTAGACGGGATTAATCGTCTGAAAGTTACACAATCATAAAAATTAACTCATTCGTTCTTTAATGCAGGTTCTTTATTTCCAAACCAGCGGTTAAATAGCAAGCAGGCAACCAAATCACCCGTTACATTCAAGGTGGTACGAAACATCCCTAAAATACGATCAACTCCAATTATTACTACAAGTCCGGCTGTGGGAATTCCGGCACTACTTAATACTGATGCCAAAATAATAACTCCTCCTCCGGGAATAGATGGCGTCCCTACAGAGGCTCCCACTACAGTTACTGTAAGTAAAATCAAATTCACCACTGTGAGTTCAATGCCGTATGCCTGTGCCAGAAAAAGGGTTGTAGCACACTGAAAAAGTGCTGTGCCGTCCATGTTTATAGTTGCTCCAACAGGAATAATGAAATCACTAATTCGCGAAGCAACACCAAGCTCTTTATCGGCCGCTTTCATAGATAAAGGCATCACAGCAGCGCTACTTGCAGTAGAAAATGCTAACAACTGTGGCTCCCGAATAGCGCTTAAGAATTTAATTGGATTCATTTTACCAAAGACCCACACCATAATAAGGTACACCATTAAAAGTATGATTAGCCCAACAACTACGGCAAGCATATATTGTCCCAACCCAAGTAAAACCTCAAACCCTAGGGTAATCATAAGTGCTGCCATCATTCCGAACACAGCGTAAGGCACGAGCAGCATCGCCCATGAAACTACGATCATGCATATTTTTTGAATCGCTTCTGCTACCCTCACTAAAGGTCCTGCCAGCTCCTCGCGAAGTTGTGTTATAGCAATAGCTACAATTATTGTGAAAATCACCACCCCGAGCATTTCTCCAGATAAAAAAGCTGCAAGCGGATTAGATGGAATTAAATTAGAAATTGCCTCAGGAACACTGCTAGACTCCATCTTTCCTATAGATTCTGGTTCGGCATTTCCCAAGAATCCCCCAAGGTCATTGATGAGTAAACCTGGCTTCCACCATAGCATAACAGTAGCTCCTATCGTAATCGCAATTGATGTTGTGGTTAAGAAATAGGCGATCAACTTCGTTCCCATACGTTTTAATTGATCACTGTTGTTGCTAACAATTCCTGTTAGAATTGACGTAAAGATTAGCGGTATCATTATCATTTGAACCATCCGCATAAATACAGATCCAGGGAGGTTCAGCCATTCACTGAGTGGTTTAGCATAAGCCTTATCCAAAATACCATTGGCGGGGTTGAGAAGTAATCCAGCGGAAAGACCCAAAATAATAGCTACTATTACCTGAAGCCACAAGCGCTTATGTAACAAACGGTTGAGGTAAGACGCTAAGTCGTTAAGGGGACGGATCACTACCATGCTTCAAAAATGCATAATATTAATAACAGTTTTTTACACAAAAAAAGGTCAGCTTTTGCTGACCTCTCTTCAGGACTGCGGGAACCACCCCACAGCCCACTCACCGGAAACACGAAGGTTAAGACTTACTTGCCTGATGGCGTTGATACGCTTGATATCTTATAAGTCCTAATATTAAAAGCTGAGCACTTTCCGGATTAAGTGCTAACGGAATATTTTTGGTGATACAGATATCGAGAAGGGCTTCCATATCACTGTGATAAGGTCGTTCAACCTCTGGATCCATGAAGAAAAACACAATGTCTACATCTCCACTTTCTACTAAATCAATTATTTCTTTGTAGCCTCCTGATCTTCCTGGTGACATATGGCGAATTGTCACACCTGATTGCTCAAGATGTTCCGCCGTTCTTCCTGTAGCTAGCAAGTTTACCGTTGCTATCCACTCGCGCTTATCGCGCAAAAAGTCAGCAGCTGCAGGTTTTAATTTGTCGTGGGCTATTATCGCAATATTCTTCATAATTATATACTTACTCGCTCGTATTTTCCCACCTTTATGGCTAATTGAGCCAAACGCGTGGAGTAACCAAACTCGTTATCATACCAAGATACAACCTTGAAACTTCCATGTGACTCTGCAGTTAATTGAGAATCGAAAATACTCGAGTGCTCATCTCCAACAATATCGGTTGACACTAATTCATCAGCAGAGTAACTTAAAACCCCTTTCAATGAGCCTTCTGAAGCTGCAAGCATGGCGGCATTGATGGCGTCTACTGATGCGGGCTTTTTCAGTTTTACAACTAAATCTATACAGCTTCCCGTAATAACTGGTACACGATATGCTGCCCCATGTAACTTACCTTCAAGGGAGGGAATAACCAACTTTAAGGCGTTTGCGGCTCCTGTGCTCGTGGGCACAATGTTAACAGCAGCTGCCCGAGCTCTTCGGTAGTCTTTGTGTGATGCGTCATTTATATTTTGATCTGCAGTGTATGCGTGGATGGTTGTTAAAAAACCCGACTCAATTCCAAATTCGTTTTCCAATACCTTGGCAATCGGTGCCGTGCAGTTTGTTGTGCATGAAGCATTTGAAACAATTAAATCCCCCGGCTCCAATTCATCTTGGTTTACTCCTAAAACAACACTTCTAATCGCTGGGTCGGCAACAGGATATGACAGCACAACTTTAGATGCTCCAGCCTTGAGGTGTCCAGAAGCAGCTTCATACGTTTTAAAGATGCCCGTGCAATCAATCACTACATCAATTTTGTATTGACCCCAAGGTAAATCGGCAGGGTTGCGTTCTGAAGAGGTAAAAACTTTTCTTCCACGTATCCATAAATCGCCATTTCGTAGTTCTACATCATACGGGAACCTTCCATAAACCGAGTCGTACTTAATCAATTGATACATCATTTTCTGATCAATCAAATCATTAATTGCAACGAGTTCTACTCGGTCGTCCTGTAATAATTGGCGCAACGTTGTTCTGCCTATTCTTCCTAATCCGTTTATGGCTATTTTGATCATAAGTGTGGTTTTGACACTTACAAATATATAAATGAAAGTGTACAAAAAACACTAACGTTGAGAAACTTCTTGTGAAATACAAAAAAATCCCTGTAAACCAATTGATTACAGGGCCTTTGATTCTAAGAAGTTGCTAAGCTAAACACCTACGTAGGCATACTTAACCCGCTTTAATATGAAATACATTACCGGAACAATAACCAGTGTTAAAAAAGTGGCAAATGTCAACCCAAAGATAATGGTCCACGACATAGGACCCCAGAAAATCACATTATCACCTCCCATGTAAATCTTTGGATCAAGCTCAGTAAAGAAGTTTACGAAGTCAATGTTTAGCCCGATAGCAAGAGGCAATAGCCCCAGCACTGTTGTGATAGCGGTAAGCAAAACAGGACGTAAACGTGTTTTCCCTCCTTCTTCAATTGCACCCCGAATGTATTCAAAGGGTATCAATTTATCGGCTGGCAAGCCTAACTCCTCTTTTTTGCGATCAGATAACAGGTTGGTATAATCAATCAATACAATTGCATTGTTAACTACAATACCAGCAAGTGAAATTATCCCAATCATTGTCATGATAACTACAAAGTCCATCTGAAAAATAACCAAACCAAGAAATACTCCAATTAAACTAAAGAGCACTGCAAATCCGATGATGAATGGGGTAGAGATCGAGTTAAACTGCATTACTATTATAATTATAATCAAGAAAAAAGCAATGGCTAAAGCGGTGCTTAAAAATGCCATTTCCTTTGCCTGTTCTTCTTGCTGACCAGTAAATGCCATTGCGATTCCGTCTGCCATTTCATAGCCTTCAACCTGTTTTTTGATATTTGCAACCACCTCATTTGCATTGTAATCTCCAAGAACATTTGATGAAATTGTTACAACCCTTTCTAAGTCGGTACGCTTTACAGCTGAAAATGTAGAGGTCTTTTTGGAGTCTGCCACAGCAGAGATAGGCACAGAAACCGTTCTCCCCGTATTCATATCCTTAAAAGTAATCCGCTGGTTGAGCAGTGCTTCTGGGTTTTCACGATACTCGGGAGCTAAACGCACATATATGGGGTAATCGTCCTCCCCTTCTTTATACGTAGACACTTCCTTACCAAACAAAGCTGTCCGAACGGCGTCTCCAATGGAATACGTTGATAAGCCCAATCGACGTGCCTTAGCACGGTCTATATAAATTGGCATTTCAGGTTTTCCTTGTTCAACATCCAATTTCAGCTCCTCAATTCCCGCTACATTCGCCGAATTGATATAGGCTTTTAAGGCCTCAGCCTCATTGAGGAGGTCTATGTAATTGTCACCCGTAAGTTCAATGTTTACAGGTGCACCTTGTGGGGGTCCAGCCTCATTTTTAGCGACGGTAATTTTTACACCCGGAAAACCTTTGATTGCAGCACGAACCTGTTCCTGAACGTTGGTTGTCATGATTCCAAAACGCTCTTGGAACTTAACAAATGCAACGGTAATCCTTGCTTTATGTGGGGTGTTTCCCATTTGAGGACCCTGCATGGGGTCTGAAGTGCCCTCTCCCACTTGTCCTATTACAGACTCTACAATAGCCATTGTCTGAAGTGTATCGCCATCAACAATCACAGCTTCCCCATCTTCAAAACGAGCTGTTCTATTGAGTTCATCTATTACAACTTGTTCCAATTCATTGGCTACCTCATTCGTAGTTTCAATGTCTGTACCTATTGGCAGCTCCACAAATATATTGAGGTATTGGGGTTCATTTATCGGAAAGAAAATCACTTTCGGCATGAATGCCGCTAACAGAACAAAAGCTAAAATTAGAGACCCAAACGTACCTCCTAAGAAATAATAGGGATTGCGTCCATTCAATGCAAATGAGATAAACCTATCGTATTGTGACTCCAACCAAGGTAATATGCGTTGTTGGAAAACAATTGTGCTCGGGTAAATTGCATAAGCATTGAGGATTAAGAAGGTCCCTGTAATTCCAATAAAGTTAGCAGAGACTGTTTGTCCCAACAAAAAGTAGAGTACGGACATACCAATTAGTGCAATGCTTGGCATAAAAACCCTTCCTCTGCCTGCTTTACTCCCTAAGAACATGAGTTTTGCAAGGAACATGAGGAGAACAATAGATATTCCAATGGCTGCAATGTAATTTAGGATTTCTGAGCCTTCATTATCACCCGCAAGATCGAGTAACAAAAACACTCCTAAAAAAACCACTCGGATAATTAGCCAGCGATTACTGTATGCAATCTTTTGCTCTTCAAGCTTCATGAATGCCGACGTAAGCACTGGGTTAATTACTAGTGCTACAAATAATGATGATGAAAGAACAATAATCAAAGTCAGGGGCAAGTACTGCATAAACTCACCCATTTGACCTGGCCATAATGCCAATGGCACAAAGGCTGCAAGGGTAGTCGCTGTAGATGCAATAATTGGCCAAGCAACCTCTCCCACACCTGCTTTTGCCGCTTCCAATGGACTATAGCCCTCATCCATCAGTCGGTGGATGTTTTCGACAGTCACAATTCCATTATCAACGAGCATTCCCAGCGCAAGTACAAGGGAAAATAATACCATTACGTTTAACGTAATTCCCAATGCGCTCAAGATGAAGAACGACAGAAACATCGATAAAGGAATTGCAATTCCTACAAACAATGCATTTCTAATTCCTAAGAAAAATAACAACACCCCTACAACAAGTAAAACTCCTAGAATGATCGAATTCTCTAACTCAGAAACCTGTGTACGCGTTTGGTCAGATTGATCAGAAGTAACTGAAATCTCCAAGTTCTCAGGAAATACATTCGACTGTGCTTCGTCAAGGATTTCCATAATTTGGTCGCTGGCCTCAATCAAGTTATCTCCAGCTCGTTTCTTCACATTCAAGGAAACTACTGGCTTCAAATACTGCCTTGCATAGCTCGTCTTGTCTTCCTCACCAAAGCTCACCCGACCAATATCTCGCAAGTAAACGATGTTTCCTTTTTCGTGTTTAACAACAATATTTTCTATTTCCGACCAATGAGAAAACTCTCCAATAACGCGGACAGAGCGCTCATATTCATCCACCTTTAAATCACCTCCTGAAATCGTGATGTTTTCCTGTGCAATTGCATTGGCTACGTTAGCGAAGTTTACCTGAACCGCTTCCATTTTCAGCAGGTCCAGATCTACCTTAACCTCCTTGTCCATCACCCCAACAATATCTACCTCTGAGATTTGAGGTACATCTTCAATTTCGTCTTCGAGGTATTCGGCGTACGCTTTAAGCTGATCCAAAGAAAAGTCTCCTGATAAGTTGACATTCATAATTGGAATCAATTCCGAGAAGTTCATCTCAAAAACGTTAGGATCTGCAGGCAAGTCAGTTGGGAAATCCCGATCACTCTGCGCAATATCGACTTTGTCTTTCACCTTCCGCAGCGCTTCATCTGGAGTCACGGAAAAGTCAAATTTCACTTGAATTGAAGAATACCCCTGAATAGAAGTTGAATTGATTTCATCCACTCCCGTAATGGTATTCACCTCTTTTTCAATTGGTCGAGTAATCGACTTTTCTATATCCAGAGGCGAATTCCCAGGGTAAGGTGTTCCAATGTAAATTTCTGGGGTAACTACTTCAGGAAAGTTCTCCCTCGGCATGGATAAATATGCCAGTATTCCTGCCAAGAATATAATCGCAGTTAAAACGAATATCGTGGTGCGATTATCTACTGACAAGCTCGATAAAGCGAACTCCTTGATGCGTTGTTTTGGTTGATCTTGATTTTCCATGAATTATTTATTTCAAGATTTCTACTTGCTGGCCGTCTTTAATTCCGCGTGAACCACGATCTACTATCAGATCACCGGCTTTTAAACCAGACTCTATCCGCGTTTGAGACATTGCATTCGACAAGCCCGTTACTACTTTTCGCTTTTCAACAAATGCCCCATTTTGTTTTTCTGTAGCGACGTAAACAAAGTTATCGCCGTTTGGAGTTTGCTGAATAAGGTTGGAAGGAATTACAATCGCAGAGTCAGCATGATAATCGCGCATTCTCAGTTTGGCCAACATATTCGGCTTAACCTTCCCGGAAGGATTGTCGACATCAATACGAGCCACAAAGGTTCTGTTGTTAGGGTTGATGTAATTTCCAGCCCGCGAAATCGACGTGTCAATTTTCAAATTAATGGATGGAAATTCCACCTCAACACGAGTTCCTGTATTAATTACATCTACATAGCGCTCGCTCACATCTGATTTGATGTGAACTTGCTTTAATCCAACCAGTCGAATTAAAGGCTGTCCTGGAGCCACCATGGCTCCTTCAACAGGCACAATTTCATCGACGGTTCCTCCAAAAGGAGCCTTAACCACGGCCATATCTAGCTGCGACCTTAACGTAGCTAATTTTGACTCCAATGATTCCTTGCGGTTTTTTGATTCTAAGTACTGAAGTTCTGAACCGATTTTCTGTTTCCACAGCCGTTCTTGACGCGCAAATAAATCTGTTGCTAATTCCAATGAAACTTCTACTTCATTAATACTCTTGCGAACTACATCTGCATTGATTTGAATAAGTGTTTGCCCGGCTTTTACGCGTTGCCCTTCACTCACATAAATTTTCAATACTTCGCCAGCCAGCTCTGGTGAAAGCATTACATTTTCATCTGAATGTACGCTTCCAAAAACTTCGAAGTAGTGATCAAATGCCGTCTGCTTTGCCGGGACAGTAGTTACTTGAGTGTACTTTTTCGTTGTATCCAGTTTATCAATTTGGACTTCAACTGCGTCCAGCGCTTCCTGAGTTTCATCAATAACTCCATTCAGGCTATCGCGCTGGGAGATCAGTTTGTCTAAGGTTGTTTTTTCCTGACTACACGCTAAGGCAGCCAATGCTAAAGTTGCGATTACTAAATTTCTCATTGCGCGTTATTGTTAAGTGCTGTATCTAATTCTGCTTTCGTTTCAGCTAATTTTAAAATGGCCATTAGGTAGTTTGACTGACTCTGAAGAAATTGATTTTGAGCTTGGGTAAACTGTAGGCTCGTACTCACTCCTTCGGTATATTTTATCGCTTCTTTGTTCACGATTTTTTGTGCGAGTGCCGCGTTGCGTTTCCGAATATTCAAATTATTCAATGCCTGTTTGTAGTTGGCTTTACTGCGCAATGCTCCAATTGAAAGCGCCTGCTCAGCCTGAGTGGTTTGAATAACTGATTTTTCATAGTCTACCTGAGCTTGTTGGACTTGATAGCGACGCATGAAACTGGTAAATACAGGAACGTTTAAACTTAAACCCCAAACGCTTGTTGGAAACCAAAAGTCACTTTCAAAATTCAGGTCATTTGCTAGGTAATTCTGTTCGTAATTATAGAATGCGCTTAGCTTGGGAAGGTACCCGGCCTTATTGTTCTTCATGTTAAGTAACTGCAATTGTTGGTTGTTCAGTGCCAACTTGTAGTCAATATGACTGTTGTGATCAAAAGCTTTGTTCATGAGTGATGCCTCGTTACTAGCAGCGAGAATTTCATCTACATCGTCCTTGAGTTCAATTTGCTGTGCAATGGGTATACCCATGTTAAACTTTATGAGCTGTTCAGCAACCTCTAACATGCTTTCTCCACTGTTGAGTTGATCTTCAGCTTCATTTACCAGCAACCTGAGCTGATCAACGTTTTGCTCATCGGATAAGCCATTTGCATAGAGCTGTTCAGTTTCAAAAAGTAAGCTATCCAAGTAGCGTTTATTCTTTTGTTGAACCTCTAAGTTTTCACGACTAATTACAACCAATGCATATGCCTTTGAAACGTCTTCTTTAATTTGAATGTTCGTTTTTTCTGCTTGATTTGTTGCCAATTGGTTGTATGCTTTTGCGGCCTGTAGTCCGACAATATAAGAACCGTCAAAAAGCAACTGATTTACACTCAATCCTGCATTCACGTTATAATCAGTTCCGAATTGTGCACTTACAAACCCAGGCTCTTGTCCATTTGCAGCTGATGGTGGCAAAACACCTTCCTCTATAAGTGTTCCTAAAACTGCAGGAGAAATGAAATCTGGTATTACCTGTGTTGGTATATCAAAAAACTGAGAAAAGCCCGCTTTAGCCTGAACTTGTGGCAAACCTATCGCCGTAGTTTCACGCACTTTTTGTTTCGCCTTTTTTACATCGAACTTGGCTTGCTGACTGCTGTAACTATGTTCCACAGCATACTGTTGAGCTTCTGTTAATGTAAAGCTCAGGCTATCTGCCGATTGACCTTGAGCAGTAACAGTCGCGCTTAGCATCAAGGTCATGAGAATTAGTGTTCTTGTCATGCTATCCTTAGTTTAATTGTTCTCTTTTTACCTTTTCCACAAGGTATTTCACCCCTTCTTCACTCGCGATACCTCGAATGTGATACCTAAAAATTTCTAAATAAATATCCTCCATGTACAATTCGGTATTCCCGAAAAGTTCTGGTTTAAACACATCATTAATATGATTCACATAAGTTCGTCCGATGACCTCCTCGTTCAAATCTGAGCGATATAGTCCTTCTTTTTTTCCCCGAACCAAGTTGTCGCGAATGCAGCCAAATACAAATTCGTGCTTATGGCTTTCCAATGCTTTCCATGCCTCAGGGTAATACTTCTCCATATCATAGAAAATGGATGGATGCACGCCTCGAATATTTGCAGAAACCATCTTGCTAACCTCAAAAAGCTCGTCGATGGCATTTGTAGATCCATCCCTCATTTCACAGATCTCACACTTTTCATGCTCCAACTTTAACTGCACCGCTTTCTTGATGAGGTCATGCTTGTCTTCAACGCACTTGTAAATTGTCTTTTTCGAAACACCAAGGTTACGCGCTAAATCATCCATGGTCACGCTCTTCATGCCCAATTGCAAAAAAACGCCCGTTGATTTTATGATTAACTCCTTACACTTGTCTTCCATAATGGTTGCAAATGTATCAATTTTAGAAACACTGGAAACGTTTTGCTAAATAAATGTTTCTTCAGTTCCCAACAATCACTGTAAATCCATCAAACGAAGTCACTTGAAAGGAAAAATGGTTCTGGATTCTAGAAGTGATAGTCAGAAAACATTCGATATTTTTGCAACTCGAATATCGCGCTATGACAAAAAGAACAAAAATTGCAGTGCTCTTAGCTACCACAGAGGTAGACCGCCAAGTGAATGTTAAAGGTTGGGTGAGAACACGCCGTGGGAGTAAAAATGTTTCGTTCATTGCACTGAACGACGGATCTACAATCAACAACTTACAGCTTGTAGCAGATCATAACAACTTTGACGATTCAGTACTCAAATTAATCAACACTGGCGCATGTTTAAGCGTAACTGGCCAACTCGTTGCTTCACAAGGAAAGGGGCAGGCTGTTGAGCTTGTAGCTGAAGAGTTAACCGTTTTAGGTGCCGCTCACCCCGATGAATACCCACTTCAACCCAAACGTCATTCCCTTGAGTACCTGCGTGAAATTGCTCATCTCAGAATGCGTACAAATACTTTTAGTGCTGTTTTTCGCGTTCGTCATGCGCTTTCTTTTGCGGTTCATAAATATTTCAATGATCGCGGATTTACACATTTACATACCCCCATTATCACGGGAAGTGATGCAGAGGGAGCCGGCGAGATGTTTCGGGTAACAACTTTAGACCCCGTTAACCCTCCTAAATTAGAAGACGGGAATGTAAACTACAAGGAAGACTTTTTTGGACATGAAACTAACCTTACCGTAAGTGGTCAGCTTGAAGCGGAGTTGGGGGCAATGGCGCTATCTGAGGTGTACACCTTTGGTCCAACATTTCGTGCGGAAAATTCGAACACTTCGCGCCATCTTGCTGAATTCTGGATGATTGAACCAGAAGTTGCCTTTGCTCAACTTGAAGATAACATCAACCTCGCTGAGGATTTTCTAAAGTATGTAATCCGATATGCGCTAGACAATTGCCAAGAAGACCTTGACTTTTTGAATAAACGCGCAGGAGATGAAGACAAACAAAAACCTCAACAAGAGCGCAGTGATCTGGGGTTGCTTGAAAAACTGGACTTTGTTGTCAAGAACAAGTTTATGCGCGTTAGCTATACTGAGGCTATTGATATCTTAAAAAACTCAAAACCAAACAAAAAGAAAAAGTTCAACTACGTGATTGATGAATGGGGAGCTGATCTCCAATCGGAACACGAGCGCTTTTTGGTTGAAAAACACTTTAAATGCCCTGTTGTATTGTTTGACTACCCAGCTTCAATTAAGGCTTTCTACATGCGCTTAAATGAAGATCAAAAAACAGTTCGGGCCATGGATATTTTATTTCCGGGTATAGGGGAAATTGTTGGCGGGTCTCAACGTGAGGAACGTTACGATGTGCTCAAGCAAAAAATCAACGAGTTTGATATCCCTGAAGAAGAGCTTTGGTGGTACCTCGAAACGCGCAAGTTCGGTACCGCACCGCATTCAGGATTCGGTTTAGGGTTTGAAAGGTTGGTGCAGTTCGTAACAGGCATGGGAAATATCCGCGATGTAATCCCATTTCCTAGGACACCTCAAAATGCCTCATTTTAAGTGTTGTAGATCATTCTTTTGGCATATAGTGCTTCTTTATTGAACGTTGCAGTTGCTGTTTTTTTCACCGGTAGTAGACTTTGGCACGAGTTTTTCTACCTTCGTTAAAACGCAACCTAAACCCAAATGCTCAAGCAACAGCTTTCCCAAAAACTGTTACAAAAATTAAGTCCGCAGCAAATTCAATTGATGAAATTGTTGCAGGTTCCTACAGTGGCCATTGAGCAGCGCATTAAGGAAGAGATGGAGAGCAATCCCGCCCTAGAAGAAGACTTTCCAGAGGTTGAGCTTGAGGATGAAGATGAATACAGCGATGCATATGATGAGGTTTCAGAGGCTGAACAAGAGTTTGACTTTTCAGACTATGTAAGCGACGATGATGAACCCTCGTATAAGTACAAGGCAAATAATCACAGCCCAGACGATGACGAATATGCTATCCCAATTACTGGTGGAATTAGTTTTCATGATAAACTCGAGCAACAGCTCGGGATGCGTTCCCTTTCCGAAAAACAATACAGCATCGGCCTTCACCTTATTGGAAATATTGACGATTCTGGCTACCTCCGACGAGAAATAGATGCAATGGTAGATGACCTTGCCTTTACACAAAATATCAACTGTGAGGCAGACGAGATTGAGCAGGTGTTGAAGACCATACAAGATTTTGACCCAGCAGGGGTTGGGGCTAGGGACTTACAAGAGTGTTTATTGATCCAGCTAGAGAAAAAAGGACATTTTGATGAAGCCATTCTCAATGCAAAAGAAATCATTCGCGATAATTTTAATGCCTTCACCAAAAAACACTATGAGAAAATAATCAAGCGCATGGACATCTCTGAAGATGATTTCAAAGATGCCATAGAAGAGGTATTAAAACTAAACCCCAAGCCTGGGAACTCTTCGGGTTCAGGATCTGGTATATTGGAGCATGTTGTTCCCGATTTTATTATTACGAGCGATGATGATGAACTTAGTTTATCATTAAATGCTCGAAATGCTCCCGAACTGCGCGTATCGCCTCAGTATTCCGAGATGATTAAGGAGTACAATAAAAATAAAAAGGCAGCTACAAAAGAGCGAAAAGATGCTCTTCAATTTGTAAAGCAAAAGTTAGATAGTGCCAAGTGGTTTATCGACGCAATTAAGCAGCGACAACAGACCTTAATGGTAACCATGGATGCAATCATGAATTATCAAAAAGCGTACTTCATTTCAGGCGATGAAACAACCCTTCGCCCTATGATTTTAAAAGATATTGCAGAAATTGTTGGGCTCGATATCTCCACCATTTCACGCGTGGCCAACAGCAAGTATGTTCAAACACCTTTTGGCACCTTTTTACTCAAAAGTTTTTTCTCAGAATCCCTCAGTACCTCAAGTGGGGAAGAGGTTTCGACACGAGAAGTGAAGAGCATTTTAGATGAAGTAATCGGGAAGGAAGATAAACGCAAACCACTAACAGATGAAAAGTTAGCTACTATTCTAAAAGAAAGAGGCTATAACATTGCGCGACGAACGGTAGCGAAATACCGCGAACAGCTCAATATTCCTGTTGCACGATTGAGAAAAGAGCTGTAATGGGAAACGCTATTGCCAGAGGTCTATCATACCTTTTTCATCCCTTGTTAATTCCTACTTGGGGGTTGTTTTTTGTTTTTCAGTTAAACAGTTACTTGACTTATCAACTGAGTGAGCAAGGACAATGGTTCTTGTATCTACTCACGTTTACCTTCACGTTTATTGCTCCTGCCTTTTCTTCATTCTATTTGTATAAAATAGGAATGCTCTCTAGTCTGCACATAGAAAAACGAGAAGAGCGTTGGCTGCCATTTTTAGTGACTGCTCTATTTTATGGGTTTACCTATTACCTCCTTAATCGAATAAACCTTCCTAGCGCTTTTCATGCAATGATCCTTGCAGCGAGCATTTCTGTTGGAATGGCCTTGATCATAACACTTTGGTGGAAAATTAGCATTCATATGGTAGGTATTGGCGGCTTGCTTGGCATCGTCTACCTCCTCGCCGTTGCAAACCACTTGCAAGCACAACTCCCTCTTATCCTTATACTTCTACTAAGTGGATGCTTGGGCTATGCACGCCTAAAATTGGAAGCACATAACCTCAAACAACTTGCTGGGGGATTCGTTATGGGGTTTGCAGCAACAAGCTTAACCCTTTACCTTTTCTTGGTTGCTTAGAAAGGCATCAGCCCAATACCAATAGACAGCTGATTCATGGCTGGACCTTGTCCAGATTTGAAGAACTCGGTTACCGAATAATACCCGAACAACACTACCTTGCCATAACCTACGCGTAAGGTTGGTCCCATTCTGTAGTCTAACACATCTGGGAAGACGTAGGTTTTAAACTTGTTTCGGTCATTATCAATAAGCTTGTCATGCACATCGATAAGCGTTCCGTATTTAAATCCAACAGCAATTCGCCATTGATATTTTCTTGCTAATGGGTTTGAGCGGTAACGAAGCTCAAATGGAACTTCCAAGTGATTTACACTCAGCTTATTTCTGCGGTAATCTTCTTCCCTTTTCTCCCAGTACGTATATCCCACGCCGTCCCTGCTTTCTCGCGCTAAATAGCTATCGCTGTAATAGTTTTGGGTGCTGAAACCCCCTCCAAATCCAATGCTGAATCTCCCTTCTACAACAGGAAAATCATACATGATCTGTACATTTAATCCGCGGTTGTACCATTTGAAATTCACATCATTTGGTGCTCCCAGTAAGGTCTCATGATTTAAGTCTAGAATTAATTGGTCTTTGTGCTTTTTTTGATCGTGATCCGTTGACACTTGTTGAGCATACCCCGTCAAAGTCCACCCTGTCAAGATTATCCAACTTATACTTACTAGTCTATTCATAGCACCCAATTTGATGCAAAAATAGCCATTTACTTTAGTGCTCGTCCATGACGATGAGCCAACTTTTAAATACACTTACACGTTACTATTTGTAGAGTTCCCGTACTTTTAAAACTAGATTTGGTGTCCTATGAAAAAACTATGCTTTTTTGCCTTGAGTGTCATGCTTTTATCAAGCACCATAAAAGCGCAGCTTTTTACCTCTTTTTCTACCATTGATTCGGTACAGGTTATTTCAAACGGTACCACACTTTCTTTGCCTTGGGCTGGAGGGTTAAACACCCCTCAGTTTTCAACCATAGATTTGAATGGAGATGGTGTTGAAGACTTATATGTTTTTGATCGTCAAAGCAACAGTTCCCAAACCTTTTTAAACGGAGGAACTGAAAATCAATTTGACTACTCATATGCATGGGAATATGAAAACGGCTTCCCTCGCGAACTTGCCAATTTCGTATTGTTAAGGGATTACAACTGCGATGGCCATGAGGATATATTTACCAGTACACCAGGTGGTTTTAGGGTATTTACAAATCGCGCATTGGACACGATTCAACTTTTTTCGCTTTACACCAATTACTTGAACTCCCAAATTTATGGCGGACCAACAGGTGTATATGCCATAGGGGTAGACTATCCTGCTATTGCTGATATGGATGGTGATGGCGACTTGGATATTATCAATTTTGGAGTCTGGGGGACAATTATTGACTACCATGAAAATGTATCTACCAACTGCGATACCCTTAAATTCTTACAGTTAGAAGCTTGTTGGGGCAATTTCTTCGAAAATCAGCAGAACAACTCACTCGTTTTTAACGCAAATTGCAAAGGTGGCACAAGCAGTTCCAGTGCAAGCAGGCATGCTGGGTCTACTTTATTGACATTAGATTTTGATGATGATGGCGTTCAAGATTTACTTATGGGTGATGTAGAATCAAAGCGCGTCTTTGGAGTATCTAATGGTGGGAGCAATGTTTCGGCCCACATGGTGTCAGTAGACACTACTTACCCAAGCAGTACAACTCCCATTGATATTACTGAATTTGTTGCAAACTTCTATTTTGATGCGAACAACGATGGCGCAAAGGATTTGGTAGCTGCTCCAAATGACCAATACATCCACGAAGATTTAAATAACACTTGGCTGTATGAGAACAACGGATCTACTAATGATCCTGATTTTAGCTTTTCACAGCCCGATTTTTTAGGTGAACACATGTTGGATTTTGGCACATCAGCATATCCTGTGCTTGTGGATGTGAACGGTGATAGCTTACTTGATTTAATCGTTGGTAATTACGGGTATTTTGAAAGTGAAGGTGTTTACCGCTCGCAATTGGCTTATTTGGAAAATACTGGAACTGCGGAACTACCTGTATTTACGTTGGTCGACGACAATTACTTGCAGCTGGATACTCTAGGGACCGATGGGCTCTACCCTACTTTTGGAGACCTGGATGATGATGGGGATCAGGATTTATTAATTGGAGATCACTTGGGCCAATTTTATTACTTTCAAAATAGCGCTGGAGCTGGAAATCCAATGCAGCTAGGGATGAGTAATCCCAATTTAAATGACACCATTTTTTATGACCCAGTTTACCCCAGGCTAGCCGATATTGACGGAGATAGTTTACTGGATATCGTTGCTGGGAGGGGTAAAGGAGTCGTAAGTGCATGGATTAATCAAGGTTCACCCATTTCGCCGAGCTACACCAAACTGCCAACTATTGATACCCTTGGTGGAATAGTTAGCATGAACCTCGGATTCTCCCTTCACCCTCAACCTTTGATTGCAGATATCGATAGCTCAGGGAGTAAACTGTTTGTTGGAGGTGACAATGGGATGATGTTCGTTTATGATTATGCTACGGATTATACAGCAACTTATCCCGTTTTAGATTCCTTTAGGTTTAATGCTGGAAGAATGGCTATGACAGTTGGCGACATTATTGGAAGCGACAGCTTGGAGCTTATTTTAGGTCAGCAAACTGGAGGAATTACCTTATTTGGATACAACAAGAAGCCTAAGCTTTTTAACAGTCGTAAGGAACGCGTTCAAGTTAAAGAAGAACAACAATTTCGCCTCTATCCAAATCCAGCAATAACAGGTCGATTTACAGTTTCAGCTAATCAACCTATAGCAGAAGGTCGCGTTCAAATTACCGTTTACACAATCAATGGACAGCTAGCTCTTGATAAAACGTATATTGGAAATCAGCATGTTATTCAACTTCCGAAGGGTTATTACTTCGTGAAAATCAGCAGTAGCACAAATCATGAAGTACATCCAATTATAGTGTACTAAAATTGGGCTTTCATCTCAAAAATATTGTATTACTTTTGCCGTCCGCGTTTATTACGCAGGGCCCTTAGCTCAGTTGGTTAGAGCACCTGACTCATAATCAGGTGGTCGCTGGTTCGAGCCCAGCAGGGCCCACTTTACACAACAAGGCTTCCGGAGGTATTTAACCTGGAAGCCTTTTTTGTTTACATGCTTTTTAAGCCCTTGGTCGTTGAAGAATTTTAAAGATTAAATAGGGTTAATACCCTTTCTTGCCCACACCTTGTGAACAAGCCAAAAACAATTAAATTCGTCTTCAAACTTGAATGTATGCGATTTATCGTCTCTATTATTTTAGCCTGTGTTAGCCTCGGTGCTGTTGCACAAAACGAACTACTTGGGTTGTGGGAAGTATCCCGCGTAACAGTTGCTTCATCTGAGATGACTCCCGTAAATAAGTGGATGCGATTTAAAGAAGGTGGAGTTCAAGAATCGGGAAATGGGTGGCTTATGAGTAGTCGAGGAACCTATGAATACGATGCTGAAGACAAAACCCTTTTAGCTTACGATCCGCAAGGAATTGATGATCCTTTTGGCGCTTTTGATGTAGCTGTTTCTGAAAATACCATGACCTGGAAACGCGTTGAAGAAGACGGTATGTTAGTAACTGTCTATCTGCAGCGTATTGATGAATTGCCCGCTGCTCCAGCAAATGAAATAGTAGGACTTTGGGATCTCACCGAAGCTAAATCGGGAGATGAAGACCTTATGCCAAAACTTGACTATCAAGGTGCTCAGTACTTATTCATACGTTGGGATAGGGTCTTTGTAACCACCAATGCCGATGGAAGCAGGGCCAGTGGATTATGGCACATACACGGTCACAGATCTCAAGTTACCTTATTGCCCTACGGAACCGAAGCTATTCAAGAGTCATGGATGGCAACTATTTCGAACGATATCCTAACCATGACAGGAATTTCTGAATCGAATGAGGGTTACGAACTCACTTATGAGCGGATACGAGCTTTTCCTGAATAATTTACACTGCTTAATGCTTAGCGCTTCTGAAAGATTCCAAATAGAAAGTGTTGGGTCGTATTAAATGGAGTAGTATGTAAATCTGTAAAAGACTTTAACTGCTCAAAAGAACCATTAAAAACGTGTTTGAGTGAGCTACCACTGTAGCGCTTTACAGGCAATCCACTACATTTTTCAGGACCACTCATGCTAAATGTTCCCATGGTAATATACCCTTTCGGCAAAATAGCAGATTCTACCAACTTGTAATACGTTTCTACCTCTTCTGGAGAAGTCAGAAAATGAAACACTGCGCGATCATGCCACAGTCCAAATTTCTGTTGGGGTTTAAACTCAGTGATGTCTGTGCAAACCCACGTAATCTGATCACCTTTGTCGCCCAAACGAGCTCTAGCTTTATCAAGAGCTGCCTGCGAAATATCAAGTACCGTTATGTCTGTATATCCACGTTCCAGCAAAGCATCTACAAGCCTGCTGTCTCCTCCACCAACATCAATAATTGGAGTGTCTTTTGGTACATTCACCGACTTGATCATACCTAATGATGTAAGCGGTGTTCGTTGCGTCCAACTTACTTCAGTTGAAGATTTTGTTTTGTATACATTCTGCCAATGTGCCTGCTTGTCCATATGTCAAAAATACTGAATACTGTGCAACGTCTTTGTTACTTGAGTTGCTCTTCAACCCCAGCAAGAAACTTAACAATTCCTGGATTCTGATAAGGGTATTGGAATTGTTTGATCGTAGATTGCATGGTTTCAAGCACCTTTCGCGCTTTGCGTTTATTCCCTAAGTTCATATACGCCTCTGCTGTTTTAATAGCTAACCAACGCATGTGGTCAACCATTACTAACTCATCCAAATCATTGGTGTTAACTAGCTCTAATAATTCCCAGCTCGCATACATTTGGTCCAAGAATACACTTTCGGCCAAGGCAGGTAATTTTCCATGGTCTAAGCGCATGCAATAAACTAAATCCGTTACTTCATTATTTAAGTAGAGTTGCTGTTTTGAAGATAGTGGACGAACAAAATAGACCTCCTTTTCAAATGCATTTGCTTTTAGCAACCGCAAGGTTAATACGTCTCCACGAAGCAAGTATTCGCTCATGTAGGTTGGCTTCAACCTCCATGTTAGGCCCTCAATCTTTATGACTGTTTCGCTCCATTGTGTATAGTTAACCTCATCCAACTCATCCGGATTTAATCCAAAATGAGGCCCGTTTGTCTTGTCCAACATACTTGGATACCAAGTGGTGTTTAGAAGGTTAAGGTCTACAAGTGTAACCTGTGGCTTCAGCCCCTCCATAAATTGTAAGTACATCAGTGGAAACGTATGCGCATCTCCAGCAGAAAATAGATAGGCTGTATCCGAGCAAGCTTGCAGGGTGCGCCTATTCTTTTCGAGCAAAAAATCTGAAAACCCACCTCTTTGTCGTCCTTCTTTAAACGCCCAACGTGCAGAGTCAATCTGATCAATGGCCAAGTACTTCAGTGCCATACTACCCCAAATTGAAGTGATTTTTTGATGGGGATAAAGAATATACGGATCACCGGTATATTGGGGCTCAAGATCTAAAACGCGTTCCATGCAGCGACTCGCATTTAGCGCAAGGGTAAGCCTTTGGTTTGGAATGCCTTTGCCGTCAGTAGCATTTAATCGATCGTAACAATACCCCTTCCAATACCATGCTTCCGTATTCTCTGGTTGTCGCTCAATTATGGTATTCAGGTATGTGATGGATTGGTTAAAATTCTGGTTATCGATAGACTCGTCAAATGTTGCTTTAGCCCAGGCAAACAGTGTATCTGTAGGCTGAGAACGACCCACCAAAGAGATCACCATAAGGCTAATAAACCACGTCTTCTTCATAGCCATAAAAGTATACCAACCTTCTTTAAAACACTACATTTAACTGGCGATGTCTATCGCTTTGAACGGAAAAAGTCCTGTAATATCGCTTGGCACTCTTCTTCCAAAATTCCACTAACCACTTCTGTTTTAGGATGAAGTAGTGATGGGTCAATGCGCCTGTATCCACGTTTACCATCAGATGCCCCGTAAACAATCTTTCCAATATGAGACCAGAAACTCGCTCCAGCACACATTACGCAAGGCTCAAGCGTAACATATAGTGTACACTCATTCAAGTACTTTCCCCCTATCGCTTCTGCGGCGGCAGTAAACGCTTGCATTTCTGCATGGGCGGTAACATCATTTAAACGCTCTGTTAGGTTGTGCGCGCGAGCTATTACTCGCCCCTGACAAACAATTACCGCTCCTACAGGCACCTCATCTGCTTCTGAGGCACGCATAGCTTCTTGAAGCGCTTGCTTCATGAAATGAACATCGCTATTCGCTTTCAGCTCCATTGTGATCTGATATTTCCAACAGTTCAAAGTCCAACCTGCGGTTTGCTAAATCTGCATGTTTCACCCGGATGGAAACCTCATCGCCAAGTTGAATAATTCGTTTTGTATTATGCCCAATTATACGGTGATTCCGATCGTCAAAATAATAATAGTCTCCGCTAATTTCTCGCAGGCGTATCATTCCTTCACATTTATTCTCAATAATCTCAATGAACACTCCAAACTCAGTTACTCCTGACACGACCCCTTTAAAAGTCTTGCCAACTCCATCCTGCATGAATAATACTTGAAAGTACTTTGTACTGTCGCGTTCAGCGTCGGCAGCCTTTTTCTCCATTTCACTGCTATGTACACAAAGCTGTTCATAGAAATCTGCATCCGCAGACCCTTGGCCCTGCTCATAGCGCTCCAGTAAGCGGTGTACCATTACATCAGGGTACCTGCGTATTGGCGATGTAAAGTGACTGTAATAATCGAAAGCTAATCCATAGTGGCCAATATTTTCGGTGCTGTATACTGCTTTTGCCATGGTTCGAATTGCTAGCGTTTCAATTAAATTTTCTTCGCGTTGTCCCTGAACTTCTTGCAGCAAAGCATTCATACTGCGTTGAACAGCTCCTGGCCTGAGGGACTTAAATTTATATCCGAACTTTTTAATGAAATCAACAAAGTTCCTCAGTTTCTCAGGGTCTGGTTGATCATGGATTCTGTAAATGAACGTTTTAGGTTTCCCTTTTTCTGGTTTTCCAATACTTAGTGCCACCGTTTTATTAGCGAGCAACATAAACTCTTCAATAAGTTTATGGGCATCCTTTTGAACTTTAAACAGCACACTTTCCGGCCCGCCTTCATCGTCCAGTTTAAACCTAACTTCAACCTTATCAAAAGCAATTGCACCCTTATCCATTCGGCGCTGGCGTAAGGTTTTAGCAAAATCATTAAGCAGCCTCAGCTCGTCCTGATAATCACCTGTTTTTCCTTCTAAAATCTCCTGAACATCTTCGTAAGTATACCTCCTATCACTCAATATAATAGTCCTTCCAATCCAAGATTTCACAACCTCTGCATCGCTGTTCATTTCAAAAACACACGAATACGTCAACTTTTCCTCATTGGGTCGCAGGGAACACACTTGATTGGATAGCACCTCTGGCAACATAGGAACCACACGATCCACCAAGTAAACTGAAGTAGCACGAGCGCGCGCTTCTTGATCGAGGATGGAACCATCCTTTACATAATGCGCAACATCAGCAATGTGAACACCTATTTCTAAGTTCCCATTATCTAAGCGCTGAATGCTGAGCGCATCATCAAAATCTTTTGCGTCGTGCGGATCAATTGTAAACGTTGTAATGTCGCGAAAATCCTTTCGCTTTTTGATTTCTTCAGCTGTTATTTCGGTTGGAATCTCATCTGCTGCATCCAGCACATGTTGCGGAAAATCCATAGGCAACCCATAAGCGTGCAAAATGGAGTGTATCTCTGCTCCGTGTTCTCCAGGATTGCCAAGTATTTCAGTAACCTCTCCAAACGGACTGCTTGCACTTTCTGGCCAATCGGTAATCCGTGCAATCACTTTTTGACCATTTTTCGCGCCATTCAGCTGCTCCAAAGGCACGTAGATATCCACAAGCATTTTGCGGTTGTCAGGCACAACAAAAGCGTACTTCTCCGATACATCTAACTTTCCTGCAAACTCCATCCGAGCTCGCTCAATGATTTCCACAATCTGTCCTTCGGGCGATTTGCGCTTTCGTTTTGCTAGCAAAAAGACCTTTACTTTATCGCCATTGAGGGCTTGACCAATAAACTTAGGTGGAATAAAAATGTCTTCTTTTACTTGATCGGAAACAACATATGCAGAACCACTTTGATTCATATCCACAACACCTTCTATGAAAGCCTGGCGCATATTCATTTTAAACTTGCCCCTACCATCAGAAAGAAGCTTGTCTTCAGCTGCTAATCCGTGTAATACTTCAATTACAGCCTGTCTTCCATTGGCATCTTCAACACCAATTTCTGCGGCTAACTGTTTATAATTCTTTGATTTTTGCGGCTCCCTAGATAGGGATTCAATCAGTTGTGATTGAATACGACGGCGGTTTATTTTGCCATCTCTTCCGCTCTTTCCGCCCTTGCGGCCGGTGCGTTTTTTCTTTTTACTCATCTAAAAATAATCTCCTGACCAACCCTTTGCTGGTCGTTTTGTTAAATCAATATATCGCCAACAAATCTACATCGATTTGGTACCTTTGGCATCACGCTAACGTTATCATTTCATCATAAACAACCAAATATGCTATCAAAACGCATTGAACAAGAACTCAACAGTCAAATTGCTTCAGAAGCACAATCATCGCAATATTACCTCGCTATGGCCTCTTGGGCCGAAGTGCAAGGGTATAATGGTGTAGCCGACTTTTTATATCAACACTCGCATGAAGAGCGTCAACACATGCTTAAGTTGGTCCGTTTTGTAAACGAGCGCGGTGGCCACGCAATTGTTCCCGCCTTAGAGCAGCCTGACTCTACGTTTAACGGCATTCCAGAAGTCTTCAAATCCCTTTTAGACCATGAAGTAGCTATTACTGAAAAAATTAACTTTTTAGTAGCGGCTACATTGGAAGAGCGCGACTACACAACTCACAACTTCCTACAGTGGTACGTGAGTGAACAGATTGAGGAAGAGGCACTTGCTCGCACAATTATGGATAAGCTAAACCTTATTGGAAACGACAAAGGCGGCTTGTACATGTTTGATCGCGATATTGCTTCATTTACGGTTACATCAGCAAATGATGACCCTGCAGCATAATTAATTCTTGTTTTTGGCGTGCCCCACCTCCTTCGTCGGGGGTCGGGCTGTACGCTGTACTCCGCTCCATAAAATGGGATGCGGGATGCCGCTGCCATCCCTCACGCTGTATTCGTTTTCAATTAGCTCTTTTTGCTTGCACTTGCTTTGCGTAAAAGCTCGTAGTTTTTGTTTTAATGATGCGTTTTTTAGGTGTTCACCAACGAATCTGCTCATCACGTTGTTTTCCCCAACAGAGGCCTCAAAACAAACTTAAAAAACATCGATTATGAAACGGATTTTACTCATTACCGCAGCATTTATGCTCCTTGCAACCCTTGCGTTGCAGGCACAAATTACCATTAACGGAACTTTACAATACTCAAACGGAACCCCTGTTCCCAACCATACCATCACCCTTCTTTCAGGGACTGTTACCTCCCAAGTAACTACAGATGTCAATGGTCAATACATCGATACGCTACAAGTGAATACCCCTGCAGGAGGCGTTTCATTTACTTATTTGGATTGTAATGGCTTTCAAGCAATGGATTCAGCATTTTTTCAGCTTAATCCAAGTACAATAACCGTAACGCATCAGTATTGCTTATCAGCCCCTCCTTCAGGATGTAGCAGTGCGTTTTCCATTCAATCAAACCCATCAAACAACTTGTATCAGTTTAACCCAGATAGCCTTCTTGCATCAAGCAGCTACACGTTTAATTGGTCGTTATCCAATGGACAAGTATTTACTACATCCAACCCGAGTGTTCAAGGCCTAACACCAGGAAACTACACCATGTGTCTTACACTAACAAACACTAGCCTTGGCTGTGTGGATACAACATGCCTAACATTTGTTGTTGGCGGCCAAACGGGAAATGCATTCACGGGAACAATTTTTCAAGGAAACTCAACCGCAACAGATGCAACTGTATTTCTAATTCGTGCAGACTCAACAACTACAGGGCTTTTACTAACTGCTGTTGATTCCATTGCTGTTACTCAAGGAACCTATTCGTTTACAAATGTAGTACCTGGAACATATTACATCAAGGCTGCACTCAATCCTAGTAACGTAGACTTTTGGAACTACCTTCCCACTTACAGCGACTCAAGTACAGTATGGTCTGGTGCCATGTTATACATGCCAAACAGCTCTTCAACGATTACGGCAAACGTATGGCTAGTTCAAGGAAACAATAATGGAGGACCAGCATTTATTGGTGGATTAGTAGCTCAAGGCGCTAACAAAATGGAAGGTGTTGGAGACCCCATCAACGGCGCTCAAGTTGTAGTTTATAATCAAAATGGAACTCCCGTTTCTTGGGCGTTAAGTGAGCCAGATGGCTCTTTTGAAATCCCTAATTTACCTTATGGTACCTATGAAATTCATGCCGAAATTCCGGGTTTAACAACTAACAGAATGACTGTCACGTTAGATCCCAATACGCCATCATTCACAAACATTCTAGTAGAGGTAAATAGTGAAACCATTGATATTACTGGAACTTCAACGGGTATTTCTGAAAAAACAAGACGCAACTTTGATGCTTACCCTAACCCAACAACCGGCCAATTAACCCTTATTTGGGAAGAACCTTTGGCTAAAGATCGCATCATGATGGTTTACGACCTCGCAGGTAATCTGTTTTTAAAGCAACTGGTAAATAAAAACACGCGTCAAACATCAATAGATGTGTCACGATTATCGGCAGGTGTTTACCTGCTCGTTGGTGGTCAAACAGTACAACGGATTACCATTATTAATTAGAACTAAGAACACAGTAAATTCGAAAAAGTTGCTCCCTCAGTGGGGAGCAACTTTTAACGTATGAACGACTTAGCTAAAACTATACAAGCCTGTGAACAGGGTGATCGCAAAGCGCAAAAGCATTTGTACGAACATTGTTTTGACCTATTTATTGGCACATGTATACGTTATTACAACGAGCGGGAATTAGCAGTGGCAGCATTTCAAAATGGCATGCTTAAAATCTTGACCAACCTGGACAAATTCGAAAAAGGAACCCAGTTCTACGCTTGGGCAAAAACCATTCTCGTTCGTACCATTCTCAATGATTTAAAATCAAGTAAATCATACCGCGGAAATGTGGACCTCACCAATTGGGAGACCTACAGTCCAGCAAGCAACGATTCACTAGATAGTTCACTAGATTCTGACAGCTTACTCCAGCTACTAGAAACCTTACCGGAGCGCGAAAAAGTCATCTTAAACCTTTTTGCAATTGACGGTTACAACCACAAAGAAATAGGAGAACTATTGGGTGTGGCAGAAGGAACTAGCAGGTGGCTACTAAACAAAGCACGCGCCTCAATGCGACAGGCCATTCTCAAAGAGGAAAGTCGTACAAAAACAAAAATAGCATGAGCGAAAAGAACAACATAGACGACCTCTTGCGCGAGAAACTCAGTAACTTAAAGATGGATTATGACCCATCATTATGGGACGATTTTGAGCAACAGTTGCCTGTCAAAAAACGACTCAGCCCATTCATAATGTGGTTCTCCTTCATTGGATTAGGCTTAATAAGTATTGGCGGATTTTTCTATTTCATGGGTTCTGCTTCAGAAAGTACAGTGAAGAACTCTGCATCTCAGCCTATTCAAAATGAGCAGCCTTCACCTCAACATAATTCCAATCTAACTGCCACTACCAATGCTCAAGCAATTCCTCATGCACCCTCATCATCTGAAATAACAATGTTAACGAAGGCCAACCCGAAATCAACATCACATGAGTCTGTTAAAACGGGTTCAATAAGTCCATCTTCTTCAAACCTCCAAAACCAAAAACCACGCAGGTCAGGCCTTGCGTCGCAGGAAGCTAATGCTATACAAGCATCGGATAATGATGTTAACGCGACGCGTGCATCAAACAATAACTTATACAAAAACCAAGCTTCGTCATTTTCAATTGCTGAAAATACAGCAAATAACATGGCTCCGCTAAATGGAGATCGAACCTTACAAACACCACTACACCAGTTACTGCCAAGGAGCTGGAAGCTATTAAGTCCACCGTCTAACTTAGCGCAGCTTGAGCTTAACCCAAAAACACCTACTGCCCGATTTTTAACTTATGGAATTGGACTATACTCGGGATGGGGAGCACACGATGCGAATAGCGCATTCACTTCGGATTTAACCTGGGAACACGGTATTGCCTTTGATGTGAACTACCCAATTAAAAAGGCTTGGGCACTAAGCAGTGGCTTGCACGTTGGTCAATATGTAGAAAAACAGCATTGGAATCTTAATCAAATTGCGCAGCGCAATGACATTCAGGTAACGGACAATAGCTTTTGGGATGTTCAACAAATAAATCAAACGGTTTTTGATACAACCTATGTTATTGGGGTGCCGTTTGTATCCTCAACAAACCAACTCGTTGCAGACTCCAATTATGTTGAGCAGCTAGACAGCGCGCTGGTAACCGTTCGCGATACTGCGCAAAGCAGTTTCACCACCACGAACACTTACAGTACGTTTGATGTGCCCTTACAGGTGCACTACCGATACCCCATTGGCCGCTGGCAACTTGCACTGGGAACAGGTCCATTGGTGCGCTACACAACGGGAGCTACACAAAAAGTTACCCACGAAAGGGGGGAAGGCTTTGACTCTGCACCGATTTACAATCGCGTTAACAGTTTTCAGCTTGCTTGGTTTAGCTCGGCAGGTATGAATTATACCGTGCGATCTGGCTGGGACATCTACCTCAGGGGATACTGGAAAAGGTTTTTAACGCCACATTACCAAAGCAATGGATTTGCAGCTAACCGCTATGATTTTATGGGCTTATCCTTTGGAGTAGTGTGGCGCTACTAATTATTGCCATCCAATGCTAATTCATCTGTAATATTTCCTTTCGCGCTTTGCGTTGTTCATTTTGTTCGCATAAGATTATGCCATGCACAACTCAGCTTCTAATGTTCTTCTCTTAAAATGCAGCTGTGTAGAATGTATTTATGAGGTACATAAAGCGGGCCGTCACCTTTTCTTCCTAAAACGCCTGTTTTTAGTGGATTAGCGTCGTTTTGCTTTAGGAGAACTCCCCGTGTAATCGCCATAAAAATTTTATCTGTTTGATAATGTGAAACCAATTCGTTTATATCTTTCGAACTGTTCAACCACTTAGTCGCCTTAAAAATTGATGGCGAAAGCGTTAAGCATAAGGTTGTAGATTACTCGTGTGGATGCCACTTTGAACAACTCATGAACTTACAAACGAAGTTTTCCAAGCTAAAGCTCCGGACATTGTAGCCGTAATATTAACCGCACTACTCTTAGCCGTAAATCAGTCTGTTGTTCAGTACTATTTAGCGTCTAAAAAGTATGATGCTTCAACCATAAATATTGCTGGAAAACAACGCATGCTGAGTCAGCGGATGCGTGTTTTAATTTATGAATTACAATCAAAACGGCGCAATGTTGAACATCTTGACTTGGTATACCGCGAGATGCTCCTGGCCAACGCCAATCTGATTAACGGCAGCGAGGAAAGGCATATTGTTGCCGTTCAAGATGCAGAGGCTCGTGCTTTATTATTCAACCTCAGGTCACTTTTATCTGATATGGAAGCACCGCTTGCTTCGGTTAAAGCTGGTCTACCCCTGAACTACATCGACTTACACGAGCCGTTAGATCAATTTTTGACGGAAATGAATACGGTTGTAACATTAATTGAACGAGAATCATCGGCGCGCTTAACAACCATCATCATTACTGAGCTTTCACTCTTTACATTTTCACTGCTGGTTATTCTCCTTGAGCTACTTTTCTTTTTCATTCCACTTTTCCGCGCTGCTCAAGCAACAATTGAAGAGGGCGAAACTGTTCGGGCGTTGTTTGCCAATATGCTTTTTGATCATTCTCATAAAATACGGGCACCACTTTCTAACATCATTTCACTTGGCAAAATATTGAATGACGAAAAGGCGGCACCTGATCCGGCAATTATTGAAATGATTAATCGCTCTGCAACCGAGCTAGATAAAGAGGTTCAGCTTGCGGTTAAGCAAATGAACGACCTAGATCAAACCTAATCGCACAGGGCGGTGCTAAACGCGAAAGCCTAGCAACTCCCTTGATGCATGTACGATTTCGCGCTAGCGGTAGTAGCGGCATCCTCCCTGATTCATCAGGGAGATACAGCGGATAACGCGGTGCCTATGCTGCTCAGAGCGTTGGCCGGCAAGCGCCCTAGTTATGAATTCCTGCCAAATCGAAAATAAATGCATATTCCATCGCCACTTCTTTAATTGCCTCAAACCTGCCACTAGCTCCGCCATGGCCTGCTTCCATATTGGTGTGAAGGAGAAGTTTATTGGTGTATTGATCCATAGTTCGCAGTTTCGCTACCCATTTTGCGGGCTCCCAATACTGAACTTGGGAATCATGTAGCCCTGTAATAACAAGCATGTTAGGGTATTGATGGTTACTGACCTGATCGTAAGGGGAATACGACTTGATGTAATCGTAATAAGCCTTATCGTTTGGGTTTCCCCACTCATCGTACTCGCCTGTAGTAAGCGGAATGGTATCATCTAGCATGGTAGTAACCACATCAACAAAAGGAACGGAGGCAATTACACCGTGGTACAGCTCTGGTCTTATGTTAATGATGGCACCCATGAGTAAGCCACCGGCACTTCCACCCATGGCATAGAGGTTTTCTGGACTCGTATACTTGTCTGCTATGAGTTGCTCAGAGCACGCGATGAAATCGGTAAACGTGTTCATTTTATGCAGAAGTTTTCCTTCTTCATACCACTTCCGGCCCATTTCTTCTCCCCCTCGAATGTGTGCAATTGCGTACACAAACCCCCTATCGAGTAGACTTAACCGAACGCTGCTAAAATCTGGGTCAATGGTGTGACCGTAAGAGCCATAACCATAAATTAGACAAGGGTTTGATCCGTCACCTTTAAACATATCTTTTCTAAAAACCAGTGAGATTGGAACTTCTGTTCCATCAGAGGCTATTGCCATTACGCGATGGGCCTGATACAGTTGGTGATCATAGCCCCCTATTACTTCCTGTTGTTTCTTTAGTTCAGCTGTGCGCTCCAACAGGTCATAATCATATACTGAATTTGGCGTAGTTAATGACGAGTAGCCATAACGCAGGATGCGCGTGTTAAAATCGCGATTATTACCAAGGTATGCAACATACGTATCCTCCCCAAAATCAATGTAATGTTCTTCAGACCTATCCCAAGGTATTACCCTGATGTGGGTAAGACCACCTGAGCGTTCATTGATTACTAAAAACTGATCAAATAGTTCGATATCCTCGAGCAGCACGTCTTCACGATGTGCAATTACCTCTTCCCAGTTGGACTTTTCCGATGTTTGAACCGAAGTCTTCATAAGGCGGAAGTTCTTTGCATTCCAATTGGTAAGGATGTAGAAATGGTCTTGATAATGTGCAACACTGTATTCTAGGTCGCGTTCACGGGGCTGAATCAGGGTAAATGAAGCTGTGGGGTCTGATGCAGAAATGTATCGGTACTCGCTTGAAACCGTTGCCCAACTACCTATTAATATAAATGCCTTCGACTTCGACTTAAAAACTGCGCAGTTAAACGTGTCGTCTGATTCTGTAAAAATAAGCTCATCCTCGGCTTGAGTAGTACCCATTTTATGGCGGTACACATGTGCACTCCGCAATGTTTGTTCGTCTTTTATGGTATAAAAAACGTACTCATCATCGGCACTCCAAGCAATAGAACCGGTTGTGCCTTTGAGCACATCTGTTAGCAGTTCACCAGAAACTAAGTCTTTAAAACGAATGGTATAAATTCGTCGGCTCACGGTATCCTCTCCGTAAGCTAGTTTGGAACTCGCTGTATTCAAGGAAATTCCTCCAATATTATAATAGGCGTGGTCTGCAGCCAATTCATTCACATTCAGCATTACCTCCTCTGGTGAATCCATTGTATTTATTCTTCTGCAGTATAGCGGGTACTCTTTGCCCTGCTCAAATCGCGAATAATACCAATAGCCATCTTGAAAGTAGGGAACGGACTCATCATCTTCCTTAATTCGCCCTTTAATTTCTTGGAACAACGCCTCTTGAAAGCCTTCTGTGTGCTCAAGCTGGGAAGAGGTGTAGTCATTTTCCTGATTTAAATAAGCAATCACCTCAGGGTTCTCACGCTCATTCAGCCAGAAATAAGGGTCTACACGGACATCTCCATGCATTTTTAATTCTTTTGGATCTTGTTTTGCCTCTGGCACCTTCATACGCTTGCGATTTTCTTTTGCAAAACTAATCATGTGCCTATATTGTGTGGAATTTTGCATGAAATGAATCATGCAATTGGGGTATTGAAACTTGTTTCAGACTAATTTTAGTTTAATATTGTATGCACGCATACCTTTAAGACGAACACCTCATGTCAAGTAAGACGATTCATACAGCACGAAAATCTTGGTGGATAACTGGTTTATTCGCTTTGCTAATTTGCTGTTTACCAGCGTTTTCACATGCCCAAGGCGGCACGGTGAGCGGGAAAATTATTGATAATAGTACAGGCCAAACACTCATTGGGGCAAGCGTAATACTTCAAGGAACCCAAATCGGAACTACTACAGACATAGATGGAAAATTTTCATTAAAAATACCTCAAGCACCTCCTTTTACGCTTGAAATATCTTTTGTTGGATTTAAGAAACAGTTGATTCCAGTTTCTTCATTTGACCAAAAAATCAGTGTTAAGCTCGATTTAGACAATGTGATGCTCGATGCTGTTGAAATAGTTGATACGCGTATTTCTGACCGCCAAAAACAAGCCGCATTAACTGTGGAGAGCTTGGATATTATTGCCATAAAGGAGGCGCCATCTGGAAGTTTTTATGAGAGTTTAGCTAACCTGAAAGGTGTTGATATGACAAGTGCTTCACTTGGGTTTAAAGTAATTAACACACGTGGATTTAACTCAACATCTCCCGTAAGATCATTACAACTTATTGACGGTGTTGACAATCAGTCTCCGGGGTTAAACTTTTCATTGGGTAATTTCTTGGGCGCCTCAGATTTGGACGTTATGAAAGTAGACATTATAGCTGGTGCCTCTTCTGCTTTTTACGGACCGGGCGCGTTCAATGGGGTCATTAATATGACTACTAAAGACCCATTTACTTTTCCGGGTTTGAGTGCATCCGTTAAGGTAGGTGAGCGGAATATGACTGAAGCTGCTGTGCGTTGGGCACAAGTTATCAAAAACAAAGAGGGAGAAGCCAAGTTCGGATACAAGTTGAATGTATTTTACCTCCAAGCATTGGATTGGGAGGCCGAGAATTACAACCCCATTGAAGATAGTGATGTTCCCGGTTCTAATCCTGGAGGCTTTGATGCTGTAAATGTTTATGGTGATGAAGACGTATTAAACAATAACGATTTTACTGATCCGAGTAGCAGTTTACAGACACCTGGATTGGGAAACTTCTTTCCGACTGGTTATCGCGAAATTGATCTGGCCGATTACAATACGGAGAACCTCAAGCTCAATGCGGCATTTCATTACAAAATCAAGAAAGACCTTCAGGCAATTTACAGTGTGAATTATGGTTACGGGACTACTGTTTACCAAGGTGATAATCGCTACAGTTTAAAGAACATTCAGTTTTTACAAAATCGCTTAGAGCTTAAAAAAGAGGATAAGTGGTTTGTGCGAGCATATGCTACACACGAGGATGCTGGAGACTCTTATGACATCGTTACTACGGGTATCCGTTTGAAAGAAGCTGCATACGATCAGGCCTTGTGGAACGGAAATTACCGAACCAACTGGGTGCAATATAGTAGGCAGTTTACACGACTCCCCGGATATCCGCAGTTCAACGGCAATCAACAAACGCTAGAAGAGTGGCATCAAAACGACTACCTTCCTTTTGCTGCCCTTTACAATGATTCGTTAACCCGCTGGCATGCGTTGAACAGAGCAGAAGTTGACGCTGATCCTAGGTCGCAAGTTGGAGACCCTTACATTCAGCCTGGTACTGCTCGTTTTGACAGTGCTTTTAATGCCATCCGCTCTCGAAAGTTTACAGAAAATGGGGCCTTATTTTTTGATCGCTCCGCACTTTATCATGCTCATGGTGAATATAAGTTTAAGCCGTCATGGGCGGAGATTACTGTTGGTGCAAATTTCCGGGCCTATACCCCAAATTCAGAAGGGACCATCTTCAGTGACACGCTGGAATACACGGAAGTGAAAACAGATAGTGGTATTGTACGAACTGATTCTGCATACCGCAGGATTACAAATACCGAATTTGGAGTTTACGTAGGGGCGGAAAAACGATTCATGGACGATAAGTTAAAACTGAATGCAACGCTGCGGATGGATAAAAATCAAAACTTTGATTACGTATTTAGCCCGGCTGTTTCCCTTGTATACAGCCCCAATATAGACCATACGTTTCGAGCTACCTTTAGTAGTGCTGTGCGCAACCCTACACTTGCTGATCAATACTTGTACTATAATGTGGGACGCGCAATTCTTATAGGTAATTTGGATGGGTATGATAGCCTAATTGTTACGGAATCAGTGCTTGACTTTTTTGAATCCTCGGGAAACTTTGACCTTTTAGAATACTTCGATGTCGATCCAATCAAGCCTGAACAGGTAAGAACAGTAGAGGTTGGTTACCGAGGGACTTTAGCCCAAAAAGTCTATGCAGATGTTTCTGCATACCACAGTTGGTATACCAATTTCATTGGTTATGTTATTGGTGTAGATGGTCGCCCTACCCTTTCTGGGGGGTTTCCCTCCATCGCTGATCCGCAAGTTTACAGGGTTGCTGCTAATGCTCAAAGTCAGGTAACTACGCAAGGTTTTTCGGTAGGGGTTAATTACTATTTCATAAAGAAATACTCACTTAACGGAAACTACAGCTATAATAAGCTTACTTCTGGTGAAGACGATCCAATTATACCTGCATTTAACACACCCGAACACAAATACAACATCGGAATAACAGGACGGGACATCACGTTGCCATTTATTAATTTAAAGCATGTGGGTTTTGGTGTAAATTACAAGTGGGTTGACGGATTCCGATTTGAAGGGTCTCCCCAATTTACTGGAAACATTGATGCTTATGGACTTGTAGATGCACAAGTGAATGTAAATGTTCCAAAAATCAACTGCACGTTCAAAGCAGGAGCATCGAATATTTTAGACAACCGCGTTTTCCAAGTGTACGGTGGACCACGCGTTGGAAGGCTGGCTTACTTCTCCATAATTTATGATTGGAGCACGCGCTAAATTTTTATTACCTTGTGCACGATTAAAACACGACTATATGAAAAACTTTTTACGATTAGGGGTATCCGTAGCAATAATGGCAGGCGCAATATCTGTGCAAGCTCAGGAACGCTACCTCGACGAAATTTTTGACGATTCTGAAATTGTTACTCAGTTCAATCAGACTTACGGTATTAATGTTGATTATTTAAAAAATCCGAATTTACTTGACCCTCAATTTCTAGGGACTAATGCCGCTCAAATTCAGGCTGAGCACAACCAAATTCGAGACTCAATATTAGCCGGAGCTGCAGCTAATATTCCCATTAGCTTTTTCCTGCCTTATGATAGTGACCAGTCGACAATCATTAAGCTGACTGATCCTCAGACGCCATTCAACATGTTGAAAATGGACGTGTATATGCCAAATCCAGCTGTAGATGCCGAAACTGCTCGACCAGTTATGGTATACATCCACACGGGAAACTTTTTACCTAAAGCCATCAACGGTGGGGTAACTGGTGCCAAAGATGATTCTGCAGCGGTTGAATTGTGCAGGCAGTGGGCTAAGCGCGGTTACGTTGTAATTGCTCCAAACTACCGTTTAGGTTGGAACCCTGCACAAGGTACATCTCAATTTACCAAAACGTACACCTTGTTGAATGCAGTTTATCGCGCTATGCTCGATGTTAAACAAGCTGTTCGAGTAGCACGATCGCAAGCTGCAACCCTTGAAATAGATCCAACGAAAGTTGCTATTTATGGTCAAGGATCAGGTGGTTATGTAGCTCTGGCATACAATTCTTTAGATAGCTGGGAAGAAACGGACAACATCAAGTTCAATCAAGGTCAGCCAATCAACATAATTGACACGAGTGTTGTTGGTAACCTTGAGGGTCAGGGTGGTTTATTAAACTTTTACTCTTATCAAGGCGCAGGAGCACCAGGTGATCCCGGAAATTCTGGAATTGCTGCATGTGTAAACGCGGGTGGAGCACTAGGGGATATCTCTTGGATTGATGGAAATGAAGCTCCTTTCATTACAATACACGCTGTTCGTGACCAGTTTGCGCCATTCGATACGGGTACCGTTATCGTTCCAACAACAAATGAGCTTGTAGTTGATGTAAATGGCCCAAACACATTTATGCCATTTGCTAATAGTTTTGGTGTAAATGATGCCTGGAGAAATATGCCAGCGCAGCGTCAGGACGGTTCCTTTGATGAAGTTACTTTGCGCGCTCGCTCGCTTTATGGCAGAACGTTTAACAACATTCCATTAATCAACATCAATGATCCAGTGACGGTTTCTAATGATGCTGAAGGACTGTTTGCATTGGAGCTTCCTGAGGGAGAAGGGTCACCATGGGAGTGGTGGGGTGTAACTGATTTCGAAAACTATTACGATGCGCTAACAGGTGCGGGTATTACGATTTCGTTTCCGAAAGCAAACATACTTGCTGGAGCAGCCCAGTCTAATCCAAACTCAAAAGCTACTTCGCTATTATACATTGATAGCATTCAGCAGTACATTCACCCTCGCCTTATGCTAAGCATGCAAATTGGTAACTGGGAAGTGCTATCAGTTGACGAAGTGGAGTTGTTAGATCAAACAACATCGGTATATCCTAACCCTTCTAATGCTGACGTATTCATGACATCAACAGAGGCTCCTATTACTTCTTACCAAGTTGTAGACCTTCAAGGAAGAGTTGTAATGAATCAGCGCACGGTGAATGCTTTCAACACTTCTTTTAGTGTTAATCATTTACCTGCTGGTATTTACTTTGTTCAGCTTAACATGAACAATCAGCAAATTGTGAAAAAGTTGATTCGCGAATAATCGCGTTTTAGAGATGATAAAAGGGAGCCCGTGGGCTCCCTTTTTTTATGGCTATTTGTGTGAATTAGTTTTTTAGTGCTTCTGCTAGAGCAGCAGTTGGTCTCTTTGAGTTTCCAATAAATAGTTCCCCGTCAATGATTGCTACGGGTCGCTTTAAAAAAGTATAGTCTTCTAGTAAGAGGGACCTGAAATCCATTTCGGTCAGCTCTTGCTCATGAAGTCCACGCTTTCTGAAATTCATTGCACGTTTACTAAATAAAGATTCATATGTATTGGTTAATTTCCGCATCTCCTCAAGCTGCTCTATGTTAATGGGGTCCTTTTTAATGTCAATCAACACTACATCATCCCCCGGCTTAACTTCATTAAGTATGCGCTTACAGGTACTGCACGTTCCAAGGTGATAAATCTTATTCATGTCCGACAGATTAAATTAATTTTGAATCATACCCTTTCCCCTATCGACTACTAAGTCGTTCTGATATGACAAAGAAACAACGAAAAAAGCAAAGCCAAATTCGTGCTCTACTAAACCCCAAGAAAGTAATCATTCCTGTGGTACTTGGTTTGGCTGTTGCAGGTTATTTAGCATGGTCGGGGTTTGATGCAAATGCTTTTAGAAACATTTCATGGAATAATTCAAGTTATTTTTACATCGTGGTGGCCCTTGCAATGGTCGTTGCACGTGACTTGGGTTATATGATTCGGTTGCGAATCTTAACTGATCAAAAAATAAGTTGGCGGAATGCTTTTGACGTAATCATGTTGTGGGAGTTTTCTTCTGCCATAACACCATCAGTTGTAGGCGGATCTGGTGTAGCCATCTTCATCATAAATAAGGAGGGGCTTACATTGGGAAGAAGCACTGCCGTAGTTATGACTACCGCATTCTTGGATGAATTGTTCTACGTAATTATGGTTCCCGTATTACTCGTTATAGTTGGTACTACGCAACTATTCCCCGCAGGTTTGGAACGCACCTTTTTTGGCATCACCCTCGGAGCACAGGAGATTTTCTGGGTAGGTTACGGATTTATAATTGCATTAATTTCACTGATCATGTTTGGCATTTTTATCAGCCCGTTACGGTTTAAGGCGCTACTTGTCAACCTGTTTAAACTTCCGCTGCTCAATCGCTGGGCAACGGCAGCCGAGCAAACTGGCGATGATATCATCACAACTTCAATCCAACTTCGTCAAAAACCCATTCGGTTTTGGTTTAAAGCATTTGCGGCAACTTTTTTAAGTTGGACAGCGCGCTACTGGGTAACTAACTTTATCCTGCTTGCATTTACATCCATTGCTTTTTATGATCACCTGTTAATTTATGCTCGGCAACTGGTAATGTGGGTTATCATGCTCATTTCACCAACACCGGGAGGCGCAGGTATAGCCGAGCTTGCTTTCGAATCTTTTTTGTCGGATTATACCCCCGTTGGCCTCGCCGCAGCGATGGGCATCTTGTGGCGATTACTAACCTATTACCCTTATTTATTCATGGGAGCATTGGTTTTGCCTCGCTGGATTCAGCGGGTTTATTTAAGAAGGAAGCTCATCAAATTCAAAGATCCTGCTTAACCAGTTGCGCTTTTGTAAATTTGCCTCATTCTAGTTCTACGATTAAGCCAATTATGGGAAGTAAATCAATGAAGTTTGGGACACAGGTGATTCATGGAGGGTTAAAGCCTGATCCATCTACTGGAGCTGTAATGACACCTATTTACCAAACATCCACCTATGCGCAAGACCATGTTGGTGAGCAACGCAAATTCGCCTATTCGCGAACTGGAAATCCCACGCGTGATGCCTTAGAAAAAAACCTAGCGGTTATTGAAAACGCGAACTATTGCGCATGCTTTGGAAGTGGAATGGCTGCCATAGATGCTGCGATAAAACTGCTCTCTCCCGGTGATGAAGTTATTTCATCTCAAGATCTATACGGAGGAACTTATCGCATTTTCAAAGGTACATTTGAAAAGTATGGCATTAACTTTCGGTTTAATGACCTTTCCGACTTAGGTGAGCTTGAATCATCCATTTCAGCACAAACCAAATTAGTATGGGTTGAAACCCCAACTAACCCAACGATGCAGGTTTTGGACTTAATCGGCTTAGCCGAAATCACTAAAAAACATAAGGTGCTATTAGCCGTTGACAATACGTTTGCAACACCTTATAACCAGCAACCATTGGCCTTGGGTGCCGATATTGTCATGCATTCCGCTACAAAATACCTAGGTGGCCATAGTGATGTGGTAATGGGGGCATTAGCGTTCAACAGCGAAACATTAGCTGAATCAATTTATTCCATACAAAACAGTACAGGTGCCATCCCGGGACCAATGGACTGTTTCTTGGTTATTCGGGGAATAAAAACCCTTCATTTACGCATGCAGCGACACGCAGAAAACGGCGAGCGCATTGCTCATTACTTACTACAACATGAACGTGTAAACCGCGTAAATTGGCCCGGATTAAAGTCACATCCCAATTACGCGATTGCCAAACGACAAATGCGCACTTTTGGCGGTATGATTTCTTTTTCGCTCAAAGAAGAAACATTAACCTCTGCGACCGACGTTTTAGCTAAATTTAACGTTTTCGCCTTAGCGGAGTCGTTAGGAGGAGTTGAATCATTAGCCAGTCACCCTGCAACCATGACACATGCAGCAATTCCGAAAAATAAGCGCGAAGAAGCAGGGGTAACAGATTCACTCATTCGATTGAGTGTTGGAATAGAAGATGTGGAAGATTTGATTGCAGACTTAGAACAAGCATTAGAATAAAGGAACATTATGCAAGGACGTAAATATGCCGTAATTGGTTTAGGTCAGTTTGGAATGGCCATAGCACGTAAATTATCTGGCCGTGGCGCCGAGGTGATTGCTGTAGATAACGACGAACAACACATACAGCAAATCCGTGATGAGGTGGCTTATGCTGTTCAGCTAGACTCCACTGATATTAATGCCTTACGGACTCAAGACCTGCAAGATGTAGACGCTGCAGTTGTTGCAATCGGCGAAAACTTCGAAGCATTATTATTGACTGTTGTATTTCTAAAAGAGCTTGGCGTACCCCGAGTAATTGCCAGAGCACACGGTCCTCAGCAGCGTATGATTTTAGAAAAGGTGGGCATTGAAGAAATTCTATCCCCTGAAGATGAAGTCGGGACCGTAGTTGCAGAACGCCTCATCAACCCTAACATCCTTACCTTCATGGAGCTTCCCGACAATTACGAAATTGTTGAAATAAAAGCCCCAAAAGGGGTTTGGGACAGAAGCATTGATGAAGTGGGCATGCGCAACAAGTACAAGCTAACAGTAATTACTATTAAGCGAGCTTTTGAAGAAACAGATGGGAAAGGTCTGCCCGTTATGACACAACACGTGCTGGGGGTTCCCAATTCATCAACCAAAATTCAAAAGGACGACACCCTTATGGTTTTTGGAACGATAAAGGACATTGAAAAATTTTACGAAATCAACTAATGGCTGAGTGGTATTTCATTACAGGGTCCAGCAGTGGAATTGGGGAAGCACTAGCTCGTGAAGTGCTCAATAGACCTAAGAGTCATGTTTGGGGTATTTCAAGGAGTCAACATATTCATCACGCGCGTTTCACGCAACTAAGCCTTGACTTAATCAATGGTGAAGAGCTTAAACAGGTTGATTTTCCCCCCATTGATGATGGTGTTGATCGGGTGGTACTCATCAATAATGCGGGATTGTTGGGAGATATACGCCGTGTCGGGACAGCAGATGAAACAGCAATCGCCAACCTTATCACCCTGAACGCTACCGTGCCAGCCGTGCTTATGAATAGGTTTATTGGAACCTATGGAAATACACAAAAAGTAGAGGTTATTATTCTTAATGTTAGCAGTGGCGCTGGTTCATATCCAATTGACGCATGGGCAAGTTATTGTGCCTCTAAGGCTTTTGTAGATCACTTTAGTAGAACGGTGGCCGAAGAGCAGCGAATCACCTCAGGTAATGTTAGGGTACTTTCAATTGGTCCGGGTGTTGTCGATACGCCTATGCAAACTCAAATTAGATCTTCAGCGCCTGAGCAGTTTAGCAGAGCTCAACATTTTAAAGACCTTCATACCAACGGGGAATTACAGTCACCAACCGAAGTAGCTCAAAAATACCTGCATATTTTAGATAATCCGGAACTTTTCCCAGATACAGTAGGTTCCTTGAGGGACTTAGCGTAAGGGCTTTACCGATGACCTCGCTACAACTTAAGCTGCAAATCCACCTGTTTTTTTCGTAATTTCGGGACCTTCAAAGGAAATGCTACTATGAAACTTAATGCCCTTTTGCCTTTTGCAGCGGCCGGATTCGCTGTGTTTTTTGCTTTTTCTAATGCCATTGGTCAAGTCACGCAAAAATGCGCTAGCTCTGAAATGGAGCAATGGTACAAGCAGCAATATCCATCTTCTGCAGGTGAAATAGAGGCTACGAATCACTATTTAGACTCTTTGAGTCAATCATCTTCCAGTAATCCAAGAGCCACTTATGTTATCCCTGTGGTATTTCATGTATTACATAACGATGGAGAAGAAAATATCGCTGATGAACAAATTCATGATGCTATCCGCATTATGAATGAAGACTTCCAAGGTTTAAACGATGGTTTAAGTGAAGTAATTAGTGCATTTCAATCTCGCATTGGTTCCATTGATTTAGAATTTCGTTTGGCTCGATTAGATCCTTCTGGGAATCCAACAAATGGTATTGACCGTATTAAAACACTTGAAACTTTTACAGGAGACGAAGATTCCAAACTGAATCAATGGGACCCCGAAAAGTATTTGAATATTTGGACTGCAGATGCTGTTTTTCTTCCTGGTGCAGCCGCGTATGCCGTTGTCCCATCTGTTGCTCAACAGTTTCCCCAATCTGATGGTATCATGTCCAACCATCGTTTTGTGGGAAGTATTGGCACCGCAAGTGAACTCGGAAAGCACACGCTAACGCATGAGGCGGGACACATCCTAAATTTACTTCATCCATTTGGGTCTGGTTCTAATGCTGGAGACCCTAATAATTGCAACTCTGCATCCGACCCTGACGGTGTAACAGATACTCCTCGTACTGAGGGAACTTTAGGTTCTTGTCCACTTTCGAAAGTGAGCTGTGGTACATTGGACAACGTTCAGAACTTCATGGATTATGGTTCTTGTGAAGTCATGTTTACGCAAGGTCAAATCAATCGGATGAACAGTGCTCTAAATAGCAATGTAGCAGGAAGAAGAAACTTATGGCAAGTAGGAAACTTAATTCAAACAGGTACGTACCAACTTTGGGAGGCAGACTTTAAAACCCAAGATCGTGTGCATTGTAGAGTAGGACCTGTGCAGTATTATGATGAATCCAGCTATAATGCTTCGCAATGGACATGGACTTTTCCCACAGGTGATATTTTGAATTCTTCGATTGAAAACCCTGTTGTGAATTACATGTGGCCAGGGCTTAAGCAAGCAACTTTGGTTGCATCAGACGGATCTGCTACAGAAACTGTTTCTCGTGACGATGCCATTTTAGTTGCACCTTTTGTAGGTTACCCGCTCCCTATGTCTGATAATTTTCAGAGCTACACGGCAGCTTCAAATGATCGCTGGATTACCGACAACCCAGGTGACGATCAATATGGCTTTGAGTTTCATACTACCGCTGGAGTTGATAATGACGCCTGCATTAAAATGAATAATTATGGCAACAATTCCCTTACCTCAGATGAATACCTGAGTACTACGTATGACCTTTCTGCAATGACTGGTGCCACGCTGAGCTTCAAGTATGCTTACGCTCAGCGCAGTGTCAGCGACGGTGACCGTTTAACTTTACTCATTTCTGGAGATTGTGGTGAGTCATGGTCTGCACGTTGGAGCAGAACAGCTGCGCAACTTTCAACCGCAGGAGTAGTAGGAGCAAATTATACGCCTTCTGGTTCAGGAGATTACACTACCATTAGCGTTTCTGGAATAACACCTCAATTTCTAAACCAGCACTTTCGATTCAAGTTTGTTTTTGAAAGTGGCAGAGGGAACAACCTTTACATCGATGACATTAACATGCAGGGAACATGGGGAAACACTGCAGTTCTTGAGCTTCCTCTTGATGGCGCTGGACCATTGGCTTCAGACGTTCTATTGCATTGGAAGCCTACGGGAAACCCGATTGATAGTTATGAGTATCAATTGGATGTGGACCCAAACTTTAACACGGGTGGACTCATCACGGGCACAAATACATGGATTTCGAGTGGCCCATCAAATGCCGATACTGAATTTAATGCCTCAGGCTTAACGGTTGGAACTACTTATTTCTGGAGGGTTCGCTATATAAAAAATGGAAATCCAGAGCCTTGGAGTGATACTTGGTCTTTCACAGTTAGCAGTTCTGGTACCACAAATACGCCAAACTATACCGAAAACGCATTAGACTTGAATATTTTTCCTAATCCAACAAACCATTCTTCACAATTGACGTTTACTTTGACGAAGCCTTTGCAAGCTCAATTAAATGTTCAAGATCTTTTTGGCCGAAATGTGCACCTGTCTGAAGCGACTTTGCTTTCAGCGGGATCACATCAACTTACTATCCCATCTGACTCTTGGGCCAAGGGACTATACCTTGTTACAGTTAATTTAGGAGGTGAAAAATTCACCAAAAGATTGCTAATTAATTGAGTTTTAGAACAAGCTCGAACCCAGGATTCAACTAATAATCTCTGAGTATTTATCTACTTAGAATACGTTTGACTATGAAAAAAAGTTTTGTTCTCTTATTCTCCCTACTCTTAACGACTGCAATTTACGCACAGTGGTGTGGTACAGACCAACATGTGCATGAAAACATCGCATCAGATCCTTCCTACAAACAGGCATATGACGCATTCTACAGTCAGTCGCCTTCAACGAGCATTCGTGCCTCAAGGTCGAGCAGAGCACTTCACATCATACCCGTTGTGGTTCATGTTATACACAACAACGGTAATGGTAACATCTCTTATGAGCAGGTTGTTGATGGCATTGACGTGCTCAATGAAGATTTTCGCAGGTTGAATTCAGACACTGCAAACACACGAAATGTATTTAAGCCATTTGCAGCGGATATGGAAATTGAGTTCAGGTTGGCGAAGTATGATCCTGATGGAAATTGTACCAATGGGGTTGTGCGCATTAACAATCCAAACGCAACTACGGATGCTGATAACAGTGTGAAAAATGTTACCATATGGCCTACCAACCGGTATTTAAATGTTTGGCTTGTAAATAACATCGCATCATTTGGAAACTCTTCGGGAACAATTCTGGGTTATGCACAGTTTCCATTCGGAAACTGGAATACTTACGGCATTGTTCAACGCCAAGATACTTGGGGTCGCATTGGGACGTCAAATGCAGATGGGCGAACAGCTTCTCACGAAGTAGGTCACTGCTTAGGACTTTTTCACACATTCCAAGGAAGTTGCGGTGGTAACTGCGATACAGATGGTGACCGCGTATGTGATACGCCTCCATCATCAACAGCAACTTATGGCTGTAACAACAATCAAAACTCCTGCAGTACAGATCAAAATGGCCCTTCTGTTTTTAATTCAGATGTAGTTGATCAAATTGAAAATTACATGAGTTACGACAACTGTCAGAATATGTTTAGTCAAGGGCAAAAAGCACGGGCAAAAGGGTTTTTAAATTCAATTCCAGAATTGGTGAATTTAACCTCTCAGCAAAACCTGAATGCGACAGGGGTGCTGCTTCCTGATAATTTTTTGTGTAGCGCAGAATTTTCTGCCGAACAAACCGTGATTTGCGCAGGCAACTCCGTTCGATTTGAGGATAAATCATTTTTTGGTGTTACAAGCTACGAGTGGTCATTTGATGGTGGTTTTCCAGCAACAGATACCAACCAAAGTCCCCTGATACGCTATGATCGGCCTGGGACATATAATGTTACGCTAAAAGTAAAAAACTCAAGTGATAGCATCGTATTGCAAAAAAACAACTACATCACCGTATTGCCAGCTCCTGGAACATTCATGCCATTTACCGAGAGTTTTGAATCTACAACGAGTCTTCTTGCAAATAACTGGTATCAATACTCAGAGGATAACTATGGGTGGCGTGTAACATCTGATGCATCAACAACAGGCTCACAATCATTATTGATGTACAATTACTTCAATAGTTCGAATACTGCCTACAACGTATATTCTCCATCGTATGATTTGAGTAACATGACATCTGCTCAATTGAAATTTAAGGTCGCCTATTCTCAATTGAATACAGCAAGTTCTGATTTACTTCGGGTCTTTATCTCAAATGATTGTGGGAAAACATGGGCAGTGCGCTATGCTAAAGGAGGTGCTGTTCTATCAACCAGCCCTGACCTTCACATAACTCCGTTCGTTCCAACAGCGAGTGAGTGGCGCGAAGAGACTATTGTGATCAGTGGTGCTCTCCTAACTGAGAATATTAGGCTTCGATTTGATTTTCGATCTGAAAATGGAAACAATTTATACATTGACGATATCAATATAGATGGCGCTTTCTCCAAAATTCCACTTCAAGTATTTCCAAAAGACAGCGCTATAGTAGCTAATAACGTGAAGTTAGACTGGAAATCAACGCGTCCGGTAGACAAATATGAAGTTCAATGGGATGTTAACGACTCATTTGCTTCTGCGGCAGTTGCTTCAGCTACGGAGTCTTGGATTGGATTTAATCCCTATAATATTGACACGGAGCATTACCTCAATGGATTAGCTATTGGTGACACAATCTATTGGCGAGTGCGTACGGTTAACCAAAATGGGTCTTTTAATGGTTGGTCTCCAACATGGAGTTTTGTTGTTGATCGACAAGGTACGTCTACCGCTATTGAAGAAGATGTAAGCCTTGATGAGAAGATGAGGTTGTTTCCAAACCCTGCATCAACCCATATCAACTTACAAGTTTCTTGGGATAGAACCGGTGAAGCCCTCTTGGAAGTTTTTGATATTACGGGAAGAAGGGTCGTTTCAAAAACGATTCATTCATCTGCTGGTTCACAAGCCATTCCGATTGCAATTTCATCCTGGCAACGAGGAATGTACCTCGTTCGTTTCACGACAGCACTCAAACAGTATAAAGCGCAGTTTATTAAACAGTAATCACGCAATCACTACATCAAAAAGCTCGGACAGGTTCCGGGCTTTTTTTTAATGTGCTTCTAGCCAATCTGAGCCGGTGTTCGCTTCTACCTCTAAAGGCACATCAATTTGTACTGCTCCAGCCATTAAAGCAATTACGCGTTCGCGCAACATATCAACCTCATCCCGGTGTGCATCAAACACCAATTCATCGTGAACTTGCAATAGCATACGTGATTTTAATCCTGCTTCGTGCATAAACCGATTCACGTTAATCATTGCAACCTTGATGATGTCTGCTGCCGACCCTTGAATGGGTGCATTAATCGCATTTCGTTCTGCAAATCCGCGTACCACAGCATTTGACGAATTAATATCCTTCAAATACCTTCTTCTGCCTAGAATCGTTTCCACATACCCTTGCTGACGCGCATTTTCTATACTCTTTTCCATGTAGGTTTTAACTCCGGGAAACTGCTCAAAATAGTTGTCAATAATACTTTTCGCCTCTTTTCTGCTAATGCCGATTCGTTCAGACAATCCAAACGCCGATATTCCGTAGATAATTCCAAAGTTCACGGTTTTGGCATTACTCCTCATTTCTCGAGAAACCTCTTCTAAAGGCACTCCATAAACTTTTGAAGCTGTTGCAGCATGGATGTCCATCTTGCTGTTGAACGCGTCTAGCATGCCCTTATCTTGGCTCAGAGCTGCGATAATTCTCAATTCCACTTGGCTATAATCAGCAGCTAAAATTGTATACTCTTCTGAGCGTGGAACAAAAGCCTTACGAATGCGCCTTCCCTTTTCAGTGCGTATGGGAATATTTTGCAAGTTAGGATTGTCGGAGCTCAACCTTCCCGTTGCGGCAACTGCCTGCTTATACGTTGTGTGTATCCTTCCTGTATTTGGGCTAATCAATTTAGGAAGTGCATCAACGTAGGTGTTTTTCAGCTTAACTAGCTCTCGGTAGCTTAAAATATGTTCAATAATTGGGTGCTTGCCTATCAGTTTTTGAAGCACTTCTTCATTGGTGGAATACTGCCCTGTTTTTGTCTTTTTGGCTTTTTCTGTAACCTTGAGTTCATCAAACAAGACTTCGCCTACCTGCTTTGGAGAACCTATATTAAACTCCCTACCTGCATCATTGTAAATTAGTTTTTCAAGCTCCTCAATAGCTTCAGCCAACTCCTTCGAGTAATTATCAAGAGCATCCTTATCTATTTTAATCCCTTCTTTCTCCATCGCTGCCAAAACGGGGATCAGGGGCATCTCTACCTCTTGGAACAATTTTTCAACCCCGTATTCAGCAAGTTGTGGGTTGAACAATTCAAACAACTGAAATGTGATATCAGCATCCTCACATGCGTAATCAACCACCTCTTCTGGAGCTAAATCACGCATATTCTTTTGATTTTTTCCCTTCTTACCCAGAATTGCTTCTATTGAAACCGGGTTGTAATTAAGATAGGTTTCAGCCAGAACATCCATACTTCTGCGGTTCATATCCGGCTGTAGCAAATAGTGGGCAACCATGGTATCGAAAAACGGCCCTTGTACTTCGAGGTTATAATTAGAAAGTACCTCAAAGTCATACTTTAAGTTATGAGCAACCTTAAGTTGGCTGCTATTTTCAAGAAGGGGTCTCAACAAGTCTACAATAGCTTGAGCCTCCTCCCGAATTGAAGGAATAGCAATGTAATAGGCCTCGTTCTTTTTTGAACATAGTGCAACTCCTACCAGTTCCGCTTCACGTGTGTTCAAGGATGTGGTTTCTGTATCAAAACAGAATGCTTCAACTGATTTGAAGCTTTCCACTAACGCTTGCACGCTCTTTTTGTCTGCAACTAACTTATAATTATGCTCAACATGCTCAAGGTTAACTGAGGTTGGCGCTTCTGCTTGTTCATTACCTCCAGTAAACATATCAATTTGACCACCGGCTGCATCTGTACCAGCAGTAGAAATAGATTCTCCTAAGAAGCGCTCCGCCATCCTGCGAAATTCCAGCTCCGTAAATACTTCGCGCAAGGCTTCTTTGTTCGGTTCATCAAGAATCAGCTTATTGGGCTCAAACGCTATGTCAACATCCAAAATTATTGTAGCCAACATCTTTGATAGAAACGCCTGCTCTTTATTCTCCTCTACTTTTTCCTTTTGTTTTCCTTTTAGTTCGTGGGTGTTCTTGTATAAGCCTTCCATACTGCCATAAAGCTTGATAAACTTCTTGGCTGTTTTTTCGCCTATACCTGGTATCCCTGGAATATTATCAACGGCATCACCCCACATGCCCAAAATATCAATAACCTGTTCTACGCGTTCAACCTCAAACTTTGCCTGAACCTCAGGAACACCCCAAATTTCAGCCGGATTCCCCATCCTGCCCGGTTTGTACATAAACACTTTGTCAGAAACCAACTGTGCATAATCCTTATCTGGCGTCATCATAAATGTGGTAAATCCCGCTTGCTCAGCTTTTTTAGCAAGTGTTCCAATTACGTCATCAGCCTCAAACCCATCTACCATAAGAACAGGAATATTAAACCCATCACAAATGCGCTTAATAAAAGGCACAGAAAGTTTAATGTCTTCCGGTGTTTCTTCGCGGTTAGCTTTATAAGCAGCAAAACTCTCAGCACGAGAAGGGGGACTTGGCGGATCAAAAACCACAGCAATATGGGTTGGGTTTTCATTCCTTAGAATCTCCATTAATGTGTTTGTAAAACCAAAAACGGCAGAGGTATTGAACCCCTTTGAGTTTATCCTCGGGTTTTTACTAAAAGCAAAATACGCCCTGTAAATGAGGGCGTATGCGTCAAGCAAAAACAGCTTGTTCTCTTTAATATCTGGTGTTATCATTTTATTCCTTTTCCCAGGTTGTTCCTGCTTTTGTGTCTTTTAATATGATATTCAGGCGCTCCAGGTGCTCTCGAATGCGATCAGATGTTTCATAATCCTTCTTTCCTTTTGCTTCCATCCTCAAGTCAATGATTGTTCTCATTAGTCCATCAACAATTCCATCGGAATCTTCCTTTTGCGCGTTTAGTTTGTGAAGCCCAAGAACATCATAGGTAAAGGCCACCATCTCTTTCTGAAGATGAAGCAAATCCTCATTGGAAATACTTGCTTGTCCGGCAGCTATTTGATTAATAAACTTTACAGCTTCAAATAAATTTGCAATGAGTATTGGACTGTTAAAATCATCATTCATCGCATCGTAAAACTTCTGTATCAGAAGCTCAACGTCTTGAGAGGAGTCTCCTGACGGCTCAAGCCCTTCAAGCGTGTCAAGTGCAGCCATTAAGCGCTCAAAACCCTTCTCTGCAGCCGTAAGAGCTTCGCTTGAGAAATCAAGTGGACTGCGGTAGTGGGCTTGCATGATAAAAAACCTCACTATAATTGGGTCAAATGGTTTCTTAAGCTTGTCATTATTTCCTGAAAACAGTTCCTCCGGTAACAAGGTGTTCCCCGTAGATTTGCTCATTCGGGCACCATTTAATGTAAGCATATTGGCATGTAACCAATACTTTACTGGATCCACACCATTAGAGGCCTTACATTGAGCAATTTCACATTCATGGTGCGGGAACTTTAAATCCATTCCTCCCCCGTGAATATCAAACCGTTCACCTAAGTATTTCGAGCTCATTACTGAGCATTCCAAATGCCACCCTGGAAACCCTACCCCCCAAGGTGAGTTCCACCTCATAATGTGGGTTGGCGATGCTTTTTTCCAAATTGCAAAATCAACTGAGCTGCGTTTCTCAGATTGTCCATCGAGCTCCCGTGTTCCGGATTGCAACTCATCGAGTTTTCTTCCTGACAAGTGACCATATGTACCATTATTCTTTTCGTTAAAGGCCTCTACATCAAAATAAACCGACCCATTGACCTCGTACGCGAAGCCTGCATCCAGAATTTCCTGAATCATATCAATCTGTTCAACGATATGGCCAGTAGCTGTGGGTTCAATACTCGGTGGTTTATTATTAAACTTTTCAAGCACGTTGTGAAAGTCCAACGTATAGCGCTGTACAATCTCCATCGGCTCTAGTTGCTCCAAGCGTGCTTTTTGAGCAATTTTATCCTCTCCTTCATCAGCATCATTTTCCAGATGCCCGGCATCAGTAATATTCCTAACGTACCTCACCTTGTAGCCCAGATGGCTCAAGTACCTGTAAATTAAATCAAAAGAGATAAATGTTCTGCAGTTTCCAAGGTGTACATTACTGTATACCGTAGGGCCACAAACATACATGCCTACATGAGGTGGTTTCAGCGGTTCAAACTGCTCTTTATTTCCTGATAATGTATTGTAAACTGTCAGTTTTGATGCCATGAATTTGTAATTTAATCAAAGATAAGTCAAGGAAATTCGCCGTTGAAGTTAAACCTTAACATCAGTGGAAATAATGAATTTATCAGATGGGCGATCAACCATGTTTTCTGGTATGCGTTCCCGGATTACTTCAGCCATGTTATCAATCAAACGCTTCTTTAAAAACTGCCTGCTTACTACCATACTCACTTCTCGCGTTGGCCTAATATCAGAAACCCGTTTGATCATATCCTTTTTCTTAGCAGATACGATGCTTGCTGCTAATTCTGGAATTAGTGTTATTCCATCTTTAACTTCAACTATCCGCTTCAAGGACTCAATAGAGTGCGACTCAAATTTGAATTTATGTGTGAACTCTTCTTGAGAACTCTTAGCGCAAATATTAATTACTTGATTGCGAAAGCAATTCCCCTCCTTAAGTAACCATAAATCGCCAAGCGTTAAATCACTTCCAGCAAGCTCTTCTTTGTAATACAAGGGGTGATTCCTGCTTACATAAACGTAAAATTCCTCATAATACAACGGGATTGTAATTACCCCTTTGGTATCGATGGGTGTTGCAATAATTCCAGCGTCGAGCTCACCATTTTTTAATTTGAAAATTACTTCCTCTGTAATCTCTTCGCTCACATTCACATTCACTTTTGGATTGGACTTATTGAAGTGATTGATGAATAGCGGAATCAAATAGGGAGAAATCGTTGGGATAATCCCTAAACGTAGATTTCCTTTTACCTCATCATTGAATTCGCTTACAATGTCTGGAATCCTTCTCGTTTGCTGAAGTACTTCGCGTGCTTGTTCAATAATCTGAGCACCTATCTCGGTTGGAATAATGGGCTTTCGCGTGCGATCAAACAAAATTACATCAAGTTCGCGCTCCATGTTCTTTACCTGAGTTGTTAATGCCGGCTGGGTAACAAAAGACTTGTTCGCTGCCTCCACAAAGGATCCATAGTTAGCTATCGCAACAATATATTCGAGTTGAATTAAGGTCATACCACAATAATAATAAGTAATCGAAAAATAAAACAGTTAAGATTAGCTTATTCTTTGCAGCACAGTCAAATTCAGCTACTTGATTCGCAGTACATTTAGAGGCCCTTATTTTTTGGGATCAACACACTTAAGGAAATAAGCAAGGTGGCGCGTTTTCGCAAGGGTTATTTCCACGCAACGGATTTAATCATCGCCTCCATCTCACGGGTAAACTCGCGTTTATCAAACTGAGGTGCATAAACGTAGCCTACCATCATTACAATGTGCTCATCGGTGTTATCGAGGGTTGTAAGTGTGTACAATGGCCCACCCATAAAGCCATTTTTCATTTTCCAAAGGCCTCGTATCTCCTTAGCGTATTTCTTCTGAACGTTAAGTTCTTCGGTAATTGGCGGCACGTATTTATACTCCGTAGTCATGTAGGATCCTTTTCCTGGGCCCGGAATATATGTTTTAAGAATCGAGTCCCTTACAGCAAATAAATTGGAATCAGTAAATTGAGCTTCACTGGTGTAAGGGTACTTATAAATCAATACGCCTTGTGAAATTTGATGCATCATGCCACCTTTTGGTCGTTCGCGTTCTAGACGAATCCAGGCATGGGTGCTATCAACCCTCACGAGCTCAGCATCCTTTTGCAGTACAAAGGTCATGTTTAAATTCGATGCTAACTGTTCTACTCCAACCTGTTTTCCAAACTTCCTATTGCGTTTAATTAATCGGTCAATTTCCTTAATCTGAAAATACCTCCTCAATGCTTCTTTATTCTCAATCACAAATGCAACAAATGAATCACGTGTTTTCGCTTTGATTTTTAAAACAAGTTGACCTTTCGCCCATTTATTCTTTTCCATAACCAATTTTGGGAGTCCATCTGGAGCATAAGAGGCATCTATATCGGCAATGAATATATTACCAAAGGTTTCAAAAATGGTAGTGAAATTGGGCTGTTGAACGTGAATTACATTAAACAAGGGTTCCTCTTGTGGAAGTCCATATTGGAATCCCGAATAAACCTCCTGAAGGGCTTTTCCAACTTCACCATTCCATTGTGCGTTGGTAGTCACTATTACGATATCTCCGAAGCTACCCGAGTATCCTGGAAGTAACTTTTCCCCTTCGAAATTTGAACATCCGAAGAACAAAAAAACACTTACTATGGCTATAATTTTCATTTTCATGAACTGGCCTTCTTTACAATAATTTTTGTTCCGGGTTTCAAATCCCGGTAGTTTACGGAGTGATTCAGTTGCTTTAATTCGTCAACGCTCAAGCCTTTTGCCTTTGCAATATCCCACAACGTATCCCCGCGTTGGATGGTGTAATACGTAACTCCTCCTTGAACTTTTTCAGGACCCGTTGCCTTTTTTACTGGAGCTGCTTTCGCATATTTTCCCGAAGGATAAAGCACTAATTTTTGACCTACTCGAATGTTGTTTGAGCGCAATCCATTCCACCTACGGATATTGCTCACTGATACATGATGACTCGCCGCAATTTTTCCCAGGTAATCTCCACTTCGTACGCGATATATTACACGGTCTTCTTCAAATTTAGCCGTTAACTTTTTACCTTCACTTTCCTTTTCGGGTTGCGAGGAAACATAAACTTGTTCTTCATTTGTTACATATTTTCCTATGACAGAAGTTGGAAGGACTAAAAAACTCGTTTTATTGCTATATGCGGGTATTGTGGTTGTCTTATAGCTTGGGTTTATGTAAGTCAAGTATGTCAATGACAAATCAAGTGCTTCCGCCACTTTTTCCAGCTGGACCGGCTGTTTCACCACAACTGTGTCCACTTCGAAATAGCTCGCTTCTGGTGTAATTGGGTACAAATTATGGGCAGAAGGGTTACTCATAATGTAATTTACGGCGATAAATGCAGGAACGTACCCTCGGGTTTCTCTCGGTAGATATGGGTACAGATCCCAATAATTCCCCTCTCGGGAGCCACTTCTCCTCATCGCTCGATTAACATTTCCAGGACCACAATTATATGCCGCTAGCGCCAAGTCCCATTTTCCATAGATCCCATAAAGGTGAGACAGGTACTGACATGCCGCATGTGTCGATTTAATTGGGTCCATGCGCTCATCCACATACGAGTTTTGATGCAAGTCATGCATTTTTCCTGTAGCATACATAAATTGCCACAGTCCAACTGCTCCCGCCCTGCTCCTTGCTTTAGGATTTAGCGCACTTTCTACAACCGCTAAATACTTTATCTCCAACGGCATTTCATATTGATCCAAAATAGCTTCAAACAACGGAAAATAGTATGCCTTAAGGCCCAACATTCTCGACGTTTGCTCACGGCGCTTGAGCGCGTAGAGCTCAATGAATGCGTGAACCCGATCATTGTATACCAAATTAAATGGAGTCCGCATGTTTAATGAGTCTAAAATAGCTTGGTAATAAGCTGCTTCATGCTTTGGAATGGAGTCTTTCGGAAAACCAAATACGTTGAGCTTCTGGGTGTCTGTTTCAAGGACTGCAGACTCAAAAAGCGAACCATATACCGCCTTGTCAAGAGCTTGAAGTACGGGATCATCCGGCCTAATTCCAGTTGAATCTATAGACGTATGGAGGGTATCGATCGGGGGAGTATTACCCGCAATCGAATGAAATACTAATAAAACTAAAGCTGTTGTAAACGTACTGTAAATCAATCGCATCAAAACGCAGTTATCCTTATGTTCTTCAAAGTTTCGCATTTTAAATCAACGTAATCAAGCTCAACCTCAAATCTATTAACGGCTACTTGTTCATTAACTGATGCGCAACACCAAGTAATTTTTCTTCTTCAAATTTGTTTGCGATCAATTGAACACCGAGTGGCATTCCCTGTGCGTTTTTCCCTGCGGGTAATGAGACTGCAGGAAGGCCGGCAAGATTTGCGTGGACTGTGAAAATGTCCTCCAAGTACATGGTTACCGGATCATCATTTTTCGCGCCAATTTCGAAGGCTCCATGAGGTGTTGTTGGGGATAGAATAAGGTCGTACTCTTCAAATATTTCCTGTGTGCGGTTTACTATTGCTCGACGCACTTTCTGTGCTTTCGCATAGTATGCATCGTAGTAACCTGCGCTCAACACAAAAGTTCCCATCATAATTCTGCGCTTCACTTCAGCACCAAACCCTTCAGACCTTGAGTTGACGTAAGTTGAATTCACGTCTTTACTTTCAGCACTGCGGTACCCATAATGAACGCCATCATAACGCGACAAATTCGAGGAAGCCTCAGCGTTTGCTATTACATAATACGTTGGAACCAACGCATCTAATAGTGGAAAATCAATGACATCAACCGAATATCCGTAGCCTTTTAAAGCTTCCATTTCTCGCTCAACGGCCTGTTTTACTAGTGGATCAATTCCTGCTGCCTCAATTGTCTCGTGCAATACAGCAATGCGTTTCACTCCATTAGTTTTCAATGCTGAATAATTGCCAACAGGAGTGGATGAAGCTGTAGTGTCATAATCATCTGACCCTGACATCACCTCAAGTAAAAGAGCAACATCCTCAATTGTATGGGCAAATGGCCCAATTTGATCAAGTGAAGAACCATATGCCAAAAGCCCCCACCTCGAGATCCTACCATAAGTAGGTTTCATACCAATGATGCCACAAAACGAGGCTGGTTGACGAATAGAACCTCCTGTATCTGAACCGAGGCTTACCATGCAAAGACCTGCCGCTACTGCAGCGGCGGAACCTCCAGAAGACCCTCCAGGAACACGTGATTCATCAAGTGGGTTTCGCACGGGTCCATAAGCCGAATTTTCGTTCGAACTCCCCATGGCAAATTCATCACAATTCAACCTGCCAATAATAATAGCATCTTCAGCTAGTAATCGTTCTACAACTGTTGCGCTATAAATTGATTCAAATCCAGATAGAATTTTTGAAGACGCGGAAACATGATGTGCTTGATAGGCAATGTTGTCTTTTATTCCTACCACCATACCGGCTAGTTTTCCAGCTTTTCCTGAGGAGATTTTGGCATCTACCTCATCTGCCTTCTGCAACGCTGAACTTTCAAATACCTCAAGAAAGGCATTTAGGGCCTCCCTTTTATTAATTTCCGCGATGAAATGCGTTACGAGCGAACGGCATGACCGGGCTCCAGAACGAATATCATCTACTACATCTGAGTAAGCAATGTGCTTTTCCAACACGTTCTTGTTTTGGATTAATCTTTCGTCTCTTCGTCCTTCTTCTCTCCTTTCGAAGCATTCTTAAACTCTTTGATTCCCTCACCGAACCCGCGCATCAATTGAGGAATTTTACGTCCACCAAAAAGAAGTAGAACAATTACTACAATGATGATTAACTCGGGGCCTCCTGGCATGCTGAATAATAACACAAAGTCCATAGTTGTTTTGTCTAATCAATTCTTACAAAAGTACATATTAATCCGCCTTGCAGAACGAACTTGCTTTAAATCACGTTCCTTTAAACAGCCAATATTGCGGGTTGGTGGGAGCACTGTCTTGCCAAAGCTCAAATTGAAGCTCAGTTTTATTATTTGCAGTGCGAATCACACCTAAACTTTCCTTGGTGGTTACTCGGTCTCCACGCTGAACAAACACTTCATTCAAGTTTCCATAAACGGTGAAAAAGTTTCCGTGTCTTACCATTACAGCTTTTCCCGCACCTTCTATTTTAATTACCCCTGTTACCTCCCCTTCAAAAACGGCTCGAGCAACGCCTCCAGCTTGGGTACTGATGGTCAGTCCATTATTTTTCACTTTTACAGATCGAACAACTTCATGTGCGTGAACGCCATAAGCGGAAACCACCACACCTTTCTCAACAGGCCAGGGTAACTTTCCCTTGTTTGCTGTAAAGTTAGCTGCTAGCGCTTTTGCCTCTGGTGTAAGTTCGAAAACGCCTTTTTTCGTCCCAGCCTTTGATGCTTTTCTGATCTCTTCAGCAATAATTCGTTCGATTGCCTTCTGCAAAATCCGGCGTTCTTTTTCTTTGTCGCGAATATCAGCTCGCAACTCCTTTTCCTTGGTTTGTAGCGAGGCAACTAGTGTTTGCTGATCTCCTTTTTCACGGCTTAACTGCAAACGCTCTTGACTTTCATTTCCAAGGAGCTCTTCTTTCAATTTACGCTGAGCGAGTAGTTGGGCATTGCGTTCTTCCAGTTCCTTCTCCATCCGCATTATTGCAGCGGTTTGACGCTTTCGGTAATCTGAGTATTGTTGGAAATACTTGAGTCTCTTGTATGCCTGATTAAAGTCTGATGCGGCAAAAACGAACATCAGTTTATCGGACTTATTGCGGGTTTTATATGCAAAACGAATCATTTCTGCATACTCTTCCTTCAAGCGCTTAATATCATCTTGCATTGTTCGAATGAGCGCTTCATTCTCACTGATTTTCTGATCAATGATGCTGATTTCGCGCTTTATGGTCGCGATTAACTCTTCTCGCTCTTGAATTTTTTTATTCAAGATAAGGAGCGAGTTCAGCGTGCTTTTTTTTGTTTGTTGGGTCTCCTTGAGCAGTTTATTCTTGTATTGAATATCCTGGCGGAGTTTGCTCTTTTTCTGCTCCAGCTCTTTACGTGTTTGGGCTTGGAGACCTCCTGCCAACACAAGTAAAGCGAACGCAATAAAGCTAAGGACGTTTACCAGACTCTTCATACGTATATTTACTCGGTATTGTGAATGGAAAAGATAAACTTTCTTTAGGCTCAAGGCGTGTAATTTCCACCTTCACTTCAACCAGCCTTCTCGCAACAATTGTCGCCATCAAGCTGCGAGCAACCGTAGTTTGCATAACGGGTTCAAAATTTGAAAACTTCAGACTAACAGATTGATTTGTAATCAAATCAAATAGGCTAATCATGACTGGGCGAAATGATTCTGGATCTATTTTATTACTCACATATATGTCACTATCCATTTTTTCTGGCCGTTCATGAACCTTCTTCAATTTGCGCTTTGAAACACTTGAAAGCACATAGAAATCTTTATCATGAGAACGTTTAACCTTATCCAATGAATCCAATCCAATATCATTCCCCAGTAATATTTGCTGGAAAGCATTGAACTCTAACGACAGGTCCATTTTTTCTGCCAATAAATTAAAATCACTCTTTTGATACGTCCGATCTGAGCGGTTCATTACCCAAACAGAATCTTTCGTAGCTAGAATTCTAGCGGCCTCATATCCAAAAGCCGATATAGAAATCCAAACTGCGCTATCCCTGCGCATCCTAATGTTTGCTTTGAAGGAGCTTTCTTTGCCCCCAGTTTCAACGGTAACCCCAGCCCTCATTGATAGGTATTCAGGTAAAAAGCGTTTCTCCTTCATGCTTCTCAGAAGTTCTGATACCTTTTTGTTTTCTGGCTTTTTCCGCGCGCGAACTTCTCGCTTGGAGGCGCAACCGATAAGCATAGTGCTCATCATGAGTGTTAAAACTAAAACACGTCGATAGCTAGTCAAGTAATGTTCGATCATTAATTTTTCGCTTTAACTCTTTACTTTCCGGTTCAAGTTGCAGAGCCTTCTCCCACACGGAAACCGCATCATCAATCCGATTTAATTTAAATAGAATATCCCCTTTATGACTGAGAATTTCACTGTTTGATCCCCCACCAAATAACACCGCATTTTCAATTACCTCTAAGGCCTTTTCAAAGCGCTCCATCCGGTAAAGAACCCAAGCATATGTATCCAAATAAGAAGGTGTTTCACCTGCCGTTGCAATGCATAATTCTATCATTTCAACAGCGCGGTTCAGGTCTTCATTTTGAAGGGATAAATAGTAAGCGTAATTATTTAATACGTACGTATTATTAGGGTCTATTTTTAAGGCTCGCTCATAATTCAGATAAGCCTGCTGGTAATCTTTTACATTATAATAGGCATCTCCGAGGTTAGCATAAAACTGTCCCTCCAATTGGGTGTCATCAATTACCAATGACTTTCCCTGCTCAAGTGAAACAACCGCATTCTCGTGATTGTCCAATTGTAGGCTCGCAATACCATTGAATAAATAAGGAATAGGTTGACTCGGAAACAGCTCCATTGCAGCCTTGCTATCCGGTAACATGCTATCAAAGTCACCAATTTCAGACTCCACAAATAGTAGCTGACGCCAAACGGCATAGCGCGAACTGTCTCGTTGTATAGAGCTCCTGTAGGACACTGCTGCACCCTCAACATCTCCGTCACTATATTGATAATCAGCTAAGAGCGCATAACTCTGTGGTGCTTTTGGGTGATGCTTTACCACCATATGGCAAAGCTCAATTACCATTTTTCGAACGACAGCGTTAGATGTAGCCGCGGTATAATACGATAGCAGTACATGAACTTTGGTGTCAACAGAAAGCTGATTCCCATCAAACGCTTTACGCAATGCTCGCTCCGCTTCCTCATCCTTTCCAAGCTGCCTGTAAAATTCATACAACGACAGGTCTATCATCCTGTTCTCTGGGTCTTTTTCTTTGAGCTTTTCGTAAATCTCAGCCGCCTTAGTGTACTCAGACCTGCTTTTATAAAAATCTGAAAGTCTGCCGAAATACTGCAGGTTGTTGGGGTCGCTTTCCACAAGCATTCTGAGCTCATGCTCGGCAGAATCTTCATCATCGAGCTGCAGGTAAAGCTTGTGCTTTTGAACTGAAATTTCCTCTGAGATCCCTGCGCGACCCTCAATGCTGTCGTACTGATAAATTGCATCTCGATACGCCTGAGAGAAAACTAAGTTATTTGCGAGTTCATAACGGTATTCCAATTGATTCGGATACCAGTCAACTAACTCTTTAAGCAGCACAACCGCCTCTGTATTCTTTCCAACCTTATCAAGCAAATAAGCATTAAACTGCAAGTACCACCTATTTTTAGGGTCGCTTCGCACAGCAATTTCAGCATGGGTTAGTGCTAAATCTAAGTTGCTTTTTCGCTCATAAATCATCGCCATCTCATAATGAGTTGGGGCGTGATTCTTTCTCATCTTTAAGCATCTCTCAAAGAAGACTTGAGCTTGATCATAATCGCCGAGAATTTTGTGCTTATTGGCATTGATAAACGTGTTCGTGAACTTCACCTCATCACGTTCATTGTTCTGCTGTTGAGTCACAACCTCTCTCTTGGTGTTGCAGCTCGTTAAAGCCAACACCAAAAAGGTAAAAGAAATAAATTTACAAACTTTCAATTTTAACTTTCTGAAGTGTAATCACCAACACTTACTTCTGCTGGTTTGCCTGCAAGTGAAACGTGGTTTCCAATCATTGAATTGGTGAACGATTTATGCTGAATCTTGGTATTTGAATAAACAATTCCATTGTCCATAATCACACCCTCTAACTCCGAGTTTGCATGAACAGAAACATGCGGTCCTATTACTGAGTTTTTAATAGATACCTCTTTGCCTATATAGCATGGAGGAATAACAACACTGTTTATAATTTGAGCAGATTTATCAATAAGTTGTTCGCCCTTTTTAAATTCTAAAACTTGAGCATTGGTATCTACAGTTGCATTTTTATTACCACAATCCAACCAAGCATCGACCTTTCCCGGCGTGAACTGTGCCCCTTTTGAAGTCATATTTCTAAGTGCGTCGGGAAGTTGGTATTCACCGCCAACCATAATGTTATTATCAATTAAGTACTCCAGTTCAGAACGCAAGACTTCTCCTTGTTTGAAAAAATAGATGCCAATCATTGCTAAATCAGATACGAAATCTTCTGGCTTTTCTACATAGTCTGTGATCACGCCTGCCTCATCAACTTTTACAACTCCAAAAGCACTTGGGTCGTCAATTTGCTTTACCCACAGCACTCCATCTTTTTCCATATCCAATGAAAAGTCTGCTTTGAACAGGGTGTCTGCAAAGGCTACAATTACCGGCCCATCTAATTGGTCTTTTGCACAAAGAATTGCGTGTGCGGTTCCCAGTGGCTCATGCTGATAACAAATGATACCTTTAGCTCCAAGATCTGAAGCAATTTGCTTTAGGTTGGTCTCTACCTCCTCTCCAAACTGAGGTCCAATTATAAACGCAATTTCATCTACCTCTTGATCACAGACTGCGGTAATATCCTCCACAAGTCTCTGTACAATTGGCTTTCCCGCTATTGGTAATAATGGTTTTGGAGTTACAAGAGTATGGGGCCTCATGCGTTTTCCCATACCTGCCATTGGCACGACAATCTTCATATGCTAACAGTTTTGAAACGGCTCAAAAGTAACATTATTAGCACGATTCAAGAAACACTATGGGGAGTAGATCATCTGATCTTAACTTTGCCGACAAAATTACCTGATGGAACCCATTCGTATTGAACCGTTGTCGCAATTAGGCACAAATGAATCTGGATCGACTTACACCTTTCAAGCTCCGCCACGAACAGACTTTATTTTCGCAGAGCGAAACGAGGGCTCTATTAGCGGAAATCACTGGCACAGTGGTGTTGAAGAAGAAAAAAATCCGGAAGTGTTACTGCTTGTAAAAGGGATTGTTCACATTACTGGTAAAACAGAAACGGGCGATTTACACGAATTTCAAGTGGAGGCACCTGCAAAAGTGATTATTGCTCCGCGAGTTACGCACACGTTGAAAGCAATTACGGCTATTGCGTTTTTGGAATTCAATTCAATTGAGGCGCATAGAAATGATACACATTATCCCGAATGAGGTTGCCCGTCTTTGGACTCATCATTATCGGAAAGGTCCATATCGAAAAGCACATCGTCGAATAAGTCTTTTTTAGAATTACTTATTAAACTCCAAGTCATTATAAAGCTGGATGCTAAAATTACATAGAGCAAAATACCGGCATCAAACTCTCCAACTTGCAGGTTCTCGGGTATCGCATAGAATAATAAAATTGTAATTAATCCCCTTGGAGCAATGTAAAGCTGCGGTTTCATTTGCTTGCCCTCAACGGTTCTAAATATTCCCCACCGCGAAGCATAAATCATCCCTACCACAAGTGTACTAATTAGAAAAACACGCACATTAAACAGAGACGAAATACTAATTGACATTCCAAAAAGCACGAAGAAAAAGGTTCGAACAATAAACGCAGTCTCTATAGTAACGAGCTTAAAGTCCGTTAATATGCTTTTAACTGCTATTGGTTTCAGCCATTTACGAAGTATCCCTTTGAAAAACACGCGCTGATTATTGATAACTAATCCAAAAACCAATATGATCAACAATGAGGACAGGTGCAGCATTTTGCCAAGTGCGTAAAGTAGAATCAGCACAGCAATTAGTAAGAACAACTTAAGCTTCGTTTTAATGTTTTGAAACAAGTACACCAACAGGTAACTCACCACCAATGATATGGCAATAGTTGCCACTAAGTTTCCTCCAATAGAAAGCATCAATTCTGAGGTGCTCTTAGACTCCAATCCGCTTATGAGAAAGTAGAAAAACATAATTCCTAAAATGTCTGAGAATGTGCTCTCATAAATCAAGAACTCCTTCTTTTCAGGAGCGAGCCCTTCTATACTTGGAAGCACAATTGCGCTTGAAATAATAGACAATGGAATGGCATATAACAATGCGTTTCCAACTTCCATATCCATGGAATAATAAAGCAAGGTTGAAATAAGCCCAGCTGAAATAAACAGCCCCAAAGAGGCTATTCCTAAGGCTTTCCATATCATGCCCGATTTTTCACGTTTTAATTCTAAATCTAAGGCTGCTTCTAAAACAATCATGATTAGCCCAACAATTCCCAGTACCTCAAGTATTGGAAACAAATTCATCTCTTCAGTTCCGAGTGCTGCGAGTCCCTTTTGAATAGCAAACCCCGTAAAAATCAGCAGCAGTACAGAAGGGATGTTTGTCTTTTTAGAGATGAGGTTAAAGAGGTAGGACAAAATCACCACCACAGATGCTGCAATCACGAACGTATATGACGATAAATATTCCATGGTAGTAAACGCTACTTTTCTATTCTTCTAGCCTCATCTCATCTTGAGCGGCAGGAACTGCTTGTATGAGTTGACTTACAATGCTGTCAAAAGCATCCCCAGTAAGGTCATCAAGCATATTAATATCACTAGACAGCTGTTCTTTAATTAGTCCGCCGGTTACTTCTTTCCCTCGGTTGTCAACTATTGAATAGTGCACTTGAAATTCGCGGGGAAAATGTCCGCTTTGAATTGCAATTTGGTCTAACTTTTTAGGAACTACAAACTCAAATTGATTCACTAAAAGAAAGTAATTGGATTGATACGTCTTCCCAATTACAGTCATTACAGCTGCATCTTGAATGGTTGCCGCCATATAACGTTCCCGCTTTGATTGAACGGTTACTATTTGACCATTTTCAATTCGAGTGCCGGCTTCATTCTGCGCTTCCTTTTTCTTGAGCTTGCGCTTCCATTTCTCCATTTTTCCAGCCGCTTCAGGCATTGGCAGTTCCGTGTAATGGTAGTTAAGGTTGTTGTAAATCACTTCGAGGTCTGCTGTCATGCGTGAATTACTGCTCAATAGGCTGACATTGGTATATACCGTATCCATTGCCAACTGCAACTTTCTGCTCAATCTAATTCGAAAGGAATCACGGATAGCACTTGCTTCAATTCCATTTGCACTTTCTAGCGCTCTATTAAACTGGCACTTATAAAGCAATGGGGAGAAAGGAATAACCAAAACCTCACCTATCATGAAGTCTGGCTTTGATCCAAGCTCACTTTCAGTTTCATAGGTTTGGTCTTGCGACCAAGAAACCGTTGCCATTAATAAACCAACAAGTCCTGCTAGATACTTCATCATTTAAATAGTCTGAAAACATCATTCCCGTTTGCAAACAACAGGAGTGATACCAATATTACAAAGCCAACAACTTGAGCATATTCTAAGACTTTTTCACTCGGTTTTCTTCCTGAAACCATTTCAAAAAGCAAAAACATTACGTGACCGCCATCTAAAGCCGGAATGGGCAAGATATTCATAAAGGCCAAAATCAAACTTAGAAATGCCGTGATTTCCCAAAATGCTTTCCATGACCATGTTGCTGGAAACAAGTTAGCAATAGATCCAAACCCTCCTACGCCTTTATAGGCGCCAGTGCTAGGCGTAAAAATCAACTTCATTTGACCGATATAAAAATCGAGTTTCCCTATGGCCTTATCCAGTCCAGCTGGAAACGATTCAAAGAAGCCAAACTCCGTATAAGAATAGTTGTAAACCCCGGCTTTTTCCAGGTCCGCGTGGCTAAATATATGGGGTTTTACCCCTAGCAACCCGTCTGCGCTTATTGCAACTTGAAGGGTCTCACGACGACCATCACGAATCAAAGTTAAAGCTACATCCTCACCAGCAAATTCTTTTCCAATCACCTTAAACTCGTCAAAATACCTTACCTCTTTTTCATTCACTGCTACAACTTGATCGCGCTCACGTAAGCCCGATTCAGCATTGTGAGATGAGTCTGGAATACTCGCAATTGTAAAAGGAATCCGTGGGTAAAAAATCATTGCCCCATTCGCATCAATAAGCTGTGCGATGAAATCTTGAGGAAGCTCAACCTCTAACGCCTCATTTTGTCGAACTAAGCCAACCGTTCCGCCTTCAATCATTGTGGTTAACACTGATTCAAAGCGTTCAACAGGCTCCCCGTTGATGCTTGTAATTTTATCACCTGTTTGAAACCCTACCTCATTTGCAAGTGAATCTACAGTCCAAATTCCATGCGCAAGGTTAGCATTTGGCAAATAGCGTTCCCCGTAATTGAATAGAATCATCGCATAAATGAAAATCCCTAGGATCACATTAACCGTAACTCCTCCAACCATGATTATCAGACGCTGCCAGGCAGGCTTTGACCTAAATTCCCATTGCTTTGGAGGCTCCTTCATTTGCTCCTTATCCATAGACTCATCGATCATTCCGGATATTTTTACATATCCCCCAAGAGGCAACCAACCGATGCCATATTCTGTTTCTCCTTTTTGAACCTTAAAAAGCGAAAACCAAGGGTCGAAAAACAGGTAGAACTTTTCTACTTTGGTTTTAAATAGCTTAGCGGGTATAAAATGCCCTAGCTCATGAAGCACTACCAAAATTGATAGGCTTAAGATTAGTTGAGCGGCTTTAATCAGTATGTCTTCCATGTAAAATTAATGAGGTGCAAATCTAATGAACAACAACGAGGTGTGCTCAATTGTTATTTTATCCACTTCAAGAGTTCTTTGGCAATACTTCGGTCGTTTGATAGACGTGGGATTTTATTCTGCCCCCCTAACTTCCCTCTGCTTTTCATCATTTGTTTAAACCCTCCTGGAGCTATTGTACGAATGATTAACCGTTGTAAAATGTTTCCTGATATTAAATCCTTGTAATAAGGATTAAGTTCTTGCATGTGTTTGTCGAGACGCTGGGCGAAAGCGTCCATATTATGAGGAGCTTCGTCAAACTCAATGAACCACTCGTGATAAGGCAGTCCGCTTTCCGGATTTACTTCGGGTGCTAAATGAAACTCACGAACCGATTGAGAAAAATAGTGGAGTGTTTCGCGCAATGCTTTTTCAACTTCTTCACCAATAACATGCTCTCCAAAGGCAGATGTGAAATGCTTAATCCTTCCGGTCACCACAATCTTAAACGGGTTGAGGGAAACAAACTTGACGGTATCTCCGATCCCATAGCCCCAGAGTCCTGCATTTGTGCTCATTACTAACGCATAATTTACCCCGACCTCAACATCTGCAAGGCCCAATCGAGGTGGGTTATCTTCAAAATAACGGTCGGCTGGCACAAATTCAAAGAAGATGCCTGCATTGGTATTTAACAAGAGTCCTTCGGAGCCTTGACGATCTTGAAATGCTATAAATCCTTCTGATGCGGGGTATGTTTCAACGCTCGGAACCACAGACCCAACCAATTTATTAAAAATTGGACGGTAGGGCTCAAAGTTCACACCTCCATATACAAATAGACTGAAGTTTGGAAAAACTTCCTTGATGTGTGACTTTCCTGTTTTTACGAGTATCCGTTCAAAATACATTTGGACCCAGGAAGGGATTCCAGAAATAAGCCTCATGTCCTGGTCAAATGTTTCATCGACTATTGCGTCTACTTTCTGTTCCCAATCATCAATACAGTTTGTATCCCATGTGGGCATCCTATTTTTTTGCAAATAACCCGGAACATAATGGGCAACTATTCCTGATAAGCGCCCAACTGGTATTGGGTCTTCCGTATTTAAAATGGGGCTGCCTTGAAGGAAAATCATTTTTCCATCAACAAAAGAGCTTTTCCCCGTTTGAGCTATGTACCCCAGTAAGGCATTGCGGGCCGCCGTGATGTGATGAGGCATTGATGCTTTGGTAATGGGAATGAACTTCGCTCCGCTTGTTGTTCCTGACGTTTTACATAAATAAAGGGGCTTCCCGGGCCAAAGCACATCTTCTTCTCCTGTAATTACCCGATCAACATAAGGTTTTAACGTTTCGTAATCCCCCACACTTACTTGACGTTGAAAATCAGTGTGATTCTTAACTCCACCGAGGTCAACATCTTTACCAAATGCAGTGTTTGCTGCCTGCGAAACAAGATTCTTCAACGTTTCCTGTTGATCTTCTACCGCTCTTTTGGCCTGCTTTTCTTGCTTACTTATCACCCACTTTGCAAAGGGTTTGCTCAACGCTCCTTTAAATCCCATTAAATAAGGCCTCCAATATTTCCTGTAAAGAGTTTTACGGCAATTGCGAGCAAAATAACTCCAAAGACCTTCCGAATAATAGCTATACCGCTTTTACCAAGCATGTGTTCTATCTTTTTCGATGACTTCAATACCGCATAAACAACAATGATGTTTAGAATAATTGCTATTACAATGTTTTGAGCTTCAAATTCAGCTCTTAACGACAAAATAGTTGTCAATGATCCGGCCCCAGCAATAAGTGGGAACGCAAGCGGAAATATCGCCGCTGTTTCTGGAACATCGCCCTTAAAAAACTCAACACCCAGCACCATTTCTAGTGCTAAAAAGAACAGAATAAAAGATCCTGCTACGGCAAATGAATTTACATCAATACCTATCAAGCCAAGAATTGATTCGCCCAAAAACACAAAGGCAATCATGATTACCCCTGCAGCGATACTCGCCTTTTCGGACTGTATGTGACCCACTTTTTGTCGCAAGTCAATTATCAAAGGAATGTTTCCAATGATATCAACTACAGCAAAAAGGACCATGGAAGCAGTAAGAACTTCGCGATAATCAATGCTCATAACTTCGTTGATTTAAATACGTTTCGATTACTTGTGGAAAATGAGTGCATTCTAAATTTCGAATTTTCGCTGCTAAGCTTTCGATAGATTCCTCTGCTGAAAGTTCACAGGTGTATTGTGCTATTACCTTCCCTTCATCAAAGCGCTCATTAACTTCATGTATGGTTATTCCGCTTATTTGCTCACCCGCCTCAATAACTGCGCTGTGAACATGCATTCCATACATGCCTTGGCCGCCATATTTTGGTAAGAGCGATGGGTGAATATTAAGCATCGGATACGCCCTAACCACGGCAGTGGGAATAAGCCAAAGAAAGCCTGCGAGAATAACAACATCGATTTCAAAAGCCTTGAGTTCTGAAATGAGTGATTCTCCATTGAAGTCTTTGCGTGCGACAACTTTAACAGGGATATTAAATGGCTTCATGCGTTCCAATACGGGAGCTGTTGGGTTATTGCAGATCAATAACGCGACTTCTCCAGTTGCCTTTTCTTGAAAGAAGTTCGTTATATTCACCGCATTGGAGCCATTGCCAGATGCGAATATTGCTATGCGTTTTGCCTTCATTATACCGGAACCAAAAGTAGTATTTATGTGCCACTAAATTGTCACAAGCAAATACCGAATACCCATGAATAACGAAGCATTTATTCCCTACAGTCACCCCACATATAATGATGAGGAAATGACCTCAAGAAGCGACGCGTTTTACAGCTGGCTTAATTCGCGAAGAACTGTTCGTGACTTCTCAACTGAGCCAATCCCCCCTCAGGTTATTGACAACCTTATTCTAGCTGCGGGCACAGCGCCTTCGGGGGCTCACAAACAGCCTTGGACATTTTGCGTGGTTACCAACCCCGTTGTGAAACAAAAAATCCGAGAAGCCGCAGAAGCGGAAGAATATGAAAACTACACCCGAAGAATGAGTGATGAATGGCTAAACGATTTAAAACCATTTGGGACAGACCACCACAAGCCTTTTCTTGAATACGCACCCGCGTTGATTGTCGTCATGAAACAATCCTACGACTTGAACGCCGATGGAGAACGTCAAACACACTATTACGTAAACGAATCTGTGGGTATAGCAGTCGGCATGCTGTTAAGTGCGATTCATAATGCCGGCTTAGTAGCATTAACGCATACTCCGAGCCCAATGATGTTTTTAAAGCGGTTGTTAAACCGTCCTAAAAATGAACAACCCTTCCTACTCATCCCTATTGGGAAACCAGCAAAAGGAACGGAAGTACCTGATATTAGTAGAAAAACAATTGATGAACTAATTGTCCGGTATTGAGGCCAGCCGTTTATTTTGTTGAAAGTCAGCGGAGAATTGTATCTTCTCTGCGAGCCTTGATGTGTTGAAAAACACACGAATTGGGCTCTTATTTGTTCAACATGCACATACAAACGAACCATAGAAATACATTAAACTGCTTCTATTCTAGAAATAACAAGGGATTCATACAGGTTTCAAAAATTTGATTTTAAAACCAAGTTTGTTTTCTTTGCACCGTTTTTAAACTATTAAAACAAAACAAAATGTCAGATATTAAAAGCAAAGTGACGGCTATCATCGTTGATAAGCTAGGGGTTGACGAAAGCGAAGTAGCTCCAGAGTCTTCATTCACAAATGACTTGGGTGCTGATTCCCTTGACACCGTTGAGCTAATCATGGAATTCGAAAAGGAGTTCAACATTGCAATTCCAGACGATCAAGCCGAAAATATCGCGACTGTTGGTGAAGCGGTAAAATACATCGAAGAGAACATCGGCTAGTAATTGGTAAAACCAAATACGACCTTATAATGGAGTTAAAGAGAGTAGTTATAACAGGATTAGGCGCAGTTACACCAATAGGTAATACTGCTAATGAATACTGGGAAGGGCTAATTGCTGGTAAGCCAGGAGGAGCACTCATTACTCGTTTTGACACCGAACATTTCAAAACAAAATTTGCGTGTGAGGTCAAGGGTCTTGACCTCGCCGCTCATTTTGATCGAAAAGAAGGTCGAAAGCTAGATTTATTCAGCAAATACGCCATGATTGTGAGCGAAGAGGCTGTGCAAGACGCAGGCATCGCTAATGGTGTATTGAACCCAGATCGAGTAGGGGTAATTTGGGGTTCTGGTATTGGTGGAATTCAAACTTTCCAAGAGGAAGTCGAAAATTTTGTCGATAACAACCGTGTGCCTCGTTTTAACCCATTCTTTATTCCAAAAATGATTGCTGATATTGCCTCGGGAAACATCTCCATCAAATATGGTTTCCGTGGTCCTAACTTCAGCACCATTTCTGCTTGTGCATCTTCGAGCAACGCGATGATTGATGCATTCAATTACATTCGTTTAGGTAAAGCTGACGCTATTATTGCGGGAGGTTCTGAAGCTGCTATAAACGAATCGGGAATAGGAGGGTTTAACGCCCTACAAGCACTCTCAAAGCGCAACGATTCTCCTGAAACTGCTTCACGCCCGTTCGACAAAGACCGCGATGGTTTTGTTATGGGTGAAGGTGGTGGTGCTGTTGTGCTTGAATCACTTGAAAGCGCACTTAGTCGTGGTGCCAAAATTTATGCAGAGGTTGCCGGAGGTGGAATGAGTGCTGATGCACACCACATTACAGCTCCACACCCTGAAGGTTTAGGCGCACTAAATGTTATGCATGCTGCATTAGATGATCACGGCGATGTTCAATTATCAGATATTGGATACATTAACGTGCATGGTACATCTACTCCTCTCGGCGATATAGCTGAAACCAAAGCGATTAAATCTGTTTTTGGCGAACACGCTTACAATTTGAATATCAGCTCAACGAAATCCATGACTGGCCATTTACTTGGAGCAGCTGGTGCTATTGAGGCAATTGCAACAATTTTAGCGGTCAAGAATGACATTGTTCCTCCAACGATTAATCACTTTACTGATGACCCAGAGCTCGATCCAGAATTAAATTTCACCTTTAACAAAGCTCAGAAGCGCACCGTAAACGCCGCACTTACTAACACGTTTGGGTTTGGTGGACACAATGCTTCCGTGGTGTTTAAGAAATTTGAAGCTTAATCTCGCATCCCTTTTTCGTAAAAACCGCGCTCCTCTTTCCGCTCAAGAAAGACAGCTGGTAGAATTATTAGGTTTTGTTCCTTCCAACTGGACGTTTTACCACAAGGCCTTTAGGCACAAATCGATTTACCCGAGTTTATCGCAAAACAACGAACGCCTCGAGTTTTTAGGTGACTCGGTGCTAGATTTGATTATTTCCGAATACGTTTTTGATTACTTTCCAAAACGAACAGAAGGGTATTTAACTAAAATGCGCTCAAAGATTGTGAGTCGGAAAATGCTCAATAAGCTTGCCCTTAAACTTGAGCTTAACACCTACATTGAAGCAATCATTGATGTAAAACAAGATCAAACCTCATTGCATGGGAATGCACTCGAAGCCCTTGTGGGAGCTATTTATAGAGATCAGGGGTACGCAATTGCACGTTCCTTTGTGATCTCCAAACTGATTACCCCATATGTCGATATGGGTAAAATAAAAAATGCAGAGACCGATTTTAAAAGTCGCTTGTTGGAGTGGAGTCAAAAAACTAAAACGGAACTGCGTTTTGAAACAATTGAACTTCCGCCCAACTCAACTGCCAACTTTCGTTTTGAGGCAAGCGTTATTATTGGCGATAAAGAAGTTGGAAAGGCAACGTGTACTTCCAAAAAAAGGGCAGAGCAGAAAGCCGCTGCCGCTGTCTGGAAAACGGTCCTTAACAATTAAATATTCGCTTGGGGATTCTCGCCTCGCGGACCTTTTGTATTTTCGACACTTACTAACGAACAACTATGGCTAAAGCTCGTTTAGACTTTGAGTTTGAATATGACTTTTACCTGCTAGCAATAGCGTGTCATCAACGCGACTATAAGTTAGCTTTTACCGTAGGAAAACAGCTCGAGTGTGAGCTTGCTCGCGTTGAAGATCATCAAGTTCAACTCGCCAATAATGAAGTTGGGGAGTTTGCACATTTTTTTTGGGAGAATGACGGTGGCCACTATGCCTACCACCTCATAAGCAACAAAAGTGGGGCGGGCTATCTAGTGCCAGAGCACAAGACAGCAGATTATTTTTTCATTATAACAGGCATGTATGACAACCTCGAACTGACTGAAATGGCAACTGGGATTCGACAATCAGATGTAGTACTAACCGCATTTGAAGTAGATCCCAATGGCTTGAAGTCACGTGATAAACTAATACTAGAATGACAGGATTACAAAACAAAACACGAATAGTAGCCACCATTGGGCCTGCTTCCGCTCCAAAAGAAGTTTTACGCGAGATGATTCTTTCTGGTGTAAATGTTTGTAGAATAAACTTTTCGCATGGCGCGCATGAAACCCATGGTAAGGTAATAGAAACTATACGGCAGCTCGACAGTGAGCTTGGAACTTTTACCGCTATTCTAGGAGACTTACAAGGGCCCAAGATTAGAATAGGAGAAGTTGAAAATAATGCCATTGAGCTGGTTAATGGAAAGGAGCTAGTAATTACCACTAAAGAACAACTGGGAACTGCTGAGCGCGTTTATTTAACCTACACACAGTTTCCAAAAGATGTTTCAAAAGGCGACAAACTGCTTATTGACGACGGAAAACTTATGCTCGAAGTAACCCACACCAATGAGGTTGATGAGGTAACAACTAAAGTCATTCACGGGGGAACACTTTCTTCCAAAAAAGGAGTAAACTTACCCAATACTAAAATTTCAATGCCCTGCTTAACAGAAAAGGACTTGAAGGATTTAGATTTTGCTTTGGACTGTAACTTATCCTGGATTGCCCTTTCCTTTGTTAGAAAAGCATCTGATATTGAAGAGCTCAAGGCCATTATTAAAAAACGAAAGGCGAACTCTAAGGTTATTGCTAAGATTGAAAAGCCGGAAGCTATCGACAACCTGGATGAGATTATTGATGCAACGGATGCTGTTATGGTTGCTCGGGGAGATTTGGGGGTGGAAATTCCGATGCAGAATGTTCCCCTCATTCAAAAGGAAATTGTAGAAAAAAGCAAGCGCCAAGCAAAGCCCGTTATTATCGCCACACAGATGATGGAGAGCATGATTACGAACATTTCTCCAACACGTGCTGAAGTAACGGATGTGGCAAACGCTGTGATGGACGGAGCCGATGCGGTTATGTTGTCTGGAGAAACTTCGGTTGGAGACTTTCCTGTTGAGGTGATTAAAGCAATGTATAAGATCTTAATTCGCACTGAAAGTTATCCTGGAATTTACCACAAGGAAGTTGCTCCTGAGTATGAGTCCGATCGATTTATCAGTGATTCTGTCTGTTATTCTGCAGTGCGCATGCAAGAGCGAACGCGCGCTAAAGGAATTATTACCATGACACATTCGGGTTATACGGCTTTCAAAATATCAAGCTTCCGTCCAAACTGTAACATCTTTGTATTTACCGGAAATGCCAGCATCCTAAATATGTTGAGCCTAGTATGGGGGGTACGCGGTTTCTACTACGATAAATTCGTAAGTACAGATCATACCATCGATGATATCAAATTCATCTTGAAAAAGAATGAGTTCTTGCGTTCTGGTGATCTTGCAATTAACATCGCAAGTATGCCAATTGCCAGTAAAGGAATGTCTAACATGATTCGCCTGAGCAAGGCTTAATCACTTGCAGCTGTAAATTGCTTGAGAAAGCGTATGTCGTTCTCACTGTAAAGGCGTAAGTCGTTCACCGTGTAGCGCAGCTGCGCAATACGCTCTACTCCCATGCCAAAGGCATAGCCACTATAAACATTGGGGTCTATTCCACAATTTGAAAGCACATTAGGGTCAACCATTCCGCAGCCCATGATTTCAAGCCATCCTGTGTACTTGCATACATTGCAGCCTTTTTGGTTGCATAACGTACACGAAACATCTACTTCTGCGGAAGGCTCCGTGAATGGGAAGTACGAGGGCCTTAAACGAATTTTCGCTTTATCCCCGAATAGTTCTTTTGCAAAATAGTAAAGGGTTTGCTTCAAGTCAGCAAACGACACCTTTTTATCGATGTACAGGCCTTCTACTTGGTGAAAAAAGCAATGTGCTCTGGCGCTAATTGCTTCATTTCTATAAACTCGGCCAGGCATAATCATTCGAATGGGGGGTTCTTGATTTTCCATTACCCGCACCTGTACCGAGGATGTATGCGTCCGCAACGCTAAATCGTCTTGGTCACCTTCCACAAAAAAGGTGTCCTGCATATCCCGAGCAGGGTGTTCTTCAGGAAAGTTTAATGCAGTAAAGTTGTGCCAATCATCTTCAACCTCTGGCCCTTCTGCAACCGTAAATCCAATGTTTCTAAATATTCGAACTAATTCTTCTTGAATAATGGATATTGGGTGACGCGACCCCAACTGCTCAGGAAAAGCAGGCCTTGTGAAGTCCATGGTGTTGTCGCGGTTCGTTTTTTGCTTGCCCGCAGTGGCATTTAAAGCATCAAACTTTTCTTGGGCTTGGGTTTTAAGCTCATTAAGTTGTTGACCAAACGCTTTTTTTTGATCATTTGGAACCTCTTTAAACGAAGCAAAAAGTCCTTTAATCACTCCTTTTGTTCCCAAGTACTTAATGCGGAATGCTTCAAGCTCTTCTGGGCTATCAGTATGAAAGCTTCTTATTGCTTCTAAATGCGTTTTAATTTGATCAATCATAGCGCCTAATTTGCTGCAAAGGTATCACATTGAACTGTTATGTGGTCCTACTTTTCAACCATCTCCATGGTCATCCACACATCCTGTTTTGGTCGATTATTTCCATCTACTGGTTGAGCAGCTATGCTATCCAATATTTCCAAGCCAGAAACAACCTCCCCGAAAACGGTGTAACTACCGTCTAAATGTGGTGTGCCGCCAATTGTGGAGTACAATTCAATCTGTTTAGGGGTTAATTTAATGGAGTCCCAGTTGGCCGCTGCCTTTTTTTCCATTACCGCCGTTAACGAATCAATTTGCACTTGCGATTTAGAGGCCATTGCCTGCATGTAAACTGCTCGAAATTCAGATTGGTCCTTGGCTTGCAATACACTCATCACTGCTTTCTGCTTACGCATTTGGTTTGTGCGCTCTTCCATTTCCTGCAATTCCTGTTCAGAAAAAACTTTGCCTTGCACAATGTAAAACTGAGAGCCTGAGCTTGCTTTTGAAGGATTAACATCATCACCCATTCGCGCAGCTGCTATTACCCCACGCTTATGAAATATGCCAGGCACAAACTCCGCCGGAATTGTATAACCCGGACCTCCGTCTCCCAATTTTTTACCTGCTTTAGCTCGGCGAGAATCGGGGTCGCCTCCTTGAATCATAAATGAGGAAATTACGCGGTGAAAAAGAGTGCTGTCGTAATAACCAGAGTCAACAAGCGACAAGAAATTGGCCTTATGCAAAGGTGTTTCATCATAGAGCTTAACCTTCATGGTGCCATAAGGGGTGTGAATCGCTATTAGCTCGTTCTTGCTAGGCAGAAACCCTGAAATTAGCGCTATAAATACCCCCGTTCCAATCCCCCAAATGACCATTCGTTTTATTGACATAAGCATGATAGTTAACTCTTTTTTGTTCAGTTGGGCTAAAATTAAGATATTTACAGACTGTTTCATTCACTTTACAGCAATGACAAAGCACATCTTCGCATTTTTATTCTTGATTTCTTTAGGGTTTGTTAGTTGTAACAACGATGAAGAAGATACAATTGCACAGATTAACGTAGTTAACGAAGAAGGCCAGCGGGTTGGGAATGCAGCAGTAGCATTCACGTGCCAGTCTTCATACGACCCTCCTCGTCCGTGTAATATTCAGATCACTGGACAAGCAAATGGTTCAGGCTTTTACGAACGTAAATTTGACTTACCAGCAGTATTGGTGGTAAGTGCTTTCCGCGTTGTGCGTGACACAACTGTTGTTGGCGTATTGCCAGATACAACCATGATTATTACGCGTGACAGCTTGTGCGGTGAAAGCTTTATTTCTATTCAAGAAGGAGAGACAACTAAGAAGACAGTGGTTGTTTACGAATGTAATTGATAACAGCCTCTTTCATTAAGCGATCTTGTTCTTCCGACTTTAAATGTGGAAGTTTTTTTAATCGCTTGTAGTGCGGCCAGCCTTCTGAATCTTCACCTTCGTACTCATAATAGCCATACGGAACAAGCAGTGTGCACACAGCAATGTGCATGATGTTCACTTTTTCATCTTTAGAAAAGGTTTGAAATCCTTTTCCTAGTTCCTGAAGTCCAATTAAATACAGGACTGCATCCAGGTCCATGTCGCCTCCAAACCGAGATTCTAGCAGCGCCAACGTTTCGCGCCATTCTTTTTGAAATTCAAAATCCATATGTGCTAACAATTGAATGTGGGCAAAGTTACACCGTGTTTATGCTTCGCATAGCATCGAATGCTACATTTGATTCATGAATTGGTTAGACGCAGCCCTTGTGATTCCGTTAGTTTATGGTGCCTTTAAAGGCTTTAAAAGAGGGTTGATTGTAGAGGTAGCAACTTTAGCTGCCTTAATTTTAGGAATTTGGGGAGCTCTCGAGTGTTCTTTCTATGCTGAAAACTTGCTTGATTCGGAGACATCACTCGACGAAAGCTACCTTCCAATTGTGGCGTTTGCCACTACCTTCATTGCAATTGTACTTGCTGTTCACTTGCTGGCAAAAGTCATCCATAAACTTGTTGGTATGGTAGCTCTTGGGCTTGTAAACCGCATTATTGGATGTGTATTTGGGATAATCAAATTTGCCATCATGCTGAGCTTTTTACTCATACTTGTCAATGGTGTAAATGCCCGTTTTGAACTCATTCCGGCTCAATCAATCGACGAATCACTGCTTTATAAACCTTTTGCGCAAGTTGGGGCGTGGGTATTACCCTACGTTACTGACATCAGCTGGTTTCAAGACATCATGGGATAACTACCTTTAGCACGTGAAAACTGCACTATTCATAGGTTTATTTTGGCCAGAGCCTACAACATCTGCCGCAGGCGCAAGAACCATGCGTTTGATGGAATGGCTTCAACAGGCAGGATACCGGGTTCATTCCGGCGCCACTGCAAGTCCTTCTGCCTACAGTGCAGTGCATGGTAAGGCTCACATCACCACCCACCATATTGTAGTAAACGACACGAGTTTTGATGAGTTTATAACTGAATTAAATCCCGATGTTGTAATCTATGACACCTTCTTGAGCGAAGAGCAGTTCGGCTGGCGTGTAAAGAAACACGCTCCTCAATCACTACAGGTGCTTGACCTGCAAGATTTACACTTCTTAAGACAAGCTCGCAGTAAGGCTAAACTTTGGGATAACGGTGCTCAAGAAGAGCTAAGTAATGCGACCACTTTTCGCGAGGTTGCTGGCGTCTACAGGTGTGACTTGACACTTGTAATATCGAAAACAGAATACACCTTACTCGTTGAGCAATTCAACGTTCCCAAAAGCCTCCTGATTTACCTCCCTTTGGTGTATGATTTTCCAGCTCCTAACGGGGCTAGGTGGGCCAACAGGAGTGGATTTTGTTCGATTGGTAGCTTTAAACATAAGCCCAATGTGGATTTGCTTTCATTTACGCTTAGCAACCTTTGGCCGCGCATAAAACGCAAACTGCCAGATGCAACTTGGCACATCTATGGGACCTATGCAGGTGCTCAATCCCATCAATTTCACCACCCTCAAAAAGGAGTATACTTAGTGGGTCATGCCGACTTTGTTGTTGAGGTAATGCATTCACACCGTGTATTACTAGCCCCAGTTAGATTTGGAGCAGGGCTAAAAGGAAAACTTTTAGATGCCTGCTACTACGGTATACCGAGTGTAACGACACCTATTGGCGCTGAGGGAATCCAGGAAAATGAACAATGGGCAGGAGTATGCAGCAGTGACATTGATGCCCTCATAGAAGAAACTTGCACCTTGTATAGCGATCAAACCGACTGGGAAAAAGCGGTAAACAATGGCAATAAACTCATTTCTAAATTTAATGCTTCAACGCACAGAACACTTTTTCTTGAAGCACTCAACCACCTTGTTATAAACTTAGAAAATCACCGCAGAAGTAACTTTATCGGGCAAATGATTGGTCATCACCGCCTCAAAAGCACGGAATACCTTTCACGTTTTATAGAGACGAAAAAAGCCTTAGAAGCATTACGACTCGATAGCAGCAACCCCGGGTAGTTTTTTTCCTTCAATCAGCTCTAAAAGTGCTCCTCCTCCAGTAGAAACATAGCTTACATGATCTGCTAAGTTGTATTTATTAACGGCAGCTACAGAGTCTCCTCCACCAACTAAAGAAAACGCACCGCGTTCTGTTGCAGTAACCACCGCATAGGCCACTTTCTTTGTGCCAGCCTCAAAATTATCAAACTCAAAAACGCCCATTGGTCCATTCCATAAAATGGTTTTGGACTCTTCAATACACAATTTATTCTGCTCAGCAGCTTTTGGGCCAATGTCCAGTCCCATCCAATTTTCAGGAATATCATTGGTCTGTGTTATGCGTTGTTCAGCATCGTTGCTAAATCCATTGGCACAAACTGAGTCTTCGGGAAGTAAAATCCTTACGCCCTTAGCTTCGGCTTGTTTCATCACTTGTTTTGCAACATCTAAAAACGCTGTTTCTACAAGTGATGAACCCACATTTCCTCCTTGTGCTGCTTCAAACGTGTAAGCCATTCCACCACCAATTATGAGGTTATCTATTTTATCCAGAAGGTTTTCGATGATTCCAATTTTTGAAGAAACTTTAGCACCACCAATAATTGCGGTAAAAGGTTTCTGCGCCTTGTACATAACTGCCTCGGCACTTTTGAGCTCGTTCGCCATGAGGTATCCAAAATACTTGCTACCTGGAAAGAATGAAGCAATAACTGCGGTAGACGCGTGCTCGCGATGAGCAGTTCCAAACGCATCATTCACATAACAATCTCCTAAAGCAGCCAGTTGCTCAGCAAAGTCGCGATCACCAGCAGTTTCCTCAGCATGGAAGCGAACATTTTCAAGCAATAAAACTTCTCCTTGCTTCAGGTTCGCGGCTTTATCCCGAGCGTCTGGACCTATAGTATCCAAAGCAAAATGAGTTGGCAACCCCAGCAATGAAGCTAAGTGGGTAGCCACATGATTGAGGGAAAACTTATCCTCTGGCCCATTTTTAGGACGACCTAAATGCGACATGAGAATTACGGACCCACCATCTTTTGCGATCTTTTGAATTGTAGGAATTGCCGCTCGAATACGCGTATCATCAGTTATTTCGAATGCGTCGTTCAAGGGAACATTGAAATCTACACGAACGAGAACTTTTTTTCCTAAAAATGAGCCTTTGTCAATGGTGTTCATAGCCAAAAATTACTGGGTTAACTACCTCTATTGGTGCCTCAAAAATGCAAAATTGAACCGGCTCTACAAAGCACCTACATCGCCTTTTAAAAGCTGGATAATGGTTACATTTGGCGCAATGGAATTCGATCAACTCATAGGGCAAAACCAATTGAGGTCTAAGTTAGAGCAAACCATCGCTGATAATCATGTTAGTCATGCGCAGCTTTTTGCTGGAAAACTGGGATATGGTGGGCTTCCTTTAGCAATGGCTTTTGCAGAAGCACTGCTGGTTGCTAACTCTTCAGATCCAGAGCGTTGTAGGGTAAAATGCAGAAAGCTCATTCACCCAGACTTGCACTTTATGTTTCCGGCAAACAGGGCTGGAAGTGCTGAAAAAATAGAGTCCTCGAACTTCTATGAGCAGTGGCGAAAATCATATTTGGCAAATCCATACCTTTCGTTAATTGACTGGATGTCAGCTATTGATGTAGAAAATAAACAGGGAATAATTCGCGTGTCTCAAAGTAGGGAATTGCTGCGCTTTTTAACCCTCAAGCCTTACGAGGCGGCTTGTAAAATCGCCTTAATCTGGCTCCCGGAAAAAATGAACCTTTCCGCAGCGAATGCCCTTTTAAAAGCTTTAGAAGAGCCTAGTCAGAAAACCATTATCCTGTTGGTTTCAGATAATGAAGAGCAGCTTATTACAACCATTCGCTCTAGAACTCAACTCGTTCGCGTCCCACCAATAGCAGAAACAAGCTTAAAAAAAGCTGTTGAGGAAATTGAGGGTATTTCACCTGATAGAGCTGCTGTAATTGCTAAACTTGCAGAGGGCGATTTTGCTTATGCCCAACATTTAGCAAATCAAACAGCAGACGATCTTTTCAATCAAGAACAATTTATATTATGGATGCGCCATTGCTACAGCAAAGATTTCTTTAAGGTTAGCAATTGGATGGAGGGCATTGTAAAGATTGGTCGCGAGCGACAAAAGCAGTTTTTCAGGTATGGGCTTCACATTTTCAGGGAGTGCATGGTGATGAATTACGGATCCGAAAGTTTACTTCGGTTAAACGACCAAGAACGCGCTTTTGTGAGTAAATTTGCTCCCTTTGTGAATGCGGCTAATGCAATACAGTTGGCCGATACGTTTGAGGAGGCGGCTTATCACATCGAGCGAAATGCGAACCCGAAAGTGTTGTATTTGGATGTATCGGTAAAAGTGATGAAATTACTAACGTTAAAGCCTTGATGTTATTCAGGGCTTTCTCCGTAAATTTGAGTGAAATCGAATATTCCTGTCAATTAAGACAGTCTAAATAAAACGAATGTATGGGATGTGGAAATTGTTCTTCCGGAGGATGTGGAAGTAAGCCAGCTGGTTGCGGAAGCAATGGCTCGTGTATGAGTGGAGGATGTGGTAAATTGGATGTGTTTGACTGGTTGGCAGGTATGGACCTTCCCAATGGCAAAAACAGCTACCCTTACGTAGAAGTTCGTTTTAAGAATACCCGAAAAGATTACTTTAAACTTGACAAAGTTGAAGCACATGTAGGTGAGCCTGTAGTAGTTGGGTGTTCATCTGGATATGACATTGGTATGGTGACCATGGTAGGCGAGCTTGTTGCTGTTCAAATGGACAAACGCAAAATTAGGCCTGAAAAACACGAGTTTCGCTCGATAATTCGCAAACCTGACCAAGAAGAAATAGACCGCTGGCAATCTGTTCGTAAAGAAGAAAAGCCAACCATGCTCGCAACGCGATTGATTGTTCAAGAGCTGAAACTTCAAATGAAAATTACCGATGTAGAGTTCCAAGCTGACCGCTCGAAAGCTACATTTTACTATACTGCCGAAGATCGTGTAGATTTTCGCGAGCTAATTCGCATCCTTGCCGATCGGTTTAAGACCCGCATAGAAATGCGTCAAATTGGGGCGCGTCAGGAGGCTGGACGCGTAGGAGGAATTGGAAGCTGTGGTAGGGAACTGTGTTGCTCTACGTGGTTAACTGATTTTAGGTCGGTTAGCACCTCTGCTGCTCGTTATCAGCAGCTCGCTATTAACCCCCTCAAGCTCGCTGGACAATGTGGGAAACTTAAGTGTTGCTTGAATTATGAGCTTGATGCCTACAAAGATGCAGTGAAAGAGTTTCCCGATAGCAATGTGCGCTTGAAGACAAAAACGGGAACCGCATTTCTTCAAAAAACCGATATTTTTCGCAGGAGGCAATGGTATGCTTATCCTGAGGCTCCCGGGAAGTTCTTTGAGCTTTCTTTAGATCGCGTGAAAGAGATTATTGCACTAAATGAAAGCAATACGTTTCCTGACGATTTAGAAGGCTTCGTTGAAATTCCAGAACTCGAACAAGAACCGGATTACGAAAACGTCGTTGGGCAAGATAGCCTCACACGCTTTGATCGCAAGAAGTCATCTTCTCGAAATAAACGGAACAAACGGAAATCAAAAGGACCTAATAAGCCACAAAACAAGAGAAATACAGGCGATAAAGCGCCTGAAAAAGATGCTAAACGAGGAAGGGAAGCAAGGTCGAAGTCAAGGCCTAAAAAACGTCCAAGCGCTAAACCAAGAAGACCGAATAAACCTAACACTAAGAATAATGATAAGCCGTCTAGCTAGTATCATTGCAATTGGTCTACTTGTACTAGGGTGCTCCTCTGATCACCATTATGCTGCAGTAAACCCCATTGATGATCACGCATGGTCAATCAATGATAAACAGCGCTTTTCATTTCATATTGACGACGCATCCAGTCCTTACAATGTTTTCGTATCCGTCCGCAATACAGGAGCTTATCAGTACAGTAATTTGTGGCTATTTATCCAAACCGAATTTCCTGACCATTCACTGGAAGTAGATACTGTTGAGTGCCCTTTGGCTTACCCAGACGGACGTTGGCTCGGAGAGGGTGTTGGTGACCTTTTAGATAACTTGATCTTATACCAATATCAGCACCAGTTTCCCGATTCTGGTGACTACACATACACCATTACCCACGCTATGCGGGCAAATACCATTGAAGAAATAACAGATGTTGGATTAATTGTAGACCGAGCAACCCCTGTATCGCAATGACAGAAGAAGTACAAACACCATCACCAAGCAATAAACGCAAAATCATCCTGTTCTTTTGGGCTTTTTTTGGTGTGGGATTAATTGTTGTAACGCTTTTTTTCTATTCACTTTCTATGGGGTGGATTTGGGAGCTTCCTTCATTCGAGGAGCTCGAAAACCCTAAAAGCAATTTGGCAACTGAAGTAATAACAGCTGACAATCAACTGATAGGAAAATATTACAGTGAAAACAGAACCCATATAAACTTTAATCAAATTCCTAAAGAAATGGTGCAAGCCTTGGTTGCTACTGAGGATGAGCGCTTTTATGATCACTCCGGAATTGATATTCGCGGACTAGCGCGAGCGATTGCCTACATGGGAACAAAAGGTGGAGCGAGTACAATAACTCAGCAGCTTGCGAAATTGCTCTTTCACGAGCCCTCATCTTCTACAATTGGCAGAATAAAACAAAAATTAATGGAGTGGGTTATTGCCGCAAAGCTAGAGCGACAATATACCAAAGAGGAAATCCTTACGATGTACCTCAATAAGTTTGATTTTATCAATAACGCAGTAGGGATAGAGTCAGCTGCTCAAGTTTATTTCGGCAAACCGGCTAATGAACTCGAAATTCACGAAAGTGCTCTTCTCGTTGGGATGTGCAAAAACCCAGCGTATTTTAATCCTCGCCGTTTTGAAGAACGCTCAATTAATCGTCGGAACACAGTGTTTGGTCAAATGCAACGCAATAAGATCATTTCACCTGCCGAGTGCGACTCTTTAAAAACGCTTCCATTAGATTTAGAATATACAAGCGCCGGTCACCGAGACGGTCTTGCGCCCTATTTTCGTGAAGTTCTCCGTGCAGAACTGCGCAAGCTGTTCACCGAAAAGGATGAAGAGGGAAACTACTTGTTAAGTCATCCTGATGGAACACCTTTTGACATTTATAGAGATGGGTTAAAGATTTATACTACCCTTGACGCGCGCATGCAACGTTATGCTGAAAATGCGGTGAAAACGCATTTGGGAAATGAACTACAATCCGATTTCAATCGTCGCAATACGAATAAACGCAACCCTCCTTTTAGCAACGATTTGACCGATAAGCAGGCAGAACGCATTGTAAATCAAGCCAAGCGTAGAAGTCCACGTTACCTCATTTTAACCGGTAAACAATGTGCAAACTGCGGCAGAAGAGGCGATTTCGTCGCTGAACAAAAGGTTGATGGGAAGTCCATGTGGGTGTGCACTGCTTCAGACTGTGGTCACCAGCAGCATAAAGTACCTGTAGACTCCATAGCAATCCTGTTCAATACTCCTACTCCAATGAACGTTTTTTCATGGGGTGGTGAAATCGATACGGTGATGACCCCGCTAGACTCCATCAAGTACTACAAAGGATTCCTACAGGCAGGACTAATGTCTATGGACCCTAAAACTGGAGAGGTTAAAGCTTGGGTAGGAGGAATTGATTATGATTATTTTGCCTATGATCACGTGCGTCAAAGTCGTCGACAAGTAGGCTCCACTTTTAAGCCTTTTGTGTATGCTTTAGCTATAGAGGCTGGCTACTCGCCTTGCTACGAAGTTCCCAATATTTTATACTCCTTCAAAAAGGGGGAATGGGGACTGTTACGCGACTGGACTCCAAAAAACTCCGATGGTGAATACGGGTTCAATGTATCCTTAAAATATGGATTGGCAAACTCCATGAATACCATTACTGCCTACGTCATGAAAAAATTTGGACCGCCCGCAGTAATCGAATATGCCAGAAGAATGGGAATTACCTCACCTTTAGACACGGTTCCATCTTTAGCACTAGGGGTTGCTGACATTTCGCTTTACGAAATGGTGGGAGCAAATGCGACTTTCGCCAACAAGGGAATCTGGCAAAAACCCATTTTTATTACTCGGATAGAGGATAAAAACGGCATGGTTATCAAAGAGTTCAGACCCATTACAAAAGAGGCTATGAGCGAGGAGAATGCCTATGCCATGTTAAACCTCATGAAGGGAGTGGTAGATGGTGTTCGTGGTGGGCCAGAACAAAAGAAAACCGGCACGGGAATTCGCTTGCGTTATAATAGTCCTAAACGAGACTATGACGACATCCGGTACCCTATCGCTGGTAAAACGGGAACCACACAAAACAACTCGGATGGTTGGTTTATGGGGGTAACTCCGGACCTTGTAACTGGTGTTTGGGTAGGGGCAGATGATCGTTCCGTTCGCTTTAACAGCACCTACTATGGTCAAGGTGCAAATACAGCTTTACCTATTTGGGGGTATTACATGAAGCAAGTATGGGCAGACTCAACCATCGATGTATCAAAAGAAGACTTTGAAAAACCCAATAAACCCCTTACAATCCAGTTAGATTGCAGTAAATCTTCACAATCCGGACAGGGGTTTAATTCTGATGAAACTCCGGATTGGAATAATTAATTGAACAGGTATGATTAATAAAGTAATCACCAGTAATTCAGAGGTCATTGAGGGCCTGACAGACAACATGACACTCATGTTGGGCGGTTTCGGACTTTGCGGAATTCCAGAAAGAGCGATAGCCTTAATTCGCGATAGCGGTGTAAAAGGACTCACCTGTATTAGTAACAATGCAGGGGTCGATGATTTTGGTTTAGGCCTGCTTTTACAAACACGCCAAATCAAAAAGATGATTTCCTCATATGTAGGCGAAAACGATTTATTCGAAAAGCAAATGCTAAGTGGCGAACTTGAAGTAGACCTTGTTCCGCAGGGATCGCTAGCTGAGCGGTGTAGAGCTGGGGGTGCTGGGGTTCCGGCATTTTTCACTCCTGCTGGTTTCGGAACTGAAATCGCAGAAGGAAAAGAGGTAAGGTGGTTTGATGGAAAACCACACCTTCTTGAAGAAGCGCTTACAGCGGATTTTTCATTTGTAAAAGCATGGAAAGGTGATACCGCAGGGAATTTAATTTTTAAAGCTACTGCTAGGAATTTTAATCCCGTGATGGCAATGGCTGGCAAGGTAACAGTTGCTGAAGTTGAGGAGCTTGTTCCTGCTGGAGAGCTCGACCCAAATGAAATTCATACACCAGGCATTTTTGTTCAGCGCATTTTTCAAGGAGTTGGTTATGAAAAACGCATTGAGCAACGCACTACTCGGCCACGCGCTTAACTTCTAAACGATTATAACTATGGCACTCGATAAACACGGAATAGCAAAACGAATAGCACAAGAGTTGGAAGACGGCATGTATGTCAACTTGGGAATAGGAATTCCAACGCTTGTCGCAAATTACGTACCCGAAGAAATTAGCGTTGAATTTCAATCTGAAAATGGGGTATTAGGCATGGGGCCGTTTCCATTTGATGGGGATGAAGATGCTGACCTCATCAATGCCGGAAAACAAACCATTACAACCAAAAAAGGAGCAGTTTTCTTCGATTCTAGTACCAGCTTTGCCATGATTCGTGGGCAACATGTCCAGCTCACTGTATTAGGAGCTATGGAGGTTTCAGAAACTGGCGACATCGCCAATTGGAAAATACCAGGTAAAATGGTCAAGGGCATGGGTGGCGCTATGGACCTCGTTGCCTCTGCAGAAAATATTATTGTGGCAATGATGCATGCGAATAAAGCTGGCCAGTCGAAACTATTGAAAGCATGTACGCTGCCAATTACAGGGGTTAATTGCGTAAAACGCGTGGTTACTAACTTAGCTGTTATGGACATTAAAGACCGTGCTTTTCATTTAGTAGAGCGTGCTCCAGGAGTTTCGGTTGAAGAAATTGAAGCAGCAACCGAAGGAAAGCTCATAGTCCCTGATAACGTTCCAGAAATGGACATCTAACCAAATCAGTCCCTTACAGCAACTGGTGAAAGATATTTTCGTTCTTTTGTGAGCATTAAAGAAGGCACACCGTGAAACTCAGCATCCTAATTCCAGCATACAACGAAGGACAGACAATCCACCTTATCCTCGATAAAGTTAAGGCCGTAAAACTTATTGGAGGTTTTGAAAAGGAAGTGGTCATTGTGAACGATTATTCAACAGACAATACTGTTGAAGCAGTTGAGTCATATGCGGCTGAAAATAACGATTTGGACCTTCGCCTTTTCTCCCAACCAAAAAACATGGGAAAAGGTGCGGCTATTCACCGTGCTATTCACGAAGCTTCTGGTGATTATTGTATTATTCAAGATGCCGATTTGGAGTATGACCCTGAAGAGTACAACATTTTGCTCAAACCTATCCTCAGCGGCTTTGCAGATGTAGTTTATGGGTCGCGTTTCATGGGTGGAAACCCCCACCGCATCCTATTCTTTTGGCACTCCATTGGAAATGCCTTTCTGACTTTCCTTTCCAACATGTTCACCAACCTGAACCTAACGGATATGGAAACGTGCTATAAACTCTTTAAAAGCGATGTTATTAAACGCCTGGATTTACGCGAAAATCGGTTTGGGTTTGAACCGGAGGTAACTGCAAAAATCAGTCGCATTCCCAATATCGCCATTTACGAAGTGGGTATTTCATACTACGGCCGAACCTATGCAGAGGGCAAAAAAATCGGGTGGAAAGATGGTTTTAGAGCCATCTATTGCATTTTAAAGTACAACTTGATTCGTACGAATGTTTACAAAAAGTAATCGGCTCTCTTTAATTAGTGCGGTTTCTGTATTCCTCATTTTAACCCTCACAACCTTCAACTTGTCGCGTTGGAAAAGTCATGATGTTATCATTCATGATATTCAATCTTATTACTCCTACCTGCCTGCAATCTTCATTTACGATGACCTCTCCTTCCAATACAAATATGCTGAAAACACCCCAGAAGAAGTAAGCAAAAACGTCTGGTACATTGATCTACCAGGTGGTAAACGCGTCCAAAAGATGTCTTTGGGAACTGCTGTACTGTATGCCCCTTTTTTCTTTGCGAGCCATAGTGCAGCGAGCCTGTTGGGATACAGTACTTCCGGATACAGTTCAACCTATCAATTTGGCTTGGCTATGTCCTCGTTGTTTTACGGGGCTTTAGGCCTTGTAATGCTCTTAGTTCTACTTCGTCGTTTTGCATCCGATAAAGCCGTTGCACTAACGCTTCCTCTCGTTTACCTAGGTACTAACCTGTTCTTTTACATTGTTCAGGAAGGAGCCATGAGCCACAATTATTCGTTCTTTTTAGTCTCCTTTATGGGGGTGTTATGCTTTCGTTGGATAGCAAATCCTACCTGGATAAAAGGTCTCTTGCTTGGGTTTGTGCTCGGACTCCTTGTTATTGTCAGGCCCATCAACGTATTGCTGGCATTGTTTTTTGTACTTCTAGCTGGCTTTAGCATGAAGGCTCAAACGTTAACCATCAAGCAACTCGCTTCACAGCTCTTAATTATCGCCTTTGCCGGACTCTTAGCTGTTTTACCACAGTTGGTTTATTGGAAGTATGCTACCGGAAACTGGATTCACTACTCTTATGGGGATGAGGGGTTCTTTTTTGGCAACCCTCAGTTTATTAAAGGCCTATTTTCTTTCAGAAAAGGATGGTTTATTTATACGCCTATTATGGCTGTAGCGTTTCTCGGCCTGCCGTTATTGTGGCAGCAACACAAGCGCACGCTGGCTGCATTAATAGCTACAATTGCTCCATACCTATTCGTTGCATTCAGCTGGTGGTGTTGGTGGTATGGTGGATCCTATGGGAATCGCGCCTTAATTGACGTTTATCCACTTATGGCCATTCCTTTGGCCCTCATTATGGAGCGTATTATTAGTCAGCGCAACTGGTATAAATGGGGCGGCATGGCATTGGTTTGCGGTTTACTGCTCCTCAATCAATTTCAAACTTACCAATACCGAAAAGGTATTATCCATTACGACAGCATGTCTTGGGAGCTATACAAAGCAACTTTTTTAAATCCAACCTACCCTGCCAATTACGATAAACTGGTAGATCCGCCAAACTATGACGCTGCCAAGCAGGGAGTGCGTTAAACTACAGAAATATCTCCCTCTGGAATAAGCTCATCACCCATGTATTTCATAACGAGCTGAACAACGGTAACAACATCCTTCTCGCAGTAAGTAACGATGCGCTCAAGGTCATTTTCTTCCCAGTATACCGTTCCTACTTGACTGCCATCAATATCATCCTTAGGGGTTGGAATATTAAAAATTGCTGCTAACAACTCCAGTGATGTGTAGGCTTTATAATCTCCAAATTTCCACAGTTCCATCGTATCCAAGTGGTTTACTTCCCACGGTTTTTTACCCGCAGTGTCGAGCACATTGGGTAATCGAATGCCATGAATCAGCATCCTACGTGCAATGTAAGGCAGGTCAAACTCCTTAGCGTTATGACCGCAAAGCACATGATACGGAGAATTATAATGGCTGTCCAACAGTGATTTAAACTGACTTAAGAGTGTTGCCTCATCCTCATGGGCGTAAGACTTTAAACGAAGTTCTTTTCCAGTGTGTGTGAGGTGAACAAAGCCTACAGAAATGCATATAATCTTGCCAAATTCAGCATAAATTCCGGCTCGGCCGTACAGTGACTCAGGAGAGTCCTCGTCCTCTTTTTTAAGCCGCAAAGACTTCTTCTCCCATAGTGGTTGTAAACGTTCGGGAACATCATTGTAAGTAGGGAATTGGGGTACCGTTTCAATATCCAGAAAAAGTACCTTTTCAATGGCTAGTTTATCTAACATAACGAATCAGGTTATTAATACTCCTTGTTTATTTAAAACAGGAACGTTGGTTACGTGATCATCAATTAAGCTCTCTGCTACGAAAATGTATTTCTTGTCATAAATTGTTCGTTCAATGTAATAGCTCAGCCAAAACTCATTATTAATACTGAGCAACTCCTCCGGTATGAGCTCAAACCTCAACGCCTCATTTGCCTTTACTGTGCCTATAAAACGGCGTAGTGCTGTTGTTTTAATTTGCTTCCCATCACTCTCCCCATAACCTTTTGAGGTGATGAATACATTTTCTAAATCAACTTCATTTTCATTGATAATGTATACAGCCCATTCTTCGGCCTGTTCGTACCTCTCTTTTACGATGGCCATATGTACCCCTGATACTTGCGGAAAATCAATGTCTTTTTTCATGCTATTCAATCCAAGTTTTAGCTCCCTCTAGCCAAAGTGGCACATCGTCGGGGTATAGCCCATTTGATGATCCTAAGCGCTCATGCCCTAACCTAACCACAACCGTATTTTTTGCTGGAATTACAAAAACATACTGACCAAGTATTCCCCTCATATAGCTCACTTTTCCAAAATCAGGGTACTTATCCGTTACCCACCACTGATAGCCGTAACGGATGTTTGGTTCACCGTTCTTCTCTATCAACCAGCTAGCAGCAGTGGTAGCTTCGCCAATGTAATTGGAGTCTACCAACTGCTCTCCATTCCATTTTCCGTTGTGCAGCACCAACAAGCCAAATCGCGCAAAATCTAATGCCGTGGCATTAAAGCAACAAAACGCCTTCTCATCACCCTCCGCATGGTCGAGGCTCCAAAGGGCGGTATGCTGTGCTCCCATCGGATTCCAAAAACGGTCGTGAACAAATTTAGCGAGCTTCTTTCCCGATACTGCCTCTACCAATTGACCTAAAATAACGCTTACGCCGCTTTGATAATTGAACGTAACTCCTGGCTTGGTAAATACACGATACTCATCAGCCAATTCGCGCAAGTCTCTTCCATAATTCGCTTTTGCTGGATATGCCAATGGGTTGAGGTAGTTCTCGTCAAAGTTTATCCCAGCACTCATCGTTAACAGATCTACTATGCGCAGTTTGCTGGCCTCTCCTTCACAGTATCTTGGAAGGAATTCACATACAAACTGGTTAACACTTTTGATCTTACCATCTAAAATTAATGCACCAACAGCAAGGCTAACAATGGACTTCGCCATTGAAAATGAGTTTGAGATTGATGAATCATTGTGCCCCGGGCCATAATATACATGCTTGATGGAGTCGTTCTGGATTACCGCATAGGCTACAGTGCCAAGTGAGGCATGAGTGGAATCAAGGTGCTGTGGTGCTGCGTAGTTATTATAGCTTTTGGCCTTGGGTATAGGCTGAGGGCTGCTTGCTGCTATCTTCCTGTTTTCAAATTCAGAATACTCATCTATCGAAGGACCTAATTTTCCTTTAAAAATTGTAAGCTTTATTACGCGATACAGGTAGGTATGATTTGTTGATACCAACAGAAGGTGCAAAGCCAATAAAGCACAAACAAAAATAAATAGCTTCTTTCTCACTTGAGTGAATTTACAACACTTCTGTTATTCTGCGTAAGTCCAATTGAAGACTTTAGCCAAATTAGCCTTCAATTTACCCTTTACCTCTTCTTCGTCGAGCCTCCTGCCAAGCTCAGTATGCATACTCGTGACTGCCTTATCGTCTATTCCACAAGGAATAATATTGTTAAAATAGTCCAAGTTGCTATTCACGTTAAATGCAAAACCGTGCATGGTTACCCACCTTGAGCAGCGCACACCCATTGCACAAATTTTTCGTGCCTTGTCGTTATCTGCATCTAGCCAAACTCCAGTATACCCAGGGTAACGCTCCCCCTTAATGCCATACTCATCCAAGGTGAGAATAATGGCTTCTTCCAATTCGCGTAAATACTTGTGAATATCTGTATAGAGCTGCTCCAAATCTAAAATGGGGTAACCAACAAGTTGACCGGGGCCATGATACGTTATATCTCCCCCCCGATTGATTTTATAAAATGAAATCTGCTGATCGCTCATCTGATCTTCAGAAAGCAGTAAGTGATCCATTTTACCACTTTTACCAAGGGTGTAGACGTGAGGGTGACTGCAAAAAAGTAAAAAGTTTTCAGGGGTTGGTAAACCAGTTGGGGCTTCCGATTTTCGAATGGCCATTTTTCGCTCAACAACGCGCTGAAACAAATCGTCTTGGTAATCCCAAGCAGCTTGATAGTCTATTTCTCCTAGGTCTTCAAAGGCGACATGCATGCTTCTTCAAATTTGTTGTAAAATTACGGTTTACCAGCGAGCTAATTAAGTGAATCAACGATATCACATGCTTTGGGTTCTATTAGGATCAATCTGTTACACCCTTTTGTTTGTCACAGGTATTAAACGCTATACGTTTGGTCTGTTCGATCATAGTTTTCTTCTTCCTATTCTTCAACATATTGAAGACCCCTCTAGCTATCCTGCCGATATCATGCTCCAAGCAGCTTCTGGCTATTCAAGTCCATTTCTTCATTTTTTAGTTGGCATAAAATCACTTTTTAATTGCGATTACAGCTTCATTTTCGCCGCCCTTTACGTTCTAACGATTAGCTTGTCCTTCTTCATTTTTGGAAGGCTCATAATGGCGACAAACGTATCCCTACTCAATGTATTCGCCGGCTTTTCCCTATTGGCTATATACCAGTATTTACCTGGAGGATTTGAGCTAATACCCGCCACCTTTCTTTTGCGAACAGCAGCACTCCCTTTTGTGCTTTGCGCTTTATATTTGGCATTCACTAAAAGCACACTATTGAGCGCTCTATGCATTGCTTTTACCACACTCATTCACCCGCTTTCTGGATTGTATGCTGGACTTTTTATTGCCGTGTACATTTGGATGTCCGACTCATTTAAAAGCACCATAAAGTTTAGCATCGCTCCCTTCATAACCATAATTATATTGTTACTTATATCCCCGCTTAAATCTGATATCTCATTCTTTCCTCAAAAGGAGTGGCTTTCAATACTATTTCAGCGGTCAAGCCATCACATATCACCCCTTAGCTGGAACTGGGAGCTCGTATTGCGTTACGTGTCACTTCTTTTCCTATTCCAGCTAACTCACCCAAGTTCTGCTGTTCAACAATTCAAGAAACCAATGTGGGTATTCACCTTAACGCTGAGCCTTATTGCACTGAGTGTATATTTCATCCCTATGCGATTCGTAATTCAACTGAGTCCAACACGCGCATTTACCCTCCCCATGGTTATCTCGCTTTTTGGCTTAGCCTCTGTAATTGGCTCATCTATGCGCAACAACGCAATGGTGGCCATTGCCCTTTTCGTGCTTATTGGGAATAGCTTTAGCTTTCTAAACCCCTGGGGGTATTGGGTTACAGGTATTGTAATCACCCTTTTTGTTGGTGCTTACTTTTTCAAACACGCCCCGTCCAGCTTAGGGTCGGTATTAATCATCTGCTGGTTTTTTGGTATTTGGTATAAAGGGTTTGAGCTCTTTCCAAAATTCAATTATCAATCTGCTCAACAAGCAGAATGGGTATCGCTTCAAACATTTGCCAAAAATAATACGGTCAAAAAGTCCTTGATTATCGTTCCTCCTGAAACAGAAGGTTTCCGAGTAGAAAGCTCTCGCAGCAGTTATGGAGACTTCAAAGACGGTGCACTCGTATTCTACAGCCTAGCTTATGCAAAACAGTGGAAAAAGCGCATGCTGAACCTTGGAGTAGTGTTCTCTGGTGAGCATTTAAGTTCCAATTACAAGAACCTAACCTACCCTGAATTGCAAGCGGTCTATACCGAAAGCGGAAAACCATTTGAAGCTGGGTATGCCGTTGTGTATAAAGATCAGTATTCAGGACCAGAAGTGCTATTTGAAACAGCCCACTTTGCCTTTATTTCGCTTTAAAGTCGGCTAGCTCTCCCTTCAGTCGGTCAATTGCATCAATCGCAACTACATCTACCTCATTGAGTACAGACAGTTCATAAGACACCCAATCTCCCCAGTGGATTAAATAAAGTGCACGTTCAACAGCGCTCGATCCTTTACTCCAAACCTCCTGAATATTGTTTGTGTATGCGCTTATGATGTCAACGTTAATTTCAGTCCGTTTCTGATTGCGAATATAATCCGTTTCATTGCGGAAGATAACAACGGAAAAGCGCTCATCACCACCAGACCAACCTACAAGCTCGTTGTGGTTCATTTCTGGAATCACAGCATGCCAGCAAAGCATCTTTGAGTTCTCATTAAGCTGTTGTCGAAACCTTACTGCTACCCCTTGACTACCATCACAACTGTAAATAATGGGAATGGTTCCTGAAAGTTTCTTCGCTGCGGCGTTGGCAGATTTAATTAATGATTCCCGATCTAAGTTGTTCACAAATGCTGTGATCTCACTCCGGTAATCATCGTCAATAACACCATAATTCTCTAAAAGTCTAAACAACTGAACAAAAGAGTATCCCAGCATTGAACGTGGGGGGTTGCCTCCAGGAATAATGATGTAATTAAGTCCATTTGTTCGGGCTTCTTCCAACGCTCTGCCACCAGAGGTTATAAATGCAATTTGAGCCCCAGAAGATTTAGCCTGCTCATATGCAGATAATGTTTCCTCAGTATTTCCTGAATAACTGCAAACAATTACTAGGCTTCGCTCTCCGACAAATCCCGGTAAATGATACCCTTTATTCGTAGTGATTGGATACTTGCTCTTGTTTGCTACCAACTCAGACACGATGGTGCCTCCAATTCCAGAGCCTCCAAGTCCTGAAATCACAACATGGTCAAAAGGCCTCTCGGCAGGTTTTAATGATGCTGCTTGGGCAATACTTAACCCTTCTGTTAAATGAGTTGGGAAATTGGATATAAGGTCTTTCATTTCTTGTGATTTCTCGTGCAAATTAAGGAATTCTGATTGACCTCCCTTTAATAACTATAGCCCAAGGCGTAAACGCAACCCTCCCCTTGCCCACCTTTCTGGTTGAGGTACATTGGCTATATCGGTATATACGGCATTAAACAGGTTTGATGCCTCGGCAAATACTTCTATGGCCTTGTGCCTGTAAGCTACGCGGATATCTGCAAGCAGAAATAGATCAAACTCCTCCTCCCGATTTAGTTCTGAGTTGAAGTAACCTCCAAGCCTGTCCTGAGCAGAGAGTTGAAACGTAGTGGTAAACTTGTTAAACCAGCTAAACCTCAACCCCAAATCAGCTTTATGCTGTAAAAAGTCCAACACATATGCCGATTCAAATCCATCGCTGCGTTGTGTGGCGTCCATCCAACTGTATCCCAGGGAAAGTTGCTTTAATCCAAGCAACCTCTCGAGCGATTTCACCTGAAAATGCCCTTCAACTTCAACCCCGTAGATATCCAATTCTGTTAGGTTTGCAGCCTGAGCATTTGTAGTTCCATTGAACACCACCCAATCAATTAAGTTTTTTCCTTGGCGCTCGAAACCTGCTAATTTCACTTGAGCACGCTTAAATTTAAACGTTGTTCCTAATTCATAGTTTAACGAAGACTCTTGTTCCAAGTCGATACTACCCGTAGCTCCACCAAGGTTGTAGTAAAGGTCTGTATATGTTGGGAAGCGCACCGATTTATTATGGCTCGCAAATATTGACCAGCTGTCTGAGGCCTGAAAAGTGACATCAATTCCTGGGAAATAATCAGTACCAAAATCAGAATTGATGTTTACCATTGCTCCTGCAGCTATGGATACACGCCCTTCGCTGATTCGATGCTCAGCGTAAATCGAGTGGTTTGTTCGATTTGCTTGCTTGGTATACTTACCATCAGAGCTTCCAACCACATCAATGGGCTCTTCCATCAACTCTCCAAGGTTGTTGGAATAAAGTTGTTCCGCCCTTAAATCATATCCGATACTCGAAATACCAACGTTACTTTTTCGAGTAAGGTTAAATTCTGCACCTGAACTTATCGTTTGGTGATAATTAGGCCCAGGGTACCATGAAGGAACGGTGTCAGTGCCCATCACTAGGGCCCCGCCTTGTTGTTGAAAATAACCTGACCCTGTTTCTCTAAACAACTCAAACCGATCATAATGTCTTCTTAAATACGCCCGAGTAACGAGCGTTGTACGCTCATTAAGTTGCCAGTTATCCGTTAGTGCTGTAAACTGCGTTTGAGTAGCTTCATATTGTAGCGGGAAATTGCGTGAGTAAAAAGTGCTTGCTCCAAAGCCTTTATCATTTAGTCCAAGCATAAATGTTAACCGGTGATTGCCCAAATTGGCAAACGCCTGGTAGTACAAATTTTGCCATTCAAAATCCGTGTTTTCAACAAACCCCTCACTCGATCTTTGCGCATAGGCAAATTGATGGTGAACCTTTCCTGTCTTATAAGCAAGGTTTATGTTTCCTCCGAGTAGATTAAAATCACCTCCTGTAAGTTGAACAGCCACCTCATTAGCCACCTCTTTTTTTGTGATGATGTTAATGGCGCCTGCGAACGCATTGGGGCCTAAAACGCGTGAGCCTCCTCCCTTAACTATTTCGATGCGCTCGACCTGAGAAAGGTCAATTGGCAGGTTCATACTATGGTGACCTGTTTGAGGATCTGCAAGCTTTACCCCGTTTATCAGAATCAGCACCTGATCAAAGCTACCTCCCCTGATGCTAACATCTGATTGAACTCCTTGAGGACCTCGTTGACGTATGTCTACATTTCCTGTGTATTCCAACAGTTCCGCAACGCTTTGAACTGGAGCAGCCTCAATCTGTAAGCGATCAATTATAATAACATTTCTTCCGGTTCTGGAAGGATCCGTTGGCGACCGTTGAGCCGAAACAACAAACTCACTCAGCCTTGTGGTGTCTGTATCTTGAGCATACACAAGAACCGAAATAACTGTTACGATTATTGAGGAAAGTATCTGTTTTAACTGCAAACCTGTTGATTTAAAATTTGCTTGCAATAATAGCATGATTAAATCAGTCATTTATCATCCATCAGGTAGAATAACCCCCAATACTGCTGTCTGTTATGTAAATAAGTCGCGCTATCTTTGCTTTTCGAAAGAAGAAAAACATGGCACAACAGCTATCAGAACAAGAAGTAGTAAGGCGCGAATCATTAATGAAACTGCGCAAATTTGGCATTGACCCTTACCCTGCTGCGGAGTTTAAAGTGACTCATCATGCTCGCGAGATCGCAAGCATATTTAAGCCTGGTGATGAACCCATCAAAGGTGTTGTTATCGCAGGAAGGTTAATGACTAAGCGCATTATGGGTAAGGCTTCCTTTTTTGAACTTAAGGATAGTACTGGCAGGGTTCAGTGTTACATAACTCGCGATGATGTTTGTCCCGGTGAGGATAAGTCGTTGTACAATGATGTGTTCAAAAAGCTCTTGGATATTGGGGACTTTATTGGTGTATCGGGCTTCCTCTTTACAACACAAACGGGTGAGGTTACCCTACATGTAGAGTCATTCACTGTGCTTTCAAAGGCACTAAAGCCGTTACCTATTGTTAAAACCGACGCAGAAGGTAACATCCATGATGGATTTAAAGATCCTGAAATGCGCTACCGTCAGCGCTATGTAGATTTAGTTGTAAACGATGAGGTGAAGGAAACATTCATTAAGCGAACAAAAGTAATGAATGCTATGCGGGAGTTTTTCAATGAACAAGGCTACTTGGAAGTTGAAACACCTATTCTCCAATCCATTCCTGGGGGCGCAGCGGCCCGTCCTTTTGTTACTCACCATAACGCATTGGATATCCCCCTATACTTGCGGATCGCCAATGAACTGTACTTAAAACGACTTATTGTTGGCGGTTTCGAAGGTGTCTATGAATTTGCTAAGGACTTCCGAAATGAAGGTATGGATAGAACACATAACCCTGAATTCACGGTAATGGAAATCTATGTTTCTTATAAAGACTATCATTGGATGATGGACTTCACAGAACGCATGATTGGCCGCGTAGTTGAGCGTGTTCTTGGTGAATTTAAAGTTCCTGTTGGTGAAAACACCATCGACTTCACACCTCCTTTTAAACGAATCAGCATGACCGATGCCATTAAGGAGCATACTGGATTTGATATTACTGGAAAAAGTGAACCTGAATTGCGAGCTTTTTGCAATCAAATAGGTATAGGGACTGATGAGTCCATGGGCAAAGGAAAGCTCATCGACGAAATTTTTGGTGAGAAATGCGAACCGAATTACATTCAGCCAACCTTCATAACTGATTATCCTGTGGAGATGTCTCCATTGTGCAAAAAGCACAGGGATAACCCGGAGCTAACAGAACGGTTTGAGCTGATGGTAAACGGGAAAGAAGTGGCCAACGCCTATTCAGAGTTAAATGACCCAATTGACCAACGCGAACGCTTTGAGGGTCAACTGAAATTATCTGAAAAAGGTGATGATGAAGCCATGTTCATTGACCAAGACTTCTTAAGGGCATTGGAGTATGGAATGCCACCTACATCCGGTATGGGTATTGGAATAGATCGGCTTACAATGCTGTTAACAAACAATACTTCTATCCAAGAAGTCTTATTGTTTCCTCAAATGAGGCCAGAAAAACCTGAAGAAGATAAAGGGCCAGAATTAACAGAAGATGAAGCATTAATTATAAGCTTCATGAAAGACGTTCAATCTATGCCTCTCACAGCGCTAAAGTCAGCTGCAGGATTGAGTAACAAAAAATGGGACAAAGGCCTAAAAGGATTGCGCAGTCACAAGCTGATAGATGTTGAAAAGACACCGGATGGCTTGGTTGTAAATAAGCACTAACAAGAAAGGCGATTACTTCACGTAATCGCCTTTTTTTATCCCTAATAATAAACTACTTGGTAGATACTTTGCTTAACCGCTTTTTTTCTTTTGACCCTTTTACCTCTTCTTGTTGAGAGATATACCAATCTATAAATCGGTCTGCGCGTTTTTTAAGTTCTTTGACTTTTGGGTCTAATTTTACGTTGTACATCTGGGCTGGAGTTTTATCAACTTGGTAATATTAACGTTCTAAACCACAAAATGGTTTGGTCCTTCAAAAAAAAAGCGCTCCAAAGAGCGCTCTTTTCACTAAAACGTCGAATGCTTACTTTAATAAATCAGTGATGCGTTCCGATACCCAGAGGTCGTATTAGAATACCAATCTGCACTAGTAGCGCCATTTGAGGTTGCCCAATTCACGAACTCCAAATACGTGTTGATGATATCGTTCCCCTCGGCGGGATAACTAAAGTCTCCACTAATATCAAGTGCCCAAGGTAGGTTGTTTGCACTTTTATAATACTTTGCTGCACCTACTGATGTGTCGTCCTGTGCACTTCCAAATAAAGCTTGATTTGCAAGATCTGTTGGAATGTGATCTGCCAAATGAATTTCAACTCCACGCACTTGATCTTTTATAAGAAATGGGTTGTATGGAGGTTGACCAATAGCTGTCATTGGCGTAGCGAATGTTACGGTAAGGTTTACCGTATCGGATACTCCCGTTGGGTTACTTGGTACTGTATTGTAAAAAGCACCACTTGTGCGGTTGATTACATTTTCCGCATTATCGAATGCAATAACTACGGATTTTGACTGACCCGCTTCTGTTCCATTTCCGCTTATTTATACCAACGATCCCGTAATATCATAACCTGTAACAGCAGCAACATTACTCGGTAATAAATTATCGAACTGGACCCCAAATCCATTTTCAAATGTGCCACCAACTGCCTCTACAATAAGGGAAAATTTAACATCCACAATTTCGTTGTTTGCATTTTTTACTTCATTAATGTTGTAGTCAATTACAAGGTCATTGAAGTCAAAATCCCCTTGGGCTGGCCAAAGGTCTTCATATGCTAACGTATTATAGCTCCCCGGCGAAGGGTAATAGTTGTTGTAAGCTCTATTCGGGTCATTTGGATAATCGTCATTGCTATCGATAACCCCATCGTTGTCTGCATCAACAACTTGTATAAGAACGGCACAGTTTCCTTGACCACTAGGGTTATTACCTGGGTTCGCCGAAAATGAGCCCGGAATAGAAACGTCATCGATTACCCCTCTTGTGTTCCCAGCATTTCCATAAAGTTCCCACTTCACCTGATAATAACCAGACTGTGTAATGTTTATCGTTTTAGTTTGGACTGCCGCAGTGGAATAGGTTGACGTCAATATGCTTATTGTCGCTCCGTTTTGATCGATTAGTTTAACATCCAAATGCTTTGTTCCATTCGAGTTTGATAGCGGTTTTGTTTTAAACGTGAGTTGTCCGGTTCCACTCAGCAACACCCATGGTGAAGTAAGTGAACGCTTGCTCGACATGCTGTTTAACTTATCTGTTCTTACACCGTGAGAGCCAGAAATTGAACCGTTCCCCCCATGAACACTCGAGTTGCCAAATTGCCAACAGTTTAACTGTAAATGGTTTGTGTTTCCCGCTTCAAACCCTTGAAAAACCTGCCCACTAGCGTGAACATAAGTAAACAGCCCGATTAGGATAATTAATGTCTTTTTCATTTTTAAAGGGTTTCAGGGTTTACAAAGGTAAAGGTCATGGTTGGAGACGCTACAGCGGCCGTTTTTTCAAGACTTCCCCAACTAAATACAAGGGTTTCTACATATGAAGGAATTTTAATTTGAAAAACCTCATCATTTTGCATCGTCCACATTGCGGTGTACACTACCTCTCCTTCAACGGTGCTGACCTTTAATGGGTAATTCAATGCAACAGGTAATTCAATACCCGCTACTGTTACGTCTATCGTTTTTGACGTTTCCCAGTCGAAACTCGACGATGATTTAATTTCCTGAAAAGACTCTGGAACTGCTTGAACTGCAGTGTCGCTTTCTAGGTCCTTATTACACGACTGAAAAGTAGCTGCAAGCATGATTAATGCCGCTGCCATATAACTTTGTAAATACTTCACCATAACATAGAAATTGCGCCCAGAGTTAACCCATTTTAGTTTTGTGTGTATTTTCGGGAAATGAAAGGTGAAATATCTTTTGTAGATCGAAAAACTTCGATTGGCCGAGTAGTCTCAGAAGGGCGTGAGTTTGAGTTTGACCTATCTCAGTTTGAAGATGCTCACCTAGCTATGGAGGTTTCTTTTGAGGTAATTCAAATTCCCTTTGCTCGCGAATCGATCGCTGTTAACTTGTTGAAAATCAAATAATTACATTATGAATAAAAATACCCTCATGAAATATAGCTTATCCTGCATTATAGCCATCATGTGTATTCTGAGTGCCAAGTCTCAAAACAAGATGTCGCAAGAATTACTCTGGAAGTTAGGACGAGTAAGTGGCGAAGCAGTTTCAAGCGACGGTTCTTTGCTGATTTATGGAGTTACACGCTATGACCTAGAAAGCAATCAAGGCAACCGAAATCTTCACGTTTTGGATATGAAAAGTGGAGAATCAACCCAATTAACTCAAATGAGCGGGAGTGAATACAACGCAGTATTTCTCAATGGCGATAAAACTGTTGGTTTTCTAAATGGTGGTACTTGGTTTGAAGTACCCGTGGCTGGTGGCTTGCCGAAACAGCTCGATGAATCAGGAATAAAACGAAGCAATGTCAAGTTGAACAGCGCTGGAACTCACGCTATTTACACCAGCCAAGTAAAAACGGGAAAAACCACTTCTGATCGTTACCCGGAGTTGACCAAGGCTGATGCCTATATTTATGATGAACTGATGTACCGCCATTGGGATCACTGGTCAGACGATATGAGCTCGCATATTTTTGTTGGGCAATATAAGGGGGGAACCATTTCGGGAGAAATTGATTTGATGGAAGGTGAGCCTTATGATACCCCGATGCAACCATTTGGTGGCTCCGACGACTTAACGTGGTCTCCAGATGGTCAACACATTGCATATGTGTCTAAAAAAATGCCAAATAACGCATACGCTACAAGCACAAACTCCGACATATACCTCTATGACGTTGCCCTCATGGAAACACGAAATGTAACTGAAGGGATGACGGGTTACGATATGCACCCTAGCTGGAGCCCAGATGGAAAGTGGCTCACCTTTACAAGTATGGATGAAGATGGCTACGAAAGTGATAAGAATGACATTGTTCTTATGAATATTGAGTCTGGTCAAACATATAACCTAACAGAAGGGTGGGACAATACCGTATCTAGTTATGTGTGGGGCACAAGCGGTAACTCAATCTATTTTACGGCAGCCGTGAACGCCACCTATCAAGTTTTCGAAATTACCGTAAACAACAATCCGAGTAAGAATAGTGCGAGCGATATTCGCGCAATATCCAGTGGGAATCACAACATCAATCAAATTATTGGGGAAACTAAAAATTCAATTATTGTATCAAAGCAAGACATGAATCATGCTTCAGAGCTTTTTTCATTAGCTAAAAAAGATGGTGAGCTTACTCAACTTACTCATGTAAACGACCCTATCTATGAGAACCTGAGCCTTTCTAAAATTGAAAAGCGCACCATTCAAACTACAGATGGTAAGGACATGTTAACCTGGGTGATTTATCCCCCTGATTTTGATCCAAAGAAAACTTATCCAACCTTGCTTTATTGTCAAGGGGGACCTCAATCGGCAGTTAGTCAATTTTACAGTTTTCGTTGGAATTTTCAACTTATGGCCGCGAAAGGGTATATCATCGTTGCTCCAAATAGAAGGGGGCTTCCGTCGTTTGGTGTAGCTTGGAATGAAGCAATTTCTGGAGACTGGGGCGGTCAGCCGATAAAAGATTACCTCTCAGCAATTGACGAAGTCAGCGAAGAGCCTTATGCTGATGAAGATCGGTTGGGAGCGGTTGGTGCCAGCTATGGGGGTTATTCGGTATATATGCTTGCTGGTGTTCACCAAAACAGGTTTAAAACCTTCATTTCGCATTGCGGACTATATAACCTAGAAAGCTGGTATGGCTCTACAGAAGAGCTATTCTTCGCAAATAAAGATATTGGAGGACCATACTGGATGAGTTCACCACCTAAAAGCTATGAGCTTTTCTCACCCCATAAATTTGCCCAGAACTGGAACACGCCCATGTTGGTAATTCATGGTGGAAAAGACTTTCGCGTTCCTTACACGCAAGGACTTGAAGCCTATCAAGCAGCACAGCTAAACAACGTAAAAAGCCGACTGCTCTTTTTCCCTAATGAAGGGCACTGGGTTCTAAGCCCCCAAAATGGGCTTATTTGGCACAGCGAGTTTTTTAAGTGGCTTGAAGAAACACTTTAATTGTTATCAGGGCTGTTATTCAAACAGCCCTTTTTTTTCGTTTAATTACGTTTAAAATTACGCCGGATAAAACTAAAGCTATACCTGCATAAGTGGCCCACCCATGACTTATATTAAAAAGCATCAGGTCCCAGCCAAGAGCAAAAAACACGCCCACATATTTTAAACTCGCCACCTTGTTTGCCTCTTCCAACTGCCACGCTTTTGTCATAAAAACCTGTGCAATTTGTGTAAAAACACCCATAGCCAATAGGATTATCCAGTCCCAACCTATTGGGGTCTCCCAATAAAAAATAGAGATCACACCCATAATTGGTGTGGCAATAAGCGGAAAGTATAACACCACAACTACGGGGTGATCAGTATCTTTTACTTTCCGAATCATATTGTATGCGAGTCCCGCAAATACCGCTGATATCATTCCTGCAACCAGGTAAATCGTATCTACGTCATCCCCAAATCCTTTCATTAATGCGATACCGGAAAACGCTAGGGCAAAAAACAACCACTGTACAGGCCTCATCGGCTCTTTCAATATCCAAATTGCAAATAGAGCGGTGAAAATAGGAGACAAGTATTGAATGGTAATTGCCGTAGCAATAGGAAGGTTTTGCAGCGTAAAGAAAAATAGCGATAGCGCTATCACACCAAAAACTCCCCTCAGCACTAAAAAGACCCTGCTATTACCTAACAGTGGGACCCGCATTCGCTTGAGCACAACAATTGAAATAACGAGCGAAACGATGCTTCTGAAGAAAACCAACTCCGTAAACGGCAGGTGGTCGAGGTACTTTACACAGAGTTGCATTAAAGAAAATGCAAATGCCGAAAATAACATGTACTGAACTCCCTTACTCATCGGTGCAAAAATGAGTTAAAAACCTCTGGTTATCATCAATCTTGGTGCCTCCTTATTCTGGATTGATATCTTTGGGCTTTCAGAAGTGCTTATGTCAGAACAATCGAACCCTTCAGTAGCAGTTATTGGTGGTGGTAGCTGGGCGTCCGCAATTGTAAAAATGCTGTCCGAAAACCACGATCAAGTAGGATGGTGGATGCGAAATGCCGAAGCTGTTTCCCACATTAAAAAATACGCGCACAACCCCAAATACCTCCAATCTGTAACGTATGACCCGAGTAAACTCAACATTAGTACAGACCTGGAAGAGGTTCTTAAGCCTGTCTCATACGTAGTAATGGCTATCCCATCAGCTTTTGTGGCTGAGCTCTTTAATGATGTCGATCCACAACTCATGAAGGGAAAGGTAATTTACAGCGCCATTAAAGGTATTATTCCACAATACAACTCGATTCCCGCTAGGTATTTCCACAAACAATTTGGGACTCCTTACGAAGACATCGGCATCATTTCAGGTCCTTGCCACGCCGAAGAGGTAGCGCTTGAACGACTGAGTTACCTCACCCTAGCCTGTAAAGACATAAACAAAGCCGAGGTGATGGCAAAGATGTTGGCCTGTAGGTACATAAAGACTACAACCAGCGACGATACCTTTGGAACGGAATTAAGTGCAGTGCTCAAAAATATCTATGCCATTGCTAGTGGCATCTACGCAGGTCTTGGATATGGCGATAACTTCCAAGCTGTTCTTGTAAGTAATGCTATACAAGAAATTGAAAATTTCAGTGATGCTGTGAACCCCATTCATCGCGATGTTTTAACCTCTGGTTACCTCGGTGACCTTTTAGTAACGGCTTACTCTAAATTCTCCCGAAACCGCACATTCGGATTTATGATTGGAAAAGGATACTCCGTAAAGACAGCACAATTAGAAATGGACATGATTGCTGAAGGTTATTATGCGGTAAAGAGTATCGTAGAAATGAATAAGAAATTCATGGTTGACCTGCCGATTGTGGAGGCTGTTAATAATGTTATTTACGAAAAAATATCTCCTGTTGTTGAAATGCGCATTTTGGCAGACAAGCTGTCTTAACTTGTGAAATAGTTCCGAATAACTGCCGCCTTGGATTTGCCAACAACGTTTGCTAACTCGTCCTGAGTTGCTAGCTTAACCCGCTTAACAGACCTAAAGTGTTTGAGTAGGTCTTCTGCCGTTTTAGCTCCTATTCCTTTTATCCGATGTAATTCAGACTGAACAGCAGCCTTGCTTCGTTTATTGCGATGAAACGTAATCCCAAACCGGTGTGCTTCATTGCGTAAATGTTGAATAACCTTTAAGGACTCAGATCTTTTGTCTAAGTACAGGGGAATGCTGTCTCCTGGAAAGTAAATTTCTTCCAACTTTTTAGCAATCCCAATCACAGCTATTTTTCCGCGCAAACCTACGTTTTCAAGACCCTTTAATGCAGCGCTCAATTGACCTTTGCCTCCGTCAATAACGATGAGTTGAGGTAGGGACTCCCCTTCATCTAATAAGCGTCGATAACGGCGATGAACAACCTCTTCCATGCTGGCAAAGTCGTCCGGCCCTTCAACTGTTTTAATGTTGAAATGGCGGTATTCTTTCTTAGCAGGCTTCGCTCCTTTAAACACTACACATGCTGCTACGGGAAAGGAGCCTTGAAAATTAGAATTATCAAAACACTCAATGTGCTCAGGCAACTCTGACAACCTTAGGTCTTTCTTCAGTTGCTCTAATAGTCGATTTTTATGCCTGTCGGGATCAGTTTGCTCAATCTCTTTGTGCCTATCCTTCATGTAGTATTTCGCATTCCTGATTGAGAGCTCAACAATCTTTCGTTTATCCCCAATCTTAGGAACAGTTACTTGAAGTTCTGGAAATTCAGTCTCAATTTCTTGAGATAAAAACAGGGTTTTTGAAGAACTCATGAAGCGATTCCGAATGTCTACAATCGCTTGAACAAGCAATTCCTTATCGTCCTCATCTAAACGCTTCTTGACTTCCATGGTATGTGATTGAATAATTGCCCCATTCGCCATCTTTAAAAAATTCACATATCCCGCAGTTTCATCAGAAACGATGCTAAAGACATCCACATCGTGAATACCAGGGTGCACAACGGTTGATTTCGACTGATAATTTTCCAACAGGTCCATCCTGCTTTTCATGTCTTGGGCTAGCTCAAACTGAAGGTTCGCCGCATATTCCTCCATCATACGGTTGCAGTGTTCAATTACTTGAGACACATTTCCTTTTACAATATCCCGGATTTCTGAAACGCTTTCATTGTAATTTTCCTCTGATTGCTTTGCAACGCAAGGAGCCTTACAATTGCCTATTTGATACTCTAAACAAGCACGGTATTTTCCAGCAGTAATGTGTGATTCTGTTAATGCTAATGAACATGTTCTGATTTTGTAGAGCTTTTTAATCAACCCCAGCACGGTTTTCATCATTTTAACCGAGGCATATGGTCCATAATACTCCGAACCATCTTTTATTACTTGGCGCGTTGGAAAAATTCGGGGAAACCGTTCATTCTTAATGCAAATCCAAGGATAGGTTTTGTCGTCCCTCAGTTGAATATTATAACGTGGTTGGTGCTTTTTGATTAACGAGTTTTCCAAAAGCAGTGCATCAAATTCAGTATCAACTACGATGTACTCGATGCGCTCTATTTTTTTAACAAGAAGAGCAGTCTTGCGATTTTCAAATCGCTGCTTATTAAAATATGAACTCACCCTATTCTTCAACACACGAGCTTTTCCAACGTAAAGCAACTTTCCCTGCAAGTCAAAGAACTGATACACACCCGGCTTCTTTGGTAGCGTTGAAAGGGTTTGCTTTAATATGGGTTTATCTGTTGCCATTTGCTGTAGCGCTGATATTTTGTTTAACTTTGCTCCTTAAATAAGTAAACAAAAACGTAAAACCTTTTTAGTCTCACCTTGTTTAGTACCTAATGAGTGATTTTACAAAATATTCGATCAAAGATTTAGAAAACCTTACAGGTATCAAAGCCCACACGATTAGAATGTGGGAAAAACGTTATGAGCTTTTAAATCCTCATCGCACTGATACCAATATAAGGGAATACTCAGACGAAGACTTGAAACGCTTATTAAATGTTTCATTGCTCATTGAGGGTGGTGATAAGATTTCGCGCGTTTCGAAATACTCAACCGCTGAAATAAATAAAATCCTTCGTCAACAATTCATTGAAGACTCTCCAAGCGAAAGTGGGCAACCGTTGCTTGCTCAGATTAATGGATTGATTGTTTCCATGATTGAGGTTGATGAAGAAAAGTTCGACTACATTTTTGCTAATGCGGTTGCTAGGAGAGGGTTTGAAAATACGGTTAAAGATGTAATCTATCCCTTCTTGGAAAAAGTCGGCGTGCTCTGGACAATAAATGAGTTAAATCCAGCACAGGAACACTTCGTTTCCAACTTAATCCGACAAAAAATAATTGTAGCGATTGACCAAATGAACGCCCCAGTTCATGCCAAAGGAACAGCACTGCTCTACCTGCCAGAACATGAGCTTCATGAAATGGGTCTGTTGTTGGCTAATTACCTTTTTCGTGTAAACGGATTTAAAACAGTCTACCTGGGACAAAATGTTCCTTTTGATGATGTCCGAAAGGTTGCTGCAATCTGCAAACCACGTATTGTATTCACATTTATTGTTACCGCCGGCGGACCATTTGTTCCAAAAAACTACATCGAAGAGCTTGTAAATCACTTCGAAAACAAAACTGTTTATGTTTCTGGTGAAGCTGCTTCTAAGTCAAATGTCCAAGCACCTAACCTCAAAACCTTGAGGTCAATCGATGAGTTTGTCCAAGATTTACAGGCATTTCAGTAGATTAATAACGATTCGTTATAGGCTCCATTAATCTTTTTGTTTAGGCTTTATATTAAATAGTTAAACAAACATGCGGGCGGTTTCATGTTTTTTTTTAATTTTGTTCAACGATTGAGTTAAATCATTAAACAAAAGCAACATGTCTAAACCAGAATTTCAACAGGAATTATTGACGCTCAGAAAGCCATTAAGCTATTTCGCACTTCAGCTAACAGCTAATGATGATGATGCACAAGACTTGCTTCAAGAAACAATGTTAAAGGCCATTACTTATCGCGATAAGTTTCGCGAAAAGACCAACCTAAAAGCGTGGTTGTACACAATCATGAAGAATACCTTCATCAACAATTATCGCCGGTCAGTTAAAGCCAATACAATTATTGATAAAACGGAGGACCTATACTACCTCAATCAATCGCGTCCTCACGACGACCAAGCACCGGAAACAAATTTCAATCTGAAAGAAGTAAGAAAAGTTGTAAATGCATTGGAAGAAGATTATCGCATTCCTTTCATGATGCACTTTAAAGGGTTTAAGTACAAAGAGATTGCTGATGAACTAAACCTGCCTATAGGGACAGTGAAAAGTCGTATTTTCTTGGCTCGTAAAAAGCTAATGTCCAAATTAGAAGATTACCGTCCTTGAAAAAAGCAATAATAATAGGCTCAGGGTTTGCCGGGTTGTCCGCGGCCTCCTTCTTAGCTAAGGCTGGTTTTTCAGTTACACTACTGGAAAAAAACAGTCAAACTGGAGGTCGAGCTCGCCAATTCAAAACAGAAAACGGTTTTGTTTTTGACATGGGGCCTTCTTGGTATTGGATGCCTGATGTATTCGAACGGTTTTTTGAACAATTTGGCAAACAAGTTACTGACTATTACACATTAGATCGGTTAGATCCCTCCTATCGCGTGGTTTATCGTGATCATGAATCCGTTGATATTCCCGCTTCTATGGAGTCACTTTACGCACTCTTTGAACATTACGAAAAAGGCAGTAGCGCGCAGTTAAAAGCCTTTTTGGAAGAAGCAAAATACAAGTATGAGGTTGGTATCAATGACCTCGTGCACAAGCCGAGCTTATCCCTTACAGAGTTTTTAGACATCCGCCTGTTAAAGGGTTTGTTTAAAATGGATGTATTCAATGATATGTCCTCTGCGATTAGGAAACGATTTAAGCACCCTAAACTCATTGAGCTTCTCGAGTTTCCGGTGTTGTTCTTGGGCGCCATGCCTAACAAGACACCTGCACTTTACAGCTTGATGAATTATGCTGATATGGTTTTAGGCACTTGGTACCCGAAAGGTGGAATGCACGAAATAATCAAGGGAATGACTGCCTTAGCTGAATCGTTGGGTGTGACTATACAAACGAATAGCCCCGTTTCAGAAATTGTTGTAGCAGGAGGAACTGTAACTGGAGTTAATGTAAACAGTTCCTTCATGGAGGCTGACGTTGTAGTTGGAGCAGCTGATTACAATCACATTGAGCAAGAATTACTTCCTCCTAACTGTAGAAATTACAGTCAAAAATATTGGGATTCGAGAACGATGGCGCCATCGTCACTGCTCTTCTATATTGGCGTCGATAGAAAAGTTCCTAATCTTCTTCACCATAACTTGTTTTTTGATAGTGACTTTACACTTCATGCTGAAGAAATTTATGAAGACCCTAAATGGCCCTCTGATCCTCTCTTTTATGCTTCCTGTCCGTCAAAAACAGATTCAACGGTAGCACCTGAGGGTATGGAGAACCTCTTTTTACTCATTCCAGTAGCTCCAGATTTAGATGACTCTGAAGAAACGCGAGCGCACTACTTTGAGGTATTGATGAAGCGTTTGCAAAAGCATACGGGAGTAGATCTCCGCAATCATATTGTTTACAAACGATCTTTTGCTCACGCTGACTTTAAATCTGAATACCACGCATTTAAGGGGAATGCATATGGATTAGCAAACACATTAAAACAGACGGCAATTCTCAAGCCTTCATTGAAAAATAAAAAACTTTCAAACCTTTACTACACAGGACAATTAACTGTTCCTGGACCAGGTGTGCCACCAAGCCTAATTTCGGGAGAGGTTGTAGCGCAACAAGTTGTTCAACACTTTAATGCATAAGTTATGAAATCACTGTTCGACAAAGTTTCCAGAAAATGCTCCAAGCTTGTTACAAACCAGTATAGCACCTCTTTTTCGCTTGGAATCTTCTTTCTCAACAAACAGCTTCACTTTCCCATTTATTCAATCTACGGGTTTGTGCGTTACGCTGATGAGATAGTAGATTCATTTCATGACTACGACAAGAAAATGCTACTTGATGAATTCAGGAATGACACTTACAAGGCGATTGATCGTAAAATCAGCCTCAACCCAATATTAAATGCATTTCAAGACGTTGTTAATACGTATGATATCGATCACGAGCTGATAGATACATTTCTCAATTCAATGGAAATGGATTTATTTAAAACCACGTATACCCAAGAAAAATACGAATCCTACATTTTAGGCAGTGCAGAAGTTGTAGGGTTAATGTGCTTGAAAGTTTTTGTAAATGGGGATGAGGATACCTACCAAAAACTTAAACCTTATGCCATGAAGCTAGGGAGTGCTTTCCAGAAAATAAACTTCCTGAGAGACCTAAACGCTGATTACGTTGCTATGGGAAGAACCTATTTTCCAGAAGTGAACATTGATCACTTCGACGAAGCAACAAAGGCTAAAATTGAAGCAGACATTGAACGTGACTTCAAACTCGGACTCGAAGGCATAAAATTGTTGCCTGCTTCTTCACAATTGGGTGTTTATGTTGCCTACGTGTATTACTATGCGTTGCTGTCCAAAATAAAAAATACGCCATCTGGCAGAATCCTCAATGAACGTATTCGCATTAGCAATGAGCGTAAATTTGCATTGCTGATTCGTTCCTATTTCAAATACAACATTAACCAGCTTACATAAGGCTGGTCATTCATATTCCAATTTATTCAGACCTTTGTGCGTTCATTGAAACACCACTATGGAAGAACACGTTGTTTTAGTAGATAAAGAAGATGTGCCTATTGGTGCTATGGAGAAAATGGAGGCCCATGAAAAAGGCCTGCTTCACCGCGCCTTTTCTGTTTTTATTTTTAATACCGCCGGAGAAATGCTCATTCATAAAAGAGCTCTTTCCAAATACCACTCTGGAGGGTTGTGGACCAACGCCTGTTGCAGTCATCCTCGTGTTGGAGAAACAACACTACAGGCTGCTCATCGGAGACTCATGGAAGAAATGGGCTTTGATACGCCGTTAGAGGAAGTTTTCTCGTTTACGTATCAGTCTCCTTTGGACAAAGGAATGATTGAGTACGAGTTTGATCATGTTTTAATCGGAACGTATGAAGGTCCTTTTGACCTCAATCCTGAAGAAGTAGCAGAGGCTAAATATGTTCCTTTAAAAACGCTTGTTGAAGCGGTCCAAAACAATTCAGACCACTACACGGTTTGGTTTAAGATAGCGCTTGAACGTGTTTGTGATCACCTCAACTATTCAGAAACAAAATGACCATAACAGTAAATAGGAAAACCCATTTTAATGCCGCTCATAGGCTACACAACCCAAAGTGGGATGAAGCCAAAAATAAAACGGTGTTCGGAAAGTGTAATAACGCCAACTATCACGGCCATAACTACGAATTAATTGCTGCTGTTACAGGAACAATAAACCCAGAAACGGGTTATGTAATAGATATGAAAGTATTGAAGGATATCCTCAAAGAAGAAGTTGAAGACGCCTTTGATCACAAGAATTTAAACCTTGACACCGAAGAGTTTAAGCACCTCAATCCAACTGCTGAGAATATAGCAGTAGTAATATGGGGTAAAGTCAAAAGACGCTTAGACAGTACTTTGGGATTGAAAATCACCTTGTATGAAACTCCAAGAAACTTTGTTGAATTCAGTGGTTAATCAGAACGATACACCAGATGTTGAGTCATTAGGAGACCAACATATAGCAACGTCAAAAGACACTCCGCTACTTCCAACGGCATTCGATATTTCCGATGATGAAAAAATGGATAAAATCCAGTTTCATTTTGGAGAAATCATGAAAACCCTCGGGTTAGATTTGTCTGACGATAGCTTGAGTGGAACTCCTAAGCGGGTTGCGAAAATGTACGTGAAAGAGATTTTTCAAGGGCTGAACCCTGAAAACAAACCCGAAACAAAGCTTTTTCACAATCGCTATCAATACAGCGAGATGCTGGTAGAGAAAAACATTACGCTCCATTCACATTGTGAGCACCATTTTGTTCCAATTATCGGAAAAGCACACGTGGCATATGTATCCAATGGATACGTGATAGGCTTGAGTAAAATTAACCGTATCGTTCGCCATTTCGCAAAGAGACCTCAGGTTCAAGAGCGTTTAACTGAACAAATTGCCGAAGAATTGAAGCGTGCATTGAAAACAGAAGACGTTGCTGTTGTAATTGATGCACACCACATGTGCGTTAGTACGCGCGGGGTAGAAGATGTTAATAGTTCAACCATTACAGCGCACTATGCTGGCCGTTTTAAAAACGATAAAGAACTCAAACGCGAGTTCCTGCAGCACATCAGCTAATTGATTAATCAACTCCTTATAAACCCTCTTTTTAGAGGGTTTTTTTGTTTCGATAAACCATTACCTATCTCTACTGTTCTCTTAATAAAGACGTAAACACATGTTTGGACTATTTAAAAAAGATCCCGTAGCTAAGCTACAGACTCAATACGAAAAACTCTTGAAAGAAGCGCACGCCCTTTCCCACACGGACAGGTCAGCTTCTGATAAAAAAATGCAAGAAGCGGACGAGGTGGCTAATGAAATTGATCGTCTAAAAAAAGCACAATCATGAAGAACTTTGCAGTTGTTGGTGGGACCAGCGGTATAGGAAAGGCTACTGCGCTAGATTTAGCAAAAGCAGGAAACAACGTGTTTGTATATGCACGAAACCCCGCTTCAGATCTTCAACATGAAAACATCACCTTTCACTCCTTAGATGTAACATCCGAAGAGTTAGCCATGAACTTGCCCGATGAGCTTCATGGGTTAGTTTATGCTCCGGGATCAATCAATTTAAAACCTTTTCATCGCCTCAAACAAAAAGACTTTGAGTCGGATTATACCATTAATGTGTTGGGTGCGGTACGTGTAATTCAGCATGCTCTTGAGGCATTGAAGCAGGGAAATGGATCCGTTGTTTTGTTCAGTACGGTTGCTGCCAAAACGGGTATGCCTTTTCATGCGAGTATTGCTGCTGCTAAATCGGCAATTGAAGGACTTGCAAAGTCATTAGCGGCAGAATATGCTCCCGTATTGAGGTTTAATGTGATCGCTCCTTCGTTAACCGATACTCCTCTTGCTGAGCGATTACTGAATAATGAACAAAAGAGGAGTGCCGCAAATGAGCGTCACCCCCTTAAAAAAGTTGGAAGTCCATCCGATTTAGCGGCACTTGCCGTATTCTTGTTAAGCGACCAAGCCCAATTCATGACCGGTCAGGTTATCGGTGTAGAGGGTGGAATTGGTTCACTTAAAATTGGATAACATGGATATTATTCGTCACGACAAAGCATCCCTTAAAGAATTGCCGAGCAGGTTTAGAGGGCACATGTGCAATTCACTACCCGGATTTAAAAGCACCTGTTTGATTGGTACGGTAAATAACCAAGGTATTGAAAACCTTGCTGTTTTTTCTCAGCTTATTCATGTCGGTTCAAACCCAGCAATGATGGGTCTCCTGTTTAGGCCACACACCGTTCGTAGGGACACCCTTGAAAACATACGGTCTACCAATCAGTTTACGATAAATCACATTCACGCATCTTTTGTAGCGCAAGCACACCAGACCGCTGCTAAATATGAAGCGAGTGAAAGCGAGTTTGATGCCGTTAACCTTACACCGGAATATACCGAGACCATCAAAGCTCCGTATGTGCAAGAGTCACAAATAAAAATAGGCCTTTCGCTTTGCGAAGAGGTTACTGTCCAGTCAAACCAAACCATATTGGTTGTTGGGGCCGTTGAAGAAATTCGCTTTCCCGCGCACATTCAAGAGTCAGATGGCTACTTAGACCTTGTCAAATCGGGCACTGTGGCAGGAACAAATAGTGATGCATATTTTAATGCCGTTCCTATTAGTAGGTTTGCTTATGCGCAGCCCGGTAAGCCCACTTTGAAAATATAAGAACACAACATGAGCACTGTAGTTGTTTTTTGGTTTCGACGTGATTTAAGACTTGAGGATAACCATGGTTTATTTCAAGCTTTAAATAGTGGTTATGACGTCTTACCCATTTTCATATTTGATAAAAACATACTTGATGATTTATCGAATAAAGCTGATCGTAGGGTTACGTTCATTCACAATCAGCTCAAGGAGATGAAAACAACGTTGAACGCGCTCGGTAAAGACATTTGGATAACGCACGATCAGCCGGAAAAAGCCTTTGATTACTTGTTTAATACGTATGAAGTAAAGGCGGTTTATACCAACGAAGATTACGAGCCTTACGCTAAGAGCAGGGATAAGCATATTGCTTCATTGTGCGAGGAAAACAATGCAGCATTCCACGCTTACAAGGATCAAGTAATTTTTGAAAAAGATGAAATTATAAAAAATGATGGGGGTTGGTACAGTGTGTATAGTCCCTACGCTAAAAAATGGAAAGCGGCATTTGAAAGTTCAATGGTAAAGCCATTTCCCTCTTCTGAAAAACTAAGCGCCTGTTTAAGCGTTGAAGATTTTGAATTTCCGTCTTTAGAAAGCCTTGGTTTCATCGAAAAACAAGACCACCTACCTCACCCAAACTTGTCGAAAACCCTACTAGAAAATTACGCTGTTACACGCGACATACCCTCAGTAAAGGGGACTTCTCGAGCAAGTGTTCATTTGCGTTTTGGTTCTGTTAGCCCAAGAGCCCTTGTTCAGCACGGGTTGAAACACAGCGAAAAATGGCTAAACGAGCTTATCTGGAGGGAGTTCTACATGATGATTCTTCACCACAATCCACATATAGTAAATGCGTCGTTTAGGCCTGAATACGACAATATTCCCTGGAGAAATAATACCGAAGAGTTTGAAAAATGGTGCAGTGGTAATACTGGATACCCTATTGTTGATGCGGGTATGCGGGAGTTGAATAACACCGGTTTTATGCATAACCGAGTGCGTATGATAACTGCGAGCTTCTTAGTTAAACATTTGCTGATTGATTGGCGATGGGGTGAGGCCTACTTTGCTGAAAAGCTAACAGATTATGAGCTTTCATCAAACAATGGTGGCTGGCAATGGGCCGCTGGTTCTGGTTGCGATGCAGCACCATACTTCAGGGTATTTAATCCTACACTCCAACTGAAAAAGTTCGACGAGGAATTGAAATACGTTCAAACATGGGTTCCGGAATACAACGAATTGACCTATCAACAAAACCAGGTTGTGGAGCATAAGTTTGCACGTAATAGAGCAATTGAAACTTATAAAGAAGCACTCAAGCAAGGCAGTTAACATAGCGTAAACAAACACGTTGTTATTTAGAATGGTTAAAAACAATAACATTGAGTTAGGTTGTGCACAACACTTCAAATGATCTTTTCCGAAAATCAACAAACACATATTGTTTATTTTCAGTTAGTTATTATGCTTTTAGCTCCATGTTGGTGGTTTAACCAAACGGTAATATTCAGAAGATAATAGAATAAGAGGTGTACGCTTCATTTGCAGTACAAACTCTAATTCTAATTACCATGACTAAAATTTTACGTTCTACAGTTGTTCTCGCTTCTATAGCGACAGCTGTTTCGGGACAAACTCATTTTCCTGGAGAAATCGATGTAACAAGCTGGAATGCATCTGACTGGATTCCTTCTGAAGTAATTGTTCCTGCCTCACCGCTAAAAACACAAATACTTTTTGTTGGTGGTGTTGACGAAGTTCAAACCCTAGACGCCAATGGAAGTCCAAATGGCTCAACTCCTGCCAAAGAGTGGCACGACTTCATCGGATTCACTGAAGATGAATCGGGCAATGACCTCGGCTGGGTATCAGTGAATCACGAGATGGTTCTTGCTGATGATAAGATTGGCGACGGTGGCGGTATGACTGTATTTAAAGTTACTCGCGACCCAAACAATGATACCCTTATTATCGTTGAGCAATCACTTGCAGACGGACGTACAGGATCCTTCTTTAACGTTGACTTCGTTAATACTGTAGGTGAAACAGGTATGAATTGCGGCGGTATTACCTCTGTTGTTGATGGGCGTATTTGGACTGCAGAAGAGTGGTTCCGTTCCAGCACGGCTTCAATATACAACGGAGGAGGCGGTGTTCGCGATACTGCTGACTGGACCATTGACACCGATATTACCGGTGACTTCAACGGTCAAACTATTCGTAAATACGAAAACTTCAACTATATGGTTGAAATTGACCCTCGAGAAGCAACAGCTATTCGCAAGCAATACAACTGGGGTCGGATGGGCTTTGAAGGTGGTGTTGTAATGGAAGACAACAAGACTGTTTACCTCGGTGTAGATGCAACTCCTGCCGCATGGTTCAAGTTTGTTGCTGACAATGCTGGCGACTTTACATCAGGCAGTCTCTATGCATACAAACAAGATGGAAGCAATCATTGGATTCAGATTGATAACTCACAACTAAGCAATATGTTGAACGTTTCAGAGATTGCATTCCAAAACGGTGCAACGATGTTCAACCGTGTTGAGTGGGTAACTCAATCAGAAAACGGAAGCGTTTACTTCACTGAAACTGGCCGTGACAACCCTGGTGGACGTTGGGCTGATGAAGCTCAAGATGGTGGTGTTCACGCTGAGCACCATATGATGCGTGCAATGCAACAAGGCACCCATCCAGACTCGTCTGATTACAACGATTACTACGGTCGCGTAATGGAGTTCAACCCATCCAATGACGAAATGCGCGTGTTTGTTTCTGGTGGACCTGAATTCAACATGCAGGACGTTCCACTTAATGCATACCCTCACAAACACTTATCTAATCCTGATGGACTGTCAATGATCAACATTGAGGGCCGTGAATTTATGATTATTTGTGAAGACTTAAATGGCTCTTCTCACGGTAGAATGCCTGCGGGAATTTCAAACAGAACCTGCGAAATGTACCTGCTAGATATGGCGATTAACAACCCTACCGTTAACGATTTAATTCGTGTTGCTGTTGTTCCTGCTGGAGCTGAAATCACTGGAGCATCGCCAACACCAGATGGCAAAACAATCCTTTTCAACTCACAGCATCCTAATGATGACCCAGCCGTAAACGACTTCCCATTCAATCACTCATTAACGGTTGCTGTTACAGGATGGGATGAGGCTTTGCTCTCAGGAAACTTAGACCCCTTAACAACGGAAGAGATAGACTCTACAAAAGGGTTTAAGATGTTTCCAAACCCTGCCACTCGTGAGGTGCGGTTTAGTGAAGTTCTGGATGTTGCTTTGTATGATCTGTCTGGTCGTCGCATCCGTGTAATTCGAAATACAAACTTCATGGATATTTCTGACCTTACTTCAGGTACGTACTTTGTTCGCACTGAAGATGGAAATACACAACCACTTATTATCAAGTAATGCTTTTCTCATAGCAATGTTACCTAAGGCCGGCTCTTACTTTGAGTAATTGCTGGTCTTAGGTTCTTTTCTTCACTTTATGTTTCGAAAAAATCTTCCGGCTTTACTCTTTTTGTCCGCTTTGTACGTCCTCATTTTGCTAAGTTCTGCATCTAGAGGGGTGTCTGATGCATACCATAGTGTTCAAGCCAAACAACTTTTTGAAAAAAATACTGAAACCTTCTTGCTGGGGTTAAGCGACCTTCAGTCCTCAATAAATAAACTATCGAGCGCTCCTTCTTCGCAAAAAAATTGTCGGAATCAGTTCATCTCCCTTAGAAACGAGTATAAAAAGCTTGAAATTTTATTGCGCTACTTTGACCCACAAGGTGTTAAAGATTTTATCAACGGTGCTCCTTTACCATCTATTGAACGCAAGGTTGCTGACTTGAATGTTCTCGAACCTTCTGGTCTTCAGGTAATAGAAGAGCTTCTTTACGCTGCAAACCCTGTTTCGAATAAACACGCATTAAACCAAGAAATCACTGCCCTTCGCAAGCAATCTGAGCGCATTTTCGCTCCGTTGTTTTCGATGCAATTTGAAGACCGCCACGTTTTTGAAGCAGTTCTTCAAGCACACAATACAGCTTTTACCCTTTCTCTTTCTGGGTTTGATAACCCGGGAAGCCAAAACGGTGTTAATGAAGCATATGCTATTTTAAACGGTTCTCAAGACCTCCTAAAACCATATATTTCCTACTATGCTTCCATTAAAGCGAATGAAGCTCAACAAATAACTGCATCGTTTCTTCGAGCAACAAAATACCTTGTAGAAAATCCTGATTTCGCCTCCTTTAATCGGGCCGCTTTTTACCGAGACTACTTAGCCCCTCTCAACTCCCGCATTTTAAAGATGCAGCTGGGTTTGGAAATTGAAACGGTCTATGAAACGAGTTCTCAAAAAAGAAGTATTGACTACTTATCTACTGAGCTATTTAATGCTAGCTATTTTAACCCATACTATTACTTACGTCTTGAAGAACGGTTTGACAACAAACATACTCAAGACCTTGGTAGGCTTCTCTTTTTCGATCCAGTTTTGAGTTACAATAACGAGCGGTCATGCGCTTCCTGCCATAAGCCGGAGAAAGGGTTCACAGATGGTTTAGCCAAAAGCATAGCCTCTGATTTTGAAGGAACAGTGAGTAGAAATGCGCCGACAGTCCTAAATAGTACAATTACAGCAAGGTTTTTCCACGATTTAAGAGCTAATCACCTTGAAGCTCAAATAGAACATGTTATTCGTTCGCATGACGAATTTAGAACGGATTACACAGAAATAATTTCCAAACTTGAGCAAAGCTCAGCGTACAAATCCCTATTTCAAAAAGCCTACCCTTCTTTCAGTGCAAAGCCTATTTCAAAAAAGACTATGTCATTAGCATTGGCTTCATACATGGCCACGCTTAACTCATTCAATAGCCCATTCGATGGCTATATGCGCAAAGAACACGATACCTTATCAAAAGCGGCTATAGCTGGTTTTAATCTTTTTATGGGAAAGGCACTTTGTGGAACTTGTCATTTTGCCCCTGCATTTAATGGAACGGTCCCCCCACTATACACTGAGTCAGAATCTGAGGTGCTTGGCGTTACAGTAAATGCTGATTTTGAAAACCCAGATTTAGACCCTGACCTCGGTCGGTTGGCAAACGGAATCATTCGTGAAGAAGCTGAATTCTATCGGTTTGCTTTTAAAACACCCACTGTCAGAAATGTTGCTATAACAGGACCATACTTTCACAACGGCGGTTTTAACAGTCTTGAAGATGTTGTGGCTTTCTATAACCACGGTGGTGGAGCCGGCTTAGGAATTGACTTACCAAATCAAACCCTTCCTTTTGATTCTTTAAGCTTGACAGAAACAGAACAAGCTCAAATTGTGGCATTCATGGAAGCACTGACAGACACTGCTGGGCTAACGCTTCGTCCAAAACAATTACCCGCATTTCCAGCAGGCAGTCCGTTGAATAATCGCAAAATTGGAGGAACGTATTAATGCGAAGCCTTCTGCTGTTTTTAGTACTTATTACATCTTCAGGTTATAGCCAGTCTCTTAAAGGTTTGGACAAGAATGTGTACCCGCTTCACCACCCGTTAACAACAGGTGTTTCCGTATTTGTTTGGGTCTCTCCAGAGTGTCCATTGTGTCAAAACTATACATTACCCCTTCGCGCGTTAAACAAGAAATATGGCAGTAAAATAAACCTGTTCGGCATTGTCCCCGGAAGCGATTTCAAACGCAAAAACCTCATCTATTTTAAGCACAAGTACCGAATAGATTTTCCACTTCTATTGGACCCTGACTACACTTTTACAAAAAAGTTGAACGCCAAAGTCACACCTGAGGTGGTTGTTTATTTTAACGGCACTGAAACCTATCGCGGCGCTATTGATAATTGGGCTGTTTCTTTGGGTAAGCACCGACAAAAGGCAACCTCTTTCTTTCTTGAGGATGCTATTAGCGCAGCCTTAAATAATCAAACTCCAACAATTCAAAACACTGACCCAATAGGTTGTTACATCTATGCGTTACCTCATTAATATCGTCATATTATGTTGTTGGAGCTTTTCTTACTCCCAACCTTTTTTTTATGGGGAAGTAGACCACATTGTCCAAAAACATTGCGCAAGGTGTCATGGAGAAAATGGCCCTGCACCATTTCCACTTGAAACGTATAAAGATGTTTCCAAAAGAGCACAGTTCGTTCAATTTGTAACAGAGCAACGTATTATGCCGCCATGGAAAGCAAATCCCCACTATCGCACTTTCGTTGGTGAAAATTACCTCTCCAAAAAAGAGCTTGAAACAATTCGAGAGTGGGTTGCTGCAGGTGCGCCGAAAGGAAAGAAAAAAAATCGCACATCATCCTCAAATTTCACGCAATGGGATATTGCTGCAGATTTAACCCTTTCGATGAAAAACCCAGTACCTATTCCTGGTACAAATAGCCACCATTTTATCTGCTACGCCATTCCTTATGAATTAGATCAAGATACTTTTGTAAAATCCATCCAGTTTATTCCGGGAAATAGGCAGTTGGTTCATCATTGTAGTTATCAACTTTTAGCTGTACATCCCGATGTATCATTTGAAAACATGCCAGAATACTTTGTATTCTCAGAAGATTCAATAAACGCCATTGACGATGACCATGATTATTCTTTTTTTGATTTATTAGGTCCACAAGGTCAAAAACCAAAGGAGGTGTTTCATAATGGTTGGTTACCCGGGGCTTCTCCATTAAAATATCCTGAAGGAATCGGTTTTTACATGCCAAAGAAGGGGGTGCTTTTGATACGCAACCTCCACTATTCTCCATCACCCATTCCAACGCAGGATTTGAGCCAATTTCGTTTTCGTTTTGCCGAAAAACCGATTGATCGTGTAGTGCTATTCGCAGCTTTCAAACCTACTGGTATTGATTATTCAAAAGAACACGTTATTCGGGCAAATACTCGAGACACTTTTGAAATGAATATTAAATTACACCAAGATGTGTCCCTATTGAACGTGAACCCTCACATGCATGAGCTAGGTAGCTACTTCATAGCATATGCAATCTCGCCTTCCAAAGACACCATTCCTTTAATTGAGATTCCAGCGTGGGATTTTAACTGGCAAGAGTTCTATCAGTTTAAAAATCCTATAAAAATTCCAGCAGGTTCGGTATTATATGCCAAAGGAACATACAATAACACAACGAGCAACCTGTCTAACCCATTTGACCCCCCACAAGACGTCTACTTCGAGCGAGGAGGAATGGAAGAAACGGAGGAAATGCTCCGTTTAACCTTCCTCTATTTGCCGTACAGACCAGGAGATGAATCCATCATTTTAAACCCAGCGCACCATGGAAGCAATCATTGAAAACACCACTACAAAACAACCAAAAACTTGGAAAATTAAACCTGTAAAAGCGCTGGCAATAACCATAGTCATTACACTTATTACTATGTCTTTTGAGTTTATAGTAAGTGCTATTACTGGAAGTTTAATGCTCTGGAGTGATGGTATTCATATGCTTTCTCATGCTGCGTCATTAGGCGTATCACTAATTGCAGCAACCATCGCCTCTAAGCCAACAAGTCGTCGGTTTCCTTTTGGGTTGCACCGGGTCGAGATTGTGGCAGCTCATATTAACGGTATTGGATTAGGGATATTTACCTTGTTCATCGTTTACGAAAGTTTTTTACAGCTTCTTGACCCACATGAAATCATGAGTCGGGAAATGATGATTGTTGCGGCTATTGGTTTGGTTGTGAATCTACTTACCGCTTTTATTTTAAGCAAGGCAGGATTAGAAGACTTAAACACTAAAAGTGCCTTTTTACACTTATTAGCAGACACCTTTTCTTCGATTGCAATTCTTGTAGGTGGTGTTATTATGGTTTATACGGAGTGGTTTTGGATTGACGCTTTGCTGAGTATGATTATTGCACTTGTAATTGGTAAATGGGCTTGGGGATTATTGCGAGAATCCTTCTTGATCCTCATGGATAGATCACCAGAACATATCAATTACTTCGCATTGGAAACTGAATTGAAAAAACAATTCGGACAAGTGAGACGCATTAAATCATTCAAAGTTTGGGAAATAAAAACCAGCTCTTATGCCGGCACCTTGCATTTATCGGTTGGTAATTTAGGTTCTGCTGCATATTTCGGATTACAGCAATCCATCAGCAAGTACCTGCGTGAGCATTACCAAATTAATGAAATGACGATTCAAATGGACATGCACGACCAGCCTAATTACTCCACGCATTAAATTGATTAATCAAGGCATTTGTGCTCGCGTCGTGGCTCGCAACCCGCTCACCAGGCGTTAACTCTGGTAAAATTGACTGAGCCAACTGCTTACCCAGCTCTACCCCCCACTGGTCAAACGAATAAATATTCCAGATATACCCCTGTACAAACACCTTGTGCTCATACATGGCAATTAAGCTACCTAACGTCCTTGGTGTAATTCGCTTTACAAGAATACTCGTAGTTGGCCTATTCCCTTCGAACACTTTAAATGGAACTAGTTTTTCTACTTCCGCTTGCGCCATTCCCTTTTCTTTCAACTCTTCCCTTACAACTTGTTCATCTTTTCCACACATTAAGGCTTCCGTTTGCGCAAAAAAATTAGCCATAAGCTTTGCGTGATGATCTCCAATGGGGTTTAAGGATTGTGCCGGAGCTATAAAATCACAAGGAATTAATTTTGTTCCTTGATGAATTAACTGGTAAAAGGCATGTTGCCCATTCGTGCCCGGTTCACCCCATATAATGGGACCTGTTTGGTAGTTAATGCTGTTCCCTTCCCTGTCAACAGCCTTTCCGTTACTTTCCATATCTCCTTGCTGAAAGTAAGCTGCAAAGCGATGTAAATATTGATCATAGGGTAGAATGGCGTGGCTTTCAGCTTTGAAGAAATTGTTATACCAAATTCCAATGAATGCTAAGGTGGCTGGAATGCTTCGCTCTCCCTCAGTTCTAAAATGAATATCCATTTCTTCTGCACCAGCCAATAATTCATCAAAATTATCAGGGCCTATTCCAAGCATAATAGTTAGCCCAATTGACGACCATAAGCTGTACCTACCTCCTACCCAATCCCAAAACGTAAACATGTTATCACCATCAATACCAAAATCAATAACAGCCTTTTTATTCGTGGAAAGTGCCACAAAATGCCGTGCAATATCCTCAGTAGTTGTTGTTTTTAAAAACCAATCCTTCGCTGTTTGTGCGTTAGTCATGGTTTCTTGCGTGGTGAACGTTTTACTTGCAATTACAAATAGTGTTTGTTCAGGGTCTACTTTGTTCAGCACTTCACTGATGTGTGTTCCATCAACATTACTCACAAAATGCAGTTCAAGTCCTGTTTTATAGTGTTTCAGCGCCTCTGTAACCATTACTGGTCCTAAATCGGATCCTCCAATTCCTATATTTACGATTGCCTTTATCGGCTTTCCCGAAAAGCCTTTCCAAGCACCATCAATCACTTGATTTGAAAAAGTCCGCATCTGATCCAAAACACCCTTTATTTTTGGACGAATGTCTTCCCCATCTACAACCAATTCTGACGTAGAAGAACTTCTCAATGCGGTATGCAGTACTGCACGTTGTTCTGTCTGATTAATAGGTTCTCCATTAAAAAAAGCCATTATCCCTTCTCGCAAACCACAAGATTCGGCTAGATCATGAAAGTGATTTAAGGTCTCTTTTGTCAACCTATTTTTGCTCCAATCAATGTAAAAGTCCTTCCAAGTAGTAGCAAGCTCATTCAACCTGTTTTCTTGCTTCATCAAGTCTACTAAATGAAGGTTTTTTAATGCTTCATGATTTTTTTCCAATGCTTTCCAAGCGCTTGTTTCTGTAGGGTTTACTCTTTTCATAACCGCAATTTACGTGTTGAAAGCTAAATAATTACATTTGGTTAAAAGATATCTTGCTTATGGATTTATTCATGCTAAGCGAAACCTGGATTGCTTTAGTTACACTGACCTTTCTTGAAATCATATTAGGTGTTGACAACATCATTTTTATCTCAATTGTATCCAATAAATTACCTGAGGATAAGCAAGCTAAAGCCAGAAATTTAGGGTTGCTTTTAGCACTTGTGTTTAGGATCTTATTATTGCTTGGTATCTCTTATATCATTGGTTTTACAAAACCCCTATTCTCAATCTTTGACCACGCTGTAAGCGGAAGGGATATGATATTGGCCATTGGTGGAATCTTTTTACTCGCAAAAAGCACGTTAGAAATTCACCATAAGCTTGAAGGTGCTGAAGCAGAAAATGCAACCAAACGACCAGTCACATTTTCAGCAATAATCCTTCAAATTGTAGCGCTTGATATCATTTTTAGTTTCGATAGTATCTTAACTGCAGTAGGATTGGTTAAAGAGGTTGTAATTATGATTATAGCGGTGATCATAGCGCTTGTAGTAATGATGACGTTTGCCAGCAGAATAAGCCGTTTTATAAATAATCATCCAACGCTACAAATGCTCGCACTATCCTTTCTCATACTGATTGGATTCATGCTTTTATTGGAGGCACTGCATTATGAAATACCAAAAGGATACCTCTACTTCGCTGTGTTTTTCTCTTTACTCGTGGAATTGTTAAACATGCGTCTGCGCAAGCGAAAACATAATCCTATCAAGCTGCGCAAGCGCATTGAAAATAATTAACAAGCTATTTTTGAAACGCGACGTTGGTGACGACCACCTTCAAATTGAGCATCTAAAAATGCCTTTAGAATCTGTATCGCTTCATCTGAACTCACAAATCTGGCAGGAATCGCGCAGATATTGGCATCATTGTGTTGGCGCGCTAACGTTGCAATTTCAGGAAGCCAGCAAAGTGCACACCTTACATTTTGGTGTTTGTTAGCCGTCATGCTAATTCCATTTCCACTTCCACAAATTAGAACTCCTAAATCTGCTTTTCCTTGTTCTACCGCTAATGCTGTAGGATGTGCATGATCTGGGTAATCCGTACTTTCGCCTGTGTCAGTGCCAAAATTTAACGTGTTGTATCCTGCTGATTCAAGGTAAGTAATGAACTTTGCTTTTAACTCATACCCAGCGTGATCTGATCCTAGTGCTATTGTCATAAGAATGGAATTTAATGCAAAACTAAAACCTCTTTCCACATGTTCATAACATGTGTTATTAAATGCTCACAACTTGTGATAACTAAAACTTGACTTTGTCACTTAAAATTCAAATTCTTTATTTTCATCAATAAACCTAATGGATACCTTAAAAGTTACAGTGCATTTGTTGACGAGCTATCAACCAATAAAATAAAGGCAGATTGAAAAAGTTATAAAGGTTAACAATAAAATAATCTAATGTTAATAACTACATGACTATCAGAAAATCAGAAATTTGACGTTGTGTAACGTGTTAATAGCATGTGGCTTTCTTTTTAGAACTTTAAAAAACAAATTCCCTTTTCATTTGATATGAACACATTGAACAGCTTAATAACACCAAAAGGAAATTTTAAAAAAAAGAATAGTATTTATTATAGCTGTTCATATCTCCTAATACTGCCTTTCATTGTATTGATATGCGCTTTGTCGATGCAGTCTTTTGCACAGGCCGACAGCATTAATCCAAATGGGTTAAATGTATTTCGTTACGCCGATGGAACCATTTCGAGTAAAGGGTATTTTAAAAATGGAAAACCAACGGGTTATTGGGAAACTTATCATGAAAATGGTGAATTAAAATCTGCAGGAAAACGCAAACAATTTGAGCTGGACTCGGTGTGGGTATTTTATAGAAACGACGGTATAAAGCTGCAAGAAGTAACGTATAGCAAGGGTAAAAAGGAAGGACTAACCTGGAATTATAATGAGGCTGGTCTCCTTACTTCAAAGGTTCCTTATGTAAATGACCTCAAAGACGGAAAAGCCCTTTATTTTTTTCCAGAAACAAGTCACCTTCAGTTTGAACGTCCTTTTAAAGCGGGTAAACTTCAAGGAATAGGTTATGAATTCAACGCTGCTGGAGATGTAATTACCATCATCACCTACGAGAAAGGTTTTGTAAAAGAACAAGACCTCATAAACCGTAGAATGCCTCGAGGAAAAAAATCTGGTGTATGGATATCGTTTTGGGAAGATTTAAGGGACAAAGAAGGTGCATTCATCAAACGTATAGAGGGAAGGTATAATAAGGGCTTAAAGAACGGCTATTTCAGGGAATACGATAAAGAAGGTGTGCTTGTCAATACCACCAAATACATCAATGGTGAGGTTGTAACTGATGCCTTAGAATTAAAGCATGTAGAAATACAACGGGATTTTCACGATAACGCTCGTGTAAAATGGGAAAAAACCTTTTTCGACGGAGAACCTCATGGTATATGGAAAGAGTATGATTCTACGGGTGTTATAATTAATAGTTTGATTTACCAGTACGGCAGGTTATTAGGTGAGGGAATTATTGATAGCGCAGGCATAAAACAAGGAGATTGGATCGAGTATTACGCCGATGGATCAGTGCGCGCTAAAGGCGCATATCAAGATGGTGAGCGTTTTTCAAAATGGATTTTTTATCACGAGAACGGAGAAATAGAGCAAACAGGTAAGTATGGAGCTGGCGGTAGAGAAAGGGGTGAATGGCGCTGGTATTTTAACAACGGTGATCTTCATCGCGTAGAGAACTTTAGGAAGGGATTAGAAGATGGCCCACTCACAGAGTATAACAGCGCTGGTAAAGTGGTACTGCAAGGAGATTTCATTGATGGACTTGAAACTGGACCGTGGTACATAGAAATGGGCGACTATAAAGAGGAAGGTGCTTTTATTGATGGTCAGCGCCATGGTGAATGGATACACACGTATTTAAGAAATGATGAAGTTGCTTATGAAGGTGAATACATCGATGGTAACGCGCATGGCAAACACACCTGGTACTACCCTAATGGCAAAAAAATGCTTGAAGGAAAATATGAAATGGGTTTAAAAGATGGTGATTGGAAAAGGTATAATGAGCAGGGTATAATTATGCTAACCATTACCTATAAAGAAGGTGCCGATAAGCGCGTAGATGGAAAACGATTACGCATTAAAAAAAGCAAATCCAACCAAGAGGATTAGGGCGTTCCTCCTCATAAATTCGGAGTCAGGCTATACGCTTTTACGCTTCTACCTGCGGCATGCAGGGTAACCGCTGCTATCCTTAACGCGGCGTTACAACAACCTAATAATATTCAATTCATTCATTTTCAATATTTTAGATGAATGTTTTCACGTATTCACGCTACATTCTTGCTTTCGGCTGGCTTATTATTTGCCGGTTGTGAACGTTATGAATATCCCATAACGTGTGATATAAATACGCTCAAACAAGAAGAAAACTACGTCCAAATAAAATTTGATGACTCTGTTGAAGATCGCATTAACTTGAATAAAGTTTATGTTTTAAAACTTCCTAAACTACGCTCTTCCAACAAAGTTTTAGACTCAGTATACCTCGATGCGCATATTTTAATCAATGAAAATAGATTGCGATTCAGTGAGGAGTTTCCGTTCAGAAATAATTTCGATTTTGAAAACTTCAGGTACCACATTAGTTCTGTTGGAACTGAGTATACCTATTTTTCATTGAGTGGTATTCACGTTCAGGTAGTTCCCAATACCAATTGTCCTTGTTGTTATGATGTTGACCGCAGCATGATATTCAACAGTAGGTATTATGCCATTTCACAAGCGCATGAGTTTGAATATACGTTGCAATAAGGCATAAAAAAAGCCACTCCGTTCGGAGTAGCTCATCATATGGGTTTAATTTTTTCTTATTAGTCCGATGTTACAAATTTCGGGATAATGTAAAGTGCCATAATCGCTGTGATTAAGTGCATAGGAATCAGGAAAAATGCAAAGCCTTCAGTAACCTGAAATGAATAGGACATACCTACAGCCTCTAGAGTAGCATTCAAGCTATCTGGAAAAAGAGGACCGTACATACTCAGCACTAATCCAGTAATTCCCATAATAATATAATTACGCGTCCCAGTAGATTGGCTAAATGAATACATAGCGTAATAAACAAACGCAGCCAATAACATGGGTAAGAATGAAAGAATGGTTACCGACATTGAGTCGATACCTCTGGGCGCTTCAAAAGGTGTAATCAATGGAAAAACAACAATGTAAAGGTTGTTAATAATGCCTGATAATATTCCTGCAATAACTCCTCCAATAGTGAATTTCCATAAGGACCACGAATTGGTATTTTCAAGAGTTTGGGTAGCCATATGATTTGAATTTTAAATTTATACTGTAAGAAGTAACTGTGTTTCAGCTAGTTCTGATTAGCTCGTATAAATGTAATAATTTTCAATCGAAAACCCTAATAAACAGCCCTACCCGCGCTCATGGTTAAAATATACAGTGTAATAATACATACCCCTATCCTCATCATACCCCTTAACAATGAATTTTTCGCCAGATGAAGGGTCATTAAAATCTAACTTAATTTGGATGTTGGTATCTAGGTTAATGATGTTTTTAACCTTGCGTTTTTCCTGCTTAACAACATCAGGAGCTATTTCAAATGTTGCTTCTGGTTGAATTCCTAAACGATCTTGAAAGGTGCGTTGATAATCTTCGAACTCTTCTTTGTAAGCTGGTTTAATGAGTACTTTTTCAGCAAAAGTATCAGGTTTATACTCGGGCTCTTCTTCAAAATATTTCACGGTTCTATGCAATAGGGCTGCCTGTTCGGTTTTATCAGAATCCTGTGAAACCACATCGTTGGTAAAACCTTTTACTGCTTCAAAGGTTTGTCGGGTAAACAACTGCTCATTTTGCTCAAACTCAATGTTCAAAAATTCTTCCTTCCAATAATGTGCATCGTAATTATTGGCATCAACGCACAGAACGCGGTATCCGTTTTCTTCTAACGAGTTACATATTAATGCTCCTTTGTCCAATTTTTGAATGAGTATTCCCTCATCTTTAGTAAGTTGAATTCCTGTGGAATGTGTTTCAGGTTTTAAAAAAGTGTGTTTGTCTTCACTTTTTAACAAAGCAAGAGCTTCAGTTAATTCACCTTCTAGAATTACATCAACCAAATGAAGAACATAAAATTCGCCGGCCTTAATGTGGGGATGCTCAGATTTTGAATAGAGGTGATTGAGCAGATGGACAGCCTGAATCATAAAGCTTCCAGGAGTATTGAACACCGCTTTGGCGTGCGTGAATACTTCGTTCATGGCCAAGGATGAATTGTGCTGAAAATGATACAGGGTATCTTGTTTTTTAAACCCTTTCTCAACATACTTCATGAGGGTGTCGTGCAGTTCATCATCCAGTTCCAATTGGTTGTGCGACGCTAACACACCTTCATCCCTACTTTTATTTCCAACCTTGTGTACAACTGCACAATTTATGCGCGCTTCAGAAAACTCAATCATAAACGTTTGAATATTGCTGTGTGATAAAGACACAGTAAATTTGCGTTAATTAATGGAATGTAATTAATTTCGAAGCAAACTTAATCGGATAATTATGAGTAAAAACAAACTTATCGCGCTGATCATTTTTTTCATTACAGCTATTGGACCATTTAATTATGGGTTGTTGATTGAAATGAAACCAAATATGTACACGCTGGTTATGTTTATCTTATCCTTGGTAGGTATTGGTTTAGGAGCGTTCTTCTGGTCTAAGAAAGAAGAGGTAGCTTAATTCAGGTTAGTTAAAAGCGCATGTAATTCACGTTGAAAGGATTCTCCTTTGTCTTGATTGTACCATTTCTGAATAGCTATTTTCAGCGGTTCACCTGATACTCCTTGCGCTATATGTGATAAACGCAGCTGGTTAAGAGGCTCAGGTCTTGGCCCCCATGTAAAAGCTAACTTACCATCAGGGTAAAGCGCAACAAGCTTTGGAATACTCAAGGCGCCGTTCGTTGTAAATTCTCCCATTAGAGCAGGATTAAGATCCCGAGATAAAATACGCACATCAATTTTTTCAGACGCTTGCTCCACTAAATTCAGAAAGGGCAATGTGTGTGCTGCGTCTCCACACCAACCCTCCGTAAAAACATAAAAGGTAAGCACGTGTGGTAAAGCAGATAAGGTATCTACTAGCTGCTTATTAAGCATTCCACGTTTATCCCAGCGGTGCATGCGCTTTAAGTTTAGCGCAGTGTAGTTTAGGTTAGCTTCAGATTGAATGGTCCCAGTTACACGTCCGTTAGCAGCAAGTTCAGTAATGTGATTGATGTAATCCGTGTAGGTATAAAAGGTTGCTTTCGAAAAATCAGGTGCTTGCATAACATTGTGGCATAAAAAAAGGCAGGTTCATTTCCCACCCTTGTGTTGAGGTTAATAACAGCAGTCAATACTTGTTTCTACAAGTGCTAAAGGATTTACTGCGGCTTAACAAAAATATTTTTTATCCGTAAATAAACTTCAATCCGTTGATGCAACCTAAGCGAATGATTTTATGCTACAAGAACGTTTTAATGCGGTTTAGGTGATAATCGTAACTGTACTTTTACGTGTTTCAAATAAATACATTCTTCAGATCCCCAGCTGCTATTACCAATATAGACCTTAACCAATCTAAAAACTAAATAGTTTTCATTTGAAAATACGGTCCATTTTCTATTGTACTTATCTTGATTCCTTTCAACTGAAGGGAAGTAATTGAAGCAGGAGTCACTGAATTTTATTGCTGTATTTTTTATCAGATCAACTCCACTAAAGGTTTTTGAGCAACGGTAATGCTTTTTCCTCGGGTTTCTGAACGCTGCCAAACCTCCTCCATTGCGAGTTTCTTTATTTTCAATAAGCGTATCTAATTGAAGGGCCTGATAGCGACAATTGGGTCCACTGCACCAAGAACTAGATGTAGTGAACATAACCTGATATGCAGCAGCGCTATCAATTTGCATGCTTACATTTCCAGAACCAAAGAATACATGATTTAAACTGTCTCTATCATAATATTGAAAGGAACAGTCGTATGTTTTTTCTGCTTCAGTTTTAAGGGTATCATAAAAACCTTGCCCATGGACTAAAGTTATTGTGGTAGTCAAACATAGCATCAAAATTAGTTTGCTAATCATAGCGTATTGGTTGCTAACGTTCTGCTTATAAATAATTTAAACCGAATGAAGTGTAACGTTAAATATAAGAAACGTAGCGTATTTAATGTTGTGAACGTTCGAACTTCCACCAAGCCAATTCTGTGAATTGGTTCGTATATTTTCCATCTCGAGTCAATTTGCAGTATTGGCGCACGGTCTATTGACTTCTACCCTTACTTAACCCGCTATCGAGCTATTTTTTCTTATACAGTGTTAGCCACTTTTTTCAGGTTGTCCTATTTCTATCACCTCGATTGACATTAAGAAAAAAGACATGGAAACGAACTTGAAAGGAGTAACAAACTTAAAAGCAGAGATAGTTATCAAAACACCCAAAGATCAGGTTTGGCAGGTGCTAAAAGAGGTTGGAGATATAGCGAAGTTTCACCCTTTGATTAAAAAATCATTTGCTACAACTGACACCAAAAGTGGAATGCGCGCAAGACGAACATGTGAGCTATTACCAATGGGTCAAATGCTGGAGGAAGTAGTGCAGTGGGAAGAAGGCAAATCATTTACAATGGAAGTAATTGGAGGAAAGATGCTCCCTCCTCATTATTTTATGAGAGGTACGATTGAATTGTCTGATATGGGAAGCCAAACTAAAGCAAGCTTTACCTTTTCATACAAACTGAAATTTGGAGTCTTGGGAAGGTTGATGAATGCTTTAATGGTTAAGCCACAATTTAAAAAGGCTCCCCCTAAGTATGTGGAAGGCTTGAAGAATTATGCAGAGGGTTTAGTTCATTAAGCTTTTTATGAATGTTTGCTCGTGAGATGAGTTAGAGAGTTTTAAGGCTGTTTCGAAAAAGGAGGCGGCCTTTTCTTTTTGATTTCATTCGGTATAAAATACACCTAATGCTGTATGGTAGTGAAGGTTCTTTTGTAATTCGGGTGAATCCTTTAATGCTATTAAATCTGCGAGTGCATCGTGTTTATCCACTCCATAATATTTAGATATGGCTTTATTGAAGAGGATGATTGGACTTGATGCTATTCTTTTGAGTAAGGTGTATTGGTTGTGAATACTTGTCCAATTGGTAGACTGAAAACTTTCAGCCAAACAATGCTCTGCTGCAATGCCAGCATGGAGGTGATAACTGCTAATCTCTTTTCCCGATGATGCTTGATGTAAGTAATCGATGCCTTGTGCTATCAGGTTTTTGTCCCAAGAAGTGCGGTCTTGCTTAGCAAGAATAATAATGGCTTCATTTTGACCTGTTCTACTTTCAAAGCGGGCGGCCGATAGGAGCATTAACGATAGAAGTGCTTTTGCTTTACTTGAATTCGGGAAATGCCCGATAACATCTTTGACCAACCGTATAGCTTCAAAGCACAAATCCATTCGAATAAGTTTTTTGCTATGCGAGGAATAATAACCTTCGTTAAAAAGTAGGTATAAGGTTGTAAAAACGTTGTCTAACCTTTCTGTAAGATCTTCTTCTTGCGGGAGTTCAAAATGGATGCTCCCATCTCTGAATTTTTGTTTTGCTCTGTACAACCTTTTGTTTACTGTAGATTCAGTAGTTAATAGAGCATTGGAAATTTCCCCAACACTCAACCCACACAGACTTTTAAGAGCCAATGCAATTTGAGATTCAGTTGGCAAAGTTGGGTGGCAGCACTTAAAAATCATTTTTAAGGTGCTGTCTTTTTCTAATGTTGTATCGGTATGGAAGAGCGGAGTTGCTAGGTTGGGAGCTATTTTGGTTTTGAAATTTTGATTTCGTTTGAGGTAGTTCACCATTTTTTTCTTAGCCACACCCATCAACCAACCTTCTGGGTTGTCAGGTATGGAATAAACGCCCCATTTTTCCATGGCTTCTACCAAGGTATCCTGAACAATATCTTCTGCAATTTCGACTTCAGAGAGCCCAAAATAACTGGTGAGTATAGCCGTTACTTTCGCATAATTGTGCCTGAAAAAATGTTCTGTAAGTTGGTTGGGTTTAGCTTTTGTGCCCGTTGCACAACTTTTGGTTGATAAAGATAGCTAGGCTGAATAGAAAACAGGGAGGTTTAGTTTTATCTTT
>CBFIEM010000002.1:0-253262 GCA_965661625.1 Salibacteraceae bacterium
ATAATTAGAATTCGCTAAACGAACTACAGTGTTACCTCCAGTTCGTAAGTTGTTTGCATCTGAATTATAAAGAACTGGACCAGTATTAAAGTCAAGAGCGTAGCCATTGATCGACATTTCGGCTATGTTATTGTTGAAGGTATTTGACCCACCTCCAAAGAAACGGTAACCGTATGCTCCAGCAGAGCTACTTCCAACAACAACTGTGTTGTGGTGAATATTTTGAAAACCACTGTAGCGGATATACATTCCATAACGAGAAGTACCATTTCCACTAACACCAACGCGAACCTTGTTGTTAGAAATGATACCTTGATTACCTAATGTAGCATCTGCATAATTAACGTAAATACCATAACGAGGCCAGTCATTTTGAGCATCGATGTGGTTTCCATCAATAATAGAACCTCCATCACAATAATACGTGTAGATACCATAACCATTGGTATACGTTACATTACTGGTCATATAGTTACCACTAATCATAACATCATTTTGATAATAGAAGCGCATACCATAGAAATACTGGTTCAAGAAGTTGTTGTTGATGAATTCAGTTCCTTCTTCGAGAGAAGTTGTACCTGATCCGTACCAATAAACTCCGTAAGAACCTCCGATGATATCATTCTCAATAAATGAATTGTACTCATCTCGATCTCCATTAGAATAAACGACTGCGTTATTGGTAGAAGTATTGCTTCCGTTTGAAATCAAATGGCAGCCCCTTACAATATTGCTATCCGACTCTGTTTGGAATGCAAGAACGCGTCCATATGCAGAGGATGGATTCCATATTGTTAAGTTTTCAAAACGATAATGGCTCGCTCCCGAAAAATTAACAACGTAGTTTGAAGAACTGGACCCAACAGACGTTAATGTATCTGTAAGTGCATCTCCAGAAGCTGACCTAAATGTAATGGTATTCAGCTCGCTTATATTCGGAACATTTCCATCTAGTTGCAGGTCTTCACTGTATACACCACCGGCAGATTCAAAAATAACTGCTCCACATAAACCAAAAGTCTTGGCATCTTCATAGGCTTCATTAAAGCTCAGGTAGTCTCCATTTCCGCTAGGGTCAATGCTGTACAATCCGCTCAAACCAGTGCGTAATACAAGTTGAAAGGTATCATTAGAAAGGTCAAAGTCAGTAGTGCTTGGGTCATTGAAATTTTCCGTCCAAACCGCTAACGTATCTCCTTCTGCAAAATTATAAGTACCTAGGAATAATGGGTTGTCTGAAGAACTAGACATGAGAGGGCCACTCCAATTAAGGGTTCCTTGTTGCACGCCATTAACTGACCAAGAAACATCAATTGAATCCAAGGTGTTTTGTCCGTAATTCGACAAAGTTCCATAAACGTTACTGTCTAAAACACAAGTCGGTGGAGTAGGCAACACCGCAGAAATTCCAGCATCGTTAAATAGATTCGATCCAAACTCCATTTGTACCTGAGGTTTGTTAGAGTTTTGTGAACCAGGAGTTGATCCGCATGAATTCCCAAAAGCATCAGTCCAAGAATACCGATAACCCTGAGAGGTTGAGTATATTCTGGCTTGACCAGAAGAATTCCAAGTGGGAGAAACTTGACTCCAGCACAATTCAACACCAATGTTGTCGACACCATTCCAGGTAAATGTATTGTCCAATGTCAACATATCGTACCCACCAGAAACAGGGGCGTAAGTAAATGGGTTTTTAATGGTAGTCCACCCGGTTGTACCAAGTGCCGCTGCTACATTCGAAGCTTGCACATGTTTCACTTTAATGGTGTATCCGGGGATGTTGTAAATCGGCGAACCTGTTACATACCAACCTAATGATTGGAGGTCACCTCCAGTTGCACCCGCAGCATTAAGCTCAGCCGCGGTATAAACGAACTGGCAGACTGTGCGTCTGTAAAAAATATTAACAGGGCCTGAAGTGGTCGTGCCATTGACTGCTGCTCCTCCTTGGGTGCCTAGTTGAACGGTTTGCGCATTAGAGTTAGGAACGAGTGTTCCAAGTGCTAATGCAGCGGCAAAAATGCCTTTGTAAAGTTTTCTCATAGGATTTATTTTATTTTCTCGAGTTCAAGGTAATTAGAAAATTAATACCAGACACATTTTTTTTCACAAGTAACTGTGAACCTCAGTTTCTTCAATCCTACTTTCTGAAAGGATAACAAGTCGTTCTACTACATTTCTTAGTTCACGTACGTTTCCAGTCCAAGATTTCTCAACTAATAGGGCCATGGCTTTTTCAGTTATTGACTTCGTAGGTCTTCCTTGTTCCTTGCAAATTTCTTCTAAGAAATGATCTACCAAGAGTGGGATATCATCTGGTCTGTCATTTAATGCGGGAACCGGAATATGAATTACACAAAGCCTGTGATACAAGTCTTCACGAAACTCACCATTGGATATGGCTTGTTTGAGGTCCTTGTTGGTAGCAGCTACAACCCGTACATCAAAAGAAATGGTTTTGTCTCCTCCAACGCGCGTGATTTTCTTCTCCTGCAATGCACGCAGCACCTTGGCTTGAGCAGATAGACTCATATCTCCTACTTCGTCTAAAAAGAGTGTGCCACCTTCAGCTTGCTCGAACTTTCCTTTTTTTTGTTTGATTGCACTTGTGAATGCTCCCTTTTCATGACCGAATAATTCCGACTCAATGAGGTCAGATGGAATGGCAGCACAGTTAACTTCAATAAAAGGTTTTTTCTTTCTGCTACTGCGTTCGTGTAATTGCTGCGCTACAAGTTCTTTACCGGTTCCATTGGGACCAGTTATTAATACGCGAGCATCTGTATCTGCAACCTTAGCGATCATGTCGGTTACAAGCAGTATTTCCTTTGACTGGCCTATTATCGGAGACTCAGCTTTGCCGGTTACTTTTTTACGCAGACTCTTCGTCTCTTCAACTAATTCATTGCGATCTAGTGCATTACGTACCGTTACTAGCAGTCGGTTTAAGTCTATTGGTTTTTGAATGAAGTCATACGCTCCCATTTTTAAAGCTTCAACTGCATTTTCAACTGAGCCATGGCCAGTAATTAATACAACGGGGAGATCGGGTTTGGAATGGGTAAGTCTTTCAAGCACGTCCATTCCATCCATTTTTGGCATTTTTATATCGCAAAGCACCAGGTCGTAATTATTGGAGAGGGCCAACTTGACACCGGCTTCACCGTTTTCGGCAGAATCAACTTTGAATTTTTCGTATTCAAGGATTTCGGTTAGGGTATTTCGAATGCCTTTCTCGTCGTCAATTATCAATATGTTTTTCATAGTGTATTTTCTATTGAAGCTTGGATTGCACCTTCTTTTAAGGAGAAATCAGAGTAGTAAATATTGTCTGCAGAACATAGCTTAGCAACATGTTCAATGAAAATGCCAGCGTATACTATGTATTCTGCTCGCATGGGGTCTAGTCCTGGGAAATTCAACTTGGATTGGTAATTCAATGTTATCAATTTTCGGTTAAGTTGTATTAAGTCAGAGGTTTTGATCCGCGTTTCAGGTGTAGTTTTCCATGCTTGATTCAGCATTTTAGCAACCATCATTCCAAAAGCTTCAAATGACCCTGAAGACCCAATGAACTGATAGGGGTTGTGCAAACCTATGGCCTCATTTAGTTCTGGAAGAGCATGCTGAAGGTAGTTTTTAATGGACGTTTGAATGGAAACACTCATGGGTTGATGCTGACCAAATAGCTGAACCATTCGGGCAACTCCAAGGTCGTAACTGTGCTTCCAGCGAACAACCCCATCTTGGATAATAGCAAACTCGGTTGAGCCTCCGCCAATATCCATGATCAGAGCTGTATGTTGTGTGTTGGTGTAAGCCATAACACCAAGCGCAATAAGCTCCGCCTCACGCATTCCGTCAATGATTTTCACACGAACCCCAACCTCCTTATATATTTGATCGGCTATTTGGTGACCATTTACAGCACTCCTTAAACCAGAAGTTGCAAATGCATCAACCTGCCTTACATCGTACTCCTGCAAAGATGACTTGTGTTGTTTCATGGCGCTGATTGCTCGTTGTATGGCTTTTGGGTGGATCCGACCATCCTCGAATCCTTCAGCACCTAACTTTACGACCAACTTATTCGTGAAATGAATTGTAAAATCATTTAAGTCAACCGAATAGATAATAAGGTTGAAAGTGTTAGTTCCTAAGTCGATTATAGCTTTGGGTTGATTAATCATTGTGTTTTAGCCACTTCCAGAGCTCTTTATAACTCACTTTTTTTCCGTACATAAGAATTCCAGTTCGATATATCTTTCCCGCTAACCATGTGGTGAAAACGAAGCCTGCCACAAGTAAAAACATGGATAAATAAAGTTGCCATAAATCTCCTGACTCAATACCAATTGCTATCCTAACCATCATGATAATTGGAGAGGTTAAGGGGATAATAGACCCCCAAATTGCAGCTGGTCCCGAGGGGTTTTCCATAATCGCAATGGATAGAAAGTAGGCGAGGAGCAATGGGATGGTTACTGGAAACATGAATTGCTGTGTATCCGTTTCGGAATCCACTGCTGCACCAATAGCGGCAAAAAGAGAGGAGTAGAGTAAATACCCTCCTAAGAAGTAGAAAAGAAACATGCCTATCATAAGCGGAAAATTAATCCGATCAAGGAAGGCAAGCGGATTTTGGTCTTCATTTGTGTTTAAAGCCCCTATTTCTGGATTCGCCTTGTCAAGTTGCGAAACCGTTTGTTGCATTGTAGTCAGTTCTTCAAATCGATCTGCTAAAAGAACCGATTGCACAGCAGTAACCACGGTAGTCGTGAGGATTATCCAGAGAATAAACTGGGTAAGACCAACAAGTGCTACACCGATTATTTTCCCCATCATGAGTTGAAAAGGCTTGACAGAAGTGATAATTACCTCAACGATGCGATTGGTTTTTTCTTCAATTACCCCACGCATTACCTGAACACCGTACAGAAAAATAAACATGTAAATGGCAATACCAAAGGCGAATCCAATGAATGCCTTTTCGCCTTGAATGGCTTCTTTTTCTCCTGTTTCTGTAAACTTGAAAGCGCTAATTTTAAAGTTAGTGTTCACTTTTGCGAAATCGGAAGGGTCTATCCCGTATTTCCTGAGTTTTTCTTGTTCTACTATGCGCTCTACGCGTGCTTCAATATCACGCTGAACACGCGCACTCGGCTGATCTTTAAAGTATAGGAGCGCACGATTAACATTTAATATATCTTTTGGTATGAGTAGCAAAGCAGTGTAGTGGGACTCTGGGAATAACTTGAATGCTTGATCGTCTGTTAAGTCGGAATACTCAAACTTGAGCTGTTCATTGTCATTTAGTGATTCAAATACTGGATTCAACTGATCAACAACCAGCACTTGCTCAACTTGATCGTTTTTCATCCCAAACCAAATGACTAGTGCAGTAACCCCTGCAATTAAAAGAGGCCCGAGGAGTGTTAATAGGATGAATGATTTTTTCCGGACACGCGTAATGTATTCACGCTTTATAATGAGTAAGATCTTATGCATCGGATTGTGTAGTTGTTTCAGGTGCTGGTGAAACCTGCTTGATGAAGACTTCATTTAATGAAGGAACGACCTCCTGTAATCCAGTTACGTTGCAAACGGGTAGAATGGCTTGCAGTAAGTTGTTGGTTGTGTTTTGGTTTAATAACTTGATTTTCGCTACATGTTGTTGTTCGTCTCCAATAATATCAAGGAGTTCGAATTGAGTCCACAATGCATTGGTAAACGCCATTTTGTTTCCACTGAATACAACTTCAAAAACGCCTTCTTTAAACTGGTTTCGTATCTGTGGCACTGATCCCTGAAGAATACATTCAGCTTGGTGAATTAATGCGATGTCGTCACATATTTCTTCAACGGAACCCATGTTGTGGGTAGAGAAAATAATAGTTGTCCCCGCCTGATTTAGGCGTTTTATCTCAGCTTTTATCAGATTTGCGTTTACGGGATCAAACCCAGAAAATGGCTCGTCAAGAATGAGGAGCTCGGGTTCGTGAAGCACAGTTACGATAAACTGAACCTTTTGAGCCATACCCTTAGAAAGCTCCTCGACTTTTTTGTCCCACCATTCATTGATGGCAAAACGATCAAACCACCAACGCAGCGAACGGAGCGCGTCTGACCTGCTTTTTCCTTTAAGTTGAGCGAGATATAGGGCCTGTTCCCCCACTTTCATTTTTTTATATAAACCGCGTTCCTCAGGTAAATATCCGATGTGCTGTTCATGGTACGATTTTAATGGTTGGCCGTTAAACCTAATTTGCCCGGAATCAGGCATGGTAATCTGATTCAGGATACGAATTAATGAGGTTTTTCCAGCTCCATTAGGTCCTAACAAACCAAAAATTCGTCCTTTAGGAATGTTGATGTTTATGTTGTTGAGGGCGATATAGTTGCCATACGTCTTTGTGACGTTCTGTATTTCAATGAGGTGCTCCATAAAAAAAGCCAGCTATTAGTGCTGGCTTTCGAAAGTAATTGGTTTTGAGCTTTCGGGCAATGGCTTATTGAAAGAATTCTTTCATTCTACTAAAGAAGTTTTTCTCTTTTCCCGATGGAGCGGGTTGAAAATGAGGCATATCCTTCATCTTTTCCATCATCTCGCGCTCCTCGTTATTCAGCTCTTTCGGAGTCCAAACATTGACGTGTACAAGTTGATCTCCTTTAGGATATCCATTGACATCTGGAATGCCTTTTCCTTTCAGTCTTAAAATCTTACCAGATTGGGTTCCAGCCGGAATTTTAATTTTAACTGAACTATCTATTGTTGGAACTTCTACTGTATCGCCAAGTGCTGCAATGGCAAAATTTATGTGTAAGTCATAGTGTACATTCTGTCCATCTCGAACCAAGTCGTCACTTTTAACTTCTTCGATAACAACAAGCAGGTCTCCGGGAACACCACCTTTAGGGCCGTCATTACCCTTGCCGCGCAGACTCAGCTGCATGCCTTCTTCCACTCCAGCTGGAATGTCGATAGCGATAACTTCTTCAGACCGAACTTGTCCATTTTGGTCAGATCCTGGAGCGCGTTTTTCGATGATTTTTCCATCTCCGCCGCATGTAGGACATGTGCTGCTGGTTTGCATTTGACCTAAGAAGGTATTGGTGACGCGTGTAACTTGTCCACTGCCATTACATGAGTTACATGTTTTGTAGGTCGAACCTTCGGCGTTTACCAGTTTGTTAACCTTTACCTTTTTCTGAGTTCCGTTGGCGATTTCTTTAAGTGTAAGCTTCACCCTTATTCTTAGGTTAGAACCCTTGGTTACCCGGGTTCTTCGTCCGCCGCCACCTTGGCCACCAAATCCACCACCGCCAAAAGCACCTCCAAAGATGTCTCCAAATTGACTGAAGATATCATCCATGTTCATGCCTCCACCGCCTTGGCCACCAAAGCCTCCGCCCATGCCCGCATGACCAAATTGGTCGTAGCGCTGCTTTTTCTCAGGGTTACTTAAAATCTCGTAAGCTTCAGCAGCCTCTTTGAATTTATCTTCAGCCTCTTTGTTGTCTGGATTTTTATCGGGATGGTATTTCAACGCCAGTTTGCGGTAGGCTTTTTTAATAGCACTCGCATCAGCTGATTTATCAATTCCTAATACTTCGTAATAGTCTCTTTTTGCCATAATACAGCTTATTCTCCTACGACAACTTTTGCGTATCGCAACACGGATTCGTTTAAGAAATACCCTTTCTCTACCACATCTACAATTTTACCTTTTAGATCGTCAGAAGGTGCTGGGATCTTTGTTATTGCCTCGTGTTCATCAGTATTAAAGACAGTTCCTTTAGCGTCCATTTCTTTTAACCCTTTGCTTAGCATGATGCGTTGAAATTTACCATGCACAAGTGTAAAGCCCTCTTTAACTGAATCGATATCGGTTGCAGTTTCATTGGATAAAATGGCACGTTCCATGTCATCAAGAACTGGCAGTAAATCTGAAAGAATGTCACGTCCAGCATTTGACATTAGCTCTAAGCGCTCTTTGGCTGTTCTGCGACGAAAGTTCTCGAACTCCGCGTAGAGGCGCATGTGCTTATCTTTCAACGTCTGCAGTTCCTCTTGGGTTTTCTGCAATTCAGAGCGCTCTACATCCTCGGAATTATCTGATTGGTTTGAGTTTTCATCATCAGATGATTCGTCATTTGATGTTACCTCTTCTTGACTGTCGAACTCGTTTTCTGGGATTTCGTCCTGTTCTTTTTTCGCCATTGATCTAAAGATTTACAGGCTCATTTAGCAAAGGTTCTGCCAATTGAGATTAGAGGACAAATTGACAGGTGTCAGAATTTACGCACATAAGGGTCAATGGCTTGATGCAGTCGAATACCCCGGAGCGACTTAGCGATAATGACCCCTTGGTGGTTAATCAAGAAATTGGTGGGGATAGCTCGGACACCATACTGAATGGCGGATGCATTATTCCACCCCTGAAGGTCACTGACATGTTGAGGCCAAGCAAGATGGTCTGATAGAATTGCTTTGTGCCAATTTTGTCGGTTGTTGTCTAAGCTAACACTGTAGATTTTAAATCCTTTAGCTTTTTTAAATTTAGCCTCGCTGTATTTGTTGTACGCCGCTACTAAATTTGGGTTTTCTTTTCTGCATGGGCCGCACCAACTTGCCCAAAAATCGACAAGTACAATGTTTCCGCGAAGTTCAGAGAGTTTGAACGTCTTTCCATCAGGATCTTGCATAATGATATCAGGAGCAAGGTTTCCTACCTGTGTGCCTACAACTAAATCTGCCTGATTAGTATCAATTAGAGCCTCTGGCTCCGGTGCTTTGCTAAGGCTCCGGTTGTTTGCGCAGGAGCTAACTGTAGCAGTAACTACCAGCAAAATGATCACCTTACGCAAGTACATCACACACGTTTGATTTGTGCACCTATTGCATTTAACCGTGTATCGATATTTTGATATCCACGGTCTATTTGCTCAATGTTGTGAATAACACTTGTGCCCTCAGCACTTAATGCGGCAATGAGTAGTGACACTCCAGCCCTAATGTCGGGGGAAGTCATAGATATACCTTTGAGTTGTACTTGTTTATTCAGGCCAATGACCGTTGCGCGATGCGGATCACAGAGAATAATTTGAGCACCCATATCAATAAGCTTATCTACAAAGAACAACCTGCTTTCGAACATCTTTTGATGCACAAGCACACTTCCTTTTGCCTGCGTTGCAACGACAAGTATAATACTGAGCAGGTCAGGAGTAAAGCCTGGCCACGGAGCATCAGAAATGGTTAAGATAGATCCATCTATAAAAGTTTCGACTTCATAGTTGTTTTGTTTGGGTACAATGATATCGTCGTTATTCCTAACGATGGAAATCCCCATTCGCTCAAAAACGTGGGGAATAACTCCAAGATCGTCCCAACTAACATCTGGAATCGTTATTTCTGAATTGGTCATAGCAGCAAGGCCGATGAATGAGCCAATTTCAATCATATCTGGTAAAATCCGATGTTCGGTTCCCCCTAGTTCTTTTACCCCTTCAATGGTTAACAAGTTAGAGCCAATGCCCGATATCTTGGCCCCCATTCTGTTCAGCATTTTACAAAGTTGCTGAAGGTAGGGTTCACATGCTGCGTTATAAATGGTAGTAGTGCCTTCAGCTAAGACAGCTGCCATGACAACATTGGCCGTACCTGTTACAGAAGCTTCATCAAGAAGCATGTAGGTTCCCTTCAAGCGTTTTGCTGTAGCTCTGTAAAAGTTATTGTTGGGATTGTATTCGAAGTCTGCTCCCAGCTTTTGAAAGCCTATAAAGTGGGTATCCAGTCGGCGGCGGCCTATCTTATCTCCTCCAGGCTTCGGGATATACCCTTTTCCAAAACGAGCAAGCATTGGGCCTACGATCATAATTGATCCGCGTAATCCGCCTCCTTTTTTTCTAAATTCTTCACTGTTCAGGTATTCGATATCAACTTCAGCAGCCTCAAATGTGTAAGTGTCTTCATTCAGTTGCTCAACAGTTACCCCTAGCGATTTTAACAAATCGATTAACCGATTAACATCAATGATGTTAGGGATGTTTGAAATGGTAATTTTTTCTGGAGTGAGCAGTACTGCACAAAGAATTTGAAGTGCTTCGTTTTTAGCTCCTTGAGGTTTAAGAACACCTTTAAGTGATCGCCCTCCTTTGATTTCAAATGATCCCATGTAGTATTTTTCGTCTGAAGTTTATCTTGATTTGCGCTTCTTTTTATTGTTGCTGCGCTTTTTATTTGGCCTATTTGACTTGAGGATAACAGCGGCATCTGCAAGTTCTACCCCTTCAGGTGCTTTGAGTTTGCCTTCTGATAATTCGAGTAGATTCTTAAAAATAATTTCATCGGTAACGGAATCGCGATTCCATACCAAGTAATATTTCTTCATCAAGTTTGCGATGGCTACAATTAGGGCTTGTTTCTCGTCGCCCTCTTCCATCTCAACACATTTTTTAATCATCATTTCTACAGCACGCCCATAGTGCCTGTATTTTATGCGATGATCTGGATAAGCTAAACGCTCAGGTTTTCGCTCAATAACTTCTCTGTCAGGAGTAGGGTAAGGGGAGTCCACGTCCAATTTATAATCGGACATGATGAAGAGGTGATCCCAAAGTTTGTGCGTGAAATCTGCCACATCACGTAAATGTGGATTGAGTTGACCCATCAACAAAATAATGGCTTTGGCAGCCCTGTTTCGCTCTTCACGATCCTCCAGCGTCATTGCGTGCTCTACCATCTGGTGAACATTACGACCATATTCAGGAAGTGTTAGATCAGGTCTTGTTGTATTGTAATTCATAGTGTAATGATGTGTTTCAAAAATAGCCATTATTCTGGCCTGAAGAAATTAATCCAACATCTTCAATTTGGCATAGCGCAACAGAAGTTGTTTTTGCCCAATTCCTTCAAAGAAAACCGTTGCTTTTCGATCGTTTTTATTTCCCTCGAGGGCGATTACCTTTCCACTGCCAAAACGTCCATGTTCCACATGCATTCCAACTTGGAGACCTGAAGTATCATCCCCTTCAAATTTGGTCGTGTCTGCCGAAGATGGTTTTACAAGTTTTTTTCGAGGTGTAAACTTAGGTTTTACATTATTTCCAGCCCAGCCGCCACTTGTATTTAAGCCCGAATTTCCAGCATCAAAACTGTGTGGTTTCGCTTGTGAGGCGGCACCAGCCATATCGATGTACTGCTCATCAATTTCTTGAATAAACCTGCTTGGTTCGGCATGTATGAGGTTGCCCCACTTGTAACGGGATGTAGCAAAAGATAAGAAGCATTTATTTTCGGCCCTTGTCATGGCGACATAAAATAGTCGACGCTCTTCTTCAAGCTCAGACCTGCTATTAATAGAAAGCTGTGAAGGAAATAAGTTCTCTTCTAGGCCAACAATGAAGACATATGGAAACTCTAAACCTTTGGAGGCGTGTATCGTCATTAACGTTACTTTGTTGGGGTCCTGATCTTTCTCAGCGTCTTGGTCTGTAACAAGTGGAATATCCCGAACGAAAGTGGCGAGGTCTTTTTCGTTATCGGCAGTATCGTCCTCAGCGAACTCCTTCATCGAATTCAAAAGCTCCTGAAGGTTTTCATAGCGGTTCACTCCTTCAGGAGTTTTATCAGTATACATCTGCTTCAATATTCCAGTAGAGCTGGCGATTTGACTTCCAATTTCGTAAGCGTCTTTTTTGGTTGATAGCCGCATAAAGGTTTGAATGAGCTCAGCGAAAGCCTTGATTTTTGACCGAGCTCCTCCATTAATGGAAATGGGATGCTGATCGATATGCTGGACAACGTCCCATAAAGTTAAATCCTTGTCGTTTCCGTACAGTACTAACTTGTCTAAAGTAGTTTTACCAATGCCCCTAGCAGGGTAGTTGATTACACGTTTTAGTGCATCTTCATCTTTAGGGTTTGTAACAAGCCGGAAGTAGCCCATCAGGTCTTTAATCTCTTTGCGTTGGTAAAATGAAAGGCCTCCATAAATGCGATATGGGATGTTCATTTTACGCAGCGAGTCTTCCATTGCTCTGGACTGCGCATTTGTGCGATATAGTATTGCGAAATCCTTATATGGAGCAGAGTCATTACTGTGGATGTCGTAAATGCTGCGAACAACATTTAGCCCTTCTTCAGATTCGGTTAGACCTCTCATGAGCTTTATTTTCGCTCCATCATCATTCGAAGTCCAAACGTCTTTTTTTAACTGCTCAACATTTTTCGCAATGATGCTGTTTGCTGCTTGAACAATGTTTTTAGTTGAGCGATAATTTTGCTCAAGCTTGAAAGTTGCTGTATCCGGGTAATCCTTTTTGAAATTTAAAATGTTCTGAATATTAGCTCCCCTGAAGGAGTAGATACTTTGAGCATCATCACCTACAACACAAATGTTTTCAAATTTAGCCGCAAGAGCCTTTACAATAATGTATTGTGAAAAGTTTGTATCCTGATACTCGTCTACGAGTATGTATCGAAATTTGTCTTGGTATTTATTCAGTATATTAGGATGGTCACGAAGTAGTAAGTTGGTTTTGAAGAGCAGGTCATCAAAGTCCATTGCGCCAGCCCGAAAAAGTCTTTTGTCGTAAGACTCATAAATTGCTCCAATCTCTGGTTTCTTGGATTGAATATCCTCTTTAGTAATGATTGCATTTCCTTTGTATGCTGCAGGAGATATCAGGTTGTTTTTGGCAGTAGATATGCGGTTGTGTACCAAGTTGGGCTTGTAAACCTTATCGTCCAGATTCTTTTCTTTAATAATTTCTTTAAGGACTCTCCTCGAATCGTCCGTATCGTAAATTGTAAAGTTTGAAGGATAGCCAATGTGTTCTGCTTCAATTCGGAGAATTTTGGCAAAAACGGAGTGAAAGGTTCCCATCCAAATACTTTTCGCTTGGTCTTCACCCACTATCGTCCCAATCCGATGTTTCATTTCTTTCGCCGCCTTGTTGGTAAAGGTCAGGGATAAAATATGAAATGGAGACACACCATTACTTATGAGGTGAGCAATGCGATAGGTGAGCACGCGTGTTTTCCCGGAGCCCGCTCCAGCTATTACCATGATTGGGCCATCAGTCTTTACTACAGCCTTCTGCTGCGCTTCATTCAGTTCTTCTAAATATTCCACAGGGCAAAAATATCCAAATAGTTTGTGAGAAGTGTTGCAGTTGCCAATTGATTTATCAACCTTCGCGCCCCCTAATTTTAAACAGCTGAGCGTTAATTCGTTGAACTTTTAAAACTTAGGTTGAAAAAAAAGCAGCGGAGGTATTGGATAATACGTCTTATCGTGTACCTTTGCAGCCCCTAAAATTTAAGGGGTATTATATAATTTGTTGAAATCTATTGTGTTTCGAGCATATGCCAACAATACAGCAACTAGTAAGAAAAGGGCGTTCAAGTAAAGTCCAGCAAAGTAAGTCCGCAGCACTTACCTCTTGCCCGCAGAGAAGGGGAGTATGTACTCGTGTTTACACGACTACCCCTAAAAAACCTAACTCAGCCATGCGAAAGGTGGCACGTGTTAGATTGACAAACGGAAACGAAGTTAATGCTTACATCCCTGGAGAGGGGCACAACCTTCAAGAGCACAGTATCGTGTTGGTTCGTGGTGGTAGGGTGAAAGACCTTCCAGGTGTACGTTATCACATTGTACGTGGTGCACTGGATACAGCAGGTGTCGAAGGACGTACACAACGTCGATCTAAATACGGGACTAAACGCCCTAAGAAATAGAATAACTAGCTGATAGAATATGAGAAAGACTAGTGCAAAAGCCAGAATAACCGCGCCGGATCCAAGATACGGTGAGGAATTGGTAACGAAGTTTGTAAACAACTTAATGTTAAGCGGAAAGAAAAGTCTTGCGTACCAAATCTTTTACGGTGCGATGGATATCATCGATGCCAAAGAGGAGATGAATGGTTTAGAGACTTTTAAGAAAGCCATAGAAAATGTAACACCACAAGTTGAGGTTAGAAGCCGACGTGTTGGTGGAGCTACTTTTCAAATTCCACAAGAGATTCGCAATTCACGTAAATTGTCACAAGGCATGAAGTGGGTGATTAGTTTTTCTAGGAAGCGCAACGGTAAGTCGATGTCACAAAAATTAGCTGATGAGTTTATGGCTGCAGCTAAAGAAGAAGGTGGCGCATATAAGAAGAAGGAAGATACGCACCGTATGGCTGAAGCCAACAAGGCGTTCTCTCATTTTAGGTTTTAATCAACTGAATAGTTAAAAGATGGCTAAAAGAGATTTACTATACACCCGTAACATCGGTATTGCTGCACACATTGATGCTGGTAAGACGACGACTACAGAGCGTATTCTGTATTACGGAGGTGTGAGTCATAAAATTGGTGAGGTGCATGATGGTGCAGCAACCATGGATTGGATGGAGCAAGAGCAGGAGCGTGGTATTACGATTACTTCTGCCGCAACAACATTGAATTGGAATTACCGCGATAAAGATTATCACGTAAACATTATTGATACGCCAGGACACGTTGACTTTACAGTTGAGGTTAACCGTTCGTTGCGTGTATTAGATGGTTTAGTATTCTTGTTTAGTGCGGTTGATGGTGTTGAACCACAATCAGAAACTAACTGGCGCTTAGCGAACAATTATAATGTTCCACGAATTGGTTTCGTGAACAAAATGGATCGCCAAGGAGCTGATTTCTTAAATGTTTGTCGTCAGGTGAAAGAGATGTTGGGTAGCCATGCGCTTCCACTTCAAATTCCAATTGGCGGAGAAGATACATTCAAGGGGGTTATTGATCTAATCAATTTCCGAGGAATAGTTTGGAATGAAGAAGATATGGGTATGACCTTTGATGAGGTTGAAATCCCTGCAGATCTGCTAGATGAGGCTACAGAATACCGCGAAAAATTGCTTGAAGCAGTTGCGGAATTTGACGACAACCTCATGGAGAAGTATTTCGAAGATCCTGAGTCTTTATCAGAACGTGAAATACTAGATGCATTGCGTCAAGCTACCATCGAAGGGAAAGTTGTTCCTATGATGTGTGGTTCTGCCTTTAAGAATAAGGGAGTACAGTCGATGTTAGATATGGTGATGGAGATATTGCCTTCACCAATGGACACTGAAGCAATTCAAGGTACATTGCCTAACTCAGAAGAAGCTGCATCACGTAAGCCAAGTGTTGATGAGCCGTTTGCTGCATTAGCATTTAAAATTGCAACCGATCCTTTTGTAGGACGTTTGTGTTTTACGCGTGCATATTCTGGTAAACTAGAATCTGGTTCTTATGTGTTAAATACACGAACTGGCAAGAAGGAGCGTATTTCCCGAATCTATCAAATGCACGCGAACAAGCAGCAGCAAATTGATAGCTTAAACTGTGGGGATATTGCTGCACTTGTAGGCTTTAAAGACATCAAGACTGGTGATACCTTATGCGATGAGAAAGCACCTATTGTACTCGAGTCGATGGATTTTCCAGATCCGGTAATTGGAGTTGCAATTGAGCCAAAGACTCAAGCAGATGTGGATAAGTTGGGTATGGCTTTAGCTAAGTTGGCTGAAGAGGATCCTACTTTCAAGGTCCACACGGATGAAGACAGCGGTCAAACAGTGATTTCAGGAATGGGAGAGCTGCACTTAGATATCATTTTAGATCGTTTGAAGCGTGAGTTTAAGGTAGAAGCGAATCAAGGAGCCCCACAAGTTTCATACAAAGAGGCGATTACTGGAACTGTAAATCACCGAGAGGTTTATAAGAAACAGACAGGTGGTCGTGGTAAATTCGCAGATATCCAGATCACGATTGAACCGGCAGAAGAAGGAAAAGAAGGTTTAGAATTCGAGAATAAGATTAAGGGGGGTAATATTCCAAAAGAATTTATTCCATCAATTGAAAAAGGATTCAAAGAAGCCATGAAGAATGGGGTTCTTGCTGGCTATGTAATGGATAGTATGAAGGTAACCCTTCATGATGGTTCATTCCACCCGGTGGATTCTGATCAGCTTTCGTTTGAGCTTGCTGCGAAATTGGCATACAGAACTGCAGTGCCTAAGGCAGGAGCAGTGTTAATGGAGCCGATAATGAAAGTTGAAGTGTTGACTCCTGAGGAGAATATGGGTGACATAGTAGCGGATTTGAATCGTCGTAGAGGTGTTGTAAACGGTATGGATGATAGAGCTGGTTCCAAGGTTGTTAAAGCCTTTGTTCCACTTTCGGAAATGTTCGGATATGTAACACAACTTCGTACAATATCTTCAGGTCGAGCAACATCAACGATGGAATTTGATCACTTTGAGCGAGTTCCAAATAACATCTCTGAAGAAGTTATTGCTAAAGCTAAAGGAAAAACAACTGCTTAATTAGTTAAAAATGGCGCAAAAAATCCGCATAAAATTGAAGTCGTACGATCACAACTTGGTTGATAAGTCAGCTGAGAAGATTGTGAAAACGGTTAAGTCGACTGGAGCAGTAGTGAACGGACCAATTCCACTTCCTACACGGAAGCAGATATTCACGGTTCTTCGTTCACCGCACGTAAACAAAAAATCACGCGAGCAATTTGAATTGAGCACATTTAAGCGTCTGATGGATATTTACAGTTCATCGTCAAAGACGGTTGATGCGCTTATGCGTTTAGAATTGCCAAGTGGAGTTGAAGTAGAAATCAAAGTTTAATTGAATAAGTAATGCTAGGACTGATAGGAAAAAAAGTCGGCATGACCAGCGTGTTTAACGAGGAGGGGAAGAACATTCCCTGTACCGTAGTTGAAGCTGGACCATGCGTGGTGACCCAGATCAAATCCATCGAGAGTGATGGGTATGAGGCTGTACAGCTAGGTTTCGGATCTCGAAGAGAAAAGAATACTTCAGCTGCGCTACAAGGGCACTTCAAAAAAGCAGGAGCTGCACCGGTTGAGAAATTGGTAGAGTTTCGTGGATTTGAAGGCGAAGTAGCTTTGGGCGACACCGTTAAAGTAGATATCCTAGAAGAAGGCACATTCGTAGATGTTGTAGGGACATCTAAAGGAAAGGGTTTTCAAGGGGTGGTGAAACGTCATGGTTTTGCTGGAGTGGGTCAACGAACGCACGGTCAGCATAACAGAGAACGTGCACCAGGTTCTATTGGAGCGTCGTCATATCCGTCGCGTGTATTCAAAGGAATGCGCATGGCAGGTAGAATGGGTGGCAATCAAGTGAAGTCACAGAATTTAGAAATCATCAAAGTGATTCCAGAGAAGAACGTTGTCCTTGTAAAAGGTTCTGTTCCGGGTGCGAATGGTTCACATTTAATCATTGAGAAATGGAACTAACAGTTTATTCATCAAACGGAAAAAGCGCAGGTTCTAAGCAGAAGCTGAACGCAGAAATCTTTGGTGTAGAACCTAATGATCACGCGATTTACCTAGATGTAAAGCAATATCTAGCGAATCAGCGTCAAGGTACGCACAAGAGTAAAGAGCGTGCTGAGATCACAGGAAGTACACGCAAGATTAAAAAACAAAAAGGTACTGGAACAGCGCGTGCTGGTAGTATCAAGTCTCCCGTGTTTGTTGGTGGAGGTCGTGCATTCGGTCCTCGTCCACGTAATTACGGTTTTAAGCTTAACAAAAAAGTGAAGCAATTGGCTCGTAAATCAGCTTTGTCATACAAGGTTAAAGAAGAGGCAATCACCATTTTAGATAAGCTTGAAATGGAGGCCCCAAAGACCAAGGAATTTCACGGCATGTTGGGTAATTTGAAAGCAGCAGACAAAAAGACGCTAGTGGTTGTAGATCAAGCAAATAAAAGCGTATATTTGTCGGCCCGAAATTTAAGAGGTGTGGACGTTGTAAATGTTTCAGATTTAACAACTTATAGTATTGTTAACGCGAAGCATGTGATTATGACTAAAGCAGCTGTTGATAAAGTAGAAACAGTATTAAGCAAATAGAAATGAGCATTTTAATTAAACCGGTTATAACGGAAAAGATGACAAAAGACGGGGAGCGATTTAATCGTTACGCGTTCAAAGTCGACGCTCATGCCAATAAAATACAGATTAAGGAAGCTGTAGAAGCGACTTATGATGTAACGGTGGAGTCTGTGAACACCATGGTATATGGACCAAAACGTAAGGTCAAGTATACCAAAACAGGAGTAGTTGAAGGTAAAACGAATCGTTACAAAAAAGCTGTTGTAACAGTTGCTGAAGGAGACTTAATTGACTTCTACAGCAATATTTAAGAAAGCATACCATGGCAGTAAGAAAATTTAAGCCAGTTACTCCAGGGCAGCGTTATCGAATTTTAAGTGCATTTGACACAGTAACTTCGGACAGTCCTGAGAAGAGCTTGCTAGCGCCGATTAAGAAATCAGGCGGTAGAAATAATAACGGGAAAATGACCATGCGCTATCGCGGTGGTGGTCACAAACGTCGTTATCGTATCATCGATTTCAAACGCGACAAAGAAGGTGTAAAAGCTGAAGTAATGTCTGTAGAATACGATCCAAATCGCTCTGCAAGAATTGCGTTGTTGAAATACGAGGATGGCGAGAAACGATATATCGTTGCACCTGCAGGTCTTGCAGTAGGCGCTACATTGGTTTCAGGAAAGGGAGCTGCTCCAGAGGTTGGCAATTGCTTATACCTAGGCGATATGCCTCTCGGTACCATTATTCACAACATTGAATTGCGTCCGAAACAAGGTGGTAAAATGGCACGTAGTGCTGGTTCCTATGCACAATTAGTTGCAAAGGATGGTAAATACGTTGTTATCAAATTGCCTTCTGGTGAAACACGCATGGTGTTGCAAACGTGCAAAGCGACTGTAGGTAGTGTGGGAAATGCAGACCACAGTTTAACACGTTCAGGAAAGGCAGGTCGTTCACGTTGGTTAGGACGTCGTCCTCGCACACGTGGTGTAGCTATGAACCCGGTGGATCACCCAATGGGTGGTGGTGAAGGACGTCAGTCTGGAGGTCACCCAAGATCACGTAACGGTGTTCCTGCTAAGGGTTACAAGACACGTGCGCCCAAGAAGGCATCAAGCAAATACATCATTGAACGCAGGAAGAAATAATTGAGGCATGGCTAGATCATTAAAGAAACCTCCATTTGTACATTATAAATTGTACCAGCGAGTAGAAGACGCTCAGTCTTCTGGTAAGAAAAGTGTGATTAAGACTTGGTCAAGAGCGTCTATGATTACACCAGATTTTGTAGGATTGACGATTGCAGTCCACAATGGAAATAAGTTTATTCCAGTATATGTAACTGAGAATATGGTAGGTCATAAATTGGGAGAATTCGCTCCAACTAGAACGTACCGTGGTCATGCTGGAAACAAGAAAGACAAAGGAAAACGATAATCGAAGCAGCTATGGGGTCTAGAAAACAGAATAGCGCAAATAAGCGCAAAGAGGCTAAGAAGTCGGTGTACTTCGCTAAGCTCAATAATTGCCCAACATCACCGCGCAAAATGCGTTTGATGGCTGATCTGATACGCGGCTTAGAAGTGACTAAAGCATCGGCAGTACTTCAGTTTAGTAAAAAGGAAGCTTCAATTCGTATGGAGAAGTTGTTGAGGTCAGCGATTGCCAATTACGAGCAGAAATCAGGTCAGAATGCTGATGAAGCAGGACTTTTTGTAAAAGAAGTTACTGTTGACAGTGCTCGCATGTTGAAACGTGTACAACCAGCACCTCAAGGAAGGGCTCACCGCATTCGTAAACGTTCAAATCACGTAACTCTCGTAGTTGATACAGCAAACCAGGAGGAAAACAAATAGAAGATGGGACAAAAGACAAATCCAATAGGTAATCGTTTGGGCTTCATCAGAGGCTGGGATTCAAACTGGTTCGGTGGTAGTAACTACGGAGACAAGATTGCTGAAGATCACAAGATTAGAAGATACCTTTATGCTCGTCTTGAAAAGGCTAGTATCTCGCGGATCATTATTGAACGTACATTGAAATTGGTTACTGTTACCATTAACACGGCTCGTCCCGGAATTATTATTGGTAAAGGTGGTCAAGAAGTAGATAAGCTTAAAGAAGAGTTAAAGAAGCTCACGAAAAAAGAGGTTCAGATTAACATTTTCGAAATCAAACGCCCAGAGTTAGATGCGAAATTAGTAGCAGATAGCATTGCTCGTCAAATTGAAGGACGTATTTCGTTCCGTCGTGCAACGAAAATGGCTATAGCTTCTACAATGCGCATGGGAGCTGAAGGAATAAAGGTTCAAATAGCCGGACGATTGAATGGTGCTGAAATGGCACGTACAGAGTCTTACAAAGATGGACGTACACCGCTTCACACATTCCGTGCAGATATTGATTATCACCTTTCTGAGGCACATACGACCTATGGACGTATTGGTGTTAAAGTTTGGATCTGTAGGGGAGAGGTTTACGGTAAACGTGATCTTTCACCAAATGTTGGGAAATCTCAGCAACGTGGAGGAAAACAAGGTGGCGGAAAATTCCGTGGAAAAAGAAAGTAAGAATAAAGGTTTAAACGAATAAAGATGTTACAACCTAAACGAGTAAGACGTAGGAAAGTATTTAAAGGCCGCATCAAAGGTAATGCTGGTCGCGGAAGCGAAATTTCTTTTGGTTCTTTTGGAATCAAAACGATGGAAGCTGGTCGCATCACTTCACGTCAGATAGAAGCTTCACGTATTGCTATGACGCGTTACATGAAGCGTGAAGGACAGGTATGGATTCGTATCTTCCCAGATACTCCAATCACCAGCAAACCAGCTGAGGTAAGGATGGGTAAAGGTAAAGGTGCATTGGATCATTGGGTAGCCAAGGTCAAGCCTGGTCGAATCATGTTTGAAATCGACGGAGTAAATAATGAAATCGCTCAAGAAGCATTGCGTTTGGCAGCTCAAAAGCTACCAGTTAAATGTAAGATTGTTGTGCGGAGAGATTATCAGGAGAAATAAAAGAAACGAAGATGAAACAATCTGAAGTAACACAATTAACTACAGATGAACTCCTAGAGCGCATCGAGAATGAGCGCGAAGCGCTAGAGAAACTACAGATGTCTCACACTGTTTCTCAATTGGAAAATCCAATGGTATTGCGTCAGAAACGTCGCGATATAGCTAGACTAAGTACCGAGTTGAGAAACCGAGAATTGAACGTAAATAAATAAAAGGTGATGCAAAGAAACCTTAGAAAAGAAAGAGTCGGCGTGGTAACTAGTGACAAAATGGACAAGTCCATAGTTGTTGCAGTAGAACGGAAGGTAAAGCACCCGAAGTATGGAAAGTTCTTAAAGAACACCACTAAGTTTATCGCACACGATGAGAAACAAGAGTGCGGTATAGGTGATACCGTGCGTATTATGGAAACCCGCCCCCTCAGCAAATCGAAGAATTGGAGATTGGTTGAGGTATTAGAAAAGGCGAAGTAATTGAAATACAATTTGACATTCAGCCATGATTCAGCAAGAAAGTAGATTATCAGTAGCAGACAACAGCGGGGCAAAGGAAGTACTTTGTATTCGTGTGTTGGGAGGAACTAAACGGCGTTACGCGAGTATCGGTGATAAAATTGTTGTTACCGTTAAAGATGCGGTACCGAACGGAAACGTGAAGAAAGGTCAGGTTTCTCCGGCTGTTGTGGTTCGTACGAAAAAAGAAGTGCGTCGCCAAGATGGATCGTACATACGTTTCGACGACAATGCGGTTGTGTTGTTAAACGGAACGGGCGAAATGAGGGGTACACGTATCTTCGGTCCAGTTGCACGTGAGCTTCGCGAAAAGCAATTCATGAAAATTGTATCACTGGCACCAGAGGTACTGTAAAAGAGTTAAAGTGATGAGCAAAAAGTTTCACATCAAAGTAGGGGATAATGTACGTGTGCTAGCTGGTAATGAAAAAGGCCGGGAAGGACAAGTAAAAGAAATCCTTGGAATTAAGAATCGAGCAATCGTTGAAGGGTTGAACATTGTAAAAGTTCACCGTAAGCCTTCAGCTGAAAACCCACAAGGTGGGATTGAAGAGAAGGAAGCTGGTATTCACATCTCAAATTTGAGTATTGTAGACAGCAAGGGCAATGCAACGCGCATTGGTCGTAAACTCGACAAAGAAGGCAAGAAAGTAAGGTATTCAAAGAAAACTCAGGAGGAATTATAAGATGACTTACATTCCTAGATTAAAACAAGCATACCTGGAGGAAATTAGTCCAGCACTTAAAGAGAAGTTTCAATATACTTCTGTAATGCAAGTGCCAAGGTTGCAAAAAATTGTATTGAGTCAAGGGCTTGGTAAAGCTACTGCTGATAAAAAGCTAGTTGACAATGCAGTTAAGGAAATGACTGATATTACAGGGCAACGCGCTGTTCCTACATATTCTAAAAAGGATGTGTCGAACTTCAAACTTCGTAAAGGAGTAGCGATTGGTGCGAAAGTAACATTGCGCGGAGATAACATGTATGAGTTCTTGGATCGCCTAACAGCGGTAGCTCTTCCTCGTACACGTGATTTTCGAGGAATAAAGAATAAGTTCGACGGACGTGGAAACTATACGCTTGGTATAGATGAGCAAATTATTTTCCCTGAGATCGACATTGATAAGGTTCCAAATATTACAGGTATGGACATCATATTTGTAACATCTGCTAATACAGATGAAGAGGGATATTCATTATTAGAAGCATTCGGTTTACCGTTTAAAAAGAAATAACATGGCCAAAGAATCAATGAAAGCCAGAGAGCGTAAAAGAGAGGCGCTCGTAGAAAAATTCGCTGATAAGCGAGCTAGGTTAAAGGCTGATGAGGATTGGGAGGCATTGCAGAAATTGCCGAAAAATTCATCTTACATCCGTAAGCATAACCGTTGCAAATTAACGGGACGCCCAAGAGGATATATGCGTCAGTTTGGCCTGTCACGTGTAACGTTCCGTGAAATGGCATTGAAAGGTTTAATCCCAGGTGTAAAGAAAGCCAGCTGGTAAATAATATTAAAAGCAGAAGAAATGGTTACTGATCCTATAGCAGATTACCTGACGAGAGTTAGAAACGCCGTGCAAGCACGTCACCGCGTTGTGGAAATCCCAGCTTCAAATACGAAGAAAGAAATCACAAAGATTTTGTTCGACAAAGGCTACATTACAAACTTCAAGTTTGTAGATGAAGGTCACCAGGGAACAATTAAGATTGCTTTAAAATACAATCCAGAAACACGGATACCAGCTATCAAAAGCATGGAACGCATATCTAAACCTGGTTTGAGAAAGTACGCGAATTCAAAAGATCTTCCACGCGTATTAAATGGACTTGGCATTGCAATACTTTCTACTTCGAAAGGCGTGATGACTGAGAAGGAAGCGAAATTGATGAATGTTGGTGGAGAAGTACTCTGCTACGTATACTAAAAAAGAATATCGGAAATGTCTAGAATTGGAAAATTACCGGTAGCGATTCCCAGTGGAGTATCAATCAGTGTCTCTGATGACAATATTGTTACTGTAAAGGGGGCCAAGGGAGAGTTAACACAAGCTGTTGATTCAGCCATTTCAATGGTTGTTGATGGCGATACCGTGACCCTAGCACGCGCAACGGAACAAAAAGATCATAAAGCGAAGCACGGTTTATATCGCTCCCTTATAGCGGGAATGGTGAAAGGTGTTTCTGAAGGTTACAAAATTGAAATGGAACTCGTTGGAGTAGGTTACCGTGCCTCAACTTCTGGGCAGAAACTAGAGCTATCATTAGGGTTTTCTCACAATGTGGTTTTTCAGTTAGCCCCTGAGGTAAAAGTAACTGCAGTTTCTGAGCGTGGAAAGAATCCGCTTGTAACTCTCGAGTCACACGATAAGCAATTAATTGGACAAGTAGCTGCCAAAATTCGCTCACTTAGAAAGCCTGAGCCTTACAAAGGAAAAGGTATCAAATTCGTAGGTGAGCAAATCAGAAGAAAAGCAGGTAAAGCAGCAGGTAAATAATAAGTAGAAGCTATGGCATTCTCAAAGTTAGCAAGAAGACAGAAAATTAAGCGCCGAGTGCGCAGTCGTATCAGTGGAACGGCAAGTACACCTAGGCTGTCAGTTTACCGCAGTAACAAGGAAATTTACGGTCAAATCATTGACGATGTAAATGGAGTTACTATTGCTGCAGCATCATCTCTTAAAAACGACAAGGCGTCTAAAACTGCAGGGGTTGAACAAGCTAAGCTTGTTGGAACTGAACTTGCAGAAAAGGCAAAAGCTGCAGGCGTACAAGGGGTGAAATTTGATCGTAATGGTTACTTATATCATGGACGTGTTAAAGCATTTGCTGATGCTGTTCGTGAAGGAGGAATCAAATTCTAATTAGACTATGGCAAACGCAAATATTCAAAAAGTAAGATCTAGTGATATCGAGTTGAAAGACAAGCTCGTTAATATTAGACGTGTAACGAAAGTAACCAAAGGTGGACGTACATTTAGTTTCTCAGCTGTAGTAGTTGTAGGAGATGAGCATGGTGTAGTGGGACATGGATTGGGTAAAGCTAAAGAAGTTACAACAGCTATTTCTAAAGGAATTGATGACGCGAAAAAGAACCTGATCAAGGTTCCTATCGTGAAAGGAACAATTCCACATCAGCAAATTGGAAAATATGGTGGTGCGGTTGTTTTCATTAAGCCAGCTTCTCACGGTACAGGACTTATTGCCGGAGGTGCGATGCGTGCTGTTTTGGAGAGCGTAGGTATAACTGATGTTCTTGCCAAATCAAAAGGATCATCGAACCCTGCGAACGTTGTAAAGGCGACGATAGACGCGCTAGCTAACTTGCGTGATGCCGCAACTGTAGCACAGCATCGAGGTGTTTCTTTGTCTAAAGTTTTTAACGGATAATTGTACTCAGCGATGGCTAAGATTAAAATAACACAACGGAGATCGGTAATTAACCGACCTAAGGATCAGAAAGCAACGATGGTAGCTTTAGGGTTGAAAAAAATGAACCAAACAGTTGAGCATGAAGCTACTCCCCAAATTCAGGGAATGGTTAAGAAAATTGCTCACTTGGTTAATGTTGAAGAAATTAAATAAGACGGAAGATGGACTTGAGTAATTTAAAGCCTGCAGTTGGATCTGTGAAGACAGCCGCACCTCGAAAAGGTCGTGGTCAAGGATCTGGAAAAGGTGGCACTTCTACACGTGGGCACAAAGGTGCTAAGTCACGTTCAGGATATTCGAAAAAAATTGGTTTTGAAGGTGGGCAAATGCCACTTCAACGTCGGGTTCCTAAATTCGGTTTTACAAATATTAATCGTGTAGAGTATCAGGGTGTAAACCTCGATGTGCTACAAGCATTGATTGAAGCGAAAAAATTAAAAGAGGTGACTCCAGAAGTATTTCGTGAAAATGGTCTTGCTTCAAGAAACGATCGGATTAAGGTTTTAGGTCGTGGAACGTTAGACGCTAAAATTGTAGTTACTGCTCACGCGTTTTCTGCTTCAGCCAAAAAAGCTATTGAAGAAAAAGGCGGAGAAGCCAAAATCGCTTAATTGATGAAAAGATTTTTCGAGACTTTAACGAATATCTGGAAGATAGAGGAATTGAGGAATAGAATCCTGTTAACACTTGGGTTCTTGCTTATTTACCGTCTAGGATCTTTTGTAGTTCTTCCAGGTGTTGACTCAGTTAAACTGGATAGCTTGAGTGACGGAGCTGTAGGTATAGCCGCATTGCTAAACTTATTCGCAGGTGGAGCCTTTTCACGTGCGTCCGTTTTTGCTTTGGGGATAATGCCATACATTTCGGCATCCATTGTTATGCAATTAATGGGGATAGCTGTTCCAAGCATTCAAAAAATGCAACGAGAGGGAGAGTCAGGTCGAAGAAAAATTAATCAGTGGACCCGTCTACTTACAATTGCAATTACTCTTGGTCAAGCACCAGGCTATTTAGCAACACAAGTGCCAGGTGAAGCTGTTATAAACCCGGGTTTCTTCTCATTTACATTACCGGCAATCATTGTTCTCACGACAGGAACATTGTTTGTTATGTGGTTGGGTGAAAAGATTACAGATCGAGGTATAGGTAATGGTATTAGCTTGCTCATTATGGTAGGTATCATAGCGAACTTGCCTACAGCATTCTTATTCGAATTTGATGCTCAGATGGGCGTTACAGGAGGGGGACTGATTGTAGTGCTTCTCGAGTTAGTATTGCTATTATTTGTAACCATTATCACAGTATTGTTAATTCAAGGAGTACGTCGTGTTCCAGTACAATTTGCCAAGAAAGTAGTAGGAGGACAGCAGCAGGTAGGTGGTGCACGAAACTATATTCCGTTGAAGGTTAATGGAGCTGGCGTGATGCCAATTATATTTGCTCAAGCGCTAATGTTTGTACCAATTACATTAGTTGGTGTGTCAGATAGCGATTTAATGACTAGTTTTGCAGCCGTTTTCAGTGATATAACAGGTGTTTGGTATAATACTGTTTTTGCGTTGTTGATTATTGTCTTTACGTATTTCTACACAGCAATTACAATTAACCCGACACAAATGGCGGATGACTTGAAAAAGAATGGTGGTTTTGTACCTGGTGTGAAACCTGGAAAACAGACGTCTGAATTTATAGACAACATTCTTTCAAGAATTACGCTACCTGGTTCGATTTTCTTAGCATTTATCGCTATTCTTCCTGCGTTTGCAGTTATGGCGGGAGTGTCTCAGAATTTCTCGTACTTCTTCGGAGGAACATCGCTGTTAATTATGGTAGGGGTTGTATTGGACACCTTGCAGCAAATAGAGAGTTATTTATTGATGCGTCATTATGATGGGTTGATGAAAACAGGAAAGATAAAAGGACGTTCGGGCGCTATCGGAGTGGCTGGAACTAACACGATATAAGAGGATAAGTATGGCTAAACAGTCGTCGATTGAACAAGATGGAACCATCATAGAGGCATTGTCAAATGCAATGTTTAGGGTGGAACTTGAAAATGGACATGTAATTACGGCTCACATTTCAGGTAAGATGAGAATGCACTACATTAAAATCTTGCCAGGTGATAAAGTAAAGGTGGCTATGTCGCCATACGATTTAAGTAAAGGAAGAATTACATTTAGATATAAATAGCAGAGGGAATTAATCATGAAGGTTCGAGCATCACTCAAAAAAAGAAGTTCCGACTGTAAAATCGTACGTCGCAAAGGAAGATTGTACGTGATTAACAAGAAGAACCCAAAGTTCAAACAACGACAAGGTTAGAATTTAACACCAATAATTAGACTATGGCTAGGATAGCAGGTATTGACTTACCTAAAAACAAAAGAGGGGTTATAGGTCTGACTTACATTTACGGTATTGGCCGTTCTACAGCAGCTGAGATATTAGCTAAAGCAGAAGTAAGTGAAGACAAAAAAGTTCAGGAATGGAACGACGACGAGTTGGCCAAAATCAGAACTTTCATTAACGATAACCTGAAAGTAGAAGGAGCTCTTAGATCAGAAGTACAAACCAACATTAAACGTCTGATGGATATCGGATGTTATCGAGGTGTACGACATAGAGTAGGTCTTCCTCTCAGGGGGCAACGTACAAAGAACAACTCGCGAACTCGTAAGGGTAAACGTAAGACAGTTGCGAACAAGAAAAAGGCTACTAAGTAATTTTAAGAGTATTAAGCTATGGCTAAAACAGCTGCTAAAAAGAGAAAAGTTAAAGTTGATCCGGTGGGCCAAGCTCACATCAGGGCTTCTTTCAACAATATCATTATCTCGCTTACGAATGCTAACGGGCAAGTTATTTCTTGGTCTTCAGCAGGTAAAATGGGATTTAGAGGATCAAAGAAAAACACTCCTTACGCTGCTCAGGTTTCAGCACAGGATTGTGCTAAAGTTGCGCATGATGCGGGTCTACGTAAAGTAAAAGTTTACGTTAAAGGTCCGGGTTCAGGTCGTGAATCTGCAATTCGTTCAATTCACAATAGTGGAATTGAGGTAATTGAGATTATAGATGTAACTCCATTGCCACACAATGGTTGTCGTCCACCCAAGCGTAGAAGAGTTTAATTGGCATCCGCCACAGAAAAGAAGTTAAGAAATGGCTAGATATAGAGGTCCAAAATCTAAAATCGCTCGTCGCTTTAAAGATCCAATCTTTGGAGCTGATAAGGCGTTAGAGAAAAAGAATTATTCACCAGGACAACATGGTCCTAACAAGCGTAGATCGAAGCAATCGGAATATGCTGTTCAGCTCGCTGAAAAACAAAAGGCGAAATATACTTACGGTATTTTGGAACGTCAGTTTCGAAATATGTTTGAACGCGCATCGCGCGCTCCTGGCGTAACTGGTGAATTACTATTGTTATCATGTGAATCACGTTTAGATAATGTTGTATTCCGTATGGGAATCTCTCCTACACGTCGTGGTGCACGTCAGTTTGTTACACACCGTCACATTACAGTGAATGGTGAGTTGGTTAACATTCCATCTTACAATGTACGCCCTGGTGATATTATCGCCGTGCGTGAAAAATCGAAATCATTAATCGCTATTACTGATTCAGTAGCTCAAAATTCACGCAGCTATTCGTGGATAGAATTTGACAAGGCTGAACTTAAAGGTAAGTTCTTGAATAATCCTACTCGTGAGGATATTCCTGAAAATATCAAAGAACAGTTAATCGTCGAATTGTACTCTAAATAATCCACCAATTAAGAACAAAAAGAAAGCACTCGTATGGCTATACTAGATTTTCAAAAACCGGACAAGGTGATCATGATTAGCTCTGATGACTATCATGGTGAGTTTGAATTCCGCCCTTTAGAACCAGGTTATGGTATAACAGTTGGAAATGCCTTGAGACGTATTTTGTTGTCTTCATTGGAGGGTTTTGCGATTACGAACGTAAAAATTGAAGGTGTTGATCACGAATTCTCAACCATTAAGGGAGTTATTGAAGATGTAACGGATATCATCTTAAACTTAAAGCAAGTGCGTTTTAAGCAACAGATTGAGGATACTGACGCTGAGACTGTAACTGTTCGTGTGAACGGTCAGAATAAATTTACAGCAGGTGATATAGGTAAATTCACATCTGGTTTTCAAGTATTGAACCCTGATCACGTGATTTGTGATATGGAAGATTCTGTTTCATTGCAAATGGAGTTGACTATCGGAAAAGGACGTGGTTATGTGCCTGCTGAAGAGAACAAGAACGCCAGCGCAAGTATTGGTGAAGTAGCAATCGATAGTATCTTTACACCAATTCGAAATGTGAAATATAGCATTGAGAATTATCGTGTTGAGCAAAAAACAGATTACGAAAAGCTAATCATTCAGATCGAGACGGATGGCTCTGTTCATCCCAAAGAGGCTCTGAAAGAAGCTGCTAAGATCTTGATTCACCACTTCATGTTGTTTAGTGACGAAAAAATCACGTTAGAAACCGAGGAGAAAGCTGCTGAAGAGGAGTTTGATGAAACATCGCTTCACATGCGTCAGTTACTCAAAACAAAGCTGGTAGACCTTGATTTATCAGTTCGTGCTTTGAACTGCTTGAAAGCTGCTGAAGTTGAGACCTTGGGTGATCTCGTTACTTATGAGCGCAATGATTTATTAAAATTTAGAAATTTTGGTAAGAAGTCATTGACGGAGTTGGATGAATTGGTAGAGCGTAAGGGCCTTAGTTTTGGCATGAACCTCTCGAAGTATAAATTGGATAAGGAATAAGCAAGAAGTAGGGATACTTCATAAACTGCACTGTCATGAGACATAAGAAATCATTTAATCACTTAGGCCGTAAGAGCGCACACCGTAAGGCTATGTTAGCCAATATGGGGTCTTCATTGATTCAACACAAGCGCATCAATACGACCGTAGCTAAAGCGAAAGCTTTACGTGGTTTTATTGAACCGTTGATAACTAAAAGTAAAACAGATTCTACACATTCACGTAGAACGGTTTTTAGCTACTTGAGGGATAAAGATGCTGTATCTGAATTGTTCAGAGAGGTAGCACCTAAAGTAGCGGATCGTCCAGGTGGATATACGCGAATCATCAAAACAGGCTTCCGTTTAGGAGATGGAGCTGAAATGGCGATGATTGAATTGGTAGATTTCAATGAAGTTTACGGTAAAGAGGACACAACGAAAACGAAAAAACGTCGTAGTCGTAGAGGTGGGGCAAAGAAAGCAACTGAATCTGTGGTAGAAGATGCAACCGTAGTAGAAGAAGCAAAAGAAGCCGCTCCGAAAAAAGAGAAAAAAGCTGAAAGCAAGGACGATAAGCCCGAAGCTAAAGCTGATGATAAAAAGAAAGAGGACGGAGCTAGCGAATAATGACGATAGCACGTTGAATTTATTAAAAGGATGAGGCCGTTTCGGTTTTATCCTTTTTTTTTGTCAAATTATAGCAGCCCATGAAGTTCAACGAAAAGAAAGATGCAGTAATTCTCCTCGAAGATGGAACCGTCTTTAAAGGAAAAGCTGTTGGAAAAATAGGTGTAACCTCAGGTGAAATCGCCTTTAACACTGGAATGACTGGTTATCAAGAGATCTTTACGGATCCCTCTTATTATGGCCAGATATTAGTAATGACACCGTCGCACATCGGTAATTATGGTGTTCATGATGATGAGATTGAATCTGACTCGGTGAAAATCGCAGGTTTGATATGTAAAAAGTTTTCGGATGTTTTCAGTAGGCCAGGCGCTTCGGATAGCATTCAGGGCTATTTTGAGTCAAATAATGTTGTAGGTATTTCAGATGTAGATACCAGAGCGTTAGTTCGCTACATTAGGAACAAAGGGGCAATGAATGCCATTATATCATCTGAAACAACAGACATTGAAGTATTAAAGAATCGTATGAAGTCTGTTCCTTCAATGGATGGTCTTGAACTTTCATCAAAGGTTACAACCACGGAGTCCTTTCATGTGGGAGATGAAAATGCGGATTATAAAGTGGCTGTTCTTGATTTAGGTGTGAAACGCAATATTTTACGATGCCTTGCAGAACGGGGATGTTACCTTAAAGTATTTCCTATGGGTACGACCCTAAGAGAAATGGAATCATGGAGTCCAGATGGTTATATGCTAACCAATGGACCAGGAGATCCGTCTGCTATGCCTACATCAATTGAATTGGTTAAGGATATTGTTGCCTTGAACAAACCTGTATTTGGTATTTGTTTGGGGCATCAGTTGCTAGCTTTATCACAGGGATTGAAGACTACAAAAATGTTCAATGGACATCGTGGTATTAATCATCCTGTTAAAAATTTAATTACGGGTAAAGGTGAAATCACTTCCCAAAACCATGGGTTCGTGGTTGACCGTGATGCGGTCTCCGATAGGACCGATATTCGTATTACACATGAGCACCTTAACGACGGATCGCTTGCTGGAATTAAGTTGGTTGATAGACCTGTGTTTTCAGTACAGTTTCATCCTGAATCATCAGCAGGGCCGAATGATTCACGGTATCTATTTGATGATTTTATTACCTTAATGCAGGAAGAAAAAAAATAATAAAACCTTGAACTATGTCTTATATTTCTTCAATTCGCGCCAGACAAATTTTAGACTCTCGTGGTAATCCTACCATCGAAGTGGATGTTCAAACGGATTCAGGAGCTTTTGGAACGGCAGCTGTTCCTTCGGGAGCATCTACTGGTATTCATGAAGCCGTAGAACTTCGTGATGGAGATGCAAAGCGCTATATGGGCAAAGGAGTCCTCAAAGCTGTAGAGCATGTAAACACGGTGTTAAATGAACAGCTCAAGGGAATGCCAGTTTATGATCAGCAGGGTATAGATCATGCAATGATTAAGATAGATGGCACCGCTAATAAAGGCAGCCTTGGAGCTAATGCAATTTTGGGTGTGTCATTGGCTGTTTCAAAAGCCGCGGCTGATCTGCACGGACTGCCGCTATACAGGTACGTGGGAGGGGTAAATGCCGCAACGCTCCCTATTCCTATGATGAACATCTTAAATGGTGGTTCCCATGCCGATAATAAGATTGACTTCCAAGAGTTTATGGTTATGCCTGTAGGGGCTTCCTCGTTCTCGGAAGGTTTGAGGTGGGGTACAGAAGTTTTTCACCACCTTAAGAAAGTGCTTAAAGACAAAGGATTGTCAACAAACGTTGGTGATGAGGGGGGATTTGCCCCTAATATCAGCTCCAATGAAGAAGCAATTCAATACGTAATTCAGGCAATCGAATCGGCGGGGTATCGTCCAGGTGAGGATCTTTATATTGCAATGGATGCAGCATCTTCTGAATTCTTTAAAGAGGATGAAGGCGTTTACCACTTCCATAAGTCAACAGGAGATAAGTTAACACCGGCTGAAATGGCTGCTTATTGGAAAGATTGGGTATCAAAATATCCAATAATATCCATTGAAGATGGTTGTGCAGAAGATGATTGGGAAGGATGGAAGTTGATGACTGATGCCATTGGTTCCAAAACACAGTTGGTTGGAGATGATTTGTTCGTGACCAATACGGTTAGATTAAATCAAGGAATTGAGACGAATGTTGCAAATTCAATCTTAATTAAAGTAAATCAAATTGGTACATTAACTGAGACTATCAATGCAGTTGACATGGCTCACAGAGCAGGGTATACTTCAGTTATGAGCCACCGGTCAGGCGAGACTGAAGATACTACCATTGCTGATTTGGCAGTTGCTTTAAATACGGGGCAAATAAAAACGGGATCGGCGTCACGAAGTGACAGAATCGCAAAATATAACCGATTATTGCGTATTGAAGAACAATTGGGAAGTCAAGCGCGTTACTTGGGAAAAGATTTCAAGTTTGTTTAATGAGGAGCAGCTTTTAATTTCGACTTCTCTTTGTTATTTTCGCGTGGCTCATATCGTTTGTAGCTACAAGTAGTTTTAAAAACCTAATTAATAGTACATATGTCGGATTCAGCAGAATTGAAAATCAATGGAAAATCATTTGAATTACCATTAATTAAGGGTACCGAAGAAGAGGTAGGTATCGATATCAGTAAATTGCGCGCAGGTAGTGGTGCAATTACCGTTGATCCGGGTTTTAAAAATACAGGTTCTACAACAAGTTCAATCACCTTCCTTGATGGTGAAAAAGGTATTCTTAGATACCGTGGGTACAGTATTGAAGAGCTTGCAGAAAAATCAACTTTCTTGGAGGTTGCATACCTTTTAATTAATGGTGAATTACCAAGTGCCGCTGACTTGAAACAGTATGAAGATGACATTCGTTATCATACTATGATTCACGAAGATGTTCGTCACATTTTAGAAGGCTTTCCTTCAAATGCTCATCCGATGGGTGTATTGTCGTCACTTGTATGTTCACAAACTGCATTTTATCCAGAGTCGTTAGACCCTAATCGTTCATCACATGAAGTGATGTTAAGCATTACGCGCATTTTGGCAAAATTGCCAACAATGGCGGCTTGGGCGTATAAAAATGCAATGGGACATCCTTTAATTTACCCAGATAACTCAAAGAACTACACGCAAAATTTCTTAAAAATGATGTTTGCGGTTCCAGCTGAAGACTATGAGGTTGATCCGGTAATTGCAGACGCATTAGACAAACTATTAATCCTTCACGCTGACCACGAGCAAAACTGTTCTGCATCAACTGTGCGTGTGGTGGGTTCTTCTCATGCTAGCTTATATGCCTCTATATCGGCAGGTATTAATGCCCTGTGGGGTCCGCTGCATGGAGGAGCAAATCAGGCAGTTATCGAAATGTTGGAGAACATCAAAAAGGATGGAGGAGACGTTGCGAAATATGTTCAGAAGGCCAAAGATAAGAATGACCCATTCCGTTTGATGGGATTTGGTCACCGTGTTTATAAGAACTTTGATCCACGTGCTAAAATCATCAAGAAAGCAGCTGATGACGTGTTAGAAAAACTAGGTGTTCAAGATCCAGTGCTAGATATTGCCAAAGAGTTGGAACGTGTAGCATTAGAAGATGAATACTTTGTATCAAAGAAGCTTTATCCGAATGTAGATTTCTATTCTGGTATCATCTACCGTGCGATGGGGATCCCTACTGAGATGTTCACGGTAATGTTTGCATTAGGTCGATTGCCTGGTTGGATCGCACAATGGAAAGAAATGCGTGAGAATCACGAGCCAATTGGTCGTCCACGTCAGATATACACAGGATATAATGCTCGTAATTATGTTCCTGCATCTGATAGGTAGAAGAAAAAATAATAGCGTAATAAGAAGGTCACTTTTTCAGTGACCTTTTTTTATGGTTGTTTGTATAGAATTCCTGTATACGTGGACTCATTCGCATCCAAATGATAGATGTATGTTCCCGTTGCAAGGTGCGCTAAATCCACTTGGACTTTATTGTTCGGTATTCCAAGGGTCAAATTGCTAACCTCTTGTCCCGCGATTGTTCGCAGAACCAGCCTATCAGCCACATGAGATTCTGGTAGTTTAAATGTTACTCCACCAGATGTAGGGTTGGGGAAAACATTGATATTCAATGAAGGCCTGTCTCCTGTACTTAGTACGGTATGATCCATGTTCGCGAATGCATATTGACCTGCTAGTAATTTGCTCATGGATATGGTTCCCCAACCATTAATCGCGCTGCCTGCAGTATTCTTTTGATAATGAGGATAGATGTCCCAGTCTGCTTTGGGAGAGCTGCGGTAAAGAAGCAACAAAGAATCTTCTGTAAATGCCACCAAGTCAGAGTCAAGGTAGCTGTTGGAACTACGAGCGTCATAAAATAATGTTGCTTCGGCCTCAAATCCCGACACGAAAATACCTGAAACCTCCCAGTAATGATTGTTACTGAGCCGGTATGGTTTAGTGATTGATTTTACGGGGTCGGGGGCTGTATAATGATGATCAATATGAAGCAAACTGCTATCGGATCCGGCTGTTGGAACAACCCTCATTAAGTGATGGCTGGCCTGGATAATTTCATTCGTTTCCACATAGTCATGAAATGATGTAGTTGCATAAACCAGCTTGCTTTCAACATTTAATAGGGATAACACAGGCTGAAAATCCAGCGTATCATAAAAAGTCTCGTTCCGACCAGAAATCAAATGTTCTTGCGATTCGGATGAACCATCGGGTCTAAAGTATGAAATGGTGAGTGGAACATTGGTATGCATTGTATCGGCTCCGAATAATTTTTGTTCAACGTAAGCATGAACTCGGTAAAGCGAACCGCCAATGGGATTCACAAGGATACTATCTATTTCGAAATCACTCCAACCTCCATTGAAGACCCAATTTGAAAAGAAGTGTGAAAGGTCTACTCCAGTATGCTGACCGAGAAAATCACGCATTTCTAAAGAGCTCATATTGGTAAATGATTGTTGCTGAAGGTATGCAGTAACTCCGTCATAGAACGCAGTGTCACCTAAATATCCTCGGAGGTTGTGCGCCATTAAGGCTCCTTTATTATAAACATGGTTACCATAGGTTAGCTCATGAGGAATACCCGATACAGGCCAAAACCGATTTTCATTTATATGGGCATTTGAAAGTGTGCTGGCGTGAACATCTTGTAATTCAACTACATAGCGATCACGTCCGTAAACATGTTCAAAGAATACAAGTTCTGAAAATGATGCAAAACCTTCGTTAAGCCACATATCTTCAGGAGTTTCACAAGTGGTAAAGTCTCCCCACCAATGATGGGCTAGTTCATGAGCCATTAATGACTCACGTTCTATATCAACACTTGCACTAATCGGGTAAGTGATGTTAGTAGCATGCTCCATTGCACCTCCATTGAATGGCACCATTGAATATCCAACATGACTGAATCCATGAGGCCCGTATGCCGTCTCAAAGGCTTGTAACGCGTCATTTAGGTGTACAAATGCAGCTTTCACATTTTGTGTATCTGCTGCTACTGCATGAATAGATATTGGAATAGGATTAAATGAAGATGGAGCTTCCCAAGCAAGCTCTGCATATGGACCAACAGTCACATTTGCTAAGTATGAGGGAATCGCATCGAGCATTTCATAAGTTCGCTCAACTACGCCATTGCCTAAATCAACGCTTTGCTTAAGCTGTCCATTGCAAGTAGCTATTTTTCCATTGTCGGTTCTAACCGTAAATTTATAGGTAGCTCGTTCCTTGAAGTTATCAAAACATGGGTGCCATGCACGACCATAATTGTGAGGCTTTGACTGAAATCCAACTCCTAAATTCCAAGCATAATTTCCTGAAAAGTACCATCCGCCCCAGCCAGAAGGGTCAGTTTTTGGAACACCTTCGTAATAAATAATCACAGCGGAAGTATCAAGTGCAAGAACCGGGTTAGACAGCGATATGGTTAAAAGCGTGTCGTTGTATTGAAAACTAAGGTGATTTCCACTTGAAGGCTCAATGATTGAGTCTACATTGAGGTGAAGTAAATCAAGGGGTAAGTGTTGCACAGTTGTTTTCGCAACAAAGGTAACCTCCTCCGATCCTTTAATTGTTCGGCCAATAAAATCGGTAATATCCAATCGGATATCATAGTTGAGTATATCAATACTATCACTTCGCATATTCTCCGTATTTGAATATGCTCCTTGCTGCTGACCAAAAGATAAAGCAATGTTAAAATAAATTCCGAGGATTATTAGTATACTGTCTTTCATATGCGCTGTCTTACTGCTTCATAAAGAACGACTCCACTGGCTACCGATACATTGAGGCTGCCTATTTCTCCGTTAAGTGGAATTTGAGCGAGCTTATCCAGTTTGTGTAAAACCCCATCGGAAATGCCAGTTTCTTCATTACCCATTACAACTGCTGTGGGTACTGTCATATCTATATCGTACAACTTTGCGTCTGTTTTTTCTGTGCTACCAACAGTTTGAATACCAGAGTCTTTACAAAACTGAATAGCCCTTGCTATAGATGTTTCTTTGCAGAGGGGAATGCGATAAAGCGCACCTGCTGAAGTTTTTGCAGCATCGTTGCTCACTGGAGCGGCACCTTTTACGGGTATTATAATGCCATGAACTCCCGCACACTCTGCAGTTCTTAAAATAGCTCCAAAATTACGAACATCAGTAATGCCGTCTAAAAATAGCAGCAACGGGGTTTCTCCACGCTCATAAATGGATGGAATCAAGTGTTCTAATTTAATAAACTCTACAGGTGAGAGAAAGGCGACAACTCCTTGGTGATTCTTTCGAGTTAATCGATTGAGCTTTTCTGGCGGTACAGCTAGGTACTTGATATTATCTGCTTGTAACTTTTCCCTGAGGGCAACCCACTGATCACCTTTAAGTCCCTTTTGGACAAAGAGCTTGTCAATAGTTTTACCTGCAGACACTGCCTCGGATACTGGGTGGATGCCAAATATGAAATTTTCTTCTTTCAAAATATTAATAGGTTAAACTTGAAACGCGTCCATTTCTCCAACCATCAACCGCTCTATACCATTGATTCTTGTAAATTGGATTGCGCCTAAGCTGATAGTCATTATTGGAAAAAGGATTATTGACGCGAATAAAGTCAAATGTCATTGAAAGGTAATTGTTTTCTTCTCCATAAACCCATCGTTCACCATTGTCTGATTTATAGATGATATCTGGTGGACCAAATACAATGTAAATCACTCCACGGTCGGTTTTCCACCCAGCTTGATGACATGAGAAAAATGAATTTGCGTTTTCAACCCGATTGTAATAAGAACGGATCAAATCACGCGCACGATCCGGACTTTTACCTAAGGTTAGCCAAAATTCGTCCAACTCTTTTTTAGGTGTTTTAGTAGACATCATGCGCTCATATTCATTAGAGCTGGTAATGAACCGAAGAGGTGGAAGCATGTTCCCTGGCGTATTCATTTTGGGAAAACTCTCGCCATAATTAAATAAGGTAAGCCCTTCTCGAGAAGTGCTGTCCAATTGGTAATGATAAAAGCCTTGCTTTTCGTGACTCACAAGGTAGCTGCCGTCTGCTTCGGGAAGTATAATGTATGTGCTATCCGCTTTGTAGTTAAATGGTTTTGGATTGAATAGGGCAAATGGGGGTGGGGCAATGGGGAAATCTCGTTTGTAATACCTTACGAAAAGAGGGGGGGATACATCCTTAGTACTTGTGATTCGGACACCCTCATTTGAGTGGATCCAGTCTCTAAAATAAGGTGTTCCCGATTGAGGGTCCACGGCTAAAAAGTGCTGACGATTAAGGGTGGTGGATCGATTGAGGTAGAGGTAATTCACATCTTCTGTTCCACGCAGTTGATCCCGAATGGAGAGTTTTAGTACATAACTAACTCCTGCTTGAGTCGGGATGGTGAATGAACCGGTTAAATAATGTGGAGTCTGCTCCTCAACAACATCTTGGAAATGGACTGAGCCACTGTCAATCACAACCCGGTCATCGTAAGACCCATGCAATGTCCAGCCTAATCTAACCTTTCCAGAAAATAAGGAATCGGTTTTTGCATAGAGCAAATTGGAAGCGAGTAGCTTAAAATGAATTGTAGTTTGGTTTTCTGAATGAAGGGGCACAAACTGAGTTGGAAGAATGCGACTGCTGCTTTGATAGATTGCAGAAAGGTTCAAATCAGAAAGTGCCTGTTGTGGCTTACAGTTTACTAATAAAACTGCTGTTCCTATGCATGCTAGAGCAATCAGTCCGATGTGTTTTTTGCGGGTCATTCGTTGCCCTCCTCTAAAAATTCGTCCGGAATTGCTTTGGTTGTCTTAGCTCCCAGTTTGCGGATTTTTTCTGCAGTTGAAACTACATTTCCACGACCTGTATAAAGGCGCTTAACGGCATTTTTGTATTTGCCATGTACTTTATCAATTTCTTGGTCAATCTTGTCCAACTCCTCAAAGGTTTCGCTAAGCTTATCGTAAATCCGGCCCCCAAGCCTAGCAATTTCCATCACATTTCTGTTTTGCCTTTCCTGTTTCCATATGGATGAAATTGTTTTTAAGGTTGCCAATAATGTAGAAGGACTCACAATTACGATACGACGATCCCATGCATACTGAAATAAGTCATGGTCTGCCTGAATAGAGGCACTAAAGGCTGGTTCAATAGGCATGAACATCAATACAAAATCTGGTGAATGAACCCCCTTACTGGTGTCATAGTTCTTATCGCTTAATTGCTTGATGTGGTTTCTAACAGATACGACATGAGCCTTGAGAGCAGCCGAGCGTTCCGTTTCGTCTTCTGAGCTTCTATATTTCTCATATGCTACTAATGACACTTTCGCATCGATAATAACATGTTTTTCATCGGGAAGGAGAATGATAACGTCTGGCTTTATCGTTACACCATCCTTGTTTTGTGTTGTAAACTGGGTTTTGTATTCCGTGCCTTTTTGCAGTCCGCTTTGCTCTAAAACGCGCTCTAAGATAACCTCTCCCCAATCTCCTTGGGTTTTTGAATCTCCCTTGAGGGCTTTTGTTAGGTTATTGGCTTCCTCACTAATTCGCTGATTTAATTCAACAAGTTTTTTGACTTCAACCTTTAGATCCGCTTTGTCTCGGTATTCTTTTTCATAAAGAGATTCAACTTTTCGTTCAAATGAGCCCAGTTTTTCCTTGAAAGGGTTGAGCACCTCTTGAAGACGTTGTTGATTAAATTGAGAAAGCTCTGTAGAGTTTTGTTTTACAAGTTTAGCTGCAATTGATTCAAACTCTTTATTGAACTGAGCACGCATATTTTCGAGTTCGGTCTTTTGGTTTTTCAGATGCAATTCATTTGCCTTTAATGTAGCAATATCTGATGCTTGTTGCTCCAATTGAGTTTTTGCCGCTTTCATAGAAAGGTCCAGCTCTTCTTTTTGAGTCTGAAGCGAGTTGGCCAATGACTCAGCAGCTGATTTTTTTTCTGATAGTTCGAGAAGTTGTTTTTGAACAGCCTCGTCTGGAGCGTTTGACTGCCCTTTTTTTATTAAAAAATGAGCGGCAAAATAGCCGATAGCTAAACCTAAAACGATTCCAATGATTAGAAATTCCATGAGTTTGATTGAGTGACTAAAGTACTGGGCTTAGAATAAACTAACAAATCCAAAGTGAATCTTACCGCTGCTAAAATTAATGGGGTTATTAAACTGTTTTCCCAGTGCATAATATAGTGAGAATATACCCGCTTTTGTATCAAATGAGAGACCACCTCCAAAACCAAGTGGGGTGTCATCGATTGTGTCTGTAAAACTACTGCGTTCATAGATTGCATAGTCCATGAATAATGCAAAAAACGAGTTTTTTTCAAAGAGGTAGCGAATTTCTGATGTTGTAATTCCATAAGTTGAGGCGAAAATCTCTTCTTCGTCAAAACCTCGAATCGTTTTTAAGCCACCTATGCGGTAAAGTTCATTGTTAAATAGAAGGTCACTACCTAAGTGGCCTCCTTGAAATTGAAGTTTGATAGTGGCTTGTGAAAATACTGGGATGTAACAGGAGGCATTTAATCTGAGGTCTATTTGTGTGATGTTTTGAGGAATACTATCCGGAATAGAGCCGTCATCCTTGGCCTGAATTTGTTTCTCACCCAATCGCCCACTAAACGTTAATGAATATCCTGATCTGGGATTTGGTTGATAGTCTAACTTTTTTGTTTTTACGCCAATACCATATGCAAAATATGAGGTGCTGGCAGTTAATGGAAATAATTCAGAAAGGTTGTTTAAACTATCTTGAAGTGAAGAACTGTTGCGCTGCTCTACAAAGCCACGGATAGCAGTAAACCGATTAAGGTTTGCGAAAACCCCTGCTTCGAGTGATACTGTGTTAAACGTTGAATCTCGCTGGTAGATGGATAACGCACCATCAATACCCAAGGGAGAGTTAAAAAGGAATGGAATGGACAGAGAAATGTCCAAGTTTTGTGTGTTCTCTAGAGGTCTTCTCCATTGAAGAGCAAACGACTCTCCTAGGCTAAGGGCATTTTTCAATGCTAATTGTACATCTCCCGTCAAGACCACATCTCCTGTTTCTTCGTCAGGCTGTATTCCTAATACTCCATTGAACTGATTGGCCCTGGATCGCTCAACCCCAATGGTAATTGTAGTGGTTTCCTCTCCGAATATTGCGACCGGGGCTGCGGTGGATCGAATGAAAGGTACTTCGTTCAATCGGTCTTGAATAGAAGCGAATCGTTCTTCATTATAAGGTTGCCCCTTCTTTATTCCAATTTGCTGCTCAATATATCGCCTAGGAACTTTTACATTACCATCGATGATAAGGTTGTCAATAGCTCGATAAGGACCCTTGTCTAATTCAATGGAGGCTACAATTTTCCCTTTGATCAGTTTAGGCTCACTTAACCAAACAGAAACAAAAGGGAATCCGTTATTTTCATAATACGCTAAGAGTCGCTCTAATAACTTGCTGATTTGCTTTGGGTTGAAAGGTGTTTGTCGATAATTACGTGAACGAAAACCTATACTCGAAAGAACTCCCTCTTCAACATTGTCGGTGTTTAGTTTATCCCAGCTGTACTTTTTTCCAACAAATAGGGAACATTGTTGCTTGTTGGAATCAAGGCAAATGGAGTCAATTGATGCTGAGATATACCCTTGTGCGATAAGCCTTAACTGAACAAGTCTCACACGCTTATTAAAAGGATCCTGTTCAGGGGTTTTATTAAATGTGCTTTGAGCTATTGAAGTAGCATTGACCGTTTCAGCAGTTATCGTCTTGTTTTGACCAACAAGCTTCTGCTCGAAAATCAAGGCAAAAGAAAGGGTCAATATTAAGAGATGGGTTCTCATTACGGAGGAAACGAAGCTGTTAGTCTGGAATTGCCCAGTCAATTAATGGTTTTTGAATAGATGCAAGAAATGTATTGGCTCTTGAAAAATGATTGCAGCCAAAAAAACCACGGTGTGCACTAAAAGGAGAGGGGTGGGGAGCTTCCAAAATCAAATTTTTCGAGGCTTCAATTAGAGGCTTCTTTTCTTGTGCTTGTTTTCCCCATAGCATGTATACTATTCCTTGCTGACGTCTCGACAAATGAAACAGAACTGAATTTGTGAAAGTTGTCCAGCCCAACTTTGAGTGGGAGTTTGGCTTTTGTTTTTCAACGGTAAGGGTGCTGTTTAACAACAATACGCCTTGCTTTGTCCATGACGTTAAGTTTCCGTGAGAAGGATTAGGGATTCCTAAATCTCTGGTGAGCTCTTTGTAGATGTTTCTCAAGGATGGTGGTATACGTTGATCTTTTTGGACGGAGAATGAAAGTCCATGTGCTTGATCGGGACCATGATATGGGTCTTGCCCTAAGACTACCACTTTGACCTTTTGAGGAGGTGTAGCATTGAATGCATCAAATACTTTGTCGGGACTGGGGTAAACAATGGACTCTTCATATGCTTCATTTACGTTGCTTAAAAGCTTGTCAAAGTAAGCGCTCTCCAGTTCAACGGATAGTAATTTCACCCAGCTGGGGTCCAAATTAAATACAAACTTCATCATGCAAATAAAGGGATGTGTTAGGGAAGAACAATTATTTCAAGATTGTTTCGTTAATAAGTCGTGACTATTTTGAGGAAAATAAAATTGTAAGTTTGACTCTTGTCAAATACCTTTGGCGCAGTAAGGAACTATTCCCTTCATTATGAAAAAAGTAATTGCATATACGTTCGTTGTTCTATTTGTAACAGCATTTTTCGCTTCTTGTCGCTCTCACACCAAGTGTGCGGCTTATGGCAAAGTGAGTGACGAGGCTGTTCAGGAACAAATCTAATTCGGAATGTGGAAAGCATTTGATTCAAGTGTCGCTTTCACGGAAACCTTGAAGCTTTCCCAACTAGAACACCATTCATTTGTGATTTTTAAACACAGTTCGAGCTGTGGCTTTTCAGCCATTGCAAAGCGACGGTTTGAAATGAACTTTCCACAAGGGGTCCCAATATACCTTTTAGTAGTTCAGCAACAACGAGATCTGAGTAATCAGGTAGCTGAAGAATTTAACATTCGTCACGAGTCGCCTCAGTTGCTTCTAATTGAAAATGGTGTTTGCACTTATTCTGAGAGTCATATGGCGATCAGCGCTAAAGAACTATCAAGTCGGATTTAACCAGTGAATGGTTAATCGTTGATCTAAGGTTTCATGAAGGCTTAAAGCAACAGGACATGTCTTGGCTGCGTGTTCTAGTAACTCTTGCTCAGAAGGACTGAACTTTTTGTTCATGGCAATTTCAATGTGAATTTCTGCAATTTGTCGCGGTCCGCTTTTCATCACTTTTGTCACCTGTGCACTGGGTAACCCCAATGTAAAGTTGTGTTTTCTGGCATGAATCCCCATTAAGGTAAGCATGCAGGAGGCTAAAGCAGTAGCTACTAAATCAGTCGGTGAAAAGGCTTCTCCTTTTCCCTGGTTATCAGTTGGCGCATCGGTAATGAGTTTACTTCCTGATTTCTTATGTATACTGGTTGTTCTTAAATCTCCGTTATATGAAAGCTCTATGGAAGGCATAAACAATATTTTAATCAGATTCGTTTTATAGCTAACTTTGCAATTAAGCATGAAAAATACAACCCTCAATTTACTTATTTTCATTGCAGTGAGTCTTTCATCAATAGGCATGTCGTTCGGACAATCTACTGAGGAGAAGGAGATCAAACTCTATTACCGTTCTGATCTAAGTGGTGGAGTATTCATGCATTCCCACGGTTATGGTGCATCATTTCGATACGGACAATACCTAACTGGGTTTTCAAAGCGGCTATTTTATGTTGAAATGCTTAACATGAAACATCCCAAAGAATATAAAAGCTTCAATCCTTACTTCAACGATGCTAAAGGATACTATTATGGAAAGCAGAATTCATTAACCATACTTCGTCCGGGTATCGGCAGAGAACAGACAATCACGGGTAAAGAATTAAATAAAAGTGTCAAAGTCAGTTACGTATATTCATACGGTCCATCATTTGGTTTTATTAAGCCAATATTTCTCGAAGTTGCTTATTCTAAAATTGATAATCGACCAACTTCCGTTGCGAGCAGAAATTACGACATAGAAACTGAGGTATTTAATGCAGACTTGCATGATCCAGATAATATTATTGGTCGAGCACCATTTACAACAGGGTTAGGAGACTTAGGTATGGCATGGGGAGGTCATGCGCGATTCGCCCTAAATTTTGAGTACGCTCCTGAAGATGAAATGTTGAAGGCCCTTGAAGTAGGTGCAACATTAGATGTGTTTGATCGCGAGGTACCCATCATGGAGTCCAGTGAAAACACACAGTATTTTCTGAGCTTCTATGTAAGTTTGTGGTTTGGAAAGAAGAATTTATAAGTAAAATAGAGTCAAGATATATATGGATGATATTTTAGCGGTAGCGGACAAAAAGCCGATTTCAGTTCATAATCCAGATGGTAAAATCATGCGGAATAAACCAAAGTGGCTGCGTGTAAAATTGCCTACTGGTGCTGATTATCAAAAAGTGAGAGGGATTGTTTCTGAACACAAGCTACATACAATCTGCGAGAGTGGAAACTGTCCGAACATGGGTGAATGCTGGGGAGCTGGAACTGCTACATTCATGATTTTGGGAAACATTTGTACGCGTTCATGCGGCTTTTGTGCAGTTGCGACAGGTAGACCTGATGCCGCTGACCCATTTGAACCACTGCGAGTTGCGAAATCTGTAAAGCTTATGGAGGTCAAGCATTGTGTGCTTACTTCTGTAGATAGAGATGATCTCAAAGACGGGGGGTCACAAATTTGGGCGGACACAGTCAATGCTGTGAGGAGGCTGAGTCCAAGCACAACTTTAGAAACCTTAATCCCAGACTTCAGAGGGGATTGGGATAACCTTCAGCGCGTAATTGATGTTAAGCCGGAAATTGTTTCGCACAACCTAGAAACGGTAAGAAGGTTAACCAAACAAGTTCGAATTCAAGCAAAATATGATAGATCCTTAGAGGTTTTATTCAGGTTGAAAAAGGCAGGGATGACTACAAAATCTGGAATTATGCTTGGTTTAGGTGAAACTGAGGCTGAAATCATAGAAACTATGGACGACCTTCGTGCTGTTGGATGTGATATCCTTACACTTGGACAGTATTTACAACCAACGATGAAACACTTGCCAGTTGCTGAATTCATTACACCAGAGAAATTTGAAGAATACAAAGAGATTGGTTTGGCTAAAGGCTTTCGCTTTGTTGAAAGTGGACCATTGGTGCGATCTTCTTACCATGCAGAAAAGCATATTGAGAAGAAAACCGAATTCTAAAACATTTCGCCCTTCTACGTTGTCTAACTTATCATTGAGAACATTTGACTTATAAAAAATGTTAAAAATTATGTATTTTGGCGCTTCCATTTGGGGTTGCCCCACACATTGAAATATAACGATATGAAAATTAGAGTTTTACTTGGTTCGGTTGCATTCATAGCAATAGGTGCTGCCGCTTACTTAATGACGAATCAAAGTTCTGATTCACGTCTATATGAACCGAAGTCTGCTGAAGCTTCTGCCAACGATGAAACGTATGGTGGAATGGGCGGTCAGGAGTATTTTGACCAGTTCCGTTCAAACTATCATACAGGAGAAGTAAATCCTCAAGATGCACTTGAGGCTTGGGAAGCTGTAAAAGTAGAGCAGAGAAAAAGTAGTGGACGTAGTTTAGGACTCCAGTTTAATGAGTTAGGCCCTGATAACATTGGTGGAAGAACTCGCGTTGTTTTGTTTGATCAAAACGATCCTGACGGTAGAACGATTTGGACAGGCGGAGTGAGTGGAGGACTATTTAAAAGTGTGAACGGAGGTGCCACTTGGGAGGTGCACCCGGATTTTATAAGTACTGCTAACACACCTTTAGCAGAGTTGTCGCTTCACATTTCGTCTATGTGTCAAACACCAAATGGAGATATCTACGTAGGAACAGGTTCAACATTTGAAGGATCGGCAAGTGGTCCTGGTCGAGGTGTTTACAAATCTACCGATGGTGGAGTTTCTTTTACTCAAATACCATCTACAGTTCCAACTGCGAATGTAGCAGGAGGACCATGGGCCTACATTAATCGTATGGCAGCAGATGCCGACGGTAACGTATATGCAGGGACAAATACAGGGCTTCGTGTTACAACAGATGGTGGTCAAACTTGGTTTAACCCAGTAAACATAACAGATGGAAATTGCCTTACGAAGGCAACCAGCCGAGTGGCTGATATTGAAATTAATGCAGATGGTCGTTTGTATGTTGTTGCTGGTTCTCAGCTTCACTACTCTGATGACCCTACAACTGATTGCTCTTATTCAACAGCAACAGGATTTAATGGCAAGCAACGTTGTGATGTAGCTATCGCTCCATCAAATGAAAACAGGATGTATTCTATAGTTGTAAGTGGAGGGTTTTTAGATGGAATAATTATGTCTGACGATGCTGGTGAATCATGGGTGCCTCACAGTCCTGCGGCTCCGTCAACGGCTATTGATTCGACATTTGCTTTATTTGGTGATAATGGTCAAGGAAATTACGATTTATGTATCACTGTTTCTCCAATAAATGAGGACCGTATATTTGTTGGAGGGGTGCAGTTCTATTACATTGATGGATCATGGACGCGAGCAGCAGAATGGTTCCTAACGCCGACGAATCCATTTTATGTGCATGCCGATGCACATTACCTTAAGTTTGACCCGAACAATCCAAACCGCTTATTCATAGCGAGTGATGGTGGTATAGGAATTACTGAAAATGCCAACGATCAAACGCCGACTTTTGTAACGGCAAACCGTGGTTACAATGTAACACAGTTCTATGCTATGTCTTTTGCCCCTGATGGAAGGGTGATTGCAGGAGCTCAAGATAATGGTACGTTGTTAGTTGATCCAAATAACGCAGGTAACTCACAATCTGGTGTTGAAATTGGTGGTGGTGATGGAATGGGGAACGATGTTTCGCAATTGGTACCAGTTGCATTTATTTCCTCTCAAAATGGAAACGTGACAAGGGTAGAAGAAGGTGGTCAAGGGACTTTCTTAGGAAGTTTTGCTGGACCATTCGTAACACGCATCCGACTTTGGGAGTCTTTCAATGACCCAACAAGTAAAGATTCATTGACATTCAACGCAGATGAGGTTCGCCTAGGCATAGGGTCTGGTGATGATACGAGAAGGATATTTTCAGGTACGTTAACACCGCCCCAGTCAGCTGCAGTAATTACACCCGGAAGTGTTCGTTTTGAAGCAGGAACTCAAGTTGCTGAAGATCCAGACGGAGATGGAAGTTTAACAGATATTTCGGGAGATAGCATTGGAGTATTCGACTATTCAAATTACTCATATACATTTACACTTCCTACAGCACCTGCTCAAGGATTGTTGGTGTACGGATTTTTCACAGCGACATATCAAACTGGAGATACCCTTTTCTTATTCAGCGAAACAAGAGATTTCCCGTTTGAGTATGAGCTGCCAATTGATTTGAACGAAGGAGATTCAATTCGTATTCAAGATCCATTTCAATCAATACTTGCGATTAGCACGAGCCAAGGTGCAGCACTAACGAGAGATGCATTAAGGGTTGGCATTCCATCTTGGTTTACAGTTCCTGGAATAGGTGGAGGTGTTACATGTATAGAGTTTACCTCTGATGGAAATACTGCATTTATTGGGACATTCAGTGGGCTTTATCGTGTTTCAGGCCTGAATAATTGGTACCACGATTCGGTTATGGCAGATGTTACAACAACTACCTTGCTTCGTGCAAACACGAGGGTGTCTGGGATTGCAATTAATCCTCATGATGAAGAGCGCATTATTTATACTACAGGTCAATTCGGTAGTCCAAATGGGAATGCATTTGAGTTGGTAAATGCATTGTCAGCGGCATCTTCAGCTGGAGTAACTGTAAGGAATCTTCAGGGGAATTTACCAGCAATGCCCGTGTATGATGCAGAATATAACATCGCAGAAGATAACTCAGAAGTTGTGCTGTTAGGAACAGAGTTTGGCTTATGGGGAACTGATAATGTATCAAGCAATCCAGTAGTGTGGTCAGATCAAAGTGGATCTATGGCTAATGTGATGGTTCTTGAGATTCGTCAGCAGCAACGCCCATCTTGGTTAGCCGCTAACTTCGATGCATTTTACGTAGCTACGCACGGAAGAGGAATGTGGACTACAAGTACACTTGTAGGCCAGCCGAGTTCAACTCCAGACTATGGAGCATGGAATGATGATGAGTTTGAAGCAAGTGTTGGAATATTCCCAAACCCTGCTGTAAATCATACTACGTTAACATTTGACCTGGCGACAGCAAGCCCTGTGGATATTCGCATTATGAACCTAGAAGGTCGTATAGTGAAAACAGTAAATGAAAGAACGTTCCAAGCAGGTGAAAATAGCCTTCAAATCAGTACAACTGATTTAGCTGGAGGAACATATTTTGTAGCTGCTAGAGCAGGAGAAGCTTATGGAGTAGCTAAGCTTGTTGTAGTGAAATAGTTAGATTAGTATTCAATATGTAAAGGCCCTTCAATTTAAGGGCCTTTTTTGTTTATAGCTGTTAACTTTGCAGAGAAATATTAGCTCATGGGAAAACGACGAATAGCAATTAATGGTTTTGGACGCATTGGCAGAACGCTAATGCGTGTGTTGCAAAATTCAAGTGAAATTGAAGTTGTAGCAATAAACGACTTGGCGGATATCAAAACATTGAGCCATTTATTGAAGTATGATTCCATTCATGGTAGGTATCCTGATGATGTAATAATTGATGGAGATTTTTTGCTTATCGGAGATTTGAGGGTACGTTTCTTCCATGAACAAAATCCAGCTGAGTTACCATGGTCAGGGTTGAACATTGATGTTGTTGTAGAGTGTACAGGTCACTTTAGAACAATGGAAGGAGCTGGTAAGCATATCGCAGCAGGTGCGGGTAAGGTTATTATTTCCGCTCCGGCGCAAGATGCTCGTATTAAAACGATTTGCATGGGTATAAATGACTCTATTCTTGAGAGTAGTGATATCATTATCTCCAATGCATCATGTACAACAAACTCTGCAGCACCACTTGTACATGTGATGAAAGAGTTAGGTGTAATAGAGTCTGCCTACATTACAACTGTGCATTCTTATACCAATGATCAGCGTTTACATGATACGCCACACCGTGATTTAAGAAGAGCTCGTGCGGCGGCATTATCAATAGTGCCTACAACAACTGGCGCAGCAAAGGCTATTACCAAAATTTTTCCAGAGTTAGATGGTATAACAGGAGGGGCAGGTATTCGGGTTCCCGTGCCCAATGGTTCTTTAACAGATATGAATTTTGTTCTTAAAGAGTCTCTAACTGAAGCCGTTGTAAATGCCGCATTTAAAAAAGCTGCAGAGGGAACTCTAAAGGGAGTCCTTCAGTATACGGAAGACCCCCTAGTCAGTGTAGATGTTATTGACAACCCCCACTCGTCAATTTTTGACGCCCAGCTTACCTCAGTAATTGGTAAAATGGTTAAGGTTGTGGGCTGGTATGATAATGAGTTTGGTTACTCAAATAGACTAAAAGATTTGATTCTTAAAATTACTTCCTGAAGAGTTCGGCAAGTTTATTTCCAAGTTCTGGACCACGAAGGTTTTTAGCAATTATTTCTCCTTCAGGGCTTACTAATAACGAAAATGGAATAGACCTTACCTGAAATAAATTTGCTGCACTAGACTGCCATCCTTTTAGGTCACTAACGTGATAGGGCCATATTAGGTTGTCCTCTTGTATAGCTTGTATCCAGCGCTCTTTTCCTGTTCCTTTTTGTTGAGGAAGCCCGTCTAAAGAGACGCTGTAAACTGTGAAGCCGTCATCTTTGTACTCATTGTACATCCTTACGACGTTTGGATTTTCATCGCGACATGGACGACACCATGATGCCCAAAAATCGATAAGGACATAACTCCCTCTCAATTCTGAAAGTTTCATAACCTCACCCATAGGGTTGGGTAAGGCAATTTCAGGAGCCTGACTTCCTATTGCGGTTTTTCTCCATCCTTCCACTCGGGACGAAAGATTATTTGTGTAATCAGAGTTGGGAAGTGAATTGTTCAAGACTGTGCTTACCCTATCAAAATAGTCGAATTCCTTCTCAGGGTCAAGTTGCTCAACAACTGCTAAGTTGACCTTAGAGTCAGGATGGTTATCAATCAACGTTTTAATTTTTTCCGAGTAGTCGTTCTTGAGTTTTTGTTGCACCTGAAGCGTTTGCATAAACCCACCTTGGTCTCTGTTTTGACTGTATGCTTGTAGCTCTTGTTTTAGCGAGTCAAGTTGTTGGTAATGACGGAACTGTGTCATTAAAAAAGTACGATAGTACTTTGCCTCGGCTGAACCACTCACCGTAAAGTCGGTATTGAGGTTAGCAGCATTTCCAGTTACTTTTAGTTGATCATTGGGCTCCAAAACCAAGTTAATGGTGTTTGAAGGACCATACCCTAACTGAAAAAAACCAAAGGAGTTGATAGAAGTACTAACTATAAATGAGCCATCATCATCCACATCAATTGTATCTACGGATATCGGCTGAGCATTAGTTAAACGCTGAAGTACAAGTTGTTTATTCGTTACATTTTCTAGGTTTCCAGAAATGGTAATGTTCCCTTCTTGCTCTGAACTGCAGGCCATAAAAACACCTGCTACTAATAGATAGATTATATTGATTTTCATCCTTCAAGTTTTTGACGAAGTAGTTGATTTGATTTCTTGGGGTCAGCCTTCCCACGAGATACTTTCATTAATTGCCCCATAAAAAAACCGAGCAATTTTTTCTCACCATTGCGATAACGCTCAAGTTCTGATGGATTTTCTCGCATGATTGAATCAATAAACTCACTAAGAGAGTCTTCATTGCTGTCTTGAATGAGGTCAAGTTTTTTGGCAAGCTCTTCCACATTGCTTTCAGGTGACGCACAAAGTGCTGGAAATAACTGCGAAGAAGCTATAGAATGCGACACTTTTCCAGCACTTATTAGTTCAATTAAAGCTGCAATATGCGATGGTTTCAATGGGAAATTACTGATGTGGATAGCACGGTCATTAAGAAACGATTTAACCTCACCCATAACCCAATTTGCAGCAGACTTATGTTCATTGGTTAATCCAATTAACTCTTCAAAGAAAAGAGCAACCTCTTTAGAGTCTGTTAAAACGCCAGCATCATAAGCCGAGAGTCCTAATTCTTGAGTGTACTTTTTGTATAGTTCATTGGGAAGTGGTGGAAGGGTGGATTTAACCTCATTAATATCTTCCTGTGAAATGTAAACAGGTTGTAAATCGGGTTCAGGGAAATATCGGTAGTCATTAGCCATTTCCTTGCTACGCATACTTGTCGTAATTCCAGTATCGGCATGAAAAGTTCGAGTTTCCTGAGGTATGCTTTGTCCAGCTTCAATTGCTTCAATTTGACGCTTGATTTCAAATTCGATGGCCCGCTGCACATTGCGAATTGAGTTCATGTTTTTAACTTCAACCTTTTGGCCAAATGGGTGATTTCCTTTGAGTCTCACTGAAATGTTTGCGTCACAGCGAAGCGAACCCTCTTCCATGTTTCCATCACAAATTTCTAGATATCTCACTAATTTGCGGACTTCAGTTACGAACTGATAAGCCTCGTCGCTAGTTCTCATATCTGGTTCAGAAACAAGTTCTAACAGAGGAACTCCCGCTCGATTCAAATCTACCAAAGTATTGAATGGGTCTTGGTCATGGACACTCTTTCCTGAATCCTCTTCCATATGGATTCGAGTGAGTGCGATGTTTCGATCTTGACCGTCAATTTTTATGGTAACATGCCCACCTGTGCAAATGGGGGTGGTGTCTTGGGTAATTTGATAGCCCTTGGGTAAATCTGCATAGAAGTAGTTTTTTCGAGCAAACTCATTATAGGGTGTGATGTTACTTTTACAAGCAAGCCCCAGTTTTATAGCATAAAGAACGCTGTTCTCATTGAGCCTAGGAAGTGTACCTGGGTGGCCCAAAGATATAGCACTAATATTATGATTAGGTAGTGATCCATATTCATTTGGGTCACTGGAGAATGCCTTGGAGGCCGTGTGCAGTTGAGCGTGTATTTCTAACCCAATAACTGCCTCGTATTTGTCGTATACTGTTTCCATAATTCAGGGATCAAAAATAGTTAATGCGAGGTAATGAATTTACTAACTAAATGTGTCATTTTATCTGCGGCTTTTGCCGCTGCCAACTGCACATCCTTGTGCGTTACTTTAACAATCTTTCCAACTACTCCTAAATCCGTTATTACAGAAAGGCCAAGAACTTCAATATTCAAATAGCGGGCTGCTATTACCTCAGGTACTGTACTCATACCAACAGCATCGCCACCAAGTATGGCGATAGTTTTATATTCTGCAGGCGTTTCAAATGTTGGACCGGTTACTCCGAAATACACACCTTCTTGGACTGGAATTTCCAACGTTTGAGCAACCTTTTTGAACGAAGTGCGCAACTTTAGGCTGTAAGTTTCACTCATGTCGGGAAACCGTGGGCCCTCATTAGAGTTGTTTGGACCAATCAATGGGTTAGACGGAAGGAATAAGCCGATATGATCTCTAATGATCATTATATCACCGATGTTAAAGTCAGGGTGGGTTCCCCCTGCTGCATTACTGACAATGAGCTGTTCAACTCCTAGCTCTTTCAGAAGGTATACTGGACTAGCAACTTCTTTCATGGAGTACCCTTCGTAGAAATGAAAACGCCCCTGAAAAGCTATGATCGGAATACCTTTAATCCTTCCAAAAATGAGTTTTCCTTCATGACCAGGAACTGTGCTTTTCGGAAACCCACCTAGGTTCTCGTAACTTGTTTGCCACTCAACATCAATGGAGTGAACCAAGTCGCCAAGACCTGAGCCAAGGATAATGCCCCATTTTGGTCGCTCGGAAATGTGCTTACGAATGAAACTGGCTATTGACCTTATTTCTTCGGACATAATGAATGATTTGCTCATTAAACTCGTTAGAGTCGTTACCGTGAAAGGCAACTTCAATTGGAATGTAATAAATGGGGAGTAACTTTAACAAAGGTTCAGCGTCTGGATGTTGCAATCGCATTGCGTCTTTTTCTGTTGTTAAAATTATTTTTTGGACTCCGCTTGCAGTTTTAAACGTCTGCTCAATTTTTGTAAGGTCGTCATCAGAATAATCATGGTGATCTCCAAACTCCAAATGTTCTATGATAAAGTCATAATGGTTTAAGTATTCCAGCAGCCTTCCTGAATGCGCAATACCAGTCACCAATATGATATGATCAATATTTGATAGCAGTGGGGTTGTGAGCTCTCCTGGAAATACAGGCTCTATTGCACCGTATTTGAAATAACTGAAATAAACTTGCTGGTAAGACTTTGGGGATAAACGATCTTTTATCGCCCTCCGGTCTAAAGGAGAGAAAACCTCAGGACTTTTGGTGACAATAATAATGTCAGCACGTCTCATTCCTGATTTTGGCTCACGTAGGTTTCCTACAGGTAATATGAAATCATCGATAAACAGGTTGCTGTATTCTGTAAGAAGAATTGCAATACCAGGGTGAATAGGGCGATGCTGAAAGGCGTCATCAAGTAAAACCACATCTAGATTGGCAACTGACTCCATTAAAGTTTGAATGCCCAAAGCTCTTTCTGCTTCTACTGCTATAGGTACTTCTGGGAATTTCTGCTTGAATTGTCTTGGCTCATCTCCTATTTCCTCATGAGATGAGCCTAATGTAGCTAACTGATAACCCCTTGATTTTCTGCCATAACCTCTGCTAAGTGTAGCGATATTAAACTCGTCTTTTAGGAGCCGAATTAAGTATTCTGTATGAGGGGTTTTACCAGTGCCACCTGTTGTGAGGTTTCCTATTGTGATGGTCGAAATTGCAGGAAACTCATGTGATTTGAGCAATTTACTATCATAAAGTAGGTTTCGTAGCCATACACCAACGCCATAAAGTGCGGCCAAAGGAGCTAGCAAAAGGCGTAAAGGATTCATAGTGGCAAAGGTAGTCTATATGTTAGTATTGTGAGAGCTTCGTTAAATTGAAATACCTTCGTTTTAGAACTTGACAGGTTATGAAAATTCAAGACATACTAAAAGAGCTCGAATGCTTAGCCCCTAAAGCATTGCAGGAAAGCTATGATAATGCGCGTTTAATAGTTGGGGATGAAGCTGCAGCGTGTAAAGGAGTGCTAGTCTCTATAGACTGCACAGAAGTGATTGTAGATGAAGCAATTCGGAAAGGAGCTAACTTGATTGTTTCGCACCATCCCATTGTCTTCTCTGGATTGAAGTCCCTTACAGGGAAAAACTACATAGAGCGGACACTTATTAAAGCGATTAAAGCGGATATTGCCATTTATGCGATTCATACAAACTTAGATAACGTACTGAGCGGAGTGAATGCTAAGATTAGTGATAAATTAGGCCTAATTAACAGGCGTATCTTAGCTCCAAAATCAGGTCTTTTAAAGAAACTCACTGTGTATGTTCCGATTAGCTTTAAAGCGGAATTACTCAAAGCGCTTTTCCAAGCTGGTGCAGGTAGTATAGGAGACTACGATGAGTGCAGTTTTTCAGTTACAGGTGAAGGGACTTTCCGCCCTGGGCTTAACTCAAGCCCATTTGTAGGAAAACAAGGGGAGCGACACATGGAACCTGAAGAACGTGTTGAGGTTATTTTGCCAGCACACGCTGAAATTGAGGTCATGCAAGCGATGCGCAAATCACATCCTTATGAAGAAATTGCTTTCGATTTAATAAAACTTGAAAACTCATGGTCGGAAGTTGGTTCAGGGATGATTGGTGAATTACCAGAGCCAGAGCCAACAATGGAGTTCCTTAAATCCTTGAAAACACGATTAAATACATCATGCGTTCGGTTTACCAAACCAAACCAAGATAAGGTGTTGAAAGTGGCGTTATGTGGCGGTTCAGGGAGTTTTTTAATTGATCATGCAATAAGCAATGAAGCTGATGTTTTTATCACTGGTGATATGAAATACCATCAGTTTTTTGACGCAGATGAAAAGCTAGTAATAGCAGATGTCGGACATTATGAGAGTGAGCAGTTTACGATTGAGTTAATAGCTGAAACGCTTGAGGAAAAATTTCCTACATTTGCAGTCCATTTGACGAAGGAAAATACGAATCCAATTAACTATTTATAAGGCACTATGGCTAAGAAAGCTGCTGCAAAGGATCCGAAAATGATGAATGTTGAAGACAAGCTAAGAGCTCTATACCGTCTGCAACTCATCGATTCAGAAATTGATAAACTGCGTTTAGTACGCGGTGAGCTCCCATTACAAGTTCAAGACCTTGAAGATGAAATTGAAGGACTGAACACGCGTTTAGAGAAAATGCAAGATGATGTGGAGGACCTGAATAGTGAAATTTCAGGTAAGAAAATTCTGATCAAAGAATGTGAAGCTTCTATAACAAAGTATAAGGAGCAGCAAGAAAACGTGCGAAATAATCGTGAGTTTGATTCGCTAACAAAAGAGATAGAGTTCCAAACCCTAGAAATAGAACTTGCTGAAAAGCGCATCAAAGAGTTCCGTGCTAAAATAGCTGCAAAGGAAGAAGTTATTGAAGCCGCAAAAGCAGATCTTGATGATCGCAAAAAGGATTTAGAGCACAAACAGGGTGAACTTGATTCAATTATTTCTGAGACCCAGAAAGATGAAGAGAAGTTAGTTAAAGCATCAGGTGAAGCTGAGAAATTAATAGAACAACGTTTATTGGATGCATACAAACGCATTCGCAATAAAGTAAAAAATGGGTTAGCTGTTGTTCCGGTGGAACGTGATTCAGCCGGAGGATCTTTTATTAAGATTCCACCCCAGCGTATTCTTGATATTTCTGCACGTAAAAAGCTTATTGTTGATGAACATAGCGGAAGGATTCTAGTTGATCAAGAGCTTGCTGCCGAGGAAGCGGAGAAAATAGCTGCGTTGAAATAATCACATTGTATTAACTGAAAAAAGGCCATCCGTTTGGATGGCCTTTTTTTTTTACGCAGTTTTTTTTTAGAACCCACGAATACCTACACTTAGCATAACTGTTGTGTTGGTTAGACTAACGGATGATGGCGAAATGAACCTAGCGTCGTATAGCCAATCCTGTTGGTCATAACGTTGATGGGCTGCAGCTAAGTCCACGTAGAACTTATCCGTTCGATAACCTAGACCTAACGAATAGGTATGTTGTGCTGTCAATAAATCATCAAAATTACCTTGGTAAGGTGAAGACTGCCACCTGAATCCACCCCTAATGCTAAGTGGCCCAATGCGATATTCGCCGCCGAGAGCAGCGAGGTGACCAGCTGAAAGTGAATTTTTGACCAAAACATTTGATTCTGACAAATCAACGCCTTCCTTTCCGCTGAAGTTACTACTTCTGTAATCAGTAAAGTGGTACTCTCCTGATACTAAGCCTCGCTTGCCCAATATATATGCGCCGCTGAGTTGAATGTTCCACGGTGTGCGAAATGAATAGGTATTGTCATATTCTAATGAAGCTTGCTCATATGTGGCGCCATTTCTAAAATCAGAAGACATAGAATGTTGGAATCGTTCGTTAACCGTATACCACGTTGGAGAATGAATAGCCAAGCCAACACGCGCCATATCATTTACGCGATAAACCATTCCAATTTTCATATCTACTCCACTTCCAGAGCTAGTCAACTTTTCATTAAAGGTAAGTTGGTTGAGCGTATCAGGTGAAGGGTATGACTCATTGAATATTGATTCTTGATTATATTCATAAGTATGAAGAGCGATACCACCACCTAAAAAGAATCGGTTATTATAGTTTCCCGCGTATGATAAGGTGTATTGCCCACTATTACCTGAACTTTCTACTACCTTTTTTTGAGTCGCGTTGTAGCTGTCGAGGTTTACATAGTAATCGTACGTGTTTTGATTAACTTGAAACGTGTCAATCAGGAAAGTCTGCCAAGCGAGGTAATAATCTAAGTCGTATGCTAAATCATTTTCTAACTCGTCTACTGTTAGTCCTTGCTGTTGAATACCGTACAAGTAACCGTCCAGTAACGAACTACTATTGTTTTCGCCTTGAAATGTTCTAGATTGATTGAAGTCCCCAGTTCTGCTGTACCCAATGTTCCAAGTCGTGCTTAACCAACCAGAAATGTTTTCACGACTGTTTACGCCTGTATAAGAAGCATTTTGAAATGCAAAATTAGCGGCATTATCTGATATTTTTGATCCATTAAAATTGGTGTTACTGGAATGCAAATAAAGGGAAGGAGTCAGTGAAAACTCAGAACGCTTCATAAGTGCAAGGCCTCCTGGGTTTGTAGCGGAAACCGAGGGGTCTGCGCCTAGGGCTCCAAATGCGCCTCCCATGGACATAAATCGCGCTGTTCCTCCAAATGTATTATTTGATAGACGAATAGCATCTAGCTCACTTTGAGCTTGAATTATCCCGGTAATGAGGATGAGGATTCCTGTAAATAGTGTTTTAGTATTCATAGTTTATCTCCTTCCTCTTGAACTAGAGCTGCGAGATGATCCACCGCTTCGTGGACTTGAGCTCCTTGAGTTATTACTGGGTGACCGCTGGATAGATTGAAAAGGTTCAGTTGTAGTTCGTGATGGCTGAGACCTAGCTGGTCGAGTTGGTCTCGATGAATTATTCCGGTTCACATTGCGCTGTGGTTTACTGTAGTTTTTCACAGCCGATCCTTCTGAGTTGGTAGAAGTTTGGTTTTGAGTTCTATTACGCGTTTGACTGCGTGCACTTGGACGGGTAGTTGAACGCGTATAATTCCTCTGTGAGGATGACCTTAAGTTTTGCTTAGGGCGTTGAACATTACTTTTTACTTCTGGTCTTGAACTGGTAGTTCGTTCTTCGCTTCGTCCTGAAAACATTGGTCGAGAAAGTCGTTCTCCAGAATTAAGGGTTGAGTTACGTATAATGCCCCCCCTTGGATTAGTTCCAGTTGCTCCATTAGAATTTGCACGTTTTCCACTTGATGCATCAGGCGACGCTATACCTGAACGTGTGTTTCGTGAATAATTCCTTGGACGAATAGCTTGGGCTGAAGAAGCTCCTGATGAAGAGCCTCCGCTCCTACCGCGATTTGATGCTGTTCCGTTATCGGTTGGCATGTTGTAGCCCCCTGCATAATAAGGCCGAGTATTGAAGGCTTGGTAATTGACTCCGTAGTATGGATTTCCGTACCAATTATTGTATCCAAATGTAGGTCCGAAAAAAGGGTTATACGGCCATGGTTCTATCTGGTTTCCGTAGCGCCAGCTCCACGAATTGGAAGAGCCGTAATAAGGGTATCCCCAACCCGAAGAAATTGAAAATGAGTTGTTCCATCCAGGGTTTCCAAAACAGTTGTTTCCATAAGGCGTTCCCCATCCATTACCACTGTAGCCGTATGGTGATGCAAGCGGGTCGTAGTAATTATACTGATCGTATGTGGGTACCATCGGATTATGAAAGTTCCGGATTCTTGTGGTATAGCTGCTATCCCAGTATTGGTACTCCTGATTAGCAGGGAAACCCTGTGTTCTTCCAGAATTAGGAGTTGCTTCGGGAGGAGTATAGGACTCTTCAACTGTTGAGTTGTCAGTTGTTGTTGGAATTGGTTTTAAATAGTCATTTGAGGCAAAGTAGACATCATCCGTCTCATACCTTCCGCTTTGAAGCTCTTCCTGCAAGCCGCAGCCAAATAGAAGTGCCGATAAAACCATCGTTGAAATTAGGGGTAATGTTTTTCGTATCATACACCAAATTTAACAATAAACATGCCGAAACCAGAAGTCGAGGTTTATGAGGTTATGAACGAATAGAGAAATTACAAAAATTATGACTTCTGATAATTGACAACGATTCCTGGTTAAATAGCACTTAAAAACTGCGGCTATAACGTTACATTTGTTATTCATAAAATTTCAAAGCAAGCTCAATGGCAAAGGATTTTACATCGCGGGATGCAGACTATTCGAAGTGGTATAACGAATTGGTTGTAAAGGCGGATTTAGCAGAGAACTCAGATGTGCGTGGATGTATGGTGATAAAACCTTACGGTTACGCTATTTGGGAAGCTATGCAGCGCAGGTTAGATGATATGTTTAAAGAGACAGGGCATGAAAATGCATATTTCCCGCTTTTTATTCCAAAGTCGTACTTGAGCAAAGAGGCTGATCACGTTGAGGGCTTTGCAAAAGAATGTGCGGTTGTTACCCATTACCGCCTAAAAAATGATCCAGATGGAGCTGGTGTTATTGTAGATCCAGATGCTAAGCTTGAGGAAGAGCTTATTGTTCGACCAACTTCTGAAACGATTATTTGGAATACATATAAGAATTGGATTCAATCGTACAGGGATCTACCAGTAAAAGTTAACCAGTGGGCAAATGTTGTAAGGTGGGAGATGAGAACGCGCTTGTTTTTAAGAACGGCTGAGTTTCTTTGGCAAGAAGGACATACTGCTCATGCCACTAAAGCAGAAGCAATTGAGGAGGCTGAGTTAATGTTAGATGTTTACGCTGATTTTGCAGAAGAGTACATGGCAATGCCCGTTCTAAAAGGAATTAAAACGGCAAGCGAGCGTTTTGCAGGTGCACTGGAAACGTACTGCATAGAGTCACTAATGCAAGATGGAAAAGCTTTGCAAGCAGGAACGTCACATTTCTTAGGACAAAACTTTGCAAAAGCTTTTGATGTAAAGTATGCATCTAAAGAAGGAAAGCAAGAATATGTTTGGGCAACATCCTGGGGGGTTTCAACCCGTTTAATGGGTGGCTTAGTGATGACCCATTCAGATGATAATGGCTTGGTACTGCCTCCAAAATTAGCCCCAATTCAAGTTGCTATAATTCCAATCTATAAAGGCGAAGAACAGTTTAACCAAGTTTCAGAAAAAGCAGAAGAAATAAAGGTTAAACTCAAGGCAAAAGGAATTTCTGTGAAGTTTGACAATCGGGATACACATAAGCCGGGTTGGAAATTTGCAGCGTATGAATTTAAAGGAGTTCCGGTGCGAATTGCCATTGGACCTCGTGATTTAGAAAAGGGTCAGGTAGAAGTTGCAAGGCGCGATACACTTGAGAAAAGCGCTATGCCAATAGGTGAAGTTGCAGATTCCATTGAACGCTTATTGGTAGATATTCAGAGCAATCTATATGATCGAGCTAAACAGCGATTAGATGACCATATTACTCCTGTTGACACCTGGGCTGAGTTTGTTGATGTGCTAAATGGTAAAGGTGGGTTTGTTAGCGCCCATTGGGATGGTACGGTAGAAACTGAACAGCGCATAAAAGAAGAAACGAAGGCCACGATACGCTGCATACCCTTAGGTAATGCAGAGGAAGCAGGCGTGTGTATAAAGACTGGAGCACCATCGAGGCAACGGGTTTTATTTGCTAAAGCTTATTAAATCATGACAGAGCAAGAAGAATCAATTTTTCAGCTGTTTAAAACTAAGTCGTCAACGAAGCAGGAAGTTTACAGACAGGTTAAAACTGTTTTTGGCTGGTTACGCGGAATCCTAGATGAAATTTGTGAAGAATATGGTGCACGCATGGGGGAGCTAGATTCTGCTGTGGTAGTTGAGGCAAAAACAGATAGTGAGTTTGAGGCGCGAATAAAATTTGGTGGAGACGTGCTTATTTTTCACATGCATACGAACGTATTTTCTTTTGAAGGTGAGAGTTACGTCTGGAAGACCAGTTACGTGGAGGAAGACGATACGCGAGCTTTCTGTGGTGTGATTAACATCTATAATTTCTTAGCAGATAGCTTTAAGTACAATCGTGAGAATGACCTTGGTTATTTGGTTTCGCGTCTTTTCATCAATAAGGAGAAGCACTATTTCTTGGAAGGTAAGGGAGATTTAGGACACCGTTATTCAAGCTTTTCGGAAGGCACAATTGATCGTGAAACTTTGAGGGATATGGTCGAAGCCAGCATATTGTACGCATTGAAATTCGATTTACTCTCCCCTCCGTATAATAAAGTTCAGGTAGCATCTGTTTTTCAGATGCAAGCATTGGGTCAAAACCATAGACTCAAAACGGGTAAACGCCTTGGGTTTAAGTTTAATTGGGAGTCTGAAGGTGCCACTATGAGGAAAGGTGACTTAAAAGAATAGCGAATAATTTAAAAAAAGACAGATTTCACTTTTGCGAAATTGAAAGATGATTATCTTTGCCGTCCATTTGAGACAAATGGTCCGTTCGTCTAGGGGTTAGGACGTCACCCTTTCACGGTGGAGACACGGGTTCGATTCCCGTACGGACTACTTCAAATTGAACCGCTTTAGTTTTCTAAAGTGGTTTTTTTTGTCCTACATTTTCAGCTTACCGAGAGTTGAGTCACATTTTCCAGTAGATACTATTTGATTGATCAATTCGCGCGAATTAAAATTGTGGCTGATTATCAAAATAATGAATACACGACTGAATTAGTCTCTTTGTTGTTCACTTGATTTTGGTACTTTAGGTCCAAATTAAGGAAACACATGCGTAATAAACCATTCGATCCAGCAACAGAGCTCCAAAATATTCAATATTTCGGAGAATTTGGCGGAGTTAACCCTTCCATTACAGATAGTTCAACCTACACCTTTCTTAAGGCAAACCGAATGGAGGAAATATTTGAAAATGAAATTGAAGGATGTTACCTGTATTCGCGTCATTGGAACCCTACGAATCGCTATTTAGCAGATGCGTTAGCAAAGATGGAGGGAGCTGAAGCAGCACAAGTTATGGGTTCTGGAATGGGAGCGATTACGTGTGTGATGTTACAACTGTGTAACGCAGGAGATCACATTGTTGCTAGTCGAACTATTTATGGTGGGACATATGCTTTTTTGAAAAACTTCGTCAAAAAGTTCAACATCGAGGTTACGTTTATTGATCAAACGAAACTTGAAGATATTCAAGCAGCTATTCGTCCGAGCACTAAACTTGTATATGTTGAAGCGCTGAGTAATCCACTATTGGAAGTTGCAGATATTCCTGCCATTAAAAAAATGGTAGCCCCATCGGGTATCCCATTAGTAGTAGACAATACTTTTACACCTATGGTGATTTCTCCTATTCAGCTAGGTGCAGATATTGTGGTTCATTCGTTGACCAAATTCATTAATGGAACGAGTGATACGATGGGTGGGGTTGTTTGTGGTAAAAAGGAATTTGTAGACTCATTGATGGATGTAAACAATGGAGCGGCCATGATTCTAGGGCCTTCTATGGATCCGATGAGGTCGGCATCAATTTTAAAGAACCTTCGCTCACTTCACCTGCGTATGGAACAGCACAGTAAAAATGCTTCTTACATCGCAACTAAACTGCAGGAAGACGGTTTGGAAGTGAAGTATCCAGGAATGACAGATCATCCGCAACATGACCTATTTACCAATCAGATGAATGCGGTGTACGGTTACTCTGGAATGATACTCATTAATTGCAAAACAAAGGAACTTGCATACGACTTTATGGAGCGTATGCAGGATGCTAATATTGGTTATTTAGCGGTTAGTTTAGGTTTTTATAAAACCTTGTTTTCTGCCCCCGGAAGCTCTACTTCCAGTGAGATTCCGGAAGATGAACAGCATGAAATGGGGTTGAGTAATGGCTTGATTCGAATGTCTGTTGGTTTGGATATGGATATCTCACAGACGTATGAAAAAATGAGGGCTTGTCTAAAAGCATCTGGGTTGTTGTAAATCGTATGCTCTTTCACGGTCAAATCATTCAACATGCATGGTTTGAGGCGATGATTTGCAAAATTGAGCATGTTGCATCCGGAAACACTAAGCGTTAAATTGTAGTGAGTTAATATCTTGCTGCTAGCACCTAATAGGTAGAAGCGAACATCGCTCCGAACCCAATCAGATTGACCTACCTTTGGCGCATGTCAATATCTACGAAAAGTCAAACTGCACTGCTTGCAAAATTGGGTATAGCTGAATTGAACCCGATGCAGGAAAGTGCTCAGCATGCGATTGAATCGTTAGCTGAAGTAGTTTTAATATCCCCTACAGGAACAGGTAAAACAGTAGCATTTTTGTTGCCACTACTGGGATTGATTGATCCAGATGTACACGAAGTACAATTAGTGATATTGGTACCCTCGCGCGAACTTGCCATTCAAATAGAACAAGTACTAAGGGATATGGGTACTGGTTTTAAAGTGAATGCTGTTTACGGTGGGCGTTCTGGAACCAAAGAAAGACTGGAGTTGAAACATCCCCCAGCTATACTTATTGGAACTCCGGGAAGGGTAGCGGATCACTTGAGGCGCGAAGCGATATCTACAGCATTAGTTCGTGCCTATGTGTTAGATGAATTTGATAAGTCGTTAGAGGTAGGTTTCGAGCCTGAAATGAAGGCTATTTTGGCAACTATGCCTAATGTGAAGAAAAAGGTGTTAACCTCTGCTACGACTAAACCTATACCAGCATTTGTTGAGCTTAGGGATCCTAAAAAATTAGTTTTTAATCAAGAAGATAAAACACGGCTAAAGCGCTACACCGTTATGAACCATAGCGACTCTATGTATGGTGTATTGGTTGATTTGATTAATCACCTGGAGTCTAAGAACGGAATACTCTTTTGCAATTTTAAGGACTCCATTGCTCAAGTCGCTGAGGTTCTGGAGCGGGCTGATGTATCTTTTGGTATGTTCTACGGTGGGATGGAGCAAGTAGACCGTGAACGTTCTTTAATTAAGTTCAGGAACGGTACGTATCAGTATTTACTGGCCACAGATTTGGCTGCACGGGGAATTGATGTGCCTGAAATAGATTCTGTGATACATGTTGAGCTGCCATTTAAAGCTGCTGAGTTTGTGCATAGAAATGGAAGGACGGCACGAGTTACGCAATCAGGGGCAGCATATATAATTCAACAAAGGCGAAGGAAGTTACCCTCATTTATTGGTGAAGCTGAGGAGCTGGATCTTGATGATTCACGCAAATTTGTTAAAACCCCTTGGACAACCTTATTTATTTCAGGAGGTAGAAAGGATAAAATATCAAAGGGAGATATAGCGGGTTTGTTCCTTAAACAAGGAGGGCTTGATTCAGCTGACCTTGGAACCATTGAACTGAAAACTGACTGCGCATTTGTTGCGGTTAAACAAGGAATGGTTGATGCGCTTTTGGGAAAAGTCAATAACGCAAGGCTAAAGAAGAAGAAGGTGCGGATATATGAAGTTTAATTAGTCTGGACGCAGTTTGTTTAGTATCCAGTCTATGGTGTTTTCCTGCATGACGATATTCCATGAATGTGGGTGGGGTTCACCGCTGGATCTTACGCCTTTATTTTTGCTTACCACAAGGGAGACATCTTTGTTTCCATTCGCTTTGAGTTGACGAGCAAAGGCAATCAAACGGGCTCCATTCCAATCATACAGGTCTCTATTTCGCTGCTCGATAAGGAATTCAGTATTTAGGTCTGTGTGAATACGAATAGGTATTTCAGTTAAATAATTGGCATTACCTCCATGGGGTAGGTCATAAGAGTATGGAGAGTACTCTTCATACATGTGTGGTATTTCATGAGGAGATCCTCCAAATTCATGGTGAAAAAGTTGCTGAATGAATTTAGCTTCTTGCATTCCAATATCCGATGAACTTCTAGTTATTTCTCGTTGCGTGTAGGCATAGAATGACTTAAAATCTACAGGAGGATCAACGGCAATTATTCCAGCAGGAATAATACGCGTATCGCCTTTTTGTACTGAGCGTATGCCATATGATAATGCGAGCATTCCTCCATTAGAAAACCCTCCTATAACCACAGGAGTGGATTCTGGAACTTGGTTGGTTAAGACATGGTTTATTACCTGATTAAGGAAAGTTATATCATGAATACGTTTTAAGGTTCCAAAATTATGAGAGGGTATAACTACTGTAATTCCATTTGCTAACGCTGTTGTTACTAAATCAGATTGCTTGGGAATTGAAGTGGTGAGCTCACCGGCTCCAGCAATTAGTATCAATATCCCACTTGTACGATCTGTTGTACGATACAAGTCGTAAAAAAGCATTGTTGAGTCTCCATCGTTTATGTAAAGTTGATGAGGGTCTTGTTGTTGGAGGGTGAAACGTTCCCGTTCAACACTAGAACAAGCAATGAGGAACAGACAGAATAGTACCAATAGATAATATCTTGCAACCATGCGGTAATAAATTTGAAGTTGTAAAATGTACACCTCTTGGCTTAATTGGTTCAGTTGTTTGCTGTGCGCCAAGGATTGAAGCAAGCTACCATGTAGCGCGGAAAGCCTGACCTGAAAGGGGCGCCCAAATAAATTACTGAATGTGAAGCTTAATTTCACGAACCAAGGAATCGATGTTCAGTGTAGGGTGATTGTAGTAAATGGTGGGTTCATTGAGGCGTTGAATCCTAAGAATTGGGCTGTATTTACCTTGAATTACAAGGTGAACCGTGGAGTTGTTTGCATTTTTGAAAACACCCTTAAAAATAGGTGGTGTTGCGAACCCATGCTTTTTGGAAGAAATAGTAGGAAGGGAGTCTACCGCTGAAATTTGAGTAATATTGGAATAAGCAACATCAACGCTGTAAATACCACTAATTTTGAGCTCATCGGTTAACAACTTGACGCGGTCTAAGCGACCTCCAAAGTAAGTGAGAACACCAACACCGGTAGTTACAATAATCATTACCACCAAGGCTGTTCTTCTTAATCCGCGCTGAACAGCTCCAAAGTAAGTTCCAGTTCTTGCAATAAATAATAGGTAACCAATAAGCGGGACGAAACTTATGAAATTGCCTAAAATAGATGGCGCAAATACATAAAGTAGTAATCCTCCGATCAAGACGATAGTCCCGAGGATCCAATGAAACCTTCTGAAGTAGCGTGCAAATCCTGAAGCATCGACTTGGGTTTGTTGGTCTAAGGTGAGCTCCTGATAACCGGAAATCAGTTTGACAGGGTCATCTTTATAATAGATAAATCCAAAAGCAATGAACAGGATGCCAAGAAATACGGTAATGTAGATCATTTAGGAATTTATGGTATCCATTTAATATTCGAAAAGTCGGGTTTGCGCTTTTCTAGGAAAGCATTTCTTCCTTCTTTAGCTTCTTCCGTCATATATGCTAAACGTGTCGCTTCTCCCGCAAATACTTGCTGTCCAACCATACCGTCATCAGTTGCATTAAAAGCAAATTTGAGCATCTTGATTGATGTAGGTGATTTTTGAAGAATTTCAAGGGCCCATTGATATGCAGTTTGTTCGAGGTCATCATGCGGGATGACTGCATTTACCATTCCCATATCATGTGCTTCTTGTGCACTGTAGTTCCTACCTAAAAAGAAAATTTCACGTGCTTTTTTCTGTCCCACCATTTTAGCGAGGTAAGCAGATCCGTAGCCACCATCAAAGCTCGTTACATCAGCATCTGTTTGTTTAAAAATGGCATGTTCTTTACTGGCTAAAGTGAGGTCGCAAACTACATGTAAACTATGACCTCCACCAACGGCCCATCCTGGAACAACGGCGATGACTACTTTTGGCATGAATCGGATGAGGCGTTGAACTTCGAGTATATTCAGTCGTGGCATTCCCTCTTCGTCAACATATCCTTGATGGCCACGGGCATTTTGATCACCCCCGCTGCAAAATGCCCAACCTCCATCTTTTTGAGAAGGCCCTTCACCGGAGAACAGAACTACACCGATATTTGTGTCTTCGCGAGCATCTAAAAATGCTTCGAACAGTTCACCAACAGTTTTTGGTCGAAAGGCGTTGCGAACTTCGGGTCGGTTAAAAGCAATTCGTGCTACTTGACCTGATTTTTGATAGGTAATATCGCTGTATTCTTTAACGGTTTTCCACTTTGGTTCACTCATGCGTTTTGGGTTTTAGGAATAACAAAAATAAGTCATAATCGTTCTAGCTGCCCAATGCATTTGACTAAAGAAACCAATAGTGCTCCCCCATGACTAAACCACCATTATTGAGGTATTCAACAAGCCTGTCGCGTTCCTCTTGCTGTGGGTAAACACATAGGAGTATTCGCGGTTTTTCGTTGAGATCGATGCTTGTATATGCACTTGCGGTGTCGGTTTGCTTTAGTCCAACGAGAATTGTTGCAATGGATGCTTTTTTAAAAACCTGTTGAGCAAGTGCTTGTTTTTTTCCTGAGCCCCATAGTACCACTGGGTTTGATCCATACTTCTTAATCCAAGCGTTTAGTTTTAAACGAAAAAATGCAGGCTGTTGGTAGTTCGGACTGGTGCGGGATGTTCTAAGGTTGTGCTCTCTCCAGAGGTGAGTTATTGTTTTAACTCCAACGATTGGAGTCCCTGCTTGAATCCAACGTAGGGTAAGGTCATAATCTTCAGGATAGTCCAAGTCTTTAAAAGCACCAACTTGCGTGATTATGTTTTTTGTACAAAGCCAATTAGCCGATGCAATAACGCATTCCCGATAGGCCCAAATGGAGTAATCGTTGAGGTGGATACGTTGATTAAGCCACGCTTCATATTTTTGATATCCTCTAGAAATCTCATGGTTGCTAAAATAGGAGACCATACCAGTAACAATACTGTTCGGATTTTTTTGATGGGTTTTGTAAAACAGTTCAAGCTTATTAACAGGCATTAGATCATCGGCGTCCATCCGAGTGACTAGGTTAAATTTAGCGTGATCAAATGCGGTCTGTAATGCGGAGATTATACCAGATCCAATGTTATTAATCCACTTGACGTTGTCTGATTGTAAAAAAGGCTTGACATGGCGCTCAGTAGAATCTGTACAACCATCATTTACGATAATTAGCTCCCAATCTTTATGACTTTGATCAAGTATAGACTGAATACATGCTGTAATCCAGGGTCCTGCATTTTTTACTGGCATCAGTATACTAATTGAAGAATTGGGTGCTGAAGTATGCATCATGACGAAGTTAGTGCTCCTATTTTTATAGCTTCGTTAAAAGTTTAATTATGGGTAATATTATTAGTGTTTTATATGGTTCATACCGCGACAATCGACAAGGGATAAACGGAGCAAGGTTTGTGGAGCGGCAGTTAGCACACCGAGGATTTGAAGTACATTTTATAGACGCCAAGGAAAGCGGACTTCCAATGTTAAACAAGATGTATAAGGAGTATAAGGAGGGAGATGCACCTTCGGAAATGGCGGCTATTGGAAGAAAGCTTGAAGAAAGTGATGGGTTTATTTTAGTATCTGCTGAGTACAATCACAGTATGCCTGCGGGCTTGAAGAACCTGTTAGATCATTTTCAATCGGAGTATTTATATAAGCCTTGTGGATTGGTGACTTATTCTGCGGGGCCATTTGGAGGAGTAAGGAGTACTGCTGAATTGCGCGCGGTAACTGGAGAGCTTGGAATGTCGAGTATTCCGTCAATGTTGCCACTTTCTCAGGTAGGAAAAAACTTTAATTCTGAAGGCGCAGCCTTAGATTCGGCTTATGAAAGGCGTGCCGCGAAGTTCTTAAATGAGTTTGAATGGTATGTTGATGCAATGAAAGAAAAGCGATTAACAGGAACTCCTAATTGAACAATCAACTTTTATTTAAGGTTACCTAGCTATGGAAGATGTACTTATTATTGGTGCTGGGCCAATCGGATTGGCCTGTGGAATTGAAGCACAAAAGCGAGGGTTGTCTTATCGAATAATTGATAAGGGCACCTTGGTTAATTCGCTGTATAACTATCCTTTAGGGATGACATTTTTCTCAACGTCAGATAAGCTTGAAATAGGAGGGGTTCCATTTATATCTCACGGCCATAAGCCCACCCGATCAGAGGCGTTGGAGTACTATCGCAGGGTTGCGATGCACTTCGACTTAAAAATTCAGCTCTATGAAACAGTTGAAGCTGTAGAGCTGACAGATGGCATTTTTCAGGTAAGTACCTCAAAAGGAAAGTATTCCAGTACAAATGTTGTTTTAGCAACTGGCTTTTATGACTTACCCAATAAAATGGGGGTTCCTGGAGAGGAGCTCGATAAAGTGAAGCATTACTACAGGGAGCCTCACCCGTATTACGGACAAGAGGTGGCAATAGTTGGGGCTTCTAACTCGGCAGTTGATGCAGCCTTAGAGTGCTATCGAAAAGGAGCTCGGGTTACTATGATTGTTCGAGGAGAAGGTATTGGTGAACGGGTAAAATATTGGGTGAGGCCTGATGTGGTAAACCGCATTGCTGAAGGTAGTATTCAAGCACACTTTAATTCGGAAGTGATTCAAGTTGATGAAGAAACCATCACATTTGCTTCTGATGGAAACAAACATGTTATTCAGAATGATTTTGTGCTTGCCTTAACAGGTTATCAGCCAAACTTCAACTTACTAAAATCAATGGGTATTACAATTGAGAATAATCCTGAACAAATACCATCACATAATCGTGAGACTATGGAATCCAATATCCAGGGTCTGTATTTAGCTGGGGTTATTTGTGGAGGATTAAAAACAAATAAATGGTTTATTGAAAACTCCCGCATTCATGCAGAGGTTATAATGAAACAAATATCACGAAAACTGGAGCTAGTATGAAATTGATTTCTTGGAATGTAAATGGTATTCGCGCAATCGCAAAGAAGGACTTTTACGAAGACGTAAAGTTGATGAATCCTGATATTTTATGCCTTCAAGAAACGAAGGCACAAGATGACCAAGTTAGCGAAGTACTTTCAAGGTTACCGGACTATCAGCATTATGCCAATTCCGCAGAACGAAAGGGCTACAGCGGGACAGCTATATTGAGCAAACGCGAACCTGTTTCAGTTTCATTGGATTTAGGTAAGGCTGAACACGATACAGAAGGCAGGGTTATTACAGCGGATTTTGGAAGTTTTTACTTGGTAAACACCTATGTCCCGAATTCTGGTAACCAACTCGTACGATTGGATTATAGGGAAACATGGGACGAAGCCCTGCTCAAGCATATAAAGGAGTTGGGTGAAGAAAAGCCAACGTTTTTGTGCGGTGATTTGAATGTGGCACACCAACGGATTGATATTGCTCGTCCAGACTCTAACTACAATAAATCTGCGGGGTTTACGCAACGCGAGATAGATGGTATGACGCGATATTTAGAGGCTGGTTTCATAGATACTTGGAGGAGTAGAAACCCAGAAACCGTGAAGTATTCTTGGTGGAGTTATCGCATGGGGGCTCGAAAGAAGAATATTGGATGGCGTTTAGATTATTTTTTAGCCAGCGAAAATGCTAATGGTCTTGTGACCAACGCATTTATATTAAACGATGTGATGGGCTCGGATCATTGCCCAGTCGGGATAGAAATAAAGGAATAAAAAAAGCCCCAACAAATTGTTGGGGCCTGTACATTATTACCTGTTTGAACGTCGTGGACGATCTTCGGCTTGTTTCACCGACATTTCGCGTCCATCGTATTCAGCACCGTCAAGTTCATCGATTGCCTTACGAGCAGCTGCATCGTCTGACATTTCAACAAATCCAAATCCACGAGATCTCCCCGTTTCACGATCCATAATAATTTTAGCGGAGTCTACTTCTCCGTACTCTACAAATACATCCCTAAGGTCTTCGTCGTTAATTCGATAGCTTAGGTTCGCAACAAAAATGTTCATATAAAAAATTGAAAAAATTAAACTTTACTGAAGCTAAACATAAGTCTTCCTTAATGAGTGTTTCAGCGGTGCAAAGGTAGGTTCAATTTCGGTTCGAATTACCTATAATTGAAAAGGTTAACAATTTTATTACTTCAATTGGGTAAAATCACCGTGTGAACCTCAGCCTTATTCACTAAGGTTTTATGAACGGGGCACTTATCTGCAATTGCTAGTAGTTTTTTCTCCTGATTTTCGGTGAGGTCTCCTTTTAATTGTATGAAGCGTTTGAATTGATCAATCTTAGCAGTGGTAGATTCGCAGTTTTCGCAATCAGTAGCATAATCTTTAACATGGTCAACGTGAACAGTGATTTCGGTTAAGGGTAACTTCTTGCGAAGGGCATACATTTTTAGAGTCATCGCGGTACACGATGCTAGGCCGGTAGCAACAAAGTCATATGGTGTTGGTCCTAAATCATTCCCCCCAACGTGCTCTGGTTCATCTGCCAGAAGGTGGTGCCCCCCTGCAAGGATCTTGGTGGTGTAGCGCTCTCCTGAAAGTCTCACTACAACGCGTTTATCAGTTTTTAGCGGAAGTGTTTCAACCTGATCGAGGTACCTGGCTGCCCATTGTCCAATTACACTCCCAACATAGGATGCGTCAGCGTTAGAGGTGAGGAGGTGATCAGCCCCATCAAGTGAGATAAATGATTTTGGGTGATGAGCTGATTCAAAAATTGATCGTGCATTCTGAATTCCTACAATTTTGTCTTGAGGGCTGTGAATAACAAGTAATGCTTTTCCTCGAAGTTCTTTTGCAAGTTGGATGGGTTGACGTTCATTAAGGTCTTCGAGAAATTGCTTTTTAATCTTAAAAGGTCTTCCGGCGAGTACTACAGTGGCTTCTCCTTCTTGTTCAATTTTATGAATATCATCTTGAAGCAAGTGCGTCACATGCTCCGGGTCTGCAGGTGCAGCAATTGTAGCAACTGCTTTCACTGAGTCTACCTGGGCAGCGGCATATAGTGCTGCAGCCCCACCGAGTGAATGTCCAACAATGAGCTGTGGTGATTGATGATGAAGTGCTAACCAAGAACAAGCTGTTTGCAAGTCATCTAGGTTAGATGTAAAGTTTGTTTCAGCAAACTCTCCAGCACTTTCTCCTAAACCGGTAAAGTCAAAACTCAACAAAGCGATTCCTTCTTGAGTTATCGCATTGCTTATTTTTCGAATGGCTTTTAAATTTTTATTACACGTAAAGCAATGTGCAAAAACTGCAAAAGCACGCGGTTTTTGTCCTGAAGGCCAGTCAATGCGTGCATCTAAAAGGTGTCCATTAGACGTAGGGATAGAAACATTTTCGGTGTGCATGATGCTCAATTTGCAGCAAGTTAATTCAAATGCTACATTATCAAATCGATTGATTAAAGCATAGGTGCAAAAAGTCGTGCAAATGACTCTTTTAAGCGTTGTGTCAACCCTCTTCTTAACCATGCTTCTTGGTCAATTAGATCAGCGTTCTCTTTATCCAACAAGAATGCTGTCTTAAGTTTTTGAGCCGCTTCACGATGGTAAATGAAAGCGTTCACCTCAAAGTTGGTGTTGAAACTGCGGTAGTCCATATTTGCCGTTCCCACCGTACAAAAAGATCCATCTACTACCATGGTTTTTGCATGAATAAATCCGTTGGTGTATTTGTAAAAAATCACTCCAGCCTCCATGAGTTTAGCAATGTATGAATCGGTAGCATAACGAGCTAGAAAAGAATCGCTGTTTTCTGGAATAATCACCTGGATGTCTACACCGCTTTGAGCGGCAATTAGAATTGCTGTGTATATACTTTCGTTGGGTATAAAATAAGGTGTAGTAATAAGCACTTCCTCCTTTGCTTCAGTTATGGCCGTAAAAAAAGCCTGCATAATACTTGCCCAATCAGAGTCTGGGCCACTTCCAGCAATTTGAATCGGAATAGTGCTCTCGATTTCTACATCAGTAATAAGCTGGTCGTCGGGTTCAACAGGGTTTCCTGAAGCGAACCGCCAATTTAAAAGAAATAAAAGCTGCAATGACTTTACAGCGATTCCTTGAATTTTAATATGGGTATCTCTCCAATTCATTTTTCCCTCACCCATATACCTGTCGGCTAGGTTCATGCCTCCAAGAAATCCCGTAGTGCCATCAATAACAATTAGTTTTCGGTGATCACGATAGTTTATTTTGTTTGACAACAGAGGGAATCGAACAGGTGTAAAGGGAACTATTTGTGCCCCGGCTTTTGTTAAAGTGCGAATCGATTTCGAAGAGAGTGAGCTTCCAAAATCATCATAAATAATTCTTACGGTAATACCTGCTTTTAGCCTATTCAATAGCACCTCTTCAATACTCGACCAAACCACACCATCCTCAATAATGTAGCATTCGATGTGAATATGATTTTGAGCTGCTGCAAAAGATTTCAATAAGTCAGGTAAAAGAACTTTACCATGGAAAAAAAAGTTGATTGTGTTTTCAGTACTCAGAACTGCTTTGTCGCTTCGCATTAAAAGCTTTGCCACCTTCACTAATTCTCCTAATCCATCTTTGTGTTCTTTAAGCAGTGCATTTCGAAAAGAGAGACGATTGTGCCAGGTTCTCAGGTAAGCTTCATTCTCGACCTCTTTACGATTAAAGAGCTTGTTTTTACGGTAATTCTGGCCAACCATAAAATAGATGAAAACTCCTATGACTGGAACAAATGTGAGCAGCATAATGTAACCAATTGTTTTAATTGGGTTCCTGTTTTCCAGCACAATAAGCCCAATCAAATACGCAGTAAAGAGGTAATAGCCAACAACTACGATTTTCCCGAGAACAGGTAAGCAACTCATTATAAATTCCACCTAACGAAGGAAAACAAAAAAGATCAATGGTGTTTCAGTTGGGGCTGATATTAATCTCTAATTCCAATTTTGAAATGAACACGCTCTTTAGATCATTCTTTCTATGCTAGCATGGAACAGCTTATTGTGTCGGGTGGGTTTGCACCTCATTAAAATCATGAAGGAACCTTGTTTTAGGGTCTGGTATCTTAGGTTGATAAATCATGTTGAAGAATAGTTCAAAAAAGAAGTCCATTTAAAGCCTCTTATGCTGATTTTCGACAGTGTATTTACAAATGTCTCGGATAAGCATAAAATGGCACTATTAGATTGATATTTTTGCACGGTATGTGGAGAAAGACCTTTTATACGATTTTGTTCTCGGTTGGTTTGATTGCTGCCGCAAAAGCAGGAAGAATTGACCGGGCCTTCGACGCATTGGCAGAGTACGACTATTTCAAAGCAAAATCTTTGTTCGAAAAGTCAGTAAAACGCTTCCCCGTGGGAGCGCATTATGGATTAAGCCTGATTTACCTCAACGATAAAAACCCTTTCCATAATTTGGATAGCGCTTATAAGTTTATTCTTGTTGCAGAATCAACCATGATTCACCAAAGTGATAAACGCAAGGAGCGATTGGAGGAATGGGGAATATCAGAGTCCAGTATAAATAGTTCTAAACAAAAGGTGAGTAGCGCTATTTTCAAGGAGGTGAAGCAGAAACATGCTATACAGTTATACCAACGTTTTATTGATTTGCACCCTTGGGCAAGGGAGCTTAAACAAGCTATTCGAAACCGAAATCAGCTTGCGTTTAATCAGGCTAAGAAAGCCAACACGTTTCAGGCTTATCGCGCTTTTTTAACAAACTACCCCGATGCTCTGGAAGCCCAAGAGGCACAGGAGCGTTATGACCTTTTGTTTTACGAATCACAAACTGTTGTAAATACACCTGAAGCATTCAAGTCGTTTGCAAAAGCCTACCCGGAAAGCCCTTATAAAGCCGACGCGTTAGATAAGGTTTACTCATTATCAACAATTGAAGGAACGAAGGCTGATTATTTAGTTTTCATTCACCAAAACCCGGACAATCCAAATGTGAATCTAGCGTGGTCTATGGTTTACAAGTTAAGCACTGATGATTACAGCCCTGAAGCAATTTCAGAGTTTTTATTGGATTATCCGGATTATCCATATCGAGAAGAGGCTTTTGTTGATTTTCAACTTGCTCAAATGCCTTATTTTCCGCTAAACTCCATAGATACAACAGGTATTTCGAGGTGGGGCTATATTGATAGTCTGGGTAATACAAGGGTGAAGCCTAAATATGAATATGCTGGAGCATTTAACGATGGGCTGGCTGCTGTTTCCCTTAACGGTAAAATGGGATTTATCAATAAAAGGGGTGAAGAGGTTATTCCGTTGGTTTATGATGAGGTGTTTCCCTTTAAAGGTGGGCAAGCTATCGTTGTAAAAGGAGATTTAATGGGAGCACTAAATAGCTTCGGTGAAGTGATTGTGCCTATTGTTTACGAGGATCTTGGTGACTTTAGAGAAGGCCGAGCTTTTGCATTGAAAGATGGATATTTTGGCTACTTGAACACAAGTGGGGAAATTGTAATTCCTTTTCGATATGACAATGCTTACAGCTTTGAAGACGGTTATGCAAAAGTTAAAGAGGATGGTAAATTGGGCTTAATTAATAAGCAAGGAGAGTTAGCGCTACCCTTAAAGTTTGAGCTGATTTATCCGGATAGTGGCTTCATCAGATTGAAGCAAAATGATAATTGGGGTGTCCTGCGAACCTTTAGTGATACTTTGCTTCCGATTTCGTTTGATTTTATTGGACCGCTGAAAAATAATCGGTTTATGGTGGTAGAGGATGAGACTTATAGCTATTATAACAACGAAGGGGATCAGGTAATCGGCGGAAAGTTTGACTATACACCGTTAACCATTAATTATGGTGATTTTGATAGCGGTTATGCTACCTACCAATACCGTGGGAAATTTGGAATAATGGATACCACTGGGAATAGGATATTTCCTGCAATTTTTGATGCAGTGGGTAAATATGGAGAAAACCTCACCCCAGTTAAGCGGTATGGTAAATGGGGCTATGCCAATAGTGATGTACGCTTAAAAATTAAGTATCAATTTGAAAAGGCAGAAAACTTTAAAATGGGCTATGCGATTGTCACCACAAAAGGAAAACAAGGTGTCATTGATACGTTGGGACAATGGGTTGTACGTCCTGAATATGATCGCTTATCTTGGATTGAGGACTTGTATCTTCAAGCAGATACAAACGGATTGAGCGGCGCGTTAAGTCGAAATGGAGAACTTATCTTGCCCATAGCTTACAGCAGAATAGAGGTTAGGAAAACTGGTTTTTGGAATATTTTAAATCGAGGTGTGATGCGTCTTTTCCATGTGCCAACAAGGTCAATTTATTCAATAGAAGAATAGCTGAGTGAACTGGATTGATTCGATAGCAGATTGGTTTGATCGACATAGAATTGGCATCATAGGAACGATTGTCATCCATTTTCTTTTAATAGCTGGATCGAGTTTTTATAACCTAGAGTATGGCACAGGCGAACGCATAGCTGAAATTAGACTTGAGTTTGAGGAGTTGCAAGGTGAAGAGCCAGAAAGCTTGGAAGAAAAGATCGCACGCGAATTATCAAAAGACTTGGAGTCAGTAAGTAATCAAGCCAAGAATTTAGCTGCGCAAACGAAGCTACCAGCAAACTATACAAAGATAAATGAGTCGGAAATGACTGCTGAAGAGCGCGAGCAAGCTGAACAACAAATAGCAAAAGAACTGAAATCGATAGAAAATGAAGTGCTTCAAGCTCAGCGAGAAGCTGGATATGGCTACACGAAAACAGAAGCGCAGGCCTTAATTAGCTCTAAAAAACAGGTAGAACTAGATCAAGTGTCGGAACAAGATGTGCGGAGTGAAGGGGCTTTCAAGCGTGAAACGAATATCACCTATAAGCTCGAAAAACGTTATGACACGTTCATGGAGGTGCCTGTTTATCGCTGCCAGTTTTCAGGAGAAGTAGTGGTGAATATAGCAGTTGATAGGGAGGGAAGAGTCGCGTCGGTGAAATTAGATCGAGAGTCGACCACAACAACTGATAACTGCCTGATAAATGCAGCTCTTGCTGCTGCGAAAGGTACTCTTTTCAACTCAGATAATAATGCACCTAAGCTTCAGCGTGGAATGATTCACTTTCGCTTTGTGCCTCAGTAATCCAAGTTCTAGTTACTAAAAACCACCTTTCCAATTTATTTTCAGCAGTGCAACAAATGAATTGAGCAAGGTTATCCTTAGCATATTCACTGAGGGGTAAGCCGGTATTGTTCCAAATCGGACAAACCCACTCATGCTTTTCAAGCCTTTGCCAAATGCGGTTTTCAAGTGTGGCTGCTTCATCATAAGTCAGCCACCAGCCTTTCGGAGCATAAGGGTTAGCGAATTCAGGTGTTGGTGACAAGTTGGGGAATTTATGAAATAGAATTCCCGCGATAATTCCTGAGTGCTTATGATTCGAAATTCCACGAATCTTTTTCCACTGTTGATTAGCCACTTGATCCAGCAATGAAAGCTGAGTGTTTACCATATGAAAATACTTTTTTGTTAGACTGTCATTTCTGTTAGGACCTATCCAACGACCATTTACGTCCAAGTAAAATTTTATGGCTATTTCTAAATGTACAACGGAGAAATCCTTGCGGTCCTGTAGCAGGAAGTCGAGCTCTCCGCGCGTAATTCCATTCGAAATAAGTTGTTCGTTTTGAGTAACAATTGCAACTTTAGAAGGGTCGATTAAGTGCTTGAACAACTGTTCAAAGTAACTGCCTAATCGCATGTTGCGGTGCGTATATAAACGTAGTGCTTCTTCTTGAGAAATTGAAATATCTGTTGGATTGCATATGGGGGTGAGTTCGGGGTTAATTGCAGCAATAGGAGGAGCGGAAGCAAGCAATTTGAGCATGTCATTGACCTTATTTTTAATGAAATTGGACATGCTAATAATATGACTTCAGTGGATAATGTTAATCTTTATGGTCTGTGAAAATAATAGGATTTAATGGCATTTGTTAATAAAATACTCACTCAACTATTTCCAAATAGGCAATCTGTTGCCTCAAAGTATAAAGCACCTTTGGTTTCTGAACAAATCAAAAGGGGCCCAATATTTTTACAGGGTTATCATCAATGGAGAAATAGTGGAGATTTCCTTCCGCATCTAGAGCAATTAAAGAAAGCGTATGAATTCAAGAAGCTAAAGATGAATCACCGGATTAATTTTCACGTATTTGAATCTCCTCAAAGCAATGGCTTTTACTTTACCTACAGTGATGTTTTTGGCAAAGAGCCTTTCAACTATATGTTTGATTACCTGAAAGATCGCATGCTGAATAAACGTTATTACTTGTACAATTCAGGTCGTGAAATCCATGAACAAGAAGAACATATTAAAACAGTTGAGACACATTATTTAAAACCTCAAAATGAAGATGTAATTGGTATTCTTTCTCAAGAATATGGTAATATTCATATTGAGCATGTTATGATAAATGACCGCAGTAGTTACATCAAATTCATGGCGAATGTTTACAGCGATTCAAAGTATAAAAAGCATAAGCCCTTTGAAGAATTAATGGAGCATTTATTAGATCTCACGGATCTGGACAACTGAAAGAGTCTTTGATGCGTCTTTCAATTGATTATATTTGAAAAAACGAGCATTATGAGAAAAGCGATGTCATTATTTTTAGGACTTTTTTTAGCGGTCACCGTATTCGCTGGAAATATAGATGGAAAATTTACAAGTGGTCAGAATAGCGCATCCATTCAAGTGGAAGACGTTTATGTGACCGGTACGTTGATGTTGAATGGGGCAGACTACACCATGAAGGGTAAAATGGATGGTGATGTAGCCCATGTTGAGATACTAGACGGGAATCATCAGCTTATTGCACATGGTAAAATTTCAAATCATAACAGCGATGTTGTGTTTGAGTTTACTGAGGTGACGGTTGGAGCAAATATTCCAGGCCAACTTCAGCTCAAGTCGGCCGAATAATTTATTTGAACACAATTGTAGAACTCCTCAGCCATTATGGTTGAGGAGTTTTTTTATTCACGAATACCAAGCTATTTTTGCACAAACAACAAGCATTGTGAAACAAGGAACAAACATTATTCTCGCAGTATTGACACTGGCAGTAATAGGTCTTTACGCTCTCCATTTTTCAGGTACTGAACAAGCTACTAATCAGTCTGATGATCTGCTGGCAGACTCGGTTCAGGAGTCCAAGGCTCAGGCAGCTAATATGAAGGAGCTCAGTCAAACGATAGCATATATCAATACAGACTCAATTTTTCAGAATTATGAATTAGCTGTGTCATTTCGGAATGACCTTCGTGCTGAAGAGGAACGTCTAACGGGGCAATACCAGCAAGATGAATCCAAGGTAATGCAGGAAATTCAAGCTTTTCAACAGCAAGCCTCCACAATGTCGCAGTTTGAAGGCCGTATGAAAGAAAAAGAATTAATCGGCAAGCAACAGAAGCTGCAGGAAACGGAACAGCGTTTTGCGCTGAAACTTCAGCGGATGGAGGCAGATATGAATAAAGAATTGAATGAGCGAATAAAATCTTTTTTAGCGAACTATTCTGCGGATAAACCCTATGAGGTTGTGTTAAGTTATAATGAATTGGGTATTATTCGTTGGGGTCACGACTCATTAGACATAACCAATGAAGTAATTGTTGGGCTCAATAACGAATACGCAAAGGAGCAACCTCAAAGCCCATGATAGAAGCAAGGTTAAAATACCAGCAGAATATTATTGAGTATGTATTGTATATGTTTCATACAGAAGATGTGCTCCGAACGTATCAGCTCAATCCAGAAAAAGTAGTTGATGAGTTAGTAAATAAGAAAGACATTGGTAAACAAGTTGAATCCGAACTTCGCGCCTGGTATCTGGAAACCATTGAGGCTATGGAAAGTGAGAACGTTCAAGAGCGTGGTCATTTAAGTGATGTCCTAGATATTATTGGAGAACTCTCTTACCTGCATACTTCGCTTATGAATGTTTTTCAGGATAAAGTTTACATCAGTCTTTGGGAGTCCGCTTATCCGAACATCATGGATTTGGCAAAAAAATCCAATGGAGAAAGTCAAAACCCTATAGAACTTTGCTTTAATGGGATTTATGGTGTTCTTCTTTTAAAATTAAGAAAAATGGACATTTCTTCAGAAACACTTAAAGCAGTGGAAACATTTTCAGCTCTATTAAAGCACCTTGGCCAGAAATATCAGGACATTCGAGAGGGAAGGTTGCGGTTTCCATCGTCATTGAGTAACTGAGTTGCAGGGTGTTTTGTCCGAAATGCTGGAATTACCCGAAACACAAGTGAGCTTTGTGTAATTTGGGTGCATAAAAACAATGCGATTATGAAAATTTACCCAATAGAAACCGGAAATTTTAAATTAGACGGTGGCGCTATGTTTGGCGTTGTTCCCAAATCACTTTGGACACGAACTAATCCCGCCGATCAGAATAACTTATGCTCTTGGTCAATGAGGTGCATGCTGATCGAAGATGGCAAAAGGTTAATATTAATTGACAATGGGATAGGCGACAAGCAAAGCGAGAAGTTCTTCAGTCATTATCACCTCCATGGTGATTTTTCGCTTGATAGCTCCTTAAACAGATTGGGTTTTAGCCGTGATGATATTACCGATGTATTTCTTACCCATTTACATTTTGATCATTGTGGAGGGAGTGTAGCTTGGAACAAAGATCGGTCGCGTCTTTACACTACATTCAAAAACGCTAAGTATTGGTCTAACGAAGACCACTGGAAGTGGGCAACAGAGCCTAACGCGAGGGAAAAGGCTTCTTTTTTAAAAGAAAATATTCTTCCCATCAAAGAAAACGGTCAACTACACCATGTATCAATGCCAACCCAAGGAGATATTGGAAGTACAGAGCTTGGTTTTGATGCCTTATTCGTAAATGGGCATACCGATAAGCAAATGATTCCTCATATTAATTACAAGGGTAAAAAACTTGTATTTATGGCAGACTTACTGCCGTCAACGGGTCACATTCCTTTACCGTACGTGATGGGGTATGATACCCGACCATTATTAACTTTAGGTGAGAAAGCTCAATTTTTAAATCGGGCTGCCGACGAAGGTTTCGTGTTGTTTCTAGAGCATGATTCAGTAAATGAGTTGTGCACAGTTAAGCATACTGATAAAGGTGTTCGTCTGGATGAAACCTTTTCCTTTAATGAGGTTTTTGGGCAGTAAATGTGGATTCTACTTCTGAATATTTAATTGCGCATGCCACTGATGCACATCGCGAAATGACTTCTTGGTTTATACCTGAAGAGTTTGTTGAATTTCAATTGCTTGATGAATATCGACCCGATTTTCTGTTTCCAAGTGCGTCACTAGTAGTTTTTATCGTGGATGAAGAACACCTCAATACTGATGGCTATTTACTCGAGTTCAGCGCTCAACACGATTTAAAAAAAATGGGCTATAAGGTGACTTTTATTACTGCCAAAGAAGTGTTTGCGAACAAGCCAAAATGGCAAGCGAAGCTTGGCGAACTTATGACTCAACTTTAGGCAATTGACTTTTCTTCAAAAGCATTCACAAATAAGATATTTCCTAATTCTGGATATCCTTCAAACACTGTAAGTCCCCCACTTGTCAACCCTTCATCATTAAAGCCTATAATTGTGAGGTCTGCATCTTGTGAGCGCTCGTTAATAAGCGCTTTGGTTTCCTTATGCTCTTCCATTTGTACTAAATTGATATTATGAGGAGAAATAGGGATTCGTCCTTGTTTGATCAACTCTTCAATTTTTAGACGCTCGGATGATATACTGTCGGGTGGACAAATGCTAAAAATTTTAATAAGCCCTCCTTTCCATTCAGGATGGCCCAATAGGATGTATGCTAAAAGCACCATTAAATTTGAGTTGCGATAATCATCAGGTGCTATCCATACGTGAATCTCACGGTGATAACCAAATCCTTTTAGTGTACTTTTTAAAATACAAACATCAAATTCAGTGGCATTCAGCAATTGGTAGTTTGCTACGGCGATTTCAAGCGTTTCAGGATCCTCTTCTGCGTACTCATAAAGCATTAGGTTATTTCCTTTGCCAGATACCCCAGACAACTGAATGGACTGCGCTATTGCAGAAGTGTAAGAAGGACTTATTATCGTATCCAAATACACTTTGCTGTTAGAGCCTTGGATTAGTTTTATTAATCGATTCTTGATCACCTTAGACTCGCGATAGGTTTCGCTATTCAAGAAACCTACAATAAAGTGAATGTATGTACCAAAACCGTATTTGTGAGACATCCACCTAACTAAGTCAAGCGCTGACCTTCGTTCAAAGCTGTCTTTACTTATCGAAATGATAAAAGGCCGCCAACTTCCTTCTTGGAATGGAGAATCCCTGCGTTGAATGAATAATTGAAGCTCACGATTTATTTGAAAAATCACTCCTTTGAATAAAGTTACAACTCCTTTCCGTCCTCGGTTACTATATCCAACCCAGAAGTAAATTACGGTCATTATACCCAAAGAAAGTGCAGCATAAGTAAAGTTCATTTTGAACATCAGGTAGAAACAAAGTAGGGCTCCAAAAAGTGAGAGGTACCACCTGGATCGAAAAGTAGGTCGATATGACGGGTCCGCGGCAAAGTGTTCCAAGAATGAGACAAGGCAGATGGCACCATAAGTAACCATAAAAAACATTGAAATAATCTGAGCTACAAAATCAATATCCCCGATGGCTATAAAAAAGAAAGCAATCGCACATGTCAATGCAATGGCATACATTGGCTCGTTATCAGCTTTACGCCCTTTAGCAAACAGGTGATTTAATTGTTTGGAAAAAATTTTGTCTGCTCCAAGAGCTTGAAGTGTGCGGGGGGCAATGATAATAGACCCCAATGCAGAAGAAAGACCCGCAGCGGCCAACCCAGCAGGGATTATGGGCCCCCACCATGCTATTTTCTCCATAATTAAGAAATCAGTATTCCCAAGATCATTGAGGCTTGCCGAGGTGAAAAGTTTAATGGCTACAGCCATGTATACAATGATTCCAGTGACAGTCGCCCAAATTGTTCCGCGTGGAATGGAAACCTTCGGGTCTTTTAAATCTCCAGATAGCCCTAAACCAGCAGCTACACCCGTAAATGCAGGGAAGATGATTGTAAAAACATAGAAAAATGAGTCGGGGTTTACTCTTGTTTCAAAAATGTCGGAGCTGGGGACGCTGTATTCACCTCCGGCAAAAAACATAATTAAAGAGACTGCCAGAATTACCACAACCCCATAAAGGGCCTTAACTCCAAGATTTGCTCCTTTGGTAAACATGAGCAGGGTAAGCAAGCCCATAATACCCAGCCCTATCATCTGATTTGATAAATAGAGGTTGAACTCTTGAAAAATGAAATCCCTCAAAGGTTCTGCAGCTACCGCAAAGGCAATTACATAAAAAGCAACACTAATAGCCTGAGAAAGAAATAATGCTATTCCTATGGAGGCCCCAATGTTTAGCCCGAACGACCTCGAAATCATGTAGTAAGCCCCTCCACCTTCAACCTTTTGGTTTGTTGCAATCTCAGCAACAGCAAGCGCGGCAGAGATGGTTACACCATGACCAATAACGATGATTAAAAAGGTTCCAAAGAGCCCGACATTTGATACAGCATAACCGAAACGCAAAAATAGAATGGCACCAAGAATAGTAGAAATTGCCGTCATGAAGACAGGCAGCGTACCCATGGTTTTCTGATTCACGTTCATGAAGTCAATAATAAACTAATAGACTTAATTGGTTAGTATGTCAAGGGATTTATCCACCGAGTCACATGCTACCCTCATAAACTGGCTTCCTTTGGAATTCAGTATTTCTACCTGATGTGTTCTAGCCCACTTAATCCAACCATCGCGATTCCAAGGCTTAAGGCTATGGGCTAATACGAGCTTATCTGGATAGTATTTCGGCAGGTTAGTCGGCTTTCCAGTGCTTACTAACCACAGTTGAGGTGTGTCACTCTCATGAAAATATATTTGCGCAATGGGGGCTGGTAGTTGAGCTTTATGAATGTGCTTAGCACTCCTAAACCAGGCGTAATTTGATAGAGGTTCTGGCAGTACCGCTGAATCCTGAAGCCAGACATTAAAGGTATTGCGATTTACAGTTCCCAATGCTGTAAACGTTGGAGTTGAAACAATAAAGGTGGTTTTTGGGGGCTTTTTAAAGACGTGAAAGCTCCCAAAATAAATGCATATGGCACCAGCTGCAACGCATATGAACATGTGTGATCTTGTCCTAACAAATAGAAGAATAGCGCAAATACCCAAACCTACTGCAAACCATGTAAGCAATGGAAGATGAGGAAGTGATAGAATAGGTGACGGTAAGCTCGAAATTTGGAGCAATACCTTATCGAGAATAAGGGTAGTGGTATTAATGATGTATGCGAGTGAAATTTCTAAAATGTGAATTGGCGATAACACTAAATAAAGTATCCCGGCACCGACAGCGATAAATGCCGCAGGAATTACAAATAAGTTTGTCAGGATGCTGTATGTAGGTAAGCTGTGAAAATAAAACCCTACTAATGCAACTGTCCCAGCTTGTGCTCCGATTGAAACAAATGTTATATCGAAAAACATTTTAATCCATGTGTATTTGAACTTCACATGCGCCAGAAGTGGTTGGATTAGTAATATGCCAGCAACTGCCGAATAGCTAAGTTGAAAGCCGGGATTTAAGAGTAAACGAGGAGAAAAAATTAGAAGTACCCAAGCGGAAAGTGCTAAGTTTTGCCACGCACCTTGTCCAAGCCGACTCAACTGCCCAAGAACTAAACACGAGAACATAACAGCAGCCCTGATAACAGATGGCGATGCTCCAGCAATCAGTGCAAATGACCAAACGGCGATAAGTTGAACGAAAATTCCAACGGGCTTATTTTGAGCTAGTCTGCCAAATGGTAGAAGCATACCGCGTATCAGTAAAAGAACAATTCCTACGTGAAGACCACTAACCGCTAGCATATGCATGGCTCCGGAAGTCTGAAAACGTTCCATGAGATCCGGGGTTATTTCAGACTTATTTCCGAACAAAAGCGCGCTTAGGAGTCCAGTTGATCGCGTTGATAGGCTCCCATGATAAAGGGTGTTCTGAATGGTGCGACTCAACATTTTAGGAATCAAATTTGGTATTAAGTGAAGTTGAAGGGTGCCCATTTGGTGAAGGTTGTCCGCCCAGCCCGTTAAGCCAAAACCTTGATTAGCCAAGTGTTTTCCGTAATTGAAATTTCCAGGAATAGTTGCTGTATCAGGAAACTCGAGTGTTGCTCGGAAGGAGATAGCGTCACCAATTTCGTGCAATGAGGCGGAAGAGTCACAGAAAATAAGCGCTTTGGAAGAACAGGGAATTGATTCACCATTTAAAAAATGAGCGAGTTGACTTATTGAGAGTTTAGTGTAGCCATTTCGGGTGCTGCCAATGGACTCAATAATGCCTGTATGATTACACTTAAGGTTAGCATTATGGGTGCACAAATCCATGTTATCAGAAATGTCTTTTAAACTCTGAAAACCTCCGAGAACAAAAAAGCTAAAGGTTAGAATGAACGGTGCAAGGCTTCGGCAGAAACGAACTCTAGAAAATTGACTACAAAAAAGAACTGCCACTAGAGCTAGACTAGTTATATGGACTAGCGAAGGTGGTACAGTACAATAATATCCCCATAAAACTCCCAAACAATAGGGTAGCAATGATGGGAGCAGGAGTGAGCTGCTCGAGGTGGTCATGAATGTTAAGTTACAAAATTTAACTATTCTCCTCTGAAGAAGTCTATCGCAGATAGCTTTATGAGGTGAATATCCGTGTAATAATGATGTAGGATTTCATTGTAAGGATATCCAAGTGCAGCCATCTTCATCGCCCCCTCTTGAGAAAGACCGACTCCATGACCAAATCCATATCCTTGAATTTGAAGTGAATCATTACCTAAAGGGCAAACGCAAAAGTAGGTGGACTTCAAACTAAAAACCTCACGCAATTCCCGAAGACGAAGATCGTCGTAAAGGCCTGTCATTTCGTGTAACCGAGCTTGGGGGCAGTAATTAATGAGGTCATTCACTTTGACAGAATCTAACTGATTTAATCCATGGTTATCTTCGAAATGAGACAACCATTTTTCCTTCCTTACATGAACAGACCAATTGTAGTGAGGCATATTTGCTGAAAAGGAATCCGAAACAGCCCTTAGGTAAGGAACAGCTCCAACCCAGACATCTTCAGAATTCATAGTTTGTCCCCCTGAGTTTGAGTGAAATACAGCAGAAATCAGGTTTATTTCACTATCCACTATAACAATATCTTGGGTCTCCTTTACGGCCATCATAATGGTATCATTATTCAGACAGCGGTGTTTGTACACTTGTGAATCAACGCGGTCACATACGTTGAACCCTAATTTTTCAAACTTATCCCAATACTTGAGGGCGTATGTGCGTGAAATGATACTCTGTGATTTGTAGTATTCAAGCGGATTACCATTTCCACTTTCACTTTGTACTACCCCTGCTATGTACTGTTCTAGAGGAACTTCATTTATAATGGCCAGTCTACCATTAAATACGGTTATGTCCAAGGTACCATTGTAACTTCTGGCTATTCCTACTGGTGATTGTGGCTTTATTTTAAACTGTGATTCGTATGTTTTTTGAACAAGAGATACCTCCTTAAAAGAGCCCAAAACTTCAGCGTTAGACTTTAACGTTACTTTTCCATTTAAGGCTTGAAATGAGAGCGACTTTTTCTCAGAAGTAGAAGCGATTAATTTGCCATCAGCATAAACTTCAAAGCTCCCTTGCTCCTCAGTGTAAGAAGCTTTTAGCGGTCTATTGTCCCAAAACAAACCTACACGTATAACGTCGTATTTTCCAGCCAAAAGCACACATGTACACAGGCAATAAGTTATGGTTGCAATGAAAGACTTCATGATTTTTTAACCTGTCGTCAAAGGTAATTGTAGGCTCATTATGCTTTTGAAGACTACTTAAGAGTTTTCAACAGGGATTCAGCCGCTTTCCTTGAAGCTCCTACACCACCCAAGCGTTGTTTTAGTGTAGAATAATCGGCTAAAAGTTTTTCATGTTTGTGTCCTTTGGGTAAAATCGCTTCGAGTTCAGCAGCGATTTTCTTTGGTGTCATATCGTGTTGTATTAACTCGCGAACTACCTCTCTATCCATAATTAAATTAACAAGTGAGATGTATTTAATTTTCACGACCATTCGAGCTATCCAATATGAGATCCAGCTGCTTTTGTAACAAACCACTTCCGGGACATCAAAAAGTGCTGTTTCAAGAGTAGCCGTTCCGCTTGTTACAATTGCGCCGTGTGCATGACCTAAAAGTGCGTAAGTTTCATTTTTCACAACGTACAAGGGTGATTTTTTTGTGTACTCCTCATAAAATGAATCACTCTGAGATGGCGCTCCAGCTATTACAAATTGATAATCAGGAAAGCGATGAGCCGTTTTTATCATGACTGGAAGCATCGTCGATATTTCCTGCTTTCTGCTTCCCGGTAATAAAGCGATAATAGGCCGGTCATCCAAGTTGTGAGTATTTTTAAAGTCATGAGCAGAGACCAATTGTTCTTCTGTTTGGATTACGGCATCAAGCAAAGGGTGCCCAACGAACTCTACTGAATAATCGAACTGTTGGTAGAAGTCTTTTTCAAATGGAAGAATTACCATCATATGATCAACAAAACGCTTGATTTTATGAATGCGATTTTGTTTCCATGCCCAAATTTGAGGGCTGATGTAGTAAACGACTTTTATCCCTTGGTTGTGGGCCCATTCTGCTATTCTAAGGTTGAATCCAGGATAATCAATAAGAACGAGAACATCCGGATTGAATAGCTGAATGTCTTGCTTGCACCACTTCATATTCCTCAATATAGTTTTGAGGTTCATCAAGACTTCTACGAAACCCATGAAGGCAAGATCGCGGTAATGTTTTACGATTTTAGCACCGGCGTTCTCCATTAATTCGCCCCCCCAAGCCCTGATGTCAGCTTCAGTGTCTCGCTTAGTTAGTTCATGGATTAGGTTTGCTGCGTGCAAATCACCTGATGCTTCTCCAGCTATAAAATAGTACTTCATCTAGGTGAATAAATTAGTGTAATAGAAGCAGAAATATAAAATAGCATAGCCCAACGTGGCCAAGAGGATTCCTCTTCCAATCCTGTCTTGTTCACGTTTCACTAAAAACTGCCTTAATACAAGACCATTAATACCGATAATGAAAAGCTGAAGGTTCTCAATAAGTTTAGCAGAAATCAGTTTTCCGGATACAACCATAATTTCATAACTCAAGAAAAAGAGCATCAGTGGAATCCCTATTCCTATGGCTATGCCAATACCAAAAGTGTCATTTTTAAACATTAATTGTATTGTTTAAAGTTTCAATCATCTCGTGACTTGTAAGGTCGAATTGAACGGGAACAACAGATACATATCCATTACGCAGTGCAGCAATATCTGTATCGTCGCCAGAGTCTTGATCAATAAACTTTCCACTAAGCCAGTAATATTCTTTACCAGATGGGTCAGTTCTTTTATCAAAGTCCTCCCTCCAATATGCCTTAGCTTGCCTACAAACGCGAATTCCTGCAATCTCTGCTACACCCAGCTTAGGAATATTTATATTTAAACAAGTGCTTGGCTTCAGGGGGTGATTGGTAAATTGTTCAAGTAATTTTCTAACAATGTGTTTGCTGGGTTCAAAATCAGCGTCGATAGAGTGATCTAACAGCGAAAAACCTATGGAAGGAATCCCTTCCATTCCACCTTCTATAGCTGCTGACATTGTGCCAGAATATAAGATGTTAATTGAGGCATTTGAGCCATGATTTATTCCACTGAGAACGAGATCAGGTTTTCGATCTAGTATTTCATTAACAGCTAATTTTATGCAGTCAACAGGGGTTCCCGTTGTACTAAATATGGCGTTGTTATTCGAAGAATGATCCTCAATTCTCAATGCGTCATTTATGGTAATCGCGTGTCCCATTCCTGATTGAGGCTTGTTAGGAGCAACCACCACAACTTCTCCAAACTCACGAGCTACTTCCGCTAAAGCTTGGATGCCTGGCGCTGTAACCCCATCATCATTACTAACCAGAATCAAAGGCTTTGTCATATTGTTCGAGTCTTGGCGCGAATTTAACGAATTTATAGCCTATTAGGGATTTTATTGAACCCAAACATAGCGAGAAAGGCACGAGATTTGCTAACAAGATTCAAAATCACAAATTATGAGACTGATTAGCTGTTTGATTGCGGTATTATTTGTTGTTCAGGCCTATGGCTTGGATAAGGTAGAATTAAACTCTACGATAAAAGAAGTTACGGTATTTGTTCAGGGCGCTGAAATTGTTAGAACCGTTAAAACTAATGTTAAGAAAGGGAGGTCTCTTCTGGTCTTCCCAGAACTATCACCCTATTTCGATGCCAATTCAGTTCAAGTAAATGGAAAAGGAGCATTCACAATACTTTCGGTTAAGACCGGTTATGACTATTTGAGAAACAGGCCGTTAGGAAAGGAGGTGAAGATACTTCAAGATTCACTAGAGTATTATGTAAGCGAACTGAACCGAAGAAAACACCATGTAGAGTTAATTCAGAAAGAAGAACAGTTGGTACTTGCAAATAGACAGGTTGGCTCTCAGGAAAAGGGGGTTACAGCAGAAGAGTTGAAGAAACTTGCAGATTTTTACAGGATGAGGCTTCATGAACTTTACGATAAGCGTGAAGCAGCTGAGGCTGACATTAAGCGCATGAATGAGCGAAAGAATCGGATTCAGCAACAAATAAATGCTTGGAATGGGCAGTTGAATAATAAGTTTGGAGAGGTTTACGTGGAGGTTGCCTCAAATCAGGCAGAAACAGCTGACATCGAACTTATTTACTTGGTATCAAACGCGTCTTGGCGCCCTTCTTATAACATAAGGTCCACCAATATTTCGAGTGATATTCAAATTGAATACTTGGCGAATATTGTACAGAATACCCAAGAGGATTGGAGCCAGGTTAACTTGAAAATATCAACGGGTTTTCCACTACAACGTGCAACCAAGCCAGAAGTACACCCATGGGCCTTAAATTTTGTTCAACAAGCTCTCCAAGGGTCTTATCAGTCAAATAGGGCGTATGAAATGGCTGAAGTTGCACTTGATGATGCGCCAATGGCAAAAAGTGAAAGACTTGCCTTAAAAGCGAACAGTTTAACGACGTCCGTTAATGGTCAATTGGCCACTACTTTTTCCATTGCGATTCCATATGACATTGAATCAGGTGCACAAGAACAGGTTGTTCAAATTGACCAATTGAAATTACCTTCTACGTATTCGTATTTTGCGGCCCCAAAATATAGTGACTATGCTTTTTTACTAGGTCGCGTAACAGGCTGGAGTGGGCTAAACCTAATGCCGGGAGATGCAAATGTTTTCTTTGAGGGAGCCTATGTATCCAAGACTTATTTTAATCCCTTTCAGACGAATGATACGTTGGATATAACCCTCGGTCAAGACCGGAGTATTGCAATTTCACGGAATAGGACATGTGATCACTCTAAGGAACGAGCTATTGCGGGAAAGAAATTGTCTACCATTGGAATTGGTATTGTTATACGTAATAACAAACGAGTAGAGATACCAATTATCATCAAGGATCAAATTCCAATTTCGCGCATTAAAGACATAGAAGTGTCCTTAGATGAAAGCGGCAATGCACATGTTGAAGAAGCAACAGGGATACTCACATGGAAAGCTGTAATTCAGCCATCAACTTCCATTGAAAAGAAATTCGAATACACTGTCAAGTTCCCTAAGGGTAGACCGATCAATTTGTAGGATAGTGATTTTAATCAGTTTAGCTTTGCCCCATGAATAACTCGTGGGGCTTTGTTTTTGATATGGATGGGCTAATTATTGACACAGAACCCTTTTGGCGTGTGGCAGAGATTAGAGCATTCAATCAGGTTGGGATTTCACTTACAGAGAATGATTGTAGGAAAACCATGGGGATGAGACTGGATGAGGTAGTTGCCTATTGGCAAGCTCAATTCCCGGAAAAGCCATTTGACCCTGAACGCATACAGGAGGAAATACTTGGACTAATGGAGGATTTTATACGAGCTGACGGTGAGTTTCTTCCCGGGGTTCCTCAGGCACTAGATAGAATTCATGAAGTGGGGTTCCGCATTGGTTTGGCTTCTAGTTCTCCGATGCGATTGATAAATGCAACGCTCGACCGGCTAAGGATTCGTCATTTTTTTAGTGATATACGAAGTGCTGAAAAATTGGAATTTGGAAAGCCCCATCCAGCAATTTTCATTGATTCTTGCAACGCTTTAGGTATTCCTCCTCACCGCATATGGGTAGTGGAGGACTCCTTCCATGGGGTTGTTGCCGCACTTGCGGCTAAGTGCAATGTAATTGCAATACCAGATTCATCTTCTGCAAATCAGGAGCGATTTAAAGCTGCAAATGTGCAGTTAGAAAGCATGGAATTTTTTAAACTCAATGATTACGTGAAATGAGCAATCAAGTGGAGACTTTTCAAGAAAAAAGAACAAATCGTTCAAAAGCATCTTTTTTGGTGATTGGTTTTACTGTTTTATTTCTTTCATGGGGTGTTGTTCAGCAAGTGATCTTCGACATTCCATTTTTAGATGGAGAAATTGCAGATGGCGGCTTGTTAGGTGCATGGGCTATAGGGGGAATTTTATTGCTCTATTTAGCCAGTCAACGAATGATCACTAAACTGGAGCCATGGGGAGTCGTTTTAGTAGGCTTTCCTTCTGGAAAGGAGCGTATCCCAAGATCGAGTTGGAAACAGGTAGAAGTCGTAGCATTAAAAAGTCCCACTGAGTATGGTGGTTCAGGGTTTAGAGTTGGGATGAGTAGAAAAAAGCGCGTGCACATCCTTCCTGGCGATACTTATGTAATTCGAATTACCCAATCAGATCGGGTAGTGGTAATTGGTACAAGAAAGCCAAAAGAATGGGCTGAACGGTTATCGTAAATTCTTATCGTTGTAGGCTTGTTCGAACATTGAGATAATGCTATTGGGCCTTGGTATTGACTTCAACGCCCAGTCCAATCGAAGTTGCTGAAGTCTCTCATCTGAAAGTTCCCAATGGTCTACTTCCTTGCGAATGCGATCAGAAAGTCCGTTGACTAGAAGGGCAGTTGCTACTGATACATTGAGGCTTTCTGTAAATCCCACCATGGGTATGGTTACTTCAATGTCGGCAAGTTCCTTAGCTTTTTTAGAAACCCCTTTTTTCTCGGCCCCCATAACCAACGCAATAGGCTGATCAAGCTGAAGTTCTGAGCACGTGACGGCACGTGGATTTGGACTTGTAACGGCAATTTTATATCCTTTTTCCTTCAGGCCATTAATACACGCTTCAGTTGGGTAGCTTTCTTCACCATATCGATGCACATCAACCCATTTTTCTGCTCCTCGAGCCATGCGTTGCGCTATGCGTTTTTCATAATGCCCATCAATTACATGAACTTGTTGAACCCCAAAACACTCGCACGATCTCATGATGGCTCCGTGGTTATGTTCTTGGTAAATGTCCTCAATAACTACCGTCAGGTAATCCGTTCGATTCGCTAGGATGGTATTGATTCGTTCGCTGCGTTGAGGGGTAATTAATTCAAAAAGGTATTTAATTAGCGCACGTTCTTTAGGAGTCATTTGAGCGTTTAATCAGTTGGGAAATAGAGCAATTCTCGGGTAGTTCATTTACTGAATCCCTGTAACTCTTGAGCGATTCAATAAGACGCTTATGTAATTGATTGTCTAAGAAGGTTCCATTTTGACCAAGGTCATCTAACTGCTGCTCAACATCATGTATGGTAAGTCCACTTAAATCACTTGCAGGAATGTATACTGATTTGCCATTTTCATGCGCTGATGTACAGATGAGCTGCATTTGTTCAAGCAGATTAAGCACGTGCTGGACATATTTTGGGGAAACATCGATTGAATTTGACAGTTCGCTAGCTGATAGCGGAGGACTCTTTTTATAGAATTGTTTCGCAATAGCTATAAGTAATATCAGCGCGAGCGTTTTCTGAGACTTTGAATTGATGGATAAGTCTTGTTGTGACTTGATGTACTGTTCTACGTTTTGGTAGGCAAAAGCGAGCTCCGAACCAAAAAGTACGATTAACCAACTCGTCTGCAACCAAAAAAGAAATAAAGGAAGTGCGGCAAAGCTCCCGTAAATGGCATTATAACGTGTTACACCAAATTGAAATGTAATGTAAAGCCATTCGAATAACTGAAAGCCTGTGCCGGCAACAATACCTGCAATGAGAGCACCTTTAAATTTGACACGAGTATTGGGCATCACCATAAACAAGAGGGTGAAAGCAAGCCAAATGAGAATGTATGGAATTAATTTAAATCCGAAATTCAATAAGGGGCCAATGGCGCCGAGAAGCTCAAACTGAGTAGTTAAGTACTCAACCTGGGCGCGGATGTAAATGGTCATACTCCCCGATAAAATAAGCAGTATGGGAGAAATCAGCAGAATGGAGAAATAATCTGTGAATTTGCGAACCCAGCTTCTGCCTGAATTGATTTGCCAAACATCATTGAAAGAGCCTTCTACATTGTTGAGTAGTTTCATGACAGACCAAAAGAGTAGTGCGACTCCTAAACCTGCAACAATACCTCCTTTGGTATTATTCAGTAATGACTCGGCGAATTCAAAAACGCGAAACCAGATGTCTTGATTGGTTGAAGCTGAATTGATGATTTGTTCTTTCAAATTCTTTTCTAAGTGAAAGCCTTTAGCAATGCCAAAAACCATAGCCACTGCAGGAACAATAGAAAGCAAACTGTAGTAGGTGAGAGCTGAAGCCCTAAGTATTAACTGATCTTCTTGAAAACCTTTGACGGCTATGATAAGTACCTGAAGTTGTTCAATAGCATACCTTAACCATTTGGCCTTCTTTTCAAGTTGTATTTGCCAAATTCCGCGATTGATAAAATGAAAGAGGCGTTTGATCATGGGTTGAATTTAATATCAAAATTGCGAAAAAATAACGTTCAATGTACCTTTGAGCTATGCACGATATTCTGAAGCTATACAATCAGATTAATACTTTCGGTAAAGATCAAGAGATGGAGTTTGATATTATTCAGCCCGGAGAGATACGTTACCGATTTCCGACTTACGAAAAACATTGTGCAACGCCAAAAGCATTGCATGGTGGAGCAATAGCGGCATTCATGGATGCGGTACTTGGTGTGAGTGCATTGAGTTTGTCGTGTGAGCAGCAGAAACTCGTTTCAACGATAGAGCTTAAATTGAACTTTCTGAAACCTGCTGCTCCCAATCACGTGCTACTTGGGGCAGGTAAAGTGGTTTCGTCAGGAAATCGAATTATTGTGGCCGAAGGTATTATTACGGATGAAGAGACGGGAGCTGAGATAGCTAGAGGTTCAGGAACATTCAATGCTTATCCAATTGGCAAGAGCGGATTGGTTTAGAGAATTGTCGGACAGCTTACAAATTAACCTTGAACGCATATTTACCTTTGAATTCTAGTGATCATATTACTAGGCAATTTAAGGTTCGGGTTTCGAGAACGGCGTTGTACTTAAACTACTGCGCCGTTTTCTTTTTCTAAAATTAATGAGCCTTTAAAACGATCAGACTGTTCTATTGCATCCATTACTTGATCCAGAATTTTGCTGTCATCTGCTTGATAGTCGATCTCTAGGGGAGCCTTAAACTTGATTGAGATGTCGACTCCCTTTTTCTTTATAAGTAGTCCCTTTTTGTCAAAAGCTCTTCGAAATCCATCAATGACGACAGGAACAACAATAGGTTGATTTTCTTTAATAATGTGCGCTGTACCTTTTCTGCCCTTCATGTAGGGCGTGGTTGTTCCTTGTGGGAATGTAATAACCCACCCATCTTCAAGGGCACGCCTCACATTGTCAGCGTCCGTTTTATCGCGTTCCCTGTTAACATCTTTGCCTTTCTCCCTCCAAGTTCTTGTAACCAGAATTCCTCCGGCATAAATGAAAACTTTGGGAAGAAGACCTGATTTCATGGTCTCACGTGCTGCAATAAAATAGATGCGCACTTTAGGTCTAAATAGGCTAAATAAGCTACCTATTTTATGCTTTGACCCATTTTTTATACTTGCAAAAGCAAGTATCATTGAGGCCACATCAGCAAAGTAGGTTTGGTGATTTGAAACAAAAAAAACGCGTTTTGACGGAAGGTTATGTATATGTTTCCAGCCTTCTATCCGTGTGTTGTTAATGTGTTTAAACCTTCGTTGTGCAACCAAACCAAAGCCAAGTATCATTAGACGCTTGATAAGCAGCAGATTACCGAATACATCACGTTGGAATAACCTTAACCTCATGGGTCAAATATAGCTATCACAAGGTTATGCGCTTAATTCTATTTGGGTTTTTAGCTTTGCAGCAATGCGATTGAAACGATTTTTTAGATTGATTTTATTCATTGCACTCATGGGGTGCGAGGTTAAAACTGATTTCATAGCCAAGCAGAATTCAGCGATTGTATTTCAGGAATTTAGCCCGGAAAGGGTGACTTTATTTGAGTCGTACCTGAAGCAACATGGTTTTATTGGAAATGTGCTAATCCAGAGGCGAGACTCACTTTATGTTGGGAATTTTGGAAATGAGCGATATGATTTAACGCGACGGTTTCAATTAGCTTCAGTTTCGAAACCAATTACAGCAGTTGCTATAATGCAATTGATACAAGATGGATGGCTGAGTCTAGACGAGGAAGTGGATGACATCCTTCCCGATTTCCCATATTGTGATGTTACCATTCGACAACTACTGAGTCATTCAAGTGGTTTAAGTAATTACATGTATCATACGGATGATGTTTGGCAGGACCTTGAATACGCCATGTGCAATGAGGATGTATATGACCTCTTGCAGCATGAAAAGCCGGCAAACTACTACCGACCAGGAACACGATTTGATTATTGCAATACCAACTATGCCTTATTAGCTCGCATACTTGAAGAAAGAACAGGTTTTTCATTTGCAGAGTATTTAGCCGCATATGTGTTTTTGCCCTCAGGAATGAATGATGCGCTAGTTTTAAATCATATGGCTCAAGATTCATTGAATAATGTAGCATATGGAAAAACCAAAAGGGGTAGGAAGGTGCATGATTATTACCTAAATGGAGTTACCGGAGATAAAGGTGTTTATGCGTCGGTATTAGATCTGTTTCAGTTTGATCAGGCACTTAAGTCTGGGAAATTGATTTCGGATTCACTCTACACCTTGATGCGCAAAGATCAGCTCAAGCGGGAATCACCAAGAACGTATGGATTTGGTTTTCGAATTCAAGAATATAAAGAAGGACCAATTCAGCAAATCATTTACCACAATGGCTGGTGGAGGGGGTTTCGATCTTACTTCTGGCATCAGCTCGATGGTCATGATGCTTGTATAATTGGGCTCTCGAATGACTTAAGAAGCCCAAGCCTTTCTCAAAAAGAATTATTGGAACTCATTTTCTAATGTTACGCTAATGTTAAGTAATGATTATGTAAAAGTTTTGTATTTCTTGCTTTTTCGCTAAAAATGCTTAACTTTGCCTTAATATACATTTAAGGAGGGCATAATAATGAAGCATTTACTAGCAGTAGTTGGATTAATTTTAATGAGCGTTTCCTTCGCGTTAGCCAACGGATATGAAAATCAGTTTTTTGAAGACGGTAGTTTAAAGACAGAATTTCGCCAACTTGGAGAAGACACTTATAAAGTGATTTATTACTTTGAAGATGGTACGGTTCGAGAAACCGGATATTTTAGAAATGGGATGAACCACGGAGTTTGGATGACATTCAATCGTGAAGGTGTTCTTGTTGGAGAAGGATATTATAATGAGAATCGCAAAGAAGGAAAATGGCGATTTTGGAATGAAAACGGATTAGTTGTAGCTGAGGTTGAATATATGGACAACATCATGCTCGACGAGTACAATCTTGCAGGTAAGTAACCTGTTAGTTTTAGATGTAGATTAAAGCTCTGACATTTGTCAGGGCTTTTTTTATGCATATAGCTTTGATTAGAGGCTCAGCATGTCTTTGAATTTAACTGCTTGCCTTCGACTTACTTCTACTTTTTGACCATCCTGTAATATAACTAGCAGACCTCCATTAAACCAAGTCTCAACTTTTTCAATCCATTTTAAATTGATGATGTGCTTCCGATTAGCACGGAAAAAGTCCCTGTCACTTAGTTTCTTATCGAGATTATTCAGTGATTTTAATATGAGGGGTTTGTTATCCTCAAAGTAAACCCGAATATAATTCCCTTCCGATTCAAAGAGGCGGACGTTATGCAGTTGCACGAGCCAGCATTTATCACCATCTTTTAAAAACACCTGATCATTTCCAGTTAGTTGAGGTTGTTTCGAAGATTCAATTTCCTCTGCTTCAGCTTGTTTTAATTCAATTTTAGCCAATACTTTTTTGAGCGCTTCGTCGAATCTTTCTTCGTCAATAGGCTTGAGAATGTAATCTAGTGCATCAACTTCAAAAGCTTTTATGGCATAATCGTCATAAGCAGTAATGAAGATTACTTCAGGTGCAAAATCTAAGTCTTCGAGTAATTCGAACCCATTTTTGCCTGGCATCTGAATGTCCAGAAAAACAAGATCTGGCTGAAGGTCATCAATTACAGCAACGGCCTCCTCAGCGTTCGATGCCTCACCTGAGACCTCAATTTGTTTATTATATTTCTCCAGAATTCGTTTTAGTTCTTTACGAGCTAAGCGTTCGTCGTCTACAATAACTGTTTTTAACATAAGGCCTAGAATTTAGTTTGTTAAAGCGGGTAGGTTAAGTTCTGTTATTACGGTGTTGTGTTTTGAATTGAACATGTTGATGGACGCATCATCGCCATAAAGCAGTGCAAGTCTTTCTTTCGTATTTTCAATGCCTACTCCACCAGTTTCTTTTTTAACTGGATTATACGTGCCATCATTCTCTACCTGAATCAGGAGTTTTTGTCCAATTTCTTTTGCCCGCACAGTTATAAGTCCTCCATAAGGCAGGGTTCCAATGCCATGTTTTATGGCATTCTCTACAATGGTTTGGAGCATCAAAGATGGTATGTGGTAGTTCAGTGTAATGGGCTCAACTTCTTCTTTGCAATTCAATCGTTCTTCGAACCGTGTTTTTTCAATTTGTAAGTAATCCCTGACCACACTTAGTTCTCGTTCAAGGCTAATTGTGCGCTCCTTACCCATCATTAACGTGTTTCTTAATATGTTAGCAAGCTGTGTTATAGAGGCTTTCGCTTTAGCAGGGTCTTCATCAACCAAAGCCCTTATAGTATTCATAGAGTTAAAGATGAAATGCGGGTTCATTTGACTTTTTAAACGATTCAGCTCAATCTCATTTTTGCGTGCCTCCCATTGTAGGTTTTTAATTTCCTCTTTTCTAAAGTTTTCAAAAAAGTGATACGTAAAATAGATCAGGGACCAGATAAGCAGCAGGATGTTCCAGTTGAAGAATTCCCGAGCATTTGTTACCCAATTAAATTCGAAAGACTGGTTAATAAATATTGAAGAAACCATGTAGAACTGGGCCTGGAAGACAAGGCTGAAGCCAATACACCCTGCTAATACGCGCCAAATTAATTGTCCAATAGGCTTTTTAGCCCACTCCAAATAAATGATCAACATTCTAAATAGGTGGGAAGTAAAGATGCCAACGGCGAAAACTGAAAATATACTGATGTAAAGCTTCCAATTTGGCTCTTGTCCTTCTAAAACCATATACTGTATCATGGCTACTATTACAAAAAGCAGCCATCCACAAAGTTGCAGGGTTATGTATAGTTTTGATTTACGCACGGTTCAAATGTAGCGAACGCTATTCATTTTTGAACACTTCTTACATAAAAGGGGATATTCCTATTTCAAGCATTATTTTTGGCTGATAAATAAAAAATTATTGAATCATCTCGCTCACTTTCATTTATCCAAGCGCCTTGAAGAGGTTATTGTAGGTAATTTCTTAGGTGATTTTGTTCGCCAAAAAGAGGTCGATAAATTGCCCATTCCAGTTCAACATGGGGTTGAACTGCACCGTGAAATAGATTTGTTTACCGATGCGCATCCTGTAGTAAAGGATTTAAAGAAAGGGTTAAGCGCTGAGCTCGGTAGGTATGCAGCAGTGCTACTCGATGTATATTTTGATTTCGCCCTAATCAGCAAATGGGAGCACTACAGTAATACAAGCCTTGAAAATTACTCGAAATGGATTTATTCCGTGTTAGAGCAGAATGAACACTTATTGAACTACAATTCGCGGCGTTTCTATGAATTTATGATATCAAGAAACTTGTTGGTAAATTATGGTAATTATGATGGCATTGACCAAGTATCTAAAGGAATGGCAAATCGATCTACTCATGGCGATGTAATGAAAAAAGGAAGGAATGTTCTTGTTAAAAATGAGAGTATTATCCTACTGGCATTTGATCAATTCTATCCAGAGCTGCAAGCGCATTCAGATTTGGTGTTATCAAACCTCAAGATGCAATGATGACCGTGCGAAAGGTGAGAACTGAAGATGGCTCTGATACGCTGTATCATCCTGAGCATGACGAGATTTATCACTCGCGCAAGGGAGCAATTAGTGAGTCTAATCATGTTTATATTCAAGCAGGTCTTCATGCACTACAAAAGCATGATATGGCTATTTTGGAATTAGGTTTTGGGACGGGGTTGAATGCATTATTGACAGCAATAGAGGCTAACAAGCTTAACCTTAAAGTAGCGTATCATGGGGTTGAAAAGTATCCATTATCAGAAAATGTACTGCGTGACTTAAATTACACGGACTGCTTGGGTAAAGAAAGTGGAGCTGTTTTTCCTGCATTACATGCTGTTTCTGAGGGCAAGACTGATGTATCTCCGTACTTTTCCCTATTTCGATACCGCTGTGACTTTAATGATTGGCAATGTCCTACAAAAGTGGATTTGGTATACTTCGACGCTTTTGGTCCGGAAGTTCAACCTGAGTTATGGAATACAGCTGTGTTTAAGCGTGTTTTTAATTGCATGAATGAAGGAGGATTATTGGTTACATATTGCGCAAAGGGGAAGGTTCAACGAACATTAAAATCAATTGGATTTGCGATTGAAAAATTGCCTGGTCCGGCCGGAAAAAGGGAAATGATTAGGGCATGGAAATAAACTCGTTTAATGTCCGTGTATATGGTCTCGCCTTAAGAGCTGACCAAGTATTGGTAAGTAAAGAGTCATATGCTGGCAGAAAATTCATGAAGTTTCCAGGAGGAGGTTTGGAAAAAGGAGAGGGATTAATCAGTGCTCTGAAGCGCGAATTTCAAGAAGAGCTCGGGGTTGCGATTGAAGTGGTAAGCCACTTTTATACAACTGATTTTTTCCAGGTTTCTGCATTTGATGAATCTCAACAGCTTTTAAGTATCTATTACCGAGTTAAAGTGCCAGACTTCATAAACCTGGAATTAATTAATGACCAATCAATTAACGAGCAGTTTAGCTGGGTAAAGCTAGAAGAACTGAGTTCTAATGAACTAAGCTTTCCTGTTGACCGTCATGTAATGAAGCTACTAAATGAACATTGTGGGTAGAATTCTATTTCTTTTCTTTCTCATTGCTACAATCAGCTCAGCTTTTGGGCAGGAGGTTAAGGGTAAAGAACGCCGCGCAATTTTACGTGAAGTCAGGCAGTTACAGCGCGAGACTGGTCGTCAACAACCTAAGAATCCGCGTATTTTTGGGTTTCCGTCCATTTGGTATTCTCCCGAGACTTCGTTTGCTTTTGGAGGGTCGGGGTTTCTTTTATATCAAGATACTGTAAGTCAATCAAGTTCCAGGTTGTTATTGAATGCCTATTACACGTTAAACGATCAAGTAATAGTAGATGCTCCATTCCAAGCTTTTTTTCGACACAAGCAATTTTTTTTGGAAGGTCAAGTTGGCTTTTTAAGGTATCCCTATTTATTTGCGGGAATAGGCAACAATCACAGCGTTAAAGCCGTTGAGAATTACGATGCCTCTTTTTCTAGAGTACGTGTTAGGGGCTATCGCAAAGCCTTTAGTAATTGGTATTTAGGGTTTAGTAGTTTTTATCAAAACTTCACCATGCTGGGTATTGAACCGAATGGCCTCCTTGCCAACGATGTACGGGGTAATTCTGGAGGTGTTACTTCAGCTTTCGGTTTGGCGTTACTTTATGATTCACGCAATTATTCTTTTTCTCCCACGAAAGGGATGATTATGAGGTCCTACAGCAGTCATGCTGCAACGATCATAGGAAGTGATTTCGAGTTCAACACCTATGTCTTAGATATCCGAAAGTACGTTAGCTTGTCTGCTGCTGGGGATGTATTAGCGTTTAACTATTATGGCGAGCATACAAATGGAGAGGTGCCTTTCAATCAGTTGGCGCAAATGGGCGGGGGAATAAGGATGCGTGGCTTTAGGCGAGGTGTTTTTAGAGATAAGCATTTAAGTGTAATGCAGCTTGAGTTGCGTAGTCGACCATTTTGGGGATTTCTAGGTGTGCATGCTTTTGGAGGGCTTGGAAGTATCAGTGATGTTGGTACTGAGCTCTATACGGTAAGCCGTGGCTCATACGGCGGAGGACTGAGGCTACTTCTCGATAAAGCTAATAGAACTTATGTGCGCATCGATATGGGCTTTGGGGAAAACACCTCAGGCTTTTATTTCAATATAGGAGAAGCATTTTAGTAGGCTTTATAAAATGCGTTAGCAGCTTTTATGGATTTGCGTTCATTTCCAATTTTCATTGCGCTTTCAATCGAACTTTGATTAAACAGCTGAACTGTTCCATTGGCGTCCATCATGAGCAAACAATATAGAAAGTGATCAAGGGCACGGTATTCATCCCGTTCATCCTTCCCCCAGGTTATTATTGACCAAAAAATATGCGCTGCAAAATCATAGGCATGCAAGTCAATGGCGATTTGACCATATTCAGAAAAATCTTGGAGAAGCTTGTCTTCTTCCTTAAATAGCTCACCAATAGATAGCCTTAAGTATAATTCGTATGCATCGTCTTTGGTTAAAACAGGTATTTCAGCTGGATAAAGGGGGTCCAACCGAAATATTTCAGTTCGCATCTCTTCCCACAACTCAGGAATTTCACCTCCAATTCCTTGAGCCACTTTTAAATCTGCTAAAGACATATAGTGTTCATATCGAAGCCAAGCTGAGTTTGGAAACTCAAGTGTGAGTGAGTCAAAGTGATCTACGGACAAGTGGTAGTTACCAGCATTATTATATGCAACTCCTTTAGCTACTTCCTTTTTACAGCTGGCATAGTAGCTATCAAAACGCCAGTTGAGCTCGTTTAAAAAATAGGTGGGTAAAGTAGATTCGTTTGCAAAAAAGTGTACTGCGGATAAATACCTATTTGCAAAATCAAAATAATCCGAGTTGATTAAACTGCACACTTTGAGTAAGGAAATCAATTGATCGCCAGCGTTCATCTCCATTAGAGCTCTCCAATAAAGGTCATTGCTTGCTCCCAGCTCATCTGGGCTTATGATCGGCTTTTGTTTTAGCTCATTTGCCAGCCATGTTACACCTGGAAAAGATGTACCACTAGCCTTAACGGTTAGGGCTGATAACAATGGAATAAGTTCATCTTTAACATAAGCCTTAACAGCTGTGCGCTTTTGACTTAAGTCAAGGTTATCAAAAGCATTTTTTCGATCAGATTGAGGAAAAACTAATCCGGGCTTAAATGGGGCAACGAAGTCTTGATTCCCTCCAAATTTTAACAGGGTTATGACTGTTGTAGGAGTAAATAGCGAATTGGGAGATTTAAGTCGTTTTAGTTTTACCAAGAGCGTAAGTGCATCTTCCTCACTCATGTCACCGCGACGATGAATTGTATGAACCACCCTAGAGTTTGTGGTAAAATAACTAATGAGCAAAAGCTCCCCTACAACATCATTAGCCGCATTAAATTGTTCAGCTTGGCTTGTAACACCATCACTCCATTTCTGAAAATCAGCTTGATCAAAGTTTATCGGGCCTAAATGAGGACTTTCAACAAAAGATTGTTTTACTAAAGGTGCTTGAGCAAATGATAGAATCTGCCCGCATAGGCACAGCACAATTAGGGTTAGTCCTTTCATGCCGACTAAGGTAGTATTCTCGAAGAATTAAGGTTTAGAGTCATTAGCAGAATCGGCTTGCTGCATGTTGTTCCACTTTTCTCTTGAAATGAAATCCATCGAGATGGAATTTACACAATGACGCGTGTCTTTAGGGGTAAATCCTTCACCGAAAAACACATGACCAAGATGACCATTGCAGTTGGCACAAATAATTTCTGTTCTTCGTCCATCTGCATCCCGAACTTGCTTAACAGCTCCCTCAATTTCATCATCAAAACTCGGCCATCCACACTGACTATCAAACTTGCTTGAACTTTCGTACAGCGGAGCATTGCACTGTTTGCAGATGTAAACTCCATCTTTATCATTTTTCAGTAACCTACCAGTCCCAGGGTACTCAGTCCCCTTGTTCAGGATAACGCGTTGTTCTTCTTTTGAAAGGGTATTGTAATTTCCTTCAGACTTTACTTCTAAGTTGATGTCGTTCATTGATGCTTTGTTTTTGCGCTCTTGAGCATGACAGCTTGTGAACGAAACTATAACTAGTGAAACTAAGGCTATTAATATTCCAAAATAATAATTACTTTTCATGTTCAGTTAACGGCCGGAGAGTGTGATTGTTGTAAAAAGTACAACATACAAAGCGACTAGAAGTTTTTAAGGGGTGTGATGAAAGAGAAAAAGAATTTTTGGATTATAGATGACGATCCTGTTTTTCAGATGATTGCTCAGAAGTTACTCATGAGAATCGATTTTTGTGGAAGTGTCGAGACTTCTAAAAATGGACTTGAAGCGGCCACAAAAATGCAGGAGGCATTAGAAAGTAAAGAGAGTCTTCCGGATGTGATTTTCTTAGACATTAATATGCCAATTATGGATGGATGGGAGTTTCTAGAGCGTTTTACTACTCAGATGAAATCCTTGGACTATCCTCCAAAGTTATTTATTGTAACATCTTCAATTGACACTGTGGACCGCGAAAAAGCCAAGGACCACCCGCTGGTTCAGGGCTTCGTAGTAAAACCGATGACCCTTGATTTTGTAGAGTCATTGAAAGAAGCAGTATAATCGAAATATTTAGATTAAATTTGAATACTTACTTGTCCTGAACCCCATAGGATAACAAACACACACAAATTACAATACGCTACCACTACTAGGGTATGAAAACAGAGGTCTGAACAGCCTTTGGCCACGAGATTATAGTGTGTTTTAATACAACAATCTATTTCTTTCTGCACTTATGTCAGTGCTTGGTTTCATGCGCGCTTATTAATAATGCGTACTATTAAATCTATATAACAGAAACCTAAATTATCAATTATGAAATCAAGTATTACTCGAACAACGATGAAGACATTGGCTGTTTCCGCAGCAATGGCTTTTAGTTTTCAAGGCTTACATGCTCAGTAGGCTCAGGCACAAAGTGCTCATGCCCAGCCTAATTCGATTACAAAAGTGATCAACCCTTCAATGGTAATTGGAGATTATGATCAGAAGAAATCAACAGGTGCTAACCCACTTTCTGATTCTAAAGTCATGCAAAAGTTGAATAGTTCAGTGCTTCTTCAACAGTTACCTGCATTCAGCACAAGTGCAATAGGATCAGGAAATGTAGTTTCAGCTAATTCAGGGAACAAAAATGCAAGCTGCTTCATTGCTAGAGACAATTCGTATACAGCTGTGCCTAGAAATGATGATGGGTCTTTAGGGCCAATACAGCTACCATTTTCGTTTAACCTTTATGGAACTACCTATAACCAAGTTTATATCAACACGAATGGAAACCTAACCTTTACAGGTCCTGTTTGGGCTTATTCAGCTTCTGGCTTCCCATTCTCTACGCCAATGGTTGCTCCTTTTTGGGGTGATGTAGATACCCGAAATGGAGGACAGATCTTTTACAAAATCAATCCTACCAATATGATTGTTACATGGGAAAATGTTAAGCATTATGGTGGTTTATATGCCCCACGATCAAATACATTTCAAGTTGTAATTGGAACAAATGCAGATGCAGCTACCGGCGTAGGTCAAAATAGCTGCTTCCATTATGGCGATATGCAATGGACAACGGGTACTACATCCGGCGGTTATAATGGTTTTGGAGGAGTACCAGCTACTGTTGGTATCAATAAAGGAAATAATTCAAATTATATCCAAATTGGTCGCTTCAACCAGAATAATTCGAGCTATGATGGTCCGGGTGGTTCTTATGACGGTGTTAATTACCTTGATAACACATGTACGTGTTTTAATGTAAGTAATGCAAATAATATCGCTCCTTCGTTTGCTGGAATGCCCAATGGTAATGCCGTTAATCTCAACTGTGGAGAAACGGCGAATTACAACATTACAGCAATCGCGCCTGAGGTTAATCAATCCACTACTGTGACAGTGAATACAGGTGGTCTTTGCAATACAACGGCTACGGTCAATGGAAGTAACGTAAGTTTAAACATTGCGGCTGCTGCATGTAACGCTGGCACGCATACCATAACGTTAACTGCTACGGATAATGGTACTCCAGTCGAGGTTACAACTCAAACAATTACTGTTAATGTAACCAACTGCTGTCAGCTTGCTATTTCGGGTTCATCATTTGATGCAACTTGTGCTACCGCTGCTGATGGTGGTGTGAATATGACTTCTACTGGAGGTTCAGGAACAGTAAATTATGTTTGGTCTGATGGATCTACCAATCAGAACTTGTCAGGTGCAGTGCCAGGCACATATAGTGTTACCGCAACAGACGCAAATGGCTGTACAGATGATGCAACTTATACTGTAACATATACAGACAATGTAGCGCCTAATGCTGTTTGTCAAAATGTAAGTGTGAGCTTAGCTAATGGAGTTGCAACGATAACTGCAGCAGATGTTGACGGCGGATCAACTGATGCTTGTGGAATCGCTTCAATGAATATTGATGCAAATTCATGGAATTGTAACGATATCGGCGATCACGCAGTTACGTTAACAGTAACTGATGTTAATGGCAATTCAGCATCGTGTGTTGCAACTGTTACTGTAGTTGGAGAAGTTCCTAGTTGTTCAGTAGCTTCGGCTCCAACAAGTTCAACTTTCACTGGTGGAGATCCAAATACACTTTACCTTGGTTATGGAGCGCAAAGCACGGTATTAAACCCGACTGTTTCAGGGGGGACTAGTTTTTCTTATTCATGGTCAGGAGTAGGGTTAAGCTGCACATCATGTGCTAGCCCAACATTTGCACCTAGTGCAGCGGGATTGTATACATTCACATTAACGGCTACCAATGAGTTTGGATGTTCCACTACGTGTGATGTTACTATTTGTGTACGTGATATTCAGGTATACAAAAAGAATGGCCAGGTTAAGCCTAACAAAGTTTACATCTGCCATGTTCCTAACGGAAACAATGCTAATCCTCAAACGCTTCAGGTAAGTACAAGTGCAGTTTCATCTCACTTAGGAAACCATTCAGGAGATGCATTGGGCACATGTAATTCATCTTGCAACAATTTATCTGCTGCTAATAAATCAGGTGAACTAGTTTCATCGCAATTTGACGGAATGGATATTGACATTATCTTGTTCCCGAATCCAAGTAACGCAGCATTTAATGTAACGGTAGAAAGTGAATTGGATGAAGTTGTAAACGTTGAGGTTTATGACATGAGCGGTCAGCTTATTGAGCGTGCTGCTAACCAGCGTTCACATCAGCAAATTACAGTTGGAAATAGCCTTTCTGCTGGAGTTTATATGATCGTTGTTACTCAGGGCGACTTTAGAGAAGTTTTGAAAGCGACGAAAGCGAACTAGTTAAAACGTGTGAAAGCACGTAATGCTTTAAGGTCCTGTCAGTATATGACAGGGCCTTTTTTGTATTTAATAACCAACAAAAAAAGCCCTGTATTTACAGAGCTTTTTTTGTTGTAGTAGCCTCGCTAGGAATCGAACCTAGATCCTGGGCTCCGGAAACCCATATACTATCCATTGTACTACGAGGCCGTATGCGCGAAAATAAACAACTTGATTGAAGTTGCATTGCACCAAGCATCATTAAGAACTTGATGTTACAAAAAAAGAGACCCCCATTGGATCTCTTTTAGTGTTGTGGAGCCGGAGGGAGTCGAACCCTCGTCCTAACAAGGAAAACACACGCCTTCTACAAGCTTAGTTCTCAATTAATTTTCGACAAACGACTGGCCAAGAACAACCGAACGTTAGCTTATCCTGTTAAGTTTCGAAACGGCTTACAGGAATCGTCGTTTCTATCCTAATCTCGATGGTGCCTTCATGATGGAAAGTGTCAGGAGAACTCTCCAAGAAGACAACTCGTCTCCTGACCTAGTCAGGTAGATGAAGCATATCCCACTTGGTGGTGATTATGCAGCGAGTGCGTAATTGTTTTCGCCATTTAAAGGTTGATAGGATATTCAAGTGCTTCCATCTAGCACTGCTTGCAAACGAGCCTTTTCATCTCGCAGTCGAAACCGGTCGGCCCCGTTTTGCAAAGCTAAGGAAACTCAATAGATTAGCTCTCGTACATCTAATGAATCCTATCTTTGTTTTAAATGAAACTTATGAGCAAGTTACGAATAGGTATAGTGCGAGAAGAGAAGGTCCCATCAGATAAGCGAGTGCCTTTAATTCCAAGTCAATGCGAACAGCTTCTGAGCGAGTTTGACGACTTAGAGGTAGTTGTTCAACCCAGTGATGTTCGTGCAATTCCAGATGCGTCTTACCGTAGTGTAGGAATGACATTGTCAGAGGACCTTTCATCGTGTGATGTGCTCATGGGTGTTAAAGAGGTTCAGGCATCATCTTTAATTCCGAACAAGAATTATTTTTTCTTTTCACATACCATTAAAGAGCAACCTTATAACAGGGGGTTACTCAAGGCAATGGCCAAGCTTGGCATTACCCTTATTGATTGGGAAACCTTAACAGCGGCTAATGGAAACAGAATACTTGGGTTTGGAAGGTATGCTGGAATTGTTGGGGCATATAATGGTTTATTAGCTTATGGGAAAAGAAGCAAGCGGTTTGATTTAAAACCAGCTCATGTTTGCGATGACCAGCAGGAAATGAATGACCAGCTGAGGTTGATTGATTTGCCGCCGATTAAGATTGCTTTAACAGGAAAAGGTCGCGTAGCTTCAGGCGCAATAGAGACCCTAACGAATGCTGGAATTCGAAGAGTAAGTGTTCATCACTACTTAACTCAGGTTTTTGACGAGCCAGTTTTCACACAGCTCGGTGTTGAAGATTACAATAAAAGAAGAGACAGTCAACCCGGGAGTCGATCTGATTTCTTTGCAAATTATACGGATTACGAATCAGACTTTATGAGGTTTGCAGAAATCACTGACATGTTTATTGCGGGTCACTTTTATGCCGAGGGTTCTCCGTACTTATTTACGCGTGAAGATGCAGCTAAAGCATCTTTTAAGATAAAAGTGGTTGCGGATATTTCATGTGATATTGATGGGCCTGTGGCCTGCACATTACGTCCGAGTACTATTGCAGACCCCATATATGGTTACAATCCTAAAACCCAAGAGGAGGGAGATGCTTTCTCCAAAGAGCACATAACGGTTATGGCGGTAGACAACCTGCCTTGTGAGTTGCCCATTGATGCATCTCGAGATTTTGGTACTACGGTAATGAACACCATAATTCCAGAGTTAATGAACGAAAATAGCGAACTCCTTAACCGAGCAAAGGTGTTAGATAACGGAAAATTAACTGGGCGATTTGAGTATTTGACTGATTACCTGAACGGGTAGTTCTGTTACTCAAGAATTAGGCAACTCGATTTGTGTTAAGGTTTCAATTGTGGCTTGTGGGTTTTCGGACTTAAACACAAAGCTACCTGCAACCAGCACGTTTGCACCTGCATTAACAAGGGCTTGAGCGTTATTTGATGTAACACCGCCATCTATTTCAATTAATAGATTAGGATTTCGAGAGGCGCTCATTTCTCTCAAATCAGCAACTTTATTGAAGGTGTTTTCAATGAATTTTTGTCCTCCGAAACCAGGATTTACACTCATTAAACATACTAAATCGATGTCTTCAATAACATCATCTAATAGAAATACCGATGAATGTGGGTTAAGGGCAACACCAGCCGTCATACCTTCTGCCTTTATAGCCTGAATTGTTCGATGTAAATGTTTTGAAGCTTCTAGGTGAACGGTGAGAATGTCAGCTCCTACACGTTTAAAATCCTGAATATAACGTTCTGGTTGTTCTATCATTAGATGAACATCCAACGGTTTTGTAGCATGTTTTTTAAAAGCTTCAATAACGGGCATCCCAAATGATATGTTTGGAACAAACACACCATCCATGACATCTACGTGAAACCAGTCAGCGGTGCTCGTATTGAGCATTTCAGACTCGCTTTGAATATTGGCAAAGTCGCAGGCCAGAACAGAGGGAGCAATAATTGGATGTTTCATGTACTTTGGGTTTAAGCAAAATTACAGTTAAACATCCAAATGGAAAGGATTGCTACCCCAAATATGCTTTAAGCAATTTACTTCTTGACGTGTGCTTTAATCTTCTAATTCCTTTTTCTTTTATCTGACGAACACGCTCTCGTGTTAATTCAAATGCTTCACCAATTTCTTCAAGAGTTTGGGGCTGCTTGCCGTTTAATCCAAAGTAGAGTTTGATTACATCAGCTTCCCTAACTGTAAGAGTACTTAATGAGCGTTCAATTTCTAATTTTAGTGAATCGTGAAGTAATCCTTTCTCTGGATCGGGCATGTCTTCATTGCTCATTACGTCGTACATGTTCCGAGCTTCATCATCAGCAGCAATTGGAGCATCCATAGATACATGCCGTTGATTATTAGACATTGATTGTTTTACTTCTTTAACCGATAGCTCAAGCATTCCTGCAATTTCTACGGCAGAAGGAGCTCTTTCATACGTTTGTTCAAGTTCAGAGTACGCGCGATTAATTTTATTAATTGCTCCGATTTTGTTAAGCGGTAATCGTACAATCCGTGATTGTTCAGCTAAGGCTTGAAGAATAGATTGTCGGATCCACCAAACGGCATAGGAAATAAACTTAAACCCTCGCGTTTCGTCGAAGCGTTTGGCAGCTTTAATGAGCCCCATATTACCTTCATTAATTAAGTCGGGAAGACTCAAGCCTTGATTTTGATATTGTTTGGATACAGAGACAACGAACCTGAGGTTGGCTTTGGTGAGTTTGTCAAGTGCTACTTGGTCTCCTTCTTTTATGCGCCTTGCCAATTCAACTTCCTCATCAGCTGTGATGAGGTCAACTCGGGCGATTTCTTGAAGGTATTTATCGAGTGAAGCAGTTTCCCTATTGGTAATTTGCTTCGTTATTTTTAGTTGTCTCATGATGTGTGTGTTAATTAGACTACCCTAATAAATACGATGGGGAACGTATTTTGTTTTACACAAGACATGAAAAAGACGGGTCTGGTTGGCTTTGGATACAAAAAAAGCCCCTAATGAGGGGCTTTTTATAGTTGTTTATATTGACTTTTAAGCGGTGTTACCCATTGTTTTCGGGCTTTTCAAGTAAAACTTTACGTGAAAGCTTAAGTTTTCCACTTTTTTGGTCAATATCAATAAGTTGAACCTTGAGTTCATCACCTACTTTGAGCACATCTTCAACTTTCTCAATACGCTTATGATCAATTTCCGAAATGTGAAGGAGACCATCTTTACCAGGAATAATTTCAACAAAGGCTCCATAAGGAGCAATTGCTTTTACCTTACCCATGTAGATTTCATTTATTTCTGGTTGTGCTGTAATTGCTTTAACACGAGCAACAGCCATATCTAAATCATCCCTATTTGCAGAAGCTATGTCTACGATTCCGAAGTTACCTTCTTCTTCAATTACGATTGTCGTATTTGTTTCTGCTTGGATCTCTTGAATGATTTTTCCACCTGGTCCAATAACTGCACCAATCATATCTTTTGGTATTTGCAGTGTTACTAAACGTGGTGCGTTTGGTTTCAAGTCAACATTTGGAGCTGAAAGTGTTTTATTCATTTCGTCCAAAATGTGATGTCTTCCTGCACGGGCTTGATGAAGTGCATTACTTAAGATGTCTTTAGTAAGGCCTGTTACTTTAATATCCATTTGACATGCGGTAATACCGTCAATGGTTCCAGCAACTTTAAAGTCCATATCACCGAGGAAATCTTCATCTCCAAGAATATCTGAAAGAACGGCATAATTCCCATTTTCATCAGTAATGAGTCCCATGGCAATTCCAGAAACTTGTTTTTTCAATTGAATTCCGGCATCCATCATTGCCAATGACCCTGCACATACAGTTGCCATTGAAGAAGAACCATTAGATTCCAAAATATCTGAAACAATACGAACAGTGTATGGATTTTCTTCAGGAATCATTCCTTTTAATGCCCGCAATGCTAGGTGACCGTGACCTATTTCACGTCGGCTTACACCACGAATAGGACGTGCTTCACCTGTCGAGAAAGGAGGGAAGTTGTAGTGCAACATGAACTTGTGACTATCTTGGATAAATGCACCATCAACAGATTGTTGATTCAGTTTAGTACCAAGTGTAACCGTTGTTAGCGACTGTGTTTCACCTCGAGTAAACACAGCACTACCGTGAGTTCCAGGTAAGTAACCAACCTCACTCCAAATGTCACGCACATCTTTTAGTCCACGACCATCTAATCGAAGACCTTCTTTAAGTGCTAGCTGTCGAACAGCATCTTTTTTTGCATGACCGAAATACTTACCAATAAGGTCTCCTTTTTCAGCTAGTTCTTCTTCACTGAAAGAAGCTTTATAGGTGTCGTAAAGCTCATTGAATTTTTCACTTCGCTCTTCTTTAGAAGAAGGTGTTTTTGCAATTTCATAAAGCTTTTCAAAGCAGTCGCTATGAATTTTTTGAGCTAATGCTTCGTCGCTTGCCTCATGCTGATATTCACGTTTAGTTGAAATTCCGGATACCTGCGCAGCGAGGTCAAGTTGCGCCTGGCATTGCACTTTGATAGCCTCATGTGCTGCCATAATCGCATCGAGCATTTCATCTTCAGAAATCTCATTCATTTCACCTTCTACCATGATGATGCTTTCAAGAGATCCAGCAACCATCATGTCGATATCAGCATCTTCAAGCTGAGTAATGGTAGGGTTAATAACAAACTCACCATTGATACGGCTAACACGAACTTCTGAAACCGGACCATTAAATGGGAGGTCGCTAACCGCTATAGCAGCTGATGCAGCTAGACATGCTAGGGCATCTGGCATTGTTTCTTTATCTGAAGAAATCAGGTTTACAACAACCTGAGTGTCAGAGTGGTAATCTTTTGGGAATAGGGGTCTAAGTGCGCGATCAATCAATCGAGCAGTAAGGATTTCGTCATCAGTTGGACGAGCTTCTCGTTTAATAAAACCACCCGGAAATTTACCCGTTGAGGCAAACTTTTCACGGTATTCGACCGTAAGGGGAAGGAAGTCGATCCCTTCTTTAGCTTCTTTATTAGATACTACTGCAGCAAGCAGCATAGTATCGCCTTGTTTAACTACAACTGAACCATCAGCTTGCTTGGCTAGTTTCCCTGTTTCTAGGGTAATGTCTGCACCTCCCGTATTGAAGGTGTTTTGAAATCCAATTTTCATCTATCTATCTTATTGTGTATATGCATAAAATAAAAAAAAGGCAATGCTCAGATTGCCTTTTTAGGTGTTGACTTATTTTCTTAAGCCGAGTTCTTTGATAATTGCTCTGTAACGTTCGATATCTTTTTTCTTTAAGTAGTCCAAAAGATTACGGCGTTTACCAACGAGACTGATCAAAGCACGCTTTGTGCCTGTATCCTTCTTGTTTTTCTTCATGTGCTCAGTCAAATGACTGATTCTAAATGTGAAGAGGGCAATTTGTCCCTCTGCTGAGCCAGTGTTTGATTCTGAGCCACCGTGCTTAGCGAAGATTTCTTTTTTCTTTTCTGCGGGTAAATACATTTCAATATTATTTAAATGATTGTTATGTATCCTGATTTTCAGGGCTGCAAATATAAGTTAAATAATAGCGAGCGCCTAATGTTCTAGTTTTTAAATAGATTCAGGAGTTGAGCGATTTTGGTTTTAGCTTCACGGCGATCAACGATGAAATCTAGGAAGCCATGTTCAAGCAGGAATTCGGCTGTTTGAAATCCTTCTGGTAAATCTTTTCCAATGGTCTCCTTAATAACCCGAGGACCTGCGAATCCAATTAGTGCGCCTGGTTCTGCAATATTCAGGTCACCAAGCATGGCGTAGGATGCAGTGACTCCGCCTGTTGTAGGGTCAGTTAAGTATGATATGTAAGGTATTTTATGTTTTGCAAGTAAACTTAGCTTTGCCGAAGTTTTAGCCATTTGCATTAGCGAAAAGGCAGCTTCCATCATACGGGCACCACCTGACTTGGAAATGATCATAAATGGAACTTCATGCTTGAGGCTATGATCAATTGCACGCGCAATCTTTTCTCCAACAACAGATCCCATTGACCCACCAATAAAACTAAAGTCCATACACGCAATTACCAACTCGTTACCACCAACAGTTCCATGCGCCGTGCGAATGGCGTCTTTGAGACCAGTTTTACTAGTCGTGGTTTTAACCCTGTCAGAATACTTTTTAGTATCCTCAAAAGACAATGGGTCACCTGATGTAATGTTTGGATTAAGTTCGACGTATTCGTTATTATCGAAAAAGAGTTCGAAATACTCTAACGAAGAAATACGTTTATGGAAACCATCTTGTGGGACTACATAGCTGTTCTCCTTGAGCTCTGTAATCTCAACAATATTCCCTTCGGGACTCTTAAACCAAAGCCCATCAGGTGTTTCCTTCTTCTCTTGAGTAGGGGTGGTAATTCCTTTGAGTTTTCTTTTGAACCAGCTCATGCAACGTATTTATGAATAAAGGGAGCCTTAACAGCTCCCCTTCTTCAAGCTAAGTTATTGAAAATTATGCAATTGTAATATCGTTGTTCAAGTAAACATCTTGAACCGCAGTTAAGATTTTAACTCCTTCTTCAACTGGGCGTTGGAAAGCTTTTCGTCCAAGGATTAACCCTGATCCTCCAGCGCGCTTATTGATAATGGCTGTTTCAACCGCATCGGCTAAATCTGAATCGCCACCAGAGGCACCACCTGAGTTAATCAACCCACGGTGACCCATGTAGCAATTTGCCACTTGATAGCGACATAAATCAATGGGGTGATCGGAAGTTAACTCGCTGTAAACTTTGGGATGAGTTTTACCGTGTTTAGTGGCATTGTACCCGCCATTATTGGTCGCTAGTTTTTGTTTGATAATATCCGCACCAATAGTGACGCCAATATGATTTGCTTGTCCTGTTAAATCTGCAGAAGTATGGTAATCTACTCCGTCGACCTTGAAAGCACCATTACGTGTGTAGCACCAAAGAATGGTAGCCATGCCCAGTTCATGAGCGCGCTCAAATGCCGCTGCCACTTCCTGTATTTGACGGTTAGATTCTTCACTTCCAAAATAAATTGTTGCACCTACAGCTACAGCTCCCATTTCCCAGGCACGATCTACTGAGCCAAACATGATTTGATCATATGAATTTGGGTAGCTTAAAAACTCATTGTGATTCAATTTAACCACAAAAGGAATTTTATGCGCATACTTTCTCGCGCTGCTGGCCAACACGCCAAATGTTGAAGCAACTGCATTACAATCCGCTTCTAAAGCTAATTTGATAATGTTTTCGGGGTCGAAGTATAGCGGGTTTGGCGCAAATGAAGCACCTGCAGAATGTTCGATTCCTTGGTCTACAGGGAGTATGGAGAGGTATCCTGTTCCACCTAATCTTCCATTACTATATAATTGCTCTAAGCTCCTAAGTACCTGAGGACTCCGATCTGACTGAACGAATTTATCGGTTACAAAATTAGGACTAGGAAGGTGTATTTTATCCTTAGCGATTGTTTTACACGTATGGTTTAACAATGAATCGGCTTTGTCACCGAGCAATTGTTCTATTTGTGAAAGGTCTGCCATAGCACTTATTTTATCTAAACTTAGCCGACAAAACTAACACTTCTCCGGTAATACCAAAGGTAGTTTTAGAAAGGATAACCTATTCCTAAATTGAAGTTTACTACCGGACTGTAGGATTTGCCGCTTGTTTGCTTGTAAAGTTGTTTTTTCTGGAATAGCCATCGTTCATCTTCGGCAAGGGATGGGTCGCGTATTTGAAGCCCTGCATCAAACCGAATAATCATAAAACTAAAGTCTAATCGAATTCCCAAACCGCCACCAACTGCTATGTCACTGATAAATTTTTCGACTTCGAAATGCCCTCCAGGTCTTTGAGGGTCTTCATTGAGAAGCCAGATGTTTCCTAGGTCAATAAATGCTGCTCCTTCTATATACTTGAATAATTTAGCTCGGTACTCGAAGTTCCCTTGCAGGATAATATCACCAACCTGATCAACATTTAAGTTGAGTGTGTCCGAAACCGATCCTGGGCCCAAAGTTCTAGCCTGCCATGCCCTTATATCATTTGTACCACCTCCGAAAAAGCTTTTTTCAAAAGGAAGTACATCCAAGTTGCCATACGGTATTCCGATTCCAGCATAGAACCTGTAGATCATGGTGCTGCGCTGTGTAAGCGTATTGATAAATTTCAAGTCGTTATCAACCTTGGCAAACTGTGCATACCGAATACCAAATACCTCATAATGATCACCTCCAACCTGTTCTTGATTAGATCCTTGGTGAATACTAGAAAGTATATTTCCTGCGAACTCAAGCGCTATTCTATTGAATGTGAAGTTCTTGTTTTTTCTACGCAGTTTATTCGTCCAAACATGCTCAATACTCGACGAGCTGATGAGTTGGTTGTTATAACTAGAGGAGAGAAATGGGTTGTTTATTTTGTCTAATCGATCTTGGAACGATTCAGTTTTAACAATTTCAATGAGTGAAAAGTTAATGGGGTATACCGTGAGGTAGTTGGTGTTTTTTCCTGGAACAGTCCAACTATAACTCAATGATGTATTAGCAATGTTCCGAGTAAAATCGGGACGTTGTTGAAAGTTGTACTGCAAGTTGATATTGGTAACTGGGTCATAAAAATTGGGTAAGTTGAAAGTTGAATACACTTTTTTAGGGAATATCAACTCTGGAACTTTAAGCGTGACCTGGCCACCAAGCTCAACGGTGTTAAAAGGAAGAACGTCATTAATTACGGTTTCTCCATCTCCAGCAGCAACGTTTGAAGTTTGTTGAGCTTCAACACCTCCTTTCAAGCGAACCTCTAAGCGTTCGGCCCCGCGGAAAATGTTTTTATTACTGTACAATATATTCCCTAGAATCCCCAAATTGGAGGACCTATTGGTTCCCTCAGCCTCTAAGGTTAGACTCTGTCGTGGAGCAGGGGTTAAATTGATTGTACAATCGAGCAATCCCAATGTGTCGGATCCAGCGGAATGGTCTTCTTGAAAATTAATATCAATGAACTTGAAGTTTTTTAGAGCTGCGAGTCTTTTCTGGGTATACTCCTCAGCACTTTGGCTGTAATAATTGCCTTCTGAAAGAAAGATATTTCGGGAAATAACATCAGGTGAATGACTCAGTTGATATGCGTTAATGAAGTGCAGTCCTTCGGCAATTAGCGTGTCACGGTTGAATTCCTGAAGTGAAGAATTGAAATTGGTATTTACGTAAATGGTACGTATTCGGTATTTCTTGTGGTGAAGATCTGAGGAGTCTTTAGAATCGTGAATCCGATTTTGAATTTGTTGATCAATTTGAACCTTGTGTTCGTTTAGTGCACTGTCAATTTTGAAAGTGATGTAATGGTTATTGAATCGGTAATATCCTAAGTCACGAAGGGCAATGGTAAGGCGGTCTCGCTCTGCATCTAAATGATCAACATTGTAGTTTTCACCATTTCTCAATAGGGTGTTTTTTGAGGCTTTTTTTACAGCGGGTAATAACTTCAAATCATCAATTGAAAAGCTAATTCGATCGATGGTATACGGTTGTTTTGAATGAAACTGATACTCAATGTTGATCAAATTGTTTCTAAGTGAGCGCTCTAGAGAGTCTGCTTTTTCCGGGTTAAATAGTTTAAGCAAATGATAGCGTGGCTTATGGCCAAATGAGGTGTCGTAAGTAACCTCACTGTTAAAATAGCCATGGTTGAACAGGTACTTGTTGAGTTGAGATGTGGTATAATCGGTAGTTTTTTTATCAAAAATCACGGGTTTTTCACCAACGGTATTCCTAAGCCAATCCGTCCAGTGATTTGAATAAGTTAGGGTGTCTTTTCCTTTTGCAATTCGTTTTTCATTGCGCAGTTTCAGGCGTTCTTTCTTGACTTTATTTTTTCGCTCCACTTTTTCGGGTGGTACTAGTAAATAAGCGTTTAAATGAAACTTATAGATTCCGAAAATTTTTCGATTTGGTTTTTGGCGGATGAGTTCACTTAATTCCTCTTTGTCGAGTTTACGGTTCGTTTTTTTGTTGTCGAATGAAAAGCTATAGCTATCAACTAAATACTTGTTGCCCGTTATTTTTCGCTGAGGCATGCAAGAGGCAAGTGTTACGAGGATAGCCAATACAAAGCCAAGGCGAAGGATTTCGCTGCTGTGATGCGTTGAATGACTTTTGAAATGATAGCTTTGCTTCAAATGATAACCCTTCTAAATAGCTAATGTGATATCGGCCGCTAAGATAAAGCACATCAAAGGACTTTCTCGCAAGAAGAACAGAGTTGCCCACCAACAATTTGTTGTTGAAGGCGTAAAAGGGGTAGAGGAGGTCAGGGCTTCTGGTTTTGAGGTAGATGCAATTTATACGACAGTTCAACAGGACAGATGGGCCAGTACAAAAGTTTCAGAAAAAGACATGGCGCGTATGACGAGTTTTTCGTCACCGAGTCCGGCATTGGCCGTAGTAAACATTCCTTCAATCACCCCCAATAAAAAGCTGGGTAAGCAAACTGTCTTTATTGATGGTATTTCCGATCCAGGAAATTTGGGGACCATTATTCGAATTGCTGATTGGTTTGGTTTTGAGGATGTGATTTGTTCTCCTAGCACCGTGGATGTTTATAATCCAAAAACTGTTCAAGCATCAATGGGTTCGCTGTTTAGAACGGTTCCTGTTGTAATGGATTTGTCTCTTGGGATTGCTGATTACGCAAGTGTTTATGGTGAGGGGGCAATATGTGTGGCGGTAATGGACGGCGAACAGTTAACCGCTGAAGTGGCACAATCTTTTTCAGCTGTAGTTATTGGAAATGAGGCTCACGGGGTGAGTGACGATGTAAGAATAAAAGTTCAAAACGGTGTGACAATTCCTCGTAAAGGCAAGGCTGAATCATTAAATGCCGGAGTTGCTTTTGGTATTATAGCTGCAATGATGAAGTTGGACTAGCCCTCGAAATTGAGTGAAATTAAGATCATTCTTGGACGGATTTTGTTTAATGGAGATGTCCAAATAGTAGGTTCTTGAATAAGTACATCCGTCATTCCTATGCCCAGTTTAATTTCTGGGGAAAATTTGAAATATTCCAAAAAGAAGTCCATTCCAAAACCAACTTCCATAGAATAACTATCGCGTTTTAATCGGACCAATTGATCAATTTCTCGCACGTCATTATCAGTATTTTCATCAGATGCTAAGTCCAAGCTGTATTTTCCTCCAAAAAGCATGTATGCAGCGAAATTGTTGTAACGGTTAGATCGAAATTTAAAATTTAATGGAAATTCAATGTAGGTAGATTCCACCTGTTTTACTACAATTGAATTCCTTCCCGTTTCGCGAAAGACATATTCTAAGTCCCGCTGACCAAATGACAATGCAGGTAAAAACCGCAGGCTAAAGTTTTTATTAAAATGCACTGCTGAAACTATTCCTATATTAAAACCACTTTGGGGGTTCCGGTTTATTGCCAACAGGGTATCAACGGTGGTAAGGTCCTTTTCCAGCATGAAATCCATGGTATTGACTCCGAGTGAAAACCCGAAATGGACTTTCTTTTTATCAAAGTTTGGTAGGTTTTGAATTTTTTGATTGCGTTGAGCATTTGCATGGTTCAACGAAAGCATAACCAATCCAACTAGGAAGAGGATGACTTTTTTCATATTAGCGACAAAGTTAGAAAACGACGCGTGTTTCCTATTATTTCGTTGCTACATAGATTGAAGCAATTCCAAACGTTAGTGGAACCGTTTTTACCTGACTGTACCCGCACTTGGTTACGATTGCTTCGAATGCCTCACCATAAGGAAAACTATTTACTGACTCAGGCAGGTACGTGTAAGCTCTTGGGTCTTTAGAAACGAGTTTACCAATTACGGGGAGAATAAACTTGAAATAGAATTGGTAGAGCTGTTTAATTGGAAATGTTGTAGGCTGAGAGAATTCAATGATAACGGCTTTAGCACCAGGTTTAAGCACCCTGCGCATATCGGAAAGTCCTTTTTCCAGGTTCTCAAAATTCCGAACACCAAAACTTACGGTGATCGCATCAATGCTGTTGTCTTCCAATGGCAGGTTTTCTGAATCGCCTAATTTCATCGAAATGATGTGGTCTACACCTTTGCGTTTCATTTTCTGTTTACCCACTTCGAGCATTTCGCTACTAATATCAATCCCTGTAATTTTTTCGGGATTTATAGCGAGGGCTTCTAAGGCAAAATCACCAGTTCCAGTTGCGATATCAACAATATGTTGAGGATTATCTGGGGCGAGGATGCGAATTGCTTTCTTTCGCCATGTAATGTCAATGCCCAACGAAAGTAAGTGGTTGAGAAAATCATAACGCGGTGCGATGTTGTTGAACATTTCAGCAACTTGCTCCTTTTTACTTCCTTCTTCGTTGTATGGTTTAACCACTTTCTTTGTCATACCTGCTTGCTTACCCGATTAGTAAATGTTCATCGGGATATTTATAATTCGTTGATCGTATATGCTTGGATAACGCATAGGCTATGGTCAATGTTCCCAGTCTTCCAATAAACATTGAGAGTACAATGACAATTTTTCCTGGGCTCGATAGGTAAGGGGTGATTCCCGTTGATAATCCAACAGTAGAAAAAGCAGAAACTTCCTCAAAAATAATGTCTACAAATGTGCGATCGTCCATTTGTAGAATAGCTTGTTCGGTAATTGTCAGAATGAAAACGCCTATCAAGATGAATGTCATTGCAAAGAAAAACGTCGTGATGGCTCTGTAGATGATGTCTTTGGGAATGGTTCGTTTAAAAACCTCCACGTGTTTTTTGCCACGTATTGTCGATAATACCGACAGGATAAGTACTGAAAAGGTTGATGTTTTTATCCCACCTGCTGTTGAGGTAGATCCGCCTCCAATGAACATCGCTATTAGCACAATTACAAGCATAGGCAGGGCTACTTGATGAAAGTCTACGCTGCTAAAACCGGCAGTTCTCATTGAAATAACTTGAAAGACACCGGTTATTATTTTATCCAAAAAGCGATATCCACTCATGGTTGAGTCCCATTCGAAAATCAGGAAAGCACCTGTTCCAATTACAATCGTAAGGAGTGTTGTGTAGAGGTTGAGTAGGGACCCTAATGCGGGTTTTTTCCACGGAGACTCCAGGCGCTCGCGCAATTTAGAAATACCAAATAGGTCGAAAAAGGTATTGAAGCCCATTGATCCAATAAAAATGAGGGCACCTAAAACAATATGCAAAAGAAAAAAGTATTGCGCATATTCATGCATCATTCCATTAGTTAGCGTAGAAAAGCCAGCATTATTGAATGCTGAAATGGAGTGAAATGCTGCAAAAAATAGCTGATCACCAGAGCTGGATCCTATTTCGCTATTTGACAAAATCAACATGATTAAAATAACACCTATGAGTTCTATGATGAAGCTGCTTAAGATGATTTTTCCAAGTAACCCTTTTGAGCTCAATGCATTTTGTTGAAATACAAAATCTTCTACAATGGAGTGGTGTTTCATGCCCAATCCAAATTTTGCAAAGAAGCCCAGGGAAGCACCAAAGGCTACAATATTCAACCCACCCAGTTGCATGAGTATCATGATTACGAACTGACCTTTAAATGTGAAATATGTGGCTGTATCAACTACTATTAAACCGGTTACACAGGTAGCGCTTGTGCTTGTAAACAAGGCATCTATAAATGGCATTATCCCCGGGTTAACCGTCATTTCGGGCAACATTAACAAGCCACTTCCCGAAAGAATGATCAAAAAGAAGGTGATAATGAATATGACTGCAGGGTGAACTTTTAGCTTCGGAGTAAATTCCCTGTTTTTTCCAAGCTCGATACCTACCATGATTAGTAGGTAGAGTTGTAAGAAAATGTTTGAAACAGGTGCAAATCGCTCAAAGCCAAGGCTTTTAAAGAAGCTAGCAATTAGGATTGTGTCGAAGAGGTTATAACTAATAGCTTCTATCAATAAAAGCAACATGAGAAACCCTTCGAACCACGTTCGTTTTAAAAATTTTAGGGGATTAAAATCATAAAATACTTTCACCAAGTAATGCAAGGCGTAGAACGTGAAGGAGCCCTGAATAATGTTAAATAGCAAGTCTTCTGTTTCCTTAGAAACGGGAAACCCATGCCTGTAAATAATGGTAAGGACAGCAGTTATAGAAACTAAAAAACTTGCGATTTGAAGTCGCTGAAGTGCTTTGGATTTACTGTCATAAATCCGAATGTTAACTAACTCACGGAAATCCCGAATGCCCATTTTTCTTATTGGTTCATAAGCTTTTGAGCTTCCTTTCGAAGGTTCTCTTTGTCAATAGGTACCACGCCAACTTTTTCACAAACTAGACCTCCAGCCAGGTTTGCTAAGCCAGCCAATGTATGGATGGATACGCCTTGTGCTAAACACAATGAAGCGACAGCTATAACAGTATCGCCAGCTCCAGAAACATCTGAAATATCTCTTATATGCGCGGGAATGATTTGACCTTTAGAACCGTTATACGTGTAAACACCTAATTCAGAAAGGGTAATTAACGCGAACGCTATACCTAATTCTTCTTGCAGAATATGTGCAGCTTGATCCAGCTCAGCCGCTGAGCGATTGGTAATGGGGGTATTTAGGCCCTCGCGTAATTCTTTGAGGTTCGGCTTGAAAAGCGTTACACCTGAAAAAGCTAAAAAGTTCCTTTTTTTAGGGTCCACGGTAGTCGGAATTGAATTGACCTTTGCCAACTGGACTACAGCTTCAATAAGTTGAGGGGTAATAACACCTTTGTCGTAGTCCTCAAATATGATAACATCAATTTGGTTATTCTGTATTAATTGTGCGATGCGTTTTACTAAGGCTTCAGACTCTAAATCGAGTAGCGGATGACTCATTTCTTCGTCAATCCGAAGCAAGTGCTGTTGCTGACTAATTATCCGTGTTTTAACGGTTGTTTGCCGCGAATCAAATTGAACGATTCCTTCTGTACTTAATCCTTGGCGTTGCAATAATTCCAGAAACTCATCGCCTTTCGCATCTTTTCCAATTACAGAACACAAAATGGGAGCGGCACCAAGTGCTTGCACATTCAAAGCAACATTTGCTGCTCCGCCGAGTCTAGATTCTGAATTAGAAACGGAAACTACAGGAACTGGTGCTTCTGGAGATATTCGCTCTGTATTGCCCCAATAGTAAGCGTCAATCATTACGTCGCCAATAATTAGTGCACGCTGATTCTGAAAACCATCAAATATGTTATTGATTTCTGCAGGAGTCACGACTTTAAATCGTTTAAGGCATTAGTTAAACGTCGCATAGCTTCAGTCAGGGTTTCGTCTGAAGTGGCGTATGAAATGCGAATATTATCAGGGCTACCAAATGCAACTCCTGGAACAACAGCTACCTCTGCAACCTCAAGGAGATAGAATGCTAAATCAGTACTGTTTCTGATTTCCCCCCAGCTTGATTTGCACCCGAAATAGTCAGCAACATTTGGGAAAAGGTAAAATGCACCTTCCGGAATATGAGAGTGCATGAAAGGTATTTGTTTGATAGCGTTTAACAGCAAGTCTCTGCGATTTCGAAAAGTCGCAGTCATTGTACTGACTTCAGCAGGGTCCATCTTCATAGCATCCAAAGCGGCCATTTGCGATATTGAACTTGCACCTGAAGTAAATTGGCCTTGCATTTTAGAACAAGCATCAGCTATGTATTTGGGAGCCGCAATGTAACCTATTCTCCAGCCAGTCATGCTGAAGCCTTTTGATACCCCATTAACAATAATCGTCTTGTCTTTGATGTTGGGGAACTGAGCAATGCTTTGGTGTTTTCCGCTGAAGTTGATGAGTTCATAGATCTCATCAGAAATAACAAATAAGTCCTCTTTTCCTGAAATAACGCTAGCCATTTGCTTGAGCTCTTCTCTGGAATACAAGCTACCGCTTGGGTTGCAGGGTGAACTGAAGATGATGAGTTTCGTTTTGCGATTGATAGCGCTTCTCAGTTGATCTGCAGTGATTTTATAGTCGGTTTCTAGTGTGGTGTTCAGAACTACTGGAATACCTCCAGCAAGCTCTACCATGGCTTTATAACTCACCCAATAAGGTGCAGGAAGAATGACTTCATCTCCTGGATTGATGAGGCACAAGACCACATTAATGAGCGACTGTTTCGCGCCAGTTGATACCACAACCTGATTTGAATTGTAATCGAGGTTGTTATCGCGTTTTAATTTATCAGCTATGGCTTGCCGTAACTCAGGAAATCCGGGAACCGGAGGATATTTAGTGATGTTGTTTTCAATAGCATTTTTCGCCGCATCTTTAATGATACTGGGCGTATTGAAGTCAGGTTCGCCTAAACTGAGGTTGATGATATCTCGACCTTCAGCCTGCAACTCACGACTCTTTTGAGCCATTGCTATCGTTTGGGACTCACCCAAATTATTGATTCGTTCGGAAAGGAAATTCATATGTTGAATTATTCGAGGCAAATCTAATGAAAAGTTGCAGGTGCGCAGGTAATGAGATTGATGCTAATCCATAAAACGATTGTATTTTGGTCTCATTAATACAGAGAGAATTTAGACATGGACGTGTTACTAGAAATATTGAAGCTGACCATTCCGGGTGGGATAGTGTTTTTGACCGTTTATTTTATGCTTAAGCAGCATTTTGATTCAGTAGAGAAGATTAAGCTCATTGAGTCTCGTCAAAGTAATAAGCGCGAGTCAAACCCTGTGCGGATGCAGGCTTACGAGCGAATGATTCTGTTTTTGGAACGCATTCACCCCGACAACCTAGCAATGCGAACGCAAAAAAATGGAATGTCTGCTCGCGTTCATCAGTCTGAGATGTTGCGAACAGTGAGGAACGAATTTGATCATAATGTATCGCAACAATTATATGTGTCTGCAGCTGCTTGGAAGTTAGTTAAACAAGCTAAGGAAGAGGTAGTGCGGTTAATTAATATATCGGCATCTCAAGTGGGTGAAGATGCTACAGCTGTTGACTTGAGTAAAGCATTAATTACCATTACTTCTAATTTAGATAAAGTACCTACTGATGTTGCTCGTGCTGGACTAAAGCAAGAGTTTCGGTCTATTTTTTAGTGGTGTGGTAACTTGCAACAAGATCTGTTGCGGCTTGAAAAGGACTAATTTTTTTCTGATGAACCTGCTCTTTTTTGCGTTTTAACTCTTGTTTAATTTCTGAAGTATTGTAGAAGTCGCTTTTCAATAAGTATTCTACTGAATCCGTTAGCCATCGCTCCTCTTGGTTTTTCCTGTTTCTTTCAAAGGTGCCATTAACCTTTACATGATTTTCGAAAGCCGATGATAGGTTTAATACTGAATCAATATCAGTTCCTTCTTTTGCTGAGCAAGTCAGTACTTGTGGAGTCCAGGCGCTTTGTTTTGGCTGAAACAGATGCAAAGCATTTTGGTATGCTCTACGTGCGTTTTTAGCATGCTGAACATTGTCTCCATCTGCTTTATTGATGACCAATGCATCTGCCATTTCCATGATACCCCTTTTTATTCCTTGAAGTTCATCTCCTGCTCCAGCAAGCATCAGTAAGAGGAAAAAGTCAACCATTCCATGAACTGATGTTTCAGATTGGCCTACACCAACAGTTTCTACTAAAATAATATCGTAGCCAGCAGCCTCACAAAGCAACATGCTTTCGCGTGTAGCCTTGGCAACGCCGCCTAAACTACCCGCTGATGGTGATGGGCGTATAAATGCTTTGGGGTGACTGCTCAATTGATACATTCTTGTTTTATCCCCTAGGATGCTTCCTTTTGTTTGCTGAGAGGACGGGTCAATTGGGAGAACGGCTACACGATGTCCGCGCTCAATCCATGCCAATCCAGCTGCCTCAATGAAGGTGCTCTTGCCAACCCCTGGAACCCCAGTAATTCCTATGCGTAAAGATTTGCCCACATCAGGCATTAATTCAGATAACAATTCTTGAGCTTGTTCTTGATGGTCACGCCTTGTGCTTTCAACAAGGGTAATGGCCCTGCTCAGGAAAGCCGTATTTCCTGCTTTTATTCCAGCGATAAAATCGTTGAATGGAATGGGTTTCTTTTTACGCAAGGATGTTTTGTTAGGATCAGAATCCTTCATGTATCAAAGATGGGGGATATCGTAGAACTCGCCAAGCGAGGTTTTAAAAAAACCGATTTTCAAAACTCACAATGGGTTCTGCACAATCCAAATTCACTGGATCTGCAACATAACCTTCCCACGTGAGCCTTTCGCTCACACGGTTATTTTTAATGAAGGTGCTATCCACGGGTTCACAATTGCGTATAGAAGTAAACTTAACCGGTTTTCCTGCTAACGAGGATTTATTGAAAGACACATAAATCTCGAATTGATTGGGTTCAACCTCCTCGATTTCTGTAACGCTCATCTTGACGTATTCTGCACGTTTATATTCACAAGGGTTTTCCGTACATGATGACAATGCGCTTACTGAAAATAGCAATACAACCTGACTAATTAAAATAACTGCTCTTCCACGCATCTTGGCTAAATTCTGTATTTTTCAATAGGCCAAAGATAATACCTGAAATGAAAAAGAACCCACAAAGAATGAATGCCGCGAACACTTTTAAGAAAACGGCATGCGCAGTGGATTTAGCGGCAAGAAGTTCAGCTGATTCGATTGGCACAAGTAGCGCAATGATAACTGCCAAACACGCAGCAGTGATACCCAATGATTGAATGTTTCGGAAAGGGAAATTTACAATTCGCTCCCAAGCATTTAAATCAGAACCCCACTGATGAATCACCATATACTTACCATTACCAACATTGGCTAATAGTACAGGATCTTTTGTGCTGTCTTTTAATTTGAATCGCTCTGCAGGAGCAATAATGTGAAATTCAATGTCGGTATTTGCTAAATTCAGTTGCTTAATTTTTTGAATTGCTTCAAGTGGAAGATTACCTGAAAACAAAGGTGCTGGTAAACACCTCATACGGAAATTCACACATGTCCGTTCAATGGTTTTTTCATCTAGGATGGCTCCAAATTTAAAGTCGTCTCGCGGACTTTCTTGTCGACTTACATTTTGACTTCCAAGTTTGTGAAGAATGGCTTTCTCTTTTTCAAACTCAGCTGAAAGCGTAGCGTTCACCGCTCTCAGTACATTGTCTCTCATCTCCAATTCACGCTGCTCGCGCTTCAACTCATCTAACACATCTATCATCACGAATCCAATTTAATCTTAAAAAAGCGGGAAGTTCTAACTCAACCTTAACCTGATAACAAACTTAATCCACAAAACATGCTTGTATCAACGTGAAATTAACACGAATTTTACAGCTATGCAATGAACAAAAAAAGAACTTCCCGCTTTTAAGTGAACACTTCTTCGAATGAAAAGTTTACCTTATTGTTATTCTTTTTGTTTTCCATAGGATGAATGGACTTTTTATAGGAACTTCGATGGTCCTTTTCAGGGCATAATAGCAATGAATGAGTTTTTAAAGTTGAACTCAAAACTTAGTTAATGAATTACCGCTCAGCATTTAAGCAATTGAGGTACTTGGCTTTTGGAGTGAAGCGAACTAAGGCTTATACTGACCGGTGGAGCAGACTGGGTATAGTCCGTCCAACTATGAAGGTGTTGGCATTGAGATCAGTAACGGCCCTGATAATCACGGGGGTGTTTATACAAGATTCGATTATTTCAAACGAAGATTCATTGCGATCATATTATGAAGGAATTCAGGTTGCTAATCGAACTGATTCTGCAAGAGTTGTAGAGCGTTTACAGGACCACCTGAGTTTAGGCAGCCTTTCAACACCTCTTTGGCGTGTGTCAATTAAACCACTCGAACCAATTGCGGGAATGGCATTGGTTTCAATTCAGTCAAAAGCTTTGAAGACTACGCCTCAAAAGCTTGAATTGAGAGGCTTAAATGGGCTTGCATCATTTGATGAATATAAAAAACCGCCTTCTAGTAGGCTTCTAGCCTCAACCAAGTTAGCACCTCGCAGTTGGAAAACGACTGCAATTAGCCGAACTGAACTTGCTAGTGGTCCACTACTGATATCGCACCGCATGCCATCACATATGGCTGCATGGAAGATTTTACTGTTTTCAGGTGTGGGAAGTGAGTCCTTTTCGGGCAGCGATTTGTACAGCGATGTTTATTTGGAACAAAAAAGTGACTTTACACAGGTGCTCGCAACAAATGGAAGGGCTATCGGACAGGAGGTTAGACCAAACACCATTGTGGAAATACAATTGGAGCGCGGACTGACTGCAAATTTAAGTGCCTTTGTTGCAATGAGGTATTTGCAGGGAAGTTCATCTAACGAATATGTTTATCAAACAGAGCAACAAGTAACAACCATTCAAACAACTCGACTTCCTATTCAAAGAAGTTCAAGTGAAGGTTACAGCGTAGAAACCATTGAGGAAGAAATAACAACCAGTACCTATGCGTACGATACACTCAATGTTTCATTCAGTGCGCGCAGAGTTGCCGTTCCCCTGGGGCTTCGGTATGCATTTTTATCAGGCTCAAGACTGAGGCCTTCGCTTGGGATTGGTTCAGACATTGTATTGATGGATCAAATAGACTACACCTATCAATCATCTCATTATCAGCACTCTTCAGGTAAATCAGATTTGCAGCAGTCGGGTCTTCTTGGGTTAAACGCTTTTGCGTTAATTGGGCTGGATTATAATTTCGGATCTGGTTGGAATGTAGGAGTTCAGTTTTCTTATCGAAACCGAATATTAGATCATGCTCCGGAAGGAATGTTGCACAAAGGAGCCCTTAGCGGAGCATTAGGAATAGGCTATCATTTTTAACGTTAATTGACACGCACTAATCATTTTGGTTCCATGAGAGACTGGAGAGAAAATATAAGAAGTTCAAGCATTTGGAAATTCTTTTTGAGTTTACTGATGGCTTTTCTGTGCATTCTCTTATTGGGGTTATTGTCATGTAACACCGAGGAGGATTTAAATTTACCTCAGAACTCTTGCGTTGATTTTGCGTGGACCTCTCAACCGGTTACATGTTTGGAATACAATCAGCCTGTTTGTGGCTGCAATGGTGTTAACTATAACAATGCGTGCGATGCGCTCTATGCTTTTGGAGTTACATCATTTAGCACTGGTCCCTGTGATTTAGCAAGTAACTGCAAGGTAGCTGTTGATACAACCCTCGTTGATATGTGCGATGATGAATTTGATCCTGTATGTGGTTGCGATGGTGTTACCTATGCAAATCCGTGTGAAGCAAAGTATGCTGGGGTAAACTATTTTTCGGCAGGGTATTGTGGCACTGTGCGTTTAGTAACATGTTTCAATAGCCAGCTTGATGTTGGGCGCCCTGCAAAAAGCGGACATTTTTACACCTGGAAGGGTAGGTCTGAAGTTGAGGCAATACTAAGCATTTTAGTCACTGAACAGCAAACTTACGAGCTTTGGGAATATCGGTCAGAAGAAGAACTTGAACTAGGTATTCCTAGTGGAATCTACGTTTATGAAGTTAGCGTAATTTCATGCTAAGTTTAAAAATGCAATGCATACGACAACTCGAATCCGGAGGAGCTAAAATTTGGAAAGAGGCTCCATTTTGAATCGCGATGTCTTTTAGCAATATACTTTCCCACAGCGTAACCAATAACCCCTCCGACAACAACGTCACTCAGGTAATGTTTATTTGCTGTAATGCGTGATATTGATGTAACTGAACCAATTCCGAACACCAAACCATATTTCCACCATTTTGGTTGTGATGCTTGTAAGTAGGTCCCACCTAATGCCCAAATAAAGCTGCTATGAGCGCTAATAAAACTGTGCTGAACGTCGCACCAGGATAACCCGTTCCACCGATCTATCCCGTTAGCATAAGAAGGCCTTGTTCTGCCCGCTATAAGCTTTGAAGATGCAGTTATCCAAGCTGTATGAAACAATGCAGTTCCCATAAGTAGCCCCATTTTTTCGGACTGTTCATGGTTAAATAGATGCCCACCAAGTGCAAGGATGCCTGCTGTAGCCGAAACAGTGTATGGAGAAAAAATATCCGCTACAGGCAGTGGGTTCGCTTCAGTTGAATTCCATTGTTTTTGGGCCCATTCGTCAGCTATAAATGCTACTCCAATTGCACCTCCAAGGATTAATACTGGTTTCCAACTCTGTTGGATGTTTTTTGGGCTGATAAGAATTTGGCCTGCATCTTTAGGAATGCTACGAACGAACCACGTAGAGTTTTGAGCTACTATAGACCATGGCAAACAGAAAAATAGACTGATTAACAGCGGAAATCGCACTTTGAAAAAGGTTACGGTAAAAAGTTGGGTACACGTTTTTCCTGTTGTTGGCATGATGCCAAAGAACGTTATTTTCAAGGAAGATTAAGGTTTGATAATAACTATTTGCTTGGATTGCTGCGCTAGGGGGTGAAGCGGTTACCCCACAGGTTAATGGCTAAATCAAGCCATTAACCGAGGAGTAAGAGTGTAAAACCCGACGCATGAACGGCGTGAATGCGGAGCGCCCATAAACAACATTGAATGCATGTAAGTACCATAGACCTTAGTTACCTTTGTCTGTTCAAAACATCAAATTATGAATGCACGAGAAGCAAGAATGGAGTCTTTTGGGCGCCTATTGGATATTATGGATGAGCTGCGTGAACAATGTCCATGGGACAAGAAGCAGACATTAACTTCTCTACGTTATTTGACAATTGAAGAAACTTACGAGCTATCTGATGCCATTTTAGAAGGGGACTTAGAGGAGTTGAAAGGAGAGGTAGGGGATTTACTTTTACATATGGTTTTTTACAGCAAAATAGCTAGTGAACAAGAAGCTTTTGACATAGGTGATGCCCTAAATTCTATTTGTGAAAAGTTGATACGCCGCCACCCACATATTTATGGGGATGTGAATGCAATGGATGAGGAGACAGTTAAGGCAAACTGGGAGAAGATAAAGCTTGAAGAGGGAAGGGACTCTGTGTTGGAGGGAGTGCCTAAATCACTTCCAGCAATGGTGAAGGCTAATCGCATTCAAGAGAAGGCTCGGGGTGTTGGTTTTGATTGGAATAACCCTGATGAAGTTTGGGGAAAAGTAGAGGAGGAGCTTACCGAGTTTAAGGCGGCAGCGAAAGGCAAGGATATGGAGGAAGTGGAGGCGGAGTTCGGTGATGTACTTTTTTCATTGATCAATTATGCTCGCTTTGTTAAGGTTAATCCTGAGGATGCTTTAGAGCGAACGAATAAAAAATTCATTAAACGCTTTCAATATATTGAGGAGCAGGCCAAGCAATCCTCTAGAACTATTTCAGATTTATCCATGAACGAAATGAATACCTTCTGGGAAGCGGCAAAAAAAAATGCCTGAGTTAAGCTAGGAAACAGGCTATCCCATATTGATTCGCTATTTTCGAAGGTGAATCGATTACTGTGAGTAAAACAACCACTTTTTTTCTTTTCCTTATGCTTTCTTGTTCCCTAAACAAGGGGTTAGCTCAGGTTATCACCTCCAGAGATTCTGCTGATATGCGGCAGAAGTTGGTGTTCTTAGAGCAGGCAAGTAAAGCTGATCGTGGCTTTGATGTATCTCGATTAGCCTTGGCTGTTGAGTACCTTCGGGTTGCCGGGATCTTAAAAGACACATTTAACTTGAGGCAGGCACATGCCAATTTAGGATCGCTTTACATCCAGGCTTCTGAGTTAGATAGCTCACTTTATCACTACAGTCATGTATTGAAGTACGATAAGGCTTTACGGGATACCACTGGTAAGGTAAAAACGTACGCTAAAATTGCAATGTGTTATAATGAACAAGGAGAAACGGGATACGGTTTAATTTACTTTAGAAAAGCCTTAAATATTGCTAAGACACAAGGTGATAACCGCTTGATAGCTTCGCTGCACAGGCAAATGGGAGCATGGAGCATGCAGTCGGGCTTGAATGAAGAGGCAGTAGGGCATTATGTCCGGGCTGTTGGTCCACTCAAGAATTTGGAAGAAAACAATGAGCTAATCGAAACCTACTTGTTAATTGGAACAAACCATTACGTCTTGCATCGGTATGGAGAAGCACTGAATTATTTCCAGGAAGGTCAGCGGGTTGCAACACGCATTGGTGATTCTGTGCGTATAGCTCGTTCTATGGGGCATATTGGTAGGGCTTACTTAAAAATGGATAGCCTCATTGTTGGTAAAGAAGTACTGGATGATGCGTTATCTTATGCTATTCATTTTGAAGACACCATCAGTATGAGCTTAGCTTTTCAGGGGTTAGCAGAGCTTGCAGTTCACTCTGAAGACTGGAGCTTAGCAATAGCAGACTACAAAAAGGCAATTGAGTTAGAAAAAGGGATGGGAGAGCATCTACACCTTCCTCAACTCTATTTTAACCTAGGCTCCATTTACTACACCAATCAAGTGTTTCCAACCGCTATTAAGTGGTTGTCGATGTGTTTGTCGTTAGCAGAGGAACAAGATGATGTTGAGCTCCAAAGTGAGGCGTTTAAATTACTGTCAAAGCTGCATTATCAATTGGGAGATTACGAACAAGCATACCATATGTTGAAGTTGAAGTCGCTACTGAGTGATTCTATTCAAGCTACATTGGTGAGTAGGAAGTTGAATGAGGTACAAGCTAAGTATGAGCGCGAGCTCAATGGTCAAAGTAATTTTGGTGAAGACGACGCTCAAGGAACAGGGGGGTACTTTTGGCAGGTAGCAGGGCTTTTGGTTTTAATTCTCGGGAGTATTGGAGGAGTATTTTGGAGGCGTATGCGTGTAAGTACGAGGCAAGATGAAGGTAAATTAGTACTTGAAAAACAGCTGGAAGATGCACGTATGCAGTTGGACGCATTGTATCCAAAGTTGGATCAACAAGTACAACGAGAAGCCGATATGTTGCACAGTTTGTATGTAGCGCTGAAGCTTCCGTTGGATACCATTCTTGGTATGACAGAATTGTTACAAAAATCACGAATTAGCAATTCGGTAAAATCCTATGTTCAAATTATTGAACAATCAGTAAGCAGCCTGCAAGCCTTTTCAGCTGGTGTGCTGGATTTCGGAAAGGTCAATGCCAATAGGGTGAAGCTTGAAATTCGACCAGGCTCAGTACATCAGATGTCGCAGCTGATAGCAGACAAATTTGAGACAGCTGCAGCTGAAAAGGGACTCGAATTAGACGTTTACTGTGACACAGCCATTTCTACGGTGATCAACATGGATCAACCGCGCTTGAAACAAGTGTTAGAAAACCTTGTGGATAATGCAATTAGGTATACGAGTTCCGGTGCGGTAAACGTGTCCATAGAGCTTCTTCACAAGGAGAATACCTTTAATGGAGAATTACAGAAACTTTATTTCAAAGTGAGCGATACGGGAATAGGCATTCCTGAAGAGTTAATCGACGAGGTATTTGATACATCCACCCACCGCATGGTAAAAGGAGCAAAGGAATATGTGAGGCTTGGTGTAGGTCTGGTTACAGCTCATAAGTTGGTAGCGATGATGGGTGGGACACTTTATGTTGAATCAAATGAAGAGCAGGGCACCGTGTTTGAGTTTGAACTCACATTCAAGGGTGAGCGTCAAAGCCCTTACGAGCGTGCAAAAAAACTGAGAAGGGGTAAGTCTAAGCCATTAATGGACGTTCAAATGGCGATGCATTACCCTGCGCTTGTTTGCATTGTAGAGGATAATGAGGTTAATCAAACCTTGCTTCGTATTATTTTGGAGAAACTCGGCTATAACCCGCTTATTGCGAATAATGGAGAGGAGCTTTTGACATTTATGAAAGATCATCCCATTGATATCATTTTCATGGACATTCAGATGCCAGTAATGGACGGGATTACAGCAACAACCAACCTTAGAAGCACCTATTTGCGAAAACCTGCCATTATAGCTGTAACAGCTAATGCATCACCAGAGGAACGCGACTCATACTTAGAAGTGGGAATGCAGGATGTGATTTCTAAACCTTACACCGCAGAACAAATTGCGTACAGCATTATTGATTGGTATCACTTGGTGAAGTTGATGCACTAACTCCTTTTTTGGTTCCAGGATAAATTTCATAATGCTGAAAGGAGCACTCCAGCTTGCCGTTTAGCAAAGGAAACTTTGGTGTAGCTTTCAGTCCCAGATTCTTTAAGGCTTCTTTTGTGCTAAGCACCCAACAATGGTAATCCTGAAAGTGATTTTTAAACCGATTCCCAATAGTTTCGTAAAGTTCCTGTAGGTCGTCTGAACGCAAGCGCTCCCCGTAAGGTGGATTGGTAATTACAAAACCAGGACCTTCTGGAGGTGTAAAGTCGGCAATGGCAACTTGGCTCAGGTGAATTTGTTTCGAATCAACTGGAGATGAGGCTATGTTTTTAGTGGCATCTTCAATAAAGCGATGATCAATATCAGAACCGTATAAAGGGACATTAAGAGCTGTTTGTCGTTCGATGGCATCCATACGAACGTCTACCCATGTTAGCTTGTCAAAATTTTTCCAGTTTTTGAAAGCAAATTCTTTCCGATCGATATTTGGCGCAATGTTTTGCGCTATCATAGCAGCTTCTTGCAAAATTGTTCCCGAACCACAAAAAGGATCGATAAGCGGTGTTTTTTTGTCCCAACCTGAAAGGTGTATCATGCCGGCTGCTAGCACTTCATTTAGGGGTGCTGGGTGACTTTTTTGTTTGTAGCCACGTTTGTAAAGGGGCATTCCAGTAGCGTCTAGCGAAACCGTGACTTGGTGGAATTTGATGTGTAAGTTTATTCGGATTGTTGGGTTAGCAACATCAATGGAAGGCCGGCGGTTAAATTTTGCTCTAAATTGATCCACAATAGCGTCTTTAGCTTTCAGGGATGCATATTTTGAATGCTTGAAATACTCTGAGTTTACTACAGGGTCAATGGCAAATGTGTCCGACAGTTCCATGTGCTCAGACCAGTCGATGTGTTGAATTCCTCGGTAGAGCTCCTCTTCAGTTTTTGCTTCAAACTCGGCAATTGGCAAAAGCACCTTCAAAGCCATTCTGCTTTCTAGGTTAACGCGGTACAGTAATTTCAAATCTCCAGTGAAAAGAACGGCACGAGTTACGGGAAGTACGTTTTCTGCTCCTAGTGATTGGAGTTCTTCAGCAAGTGGTTTTTCAAGTCCGAAAAAGGTCTTTGCGACAAGCGGATAAGTTTTCATTGGATTGGATTGAGCATTCAATAGTTCGAATGCATTGACGCTAGCAAAGGTAGATGAGTTGGGTGGTTGTTGCTAAATGTTTTTATAAACCTTTACTCGGAGTAACAAAAAAGCTAAAAGGGAAGTGTTTGAAAGCTATGCTGATCAACCTTTACAAAGCTAAGAATGCAAAAAAAAAAATCCCCTCAGTGAAATGAGGGGATTTTAAGGTTATTGTGTTAGCGCGCGATATCGGCGATCGTAATCTTGATAACGCTTAATGAGGGCATCTGTGAATTCACCCAAATCATAGCGGCTGCTTAGAATACCTACTGTTTGTTGCATTGAACGATAGTTCTGTTCCATTCTACCAAGCTGAGGAACCAGAAATTCACTTTCCTGGCTGAGGAAATACTCCATGTATTCAGCATCGCGATCAAAAAGACGCTGGAAGATTTCCTTGCCTTTTTCTTCTTTGCCAATCTTTAAATACGACTCGGCCAATGGCACTACCGCTGCATTAATTGGGGTATTCTCATTGATGGCAATGGCAACGCACTTATCAAGTGCTTTTTCTGCGCGCTCATAATCATTTCGCGCGACAAGCTCTTGCACGAGGCGGGTAAATGTAAAACGAATGTTGGTTACAAATCTTAAGTTATTTTCGTCCAAATAGATGGATTCATTAGCTAACCCACCCCATTCAAAATCTTCAACCATGTTAGTATACATCCGGTCAACATCTACGTACCCGTAATTACGGAATCCTGTTGAAGGAGTTTTGATAGGAACTAAGCGGTATGCAAACCCTTCCTGACGGAAATAGTCTTCCAATCCGAAGAAGGCATCTTTACCCATCGTTATTGAAAAGTAAATGGGTCTTTCCCAATTGTTGTGTGCTAGTAAATCCCAAACAGCGAGTTCGCTTTTTAGAATGTAACGTCCTTTAGCTTTCCATTCAATTGGAACTACTTTGCTCGCTTCTTCTGGAGTAACTGTTCCATTAGCAACCACTTTATTCTTATTCACTGGAAGCTTAAGCTTGCGCGTTGGAATTACGTTGATAGGGTCGTCTTCCTGTCCTTGACGGGTAATGCGCGTATCGTCATTGGTGATAAACTGAACGATCTCTTTGAGGTCATAATGTTTCTCGGCATCCAGTCTAGGGTCAACTCCAAACTGAACAAAATCTCGGGTTCCTTGACGGTACTTGTCTGGTGTCATCGAAATAGGAATTCCATCACCATCATAAGCTTTACGAGCCATTTGCTCAATATACCAATCTGTATTTAACAGCATGAGATTAACCACACGAACGTCTGTTCGGTAACCTTCTACTTCCTGTAAATACCATAATGGGAAGGTGTCATTATCACCATTGGTAAATAAAATGGCATTTTCAGCGCAGGAATCCAGGTAGTTTTTAGCAATCTCTCGAGCTGTATACCTGTGACTGCGGTCATGGTCATCCCAGTTTTCAGAAGCCATAATTCCAGGCACTAAAATGAGGGATATTACCGTAAGTCCTCCCGCTAAAGCAACAGGCGATACTTTTCCTTTGAACTCTTTATACAGACCTACGATGGCCAGTCCTATCCAAATCGCAAACGTAAAGAATGAGCCCACAAAAGCGTAATCTCGTTCTCGAGGTTGATAGGGGTAGTTATTTAAATAAACAGCAATAGCAATTCCCGTAAAGAAGAAAAGGAGCATTACTACCAAGGCATTTTTCGGGTCGTATTTGTATTGAAAAGCTAAACCAATCAAACCCAATAGGAATGGCAAAAAGAAATAGTGATTCTTGGCCTTATTCTTCTCTAGCTCTGAAGGGTAGAAATCTAAATTCCCTAAATAGCTTTCATCTATAGCTTTTATACCGCTCATCATATTACCATCAAGGAATCTCCCATCATCAATATGATGTCCTTGGGTGTCATTTTGACGACCAATAAAGTTCCATGCGAAATATCGTCCCCACATCCACCAAACTTGGTACTTGAAGAAAAACGATAGGTTCTCACCCATGGTAGGCTTGTAAATCACTTGAGGCTGTGGGTCACCATATCCTTGATAGCGAATAGGCTTTCCTTGGAAATTAGTCCATGCTTTGTAGGCTTTTACATGCTGATCTGTGTTTTTCCACATGCGGGGAAATAACATTTTAAACTGACTCGCATAATTAGGGATGGAGCGTTTGCGTTCATCCGCAACTTCGTACCGCTTGGTTTCTTCATCTGGATAATAAACAGGAGAGCCATCATGATAAGGGTCTGTGCGATCTAAAGGCGAGTTAAAAGATTGCCCATATGCTAAAGGTACATCTCCATACTGCTCACGTTTGAGGTAAGATAAGAGGTTAACCATGTTTTCAGGGTTGTTCTCATCTATCGGTGTATTCGCATTTGATCGAATCAGGATTAATGCAAAACTCGTATACCCGATGATTAACACAGTTAAACTCACAAGTGCCGTATTGAAAACAACTTTATTGTTGTCGTGCGTCCACTTAATCCCGAAAACGAGTCCGCTCACCAAGAAAATTGAAAATATTATTGAGCCGCTATGGAATGGTAGCGAAACAGTGTTAACAAAGAAGTACTCAAACTTAGCTGAGATGTTTACAATTTGAGGAATGAGTACCAGTTGAACAAACCCCAACAGCACCACAGAAATTAAAAATGCGATGATTATACCATTTCTAGTAGGCTTATACTTTTTGAAATAATATACAAAAGCGATAGCGGGAATAGCAAGTAAGTTCAATAAGTGAACTCCAATAGAAAGTCCAACGATGTACCAAATAAAAATCAACCAGCGGTTGCTTCTAGGTTCATCTGCAACACGCTCCCACCTGAGAATGGCCCAGAAAACGAGGGCGGTACAAAAGCTAGACATACCATAAACTTCACCTTCAACTGCTGAAAACCAAAAGGTATCCGAAAATGTAAAGGCTAACGCTCCAACGGTTGCAGATCCGATAACTGCGATAAGGTCTCCTTTGCTCAAGTCCGACTCATCTAGAAACTTGATGGCGAGGTAAGAAATGGTCCAGAAAAGGAATAGTATCGTAAGCGCACTGCTTAATGCCGATAACAAGTTGATTGTCATAGCGACATTTTCAGGGGCGGCGAACATACTGAATACACGTCCAATAATCATAAATGTAGGAGCTCCTGGAGGGTGGCCTACTTCAAGCTTATTTGACGTTGCTATATACTCTCCACAGTCCCAAAAACTTGTGGTTGGTTCAATTGTGGAGCCGTAAACAAACATTGCGATTGCAAAAACAACCCATCCACCGTAAAGATTTAACTTCTTAAAATCCATTCTATTCAATTATTTTTTTGACTGTGATAGCTTCATATACACGCGTCGTTTGCGGAGGTTCAAAGTAAATTAAAATTCGGTGACCCAAATAGATTATTTTCGTCTTTCATCAGGATAGGTAGTATGAGTTTAAAAGAATCTAAGGATCCCGGCATAGGTAGGCAGTTCCGACACCAGATGAGTCGTATGATTAATCAGGATGGTTCGTTCAATGTACATGTAAAAGGCCTGCAATTTACCATGCGCGACATGTACATTTATCTGGTTGACATGAAATGGCCGTATTTTTTAGGCTTTCTCGTGCTTTCTTACATTGTCTTTAATGCACTTTTTGCGTTTGGTTATGTGAGCATTGGAGTAGATCAATTAGGGCTTAAATCAGGGGGCTTTGTGGAAGATTGGTTGCGTTGCTTTTTCTTTAGTACACCAACATTTACCACCCTTGGTTATGGGGGAATTTCTCCAGTAGGAGTTACGGCAAACGTCTTGGCCTCGCTATAAGCTATGACAGGATTATTCATGTTTTCGGTGGCTACGGGGTTGATTTATGGACGGTTCTCTCGTCCACAACCACGCATATTGTTTAGTGAGAACATGGTTATTGCTCCATATCAGGAAGGGTTAAATGCAGTGATGTTTCGTGTGAGTAATGGCCGCAAGAATGTACTTATGGACTTAGAAGCGAGCCTTGTTTTAGCAGTTCAAACCAAAAACGAAACAGGATTCATCTACAAATACCATCGGTTAAACCTCGAAATTGATAATATTCATTTTTTGCCGTTGAGCTGGACAATCGTTCACCCCATCGATGAGGGAAGTCCTCTTTTTGGAAAGAGCGAAGCGGAATTGAAAGCAATGCAGGGAGAGTTTATGGTGCTGTTTCGTGCATTTGACGATGGTTTTGGGCAGCAATTGTTGCGCAGATCGTCCTACACCTTTGCAAAAGATATGATTGTTGGAGCCCGGTTTATTCGAAATTTTGATGTGGATGAGGCGGGGGAATTAAACCTGAATTTGCATCAGTTGCATGAAGTTGAATCTTGCCCCTTGAATATTTAGCATCTTTGCAGCATGATCCGCACTCAGCACAATTATTCAGTGGAAACTCACGTTCCAGTCATGGAGGAGTTTCTGACGATTCAAGGTGAAGGTAATAATACTGGTCAAGCAGCATACTTCATCCGGTTAGCCGGTTGTGATGTAGGTTGTACTTGGTGTGATGTTAAGGAAAGCTGGGTGGCGGAAAAGCGTCAGTGGGCCCCTATCGATGATTTGGTCGCTGCCGTAGTTAAAAGCGGTTGCCCAAATGTTGTTATTACAGGAGGTGAACCATGTATGTATGACTTAACATCCTTAACAACGGCACTTAAAAGGGAGGGTGTGAATTTATGGTTAGAAACCAGCGGTGCGCACTCAATCACCGGAACATGGGACTGGATTGTTTTTTCTCCGAAAAAATTTAAACGTCCGCTGGCTGAGGCCTATAGCAAGGCACATGAACTTAAGGTTGTTGTGGCAAATAAGCATGACTTTAAATGGGCTGAAAGTCATGCTGAATTAGTTAGCTCAACATGTTGTAACTACTTGCAGCCAGAATGGAGTAGGGCCGCTAAACTTACCCCGTTAATTGTTGATTATGTGAAGTCAAACCCGCAATGGAGGGTATCGCTTCAAACGCATAAGTTCATGAATATTCCGTAGTGGTACGGAATTTGAAAACCCGTTTGATAATGAAGTGTGTACGTATAGTTTCTTTAATGGTGTTCTGCTTGCTATTAGTAAGTAAGGGTGCATTTGCTCAGGATGATTTCCGAACGGATTCAAGGAAAGCCAAGAAGCTGCTGGAAGAAGCGATTATGTTCTACAACCTTCAACGTAATGAGCAAGCTGGCCAGTTGGCGATGGCAGCATTAGGAGAGGATAGCAACTTTGTAAATGCGTGGATGCTTCTGGGTGAAATGAACATGGAAGACCTTAAGTATGATGCAGCAAAAGCACATTTTCAGCGAGCTTTGGCAATTGAACCATCAGACTTTTACTCGAATTATTTTAACCTTGGTCGTGTTAATATGAAGCTCGAGGAGTATGATGCTGCCTTGGCAAACTTTACTGACTTCTTAGAAAACCCTGAGTTGGATTCACGTGCTGAACGTCTCGGGAAGCGTATGGTTGAAACAGCGTCATACCGTAAACGCATGGTAGAAAGCCCAGTGGCTTTTGATCCGGAAAATTTAGGCGCAACGATTAATTCATCATTTTGGGAGCACTCACCGACGCTAACAGCAGATCAAGCAACCATATACTTTACACGAAACCGCCCTAAAGGACAACGCAATAGGTTGGATGAAGATTTTTACATCTCAACACGAGATGAAGCTGGAAATTGGCAACAAGCCCAAAATTTAGGAACGAAGATTAATACACAGTTTAATGAAGGTGCGTCATGCATATCAGCAGATGGAAGGTACCTCTTTTTTACAAGTTGTGAACGTCCTCAAGGTGTGGGTTCGTGTGACTTGTACCTAGCAAGAAAGCAAGGTGATGATTGGGTAGAGCCAATAAACCTTGGAAACATAATTAATTCTTATTCATGGGATTCACAACCTTCTTTTAGTGCCGACGGCAGAACGCTGTATTTTACCTCAAACCGTCGCGGAGGAAAAGGAGGCAAGGACATTTGGATGACACGAGTAGGGGATGATGGGCAATGGACTAAGCCAACGTCTTTGCCCTTTAATACAAAAGGCGATGACCAGTCCCCGTTTATTCACCCTAATGGATATCGCTTTTATTTCTCAAGCGATGGCAGGATGGGCATGGGTATGAGCGATTTATTTTACGTAGATCAACTTGCTGACGGAACATGGGGAGAGCCGGTGAATTTAGGTTATCCGATTAATACTGCCGGGAGTGAGGTGAGTTTAATAGTGTCTGCTGATGGAAACACAGGCTATTATGCCACTGATAAACCTGGTGGTTCTGGAAAATGGGACTTGTATGCGTTTGAGCTTCCTGAAAGTGTGAAGGCCAAACCAGTGGCATACACGAAAGGTGTAGTTATCAATAAAAAAACGGGAGAGCCAATCGGTGCAGCATTTGAGATAATTGACCTTGAAACAGGAAGGAAGGTTATTGAGGCAACATCAGACCCCATTAATGGTGAGTTCTTAGTGATTATACCTACTGGAAAACAATATGCGTTGAACGTTTCCAAAACGGGTTATTTATTTCATTCGGGTTCATTTTATGTTCAGAGCTACCATGAGTCCAATGAAGTAAACGTTGCGTTAAACCCCATTGAGGTTGGTAAAAAAGTAGTTCTTGAGAATATTTTCTTCGAAACGGGAAGCTATGCGTTGAAACCAACTTCAAAAGCAGAACTCGATAAGTTAGTTGCTTTCTTAAATCAAAATAAGGAGTTGAGAATTGAAATTGGCGGACATACAGATAATGTTGGCGGGGTTGCAATGAATCAAGAATTATCGAGTAATCGTGCGGAGTCTGTCGCGAATTATTTGGTTGACCAGGGAGTAGCATCGCATAGACTAACATCGAAGGGTTATAATTTTTCAGAACCCATCGCGTCAAATGATACTGAAGCGGGAAGAGCAAAAAACCGCCGAACAGAATTTAAGGTTATTGAATAACCTTGTAAAGCGTCACATCCGAACTGGGGAAATGGTGTAGCTTTTCTAAATTGCGCGATGCAGTAACAGTTGTGTCATTTTCATACTGAATAACAAAATCAGCATCAACCTCGCCTGGGTATCGATTGAATGGTGCTATGTGTGATATGGATTTGGTTTTTAAAATAAAGTTCAGCCCAGGTTCAAGAAGCCATGAATTGTCAACCACAATAACTGCTGAAGTATCTGCAGAGAGTATTTGGATTAAGCGTTCGTTCGTAGCATCAAAGGGCCAATCAGAATACCTTTTTAGTTGAAAGCTGGAAGTAAAATTTACTAGCAGAATCAATGCGATACCGCCCAAAGTAATGTGCACCATGAGGGACCATGATTTTTTAATCAGATGTTCCATTAATTGAAGCGCCGCTAAGCATGCTGGAAGGATATTTACAAGAGCAGTTCTGCCCATTAAATAAGGACTCTCTAATACGTGATGTTGAACGACTTGAAATGTAACAATTACCATAAAAATCATTGGAAAAATCAAATTGCTCTGTCTGTTAAAAATGAACTTGATTAATCCAAAGAAAAGGGTAAGTGTCATAAGGCCATAGGTCAATGTTTTGCTCAACTTGTGTGAACCAAGCTCTGATAATGAGCCATTTCTCCAATAGGAAAACAGCAAACTTCCTATGGAGTCTTCCCAAAAACCTGTGACTCCACCAAAGTATAGCTCACCGGCATGTTTCAGAAGAAGTCCAGGAACAATAACAAACAGAATCATGGAGCCACTAAAAATTGCGCATGTCCAAAATAGCTGTTTGTTTTCCAAAAGGGTTTTACCATGAAAAAGGACGAGCCAACCAGCTATGGCCAGAGCACTATAAATAAAGGTATAGCTCGAAATTGCACTGAGTAAAGCACAGAGAAGAATTAGGCGAAGCTTTTTAATGCTTGGGGTAGTGTAATGCTTTAATACATACAGAAAACATATGGCCTGAAAGCAAATCGCCATACTATATCCCCTGGCGAGCGTCAAGTATTCGAACGTGTAGGGATTGGCAATGAGAACGATAAAAATAAAGGTGCGAAAAGGTTGGTTCGAGGAACTCTTTTCAGCTATTAGCTTGAGCACAATCAAATAGATGATTCCGCAAATTAGGTGGGGAAGGCGATATAAAAAGGCCGATTCTACGCCGAGCTTATAAAAAGCATATCCAATTATCGAATTTATAATGTGGTTATTCGCGGTTGGTTCAAACGGGCTGAATAAAAAATAAAATGAATTAGCGAAAAGAAAGTTATAGCTAACGCTCTCATCATGCGTGAAAGGTGCATTCCAGCCTTTTAAAAGGAGTAGGATGCTTGCAACCAATATGGAGCTATACGCTAACCAGCTCCAGCTATTCGCGCAAAATTTGAACCTTACTTGTTTTAACATCTCCCGATTTTAATCGAGCCGCCAAGATATATAACCCATTTGGAAGAGCGCCAAGGTTGATGTTGGTGTGTGAGTTTTCCGCTCGTTGCACAAGTACCTGTTGACCAGTTATTGTATACAACGTAAACGTGCTAAACCCATTACCTACTATACTAATCTCTTGAGAAGCGGGGTTTGGGTATAGGGTTAGCCTTGTTGTGTTATTGGGTGAATCAGCTAATCCTAACGCAATCAAGGCTGAATCAGTTAAACTTATTGCCAATGAGTCATTTACGGTTTCGGGAGCAGCACTAACCAATCCTGCATAATCAACCCTTATGATTAAAACATCGGAATAAGAAGCACCATAGCCATTAGTATAGCCAGCAAGAACAAATCCATCAGAGCTATTTATTCTGCTAATAGATGTTGGAATTTCAGACTCCAAATCTCCGTGTTCAGCATTTCCATTATTGCCCATAAAGAGAATTTCAAAGTTCTCTTTGTTCCCACCTCTTGTCATTGAGAGTACCGCTCCGTTATTATCCGCTCTCATGGCTACAGCAGCTGCATCTACTCGTTCTCCAGTTAAGTAGTTGTTTGTTATAAAATCACCTGTGGCGCCATTTATATTCAATACTTCAACTGTAGTTACGCCTGTGTCACTTGAGTTACCCACAGCAATGATATTTTGAGGGAGCGAGTCGGTAGCTACAATATCATTGATGTAGTCATCTTGACCTGCAACTAGTGAATCAGCTTGACGGCCTTTTATGAACGTCCAATCAGGCTGGAGGGTTGATTCATTGATGCGTTGTAAGAAATGATCCATTTGGATTATTGAAGAAGTATCGGATGTTATTCCTCCTGCTATGTAGATCCCTTGATTTGGAACCACAATTACACTTGAGAGTATGTCTCTTCCTCCATAATTGATGGTGTCTTCCTGTATTACTGTTTCTGAACCTTCATCGTAATAAACCACCCAGCCGTCACCATTAGCATCACCTAAACTTGCTGAAGTTCCTACGAAAGCAAATTTCCCCGGATCATATTCGACAACATCATTAAAATAGTCCCAGTCGTAGCCTCCAAATCGCTTATTCCATATTAGAGTTCCTGCTTGGTCCCACCTTGTTACGTAGCCATCATATCCGCCGTATCCACCAAGATTGGATTTGCCAGCAGTGATGTATCCGCCGTCTGAGGTTTCTAAAACTGCAGCGCCAGACTCAATCCCTGAAGTTCCGAAGGTTCTGCTCCACTCAATATTGCCTAAGCTGTCTAATTTCACCAGGTAAAGGTCGCTATTGTCCAGGTCGAAGCTGCTTGTGCTACCAACAAACACAAAACCATTGTCGCTTGTGTGTTCAATGTCATAGCAGTAATCATATCCGTTCCCGCCATAAGTTTTGTAGAAGTCGTTTTGACCAGTTACATAGAATGCGGAAATCAGTGCTGATAATAAGAGAAAGTACTTCATCATTATATTTTTCTACGTAGGTTCAAGAATCCACTTACTCCGCCAGAATAATTCCAAAGGAATAATCCTTCAAGGTTGTTCGTTGATGCAGTCAAGTTCCAGTTCCCCCATTTCAGACCTCCTTCGAACCCGAGTCTAAATCCACCATATCCGCCATATCCGACCATTGATCCGATTGTTATTCCATGTTTCAAGTGTTTTCCTCCACGCACAATTAACTGTGGTATTAAACCAGGGAATTGGCGATAAGAAAGATGTCCACTGGCATACCAGTGATTACTAAATTCAGCAAAATAGCTAATGGCTACAACTGCCGGAAGCGCCAACGTTTGAGTTCCTTTTACCCCGTTTTTTCGAATGTCTTGCAGAGCTGTGTCTAAACCTGAGTTTTCAAGTGTACTGTCATTGAAATCAAATAGATCTTCTATGAACACTCCTTCAAAGTAATAATTGGAATCAACGGAATAGTCGACGCTATTCTCATTCCAGCTGATTACGCCTAAGTCCCTCAATTCTATTTCAATGAAATGAGACTTGAGTTGTTTGTTGGGTTTCAACTCACGATGCGCTAACATTCCAAAACTCGCTCCCAATCCATTTGGACTACCAAAGCCTCTGTTTGTGGTGTCAGATTGCTGAATATCGAGCGATGTGTTCAGCGAAACGGACTCTCCATAGGTGGTAGTGTACAATTCGAGTTTAGTGGAACTGGCTGATGCGAACTGTTCACCATTTAAGAATGAGACAGCGCCAATGACATCCCATTTCCCCAACTTACTCTGCCACCCAAGCTGAAGTTCTTGAGCACGGATAAATTGCACGTCAAGATTCATTTGTACTACTTTTCCTCGGTAATGTTTATTTCCGTCAATAAAGACTTTGCCCAAGTCATTATCAAATGAAGTTGTCAATAGCTGCCGATCAAAAAGTCCAATGATAAAGCGGCTTTTGGGTGCTTCAGCATTTTTACCTGAAACGGGTATGGACGCGTAGAATCCAGCGTCAACTTCAAAACCTAGGCGGTTTAAGTCAGAAGACCTATTGGATATGCGATCAGTCTCAGAAGAACTCAGTCCCTTACCAGAAAATGCACTGTAGTAAAATCTACTTGTAAGAAAGGAACTGTTTAGCTCAACATGTGTCCTCAGTCCAATCAATGCAGAATCACTTTTTGAGAAATATTGGCGCATTCCATATTGCTGACCAAAAGCATTTAATGCAATCGTCATTACGAATGAGAGTGCACTAAAACTAGTTACTGTAATTAACCTCATACTCTAAGTCTGCGATAAGTTTAGCGTTGATTTTATAGTAATCAAAAAGGTCAATAGGGGTTGACCCTGCAGCATTGATTGTTGCAGAAACTATTATTGAAGATGTCTTGTACAAATTCGCTATACGCTCGGCGTTTAAGCTTATTGGAATCCTTCCAAGCACTGGAGATTCAACTTTACCATCAACTCCTGGTGCTGCAGCAGGTATCGTATTTGGAAACGCAATGATGGACTCTAACACGCGGTTAGTTGAATCCAATAGGGTTACCTGTATTTCAACTTCAAACGGATACCAGTTTAACGCATGAAGCCATAGTTTGCCACCAACAATTCTATTTGTTTGAGGCTCAAGTTCACGATCTAGCTCAAAATCATTTGTATCAACAATGACTAAGCTGTCGGCATTAAAGGAGAGCGGAATCTTGACTTCGCCGAACAAAGAGAGGCCTTCATTTTCGTAAACGAAATCATTTCCTCCACTGGCATTACCAAATGGATTGAGATTAACCCCTATTTCATACTCAACTAAATCGGGGATATTACCTAAAAAGTCAGTTATGTTGGAGTTATTTTCGGTTAGCGTTTGCTTGTAGATGCCTGGTTTAACTGGTAAGCCATTGTTGATGTCTTGTGCACGGTTAATATTGACAGCGCTCTGAGTTAACTCATGGTCTAAATCCACACGATTTCCCGAACCTCTATTGATTCCGGTAAGCCTTGTAATTTGAGCTTCCATGTCAACGCCAATATTGTTCAGTATTTCAAACGTAACCGAAGCTCTATCTAGATTAATGTTCCCACGCTTTATGTTGTTAAATATATTTAACGAATCAATGGCTGGCCCGAGATCAACAGTTTGCTGACCAAAGTATCCTCTTCCATACTTAGGTTTGATGTCTATAAAAGAAGCGAGAAATGAGAAGTAATCTCCACCTGTAACTGTTGTTGTTTGACCATTTGGATCAACTACAGCTGCAAATTCAGAGTTGATAATGTTAAATTCATCTTGGTTTGTCCCGCGAAAGTCGAACTCATAGTCTGACAAATCATAGGTGCGAGATAGGGTTGTAGGGTTGCTTTTGGTACCTGGAGGAACCGTTTGTGTAACAAATAATGGCTGACCATTTAGTGTAGCATTAGGTAATCGGTAGGTAACAACAATGGCTTCAGTTACTGTATTCTCATAATCAAGCCTAAGCGAACCAGAGCGTATGGATGCAAATTGCAATTCAATTCCGTTTAACGTGTATTGTTCAGTCCCAGTATCTCCAGCTAGCCCTTGCCCAGGTGGCACTGTGATTGCACCTAGAGGTAGTTCAAATCGGATTTCACTGGAGGTATCAGGAAGGCTATAGATGCTGTCCAGCCCAAAGTTCAAAAATGATTCACGGTAGACAAAGTTCATTGTCCCGTCAGGGTTTGTGGTCAGCAACGAATCATCAAGTGCGTTCTGAATCTTTAAATCACTTTCAATTAATGGAAACAGCACATCACTAGACCAAGTTGGAGGTTCTAAATCAGGTCGACAGCTAAATAGTGTTAATAGAAGCCAGATTAATGGTAGTTTTCGCATGTGGTAAAATTAGCAATAAAACAGATGTAGTAATCTTATACCTTTAACACGTTAAAATGTTTAATGAGTTGTTTGTAGTTTGAGGGAAATCAATTCTTGGATATTAGCTTTACTGGTTGGCGGGGGAGCCATGATTATAGCGAATTACAGCTGGCATGGCCTTGTTTTAACAGACCTGCAGCGTATCAATTACCCTGTTGAAGTCTATTTGTTGACTACATCAGTTTTAGAAATTGTACTATCCGCAATCATGTTGGCTGTTGTTATTTACTTGCCTCGACGGATTCCGTTTGTGCATCGAATACTCATATCTGGAGCTTTAACGGGTCTATTTGTATTTGCAATCGCTTTTAATTTTGGTCTCAGTTTCGCCACAGAAGTGAACCTATCCCAATTGGGACTTGATGCATGTTGGCAAGTATTCGAACAGGTTTTGGGAGTTGGTGTTTCTGGGTTAGTAATGATGGTAAGGTCACCGCAGAAAATCCTTCAATAATCATATTTGGTTCCCCAAAGTGTTTTTAAGTGCTCCTTGATTTGCGCCTCACGTGGGGAATCTTTTGGTTCATATAATGACACTCCACTCAGTTTGTCAGGCATGTATTCCTGATTGGAAAAACCACCTCTAAAATCATGAGCATATTGGTATCCGTTTCCATAATCCAATTCACGCATTAACTGGGTTGGTGCATTTCTCAAGTGCAGGGGAACAGGTAGTCCTCCAGTTTCACGAACAAGTTCCTTTGCTTTTTTGATTCCTAAATATGAGGCATTGCTTTTTGCGGAACTTGCTAGGTATGTTACAGCTTGAGCTAAAATGATTTCGCACTCGGGGTATCCTGTCATTTGAACAGCCTGGAAACAGTTGGTCGCGATAACTAATGCAGTAGGGTTGGCATTGCCAATGTCTTCGCTTGCTGCTATCAATAATCTTCTAGCTATGAAAGTAGGGTCTTCGCCTCCTTCAATCATCCGCGCTAACCAATATAAAGAAGCGTTGGGATCGCTTCCACGAATTGACTTAATAAATGCACTTATTACATCATAATGCTGCTCACCTTGTTTGTCGTACGACACAGGTTGGTCAGCAACAATTTCTTTTACCCGATCATTGGTAATGCGCTTATTATCCTCAGGCAAGTTTTGGATAACTAATTCAAGTGTGTTCAGAAGTTTTCTGGCATCGCCTCCACTAATGGTGTATAGTAAGTCGCGTTCCGCGAGTTCTACATCACTTTCTTTCAGCCAATTGTCTAGGCTAAAAGCTCGTTCAATAATTTGGTCTAAATGGGTTTTACCTAGCGGTTGCAAGACATAAAGCTGACAACGTGACAACAAAGCAGGGATTACTTCAAAAGATGGGTTTTCAGTTGTTGCTCCAATCAACGTAACCGTTCCTTTTTCCACTGCCCCGAGCAGCGAGTCTTGCTGAGATTTACTAAATCGATGAATTTCATCTATGAACAATAATGGAGATCCAGCTTTAGAAAACATATCTTTCTTGCTGGCTTGTTGAATGACTTCCCGAACATCCTTTACTCCGCTATTTATTGCAGAAAGGCTATGAAAAGGAACCTGCAGCTCATTACTGATCAGGTTAGCTAAAGTAGTTTTACCGACACCTGGAGGACCCCAAAGAATACAAGAAGGTATTGATCCGCGATTGATGATTTTTTTCAGTGAACCAGTTTCCCCAACAAGCTTTTCTTGCCCGATGTACTCCTTGAGGGTCTGAGGTCTTAAACGCTCTGCTAATGGCTTTTGATGCATCATTTCACGAAAATGAAAAGATTAAATGAACTAAATGTTATTAATGATTCTATAAATAAGATTGTTGAATCAATAATTAAATTTAATTTTGCCGAAACGAGCGCAAACACGTAATATTGCGCCGTAGTAAAGTTAACGCTATTATGAAAAAGTTTTTCACCCTACTTTTAATTGCCGCATCGACGCTATCCTTCGGCCAATCCCCATTCGGTAAATCAGGCTGGGAAGTTGGTATACAGGCAGGACCTACTGTAATGATTGGTGACCTTGGTTGGGATACTGAGGCAGGTACACTAGGGCAATATGATCTTGGATCAATGCAAATTATGGCGGGTTTTCACGCCCGTTACAAATTCACTTCTCGCTTTGCGGTGAACACTACGCTTAATGGAGGATGGGTTAAAAGTGATGACGCGAATGGTGATGCCATCCGTCAAGGAAGAAATTTAAATCACCGCACGGATATGTTTATGCTAGGAGCTACTCCTGAGTACTACTTCCTTAAGGACCAAGAAATGATTGGCGGAAGTGGGAAGTTTTCAGCTTACGTGTATGGAGGACTTCAGATGATTTTCTTCAATCCTAAAATGTACATTGATATTGAAGGTGGCTACACAGGTTACAGCTCTTTGCATCAGTGGAACACTGAGCCAAACGAAGACTATAGTCGTTTAACACTTGGCATCCCTTACGGATTTGGTGTTAAATATCACATTAATAATAAGTGGTCGGTTGGTTACCGTTTTAATCAAACATATACCATGACAGATAAGCTGGATGATGTTGGTGGTACTTATGCTGAATTTGCAGATTACGATCCATCTGAAGGTTACCGATTTGCTCGAGGTTTTGAAGAACCTCTTACTGGTGGAAGCCCAGGTGCAGACCGGGGTAATACCGAGTCAAATGACATGTTCGTAGTGAACTACCTTACATTGACTTATCGCTTTGATTTAGGAGAAGTACGCAGAAGTAATTTTGTACATTTCTTCGAGTTCTGGTTAGCTAAGCCAGGTAGAAAGAAATTCTAGAAAACCAATGGTGGTATCGAATTTCTCACGCAAGAAATTTGTTCGAATCATACTTACAATACTAATAGGAATTGCACTGTTTAACAGTGCAATTCTTGTTACTAACCTATCCTTTCTAACTTTTCAAGGGCACACGAGTGTTGTAGTTTTATCCAGTTTTCTTTGTTTTTTTTTGGTTTCAAACGTCTTGTTTGTTACTGTCAATGCGTCAGCAGAAGTTATTGAGGTAGATCGCAGTCGCTTATTTTCTTCACTTCAAGCCATTCGGCTTCTTCAATTGAATTTCTCCAGAAGATTAATCATCAGTTTTAAGTTGAGCCGAACAATTATGGGAAGGCGACTTGAAGTGAATGTTAAGAAACATGATGGGTCTATTTTAGCGATTAGAATTCCATTACTCTTTTTCACAACAGCTGAAATCGATAAATTACAGTTAGAACTCAATGCAATTCTTAAGCAAAACCGATTGAGAGAGTCTTGAGGATTATTTTTTAATAAATGCAAAACTCACGAGTATGGAAGTAAGAAGCTTAGCCCCGAAACGTATATGGAACCATTTTGAGGACCTTAATGCTGTGCCAAGACCATCCAAGAAGGAAGAACGTGTAATTGAGTTCATGATGAACTTTGGCAAGGAGTTAGGTTTGGAAACGATTCAAGATTCTGTTGGCAATGTGCTTATTAAGAAACCAGCAACGCCAGGCATGGAGAATAGAAAGACCGTTGTCATTCAAGGTCACGTAGACATGGTTCATCAAAAGAACAACGACACGGATTTTGATTTCCTTACTCAAGGAATTCAATCTTATGTCGATGGCGATTGGGTACGTGCAAAAGGAACGACCTTGGGAGCCGATAACGGTATGGGAGTCGCAGCATCAATGGCCATTTTATCAAGTACAGATCTTGAACATCCTGCAATCGAAGCCCTTTTTACAGTTGATGAAGAAACTGGAATGACAGGAGCATTAGAATTACAGCCGGGATTTCTGAGCGGTGATATCTTGCTCAACATGGATACCGAAGAGGATAATGAACTTACCATAGGTTGTGCAGGTGGACTGGATACAACAGTTACCCTAAATATCGATGAAGAGCGTCTTGATGATCACTTTAAAAGTTATGCGCTTACCGTTAAAGGATTGTCGGGTGGTCATAGTGGTATGGACATTATAAAGGGGTTAGGTAACGCGAATAAATTATTGGTTAGAATGCTATTCGAAGTAGCTGAAAAAACTGATTTAAAGTTAATTTCTCTTGATGGAGGGGGGCTTCGGAATGCCATCCCTCGGGAAGCAACAGGGTCTTTCGCTGTTCCGGGTTCATTTGATGCTAAATCATATGTAAGTGAATTAGCTGAAGTGATTAAATCCGATTTCAAAAAGGTAGAGCCGAACATGCAGGTAGAATTAACTGAGGTGAATGCGAGCAATACTCTTCCGAAAGAAGAGAGCTTGAGGTTAATTCAAGCGATTTACGCAATGCCAAATGGTGTTTGGAGGATGAGTGATGAAATAGAAGGGCTAGTAGAGACTTCATCCAACCTAGCTCGAATAGCGTTAGCACAAGGGACTTTTAATTCCTTGAGCCTTCAGCGCAGCTCAGTAGAGTCCCAGAAAAAAGATTTAGCGAACGCTGTAAGATCAAGTTTTGAATTAATTGGTGCAGAGGTTACCCAAAGTGGAGATTATCCAGGCTGGGCTCCGAATCCCGAAGCTTCCATAATTGAAACCATGAGTTCACTTTACCGTGAAATGTTCAGTGAAGAGCCAGATGTTAATGCCTGCCATGCTGGGCTGGAATGCGGACTTATTGGAAGGCACTATCCTAATATGGAGATGATTTCCTATGGTCCAACAATCCGCGGAGCTCACTCTCCTGATGAACGCGTATCAATTTCTTCGGTTCAAAAATTTTGGGATTATACGGTTCAAATATTGAAGCATATTCCAGCCAAATGAGGTTGATCGGTGTTCTAGTTACTATTCTATTAATAAGGGTAACTTATGGACAGGGGAGTGCGGATCTTTTTTTAGAGAATAAGTCATACGCTTACGATCAGCTCATTGCTGCTTATCACCACCTATAGCAAAAATATGATAAGGCTAAATTGGTTGAGATTGGAGTTCATCTGTTTGATCCAATAGCGCCATACTCTTTTTTTAGGTGGAACTTTTTTGATCCGATGCACCAGCAATAAGAAGGGTTTAGTAGTTATGTTTAGGAGTAAAGAGCAATTACATTCCTCAATGTAAACCCTGCAGTTAAAGCCTAGTTTCATGCAAAGAAATCCAGTTATCCTTCTTTTGCATCCAGTGCATTTGCGCAATTAAATCGGATATATCAAAAGTCTCCGTATTTCGAAAACACCGCCTATCAATATCCAGTTTTTGTTGTTTATTGAATAGAATGAAATATGCTCGTTGCTAAATAATTTATACGCTAGACGCTAATAAGCACAGAAGATTTTAGTGCTTCTCATCTTAGAAGTCATTCTTTATCATAACAACTTGGGTATGTAACCTTGTCGTTAATATGAATCCAATAAATATTTAATTCAAAATTTATTAATGAAGAGGCAATGATTAGATTATAATCATGCAATGGCTAAATAATATTATTGAGTTAGTAAAATGAACCTTTCATTGAATTGGTTGGAAAACCATACATGTCTAATGGATCAGAGAAATAAAAAGAAAAAGCGTAAAATCGATTTATTGGTTTTGTCAGACATTCACTTAGGTACTTATGGCTGTCAAGCAAAGGAACTATCTAATTACCTGAAAAGTATCGAGCCAAAGAAGGTGATATTAAATGGTGACATTATTGATATTTGGCAGTTCAGTAAAAGGTACTGGCCTAAAAGTCATATGAAGGTAGTAAGCCAATTATTTAAATGGATGTCAAAAGGTGTTAGGATTACCTATATTACTGGGAATCACGATGAAATGCTAAGGAAGTTTGAGGGTTTTAAAGTAGGTTCCTTTGAGCTCCAGAATAAAAAAATCTTAACTCTTGATGGTAAAAAAGCTTGGGTATTCCATGGAGATATTTTCGATTTCACTATGCAACATTCCAGATGGTTAACGAAAATTGGTGCAATTGGTTATGATATTCTAATACTTGTTAATCGCCTTGTGAACATAGTGAGTGAATTCTTCGGGAAGGGTAGATTTTCTCTCTCTAAAAAGGTTAAGAACAGTGTCAAAGGAGCTGTTAAATTTATAAATCAGTTTGAAGAGACAGCTACGGAAATTGCTGCTGAAAATGGATATAACTATGTTATTTGCGGTCATATTCATCAACCAACTATAAAGACATATGAGACTAGTAAGGGGCCTGTAGTTTACTTGAATTCAGGCGATTGGGTTGAAAATTTGACTGCCTTAGAATATCACCAAGGAGAATGGAATATTTTTCAATATAAGGATCTTGATTTTCAACAAGGAGATGATTTTGACTCCTTAGAAACTGAAGAGTGGGATCAGCTTTCAGGAAAATCAGCTAAGGAATTATATCAAGATATGTTGAAGAAGATGCTAATAATGGACTAATGAGAGTACTTTACGCTATCCAGGGAACCGGGAACGGTCATCTAACGAGGGCAAGAGAGATTATACCTGCTCTCATGAATCGTGTAAACCTAGATATATTAATTAGTGGTACTCAATCAGATATCGATTTAGGATTCCCAATTAAATTTAAATACCACGGTTTAAGTTTCATTTTCGGCAAAAACGGAGGTGTTGATTTTGTAAGTACATTCAAACAAAACAGCTTACGTCAGGTGATAAAAGAAATCAGATCTTGTACTGTTCAGGATTATGATTTAATAATAAACGATTTTGAGCCTATTTCGGCTTGGGCTTGTAAAGTGAAGGGGGTGAAGTGTATCTCATTGAGTCACCAGGCTGCATTAAGGTTTCAAAAAGTCCCAAGGCCAAAACACGAAGACTGGCTAGGAAATGCGATTTTAAATAATTATGCTCCCTGTGATAAATATTTCGGATTTCATTTTTCCAAATATGACGAGAAAATCTTTTTTCCGGTAATTCGAAGTGAGATTAGAAATTTAGATACTACAGAAAATGGTCATTATACCGTTTATTTACCAGCATTCAGCGATAAGAAAATAATTAAAGTTCTATCAAAAATAAATTGGGTTGAGTGGCAAGTTTTTTCTAAGCATACTACTGAATCATATCGTATTGATAATGTTAATATTGAGCCGCTTAGCTCAAAGGCTTTCATGACTAGTATGGCCTCATCAAACGGAATTCTTTGTGGGGCAGGATTTGAAACTCCGGCTGAGGCATTGCACTTAATGAAAAAGCTACTGGTAATTCCAATGAAAGGACAATACGAACAGTACTTTAATGCAGAAGGGTTGAAGCAATTGGGGGTTCCGGTTTTGAATAAATTTGGGAAGAGCAGTATTGAAAAAATTCAAACTTGGGTGAATGGAGGCAAAATAGTTTCTATGAATTTTCCAGATCAAACACAATTTATTGTAGATGAATTGCTCACGGATTACATTAAAACCGCGGTAAGTGCTCCAAGTGAGGTTCAGCTTTCAGCAAATAATCAAAAAGGCCTGGTTTAATGCTCGCATAAGCAAATCAAAATACATTTAGTTCCAATTAGGTAATAAAATACGCGCTTCGTGGGATTAATCAACTCAACTAATGGTTTTATCCATTCAATCAATACCCCTACTAAATTTGATTTCTTTTTAAAATTCAGTTCTGTGTAACTAGTCCAAACCTTTCAAATACGGAAGGGTCTTTGATCTCTTTAAATAACATCTGAATTGTATCCACATTCATTTGTTCTATGCTTAAATACATTAAGCCGTCTAATGCATTATTGAACTTCGGATCGACGTTAAATCCAATGATTTGAGCGTTTTGCTTCAGGTATTTCTTAAGTAGAATAGGTAACTTAAAATGAGCTGGCTCTATCTCTTCAATTAATGACTCTAACTCCTTAATATTTGTAGGTTTAAATTCTAGTTTTTTTTCATGTTTGCTCATTCGGTACTTAAACCGATTTCTAGGAGTGATGAATTCCGCTTTAGTTCTGTCAAAGTTATTTGCTTTAATAAAGTTAATCATTAAGGATTTAGAGACTTTATTGTAATGATTTGAAATACTTACTGGACCAATGATGTACTTCAGGTTTTTGTGCTTTAACAAGTAGTATAATATTCCTTTCCATAAAATGAACAAGGTGTAGGGATTCTTTTGATATTGGGGAACAATAAATGACCTTCCCAGTTCCACAGAATGTTTCAAAAAATCACCGAATTCGTCTTTAATTTTAAACAAGGAATGGATATAAAAGCCTCTTTTTCCAAATTCATGATAAATATCGGGTCCATGTCCGATTCGATATGCCCCGACTATATTGTGATTTTCTGTATCCCAGATAAAAAGATGATTGAAATATAAATCGTATTCGTCTAAATCGATCGCTTTATTTGTTCCTTCATTTATTGCCCTGAAAGTTATTTCCCTCAATCTTCCAAGTTCTTGAAGTATAGTTGGTATATGTTTGGCATGACTGCAATAGACTTCAAATTTTTTAAAACTGAACAGTAAGTCCTGGTTCGGCAATTGCTTAATTTCTTTGATAAGGTTTTCAACAGATACTGAAGGTCCGATTGGTAATGGATTAGAATCCCGTAAATTTTTATTTCGAAAGAAGGCGTTTACTTTTAGAGGTGTGCCCAAGTAATAAGTTTTGGCTCTTAAGTACCTTCCAAGCTCATTTGTCCCGTTGAATTCCAATTGTTTTTCTACACTGATCGGCTTTCCGATACGCATCTTTATTACCTTATTCTTTTTATTGAGAAGCTCTGATGGAAGTTTTACAGTTTGAAGGTCTTCATGAATGAGACTAAGGAACTGAAAAAAAGAGCTGTTAAAGCCATGGAAGTATACAGGGATTACTGGCACATTCATTTTTTGAATAAGTTTTAATGTGCTTTTGTCCCACTCTTTATCTGTTATTATTTGTTGTTTCAGGTTGAAAGTAGAGACCTCCCCAGCAGGGAAAACACCCAAACATCTACCGCTTTCGATATGGTTTAAAGACCTTTTAAGTCCTGAAAAACTTGACTCGTTGGATTTTTTTTTGTCAAATGGATTAACAGGAAGAATAGAATCCGAAAGTGGCTCTATTTTCATTAAAACATGATTAGCAATAATCTTGAAGTCAGGGCGAATTCCTTGACAAACTTTTAATAGTATAAGTCCATCTAGACTACCATAGGGATGGTTTGCTACAATAACGAACGGCCCAGACTTTGGTATTCTTGAGAGTTCCTGGGGTGGAATGTCAATTTGGATATTAAGATTTACAAAAAGAGTTTCCAGAAACTGTACTGTTGATTTATTTTCTAGTTGAAGATACAAGTCGTTAATCTTATGAAGCTGTAATTTTTTCATGACAGCTTTTGCGATAAGTTCTCCGCTACTTCCATGAAGTTTTGTTGCCTTTTGGATGTCCGAAGTTGTGATGAGAGTCATATTTATGAATTCTTCATTTGTAATGTCTATTGTTGGCTCAGAAACATTTCGATAATACTGTGTCTTTCGATACCCTAGTTTCCCGTAGTAGGAGTAATTTGAATTAAAATTTGGCCAAATAGAATACTAAAGTGGTTGGCCAAATATGTATTCATTATTTCGATTTGCTTTTAAGCTAAGTTTAACAGCCAGTAATGAAATGAAGAATGCATTGTTACTTGTATTACTCCTAAGTTAATATTTAAGTAATCATTGCACGAATCTTCAATTCCAATTAATAAGGATGAATTATCGAGGTAATTTTGTGATGATTATATTCCAGTAATGCGAATCAGTCGAAATCAGTTAATAATGGTGTGATTATTTGATTTGGGGATTTTTATTGTTAACCATTGGTGTTTTCATTGTAACATTATCAGCACGGAATCAAATCGGCATTTGCACACATTAGAAAATTCTGCATCGGACTTTTATCATAAAACCTAGAATTGTTTTTCAAATACTTGTCCATTGAACTGATATATAGTTCCATCTGCCATTCCAAACCATAATTTCTCATTGCGATCCTCATAAATTGAAAGTGCGAAATCGCTTGTCATACCATCACTCGTTGTATAGTTTGTCATTTGCTCGCCATCAAACTTCCAAATCCCAGCGTCCCTATCGCCAAACCAAATATTTCCTTGGCTATCTTCTGATATTGTAAATATGTGCTCCATTGTTCCGGGTGGTGATTGGTCGCTTTTTCTGCTGCTTGTAGGATGAACTAAATGGTGCTTTTCAGAAAATTTAATGATTGAGTCGCCATCTTGTAATAATACCCCAATTCCGTTGTTACCAATCCAAAGTCTTCCTTTAGCGTCTTCAAAAACACTTCGAATGTGAAGAGGTTCGATCGCTCTATTTAATCCTAAGGTTTCATCATTTATGATTGTAAAATCATTGCCATTATAACCAAATACCCCAGCATAGGTCCCAAACCAAATCATATTATTTGCCCCTATTGACTTACTTGTCACCGCAAATAAATTGTCATGGTGATTAAGGATTTTGTGAGGAGGAAAGGCTAAATACTTCAGGTTTTTACCATCATACCTCAAAACCTCATCATTAACTCCAGCCTCAAACCAAAGGTCAGAAGCTGATTTCATCCATTTATTTGGAGCAGGTTCATTGTGCTGATTTAGGAAGCTATGTTGCAAAGGTTCTGTCGAGCTTTTCGTGTGATTTTTGATGCGTGTACCGTCATAACTACTCACTCCATTTTGAGTGTCGAACCAAATATTTCCTTGCTGATTCTCTTGAATAGCATGGATTTGATTATCAGACAATCCATCATCGTGCGTAAAGTATTGGAATGATTTGCCATTGTATACAGCAACTCCCTCGTGTAAACTTCCAAACCAATGCCTGCCTTTGCTATCTTGAAAAATAGAGCGAATACCTGAAGTAAACCTCAAGGTATCTGCATTAAAGTTGTTTTCTATTTGAAAATTATCGACTCCTATGTTCGTTGTAACGTGCTCAACGCAAGCGTAGTTTAACGTCAAAATAAGCATCAGGTAAATCATATTTGGCTTAGTTTGCATTATAGCGTTAAGTGAATTCGGTAATTGCCACTTATTTATTTGAATCAATTTTAGTACGGCAGGCGTTCATAGGGCGTTTTAAACGCGTTGAATTGAAAATTTTTCGATTCTAATTTACCCTGCTTTATGAGTGATTCACCAAGGAATACTTTTCCAGAATTGTCGGTATAGGGAAGATGAGGGTCGATAATTGCGAATTCAATGTCACAACATTTACGCACGCCTTTGAATCGGATCCAGTTTTTTCCTTTTTTGATTTTTCCCGTTTCTCGATTTAAAAGGTACCTGTTTAACGCAACACTATTTTTATAAGTTGGTCCAAGGATGGGCATAGGATTAGGGTCCAGCGCACCTTTATTAATATAGTTCAGTAAAACGATATTTGGATTTGGTTCCAATACGATTTTGCGTTTATCGTAGTGATCAACAACGCCGTCCATTACGTTGGTTAAATCAACTTTCAACTCAGCATACTCGTGTCTTTTAGGCTGCATAACCACATTTAAAATGACGGGAGTAAGCGAAACTTTATTCACTGAATCCCCATATATACGTGTAATAGAATTGTCTTGAACCGAATAGGTAGAAACACTAAAGAACTTGTTTTTACCTAACCAAAAATGGATTGACACATCTTTTGAATTGGTTGAGAAATTGCAATGAGTCATTTGTGTGCTTGATCCGGTATATTTTCCAACTATCGTGTCCTTATCTCTTACCACAACTTTTAATTCATTGGGTCGGTTGTAGGGCTGAAAACCTTGACTCATACCAATTGTATCTTCCCAAGAGATAGAGTAGGAGTTTACTTCTGCATTTTGGATTTGAATGGTTCCTTCATAAATGATACTCAGCTTAATCTCATTTTTAGGCACCTGTTGAGGTTGAAGCCAACTGGAGTTATGTTTCGCACGTTGTGTGAAGCCTTGATTTATCAATATCAGCGAGGAAATGAATATTAAACGTATTAAAGTCTTCATGTCACGTGATTGTGAAGAACGATTTGATTTTAAAAATTAGTTCAATTGACATCTCGGGTAGTATCTGAGCTATGGTGTTTTCAAGTTTAATTCAGTTTTTCTTGAATTGAGCCGAGCTTTACGAGAGCAATCGTGTTTTCAACTAAAGGTACAACGGTTGTTTGTATAATTTGAACCATTCCGTTTAAACGGCTTGATTGCTTTTTTAGTTTTCATTTAACCAGGTAGTCTCGCTTCTATTTTTCTCAAATTACTTATGCTAAATGATCTTGAATAACGCAAAATGAAATAGGACAAGGATGTAACTATGATTGCTTCTGAAATACAAATCAATGCATCAAACGAAAATGGATGGACTGCCAATAGGCTTAAAGGTAATATTGAGAAGTTTCATCTTCTGGTCCAAAATCTTGTGCTTTAACCAACAAAAATAGCTGGCTTGGGCGCAACAGGACATTGTGGTTTTTTCCAACGGGAGAAATGAAGGAAAAGCTGTTGAATGGAATGATGGCAAATCCTTTGATTTAGAATTTATTGGTGGTAAGGTATCACCACCATATCGCTTTATGCTGGGAAAGATTGAATTAAAGGGCTATGAAAAGATACACTCGTGAAGTTCACCTTGACTGACCAACTAAAATGAGGCATGCCGGATAGCATAGCGAATCAATGAATAATGAGACCCTAATTTTTCAAAAGCACTTTTTCAAACTTTTTATGAGTACGAAAGCTTGCTGTTTATTCTGAGCTCTAGCAGCCGGTTGTTTGAAGATCAATGATGCAATTAAGTGAATGAAAGGTTGAATTTTTCAGTTAGAAGCTCTTCAAGGTCCTTGATATTTGTCAAAATGTTGTTGTGCTCTGCGGTAAGCATTGATTCAAATTTTGGTGATGCTAAGACCCGTTTCAACTCAATCATTTTGAAATAAAAGGATTCAGATTTTAGTTGAAGGTCCAGTGAGCTTAGTTGGTCCTTTATAACAGCCCTCTTTTTCTTTGCTAGTTCAATAGAACCGACTGCTGATTCAAAAGTTACTGCATTCTGTTCAACATCCTTAAGCAGGCCGCATTTAAACTTGATACAGTTTTTTGGTCGATCTGGATAAATCGTGCATCCATCGCAAAACTTATCACACGGATGAAGGAAGATGTTTTCATTATTTGTCTCTTCAATGTCCATTATTTGCCTTAGTGCTGGCACTTCTTGTTGTTCAAGTTGTACAAACCCAATGAGTGTGCCGTCACAGCAAAGTCCGCAGGATAGGCACAAGTTTGAAGAATCTTCCATAGAAATAAAGTTAGCGGGATGAATAATACTTAAGTTTTTTGCTCCCCTAATAAATGCTTCAAATGGTGTTCGTAATTGCTAAACGATTTGAATCACTTGCTTCCACACCTGAACTGGAATAAGAGAGAAAACGCCACGCAAGATAACCACCTTTGTTGCTTTAAGCGTTATGATTTGTAGTTGTGTTGCATTTTATGTAACACGATTTTTTTAACGGTTTTACAGCGTGATTCTGATATGCAAATTAGCGCCAATAAAATCACATGTGTGTATTTAAGATTGAGTTTATTCCTCATGTTCTGCTAGAAACAAATGGTTGTTATCCAAATCAGTAAAATGAGCTAATCGACCCCATCCTTCCTGTTCCAGTTTAAATGCAATTCCTAAGGCCTCTAACTCCTTAATGGTTGCATCAAAATCATTCACCCCAAAGCCAATAGATACATTGTTTCCGTGAACAATTTTTTCGGAAATTGGATGTAACCCAATCAACAGGTCTGGTGCCTTCATTTCAGCATAGTGATCTCCATATCTATGGATAACCTCTTAACCCAATTTTTTTTGATAAAATTCAATCGCCTGGTTCATGTTTGAAACCATGACATTGACTCTGCTTGTTTTAAGTTCGATCATAGTAAATCATTACTTGTTAACAATGCACAATGAGAGGGATAAGGGAAGCAAGAATTCGAAACACATTGTTGAACACCTCAAGGGTTAAATGATTGGATTGTCTTTGTAACAATCGTGTTCTGGTTGCTTGTGAAGTCATAGCCAGGTGGGGATGTAAGCTTCCCCTGATTAGAACCGTTAGTTAATTTGGTACTGCATCCTTTCCTTGTCAAATTCTCCTTTAAAATAGCGTATCAGGCGTAACCGTATATGGCCGTGCAGTACAAAATCACTTCAATGTATTAAACACATCAACACCATTGTCGATTAATCGAGCGATTTCATCCATGTACATATTACCACGTTTAATGGCTATGGCTTTTAATCCATGGTCACAGTCGGTATGCCAAATGTACAATGCGTTGTTCTCGATAGTTGGGATTTCCCATAAGGCACCACCATACCGAACGTAAACGGTGAAATCTCGAGAAGTCTTGCTCTTTTCATCGAAATGAAGTCCGGCCGCTACTAAGCGGTCAATATCAAACTCATCTGGATTCATGGCTACCAATCCAACCAACTCACTGTCTTCTTGGTGGTGATTGTTCTTATCGGCAATGCGGTAGACTTCTCGAAATTTCTCTAGACCACCCGTGTACTTTTCTTCCAAGATACTTTTGGGAATAACGAGTGTTGCTAAGTCAGAATAGAGGGGCATCTTTTTTCTTTTCTCAAAGATACTTTGTCGCTCCGATAAACGGAGTTTCAAAGATGGCTATTTTCCTAGTTGAATAAAGTGCTGCTCTCTTCGAGTTAGTTTCCATTGGTCGCCATCAATTTCAACGAGTACATCGTCTTTCGCAATCCAATCAAGCAGATATTTCTTTTCCTTTTCATAGTAATTCTGAGCATCCGAAGTTCGAACCAAATTCCCCGTATCATCATCATCCCATTGCTCTTCACCATAAGCTTGGTTCACCATATCGGTGGCCATTTCCATAACAAATTGTAACACTAAATCTTCCTGTTTCATGACGTTGATACTTTAAGTTATACTACAAGGTTAATTCGTATGGATATATAAAGTACCTCGTAGTTTGTCGACAAAAAGCAGAGAAACTTCTAAAAAACACGGTTCTTAATTGGATTTGCCGAGATACTCAATAAGTAACCCGTGAAGAATGGCCTAAAATCCATTTGATGTAGTTGGGGAATTCTTGTGCAGACGATAAAGTTTCCGGTAGGTATCGGTAAGTGCGGGTACAGTCGGTGTCAGGGTTTGACTTTTTTTAATCCTGGTTTTAATCGATTTTTTATTCGGTGTCTGTAATCACTTCCCTATACAAAAGTTGGCGAAAATGTTTCCCAACAGCTCGTCATTTGATACTTCACCAGTTATGCTCCCTAAGAAATGCAGTGCTTGCCTGATGTCCATGGCAAGAAAATCTCCGGTTACTTCATGGTTTAGCCCCTCCGCTACACGTGTTAACGCTGCATGGGCCTGGCCAAGTGCTTCAAAATGCCTGCTATTAGAAACAACCACGTCAGACTGCGTTAAATTGCTTTCGGTATATACCTTTAATAAGGCTGTAACCGTTTGTAAAGCAGATTCGGATTTAGCACTGAGGTAGTGAAGCTCGTTTTGTGCTAATTCCGCAAATTTTTGTTGTGTGCGCTCTACACCAATTACATCAACTTTATTGGCAACCAATACGAGGTTTGCTTTTGTGCCTTGGGTAACGGTGCGCAATTGTTCCACCGCTTGGGTAATGTCTTGTGCTGGTTCGTTAACATCAAATAAATACAAAACAATGGCAGCACTTTTTAATTTCTCAAGTGTTTTAGCAACTCCTATTGCTTCAATTTCATCAGCAGTGTCGCGAATACCCGCGGTATCAATGAAGCGATACGCCATCCCATCAATTACCAACTCATCTTCAATTACATCACGCGTAGTTCCAGCGATATCACTTACAATGGCACGCTCCTCTTGAAGTAGGGTATTTAATAGGGTTGATTTACCAGCATTTGGTTTTCCAGCAATAACTACAGGTATGCCAGATTTAATGGCGTTGCCTGTTTTGAAAGACTCCATCAATTGTCCTAAGACCCGCAAAACAGCATGTACTAATTCTTCCAATTGTCCGCGGTCCGCAAAATCTACATCCTCTTCACCAAAATCCAATTCAAGTTCAACTAAACTCGCAAAATCCAAAAGCTGCTGCCTAAGGGCCTTGAGTTTTAATGCAAAGCCACCGCGCATTTGTTGAAGGGCAATTTCGTGGGCAGATTCCGTTTCCGCTTCTATGAGATCTGCTACAGCTTCTGCTTGTGACAGGTCGAGTTTGCCATTTAAAAATGCGAGCATCGTGAACTCTCCGGGGTTCGCCAATCGCGCTCCACCTGCTATAAGTAACCTTAAAATATTTTCGCGGATGAAGTGTGAACCGTGGCAAGAAATCTCTACCAGGTCTTCCCCTGTGTAGGTTCTGGGGGATTTAAAAACGGTAACAACTACCTCATCAATAAGTTTGTTGTCCTTTAAAATACGACCAAAATGCGCTTTATGAGATGCTGATTCCTCGAGGTTTCTTCCTTGGAACAGGGTATTAACAATAGGAATCGCCTGACTGCCTGTTACGCGAATCATCGAGATGGCAGAGGTTCCAGAGCCAGTTGCTATTGCACAAATGGTATCGTTTTGATGCGTTGTGATTGATGCCATGCTGCAAAGGTGAGTTTTTAATTGAATATAGGGGTTGCGCTACTGGGAGCTGAAGACCTTATATATGGGGCATGTTAAACATGCGTTTAAAATACTTGGCTAGAGCCACTGAAAAATCTAATTTTGGCACTCATTATTTCAGTCAATCGTATTTAAGCAATCGAAAACTATGAGTGTTTTAGTCAATAAAGATTCTAAAATCATCGTCCAAGGGTTTACAGGTAGTGAAGGAACATTTCACGCTGAACAAATGATCGCATACGGAACGAATGTTGTAGGAGGGGTGACTCCGGGTAAAGGTGGTCAGTCGCACTTAGATCGTCCTGTATTTAATACGGTTGCAGATGCCGTTAAGGAAACCGGTGCCGACGTATCCATTATTTTTGTTCCACCCGCTTTTGCTGGTGATGCAATTATGGAAGCTGCGGAAGCAGGTATAAAAGTCATCATAACAATTACTGAAGGAATTCCTGTAAATGATATGGTAACCGTTAAACGTTACTTGGATGGCAGAGATGTAACACTTGTAGGACCAAATTGTCCAGGAGTTATTACTGCAGGAGAAGCAAAAGTGGGAATTATGCCAGGGTTTGTTTTCAAACAAGGAAAAGTAGGTATCGTTTCTAAGTCGGGAACTCTTACTTATGAGGCAGCAGATCAAGTCGTGAAAGCAGGAATGGGAATCAGCACTGCAATAGGAATAGGTGGAGACCCAATTATTGGAACCACAACAAAGCAAGCTGTCGAATTGTTAATGAACGACCCGGAGACGGATGCAATTGTAATGATTGGAGAGATTGGTGGAAACCTGGAAGCAGAAGCTGCCAAGTGGGTAAAGGCAAATGGAACAAAACCAGTGGTAGGTTTTATCGCCGGACAAACGGCGCCTGCTGGTCGTACAATGGGGCACGCAGGAGCAATAGTTGGAGGTAAGGATGATACCGCTCAAGCAAAAATGGAGATCATGGCTGCTTGTGGTATACATGTGGTAGATAGTCCTGCTACAATTGGGAAAAAATTAGTCGAAGCAATGGCTTAGTAATCAAGCGTTTCGAAAAAAAACAAAACCGTTGGGAAACCTGACGGTTTTTTTTTTGGCACACCCTTTAAAATATCACTATATTAGCTGCTGAGACTTTCAAAACTTAATATCTATGAGAAATCGTTACTTTAATGCTTTGCGCATGTTTTTAGGTGGTGCCCTTTGTTTGGGAATCACGACAACGCAAGGACAAACCGTCAATACGTTCCCGTACCTCGAGGACTTTGAGGGTTCTTCTTCAACTCAAAACTTCCCTGCTGGGTGGTCTACAAACACCTCTAGCTTTAGGTGGGAAATAGAGGACAATATGTCTGGATCGAATCAGAGTTCCTCCAGCACTGGTGCCGCTTGGGATCATACCCAGTATACAACGAATAACACGGGTGATTATGCTTTTACCGAAGCGTCATCTGGAGGAACTGGGGCAACAACAAACCTAAACAGTCCAACAATTGATTTGACTGGGCAGTATGGAATTATTACGTTGGATTTTTGGTACCACATGTATGGTAGTGCAATGGGTACATTCTCAGTAGACATTCTAAACTCGAGTAATCAAGTGATTCAAGCAAATGCATGGTCTATCTCGGGTCAACAACATACGTCAGGAACTGCACCTTGGACGCAAGCAACGGTTAATTTGTCCCAGTATTACAATCAGCAAATTAAATTACGTTTCGTTGGAACAAGAGGCACAAGCTTTACAAGCGACATGTGCTTGGATGATGTTGGCATAACAATCACTCCACTTGCTGACCCTACAGGTGTCACTGCTTCATCAACTTCTGTGTGTGCAAGTGGTACTGTAACGTTGACGGCTCAAGGGATTGCCAATACAGCGGAGTGGTATGATGATGTGTGTCATGGAAATGTAATAGGTACAGGTAACTCAATAAATGTTACTGTTTTAGGAAACACTACTTATTACGTAGCAAATACTGACCAGAACCTTGGTGCTGTTAGTGCAAACTGTTCTTCAGTTTCCATCACAACACAGGTGTTAGGATTAGTAAATACAGGAACGATAACAGATAATCCATGTCATTCAGCAGCAGTAAATTATGCGGCTAGTGGTTCGGTTGCTGTTGCTTCTACATTAACAGGTAATGGAGTGGGACAATCCCCATTCACTTATGATTGGCCAAGTGGAAACACGGCAGGTCCAGGAACTTCAACTACAGAGAATGGATTAGCTGCTGGTGATTATGTGTTAACTACTACTGATGCTAATGGTTGCGTTCAATTAGATACATTCACAGTTGCTCAACCAAATCCAGTGCTAACATCTTCTACACAAACGCCAGTAATTTGTAACGGGCAGTCAAACGGAGATGCAACATTGAATTTCGCTGGTGGAGGTGTTCCTTCTTACAATTATACATGGCCTTCAGGTAATACTGGAACTGCAACTGCAACTGGTACAACAACAGAAAGCGGTCTAGCAGCAGGAATGTATATCATTACGGTGACTGATGCGAACAACTGTGAGTATCAGCCAGCAATAACAGTTACAGAGCCAAACGCAGTAACTGCTTCTTCTGCAATTACAGATGCGTTGTGCGATGAAGCTAACATAGGGACTTACGGAACAGTAAACCAAACGGTAACGGGTGGAGTACTTCCTTATAATTACGCATGGAGTAATGGTGATTCCGTTCAAGACTTGAATCAAATCCCTGCAGGAGTTTATCAATTAACAGTTACTGATGCTAACGGATGTGTGCTAGTAGCAACACCTGATACGGTAACAGCTCCAGCACCAATTGTTACGGTGATTGATTCATTAATGGATTTAGTTGCTTGTAATGGCGATTCAACTGGTTTTGTTGCACTTCATGCAACTGGCGGTTCAATTTTACCAACAGCTTATGATTCTGTAATAAATGCGGGTTCTGCAGTAATTACTACAACTGCAGCGAACACTCCATTCGGTTCTGAGTTTGAGGATAACAAGAATCAGATCATTTACACAGCTGCTGAACTTCAAGCGGCAGGGTTTGTTGCAGGGGAAATTCGCCAGATAGGATTCGAAGTAGTTTCGGCTGCACCAGATACCCTTCATGATTTCTCAATTGCTGTTGCTCATACTTCAGCTCAAGCAGTTGTGAACTCTCCTGATCTTTATCAGTGGCAAACTACAGGATTTACAACAATCCATACTTCGGATCACGTTGCTTCAAACGGATGGAATCAGTTTGCTTGTAGTGGTTTCTACTGGGATGGAACTTCAAATATCTTAATCCAGACTTGCTTTAATAATGACACTATTATTAATGCGGTAAGTAGCCCAGTTACAGCGACTGTTACAGCATACAACTCTAACATTCATGGTGAGTCGATGAGCTGGTATGGAGACCCTTGTTCAAATGAAGGTTATAACGGATTGACTGATGTTCGTCCAATTCTGGATATTGAAATTTGGGAGAATCCATATGAGTACAATTACATTTGGTCTAATGCTCAGAAGGATACTGTTGAAGCTGATATGGGAGCGGGCGATTACATCGTTACAATCTCAGACATTAACAACTGTCAATTGGTTGATACAATTACTATCAATGAACCAACACCAGTAATGACTGCACCAGCAGCTACTGATGCTCTCTGTAATGGTGATGCAAATGGTTCAATGGATGCTACCGCAACAGGTGGAACAGGTCCATACACTTATGCTTGGAGTAATAGTGCTACAGGTCCAGTAAACAGCAACCTTGCAGCTGGCATGTATTACGTAACCGTAACGGATGACAATGGATGTATGACAGCAGACTCAGGAATGATTGCTGAACCAGCATTACTTGTTAGTACGATTACAGAATCTGAAGGCGTTCGTTGTGAAGGTGATGAAACTGGGTCTGCGGCTGTTGCTGCTACTGGTGGTACACCAACTTATACTTACACTTGGAGTGATGGTCAGTCAACGCAGTTGGCTAGCAACCTTTCTGATGGAAGTTATGATGTAACCATTTCGGATGCAAATGGATGTACTTCTGTTGAGAATGTGAACATCTCTGCTGAGTTCCAGGTTAATGCTGTAAACTTAGGACCTGACTACTCAGTTGGATATGGAGCATTGGATACATTGGATGCACCGTTTGTTTACTTGAACTACTTGTGGAATGACAATCCGTTGTATATTAATCCATCTTTGGCTTGGTATGCTACGAATGATACTACATTCTATGTGGAAGTAGTTGATGGAAACGGATGTACTTCAACAGATACGATAAACGTATCGGTAGCACTTAGCGTTCAAGATTTGAACAATAATGTTGCAGTTCGTTATTATCCAAACCCAACTAGCGGGATGGTTAATTTTGAGTTCGATGGTATGAATGGTGAGCAAGTTGCAGTTGAGGTACTTAATGTGCAAGGACAGGTAATTACTCAAAAAACTATCGGAAACGCAGTTTCAGGAACTCAATATCAGGTAGACCTCACGGGTCAGTCTGCTGGAGTTTACTTTATTCGATTGAATGCGGCTGGAAGAACAGCTGTGAATAAAGTCACACTGAAATAAGCGGAAAGTCTCATAGATGATAATAAGGCATCCCCTAGGGGATGCCTTTTTTATTGAATCAAACTGTATATTTGAGCAACCTAATTAGATAATCGTTTATGAAATTACTAGCAGGAAAAGTTGCAATTGTAACAGGAGCTACACGAGGTATTGGAAAAGGAATTGCTGAGCTTTTAGCTGACCAAGGAGCACATATAGCATTTACCTATGTATCTTCTGATGATAAAGCCAAGGCGCTTGAGGCAGAGTTACAAGCCAAAGGGGTTAATGCCAAAGGCTATAAGTTTAATGCCGCAGAGTTTCAGCCAGCTCAAGATATGGCTGCCGATATTGTTAAAGCTTGGGGGGCTATAGACGTCCTGGTAAATAATGCTGGTATAACACGGGATAACCTGTTAATGCGTATGAGCGAAGAGCAGTGGGATGAAGTGGTCAATACCAACTTGAAATCTGCTTTTAACATGGTCAAAGCCGTTCAGCGTACGATGCTAAAGCAACGTGCAGGGTCAATTATTAACATGAGCTCTGTTGTTGGTGTAAAAGGAAATGCGGGTCAATCAAATTATGCCGCCTCGAAAGCAGGTTTGATCGGGTTTTCGAAATCGGTGGCTTTGGAGTTAGGATCACGTAATATTCGTTCTAATGTTATTGCCCCTGGATTTATTGAAACTGAAATGACAGGCGCATTGGATGAAACGACTGTTCAGTCGTGGAGGGATGCTATTCCATTGAAGCGAGGAGGGTCTCCTGAAGATGTTGCACAAGCAACCTTATTTCTAGCGTCTGACATGTCAGGCTACATTACTGGTCAGGTTTTAAATGTTGATGGAGGAATGTTAACTTAATTGTGTTCGACCTTCCATTACATAATGCATTGTTATTGAGTACAGCCCTTTCCGGGCTGTATGTTTTTATACTCTATTTTTTTAGGGTTTCGTCTAAGCAGATTGATCCTATCGGAACGCGAATTGCAATCTATGTTTCCCGATTCGTCGGGATTGGAGTTTTAGCTTTTTTATTGCTATCACCAATTTTGACTTCGCTGGTACCTGATGTGATTAAACCAAGTCTTGTTGTGGCATTGGATGACTCTGAGTCTATTGATTATGCATTAACTCAGGAACAAAGGGATTCACTTCTCAAAGTTGTTTCTTCGCGTGCTGAAGCTTTTAATAACGTTACAGTGAAAACGGTTAGTTTATCTTCCGGTAAATTCATTGAGTGTTGGGAAACACCTCGAAAAGCAACGAACATGGTTCGCAGTTTAGAGGAGCTTATTGCTTTTCATCGTGATCAACACACCGCAGGTATACTTGTGGTTTCTGATGGTATTTCAAATTCGGGAAGGCAATTGAATGAGGCGCAACTTGATTCAGATTTTGGATTGAGCACGGTTTTACTCGGCGATACGAATCAAACCCTCGATTTTAAGGTCAAATCTGTAGAGGTCAATGATTTTGTTTTTGTAGGTAATGAAATGCTCTACAACGTGGACATCTTGTGCAATTCTGGCGCGGGATCGGTATCTGAGTATGAGGTACTATGGAATGGGGTTGTTGTCAAATCAGGAGAATTCAGTCCGACATCATCTCCCCAGTTAGAAACGATTAGCGGTAAGTTACAACCTAAAACGGCGGGTAAATACAAACTGTCTGTCCGATTAAAAACACCGCAACTTGACCTTAACAAATGGAATGATAGGCAGGAGAAGTTTGTAGAAGTTATAGAGAACAAGCTAAAAGTGAATATTCTTCAGCGTGCTCCTCATCCTGATATTGGCTTTATTGCAAGGACCTTAAATGGGCAGGAAGGTATCGTTTCACGGGTTTATCCACTTACAAATCAATCAGACAGTTTGCTTAATTGTGACTTGTTGATTTGTCATGATTGTAACCCCATAAAGCTTACAACTGTTCCAATAATATATATGTATAGCGCCTTGCCACCTTTTTGGAAACCAGACGTAGCTATGCCCTTCACGATAAACGTGGATAATCAACAACCGCAGCGTATTGGCTTAACATGGAATAAGAGCAGTGCTGTTATAGATGAAGCGGCATTAAATACCATAAACTGGGAGGGGATGTATACTTTCTCTGGAAACTTGAAGGCTAATGTTCCTTTACTAGAGTTGGCGGAACAAACTTACAATGGTCTTGCTTTGGGAAAGAGTGCTTTTGTAATCAGTGAAGACGCAAATACTCCTATTGGAATTATTACGGTCAGTGGTTTCTGGCGCATATCACAATCAAATGGCAATGATTCAGCGGTTCTTAAAGCATTAGAAAACTTGGTTGTGGGAAGTGTTAAACAGCTTGCATCCCACGATGAGAAGAAGCGAATTCGGTTGAACCTTAAGTCTAGGTACACAGAGGGAGAGAAGGTTTTGCTCAGCGCTAGCTATTATGATGAGACCTTTGCACCAATAGCAAATGGAAAGTTGAAATTATCCCTTCGCGCAGAATCAAATCAGGTTTTGAGTTATGAGTTAGAAGGAAATCAAGGTGATTATGGTCTTGAGTTAACTGATTTAGATCCGGGTAAATATGATTATACCATTGAGCCTGCAGCTAACGGTGAAAACCTTGTAGATACAGGGTCATTTGTGATTGAAGATTACACCCTAGAATCGACAGATTTAAGAGCAAATGTTGCAAACATGAAGTTCCTGGCGAAGAGGGGCAGGGGTGAAGCGTTTGACATCAATCAAATTGAAGAGGCTATGGCCTTTATGGTGAATACTTCAACTAAGGTACCCATCCAATCAAACCGCGTTCAAAGTAGCTATCCCATAGACTGGAAATGGCTCTTGTTTATTGTTCTAGTGTCGTTTTCACTTGAATGGTTGTTAAGAAAACGCTCCGGATTCGTTTAATAGGTTACCCTCATTTGATTTTCTGAGTCATTAATGGATAATACCAACACCTCATTGTTGGCATATTGCAATGTTTTGGTATTGATGTATATGGTGTCCATAACTAAGGCTCGACAAGCATCACCGTTTGCATTATGGATAAGTCTAGTGTCAAGTTGAACAGGCATAGATTCCTTGAAAGCGCCAGTATGAATCAAGCTAAATTCATGATCCCTGCATCCGCCGCCATATCGAACAACAACTTTTATGAAGTTATTCAATTGAACAGTTTCGAGAACCTCGTAAGGGTCTGATTGCATGCGAGAGAATTTATCTTGCGAGACCATATGTATTGGAATTTCAAGATGTACAGGATTTGTATTGCCTGCAGTATCCTCTGGAGCTACTGCATTTTTATTAATGGAACAAGCGGCTAAAAAGATGAGTAATAAGAAAATGAATCTATTCATGATTTTTCTGCTATTAATTTTTTTACGGCATACATTTCATCTCTGTATTTTGCTGCAGAGATAAAGTCCATGGCTTTTGCTGATTTATGCATTTTGGACTCCGTTTCTTTAAGCAACTTTTCCAATTGGTCTTTACTCATATACTGTACTACTGGATCAGCAGCGAGTGAAACCTGTTCATTTGGAACATATGCATTTGTCATTTCACGATTCTTTATAAGTCCCGCAACAGAAGTTTGTTCCAGAATTTTTTCGCGTGAACGGGAAATTTGGGTAGGTGTAATCCCATGCTTTTCATTGTAAGCCAATTGTTTTTCCCTGCGCCTATTGGTTTCGTCAATGGTACGCTTCATGGAAGCCGTAATGGAATCGGCATACATGATTACCTTCCCGTTTACATTCCGAGCAGCCCTTCCTGCTGTCTGAGTCATAGACGTTTCGGAACGCAAGAACCCTTCTTTATCTGCATCTAAAATCGCAACCAAGCTAACTTCAGGTAGGTCTAGTCCTTCCCTCAACAAGTTAATCCCAATTAGCACATCAAAAGCACCCAACCGAAGATCACGAAGAATTTCTACGCGTTCTAAAGTGTCAATATCCGAATGAATATAGCGACACTTAATGTTGTTTCGTGTGAAGTAATTTGCCAGTTCCTCAGCCATGCGCTTCGTCAGGGTTGTGACGAGAACGCGTTCATCCTTTTCGCTTCTTAATTGAATTTCTTCCATCAAGTCGTCCACTTGGTTTTGAACTGGACGAACATCAATTATGGGGTCGAGTAACCCGGTCGGTCTAATCACCTGCTCAACAAATAACCCTTCCGTTTTTTGAAGCTCATAGTCTGCAGGAGTGGCACTCACATATACTGTTTGATTCAATAATCCATCAAACTCGTCAAACTTGAGCGGCCTGTTATCCATAGCTGCCGGAAGCCTGAATCCAAATTCTACTAAGTTTTCTTTCCGTTTACGATCTCCGGCATACATTGCACGGATTTGAGAAACGGTTACGTGACTTTCATCAATTACCATGAGAAAATCGTCGGGGAAATAATCGAGTAAACAGAATGGTCTCGCACCAGGTTCGCGACCATCAAAATACCTTGAGTAGTTTTCTATTCCGGAACAGTACCCTAACTCCCGTATCATTTCAAGGTCGTAATTTACGCGTTCATCAAGACGTTTTGCCTCCAAGGGTTTTCCCTCTTCTTTGAATTGATCTACGCGATCAACTAAGTCTTCTCCAATCTGATAGGTAGCTTTTTTGGCAGACTCCTTATTTGTGACAAATATGTTTGCGGGAAACAGCCGAATTGACTCCATCGTATCTGTTCGTTTGCCAGAAATAGGATCTACTTGATGAATACCTTCAATTTCATCATCCCAAAACTCAATGCGAATTGCATGATCTGCATATGCTAAGAAAACATCAACAGTATCTCCCTTAACCCTGAAGTTTCCACGCTGAAAGTCGCCTGTAGTTCGAGAATATAATGCATCTACAAGCTTATGGAGTAGACCGTTTCTGGCAATGGTCTGGCCAACATGCAAGTCGATAACATTATCGCCGAAATCAGCGGGGTTTCCTATACCATAAATACATGATACAGATGCAATCACAATAACATCTCTCCTCCCACTGAGCAGCGCTGAAGTAGTTGATAGACGTAGCTTTTCTATTTCATCATTTATTGAGAGGTCCTTCTCAATATAGGTGTCACTATTAGGAATGTATGCTTCGGGTTGATAGTAATCGTAATACGAAACAAAATATTCAACAGCATTATTTGGAAAGAACTGCTTGAATTCACCGTAAAGCTGAGCTGCAAGTGTTTTGTTATGACTGAGGACAAGTGTCGGTTTTTTCACCTCTGAAATAACATTCGCCATGGTGAACGTTTTACCCGAGCCAGTCACCCCAAGCAACACTTGGTCTTTTTGTCCGGAAACAATACCTTGTACTAATTGTTTAATGGCTTCGGGTTGGTCGCCAGTTGGTTGGTATTCTGATTCGAGTTGAAAGTCCATAAATAGTATAACTAAGTCTCTGGAATATGATCCTGCTTCGCAAATTAATCGGTTACTTGGACATAACGAAACTTTTTAAGAAAAGTGACGCAAACATGAACCTACGCTTCATGCACGGAATAAACCGAATAAGTATATTCATGTTTATTATATGTCTTTTTATTATGTTGTTCAAGTTTGTTTTGTAACCAACTTAATAACCGCTCAGTTGTAATATGATGCCAGTTAATCAAAAGCACTGACTAGGTATCACAAGTAGGTTAACTTGCAATATGGTTAGGTTAGTATCACGTTATATCCTGCTAGGCATTTGTTCGTTTCTTCATATACAAGTTACGGCGCAATTTACCTTAAAGAGCGACACGGAGTTAAATGAAGCGGTTAATCACATTCAACAAATGCACCATGGAGCCGTTTTAATTCGGTTGCATACACAAGAGCATGCAATCCGGTACTATCATGAGCGTGGAGATTATGATTCTGAAGCCCGTATTCGAGAGAAGCAGCGCGAAATAAACACGGAAATCGCCTTGGCATTTCGTGGAGTATTTGATTTTTCGAAGATGTACTTCTTTTACTCCCATCACAGCGATGAGGTGGAACAAGGAAAGCTTGATGCAGGTTTTTTCGTCAATGAAAACCTTGAGGAGGACCCTTCAATAAAGCTTGATAGTTCGCTACCTGTTTATGTGATAGACTTAGGGGATGTGTTCTTTGATACGTTTGGATCGAGTATGAAGGGGTTAGTGGTAATGAACCAATCATTTGAGCCACTTAAAAAGCCTTTTCCTTACATTGTTCGCAAGCGCAGTGGCTTGAAAATTCTAGAACGATCTGTTTTGGATGTAGTCACCAAGTTAAATGAAAACCTAAATACATTCTATGGTGCCCATGTCAATGAGTCGACCAAAGCTCCCAACTTGCCTCAGCTTGAGCAATAAGCATGGCTTTTCCATTAGAAGTTTTAGCTCCTCGTGCCTTTGCAAGCGTTAGCAGCTCCGATTGTTCAGGATTGTAGATCAAATCAAATATAAAATGGCTGGGTCCAAGTAGACTGATGTCAATCGGCGCAACTGTGCTCACGTGAGGAAACATTCCCAAAGGGGTTGTATTCACAATGAGGTCATAGCTCTTCAAAGTAGCATTGAGCAGCTCATATGACACTTGGCTTTTCGTGGGTTTTCTGCTTACGATGTCTTTTTCAATTCCCATTAAGTGTAACGCATAGGCTACTGCTTTAGAACTACCTCCAGAACCTAGGATGGCGGCTTTCTTAAACTTCACATGTGCTCCAAAAGCTGCGGTTAATGCTTTTGAAAACCCGATGTAATCTGTATTGTGGCCGATGCGCTCATTCTTGCTATAAACAATGGTATTAATGGCACCTATAGCTTTTGCTGCTTGTGATGTGTTTGATACGAGCTGTAAGGCTGTTTCTTTATAAGGTAGGGTAATGTTTAAGCCAGCGAACTCAGCTAAATCTGCATCAAGTAGAAGTTGAGAAGAAGCAAACTCTAAGTTTACATATTCAGCATCAATTTCCTTGTGATTAAAAAATTGGGTGAAATAGTCTTTTGAAAATGAATGTTGAAGTGTTTTCCCTATAAGACCAAATCGAATCATTATACACGTCCTTTTCGATTACCAGCGTAGTCTAAGCCCATGACTACGGCAAATCCTAGGATCATTAAAAGTATTGCTCCCATTAGCTGTGGCGACTCTGGAAAGTTTATTGGAAGAACACTTTCCTGTATAAAAGGCACAGACTCTCCGTGGGAATTGGTTCGAAATGAAAGGGTTACTTTCCAAGGCCAAACCTTGTTAAGTGAGCCAATCATGAAACCAGTTAACATGGCAATTGTTAAGTCGTGGTACTTTCTGAACATCCAAGACAAAACATGGGAGAATGAAAGGAGTCCAGTTACGCATCCAACCCCAAAGGTTATAATTACCCCAATATTTAATTCTGTTAGACTGTCAAGTATAAACCGGTACTTACCCATTAGTAATAGAATAAAGCTTCCCGATATTCCGGGGAGGATCATGGCTGTAATGGCAACCATGCCAGTAATGAAAACAAACCAAAGTGACTCTGGCGTATTGACTGGAGCGGCAATGGTAATGTAGAATGCTATTACGCCTCCTATTATGAGACTTATAAAACTTCCAGCATTCCAAATAGTTACTTTTTTTCCCACGCTTATTGCAGAGGCTATGATAAGGCCAAAAAAGAAAGACCAGATTAACACGGGGTGGTGTTCCAAGATCCAAGAGATGCCTTTGGCCAATGAAAGGATGCTGATAAATACTCCTGCTAATAGAAAAAGTAAGAACTCACCATTAACGTGTTTCCAAAGGGCAAGAAGACCTTTCTTTTGGAGAATTTTAAGTGCGGTTAAATTAAATGATTTCAGTGCATTTATAAATGTTTCATAAATGCCAGTAATGAAAGCAATTGTTCCTCCAGAAACTCCAGGAACCACGTCTGCAGCTCCCATTGCCATTCCTTTAGCAGTTAGTAAAAACCGACTTTTCCAGTTCATAGTAATTCGTTAATCAAGCGTAAGAGAAGGATCCACTTCGGTAACCCAAGCTTTTATCCCACCTTCAAGATGTGTTATTTGCTCGAGCCCATACATGCATTTGAGCCTGTCAACAGCTGCAGCACTTCTTCTTCCTGAGGCGCAGTATAAAACGATCAACCGGTCTTTAGGTAACTCCTCCCTACGGTGAAGTAGCTCAGCCAGGGGGATATTTACAGTAGAAATGCGGCCTAGTTCACATTCGTAAGGTTCACGAAGGTCTACCACATATGGTATGCTCTCATTCTTTGTTAGCAAGTGTTTAAGCTCTAGAGCACTAATGCATTCGGGTGTCATTGATATTTTTCTTTGATCGCATCTGGCACAAAAGAAAAGAAGGTATCTCCGCGTAATCCAAGTCTCAATGTCTCAAGCGGAATCACCTCCTCAGGTGAAATATTACCCAAGTTTACGTTATGTCCAAAATGGGTAATGAACCATACTTGCTGTGCTTTAATTGGGGCTTCCCAGATGATATTGTCGGCTCCAACTTCACGGCTTAGGTGATTTATCATGTCTGTTTTTGCTGAACCACTCGAGTCATAGATTCCTATTGTCCCGCTTTCTCGAGCTTCTGCAATTACCTTTTTTGAACCAGCTGCCAGTTCGGAGGTCATTTTTGAAATCCACTCTTCATCGTCCAAGATAACATCTGAGTTTTTTGATCCAACTTCAGAAATTACAGTTACATCTTTAGATAGGGTCTCAATGTATTTTAGCTTCTCATCTTGAGGTATGGTTATACATCCATCTGAAACTTCAGCGATTTGTAGGTTGAGTTTATCCAGTAGGCGACGGTAATCATCAAACATGTCGCGAGCTACAAAAGCTTCAAATAGGGTTCCACCCAAGTAGCACTGAATATTAGCCTCTTGATATAGGGCCAGTTTAACCGTGAGGTTTTTGGTTAAGTACGAAGTTCCAAAACCAAACTTAACAAGGTCAATAAGCTCACTGCTCGAGTCAATTACATATTCAGTTTGTGTATTGCTCAGACCTTTGTCCATCATCATGGTGAGGCCTTTTGAACGTGGCTTTTTAGTTCGTTCAGGTAAGAAAGGGAGTTCGAAATTCATACGATTATTTATTAGCGTCAAAAGCTGCCTGAATGATATCAAAAGCTGCTGAATCGGGATAATAGTCCACTATGAGGTGGAGCTTTTTATTATTTAAATCAAGGGCTTTCTGCAGGTATTCTTCTGCATCGGAAACTTGGCCATTTTTAAGTAAGTAGGCAACAAATCTATAATAAATTTCACACTCCTCAGGCAATGCTTCAAAGGCCATGTCCATCACTGCGTTGGCGCGATCGATCTGGCCATGGTCAAACAACATTTCAGAATAATCTAGCCATACTTTTACATTGGATTCGTCTAAAGCTACAGCCTCTTCAAAGCAGCTAATGGCTTCATTTTCAAAACCAATTTTATTTTGAATCCTAGCCATATCCATCCAGAAGTCTTGATTATCATCCTCAATGGCAATTGCTTTTTTAGCATGATGAATTGCTTGAAAAAGGTCACCTTGTTCTTCTTTTACAGAAGCCAACCCGATCCATGCATTAGCAAGTTTATCGTCTTCATGAACAGCTTTGTAGTAAGCGTCTTCTGCTGCTTTGAAGTCAAAAAGTTTTTCATAACAGACACCAATGTAATAATGGGTAATGCTGCTAATTAGTTCATTCCCAATGGATTCCTTAAAAACCGTTAAAGCTTCATCATATCGCCCGATGCTTACAAGGGTAATTCCTTTCGAAAACCTTGCGGAACTGAATGCTTCGTCAATTACACAGGCGTAATCGAAAGCCGTTAGCGCATCTTCCATTCGGTCCAACTTAGCATATACAGTTCCTAAATTGAACCAGGCATGCTGACTGTAAGGATTTCGATCAATAATGGACTGAAAAATAGCTATCGCTTCATCATCCTTGCTTATTTCGTCAAGGCAATAAGCTAGTTCATAAAGTGCATCGTCATGTTCTGGGTTAATATCCAAACATTTCTGCAAGTAAAGTATGGCTTTGTCATAGTCAACAACAGACTGATATTCAAATGAAAGACTCATGTAAATTTCATCAAGGTCTGTTTTGTCAGCGATTTCCGTTGCGCGCAGAAGGGTGTTAATTGCATCATTAAATCCACCTAGCTGACTGTGAATTGATGCTTTAATAAGAAGTAGGTCAATGTTATTGGGAGCAATGGGCATTACCTGTTCTAGCAACTGTAGTGCTTGTCCTGTTTTGCCCACGGAGGCAAGAAGTTCTGCTTCTCGTGCCGCGAGTTCTAATGTTGATGGATGTTGAGATTTTGCGATTTGCAATACCTCAAAAGCCTTTGCGCTATCGCGCTCTTCTAAATAATAGTCAATCAGTTCCTCTAACTCTTCAACATCAAAAAAGCGGTGCTTTCCGTTGGCGAGCATCTTTTCAAATTGATCGGCTAAAAATTTGGAGTTGTCACTCCCTGAAAAAGGATCTAAGAATTCATCCATATAGCTGCTGCAAAATTACGCTACTTTATCAAAAATAGCGAATAAAGACCTGTTCATTTAATCGCTAGAATTCACTTTATCCACAATTCTATTAACAGTAATATTCAACGATGAAGCGTGACTTGAAAAAGGCGGTAAAACCTATATTTGCAAGGGTAAAACAAATAGTTTATGACACTTATAAAATCCATTTCGGGTATTAGAGGAACAATTGGTGGACTTCCAGGAGAAGGGCTTACACCTGTAGATGTTGTGAAATTTACAGCAGCTTATGGCACTTGGATTAAAAGACACGCGCAGGGAAAAGTTAAGGTAGTTGTAGGTAGAGATGCCCGCATTTCAGGGGAGATGGTAAGTCAATTGGTTGTTGCTACATTAAATGGCTTAGGGATAGATGTAATTCAATTGGGACTGAGTACAACGCCTACTGTTGAGGTTGCAGTCCCTGAAGAAGGTGCTAATGGAGGTATCATACTAACTGCTAGTCACAATCCGAAGCAGTGGAATGCACTGAAATTATTGAACGGAAAAGGTGAATTCATATCTGGGACTGATGGTGCGGAAGTTTTAGCGTTAGCAGAAGCGAGCGATTTTGATTTTGCTCAAGTTGATGAACTTGGCTCTACACAAGATGATACGTCGTGGCTCACAAAACATATTGATGCGGTATTGGCTTTACCAGAAGTAAACCGCGAAGCTATTAAGTCATTGAATCTGAAAGTAGCTGTAGATGCAGTAAATTCAACTGGCGGAACATTTATTCCGGCATTACTAAAGGCACTTGGGGTTGAACATGTTCGTGAAATCTATTGTGAGCCAACAGGTCACTTTCCACACAACCCAGAGCCACTTCCAGAAAACTTGACCGAGTTATCGTCTCGAGTGGTAGAAGAGGGACTCGATTTAGGCATCGTGGTTGATCCAGATGTTGATCGTTTGGCATTTGTATGTGAAGACGGAAGTATGTTTGGTGAGGAATACACACTCGTAGCAGTTGCAGATTACGTTCTCTCCAAAAGACCAGGCAAAACCGTTAGCAATTTATCTTCAACCCGAGCACTCCGCGATGTTACGCGCAAGTATGGTCAAGAACATGTGGCATCTGCAGTTGGTGAAGTGAACGTTGTTGAAGCCATGAAAGCCAATAATGCAGTTATTGGTGGAGAAGGAAATGGAGGAATTATTTACCCTGGACTTCACTATGGCAGAGATGCCTTGGTAGGGGTTGCGCTGTTCCTATCGCTTTTGGCAGAACGCAAGCAAGCGATGACAACCCTGAAGGCTTCTTATCCCAACTACGTTATTTCAAAAAATAAAATTGAACTCACTCCGGCGATTGATGTAGATCAACTCTTGAAGCAAGTAGCTGAAAAGTACGCTAATGAGGAATTGTCTACCGTGGATGGGGTTAAGATTGACTTCGCAGATGGCTGGGTACACTTGAGAAAGTCGAATACTGAACCAATTATTCGTGTTTATTCTGAAAGTAAAAGTGAATCAAGAGCTAATGAATTGGCCAATCAGATTATTACGGATGTCCATCATATGACGACATAACCCCGACCCCAATGAAAGCATATCTAGATAATGCAGCTACCACACCTATAGACGCCAGCGTTGTAGCGGAAATGATTCCTGTTCTGCAAAATTCATTTGGCAACCCTTCGTCTACGCATGCATATGGCAGGGAAGTGAAGGGGTTACTTGAACAAGCGCGTAGAAGAGTCGCAAAGCATGTGGGGGCAATTCCAAGTGAAATTATTTTCACTTCAGGAGGAACAGAAGCAGATAACATGGCTATTACATCAGCTGTTCGTGATCTTGGAGTGAAACGTATTATTACTTCAAGAATAGAACATCATGCTGTCGGGCATACGGTGGCGTCTATTCAGGAACAGTATGGGGTGCAAGTAGCATTTGTGAATTTGGAGCCCGATGGTTGCGTAGACCTAAATCATTTGGAGGAATTATTGGCGGAAGATGTGAGCACCTTGGTGTCGTTGATGCATGCTAATAATGAAGTAGGGAACCTTATACCTCTAGAGCATGTAGGTAAAATGTGTCGCGATCACGGAGCCTACTTTCATTCAGATACAGTTCAAACCATGGGGCATTATGAGTTTGACTTGACATCATGGAAAATTGATTTTGCAACTTGTGCGGCACATAAATTCCACGGCCCAAAGGGTGCAGGTTTTTTATATGTGAATAGGGATTTGAATATTTCTCCCCTTATCCAAGGGGGCGCTCAAGAAAGAAACATGCGTGGTGGGACCGAAAACATTTACGGGATTGTGGGGTTAGCAAAGGCAATGGACCTTGCCTATGAGGGCTTGGAGCAGCACCAAAAGGATGTTCAAGGACTGAAAGACTATATGATGGATAGGCTCGTATCATCCCTGCCAGGTGTAGTTTTTAACGGAGCATGTGCGAATAGCGACAAATCATTATACACCGTTCTGAATGTGCAGCTGCCAGCTACTGATAAAGCATCCATGTTGTTATTTAATTTGGATATTATGGGTGTCGCGTGCTCTGGTGGAAGTGCTTGCAGTTCAGGCTCAAATCAAGGTTCCCATGTATTGAAGGGAATTCAAGCTGACCAATCACGGCCGAGTGTACGCTTTAGTTTTGGACGATTTACTACACGAGAAGAAGTTGATTTTGCAGTTGCTTGCTTGGTGGAAATTTATAAATCATAAGTAAAAGTGGAAGTTGTTTTTTTAGGAACAGGGACATCTCAAGGTATACCCGTAATTGGTTGTAAGTGTATAGTTTGTAAGAGTGAAAACTCCAAAGACAAGCGATTGAGAAGTTCTGTGCTTATTCGAACGGATAACAATCACTTGGTAATCGATACCGGGCCAGACTTTCGTCAGCAAATGCTTCGAGAGCAGAACAACCGCTTAGATGCTGTTCTTTTTACCCATGAACACAAAGATCACATGGCTGGTCTTGATGATATCAGGGCTTACAATTTTACCCAACGCAGGGATATGGATGTGTATGCTACTGGTGCAGTTCAAAAAGCCTTAATGCGTGATTTTCATTATGCTTTTGAGGAGCATAAATACCCCGGAGTTCCACAAATCAACTTGAATACGATAAGCGAGCAACCATTTAACATCAATGGTGATGATGTAATTCCAATTCAAGTATTGCATTACAAGATGCCGGTTATGGGTTTTCGAATAGGGAATTTCTCCTACGTAACAGATGCAAACTATATAGCTCCAGAGGAAATTGAAAAGATGAAGGGCAGCGAAGTAGTCGTGCTAAACGCCCTACGAAAAACAGACCATATCTCCCATTTTAACCTACAAGAAGCCATTAGTCTTGCTCGTGAAATAGGTGCTAAAAAAACCTACCTTATTCACTTGAGTCATCAAATGGGACTGCACGAGGAGGTTGATGCCGAACTTCCTGAAGGGGTGCATCTCTCGTATGACGAATTAACTGTACACTTGTAACATGTTATCTAAGAAGGCAAAATACGCCATCAATGCTTTGGTTCATTTAGCAAAGCAGTTTGATGAGGGCCCCATCTTAATTTCGCAAATAGCGGAGAGTGAAAGGATTCCGCAAAAATTCCTCGAATCAATTTTACTTGAGTTGAAGAATGCAGGCGTTGTTAACAGCAAACGGGGACGATCAGGAGGGTATTATATGCTCAAAAGGCCAGAAGAGGTGAGTCTTGCAGAAATTATGCGTTTAATGGATGGGCCAATAGCATTTCTTCCTTGTGTAACTCATAAGTACTACGAGCGATGCGAAGAATGTGTTGATGAAAGGACATGCGGTATTCGCGATACTTTTTTAGAAGTGCGGAACGCGACAGTCGAATTGTTGAAAGATGCTACATTGGCAGAAGTTCTAAAGAGGGAATCTAATCTCCTTAATTAACAGAAGCAATGAACGCTTGCATTTAAAGTTGTTCCAAACTCTGGGAAGTTACGAGACTTAGACTCCCAGTTTTGAGACTCAATAGCAGTTTCCCCTTTATAGTCAATAACTGTTAAGTTTGCCCGATTGCCAGCGTTTATGTGTTGCTCAGGCAATCCTAATAGTTTAGCGGGGTTCGTCGCTAAAGCATTCACTAAAATTTCTGGGTCCAGGGAATCTCCCAGGCGATCAACTAAAAGAGGGATGGCAACTTCTATTAAACTCATTCCAAAAGCTGCATGCTCAAACTCACAATCCTTGCGTTCAACATGATAAGGGGTGTGATTAGCTGTTATAATGTCAATTGTCCCATCATTTAAACCAGCGATAAGTGCCTGTTGATCATGTTTGGAGCGCAGCGGAGGAAACACTTTAAAGTTTGTGTCGAATGAAGCGAGCTCCTCATCGTTATAAACCAAATTATGCAGAGATACGCTACACGACACTTTTAGCCCTTTGTTTTTGGCCTCTCGGATAAGTTCCACTGCATTTGCTGTCGAAACTGAGAGCAAGTGCATGCTTGAATTGGTATAATCGAGAAGTTGAAGGTCGCGTGAAATGCTGAGGTCTTCGGCCAAGTTGGGGATTCCTTTTACACCAAGAGAAGTACTCATGGGGCCTTCATTCATAACCCCTTCTCCCTGTATTTCTGCATCGTGAGATGCTACCATTAAAGGTTGTTTAAAATCTCGATTATAAAGCAACGCTCTGCGCATCACATCGGGATTTATAATAGGAGCATAACCGTTAGAAAAAGCTACAGCCCCAGCCTCACTTAAATCAAAGAGTTCATTGAGCACTTCACCTTTAACGTCAGTTGTTAAGGCTCCAATGGGGAGAAGCACGTTCTTATTTTTTTGAGAGCGGTTGATTACGTGTTCAATTTGAGCACGCATATTTGTGCAAGGCTTTCCCTGTGGGGATACTCCAACCCGAGTAAACCCTCCTTTTAACGCTGCGCTGCTTAAGGAAGCGTAGTCTTCTCTCCATTCTTCACCCGGCTCACCGCACTCAGCATGTATGTCAATGAATCCTGGAAAGACAACTAACTCTTCACCAGCAATAACAGAAGCTCCTTGATTAACTAAGGAATCTTCAATTGCCACAACCTTACCTGCTGATATGTGAATGTCTTTCACATGGTTGTGATGAGGTCCACCTGGATCGATGATTCGAGCTGATTTGATAAGATTATCCATAGTTAATTGGGCATTAAACGGATTAAAAGTACTTCAATTAAAAAAAACAAAAGCGCACCACCGATGAACCATTTCCATAGTGAAGGTGGGGTGGTTTGTGAGGTGATACGATTAATGAGAGCCCCATCAGTAGCACCTATTACCACTTTTTTTCCAGAGCTAGCAGAAGCTATTTTATTGAGGTCAGCTTGGCTGAACTGCTCTGGTAAGGACTCTTTACGTGAATTGTTCAAACCAAAAAAACCATAAGGCTGATCAGCGTGGGCATACGCATAATGACCTGGTGGAAGGTATTCAATTTCAGTCATGCTCAAATTACGTTCAGGAGAGGTAAGTGGAACAACCCAAGACTGTTCGGTATTTAGGAGGTTAAGCTTTACGTGTTCAGTTCTCGGTAGCTTATCATTTGCAGATATCGTATGAAGTCCAGCATGTGTGATTCCTACTTTTTCGATTGGGATGCTTTGAAGGGCCATGTTTAGCTGTACAGGAACAAATAGGTAATGTTTACTAAAAATGCTTTTTAATGCATCACCCGTAATGTGGTAGAGGAATACATTTCCTTTTCCTACTGAAAAACGAGCAAGCATTGGTAGTTCATTCTCAAACTCTAGTACAGACTGTCTCGTGTTGCTTTCGCTCAACTTTGAAGCATAAAACTGCTGAAATGTAGGAAGGCTCATTCGCTCTGGAATCGACTTAAACACTCCCCGAAGTAACGATTGGTTAATTGACGGAGGTGCAAGTCCTGCAGGTTGATTTACACGTTTTAATTGCTGGCTACCGAATAACTCATTGAATTGAGCTAATGATGGTGAAGCATCAGAGCCTGGGCAAATCAGCACAGAAGCTCCCATCTCAGCTGCTTGTTTAATTGATGAAATTAGTCCGGAAGACAAGCGTTGATCGAGGTGGGCAATGATGAAGTCATATTGGGAGAAAGTAGTTAAGCTGACTTCATTTATAGTCAATTGGTTAAACTCAAAAGCTGGGTTATTCGTGTACAAACGTTTAAACGACGAATTTCTTTTTGAGGGCACCAGTTCCAAAATGCGCACAGTTTGAGCGGTTTGAAATGCTCCGAAATAAGTGTTGTCAAATGTAACAGGTGCTTCGGTTATGTTAAACGTGAAAGCAACTGCTCCGTTATCCACAATTGGAACCACAAGACTTGAATCAACCGTTGATTTAGCGTCTATATTCAAACTTGTTTTTACTAAGGTTTGATCATTGAAAACGATGGATAGGGGAACATTCGCGATTTTTTGATCGCTGTAATTCTGAAGCCGGAAGTGGATGGTAGCGTTTTGCTTGATACCATTAATCGGGGATTCAAACCAAACTGAGTCAATACTAATGTTGTTGGTTACAGCATATGCCAGTGGAAGGAAATAGGTGGTGCACGAAGAATCTGTAGTATTCAGCCAACTTTCATATTGGTACTTTTGAAAGTCACTAATTACATATCGGATAACACGATCTTCTGATTCAGGAGTGTTCGTTTGATTGAATTTTTGGATGAGCTTAGCTAGAGGTAATCGACGTTCTTCAAGGTCTATAGCTTGAACAACCTCCATCGCCCGATTTTTAGTGCCTATAGTTGGAAGTAGGCCCATGTGAGAGGCCTTGAGTAGTTGGAAATTTGTTCCTTCAGGGTATGCTTGTATAAGCTCTTGAGCCCTTGATTTGGCAACTTCAAGTATGGGTCCTTCTTCATGAGGGAACTGCATACTGGAAGTATTGTCAATAAACACTTGTACTAACGTGGACTGATTTTGGGTAGGGGTACTGATGTCATTCCATATAGGTTCAGCAAAAGCAAGAATACATGCGGCAAAGGCCAACATCCGACTGAGTAAAATTAACAAGCGTTTGAGCTGGGATTGTTTTTGTGTTTCTTCTTGAACATCTTCAAGTAGGGCAACATTAGAAAAGTAAATTTTGCGGTATTTTCTAAAATTATAAAGGTGTACGAGTATTGGTATAAGCAGCGCAAAAAGCGCCCAGAGCCAGCCGGGATTATTAAATGTCATGCTTGGCAAAAATAGGTGAATGCATAACCAATCTCAATTCAGTTTGATGGAATTTTAAAATGAGTTTCGATGAATGCATTACTGGCAGAAATCACTGCTGGGTAATCAGCAGTTTTATGCACTGATGTAATTACATGGTCCCCGGCATTGGGAAATGCTACCTTTTCTTTGAGATGAACAGGTGTTCCTAGCTGCTGAAACATGGAGAGCATAGCATCAACACTTACCACCTGGTCTTGCTCGTCCTCAGACTTGTAATAGTAACCCAAGAAAACAGGACATGTAACGTGTTGAAAGGTTTCTTCAGTCATGGTGTTTTCCAAAAGCTCTTGAAGTTGTGGTAGGGCTTCTAAGCGGTATTTAGTATCCCAGAATTGCTTCACTAGCGGTGGCGCATCATAGCTCTTGTAGTTACTTCCAAATACGAATTGTGCAATCTCAAGTCCCCAAGGGTCATTTAATAATTTGGCGGTAGGGTCTGCTATTTCGATATTCGGACTATACAACATCAATCCAGCTATTTCGGGATATAATGCTGCTAGCTTTAATGCTAATGTAGCACCAGTTGACACCGCCGCAATTACAACACTATCTCCCAATTCTTTAGCAATTGCGTAGGCATATTGGGCTGAACGGAATGTGCTATCTGCATTGTAATTAATCAGCGGTTCTTGCTCCTTTAGTCCATGCGCATGCAAACGCGATAGGTAAAGGTTAGCTCGGAGTTTATTTGCTACAGCAAAACTAGTTGGGTTTCCCTCTTCATGTGTTGCTGAAAAGCCATGCAGGTAAAGCACACTATAACGTGTTTTCCGAGGTATAGAATCCTTGTTGTAAAAGTGAATGGAAGCACTGCAACCGTCCCGAATAGCATACGTTGATTCGTGCTTGACAACGAGTTTTGAAAGCCCTTCTATTTCCGCTTTTATTGGTGGAAGCGAAGGGTTAATAGGGCTCATGTTTTCCACACTAGGCCCAAGCACAAAAAGTCCTGCAATTATAACGGCAAAAGCGAGGATTATCCTACTTAATTTTTTCACAGACGGAAGGTACATCAAGCGGCATTAATTCCATATGCGCCAATACCGAATAATGCAAAATCGTATTTGATTGGATCTTGTGGGTCGAGTTTTCGGAGGGAATTGGTTAGCTCCATTGCGGATTTCCAATCCTGCTGTTTTCGCTTGAGCAAGCCTAGTTTTCTTCCGACATTACCCGTATGTACGTCTAAGGGTATGAGTAATTCACTGGGTTGGATGTTTTTCCAAAGGCCAAAATCAACACCATTTTTGCTTGGTCTAACCATCCAACGAAGAAACATATTGAGCCGTTTTGCCGAACTGCCTTTGTTGGGATCTGAAATGTGTTTTCTAGTGCGGTCTAGATGGGCAACTTCGAAAAAAGTAGCCTTAAACTGATGCAGGTTTTCTTTCATGCTATGACCGTTCAACATCACCGACTCTAATCCATCACCCACCAGATAAATACGTTGCAGTGCACGGCAAAAGCAACTTAAATCGTCGAATTGAAATGTGCGATGAACAAAACCTTGAAACATTTTTAAGTCATGCTCTTGATGGTTTGTAATAAAGTCAAATGGCGCGTTATCCATTAGAGACATGAGTGTAGAAGCATTTCTAATAATGGTTTTTCGATGCCCCCATGCTAATGTTGCGCTAAAAAAAGCAGCTATTTCAATATCCTCTTTTCGAGTAAAACGTTTTGGAACTGAAATAGGATCGTCTTCTATAAACCAAGATCGTTCGAAATAATCAGCCTTTTCATCTAAAAACTGATGAAGCTCCTTTTGATTATTAAATTTAGATAGTTCCATCCCTAATGATGAGCGAACGGTCAGCCTTAGCCGCTAGCTCCTTGTTATGCGTAACGATGACAAACGTTTGATTGAAGCGCTCGCGAAGTTCAAAGAACAAGTTGTGAAGTTCCTCAGCGGTTTTTGAGTCTAGGTTGCCACTAGGTTCATCAGCTAAAACAACATCGGGTTTATTGATAAGGGCCCGAGCAACGGCAACCCGTTGTTGCTCTCCGCCAGATAGAGCAGACGGCTTATGATCCAAGCGATCACTGAGCCCCAAGTAGTTCAGCAATTCTTTTGCCTCTTGTTCTGTTTTTTGCTTGTTTTTACCTGCCAAGAATGCAGGAATACAAACATTTTCTAATGAAGTAAATTCCGGCAAGAGGTGGTGGAATTGAAAAATGAATCCGATGTGGCGATTTCGGAATGCTGCCAAGGCATTGTCTTTTAATGCAAAAACATCCGTGTTATTGATCAATACTGAACCTGAATCTGACCGGTCCAGCGTTCCAATAATTTGAAGTAGGGTTGATTTACCTGCCCCGGAAGCACCTACGATAGCAACGATTTCTCCCTGTTTAATTTCAAGGTCAACTCCTTTTAAAACTTGGAGTTTTCCGTAAGATTTTTTTAACTGACTTACCCGAATCATATCTTTTTCCTAGAGCGGGCCAAGATACGATATTGAATAGATGTGTTTATCCTTTCTAACCTGTTTCAAAGTTTATACTTTTGACGTGCTTAAAATCAACAAGAACTTTACACCCGTATAGAAAATGAATTTACACGAATATCAAGGGAAATCGGTGCTTGCAGACTACGGCGTTCGCATTCAACGTGGAGTAGTTGCGAATACCGCTGCTGAAGCAGTAGCAGCTGCAAAGAAATTACAAGAAGAAACTGGAACCGGTTGGTGGGTTATTAAAGCCCAAATTCACGCAGGTGGCCGTGGTAAAGGCGGTGGGGTTAAGTTGGCTAAATCTATTGAAGAGGTAGAGAAAATAGCAGGTGAGATAATCGGAATGGATTTGATCACACCACAAACACCACCAGAAGGTAAGCTAGTGAGCAAAGTACTGGTTGCAGAAGATGTTTATTACCCTGGAGATAATGAGCCAGAAGAATACTACATGTCTGTGCTTATGAACCGTGCTACTGGTCGTAATATGATCATGTATTCTACAGAAGGTGGAATGGATATAGAAACTGTAGCTGAGGAGACACCACATTTAATTTTTACTGAAGAAGTGGACCCAGCAGTTGGTCTGCAAGGGTTTCAAGCACGTAAAATTGCTTTCAACCTCGGCCTTTCTGGCGGGGCGATGAAAGAGATGGTGAAGTTTGTAACGGCACTGTACAAAGCTTATGTGGGGGCAGATGCATCTCTATTTGAAATTAATCCGGTATTGAAAACATCGGATGACAAGATATTAGCAGTAGATTCAAAAGTGACTATCGATGATAATTCATTGTTCCGTCACAAAGATTTAGCTGCAATGCGTGATACTTCTGAAGAGGATCCAACAGAAGTAGAAGCAGGAGAGCATGGATTAAACTATGTGAAGCTTGACGGAAACGTAGGCTGCATGGTTAATGGTGCTGGTTTAGCAATGGCTACTATGGATATCATTAAACTTTCTGGCGGAGAACCAGCAAACTTCTTGGATGTTGGAGGTACAGCAAATGCTGAACGTGTAGAAAAAGCGTTTAAGATTATCCTGAAAGATGATAATGTAAAAGCAATTTTGGTTAACATCTTTGGTGGTATTGTACGTTGTGATCGTGTAGCCCAAGGGGTTGTTGATGCCTACAAGAATATTGGTGACATCAAGGTGCCTATCATTGTGCGTTTGCAAGGAACAAATGCAGAAGAAGCTAAGAAGTTGATTGATGAATCAGGATTAAAAGTAATGTCGGCAGTACTATTACAAGAAGCTGCAGATGCTGTTAAAGAAGTATTGGCCTAGTTTTTAGGTTTCAATTCATAAAAAAAGCCCCGATTTTCGGGGCTTTTTTTGTGTTCAACAAACCCAATTGAACACGAGACTGAAACTGAAAAGAGCAAGGGACTGAATAAATCCCTTAACAGTTTATTAACTAACATATTCTGTGCCAAAAACTAAAGCAAGCGCAGGCCTTCTCGCTTGGCGAGGTTGCTGAGCTCATGGCTTTTGGCGAACGCTAGAACCCAGTTGGGGTTGTGCTTGCCGTACTGCCTTAATGCCCATCCAATTGCTTTTTGAATAAAGAAATCAGGGTCATTGAGGTTCGGGGTTATGGTGCTGGCTAAAAGGTCCTTTTGGGTTTTTAAGTTGTATTTTAATTGGTGAATTATAGCGACCCTTCTAACCCACAGGTTGTTTGAATGGGCCCAGTCGATCATGATTGTCTGCTGCTGTTGGCTATCGTTCATTAACGCAGCACCAACACCATTTGTTGCCAAGTAGTCAACCGTGTCCCACCAACTTTTTTGAGTAATAAGCTCAAGGTAAAACTTGGTTGAATCTGACAGTTTGTAGCACTTCCAATTTGTAGCGAGTTCTTGTGCACAGTATTGAAGTTCGCGTTGCGGTTTGTTCCATAACTCATAAAGTAGAGGAATTGGATGCTCTGGCATGGGATGTATTGATGAAATAGATCTCAGGATTGATTTCCGCGTGGCTGATTGAATGCCGTAAAACGAAAATTGGTTCCTCATGTACTTTTCCATTTGTTTGGCGCGGCCTGAGTCTTGATGAGACTCAAACTCTTGCACTAAAGCTTCAATAATGGGATGGATGTTCATGTGTTTTAAGATATTACCTAATTTGTGGAGTAATAGCAAACTTAAGTAAGATACGGTATGAAATTTACTAGCGTAATAGTCTTCGTTTTTTCAGTTTTGACATCAATCGCTCAGGATGTGGTTCATTTGGAAATTGATAATACCACCATGAATAATGGCGTAGAATGCCCGTGCTATGTGCTGTCAGTTGATGAAGCGAATTATGACGAGTTTAAACGAGCTGGTGAAAAGTGGATAGAAAGTCATACGCGTTCTAAGCCAACGGGAGAAGGAGTGCGGTCATTAACCGGTGTATATTTTAAGTCGCTAGAGCTTGATACGTTTTCATTGAATTATGCTTTTATATCACTCCGGGATGAGCCGAGGCTGGTAATTCATTTCAAACAGGATAGTCTTCTTGTGAGTAAGTCAAGTGTCACGCAAGATGCAATTATCTATAAGGAGCTTCGTCGTTTCGGCTATGAAGTATATCATGAATTATTAGAAGATAAAATTAAAGTGCAGAGCTCCAAGGTGAAAGATAAGGAGCGCGAACTTAAACGACTTGAGAATGATTTAAAAGGAGTAAAAAAGGACATTGATAAAGAGAATCTGGAGATAAATGACCGTAACCGTGATATAGGTGTTATCGAAGGTAATATTCAGAATTATGCTACAGAAATCGGGAAGTTAAAAGGTCAAATTAGCAGTGCGCAAGACAAGGAAGTTAAAAGCAATTTGAAGTCCAGTCTAAAAGATAAAGAGCACGACAAGAAGAAAGCGTTGAAAGAAATAGAAAAGCACCAAAGTAAAATTGCGAACCTAGAGTCGGATATACACCAACTGAAATTCGAACAAAATCAAATTGAGGTATCAATTTCGAATCAGCAAAAGGAAATTATTCAAGAGACGAATACGTTAAAAGCTCTTGAAGAATTAGCAAAAAAATATAAGAAGCTCGCCCGTGATTAAGGATTGTATTTCCCAATGATTGAATTCTGAGTAATCAAAGAAGCAGCAGCAAAACTCGGGAGTTGTGCATAATCCGCAGATCCAATACTCAGTGTATCATCGAGTGCATACAAAGTAATACTGTAGTTGTGAAGGCTAGGAGGGAAGGGGCCTGTATAGCTTTTTCCGAAGTCGCTTTCACCTTTTGTTACTCCGAGATTTTGCCAAGACTCAGACTCGGCAATGTTGAGTTTAGTGGGTGGTATATTCCACACCGCCCAATGTATTGCATTATTTGCATCGAGGTCAACCATGATAATCGCCATAGTCACTGTAGTTCTTGGAATACGGGTGATTACCAGGGATGGACTTACATTTCCAGAGTCTTTGTGCACGCGTGATTCGAATATACTATCAGCAGGGTTAATCAAAGGGCTGTAGAACAGTGGCGGTTTTGGTATGTAAGGCATTACCGTAAGTTCAAAGTTCTTGTAAAAACCAAACTCCCCATCTGTAGCCCAAATACGTATGGAATATGAATTATTGCTACCGAAAGTAAATTCCTGTTTCGTTCTGATGTAGATTGAATCTAACTCAAAGAGGTCATTATTTGCACTACCTGGACCTCCTGATAAACGGTATTCAAGGGTGTCGTTATTCGGGTCTAAACCAGTTAATTCTCCTACAATGGTTCCTGCCGGAAGCATTTCTTCAATCACTTGATTGGAAAGAAGAATATCATAAGGAGGCTCATTCTTTTCGGTAGGATCTGGAGTTAGGTCTAGCGGAGTTGCCGGACCAGGTTCTTTTTCACAACTTACAAAAAGGGTAATACTTATGAGTGCAAGGATCCAGGTTTTCATGTGTCTTTATTTCGAACGAATTTCTTGAAATTCAGTGGGATTAAAAAATTTATTCTTGTTCTCTTGTAAAAGAAGGTGATGTTCAAGAAGTAAAGCGAGTTCAAATGCCCTGCATCGGTATGGCATTTTATATAAGTTCAGTAATTCTGTAAACCTTCTAAAATATAGTGGCAGCGTAGAGCCAGCATTGGCAATAAAAAAATGCAATGTTCCAGGTTCTGGAATTTTAAGGGAATAATCGCTCATAGGAATTGCTAAACGCATCAATGCAGAATGGAGCAAGAGTGCATCCCAACCTTCAGCTTTGTCTAGTTGGGTTTTGCAGGCATCAATTACCGCCGGTTTTAAACGATTGATTTGCGGGTGATTGTTATTCGCCACCATGCGTGCATAATGGTAAAGGATTACAGAAGTTCGCTGGTAATGAGGAGCAATCAGGTTGGGGCGTTTTTGGTAGTCTTTAGACTCTAGAGAATGGGAGATAACCGCTACACTAGCAGAATCGGCTGCAGTAAATGGCAGGTTAAAATGGCCATTAAAAATCATGATATTACTCATTACACACACGTCGAAATCAACGGGCATGTTCAGTCCAAACCAGCTCGAGTATGCAGGAAGTTTCCTGTATTTACGCAACGTTCCTTTTGCTTTGTTTTTATCCGTGTTGATGTGGTTTTGCATCCTTGATTTAGCCAACAATGCACTTTGTTTATCATTCAAATTGGTGATGAGAAGAGATGTGTCATCTAAATCATCAGGTAGGGCATAATGTGAACGCTTACTCCATGATGAATTCGGAAAATGCCTGTTGACCTTGGGGATCCAGAAATTGTAAGTATACATTGGAGGTTTCGCACTGTAGTCTTGGTAGTTCTGCCTAATCCCATTTTGAACGCTATCAATAGTTAATCTAAGGCTGTCAGATAATCCATGTGGTAGATTAGCCAACGTGAAATCTATTAAAGCGGGGAAAAAGATGTTGTCATCGTCACGCCATTTGCCTTTTTGCCTGCGTTCAGAAGGAAACAAACCGTCATGATAGAATGGGTGATTAAGTGTTTGTTCAGCACGCAGTTGTTGAACGAGAGATGCAACCGTAGCGCGTTCTTGAGCCAGACTAATTAGCGGAGCAAAGAGCAACACAATCCACCAACAAGCGCTATGGCATAACCAATTCCTCATATTGCTCAGAAGCGATGCCGCCAGCTACGCTGATCGCTTAAAGATAACGGCGAATTGTTTTCGTGGCCCTTCATAACTGAGCAAAAAGAATAGAATTCCAAATTGGAATGAGAGTTTAGTTGGGTCTATTAAACCGATAAGCAAAAAGGTAAGGGCAAGTGTTCCAAAAAAGTAACTAAATCCAACTGGAAATGATGTTTTCATGTGTGTTAAGTTTGGGTTTGTCGAAGATACAAAAACAAAATTTCAGACAAATTTAGCAGGCAATTGTTCAAGGTAATTTCTCGAATACCTGATTTTCAATTCGTTGCACCCATTTTTCATACATGAGTTTAGATGGATGTAGTCCATCATTAGCAACCCACTCAGGGTTCTTCAGCCCCAACTCAGTAATGTCAGTAATTGAGTAGAAGTCAATGTTATGAGCTTCACAGAGGCGTTGGCAACTGGCATTGAATTGATTAATTTCTTCGGTAATTTGATCTTGATTTGCTAACCCAAAAGGAGTAAAACCATAGTTTGGAATACTAAGGACAAATATGTGATAAGGATCTCCACCTGTTTTGTTTAGGGCGTATTGTAACAGGGTTTCAAAATCTTTCTCGAATGCCTTAGCTGAAAGGCCACGATATTGATTATTTACCCCAATAAGCAAGCTCACTAAATTGTATGAAACGTCAGTTGCTACTGTATCTAAAGCTTCCAAGAGTTCGAATGACGTCCATCCGGTTTTGGCGATTACCTTGGTTGAAATCGTCAGTTCATGGTTTTTAACCAGTGTGTTAGCCAGTTGGTTTGGCCAATTGTTCTCAGGATCAACGGATTCGCCAATGGTGTAGCTATCACCCAATGCGAGGTAGGTTATTTTACGTGTTTTTTCATTTGCGATGACCTCTGATGAAGAGCTATTTTTGATAGCAGTGCAGCGACAAAACAAGGATGCGACTAGCAATAAAATAGTGGGTACATGAGTACTTCTTATTGCATCTTTGTACGTCGGGAAATGGTCTAAGAATAGTGAAGGTTTTATCATACCCAACTCAATATATAAAGATTCCGTAAATTGATTCATCTACAAGCAGTTATCCGCGATGGGAAAAGAACAGGCATTAACGCGAACTAAAATATTAGACGTAGCTCTTAGTTTAATTAATGAGGAGGGAATTCTATCCTTGCAGATAGAGCGAATTGTTCATGAGTTAGCTATTAGTAAAGGAAACCTGAATTATTACTTTCCGAGGAAGTCAGATATTCTGGTCGCTCTTTTTGAAAATTACCAAACGCGCATTCTTGAAATATATACGCGCTATAACCGTAATTCACTCTCTATTTTGGAACTTTTTGATTTGAGTCAGGAAATTTATTTGTTGATGTATGCTTACAGTGGACTTGTTGTTTCCAATGCAGCAACGGTCTTGCTTAAACATGTTCCCCATGATATGATTAATACATTCGATGACCGTTTGTATCAAGTGAAACAAGTATTGGAGCGTGTACAGAAGAGCGGAGACATTCGACCATTCAAGGACGAAAAAGAGAAGGAAGACTTAGCGCTACACTTGATTGCATTTTCAATGGGGTCACAAACCATGATAGAGAACTATTACTTGAAAGAAGAGCGAACCCTGGAAGAAGCGGTGGCGGCGTTGAGTAAGAATCACTTGAAGGCCTTGACAAGTTACCTCACTGAGTCGGGCAAAAACAAATGGAAAAGCCTATAAACAAAAACCCTGCAGATAAAGAATCTGCAGGGTTTTACGCTTAGTTAGGCAACCTAAGGATATTAACTCAGTCACTAAAATACGTACTTATTTTCAGAAATAATAGTGTCGGCAATTTTGCGACGGGTATTTTTGATGTTGAAGGGCTCAACTTTTGTAAATCTTTTTATTCCCATTAACATCATTTTTAGTTCATCTCCTTCAGAAAAACTCATCAAAGCTTCGCGCCCACTTTGTCGTATAGATTCTGCGGCATCGTAGATGTAGGCTTCTGCCAATGCTTGATGAACATCCAAACCATCATCTCCTTTTAACTCCTTGCGTTTCCGCACACGAAGAAGAACACTTTCGGCGACATATGTTTGAATGAGCATGTCGGCAACATTTTGAAGCACCTCCTGCTCCTTAGCCAACTCCATCATAAGTGTCTCCGCAGCTTTTCCAGCTGTCATAAGCACTGCTTTTTTGAAGTTTTTAATGACTGCTTCATAGCGTTCAAAGAAGTCATCAGAAGGTGGGTTGAAATCAGGAATACCCATGAGTTCTTCACCAACTTTGGTAGCAGGCCCCATCAAATCAAGCTCCCCCTTCATGGCTTTTTTGAGCATCATATCAACCGAAAGCATGCGGTTGATTTCATTGGTTCCTTCAAAGATTCGATTGATTCGGGCATCGCGATACGCGCGTTCTACATTCGATTCTGCAGAGTATCCCATTCCTCCGTGGATTTGAACGGCTTCATCAACTGCATAATCGAGGGTTTCTGAACCGTGAACTTTCATCATTGCGCATTCAACTGCATATTGTTCAATCCCTTTGAGTGTAGCTGTTTCATGGTCCATGCCTTCCGACTCCAAATAATTGATGTGATCTTCAATATTTTGGGCTGCACGGTATGTTGCAGACTCACAAGCGTAGGTGTGAATGGCCATTTTAGCTACCTTCTCTTTGATGGCTCCGTATTTAGATATTGGTCGTCCGAACTGACTTCTTTCATTGGCGTAATTCACAGCGTCTGTAAGGGTTTCTTTACTCGCTCCAATAACAGCAGCAGCTAATTTGATGCGACCAATATTTAAGATATTTAGCGCTATTTTGAATCCTTCATTGCGCTCTCCAAGTAGATTGTCAGCAGGTATTTTTACGTCATTAAAGAAAATCTGGCGCGTAGATGAGCCTTTAATCCCCATTTTTTTCTCTTCGGGATTCAACGAAACTCCGGGAGTATCTGCATCGATGATAAAGGCTGATAGGTTTTCATCTTCACCTATTCTTGCAAAAACGGTGTAAACATCTGCAAATCCACCATTTGTAATCCACATTTTCTGGCCATTGATAATGTAATGTTTACCATCATCTGTTGGCGTTGCTTTGGTTTTTCCAGAGTTGGCATCAGACCCAGATCCTGGCTCTGTTAAACAGTAGGCACCTTTGTATTCTCCAGAAGCTAGTTTTGGAATGTACTTCTCTTTCTGGGCGTCCGTACCATAATAAAGGATTGGCAGTGTTCCAATTCCGGTATGAGCAGAAATGGCAACAGAAAAAGAATATCCAGCACCTGTTTTTTCAGCGCTGAGCATTGATGTAACGAAGTTCTTACCGAAACCTGCGTATTGCTCGGGCACACTTATTCCTAAAAGGCCTAATTCTCCTGCTTTTTGCATGATTCCAGGCATTAAACCTTCCTCTAATGCATCAATTCTATCGAGGTTTGGATAAACTTCTTGCGCAAGGAAATCGCGGCAAGTTTGAGCAATCATTCGCTGCTCTTCATCGAATTCCTCTGGTGTAAAGACATCGCTCCATGCAACATCTCTGATTAGAAATTCTCCTCCTAGTAGTGCTTTATTTTCTTCTGACATGATTTTATCGAGTATTGTTTAATTAGTTTAATAATTCATAAACTCCAGCGGCTCCTTGTCCAGAACCAACACACATGGTTACGACACCGTATTTTGATTTCCGCGATCGTAATTCGTCAAATAACTGCACCGAAAGTTTGGCTCCAGTACACCCTAATGGGTGACCTAAGGCTATGGCTCCTCCATTTACATTGACAATTTCACTGTTCAATCCGGCCTTTCTAATTACGGCCAGTGACTGACTTGCAAATGCCTCATTAAGCTCAATCAAGTCGATGTCGTTGAGGGATTTGTTTGCTAGTTTTAATGCTTTTGGTATGGCCTCAATTGGACCAATTCCCATGATTCTAGGCTCAACACCTACTGTAGCGTAGCTGTGAAGTCGTGCAATGGGAGTTAGGTTGTGGTCTTTTAGAAACTGTTCAGAAACAACCATTACAAAAGCTGCACCATCGGATGTTTGAGAGGCGTTTCCTGCTGTCACTGAACCTTTTTCATCAAATACGGGGCGAAGCTTAGCCAAGCGCTCTATACTGGTGTCTTTTCGAGCTCCTTCATCCGTATCAACGGTATAGTTTCTCGTTGCTTGTTTTCCATCTTTTAAATAGGTTTCTTCAACTTCAATAGGTACGATGCTGTTTTTAAACCTTCCAGCTTCAATCGCTTCTATTGCTTTTTGATGTGATTGATATGCAAATTCGTCTTGGTCTTGCCTTGAAACTTCATATGCCCTTGCAACGGCTTCAGCAGTAAGTCCCATTCCCCAATACCAATCTGGTGTATGTTTAGCAACGGATGCATTGGGAACGATGCGCCATCCTCCAAATGGAATGGGGGACATCGTTTCTACCCCTCCGGCAATAATACAATCTGATATTCCTGCATTGATTTTCGAAGCTGCAATGGCAATTGTCTCTAATCCAGATGAACAGTAGCGGTTAACTGTCATTCCCGGCACCTTTACGGTATCAAGTGCCATCAAACTTATCATACGTCCAATATTCAAACCTTGCTCTGCTTCAGGAGTTGCATTTCCTACAATTACATCATCGATGAGGTTTCTGTCAAAATCGCCTAAATCTTCGAGCATGCCTTTTATTACATTGGCAGCTAAATCATCAGGACGTGTAAACCGAAATAGGCCCCGCGGTGCTTTTCCTACGGCTGATCGTTTTGCTGTTACTATATATGCGTTCATGATGTAGTCTTTAGTTTCTTAATACTTTACCAGTAGTGATTATACTTTGAATGCGTTCAAGTGTTTTGCGTTGCATGCACAGCTCTAAGAATGCTTTTCGTTCAAGGTCTAAGAGGTATTGCTCAGATACTTGCTGACGCTCGCTTAGAGCGCCACCACACATTACTGTACCTAGTTTTTCTGAAATTAATTGGTCATGCTCACTGATGTAATTTCCAGATTTCATTGAATTAGCTCCAACGTAAACTATGCCTAATCCTTCTTTACCTACAACCTCAACATCTGTTCGTTCGATAGGCCTTGTGTAGCCTTTTTCATGCATAGTCAATACAGCCTGTTTTGCATAAGCCAATTGCCTGCTGCGGTCTACTATGATTTCATCAACTCCCTTGCGCAGGTATCCTAATTCAAATGCCTCTTCAGCACTGGTTGATACTTTTGCCTGCCCAACTGTGAGAAAACGGTTGCGTAGTTGATTCGTTCTGATGTCTCCATCTTTAAGCTCATCCCCCAAACGAACGGCGAACTCTTTGGTTCCACCTCCACCGGGAATAAGTCCAACTCCAAATTCAACAAGGCCCATGTACAATTCGCTATGAGCAATTACTTTGTCGGCATGCATACTCATCTCACATGCGCCACCTAAGGCCATGTTATGGGGAGCAACAACTACAGGTATGGATGAGTACCGTACACGCATCATCGTATTTTGAAAATGGCGTATTGCAAAATCAAGTTCGTCCCATTCTTGCTCTACAGCAAACATGAAAATCATACCTACATTGGCACCGGCAGAGAAGTGGTCTCCGGTATTTGATATTACCAATCCTTTGTATTCAGCTTCAGCTAAATCAATAGCCTTATTAATGCCTTGGAGCACCTCCCCACCAATGGTGTTCATTTTAGTGTTGAAAGCCAAGTTGATAACCCCATTGCCTAGGTCGGTTATGGTCGTGCCACTATTTTTCCAGATCGTACTGGTTTGGGTAAGCACATCCAATGATAAAACGCTATCCTGTCCTGGGATTTCACGATAGCTTTTTGAGCCGATATCATAGTAAAATCGCTTTCCATCCTTAATAGTATAGAATGCAGAAATTCCTGCATCTAGCATATCCAATATCCACTGATTTGGTTTGAACCCCAACTTCTCCATTGCTTTTATTCCAGCCGCAATGCCTATACTGTCCCAAGCTTCAAACGGACCTTGTTGCCAGCCAAAGCCAGCGCGAAGTGCGTCATCAATTCGGTACAATTCATCTGACACTTCGGGAATTCGGTTTGATGCATATTGAAATAACGCGCAAAACGATTTTCTGTAGAATTTTCCAGCTTCATCTTTACCATTGAAAAGAATTGGCATACGTTCCTCAAGTGAATCTATCTGTTTAGTTGCTTCTAGTGTTTCGAAACGCTGCTTTTTTTGAAGCTCATAGGAAAGCGTTTTTAGATTAAGCGCTTTTATTAGTTTTTTACCATTGCTATCTTTTTCTTTTTTATAGAATCCTTGGCCTGCTTTCGAACCAACCCATTCCTTTTCAATCATATGTTGCACATAATCGGGTAGGTTAAACAAGTCATTGGACTCATCATCCGGTGTATGCTCCTTTAAACCATTTGCTACAAGCACTAACGTGTCTAGTCCAACTACATCAGCAGTTCTGAAGGTTGCTGATTTTGGTCTTCCAAGTACTGGTCCTGTAAGCTTATCAACATCAGTAACGGTTAGGTTAAACTCGTCCATCATATGAAAGAGGCCCATAATACTAAACACTCCAATGCGGTTCGCAATGAAGGCTGGCGTGTCTTTACACAGTACCGTCGTTTTTCCAAGAAAACGACGACCATAATCCATCAAGAAGTCAACTACTTCTTGAGCAGTACTTGCTGTAGGGATGATTTCTAATAGGTTTAGGTAGCGCGGTGGATTGAAAAAGTGTGTACCACAGAAATGTGATTTGAAGTCATCACTTCTACCAGCTAACATGCTGTGAATGGGAATGCCTGAAGTATTCGATGATATCAGTGTTCCTGGTTTTCTGTGTTGCTCAATTTTGGTAAATACTTCTTGTTTAATACTGAGTTTTTCAACGACAGCCTCCATTATCCAATCGCAATTCTCAAGTTGAGCTAAATCATCTGTCAGGTTTAAGGTTGTAATGCGATTAGCAAACTTCTTGTTGTAAATCGGACTAGGATTCGACTTTAATGCTGTTTTTAAGGCGCCATCAACGATTGCATTTCGTTCGCTTTTGTTTGAGGAATCAAGAGCTTCCTTTGGTACAATGTCATAAAGGAGCACGTTGCATCCAATATTTGCAAAATGACATGCAATTCGTGAGCCCATTACCCCTGAACCAATAATGGCAATTGTGTTTATTTTTCGCTTCATGGTTTTTCCTTTAATAGGTGTTCTGGTACTTCTATAAGATTTTTAAAAAAAGTTGTGTCGTCTAAGGTGTTGTTCAGCCTTTTCATGAATGAAGCAAACTGCTTCAATTCCCTGTCAGAGAAAAGGCTTTGCAAATTTTCATTGAAAGCAATTACAGTATTTCGCGCTAATTGCCTTTTCGTCTCTCCGAGTGGAGTTAAACATACCCTCACCATCCTGCGATCAATTTCATCTTGAACACGTTCAATGAGTCCACCATCTTCCATGGATTTTAAGGTGCGCGTTAAACTTCGAGATTCCATTCCCATTCTTGGGCCAAGCTTTGTGGAAGGGGTTCCACCATCAAGGTCGATGTTCAGTAATACGTACCCAATTGACATAGAGATATCGATTTTTTGAGCCTCCGTGTTATAGAGTCGTGAGATTTTATGCCAAGCCCAACGAATTGGAAAGTCAATGGTTTCTTCAGGTTTCATTGTTTCAAATATAAATAATGTTATGCACGCATACTAAATTTAACATGGAAATTTGAATACCTATTTGTAGGTATTGCGAGAAAAGCTCTACTGAATTACATTTGCTTTAACTTAGACTAATTCTAAATAAGGAAATGAGTCCGTCCACACATAAACACGAGGAACAAAAGCATATCTCAATTGCTGAGGGAATGGTTGTTGTTCCCTGCTCCTTGAAGAAGAAGTGCTGCAAGAAATACAAGAAGAAAGGGCGTTTTTGTAAATCGTGCCCGATTGAGTAGTTACCTGGAGCTCTTGATTTTATCAATAGAAATTGATTATCGATAGCGCTTGAACCAGGTAGAATGGGGAAAAATTCCTGTGATGTAGCTACTCATTCCTACCTTTTCTGTATAATTTCACTGTACACAATTCGAAGTGTTAAATAGTTAGGATAATTGTCGCTATTGATGATTACATCATCGATGAATCAAATTATAGACTATGTGAATGTTCGAATCATGAGATTTGTCTTCCGTGTAACACTTATGAATTTTATGAATAATTTCTTTTGCATAAGATGAAGGAAGCAAGGCAAGAACGACTTCAGGGTAGATACCGCGAAACTAGGCAACGCACATTGCGCATTTGTGAGGCATTAGAAACTGAAGATTTCGTAGCTCAACCGATTGAGGAAGTAAGTCCACCCAAGTGGCACCTCGGTCATACTACTTGGTTTTTTGAGACCTTTATTTTGAAAGAGGGGTTTCATAAGGGTTCTTATAATGAACGCTTTCAGTTTTTGTTTAACAGTTACTATAATGCTTTGGGGTCTCGCGTTTTGAGAGATCAGAGGGGAACATTAACACGTCCAACTGTTCAAGAAATTTTGGGGTACCGTTCTGCCATTGATCGTGAGGTTATTAACCTGCTTTCCACAGAACAGTTTTCGGAGAATCAGTTGGATTTATTGGAACTAGGAATAAACCACGAAGAGCAGCATCAAGAGTTATTGATCACTGATATTAAATACATTTTGGGCAGTAATCCCTTGTTAACGGCATACAATGGGGTTGTACACGAGTCGTTTTCTCAAACACCTTCTGGCTGGATTTCAGTTAATGGAGGAACGTTTCAAATCGGCTATCAAGGAGAGGGTTTTCATTTTGATAATGAACGCGGAGCACATGAAGTAATTATCGAGTCTTTTGACATTGCAAGTCACCTTGTGACGAATAGAGAATGGCTAGCCTTTATAAACGATGGGGGTTATGATGATTTTGTATACTGGCATGATGATGGGTTTAATTGGGTAAGATCTAATGAGGTGCATGCTCCACTTTATTGGACAAAGGAAAAGGGGAACTGGATGCTATACACCTTAGAAGGGTTAATTCCGCTCCCTTTAAATGAGCCTGTTAGGCACATTTCATGGTATGAAGCTTCTGCATTTGCAACATGGAGTGGACATCGGCTACCAACGGAATTTGAATGGGAAGCGGCTTCCGATTTTATCAAATGGGGAGATTTATGGGAATGGACGGGAAGTGCATATTTGCCCTATCCGAGGTACCAAAAAGCTGCAGGGAATGCAGGCGAGTATAATGGTAAGTTCATGATTAATCAGATGGTTCTGAGGGGCGGTTCAATCGCAACGGCTCCGAATCACAGTAGAAGTACCTATCGCAATTTTTTTAATCCGCATCACCAATGGCAGTTTACTGGGTTGAGGCTTGCAAAAAATAGTAGGAAATAATTTATGACTGGAGAATTTAGGAATGACGTTATTCAAGGATTGTCGGCAGAGGCCAAGTATTTGGCAAGTTCCTATTTCTATGATGATATCGGTGATAAGCTGTTTCAGGAAATTATGGCGATGGACGAGTATTACTTGACCCGCACTGAAAAAGGGATTCTTGAAACACACGCTGCTGAAATTATAGCTGCTTTTTGCAGGGGAGGAGAGCCCGCAGAGCTTATTGAGCTTGGGGCCGGTGATGGAGTTAAAACGTCTGTTTTAATTGAAGAAGCCTTAGCATCGAAATTCGATTTCACCTATAGTCCAATAGATATTAGTCAACACATTTTAGATGTACTCGTATCGAATATGAGTAGTCAATTTCCCAACTTAAATATGAATGCGCGTCAAGGAGATTACTTTAAGCAATTGAAAGCGGCAGGCGTGCATGTCCGCAAAATTGTTTTGTTTTTAGGTTCAACCATCGGAAATATGAAGGATGAGCGTATTCATTCTTTTCTAGCGGGAATAGCGTCCTCATTGAATCCAGGAGATGTGTTTTTCCTTGGCACCGATTTAAAAAAGGACCCACGTGTGATCCTTGATGCTTATAACGATAAGGAAGGAATAACTGCAAAGTTTAACTTCAATATTCTCGAGCGTATAAAGCGTGAGCTTGGTGCAGAAATAAACCTTTCTAATTGGATGCACTATCCTTATTATAATCCTCAAACTGGAGAGGCTAGGTCATACTTAATTTCTAAGGTTAGGCAGTCCATAACGCTAGATTCTGGAGAGTCTTTCGCATTTGAGCCATATGAAGCAATACATACTGAGGTTTCCCGCAAGTTTGGTATAAAGGAACTTGAGGTACTAGCAACAACTTACGGGTTTGAAGTTGAGCAAGTATATACGGATGAACAGGATTGGTTCGCGAATAGTATTTGGATTAAAAAATAATATGATGAAGGCAATTTGGAATGGAAAAGTAATTGCGGAGAGCAATGAAACCCGCGTAATCGAAGGAAATCATTATTTCCCGGCAAATTCAATTGTAAAAGAATTTTTTAAGGATTCACAAACACAAACACACTGTCCGTGGAAGGGAGTAGCCTCTTATTTTTCGCTGCATGTAGATGGTGAAATTAATAAGGACGCGGCGTGGTATTATCCCGAAACGAAAGAGGCCGCTAAGGATATTGAAGGATATGTAGCTTTCTGGCGTGGCGTAGCTGTAGAAGAGGATTAATAAGAAATCCCCAATTTGCGGTAAATAAACCCAAGTAGCCAAGCTGGCCCTATAAGCAGAAACTGGATGTCTTCAAGAAACGAGGGCTTTTTACCTTCAATATGATGCCCAATGAATTGGCCAACCCATGCCAAAATAAAAATAAGTGCAGAGCTCCATGCCAGGGGACCCGTCTTGTCAACCTGTGCGATTATAATCAACATCAGCAGATTTAAGGAGAAAACTCCTGCGAAAATTGAAGGTGATAACTTCAAATAGAAAATCCATACAAACAGCAAAGCAACTGTTCCCCAGTGGGCAAATGGTTTCATTCCTTCAGGAGCAAATTCAACGAGCAAGGTTGAAGGAATACTGGCGATTAATCCAAGAATGCTGTAGAAAATGAGTGGAACACAAACCCAATGGATAACCTTATTGATTTTGTTTTGGTGACTTTCTCCATAGGCATCAAACCACGACTGAATGGACTGCATAATAATTTGTTTGTCCTTCAATTTAAGGAATTCTCAACGCCTTGCAGGAGTAGAAATTAAAAAAGCCCCTAAAAAGGGGCTTTTGGGGTGGAAGACCGGGTTCGAACCGGCGACCTCTTGAACCACAATCAAGCACTCTAACCAACTGAGCTACAACCACCATTTAATTGGTTGGCAAAATTATATTCTTTTTCGAAATTTCAGTAGCATATCTCACTTTTTTTAAGTGCAATATTGACTGCAATATCCGTTATTTGTCTTTGTTTGAGCCAAAGCTATGCGCATTCCAACTATCGTAAGAAATGCATTTACATTAATCACTGCTCAGGTGATGGTGGTGATTATCGGATTTGGGATTAAAAAGCTCCAAACACAATACCTAGGTCCAGAGCTCTATGGTTATTATGCATTTTTCTCTTCTTTCATTGGTATTAGCTTACTTCTTTTTCGCTTTGGTTTCTTCAGTAGCTTGCAGGTTTTATACGCACAAAGCAATTCAAAGGAGGAAACCTCTGCTTTATCGGGAGTAGGGTTGATTGTAAGCTTGGTTGTTGGTTTGTGTTTCGCCTTGTTTGTTTTCGTAATGGGTTTTTTCATTGATGAGGTTTTCAACGTTGAGGTGGGGGCGTATTTGCAAGCCTTGAGTCCACTGCTCATCTTTTTACCATGGCGTAATGTTGTGAACAGTTACGCTTTAGGTACCGAGCACGTAAGTGTAATTGCACGTTTCGATTATATTTCTAAAATCCTATTCATTATTGGCTTGAGTGTACTTGTTGCCATGAATAAGTTTGGTTTAGTTGAAGTTATGGCATTCAACGTGTTTTCGACGTGTTGCGCTGTACTTGCAACAGGCTTTATGATGCCCATTTCATTTCAAGACCTGAGGAGTACCTGGCTTTTGGTTTGGAATAAAACAAAGTCCTATGGGTTTGCATTCTATTCTGGCGCAGTAATTAATCAATCGGTTTACAGACTTGATGAGCTTTTTATTACCTATTTCAAAGGAGCAACCCTTACTGGATTCTACACCCTCGCAGGTTTGCTATGCTCGCCAATGATGATTTTCTCACAGAATATCGCCAACAGCTTATACAAAAGATTTAATCGATCACGCAGAATTCCGTTCCAAGTGTTCGTAGTACTGTTTGTTGGGTTGTTGCTCTATGTAGCGTTTTTGTACGTGGCATCTGATTGGGCGGTAGCTGTACTTTTAGGTGAAGAATACCGTACCGTTGCACAGCTTACCATTTGGCTATCAGGAGCATATTTCTTACAAGGAATGTACCAGCCGTTTATGTTTTTGTCGGCAAAGTCAAAAGGTATTGAAATTCGAAATGTTGCTATTTTAGAGGCTATTGCTAGTATTGCAGGAAACATAGTGCTTATTCCAATTTTTGGTGTTCTTGGTGCTATTGCAACAAGTATTTGTGCAAAATTGATTCACTTAGTCGGAATGATTTATCATTATCGCATTTACTTAAAGGAAGGGGAGTAATATGGCAAGGATATGTATGCTTTCTGTTCAGCACTCACCATTAGATGACCGGATAAATTTTAAAGAAGCTCAGTCATTGGTTAAGGCGGGCCATGAGGTAGTGCAAGTTTGTGCAGCAAACCCTGAAGGTGAGTTGTACGATATGGGCAATAAGGAACTTCTTAATCCAAAAGGCGAGCGTGAGATCCTGGCTAATGGTATTCCAACCAAAAGTGTTCCGCTTCCGAAGGGAGTAGAGAAGTTGACCAATAAGTTATTCCTTGGAAGGTATACGAAGGCTTATTTAAAGGCGGCTACCGATTGGAAAGCTGATGTGTACCATTGCCATGAGCCCTTGTCTTTATATTTCGGAATTAAGGCAGGAGAAGCTACTGGAGCACAAGTTGTTTTTGATTCTCATGAGTCCTGGGTTGAAGGCCGACCAAAAGAGCAATTTATACAACGAACAGTATTTCCAAAGCTGAAGTTCTTAATTAGTGCTAACCAATTAACACGGGGTTATTTAACCTGTCTTAATCGAAACTTGGAGTCAGAGGTTATATATAATGCCGCAGAGCCCCATTTATATAAAGGGGTCAACGCATCTCAGTCGCCATTAATCGTACACGATGGGAATTTACCTTTTAATCGAGGCTTGAAGCTCATGTTAGCATCAATCAAACTGCTTCGCCATGCTATACCGGATGTGAAGTTGAAACTCATTGGAGAAACATCAGGCGCTGAACGCAGCTTTGTATCCGCTTTTGTTCGTGAGAATAGTTTGGAGCAACAGGTACATGAAACGGGTTGGGTTAATTATGATCAAGTGGCTAGTCAGCTGAATGACGCGGCTATTGGGATAATCGCTAAAGAGCCTACTACCAATAATATTTTAGGAGGTCCACCCATTAAATATTACAATTACTTGGCAGCCGGATTAGCTATTGTAGATGTGAATATGCCTGAAACTACCCGACTATTGTCAAAGCATAAATGCGGTATTAGTTTGCGTGAACAATCGCCTGAGCTCATGGCGGATACTTTGCAATCAATGCTCAAGGATAAGAAACAGCTAATGCGTTTTCAACAATCTGCAAGCGCTGCTTTTGAGAGCCTCAACTGGCTGGAAGAAGGAAAGAAATTGGTTCGTTTTTACGATCAATTCATCCTCAATGAAGGAAAAATGATTTACCACAATTGATTCAGACTCAGAACCCGCACTTTTATTTTTGCTGATCTCCGTTGGCTTGATTTTGACTTTGGGCTTGTTGCAGTGCAGCATTGCGTTTTTGTTGCTCAGATAAATATTGCTGGTACCGCAGGTGCTGATTAAAGCCGAAAAAATTAAGGGAGGTAACAAGAGCTGGCACTTTTTGAAACCCACTTATAATATGAGTTCGCACGTAATTCTCATCTAAAATAACAAAGCTAGGATAACTCATTTTCCGCTCTAATAGTGAAACTGCTAAAGCATGCACACCTCGTTTCGCATTGGGTTTAAGGTTAGTAAATACCATATTGTTAAACTCAATGGTGTCGTGCATTTCTGCATCGAGCTTTACCGCATAGTAATTAGCGTTCATGGCAGCTATAACCTGTGGGTCTTTGAACGTACTTGCATCCATTTTCTTACACCACCCACACCAATCGGTGTAAACATCAATGAAAACTTTCTTGCGTTCGGTTTCTTGACGTTCCATCATTTCATTCCAAGAAAGCCATTCAATTTCTTGTCCAAATACGACTTGAACATTCACTAAAAGTATTCCTATAAAGAAAAACTGTTTCATCTGTTTGTGGTGTTTGAAACCAGAGCAAAGGATACGCAAAGACGTATTCTCAGTTGTTGGTTCTTAGTTCATGAAATAACCCCTGAAGAACAGAAGACTTTCAAACTCACACTAAAAAGTGCCTTTAAAACCTTCAGCGTAATCGTTGTAAGGTACCGTTTTGTATTCGTTAGTAGCTATAAACTTAAGAATGGGTTCAATTTGTTTTGGTTGCATGTAACCTTGAACGGGAGATATTATTCCAAATGATTCATCTAAGTAAACAATAGTAGGGTACGCTATTCTACCATTTACAGGAGCGATTTGTTGAGTGAGTTGATGGGTGCTATTCCTTGTATGGCTGCGCTGAGGATTGAAATCTGGATTTTGATATACGGTTCCCTTAAAGTTGATTTCTTCATTTCCTTCAGCATTGAACTTCACCGCGTAATAATGCTCATTTACATATGATACAACTTTAGGATTAGTAAATGTGTTACGCATCATCATTTTACAAGGGCCACACCATTTCGTATACACATCGATGAGCACTTTTTTAGGCTCTTTTTCCATGGCTTCCTCTAAATCATTCATAGATATCCAATTGATTTGGGCTTGTGTGAATCCCATTGAAAGGACAAATACGAGTAGAAGTGCTGCTTTTTTCATAAAAATTTTGTTTCAACGAATTTCAGAAAAATCTATTACAAAGACGAAAAAAGGCGGGATGGTTCCCGCCTTTTTGCTTAATATCCTGTTAAGTGTATTAATGAATGCCATGCATCCACTTCTTCAAGGTAGGGACAAGCAGTAAAAGAAGCAGAGCAGCCGCACCTACTACCATAACTCCCCAAGTGAGGTAAGTTGATGAATAGACTTGAAGCGATTCAGAAATTCCCAACTCGGTACTTCCCCCTTCAGTAGCGGTCAGTTCTCCAATTAAACCGGCCATTTTGTTAGCAAGTGATATGCTCAAGAACCACGCACCCATGACAAATCCAACTGCTTTTTTAGGAGATAATTTGGTAATCATGGATAAGCCAACTGGAGATAAACTTAATTCGCCAGTAGTGTGGAAGAAGTACATTACAATCAAAAAGATTACTGGTACCATACCATCCGTGCTAAATAAATTAGCTCCCAGTACAATAATTGCGAATCCAATGGCAAGTTGAGCTAATCCAAGCACAAACTTCATGGGAGTTGAAGGCTCGTTCCCTGTTTTTCTCAGTTTAAGCCAGATGTACGAAAATACGGGGGCCAATGTCATGATAAAAAATGCATTGAAAAACTGGAAAATTGATGCTGGAATTTCAGATCCGAAAACAACACGGTCAACATTTCTTGCTGTGAAAAGGGTTATTGATCCGCCAGCTTGTTCAAAAAGTGCCCAGAAAACCGAGTGAAATAAAAATAAAACCATGACAACCCACAAGCGTTGCTCACCGGACTTCTCTGACTGTTTCGAACTCATAAAGAATAATACAGCCAAGATTCCAATACTTAATACAATGAGCGCCCACGTAACGATATCACTTAAGTTGAGGAACTGCGCAAGTATGGGAATTGATAGGAGGGTACCGATAATGGTATAAGTCTGATTCCTTTTAATTTTAGGGTCTTTAATCTCCGTAAACGAAGCCGCCTCTTTATCTAATAGTGCTTGACGATCAGCAGCTGGGCCATTCAGTAGGGCAATGTCTTCCTCCTCATTGATTTCAGGAAACTCTTCTAAAGAAGAAGGGTTGATTCCTTTCTTACCAAAAGTTGATGGTCCGAGTAACCAAAACATCAACAGGCCAAGTAACATCCCGATACCTGCCAATCCGAAACCGTAGTGCCATGAGATTTCTTCTCCCACATAACCACAAGTTACTATTGATAGTAAAGCACCAATGTTTACTCCCATATAAAAGATCGTAAAAGCACCATCTTTTCTTCCATCATTGAGGCCATAAAAGTTACCTAAGAAACTGGAGATGTTGGGTTTAAAAAAACCATTACCCACAATGATGAAAGCCAAGGAAATGAAAAATAACTGCATATTCCCGCTGAAAAGCATTCCCTCTAAGGCCAGAGCAAAGTGTCCCGCCATCATTAATATTCCACCGAATAGAATCGCTTTCCTAAAACCAAGGATTTTATCAGCAATGATTCCTCCAACTACGGGTGTTAAATAAACCATGGCCGTGTAAGACCCATAAATACCTAAAGCTTTGGAGTCTGCTTCACCTTGCGACAGTTCTTTGAAAAGTTCTTGTACCATGTAGAGCGTTAAGAGTGCCCGCATACCATAGTATGAGAAACGCTCCCACATTTCTGCAAAAAACAATATAAACAGCGCTTTCGGATGTAACTTCCGATTGCTATAAATGATGAAAGGAACCCAGACAAGGACAAATGCCCAAGCCACAACCATAATCCAAAAACCTACACTCATCTTGTTTTAGTTTAAAGCGATTTTACGCTTGGTTATCTGCTAATTCAAACCCTTCTTGTTCTTCATAAGAGGTGCCGTCGCGCTCCTCAGCACCGTGCGTTAAACGCTTTAACGGTTTTAGTAGGGCAATTACCAATAGGCCTATTATCGTACAGAAGATGGCAATGCCGGTAAAGATTTCAAACTCTCCTGCAGAAGCAGACCATTCTCCTAATAATCCGGCTACTTTATTTCCTAAACCTGTAGCAGCAAAATATGCTCCCATCATAAATGACGCATACTTTAATGGTGCTAATTTGGTGATGAACGAAAGTGCTACTGGTGATGCGCATAATTCCCCAACAGTATGGAATAAATATGCTAACACTAACCAATACATAGCAGAAGAACCTTCAGCCTCGAATTGCAGCGAAGCGGCAGTCATGAATAAAAATCCCCAACCCATGATAATTACTCCAATTGCCATCTTGAGAATAGAAGAGGATTCCCTGCCTTTACGTTTCCACCAATACCAGAATCCTGCAATAGGTGCACCTAACGTGATGATGAAAAAGGCGTTTACGGATTGAAACCACGATGCGGGGATTGCATTTAGGTTTAGGAATGGAATTGTGAATCCAAGACTTAAATCCGTTTTCTGCTTTGTGTAAACATTCATCAATCCACCGGCTTGTTCAAAAGCCCCCCAAAAAACGATGATTAACAGAAATGAGATAAGCATCACAGCGATGCGATCTCGTTCTACTTGAGAAAGTGGTTTGCTGCGAGCAGCTTGTTCTTTTTCAGAAAGCTCCGTAGTAGCCTCTCCAATTCCTTTCAAATATTTCTGTCCGAGCATAAAAACAGCTTGACCTACGAGCATTCCAATTCCTGCCAGTCCGAAACCATAGTGCCATCCATAAGTTTCACCCAAGTACCCAACTGCAAGGGCAGAAAAGAATGCACCTAAATTGATTCCGATATAAAAAATGGTAAATCCCTTGTCTCGGCGATCATCTCCTTGGGCATAAAGGCCACCCACCATGGTAGAAATATTTGGTTTTAATCCCCCAACACCGAGTACAATTAAAATGAGTCCAGTAAAAAAAGCAATGGAACTATCAATGGCTAACACAATGTGTCCAGCACAGAGCAACAGGCCGCCAAGAATAACTGTTTTCTTTTGCCCAAGAACTTTGTCGGCAAGCAGACCACCTGGAATAGACATTACATACACCGCCATGGTATACCAGCCGTACAAACTGTAAGCTTCACTTTCAGTCCATCCTAACCCCGGGTTCGCTCCAGAAGATGAGCTGATGATGTACAGAACTAGTATTGCCCGCATTCCATAATAGGAAAAACGTTCCCAGAGTTCTGTAAAGAAAAGTATGTAAAGGCCAACAGGGTGCCCTAAAAATTCCTTGCGCTCAATTGCTTGTGTTGCTTGATTCGACATAGAATGCGGTATATTCAGTTTTGAATTGTGAAGGTTCGAAATTAATCAAATTGTTGACTTATAAATTCTCATGAAGCCAATCTGTCATTTTCTTGTATAGGTGATACCTGGTATTGCCCCCATAGATGCCATGATTGCGATCGGGATAAACATGCAAATCAAACTGTTTATTGCTGCGCACCAGTGCGTTTATCATTTGTATGGCATTTTGAAAATGCACGTTATCATCACCTGTTCCATGAACCAATAAATAGTTTCCTTTTAATTGATCAGTATAGTTAATTGGACTGTTGTTATCGTATCCCGTTTCATTTTCTTGAGGGGTTTGCATGTACCGCTCAGTATATATGTTATCGTAATATCGCCAAGTTGTTACTGGAGCAACGGCAATGGCACTTTTAAAATAAGATGCTCCCTTGGTAATGGCTAACGAAGACATGTATCCACCGTAGCTCCAACCCCAGATACCTATCCGACTGCTATCTACATAGTTTAAGGACTGCAAATACTTTGCTGTTTCTATGTAATCTATGGTTTCGTAATGTCCGAGTTGTTTGTAGGTAATTTTCTTGAATGCGGCACCTCTTCCTCCTGTACCTCGGTTATCGACAGAAACTACAATGTATCCCTGCTGAGCTAGCATTTGATGCCAAAGAAAATTGGCTCCACCCCATTGATTCACCACCTCTTGAGAACCAGGTCCTCCATATATCGTAAGCAGTACGGGGTATTTTTTGTCAGCATCAAAATCTGGAGGTGTAATCTTCCAAGCATTCAATTTAACTCCTTCACTTGTTTCAAATGAGAAAAAGGTCTTTTTACTGAACAGCGTAGTTTTGAGAACCTCATTTAAACGCTTGCTTGATTTCAGTACCCGCACAAGTTTACCAGTTGAACGGTGTAAGCTAATTTCGTTTGGTGTGTTTGCGGTAGAGCGGGTATTGATGAAGTATTTCATGCCAGTAGAGAAAGTGGCATGGCTCATCCCTGTTTCTGAAGTAAGTGCTTCAATTCTTTTCTTTTTGAGGTTTAGGCGGTAAACACCACGATCCATTGGTGAATGCTTAGCAGCTGCAAAGTAGGCATAGGTATCATCCGCATCAACTCCGTAGAAAGTCTTTATTTCCCAATCGCCACTTGTAAGTGCTCGGGCAGTTTGCGTTTGCATATTTACAAGGTATAAGTGATTGTACCCATCTTTTTCACTTGAAATTAACATCGACTTACCATCGTTCATGAAGGTCCAGTCATCAGTAACATCAATGTAAGTGTCGCTCTGCTCTTTATAAATAGGGGTTAGCTCTCCTGATTGAGTGTTCGCACTGAAAATGTGCAGCGTACTTTGATGGCGGTTCATCAACTGAAGGGCCAACGTAGCATTATCTGTTGTCCACTTAATACGCGGAATGTACTCATAGTCTACCCCTGTTTCGGTAAGCTTTTTTGAAGTGTTTGTTTTTAAGTTATAAACCCAAATTGAAACTACGGAGTTAGGCTCTCCTGCTTTTGGGTATTTGTAGAGGTAATCATTTGGGTAAAGATCATTTCCCCAAGTTTGCATGTTGTATTGCGGAACTGCACGCTCATCAAACCTGTAGTAGGCAATTTGATCTCCTTTTGGGGACCAAAAGAAGGCTTTAGCGAAAGCAAACTCTTCTTCATAAACCCAGTCCGTTGCTCCATTGATAACTTCATTGGCTTTTCCATCAGAAGTTACCTGAACGTGCTCATGGGTTGCTACATCGTAAAGGAATAGGTTGTTGTCTTGCACATAAGCAGCGTGTTTTCCACCTGGGGCAAGGGTTGTGAAACTCTGCTTTCCTGATTTTGATAAATGTTGAAGGGATGCTTCCTGATTATCCCACAGGTAGAAATTTGCTTTAGTAGATCTTCTGTAAATGGGAGTTACGTCGGTTTGTAAGAGCACGTAACGCTCATCTGAGCTGATGCTGTAATCCGAAAAAGGTAAGTTAATCCGCTCATCAGCCCCATCAATGACAACAGCTTCCTGTTCTCCTGTAGCATAACTAAATTGAACGATTTTGGAACTTTTTCCTTCGTTGCTTAGAATTGTATAACTATCTCCACTGTTTGTAGAGCGGAATCCATAAACGTTGTCTTGGCGATATTTACCAAAGCGCCAAATAGATTCAAGCGTAATAGAGTCTTGTGAAAATCCTTGAGAGGCAATAAATAGTGCCAATACCCCCATTAAGTTCTTAAGCATATCCTTATTTTAAATTGGAAAAGGCCAAGATAAGGATTTGGCTTAAAGATTATAAGGAGAATTTATCGGGCATGAGTAGGCAATCAACACGCTCAGCACAACAAATTTTTGCAACGCATTTGTTTTTAGCGCTTTTTACCTTTTTTCATAACCGTTGAAAGCCCAAAGGGAGAATAAATAGGGCAGAAGCCTACAAATCCTGTTATCAAAAAAATAATGCTCAATACAAGCACGGTCGTACCAAGTATTCCTGTCATGGCACCCCCGAAATAAAATATAGAAGCGATAATGGCGATGATAATTCTCAACCCACGGTCAAGGGTTCCCATATTCTTTTTCATAGTTGAAGTATTTTGAATGAAAGGTAGGTATTTGACTGCGAAAATACAATGCACACAAAGCGCCACCAGGTAAATGACTGGATGGGGTTGAATGCGGAGTTGCGCCAAGGATGGCAATGGCTACCCCGCCCGTTTTGGGCGGAGTAATAATGAACAGCCTGACCTGCAGGGAGGCGCCCAAAAAAAAAGCACCTCCTGAATGAAGGTGCTTTTGATGTATGATATAATGAGCTTATGCTCCTCCGCCACTAGCACTAAATGAGCTAGAAACACGCCAATCTTTTCCTTTAACAATAAGTAATGGAATATCCGTTTTTGTAAGCACTTCCTCATCGCGATTTCCCCACATGCGCTCGAAAAATGACGGGTCATTGTCAAAAACAACAGAAACAATATCAGCATGTTTCTTGTGTGCATAATCCAAGAGGATATCAGTTGGCGTTTTGCCCCCAGTTAACCACGCTTCATTGAAAGGAACATCTTCTCCTGAGAAGCGCTCCTTAACGTGATTTAAATTTACCTTGAGGCTAGTATCATCTTTACCGGTATGATTTACCGCTAATGCCAACAGCTCAACTTTTCCGTTTACATGCTTTACAAAATCAATGGTAGATTGTGTTTTTTGCATGCTGTAATCATTCAGAAGCAATGGATACAGTAAGGTATCCATATCGTGCAAGGTTTCATTTTCCTTGATGGCAATGATAGGGTAATCGCAGCCATGGATAATGTTTAAGATATAAGTACCCGTAAGTCTTTCAAGCCCAGATTTCAGCTCGTATCCCACTACAAAGTAAATGGGATCTGCCATGTAACAGTAATCGTTGAGTCGATCCACTACTTCGCCCGTAGAGCCAGGCATGATGTTGTAACGAACCGTAATGTCGTCGCCAATGAGATCAGCGTTGCGTTTGATGAGTGCTTCAAACTGATCGATAATATCGTCGCGAGACGATGATTTTTTGGTGTGGATATGAATCAGACGAATCTCTGCATTGCATTTGCGTGCGAGTGGGATTGATTCTTTAAAAGCATGTTCAGCAATACTTGTGAAGTCGATGCTTACTACGATGGATCTGTTATTTTGCTTGGTCATAGTTATGATTTGAATGCGTCTAAATTACCACTTCTATGGATTCAGACAAATGACTAAGGTCAGTTGTTTTAAGGTTTATAGGTGCGAAGGTGATAAAAATACGCAGTTCGTGCATACTTTATGACTCAGAAACAAAAGAGTAAGTGTACTTTTGCAGCCTCAAAAGAATGTAATGCAAGAACTTAGAAACATTGCGATAATCGCACACGTTGACCACGGCAAGACGACCTTGGTAGACAAAATCCTTCATCATTGTGAGCTTTTTCGCGATAATGAGTCAACCGGAGAGTTGATTTTAGATAACAATGAATTGGAACGTGAACGGGGAATTACCATCGTTTCAAAAAACGTTTCAGTCAATTATAAAGGAACAAAAATCAACATTATTGATACGCCTGGTCACGCTGATTTTGGTGGAGAGGTTGAGCGCGTGCTCAATATGGCTGATGGTGTTTTATTGCTTGTTGATGCGTTTGAAGGACCTATGCCTCAAACACGCTATGTATTAGGTAAAGCGTTAGAGCTTGGGAAGAAGCCTATTGTTGTAATCAATAAAGTCGACAAAGAGAACTGTAGACCTGACGAAGTCCATGAGATGGTTTTTGACTTGATGTTTAACTTGGAAGCCTCAGAGGAGCAATTGGATTTCCCAGCTGTTTATGGATCGGCCAAGCAAGGATGGATGTCTTTAGACCCTGCAGATAAAACAGATAGCATTGAGCCACTTATTGATATGGTAGTGGAGCATGTGCCTACTCCAAAGGTGGAAGAAGGAAATTTACAGCTTCAGGTTACCTCTATTGATTATTCGAGCTTCGTTGGTCGGATTGCTATAGGTCGTGTAAACCGTGGGGTAATGGAATCAAACAAACCAGTGATGCTCGTAAAACGAGATGGTACGCAGGTGAAATCGCGGGTGAAAGAGCTGTTTGTGTTTGAAGGATTAGGCAGGAAAAAAGTTGAGCGAGTTGTAGCTGGAGATATTTGTGCAGTTACGGGTGTTGAAGGATTTGAGATTGGCGATACCATTGCGGATGCCGAGGCACCGGAAGCAATGTCTACCATTCCAATTGATGAGCCGACAATGAGCATGTTATTCACCGTGAACAATTCACCGTTCTTTGGTAAAGAAGGTGATTACGTAACATCGCGCCATTTGCGTGATCGTTTGGTGAAAGAAACTGAGAAAAACTTAGCTCTTAAGATCGAAGAGACGGAATCACCAGATTCATTCATTGTATACGGAAGGGGTGTAATGCACTTATCTGTACTGATTGAAACGATGCGTCGTGAAGGTTATGAACTTCAAGTAGGCCAGCCACAAGTTATTATTAAGGAGATTGATGGCGTAAAGAATGAGCCGGTAGAATCTTTGTTTATTGACGTTCCTGAAGAAACTTCGGGAAAGGTGATTGAGTTGGTTAATCAGCGCAAAGGAGAGATGCTTGTTATGGAACCTAAAGGTGACTTAATGCACCTTGAATTTAATATCCCATCGCGAGGAATCATTGGGTTGCGTACTCAAATTCTGAACGCAACAGCTGGAGAGGCTATAATGGCACACCGTTTTACGGGTTTTGAACCTTGGAAAGGGTCATTCCCAAAACGAATGAACGGTACGTTGATTGCGCATGAAAATGGCACAGCCATTCCTTATGCAATGAACAACCTCCAAGACAGGGGTAAGTTTTTTGTTGCTCCTGGTCAAGAAGTTTATGAAGGAATGATTGTGGGTGAGAACTCGCGCGATGCTGATTTGGTTGTAAACATTATTCGCACAAAGAAACTTACGAACATGCGTTCTTCTGGAGCAGATGATAAGCTGAAATTAGCTCCTCCAGTTGTAATGTCTTTGGAAGAACACATGGAGTACATCCAAGGTGATGAATTCGTAGAGATTACGCCTAAAAACATTAGACTGCGCAAAATCAAGCTTAAAGAGCATGATCGCAAGCGCGCTAAAAGCCCAGGTGTTTAATTACAAAACTGTACAAGCAGCTTTTTAGCCTCGATATCGCCAAGGTTAGCTGCTTGAGCCCAAGCTTCGCAGGCCTCTTTTAAGAGGCCTGTTTTTTTATAACACAATGCCAAGTTAAACCAAGCGTCTACTTGTTCTGGGTTGATTTGTACGCAATAGCTAAAAAACCTTCCTGCTGTTTTTAGATTACCACTAATCATAAGTTTAGTTCCCATTTGGTACAAGTTATTATTGAACCGTTGGTTGTTGGGTATTGGTGTCCCGGAATTAGGATTTTCTATGCTGCCAAAACTTAAAGGCTCGCCATTTTTAACTTGATCTTGGTTGTGCACATATTGAAGGGTGGTAAACGTGAATGAAAGTACTTGAGTTGAGGTTACAGGTTTGCCATCTTGCGTTGGAGCAATCCATAGGGTATCCGTAAGCCATAATATGCGTTCTGCTTCAATTGCGAAAACACCTTGAAGTGATCTAATTACCGGTTCATCGATTCCAAACTCAACAGGAGCATCAATACGCTCTTCAATAACTTTAACATTACTCACTTTTCCCGTTGGGTCTATTTGAATGGCCATATCAACTTCAGCATTCACACCGTAATACTTTGCAAGTGGTGGAATCGATAAATTTTTACGCACAAATTGGTAAAATCCATCCATTCCGTGTTTGAATAACGCTTCGGGTTCTCCCTGCACATTTCCCTGGACTATTACGTGACTTGAAGTGTTGTCCTGATTGGCACTATTGCAGCTTGACGCCAACAATACAGCACAAGTGGTAATTGCTAAAATGGTAGAAGTTTTAAAATACATAGGTCAGTCCGATTTGAGTTGGAGATATGTGCGGATAGAGGTAGGCCGATGATGAATTTTTCGATTTCAAGCGCTCGCGTTTATTCACCAGGAAAAAGCCAATATCAAAAGCGGCTAATCCAATTCCTTGGAGAATTAAGGATTTTCCATAACCCTTGAGTTGATCTGTGTTGGAGGAGTGCTTTCCTTGCTCGATCAACCAAAACCCCGATGCAACATAGGCTAAGTCGAGCCCCGCATTAAACAAGAGTGTTTTTTCAGTTTTATGATACTGGTCTATGGTTGCAGACAACGAGCGTGGTGAATCGTTTTTGGCTTTTAAGTACCCTACAATTCCCAATGATGCATTTATAATTCCCCATCCAGCATTCATTTCATGAAAGTACATTGAAGTTCCAGAAGAAAGCGACCTAGCTGTTAGTCCAGAGATCATGTTCGCGCTCCCCCAAGCAGCGAGTACAAGCATGCCATGTTTTGATATCCGTTGCTGATTCTTGAATTCCTGGTGCTCGTAGTCTTGACAAAACGCAATAGTAGCGCTGTGAAGCGCCAAGCACAAACAAAGCAATCGCATCATGCTGGTTTAATTGACTTCAATACTTTAATACAGGTGTCAACATCTGCATCATCTATTTGTAAATGCGTTACTAACCGAATAAGCGACCCACCCATAGAAACAGCTAAAACACCATGTGCTTTGAGGGTATTGATAAATGAAACAGAATCAATACCTGCTTTCAATTCGAAAAGAACAATGTTTGTCTCAGCACCTTCACAATGCGTTACATAAGGCAGCTGACTGCATACTTCTGCAAGTTTTTTAGCGCGTTGATGATCGAGCTTTATGCGCTCAATGTGGTGATCCAGCGCGTAAATTCCTGCTGCGGCTAGGAATCCAGCTTGACGCATTCCGCCTCCCATTACTTTTCGCACCCTACGAGCTTTATGAATGAAGCTGGATGAGCCTAACAGTAAAGACCCAACCGGGCAGCCTAAACCTTTGCTGAGGCAGATGCTTATCGATTCAAAAAGGGAACCGTGCTCCTGCGGTGAGTCGTTGGTTGCAATGAGGGCATTAAATAATCGGGCACCATCCAAGTGCATAGGAAGGTTGTGCTCTTGAGCTATTGCTCTAATGGCTTTAATGTCTTGAGTATTCCAAACAGCGCCACCACCTTTGTTCGATGTGTTTTCTAGGGCTATTAATTGACTTTTAGGAAAATGAACATCATCTTTTTTAATTGCATTTTTCAAAGTAGAAGCCGCAAAGAGTCCTCTGTTTCCAGGTAAAAGGTTTGTAGTACACCCCGCATTTTTAGCAACACCTCCACCTTCATAGTGATAGATGTGAGCAGTTCCCCCTGTCAGCACTTCACCTCCAGGTGTAGTATGGCATTGGATGGCAATTTGATTGGTCATGGTTCCTGATGGACAGAAAAGAGCAGCATCCATTTGGAACATTGCAGCTGCCTTTTTTTCCAAGGCATTTACAGTTGGGTCTTCCATGAAAACGTCATCTCCAACGCTGGCGTGAAACATGGCTTGTTTCATTTTCTCCGTAGGCGTTGTAACTGTATCACTTCTAAAGTCAATCATTATTCAAGTTCTTTTCTGAAGTCTGTACCTAAGTGCGCAATGGCATCCCCTTGATGAATGAGCGGACTATTCGTATGACCAATAAGAACACCATCTTTTGGTGATTTTACGTGGGTTGTGAAGTTGCCAAATGGGTCATTGATTTCACCAATCACTTCACCTTTTTTAACTAAATCTCCACTAAAGCGATGAAGCGTTAGCATTCCTGCTCGTTTAGCCCTAATCCATGCCGATTTCTGGCAAGTAATACTCTTTTCGTCGGTGCTAGCGTAAGGCAGCATTTTGAATGAGTCTAAAACACGCAGCGCACCGCGCACGCCATATTCAATTGCTTCTGGATTTCTTCGCATTGCTTCACCACCCTCAAATACCACTGTAGGCACTCCATAGCGACGAGCTTGTTTACGGAATGATTTATCGATTAATGCTGATTCGAGTTGTAATGGAGCGTTAAAATGCTTGGCGAGTTGCTCTGCCATTTGATCGTTAGGAGTAAACCGAGCTTGAGGAAAGTTATATCGATTTGCTCCGCCAGTGTGAAAGTCGATCACGTAATCGGCAAGGGGTAAAATATGGTGACTCATAAAATGAGCAACCCGACTTGCTAACGATCCATTTGCACTTCCTGGAAAGCTGCGGTTGATGTCTTTTCCATCGGGTACTTCTCTTGAAAAGTTTAAGAAACCATAGATGTTTAAAATGGGAATAGCCATTACATTACCACATTGAAGCTTTTTCAGTTTTTTATTAACCAATAGCTCCCGAACAGTTTCTATTCCATTGATTTCATCACCATGCAATCCTCCCATAAAGAGCACCGTTGGCCCTGGTTTGTTGCTTCTGAAAATGTATACCGGAAGGTCAATTTGAGTGCCGGATGGAAGGCGTGCGATGTTAAAATCAACCATGGTGGATGTTCCCGGAGGTATAATTACATCATTCAATACAAAATCAATTGCCTTCATCGCTTTCTGCATATCATAAGTCCATCTCGAATCGGAAATAATACTTCTTGAACGCGTTCGTCATGATGCACATAGGTATTGAATTTTTGGAGTGCAATTGTGTCGATATCTTCCGAAGTGTCATCCAAGATTTTACCGCTCCAGAGAACGTTATCTGCTATGATGTATGCTCCAGAAGGGATTTTGGTGATAACCGCGTCGTAATAGTTTTGATAATTGGCTTTATCGGCATCTATAAAAACAATGTCCCAAGGGAAATCAAGCTGTTTAATTTCTGCTGTTGCGTCCCCAATATGCATATGAATACAATGTGCTTTACCTGCGCGCTCGAAATACTGAGTTACCGTATCCTCAAGTTCTTCATTGCTATCAATGGTGTGAATATGCCCATCTGGCTTTAAACCTTCACTCCAACAAAGTGCACTATAACCTGTATAGGTGCCTATTTCAAGAATATATTTAGGAGAAATCATATGGCTTAGCATACTTATTACCCTTCCTTGCATGTGACCTGCGAGCATGCGCGGATTGATTTGTTTTTGCCAAGTTTCCCTGAAAATCTCATAGAGAAGATCAGGTTCTTGCTCAGTATGTGCTAAAGCATATTGCTCAATTTCTTTATCGAGAAAATCCATGGTTACGAAGGCCAAATTATTTCTTCATCTGTATTGTAAAAAGGACCCCACTGAATTTCAGATACCACATCATCATCCATCCAGAAATTAATGTTTGCTTCTGGCAGACTGACCATTTCGAAATTCTCATCATCATCGGTAGATATGTCATCATCATCTTCGTCAAGAAGCTGTTGAACAGTTACTTCCCCAAGGTCCATGGAATTGAGTTTTTCAATTAAGCTTTCTTTTTCCATTCCCACAAACTTCACATCGTTGAGGGTATAGTCTTCGCCGCTTACGGCCATTGATGTTAGGCGCCAATCTTCTGACTCATCAAAAGAGACACTAAATTCAAGTTTATCGAAATGGTGAGATTCTGCTTGGTCAAGATCCCCATCTGGGTATGCAAAACGATCTATTTCAGTTGGATTTCCTATTGCTTTGTGCAATGCATTGCGATTCATGCCAAATGAAATTCCTTCTAATCCTTTTCCAATGATGATAGCTTTGTGCTTCATAATATGTGATTAAATTAATCGTGGTTTTTACGAAATACAAAGGTACTGAGCTCATTTGGATTAAACACTTCATTTGCAAGTTCCTGTAAGCTAATTGCAGATATTGTATCAATCTCTTTGTAAATGGAACGAAGCGTGTCAATTCGGTTCATTGTTAAGAGTGATTTACCTAATGCAATCATTAAGTTTCCTCCGCTTTCTTGGCTCAATGCAATTTGTCCTTTAAGCTGTTCTTTGGCTTGGTGAAGTTGTCTTACTCCAAGCGGTTTATCCCTTAATTTTTTGAGCTCCTTGCAGATAAGCTCTATCCCTCGTTCGAGGTGTTGTTCGTCTACTCCCAAATAAACACTAAACAGGCCTGCGTCTGAATAGCTTTGATAATTTGATTCGAGGTTATAAGCAAAGCCATATTTCTCAGAAATGTTGAGGTTTAACCGATTGTTCATCGAAGGGCCTCCAAGCAGGTTGTTAAGCAGAATAAATGGCCTTCTAGCCAGGCTATCGTAAGCGTAAGCAGGGCCTCCAATCATGCCGTGTGCCTGAAAAACTTCCCTTTGAATGATTTTTTGCGAAGGAGAATAAGGTAATTTGGTTTTGCTGGTAGAATGCGTAAAAGGTTTAACATGCGTGGGCACATATTTCTCTAAAAGGTTTTTAACCTTTAATGAACTGATATTGCCCACAGAAGCAAATACCATATTTTCTGGGTGATAATAGTCTGTTGTAAACTGAATTAAATCTGCACGATCAATTTGTTTTAATGAACCTGTGTTGCCCAAAATCGACCTTCCAAGTGGGTGATTGTTAAAAATAAACTCTTCGAAATCATCGAAAATTTGTTCTGCTGGAGAGTCTTGGTAGGAGAGGATTTCATCGCGAACAACTTCTTTTTCTTTTTCAATTTCCTTTTCTGGATACGTGGAATGAAAAAGGATATCGCTCAACAATTCAATAGCACGCTCGAAGTGTTGAGGTAAAAAGGAAGCATGGATGGCGGTATCCTCTTTTGAGGTGTACGCATTGAGTTCAGCCCCAACCGCATCCATTCGGTTCAGAATATGATAAGGTTTCCGCTTAACTGTTCCTTTGAAGATACAGTGTTCAAGCAGGTGAGCTAATCCATTTAAAGGGTGTGGTTCATGACGCGTCCCAGCATTTACGATAAATGCGCAATGTGCAGCAGGAGAGTTTACGCGTTGATGAACTACACGCATCCCGTTGCTTAGCTCAAACTGTTCAAACTCCATGAATTAATTGTCTTGATTTCTGCGTTTAGGCCTTGGTTTTGGTTTGTGGTTCCGAGGCTGTTCATTTCCCCTTGGTTTTCCTTTTCCTTTTGAGCGAAACTTACCATGATTTCCTCGGCCACCTTTTTGAGGACGCTTTTTTGTAGGCTCGTAGAGAGGGCTTTCACCGATAGATTCGGGGGTGTTTTGCTTATCTACTGTGCGTTCTATCAGGAGTTCAATGTTATAGAATCTGGGTTGTTGTGACTCATTTATGAAGGTGTATGCAGCACCTTTAGAACCGGCTCTTGCAGTTCTTCCAATGCGATGAACATAATCAGCAGGATCATCGGGAACATCGAAGTTAACCACGTGACTAAGTTCATCAATATCAATGCCTCGGGATAATATATCAGTGGCAATAAGCACCACGAATTCTCCAGATTTGAATAGGCGCAACGTCTCATTGCGTTCATCTTGGTCTTTGCCACTATGGATAGCCCGTGCTTTAATTTGAGCAGATACCAATTCGCGGTAGGTTTTATCTGCCATTTCCTTAGTAGAGGTAAAAACAATCATGTTTTTCACGTGCTCATTGGTTAAGATGTGCTTGAGGAGTTGAATCTTATTTCCATCATGAACAAGGAACCCTTGTTGGTTTATTCCTTCTGCTGGTTTCGCAATTGCGAGGTTTATTTGCTTTGGGTTTTCAAGAATTTCCTGGGCGAGCTTGCGAATACCGGAAGCCATAGTAGCCGAGAAGAGCAGCGTCTGCCTGGTTGTGCTGCATTTGGAAACAATTTTGCGAATATCGCTGATGAACCCCATATCGAGCATGCGATCAGCTTCGTCAAGGATCAACACTTCAATATCTTGTAAGCTTAATATGCCCAAATTCAAGTAGCTCAACAGTCTTCCTGGGGTAGCGATGAGAATTTCAGTTCCTGATTGAATAGCTTGTTTTTGTGCCACAAAATTATCACTCTGATTCCCTCCGTATACTGCTTGAGATGCTACTCCAGTGAAATAGGAAAGTCCATCAAGATTTTGATCAATTTGAATTGCTAACTCCCTAGTTGGCACTAGAATCAAGCAACGAACGCCTTTTCCTTTGGTTTGAATCATGCGGTTAACCACCGGAATAATGAATGCGCCGGTTTTACCTGTTCCTGTTTGAGCACAGGCAATAAGGTCTGTTCCTGCTTGTATTATGGGGATTGCTTCTTCCTGAATAGGTGTGGTTTCTTCGTAACGCATTGCTTCAATGCCTTCGAGCAGTGAATCTGCTAAGGGGAGTTCTCTAAATTTCAATTGAGTTGTATTTAAGTCGTTTTTTGATTTGCTGCTTCTTGCAGCTCATGTGCAAAGGCCTCATCAACAGACAGCCTTCCTTTATTCTGTACTAATATTGCCACTTTGTATTTAGCATTGTACATTTCTAAATACTTTGTATTGAGCAAGGTAGTTGAATTTGTTTGACAAAATCCTAAATCTTTTAAATCCGGTACAAGCGATTGAAAGGGACGATTTAGCTTGTAAACTTGTAATGTGTGGTCTAACAATTTACAGGATCCATCTTGCTGTTCAGTGAGGTGCAGAACATCAGTTAATGCAATGGTTTCGAAACGATTTCCTGTTTGCAACAGCAAGGCTTCGCCGTCAGCTGATAGTCCAGCAAAAAATCGTCTGAGTACACCTGGGATATTTGGATTAAATTTAGGTTTGACGGATTTAAAATCTGTCATTATTTTGGCGCATTCCTGTTGGCTACAGTTTTTGTGTAAGCTGTATATATTAAACCGTTCAAAAAGCTCGTCGAGAAAACGATTTGGATTGTGATACATGATTGTGGGAGCCTTGATCGGAGCCATTTTAAAGATATTCATCCCTTTTCCTTCATCCATATCTACATCCACAATAATAGCAAGGAGCTCCTTCGCATTCAACAACCAAAGCGCTGCACCTTTACGATCATGAAACACATGTGTGTCACAAGGAGTTGCAGAAACAGAATTAAGACACCCTTGAATGTGTTCGATCGCTATGGGGTCATTACTAATGATGGCGATTTTTTGCGGCATAGACTGAGGTAAAATTATTGAAAAATACAGTGCGTATCACCATAAGTTACAAGGTAATATCTCCCCTGCTTGATTTTTCATTTTCGATATTGTTTGAATTACTTTTGCATGGACCATTTAAGGACGCTAGGTTACTACGATATGCCTAGGAGATTGGTTGCAGAGGCTCTATTTTAAATTGCTTTTTATCAGGCGATATTTTCAAAAGGCTTAAATTGAACTAATTCAAAGGATGAAGCGGAATTTATTATGATGAGATTTAATGTAAGCGAGATTAATGATTGTATTCGCACTAGACGTTCCATATACCCCAGTCAGTTTTCTGATCGGCTGGTTGCTAAAGAGTTGATTGAGGTGTTGCTAGAGAATGCACGTTGGGCACCTACGCATAAGTTAACAGAACCGTGGCGCTTTACAGTGTTTTATGATGAGGCTTCTACCAGGTTTGGTGTTGATCATGCAAGTATGTGTAAAATGGCTGATGCATCCTTTAGTGATTTAAAGGCAAATAAAATGAAGGAGAAGGCCAAGCGATCATCTGCGATAATTGCGATTGTAATGAAGGATTCGGGTTCTGTTCCTGAGACCGAAGAAATAAGTGCGGTTGCTATGGCGGTAGAAAATATGTACATCACGTGTTCTGCCTATGGATTAGGTATGTATTGGGGTTCAGGAGGGATGACTTACACTAAGGAGATGCACTCGTATTTGAAACTGAACGAAGACGAACGATGCTTGGGTTTTATTTACCTCGGATACCCAGAAGGAGATTGGCCTAAGAAAACGGCGCGCACTGAACGAAGAATATTCACAAAGTGGATTGAGGACTAACGTCATTTAAATTAACTTTGAATCTAACAAAATTGAATTATGAAAAGAGTATTGATTTTAATGATTTCAGCAAGTGTGCTTGCAAGTTGCGGTTCAACAGCCTCAACGGATGATGAAGCTTCAGTTACCAAAACCGACTCAGTTGAAACCGCCGAAGGAGAGGCTTCAGTTTATCCCTACATGGATGGTGGAACTGTAAATGAGTCGGAAGCGATGAATACAGCTGATTTCTTAACGGCAAAACAGGGCTTTGAAGGTGACAGCATGGATGTAACACTTTCGGCAGATATCGTTTCAGCCTGCACCAAAAAGGGTTGCTGGATGAAAGTTGATCTAGGAAATGGAGAAGATATGATGGTCCGTTTTAAAGATTATGGGTTTTTCGTACCACTGGATGCTGCGGGCCACAAAACGGTTGTTACTGGCAAAGCATTTAATGATACCATCGACGTAGCGACCCTGAAACATTATGCAGAGGATGCAGGTGCTTCTGAGGATAGTATAGCTAAAATCACTGAACCTCAGATTACATATTCATTCTTGGCTGAAGGAGTCCTTGTAAAATGATTAGGTCATTGGTATGGTTCTTCGTTCTTTGCAGTTTAACGTTGTTTACAGCGTGCAATGAGGCTGAGCCTGATGTTGCTAAAGAACAGCCAGAAGCAACTGTGCGCGATGGACAACAACTTTATACACCGAGTGAGTTGGCCCTGTTTATGCGTCAAATGAACGATACGTTAAAGTGGGTGAAGAAGCGGATTAAGCACGATTCGTTTGCCGCAAATCAAGATAAGATTCTTCAGTTTGCTGAAATGGTAATGCTTGAGTCAACTCCAGGAATGATTAAGGATCAAAGTCATTTCGAAGGATATGCCACCCATTACTTGCAGCGGATTGAAGAACTCCGCACTGATCCGAACGTAGCATCATTCAATGGAGTAGTGGAGGCCTGTATTACGTGCCATCAAACCTATTGTTCTGGCCCTTTAGAACGAATAGGGAAACTCACTATAAAGTAGCTGCAAGTACTTTGAAAAGATTAAGCATAAAAAAAAGCGCTGGTTGCAGCGCTTTTTTTTATGCTTTTAAATCGTTGATGCTTAACGTCTTTTCTCTTTGATACGTGCTGCCTTACCTCTGCGCTCACGTAGGTAATAGATTCGCGCTCTGCGAACTACACCAACCTTGTTTACGTCAATTTTCTCGATTGAAGGAGATGCTACTGGAATAATACGTTCGATACCGATACCGTTTGAGATTTTACGAATCGTAAATGTCTCAGTTGCACCAGAACCTTTGCGTTGAATAACAGTTCCTTGAAACTGCTGTACACGCTCTTTGTTTCCTTCGCGTATTTTATAGTGTACCGTAATGGTATCTCCTGCTTTGAATGTAGGTAAGTCGTTTGTTTGACTTACTGACGTGCTAATTTCTCTAATAATCGGATTCATCGTAATTCCTTTTAACGCCTGTTAAAATTGAGTGTGCAAATGTAGGTAATTCTGAATAGATAACTAAGAACTTGAATAATTTATTCATCCAATAAATCTGGTCTTAAAGTGGTAGTTCGTTGAAGAGCTTGGTTATGCCTCCACTTTTCAATTTCTTTCGTATTACCCGAAGTTAGGATTTCAGGTACGCGCCAGCCTCTAAATTCCGCGGGCCTCGTGTAAACTGGAGGAGCCAATAATTGGTCTTGAAATGAGTCAGAAAGAGCACTGGAGCCATCGCCTAAAACGCCTGGTATTAAGCGGATTATTGCATCGCATACCACTGCAGCCGCAAGTTCACCCCCAGAAATAACAAAGTCGCCAATACTAATTTCCTGTGTAATGTAGTGGTCTCGAATACGCTGATCAATACCTTTGTAATGGCCACAGACAATGATAATACTTCGGTAAGAGGACATTTTGTTAGCTACACGCTGATTGAAGCGTTTCCCATCTGGGGTCATGTAGATGACTTCATCATACGTTCTTGCTGCTAAGAGCGAATCCAGACAATTAGCCAAAGGCTCAACCATCATAACCATTCCAGCTCCCCCACCAAATTGATAGTCATCCACCCGATTGTGTTTATCGCTAGCAAATTTTCTTGGATCGTGGTAATTAATTTCGGCATAGCCTTCTTCAATAGCACGTTTCATGATGCTGTCTCCAAATGGGCTTTTGAGAAGCTGCGGTAATATGGTAACTATGTCTATTCGCACAATGCAAACATAAAACAAGAAAGCCCTGTTATATTCCACAACAGGGCTTTATCTTGATTAATTTCGAATCACTTACCCGGTGATTTCTTTAAGCTTGCGCGTAAATTTCGCATTGTCAGGGTCAAGTGTTCTTGCGAGCTCCATAACTTCTTGAGCTTCTGCGATGTTATTTTTTTCAATCAGGTAATTTGCGTAATACAGAAACCCGTCTTCAAACGCCATTTCAGTATACCTGTTTTTTTCGTATGCTCCCTTAGAAGCAATTTCACGAAACCCCTCTAAAGCGAGCTGAACTTCTTCCATACCCACTTTTGTATTCCGACTTAGTAAATCACAAGTTCCTTTGATTAGACGAACAGCATTGTCTGATTCATCAATGTACAAGGTGTACTTATAATAGTATACAGCTTTACGGAAATTGTCCATTGCCAAATATGACTTGGCTTCTTCAATCCCTACCTGTTTAAGTTCTAGTAAATAATCAATGTTGTCTTCGAAAAGCGGATATCCTCCTTTGTCTGCAAGTTTGTCATCTTTTTTCTTAAACTTAGACCCGTACTTAATCGCGTCTTTTTTAGCATTTTTATATGCTTCTAATTCATTAAGTTCAGGGTCTTCTGCAATTTTAAGCAGGCACATAGACATGTACAAATACGGTTCAGACTCCCTACGATGATCATCGTCATCAGCAATTTTCTCAGCCTTCATGAGGCATTTTTCATAATCACTCATAACGTATAGGTCAAAAAGCTTTTGATGCTCTCCACCATTTACTTGTGCGAAAGTTAATTGACCCATAAGTGTTGCTATACAACTTAAAAAACTAATTTTAAGGCTTGATGTGCTCATAATTCTTGTTATTATTCCTCAATACTAATCAAAAAGAAGAAGAGTTGCTTGCTCTTGAGTCAAATTTAATGCCATTCTGTTTATATGTTTGTTGACAGAGAATGGTGGTATGTTGAAACGAGTCAAGATAAATAAAGAACAAGGGGAGTTGTCAATTGAGATTCTTGGAAGCCAAGAACCCTGGATGTTAAAGGCTATTTTGTTATGGACATTATTGTGGCTATCAATAGGGTTGCTCATCATAATATACTTAATAGCCGGATGGTTCAATGCTGAACAACAGCGTTTTTTCATTGTATTCTTAGCATTTTGGTCGTTTTTCGCTTGGAAAAGTGTGCAATCGTTATTGTATCAATGGAAGGGTATTGAGTATGTCACCTTTAAAGAAGGACGGTTGAATTACACACGTGATGCCGTGGCCTATAAACGCCAGCAATCAGTTCCTGTTCAAGATATTAGTTCAGTTCGTGTAGTTGAGAAGAATAGAACTTCATTCGCTCAAGCGTATAATGCTTCTTTTTGGGTAGTAGGAAATGAACAAATCCAGCTTGAATTAGCATCCAAGCAACTAGCACTAGGTATTCATTTGCAGCAAGCGGATGCACGCAGATTACAAGAGGTTCTTGCGCGCGCTATTAAACATCAAAAGCAAAAGGAATCGAAGTAATGCATCGCGTTTTGACTCCTTCAATGGTTGAGTCTCGAATTAATCCTTGACTTCGTGGCAAATCAAGGACTTGTTTAACGGTATTCACATTTCCGGCGGGTACCGACTTAGCTTTGCATAGTTTTAAAAAGTCGATACTGTAAAGTTTTGCAAACCTATCTGCTAGTAATTGGTGAAGTTCTTCTCGGTGATTAACCCGGGAAGGATTCGTTGAAAATTTGTGGCTTTCGATTAAGTATTCCATACTCAGGATTTCACATAAATGAGAAAACTGACTTTCCGAACCAATGGCGATAATTACATGATTACCATCTTTAGTTTCAAATACATCTCCGTAGGGCGCAATATTAGGATGGTAAGTACCCATTGGTTTTGGAGTATGTGACTCCATTAGGTAATTGGTTGCCTGATTGGAAAGCATTGAAAGTGCAGCATCAAATAAATTCACACTGATTTTCTGCGCTTCGTCAATTGCTGGCCGTCTAATTAACGCTAGAAGAATAGCCTCTTTCATCAGATGTCCAGCTGTTTGGTCGATTAAAGCTACAGGAAGCTTCGCTAGGTTTTTAGTATTGGTTCCGGTCATACTAATGAATCCAGCTTCAGCTTGCAGTACTACATCAAAAGCAGGTCTGGTGTCATTTTCACCATAACCAGAAAGGTGCGCGAAAATCAATTTTGAATTGATAGCCTTTAAATCATCAAAAGTGACGTTAAACCTTTTTGCTGAATTATGTTTGAAATTGGAGATCACTATATCTGAGTTAGCAACTTCATTATGCAACCAAGCCTGATCTGAGGCTTTGCTTAAATCTTTGCGAACAATGTTTTTACCATAATTTACGGATGCGTAATAGGCACTAATCGATTTGTCTGGTGTTTCTGAAGATAGACGCCAAGTTCGCGTTATATCTCCACCGTTTGTTGGGTGTTCAATCTTGATTACCTGGGCACCAAGTTCTGCTAGAAACATGCCAACACTGGGGCCAGCTAGTACACCAGCTAGTTCAATAACTTTGAGATCACTTAAGTACTTAGATTGGTGATTATCCATAAAGCGTGAAAGTTTAACGCGTAAAATTGAGTAAATACCACAACATGATTGTTTTATTTTGTTTGATATTCGAACTACCGAGATGAACCTCACGTTCGACCCTTTTTTATCTTTGTTGAGAACAACAACCTGAAAAGCAACGGGTGAGTGGCGTTTCGCGTTTATAGAAGAGCCATAATCCAACCCAAATGAAACCAACCCTAATCATACTTTTATTGGGCTTATTGTCCCTTGAAGTCCATTCTCAGTGCGGTCCGAATGTCCCCAGTTTTACAGTAGACTTGAGTGCAAACCCTGATACAACATGGTTATCGCCATTCGTTGTGCGTGATGATACCTGCTGTGGGGCGACTGCTCCTGATAAGTGTGTGGAATTTGTCCTCACTTTACACCCTTCAGCACAAGGAATCATTTTTGATGTTTGTGACGGTGCATCGCCACCAGGAGCATTATTTTATCAAATAGGCTGTGGCCCTCCAATTGCAGTGGGTAATGCTATCTGCCTGAACGGACCGGGTCCTCATACCATTACATTCTGCAAGCCAGGGAATAATAACAACGTTTATTGCATAACCTCCATTCCAGCACCATCAGCAGGGCCAGATATTGCTGTCAATGATGGCTGTCAAGGTCAAATTGCAGTTGCCGGCCTTCACCCCGATTCAATTACATGGACTTCGGTGTTTCCAGGTGCTACAGGTGCTTACAATACCTACTTAAGCTGCACTACATGCGACACAGTTGATGTGGTTGCTCAGCCGGGCTATCCAGCATATGTTGATTATCAAGTTTGTGGAACACCATTGGGAGGATGCTCAACTACACCGCAATTCTGTGATACGGTGCGCACCTATTTTAATAGCACCTTATCGGCAACGATCAACCCGTTGAATCCAGCAATATGCTTCGGTGCAACTTCCACTAATTTAACGGCGATTGGAGGCGGAGGAACCCCCCTTACACTTACCATTGGAGTACGGGCGACACGGCACAAGTTATCCCTGTTGGTGTAGGTACCTATTGGGTAGAAATAAGCGATACAAGCGGATGTCCGCCGGTGTACGATACAGTAACTGTAACTTCCTTCGCCAATACCATTCAAGCTTTGGCTGGAAACGATACTGTGATTTGTGAACAAAACCCAGTGGTAAACTTGAACGGGAGTGTTATTGCTGCTTCAGGCGGTGTATGGGGTGGAGGAACAGGAGTGTTTGCTCCAAACGATTCAGATTTAAACGTTACTTATACACCCTCTGCAAGTGAACTCGCAGCAGGAACAGTGACGTTATCTTTAACGACAACAGGAAATGGTTCATGTCCTCCGGATACGGATTATGTTTCCATCCAAATAACAACCTTCGGAGCTAATGTATTACCTATTCAGCAAAATGTTAGTTGTTGGGGACTTTCCGATGCTTACGTCATTTTATCGCTTTCTGGTGGAAATACACCTCATAATTTTTTGTGGTCATCTGGGTCTACGAATAATTCTGCATTAAACTTGTCTGCAGGACAAGTTCAAGTTACAATAGAGGATAACTTTGGATGTTTTATTGATACCTCTTTTCTAGTCACAGAGCCTTCACCATTAAATGTAGATTCCATTTTCTTTACACCAGTTTCATGCAATGGAGGCAGTGATGGCTCTGCACAAATTAATGTGTCTGGAGCTATAGCTCCTTATGGTTACACATGGACCAATGGTTCAACCAATAGTATAAGTGGTAACTTAAGTGCAGGTTCAGCTGCTGTAACTGTAAGTGATGCCAATGGCTGTTCTTTAGATACATTTATTACCATAACAGAGCCCACAGCGCTGGTGCTGGGAGGATCTTTAAACAATGTTCTTTGTAATGGAGGAAGCTCAGGAAACGCAACGGTAAATGCAATTGGAGGTACTGCAGGGTATGGTTATTTATGGTCTTCGAATGCGAATAGTTCAACAGACTCAACTGCATCAGGTTTGGCAATAGGTAACTATTCAGTAACGGTTACAGATGCAAATGGGTGTTCAGCGGACACGAATTTTACAATAGCTGAACCAACGCCCTTAACATGGTCAGGACTGAGTGTGTTCAATGTGGATTGTTTTGGTAACTCCACGGGTTCAGCATCAGCCACAGCCCAAGGAGGGACTCCCAATTATACGTATCAATGGGGGGTGAATTCTGGAAATCAACAAGGACAAAATGCCACTCAGTTAGCAGCGGGAACGTATTCAGTATCTGCAACAGATGCCAACGGTTGCGTGCTTGATTCTACCATAACCATAACTCAACCGCAAGTGTTGGCAACAACCACTTCGTTTGTTGAGCCCACCTGTTTTGGGTTTTTGGATGGTTCAGCAACGGTAAGCATAACAGGGGGAACAGGCCCCTTGCAATACCTTTGGGATCAGGCTACGGGATTCCAAACAGATTCTACCGCCATAAATTTAGGTTCAGGAACTTACGCTGTTAATGTAACAGACGCCAATGGTTGTGTAAGCACTTCATCTGTTAGTATTACACAGCCAACAAGTGTTGCAGTTCAGTATGTATCAGCCGATGTTTCATGCAATGGTGGTTCAGATGGATCTATAACAATTACAGCATCTGGAGGTACACCAACATATACCTATTTATGGTCAAATGGAGCAGCAGGTCCTAATGATCCTTCTGCAACAAGCTTAGCTGCGGGAGTATATCAGGTAACCGTTGAAGATGCCAATGGCTGTCAGTTCCCCATTTTAGACACGATCTTTGAACCAAGCGTAATTGGTGTTTCTTTAAATAACGTAAGTGACGTAACCATCTGTGCGGGAGATACTTTTTTGTTGGATGCAATAGCCAATGGAGGTACGCAACCCTATTCATATACATGGAGTGATGCGAGTTTTCCAGATAATCCAAATCAGCAAGTGGCACCATTAAACTCCAGTACGTATTCTGTAACGGTGACCGATATTAACAACTGTCCCCCAGCAGAGGATACCATTCGGATAACGGTAATCAACATCTTTGATGATTTTATTGATGTTACGAATACAGGTCCCATATGTTTTGGTGATGATGTTGATATTGAAGGCTTCCACAATGGCGTTGAAGGACCATTTGTTTATTCCTGGAACACCTTAAATGAAACTACTTTAGGTCCACATACAGATAGTCCAGACTCTACATTGGCATACATATTAACAGCTACAGATCAGTGTAATAACTCAATCTCAGATACGACAGTAGTAACTGTTTTTCCATTGCCGAGTGTTGATCTTGATGATACGCTAGCATTGGGGTGTCCTGAATTGGTAGTTCAATTTTCACCCCCGACAGATGGAGAGCCAGGAACACAGTATACCTGGACGTTCGGGAATAGCGTTCAAAGTGGCTCCAACCCGGTATTTACCTATTCGAATACTGGTGTGTATGAGGTGTTTCTGAGCGCGATTTCAGCTCAAGGATGTAGCAATCAAAGCACGGATCCATCATATGTTATAGTTGTGCCTGCCCCTATTGCTATAATTGAAGTAGATCGAATCGTTACACAAATTGATGATCCGGGTTTCCAATTTTATAATTCTTCAATTGATTACGACTCATGGGAATGGCTCTTCGAGGATAACATTGTAATTAATGAACAAGACCCTTATTACCTTTTTCAAGACACAGGTAGTTTCACTACTCGGTTGATTGTATCTAATGCTTACGGCTGTACTGACTCTGCTTATTATATCGTTGAAGTTGGCCCCACACACAGGTTTGATGTTCCTAATGCTTTCACTCCAGTAGAAAATGGATCGGGAGGAGCTTATAATCCGTTTGATTTATCAAATGACGTGTTTTTTGTTTGGGCGGATTATGTTTCAGAATATCACTTGATGATTTTTAATCGTTGGGGAGAGCTTGTATTTGAATCAAAGGATCAAGAAATAGGGTGGGATGGAACATATAAGGGCCAACCTGCGCAACAAGATGTTTATGTTTGGAAAGCCGCAGTAACCTATACTGATGGTATTAAAAAATCTGGAACAGGAGATTTGACGTTAATTCGATGAGGATAGTACTTGCGATATCACTTCTTGGCCTACTTGGAAATGTGTTCGCACAAGATCCTCAGTACTCGCAATTCTATGCGAATCCATTGTATTTAAATCCGGCTTTTGCAGGTACTTCAGATAATATGCGAATCTCCCTGAATAGCAGGTGGCAATGGCCAAAAATTCCTGGAGGGTTTAATACGCACATGTTTTCTGCAGATTTCAATATTCAAGAGAAGGGGCTTGGTTTTGGAACCTATTTCATCGATGATGAGGCGGGAAGTGGCGGGCTAACTTATCGTGCAGCTTATGCTATTGCAAATTATAAACTGCCAATTGCGCGCGGTCACAACCTCAATGTTGCTATTAAAGCCGGCTTAGCATCTCGCTTTTATGATTTGAACCAGTTACTTTTTAGTGATCAAATAGCGCGAGGAGATGTCCCTGGAACGGTCGACCCCGATGTAAATGATGCGCGTGTAAATTACCCGGATTTAGGAATAGGGTTCCTCTATCATCACCCACGGGTTTGGGCAGGAGTAAGCATCGATCATATGAATAACCCAAACTATACCTTCATAGAAGAGACGGAACTCCCTACTAAAATAAGTACCCATTTGGGCTACCGCTTACCACTTGAACAAACGAGAAGGCGGAGGACTGTTCTTCGAAGTGTAATGCTTGCATTTCACTATAAAACGCAATTAGAATGGGATCAAATGGATATTGGTTTTTATTACCAACATTATGATTTCATTGTTGGTCTTTGGTACCGCGGGATGCCTGGTATTAAAAGCTACTTGCCTGGATATTCGAATCACGATGCTGTAATTTTGATGGTAGGAGCGCGTAAAGATGGTTGGAGCTTTGGATATAGCTATGACCTTACGATTTCTAAAATATTTGGAGACACTGGCGGAAGCCACGAGATTTCTATCGCACGCACCATAAAAGTCAAACGCAAAGTGAAGCGCAAAATTAGGATGCTGCCCTGTCCCACTTTTTAAGCATAAAAAAAGGCCGCTAAAAGCGACCTTATATCGTACCCGGAACTGGATTCGAACCAGCACGAGCGTAGCTCACTACCCCCTCAAGGTAGCGTGTCTACCAATTTCACCACCCGGGTATCATCCTATTTGGATGTCACAAATTTATAAAAATCAATTCAGCGGGCATTAACAAATGAATAATTATCAGCCTATTTTAAAAGCGTGCGAGTTCTTCTATCTTCGGATACACAAACGGTTGTATTATGTCTAGTACAGAAAGTAAATTGTGGCACTTGGAACGGATTAATTTGTTCAAAGATTTGTCACCCGATGATTTAGAGGATATAGATCGCGTAGCATCTATGAAGACTATGGTAAAGGATGCGTTTATTTATTTTCCAGAAGAGCCTTCTAAAATTATATTTCTCTTAAAAGAGGGGCGAGTTAAGCTCGGTACCTATTCGGAGGATGGAAAGGAAATTATCAAAAAGATTCTGGAACCGGGCGAAGTATTTGGAGAGTTGGCAATTGCCGGACAGGAAAAACGGCAAGATTTTGCGCAAGTATTGGATAAAAATGTGCGGTTATGTGCCATTAATAAAGATGAAATGCTGAAGCTCCTCAACAATCACCCAACCCTTGGATTGAAAGTCACAACCCTTATTGGGGAGCGACTGCAACAAGTTGAAAGAAAATATGAAAATTTGATTTTTAAGGACGCGAAAGGCAGAATCGTTGAGTTTCTAAAAACAATGGCGCTTGAAAAGGGGAGAAAGGTGGGTTATGAATATGCCATCAAGCACAAACTTACCCATCAAGATATTGCTAACCTCACCGCTACTTCGCGTCAAACCGTCACAATTGTGCTAAATGAATTGCGTGAACAAGGTATCATTGGATTCGACCGGACTTCTTTTATAATTCATGAAATAGACCAGCTTGTATGAGGTATATAGTTTTTGTTGGCACAAACTGTCATGATTGTCACCTTGTAAAGGAGTTCTTGGAAGAGGAGAACATCGCTGTGAACATTGAAAACATGGATACCCCTAATGGGGTTAAACCTCCACATGATGTATATGCACTTCCAGCACTTTTTATTGAAGGAAAGCTTATCGCTTACGGAGTGGATATTATTGAGAAGATAAAAGCAGATCGAGCTGGAGAGAAATAAAAAAGGCCTCGATTTCTCGAGGCCTTCGTGATTCGGCTGGGGTTCGAACCCAGGACCCTAACATTAAAAGTGTTATGCTCTACCAGCTGAGCTACCGAATCGTTGTTTTGGGGTTGCAAATATAAGAGCATTTGTCATTCCTCAAAACATCCATTCACTAAAATTATCCCTTTATTTTTACGAATGGCTATAACGCATTAATTTACATCTTGTTCAAGTCTTAAAGTAGAATGAAAAAAATGGAAAAAGTCTTTCTTGTGGGGTATATGGGGGCCGGAAAAACGAGCTTAGGAAAGCGGTTGGCTAATAAATTATCGCTTCAATTCTTAGACCTTGATTTATACATTGAAGAACGCGAGGGATATACGGTGCGAGAGATTTTTCAAAATGAAGGAGAGTCATACTTCAGGAAAGTAGAACACAGTATCATTCAAAGTATCTGTTCAGATGATACGAAATGGCTTGTGTCAACTGGAGGAGGGACTCCTTGCTTTCACGAGAACATGGAACTCATGAATTCTTCGGGGGTTACAGTTTACTTAAAAACTTCACCAGAAGCCCTTCACGAGCGATTGGTAAAGGCAAAACAAAAGCGCCCACTTTTAGAGAACAGAAGTAACGATGAGATGCTCTCTTACATTCAGCGGCACCTGATCGAGCGTATGCCATATTATGAACAAAGTTCAATTACGGTTGATGCCTTGTCCATTAATGCAGCAAAATTGCAAGAACTCGTCGCTGACATAAATGAAAAATTATTCTAGGTAAACGCAATCTTCACTCCCAAACGCTACTGAAATGTGCTCTTGAAGTGTAGTAGCCAGAGTAAGTCCTACATAGTCAGCCCTAATTGGGAAATTGCGATGCCTTCTGTCAACTAGCACAACAGTTTGCATTCCTTTTGGATTGCATCCTATTATGTGATGGGTTGCATGAATGAGCGCTTTCCCTGTATTGAGTACATCATCAACCAAAATGATAGTTTGATTTTCTATTTCAGCAGGGTTGAATGAAGCTTTTACGGGCGCTGATAACTGAGCGTCCTTATCAAGTGATAAGTTAAAATGAATGATTTCAGCGCTACAAAGTTCATTGAGCAGGTTGGCTAAGCGCTTTGATAAAATTGCTCCACGGTCTTCAATTCCCACTAAAACCAAACGCTCTTCTTGGTAATTGTTCTCAATTATCTGATGAGCAATGCGCTTAATTTTTCGCTGAATTTGAATGTGATCTAAAATTACTGTCCTTGATTTCACGTTGAATGATTCTTTGCTCAAAGCTAGTTTTTCTTCTGAAACTCAATAAACAGTTCACGTCCCATCCTTGGAGCAACTGAATTTTTTGAAGTTTCCATGGTTTTTATATCGAAGAGCGGAGAAAATAGCGCTTCATATTCGGCTGCATCTCCGCCAAATGGCGGTTCATCATCCTGCATTTTTTGCTTCCAAAGCAATCCAACGACGATTCCATTTGGCTTGAGAAGCGAGGCTGTCTTTTGCACATACTGCTTGCGCAATGAAGGAGCTATAGCACAGAAAAAAGTCTGTTCTACTATCACATCGTATTCACCCTTATGATCAAAGTAATCTTCATGAAATAGGTGATTGGATGGAATACCTATAGACTGGAGGTAATTCAATGGTTTTGTTGAAAGATCTAATCCATGAACGTACTTATGACCTGCTAAAAATAAATGCATCACTTCATGCCCATTTCCACATCCGGGCACTAAGATCGCAGACTTAGAATAATCGCGAGTTTCGAAAAAATGCGCAATGGGTGGAGAAACTTCTCCCAAATCCCAGCCTGTTTCTTCATTGCGGTAACGAGTTGACCAATACGCTTCTTCAAATAAGTTATCCTTTGCTCTCATCCTCGTTTTCATGGTGATTATTGCGTCTGAAAACGGCAACAGTTTCAATATGAGATGTATGTGGAAATTGGTCAACAAGACTCAATTTCTCAAGTTCGTATCCCGATTCAATCAAATCAATACAATCCCGTGCTTGAGTGGCAGGGTTGCAGGAAACATATACAATAGTAGAAGCATTCAATCGAATCACTTTTCTAAGCGATTTTGGGCTTATTCCACTTCTTGGCGGGTCGAGTACTACTGAACCTATTTTATTCTGATACGATGTGTGCTCAAGTAGAAACTTGCCCACATCTGCCGCAATGAAAGATAGGTTTGCAAGGTTATTGAGTTTGGCATTAGCAGTCGCGTCTTCAACAGCAGCTGCGACAATGTCGACACCCAATATTTGATAATCGCTAGCTATGTTCTTCCTAAGTAACTGACCAATTGTACCCGTTCCACAGAATAAGTCAAGTATAATTGGTTTGTCGGGGTTTAGGGATTCAATGGTGTAATCAATAGCTTTTTGGTAGAGCAGTTCAGCACTTGCTGGATTTGGTTGAAAAAAGCTCTGCATACTTATTTCAAATTTCAACCCAAGGAGCTTTTCGGTAATGATGTCCGCACCATAAATAGTTTGAGTCGTACTACTCACGTCATGAGATCGATCTCCTGTACTATCATTGATGGTATGTAATATACCTGCAACACGATTTCCAAGACTTTCTCGAACATGGGTTATAAATTCATTCACATTAAATGTATCAAGATGGCTGGATGTGGTGGTCAGGTTAATTAGCAGCTGATCTTGATCAAAGCTTTTACGCACAGTAAAGTAACGGAAGAATCCTTCACCAGCCTTGGGGTTCCATGCTGGTAATCCTGTTTTTTCGCAGTGCACTCTAAGTATAGGAAGGTAGTCTTCCAGTTGAGCGTCGAAAAGTCCAGAATCACCTTCCATTTGCTCTACTGACCACCATTGGCCACGATGTTTAAATCCTAATGCAAATCCAAACTCTTCCTCATCTGTTTCTGTATTGTAAATCAAGTTTGAAAATGAGTACTCCATTTTGTTCCGGTAGTTCCACGTTCGTGGACTTGGAATAAACTCATCCAATAAATCTTCAGCTTGATTTATTCCACCAATTCGTCGAAATAGCTCTATTGTTTCAGTGCGCTTATGCTCATGTTGCATCTCAACAGGCATAGTTGCATAAGGAGCTCCAGGAATTAATTGGTAAGGGATGTTAATTTCAATTTCTGACCGCTCTTTTACTTCAAGTAACTTACAGTTGGCGTGTCTTTTACTCTTTTTTATAACTCGGGCTCGAACTAATTGTCCCGGCATAGTATTCGGAACGAATAGTACAAACTTACCTTTATCTGTTTCCAGTCGGGCAATACCTTTCCCACCAAAAGCTAAGTCTTCAATACGTACTGTTATTTCTTGTCCGCGTTTTATCTCCATAACTCCAATTTGTTACTTTGAGGCAAAGTAAACCAATCTACACATACACGTGAATTCTTTTACATTTGCATTTCAATACTAGCAAGATCTTTATGAACACAGAAACAACATCAAAAAAGCGCTCTTCAGAAGCGTGTATCGAATTAGAAAATAAATATGGTGCTCACAACTACCACCCATTACCAGTTGTACTGTCAAAAGGTGATGGTGTGCGTGTTTGGGATATTGAAGGCAAAGAATATTTTGATTTTTTATCTGCATATTCAGCAGTTAATCAGGGACACTGCCATCCGAGAATTGTAAAAGCTATGACAGATCAAGCACAGACGTTAACGCTTACATCACGAGCGTTTTTTAATGATGTGTTAGGCCCTTTTGAAGAATACATTACTAACTATTTCAATTTCGATAAAGTACTACCCATGAATAGTGGGGCAGAGGCAGTTGAAACTGCAATCAAAATTGCGAGAAAGTGGGCGTATGAGAAGAAGGATATTGCTGAAAACAAGGCGAAAATCATCGTAGCTCAAGAAAACTTTCACGGTCGTACGACTACAATTATTTCATTTTCAAATGATGAAGATGCACGGGCAAACTTTGGTCCTTATACAGCTGGTTTTGAGAGCATTCCTTATAATGATGTTGATGCGCTTAAAGCAGCGCTTAAGGATGATCATGTTGCTGCATTCTTAGTAGAGCCCATTCAAGGGGAAGCAGGGGTAAATGTCCCTGCCAACGATTATTTGAAAAAAGCCGCAGCAGCTTGTCAAGAAGCAGGCGTTTTGTTTATTGCAGATGAAATCCAAACAGGTATAGCGCGAACTGGTAGTTTATTAGCTGTATGTGGAAATTGTGATTGTCAAAATGGATGTGAGCGTCAACAGTCATACACGCGACCTGACATTCTAATCTTGGGTAAAGCATTATCGGGAGGAGCATATCCGGTTTCGGCAGTTCTTGCTGATGACTCTATTATGGAGGTTATTAAACCAGGCCAGCACGGTTCAACCTTTGGAGGGAATCCAATAGCAGCAAAAGTGGCAATGGAAGCATTACAAGTTGTTGCAGATGAACGGTTAGCTGTAAATGCACGCAAACTAGGAGAACAATTCAGAGCGCGAATGGGAAAACTTGCAGATCGTTCGAGCTTGGTTAAGCTTGTGCGAGGAAAAGGATTATTGAATGCAGTAGTAATCAATGATGCTCAAGATTCATCTACAGCATGGGATATTTGTATGGCACTTGCTCAAAATGGATTACTAGCAAAGCCTACCCATGGAAATATTATTCGTTTTGCACCTCCTTTAGTGATGACTGAGGAAGAGTTAGATACGTGTTGTTCTATCATTGAGCGTACAATTGAAGAATTCGCAGCATAGTACAATGGTTTTAGGTGAATTTAAGCCCGACACAACGTGTTGGGCTTTTTTATGTTATAATAACATTGATTTTACATAGGGGGTAGTTAGGTAAGGTAATTCGTTCTACTTTTGCCGCCAAATTAGGTAAGCAAACAACAAAACGAATAATGAAAGTAATTGAATCACTGATAATTATAGCTTTAGGGCTAGCACTATCTTCACAGGCTATTGGACAAGACAGTTGGGCAAATACAAAGTCAACTGGACATGGTGAACTCCATGTATACATACAAAATGAATATCCTTTTGCTTTTGAGGAGGCTGGAGAATTAGTAGGGGTTGAAGTGGACATTCTAAAAGCCTTTGCGGCATGGTGCAAGGTTAGGCACGATGTTGAGGTTAATTTAGTATTTCATCAAGAGGATGAATTTTTTAAAATCACCGATGCAGTAAGAAATGCCAATAATACCATTGGTGCAGCTTCTATAACTGTTCTTGATGAGCGCAAATCAATCTTAGATTTTACAGCTCCTTACATGAGGAACAAGTCCGTGTTAGTTTCTCCTTTGGCTTTTGAAACACTTAAAAGTTACGCTGATTTTGGACGCGTTTTTAGTGGAGCTACAGGGTTATGCATACCGGAAACAACGCATTGCAGGGAGTTAAAAGAAATTAAAGGGTTCCATTACCCAAAAATGGTAATAAAGTCTGTATGGACCACTAATGATGCCTTGGAGGAAATGAAGCGCAATCCTAAAACGTATACCATGGTAGATTTATTGACATTCTGGAATTGGGTAAATAATGGCGAACAAGGGTTGAAAGTTCATCGTGTTGCAACTGTTGATCGTGAGGAGTTTGCTTTTGCTGTGTCAAAAGGAAGTGACTGGACGGATATGATGAATCAGTTCTTTACTAACGGTATTGGATTCACTGGAAGTGCTGAATACAAAAGCATTTTAGAGAAATACCTGGCTGAGGGAGTTATTGAAGACGTAGCTAAATAAACTGGAGTTAAGGAGGGTGACTAAAAGGCAATTTGCAGTTTTAAGTTCACCCTTCTGCTTGTTAAAAAATTAGGCACAGCGTACGTTCTATTCGAAATATCTCGGATCCATAGGTACGAGATGGTGTTGTTTACTTGAAGCAAGTTGAATACTTCAAGGCTCAACCAAATATTATCAATATGACGGAATACTCCCCGGTTGCCCAAACCATCCCGCTTTTCATCATCCTTATCCCTTAAGAGTTGTTTGGAAAGACCAAGGTCTACTCGTCGGTATGCAGGAATGCGCAAGGTGTCTTTGTAGCGATCAAAGGTAGGTGGGCCGAACGGAAGTCCTGTGGCATAAAGGAAGCTTAAGTTCATACGTACCGTCTCGTTTCCAGGTAAATAGTCTTGAAAGAAAAGCGAAAAATTAAATCGTTGATCGGTAGGGCGAGGAACAAAGCCGGGTGAAACACGAGTGCTGTCAGTTGCAACTTGATCTAAACTGAACCCGGGAACAATTTCCTCTCCAGCTGCATTGAATCGTCTGTAAAAGAAATCATTGTTCAAATTCTCTTCAGTTTTCATGAAGGACACACTCGCCCAACTTTCAACTCCTTTTACAAATTCGCCATTAATCTTAAAATCAATTCCAGCTGCATAACCTGCTGAATTGTTTGTGGCATAATAACGAAGGCGAACATTATCAACTTCGTATGGAATTATGTTTTGCAACTGTTTGTAATAGGCTTCACTTGTAAACTTAAATGGCCGGTCCCACATGTTGAACTGATAATCCATCCCAACCAAGTAATGAATACTCGTTTGGGCTTTGATGTCGCGATTGACCGCTCCGTTTAAGTTTCTCATTTCCCGATAAAATGCTGGTTGGTGATAATACCCCCATGCAGCACGGAATTTGTAATTTCTCCTCCAGTTAGGCTTTACGCTTAGTGCAACCCTTGGCCCACCAACGAGCTGTTCATTAAAATCCCAATAATGAAATCGTGCTCCTGCATGAAGACTTATTTCTGTACTATCAATAAGCCATTCCTTGCTTCCTTGAAGGTACCCCATTAAGCGATTAGAGGTAATGTCGTTATTCGCTCTGATAACTTCATAGAGTTCAATTTGATCACCGGGCTGCCTCGGAACACTATACCCTGCAGAGTCTAACATGCGCCACTCATTGAGCTCATCTACTATTTGCTCTTGTTGGTGTTTCAACCCCCATTCCCACAGCACGTTGTCTCCGAAGTATGAACCTTTGTGTTCTTCCGAAAAAACCAATACATCCAATTCATTTCGTGCATGATTTAAAAAGCCACCTACTCCGCGATTAAATGCTACATCTCCAAAATTATCAGACCCAAGGTCGCGTTCTAGTTCATCTAAACGGTATGCTCCCGCAACATCAAAACCTTCATACTCTAAAGAACGCCAGATGGAACCGATGAACTTTAGTTTAAGTTTACTTGTGGGTCGATATGTTACTGAAAATGAACCTAACCCGTTCTCGAACTGAGTTATTTCTTGACCGTCAAAAAATATGGTTAACCGCAATGCTTCGTTCACTGTCCCGAATTCAGTTTGCCTCGTTTGAGGTACAAAACGGTACAGGTTATTGGAGTAAGTTGCGAGAAGTCCTAACTCTACCTCATCATTGATGTCGTAGGTAAAATAACCTTGGTAATCTGTAAATACAGGCTGGTAGTCACCTTCTGTATCCAATGCATCCAACAAGTATTGGTTAGTGCGGTATCGAAATCCGTGAATTTGAGTGAAGCGCCCACCTTCAGAAGCATTTCCCAAGTAAACTGAAGCTCCTAATAAGGACCCTTCTACCGCGCCAGACAATTTCTCGCGGGGTTCTTTGTACTTTACATCGAGTACTGAGGACATTTTGTCTCCATACTTTGCGTCAAATCCTCCACTACTAAACTGCACGGATTCTACCATGTTGGGGTTGATAAAACTTAAGCCTTCTTGCTGCCCTGACCTCACTAAAAAAGGACGATAAATAGCCACATCATTAACGTAAACCAAGTTTTCATCAAAATTCCCACCCCTTACATTGTACTGACTGCTCAATTCATTTGTGCTGTAAACCCCCAGGCTCTGGAAGGCCAGCGCTTTTTCTAGCGAAGCATTGGGTGTTGGAAGTGCAGATACCGCTTTTGGATCGATGGTCTGGATACCGGGACTTTGATTTCTCCTTCCTGAAACTTCAAATTGTGTTAGGTTTCGAGCACTTAGCCTGAGCGTAATGTCTTTTCTTAAACGCTGGCCAGCTTGAAGAGAGACTTCCCAGCTAACGGTATCAAATCCTAAAAAAGAGGCTTGAATTCGAGTCGGTTCATCAGGTTTCAGTTGAAGTTCGTACGCTCCACTTGAATTCGATGTTGTAGCGATCGCTGTTCCTGGCACACCAATGAACGCACCAGCCAGAGGCTTGCCATCGTCAGTAAATATTTGACCATGCAATGTTTGTGTATTCCCTTTAAGGAGGCATACAAAACAGAGAAAAGCCAGACATGTATAATTAATCCAATTCACGAAGCGTCAAAAGTAACCGTTGCAAATGAGTTATTTTAACCTTCGAACGAGTAAATTATTATCCAAGCAGACTATTTATCTTTCTTTTTCAGGGATTTTATGAAAGAAGCCCATGCGATTGGGTTCATTAAGTTGTTAACCGGGTACTGTCCAGAGTAATACAGTTTACTTTGATATTGTTGCATTTGGTACTTGTAGTTCAGGCTGCCGTAGGGCATAGCTTCTATTCTTTCAAGATCCATTGAGGAAATCATCTCCAAATTGTTTTGAGCATTGATGAGGTCTTCATCGAGCTCCCCTAATGACATAAATGCATTTTTAAACTCTTCTCGCGAAGGCCAAGGAAATACGGTGACTTCATCAAGCTCAATGGTATCTGTTGACATTACCTGAATTAAGCTATACCTGTTCCCTGAAATTGTATCGGGTATAACGTACTCGGCATCTTGAAAACCAATAGAACTAAATACAATGGTATCTCCTTTCTCAGCTACAAAGCTGAAATACCCATAAGCGTCGCTAATCGTTCCCCTGTTCGTGTTTTTAATGATAATACTTGCAAAACGAATCGGGTCGAGGCTATCCGCTTCTAAAACAACACCCGAGAATTGAGTTAAACCTTTGGAGTAATCTTGGGCACTTACAAGGAATCCTCCAAGAAATAAAACTACAACTAGTAATACTGATTTATACATATCCGCAAGTTACCAAAGAAAACGCACAGCATGTTGAGCCTCATTGCCAACAGCATCGATTATAACAACTTTTAACGAATGAATCCCATTATTTAGTTTAAGTTGACTGGTATCTACCCAAATCAAGTCTTTTTTTGAATCGTATTCGGCCAAGACCCATTTGTTGTTTACGTAAATGGAATAGGATTTTATTCCTGAAAGATCATCTGTAACTTTAAAGCGCAGCTTTCGTTGTGATTTTATAGACTGTTGTGTGTTGATGCGATCGTATTGTATGATTTTTGGGTTTACGGTGTCAGCAATGAGTGAATATGGTCCAAAACTTCGGGTCCTGAACTCAAATTGTTCTCCCGCTGCTTTGCCACCTTCAGCTGCTAAAATACCTCCTGACTCATCCAATGAAATTGCAGTCAACTTTGTACGGTGCTTTATTAAATCTGATGGAATGGTGATTTTGACTTGTGCATACTTGTGTAAAGGAACATTTGTATTATGAATCGCATGAACTCCAGCTAGATATTTAGTTGAAGGCTTGAATTCATAGTTGAAGAATAAGTCATTGTACAAAGCACCTTTTGGGAGAAAGAGTTCAATGTTGTCGCTGACAAATCGGTTGGATGAATTGTAAGCGAAAAGCACTCCTTTTGGAGTTTGAGTTTCAACTTTCGATACAGAAGTGTCGAGCTTAACCGAAAAATTGAGTTGTGATGTGTTACCAGCTACATCTCGCACAGAGTAGCGCAAATCATGCCCATATTCAGAAAAGAAAACCTGACCATTTAACTTAACATCATGGTAGATGGAAAGGGCATTGCCTGGATCCAAAAATGATTTCTGAACGCGCTTTCCTCGGTCTTTCCAACTGCTAAAGTCAACATGGCTGTTAATATACCTCGAAAGGTGAAACGGGACTTTATCCATTCGGTGCTGATAAATTTGATTACCATCAGCAAATAGACTCACTTCATAGATTCCGCAGCGGTTGGCGACACCATTTAACCGATCTATTCCTTCAATGCCAAATGCGAGCACTCCTTTACCTCTTAGTTGTTGCTTGCCGATTGTATATGCGCCTCCTTTTCCATAAACGGAAAAGTATTTTGCATGATTACTTCCATTAATGGTGGAAGTGTCGTTCATAGGATAGACAGCAAGCGTTTTGAGAATGGGCTTAACATCATCTTTTATTTCAAATCCAAACTTCAAGGGATTGAGCGGGATTTCGGTAGCAGTTTCTCGGATTTCAAAATGAAGATGGGGTCCTCCGGAACCTCCAGTATTTCCAGAAAGTGCAATGAGTCCGCCACGCTTAACTTGGAGCTCACCTTTGCTGGGAAATAATTCAATCTCAAAGCGCTCTTGCGCGTATTGAGCGCGCTGCACGAACTCTTCTATCTCTGGTGAGAAAGCCTGGAGGTGCGCATAAACAGTGGTGAACCCATTTGTATGGGTGATGTAAAGCGCTTTGCCATAACCATACCTTGAAATTTTTATCCGAGAAACATATCCTGAATCAGCAGCAACAACCTTCAACCCTTCGCGCTGCTGTGTTTTGATATCAATTCCAGCATGGAAGTGGTTTGAACGAATCTCGGCAAAGTTTCCGGCCAGGTAAAGTGGTATTTCAAGAGGAGGAAGAAAAGAAGCGCTATAATCCTCTTGACTGAAAACAACCGTTGATGCTAAGAGTAATAATAGTGTTAAGCGTGCAGCCATGAATTTCTTTTTTTCAAAAATAAGTCCAACATGGGTGTAGCATACGAGATATTTAAATTGCTTTCCACAAAGCACGTGTGAAAAAAGTTTGTTTACCATTGAACGAATGCTAATTTTGTCTATCCTGAATTATCAAACTCCATGAGTGAAGAAAAACAGCTTCTGTTAAAATTGCGCGAATACAGCGAACACTTAATAGAAGCCAATAAATCAGCAATCGAGGAGTTAAATGATTTAAGGACTAAGAATAAGTTCTTAGCAACAGAACTAGCAGATCAAAAAGAAGAGTTGAAGCGGACGAAGGAAGCGTTGAACGTTGCGAAAATTGCAAAAGGTTCAACCGATAAAGGAAATGAAAATCAGCATGATTTACGTGAAAAGATTGATGAGCTAGTGCGGGAAGTAGATGAGTGCATTGCACTATTAAATATGTAGGTGTCAAATGAGTGAGTTATCCATTAAAGTAACTTTAGCAAATCGGGTTTACCCACTCACAATAGCACGGGGAGAAGAGGAGTATATTCGCAAGGCTGCGAAATTGGTAAATGAAAACATTAAAGAGTTAGAGCTGAATTACGCAGTTCGAGATCGGCAAGATTTACTTGCAATGACCGCACTCTTTTATGCTACCAAGGATGTTGAGAAAGCCGATACTCCAACCCAAACTGAGACCCACTCCACGAATGAAGAATTAAAAGCGGTAGTGGAAATGCTTGAGGCCTATATTAAACCAGATTGACGTTCTTTTTTATAAACGTTGGAAACAACGGAATGCATCCCGCATGAATTGCTATTGTTTGGTAAAACTAACACCTTTACCGTTAAGAGGATAGCACACAGTTCTTATGTCAGGCCTGTTTATCGCATGTATGTTACATGACGAGATTTCACTTTTGTGAGACACTGGACGACAGCCGAATCGTGGCGCCTCTATATTTTGAACTTGTTCAAGTTTTACTCAAACAAACAATTTGTGCGGGTTTTTTTATTTAAGGACAAACAGAAAGTAACACATGGATGCAATTAGTATGATTATCGGTTTGGTCGCAGGAGTCCTCGCAGGTGCGGGAATCGCTTATGTGATGATTAGAAAATCGGTGGAACGGAAGGCAGAAGGAGTGCTAAAAGAAGCTGAGGCTGAGGCCGAGGTAATAAAGCAGAAAAAATTGCTTCAAGCAAAAGAGAAATTCCTGCAGTTAAAAGAAGAGCATGAGAAGAAGATAGGAGAACGGAATAATAAGCTTCAGCAGGCAGAGCAACGCATTAAACAGAAGGAAGGGTCTCTAAACCAGAAGCTTGGTGATGCCAACAAAAAGGATAAACAAATTGAGTCAATTCGTAAAAATCTAAATCAGCAACTGGAAATTGTTCAGCAAAAGCAAGATGACCTCGATAAAATTCAACAACAACGCATTTCACAACTTGAAGGGATAGCCAGCTATTCCCAAGATGATGCAAAAAATGCCTTAATGGATGCACTCAGGGAGGAAGCTAAATCTGATGCGGCTAAACTATCTCAGGATATCTTGGACGATGCGAGAATGAATGCAAGTAAAGAGGCTAAAAAGGTGGTGATACAAACCATTCAACGCGTAGCAACTGAACATGCAATTGAAAACTCGGTCTCTGTATTTAACATTGAGAGTGACGATGTTAAAGGAAGGATTATTGGCCGTGAAGGTCGCAATATACGTGCTTTGGAAGCAGCAACGGGCGTTGAGATTGTTGTTGATGATACTCCCGAGGCAATTATCCTTTCTTGTTTTGATCCTGTTAGAAGAGAAATTGCCCGTCTTTCCTTGCATCAGTTAGTCACTGATGGTAGAATTCACCCAGCCCGAATTGAAGAAGTAGTTAAGAAAACTGAAAAACGGATAGAAGATGAAATCATGGAGACGGGTAAGCGCACCTGTATTGACCTAGGTATTCACAACATGAATTCAGAGCTGACTAAAGCTGTTGGTCGCATGAAGTATAGGAGCTCTTATGGTCAAAACCTGCTCCAACACTCCCGTGAAGTAGCAAATTTATGTGCTACAATGGCGAGTGAATTAGGATTAAACACCAAATTGGCTAAACGCGCTGGACTATTGCATGATATCGGGAAGGTTCCCTCTGATGAGTCGGAGCTTCCTCACGCAATTCTAGGTATGAAATGGGCCGAGAAATATGGTGAGAATAAAGAAGTTTGCAATGCCATTGGTGCTCACCACGATGAAGTTGAGATGACAAGCCTGCTTTCACCAATTGTTCAGGTTTGTGATGCTATTTCAGGTGCTAGACCTGGAGCTAGGAGGGAAGTACTAGAATCATATATCCAGCGCTTGAAAGATTTAGAAAGTGTTGCTCTAGGACACGAGGGTGTGACGAAAGCCTATGCCATTCAAGCCGGTAGAGAATTACGTGTAATGGTTGAGAGTGAAAAGGTTAATGACGAAATGGCCGGACAAATTTCATATGATATTTCTAAGAAGATTGAGAATGAAATGACATACCCAGGTCAGGTGCGCGTAACCGTTATTCGGGAAACGAGAGCAGTGAATGTTGCTCGTTAGCTGAAAGAAACTTTAGTACATTAAAGGCCCTTTATAGGGCCTTTACTTTTTGCTTAAGTCTGTAATGTTGGTTAGAGAATTGAGAATGGAGATTTCGTACGTAAAACATGATGAGGTAGATATTGAACGCTGGGATCACGTCGTAGACAACCATGGAAATGGCTTTCCATATCATTACAGTTGGTTTTTAGACGCAATTTCTGAGTGTAAATGGGACGCACTTGTAGTAGGGGATTATGCCTTCATTATGCCGTTGGTTTTTAATGAAAAATTGCTAGGTGTAAAACAAATATATCAACCGGTATTGACCCAACAGCTAGGTGTGATAGGTGCAGGTATTACTGCTTTAATAATACGACAGTTTCTAAGTGCTATTCCGAGTTCATTTAAATACATTCAGTTTAACTTGTCTCATGAAAATTATGCGTTATTAGCTGAATCAGATGTAAATAGAGTGAGGACCAATTTTATCCTTGAACTGTTTAATTCGGAAGAAGCTATTCTCAATCGGTTTGACAAAGGACTACGGAAGAAAGTAAAAAAATACAGGAGTGTACATAAAGTCGAATCCTCTGAGGATGTGGAAGAATTAATTCAATTTTACGAACACCATTTAGAGTCAACCGTGAAGTGGGGAAAGCGCAACTACATTAGGGCTAACAAACTTTTACAAGCGGCTATGGATCGCAATATGCTCAGCATTATCCGCTTAAGTGTGGATGGAAAGGTAACGTGTATAGCTTCATTCATAGTAACACCTAAGCGAGTGATCAACGTATTTGGGGCTTCTAGTTCTTACGGCCGGAGTCAGCAATCTATGTCCATCGCATTGTATGAAATGATCAGAAGGTATGCATCAACCGATAGGGTGCTAGATTTTGAAGGTTCCGATGTTCCCGGTGTAAGTATGTTTTTCAAGAGTTTCGGTGGGACAAATGAACCCTATGCTGAATACAAAAAAGATAATTTGTCTGCTATTTTTAGTTTGCTCAAGCACAAACGAATTAAATGGTAACACTGGCAGTTGCACCAGGTAGTTAGGATGACTGGAATGTTTAAGTTTGCTACCAGTTTATGGCTAGTAATTCCCAATAATGAAATCAATAACTGAGTTAATCAAAAACGTCGAGTCTAGCTATGAGGTAGAACGTGTGTTGGTTAATGGTGTTCCGATTTGGCCATTTTATAAAATTTTCCTTTTCGATCGCATAAACGTTGCGTCAGGAACCCTTGTAAAGCTCAGTGTCTGGGATAAATTGAGGTTGTTAAAGCATACTTTTCAAGGTATTGCTGCTTATCGTCAAAATCCAAAAACGTTAGCCATGAGTTATGCAGAGCACAGGAAGCTGCACGACTCCTTGTACATGGATAAACTGTTAGATGGGTTGTTGTTCCACAAAGATTTATTGGGAGAGGTAGTTCATTTAGAACTCCCCGTGGGAAATATAAAGCCGATGAGTCAAATTCCCAATCCCAATACAGCATCTCGAATGCCGTTGAGGATTCTGGAATTTTTCTTTTCAAAATGGAGCAAGGCCCCAATCATAGTAAATGGTGATGTTTTAGTTGAAGTCAATAAGTTCTTGGGGGTAGATTTATCCATTGATTACGTAGCAAATAGGTTTCAGTCCCAGTATTTAGCTATGCGCTACTATTTGAGGAAAAAGACCAACATAAAATTTCTATTCACCATTGTTCCTTACATGAATTTTGGAGCACTTTTGGCAGCAAAAGAAAAGGGTATTCAGGTTGTAGAAGTACAGCATGGAGTTGTGTCTAAAACCCATTATGCATACTATTATTCACGTCGCTTTGATGTGGGGTATTTACCCGATTTGCTTTTAACATTTGGAGAGCGGGAGCATTCATTTTTTGAAACAACAAGCTGTTATTTGGATCCAGAGCAAGTGATTCCAATAGGTCACTTTTACTTAGAGAGCATACTAAGTAAAGACTCCAGTTTTACCAGTAAGCAGGATAACATTGTGGTTGCAGTTTCGGTTCAAGATCCATTTGATCAGTTTTTTCCATTTTTTATAGAGGCTGCTAAATTGAATGAAGGGATTTCGTACCGGATGGTACTGAGGAGAACAACAGCTGAAACGTATCAATCAAGGTACGCCATTCCAAAGAATATGATTTTGATTGAGGGCGCTGATGTCTATCAGGAGATTTTGAATGCGGATATTCACGCCACCTTAAACTCTACTTGCGCAATAGAAGCGCTTTCTTTAGGCACTCCAAATGTTTTAGCAAACATTGAAGGAAGGGCAAGGGCGATGTATGAGCACACATTAACTCATCCCGATTTTACGAAATATGCAAACTCACCATCCGAAATGGTGCGGGAAATTTTGAACGCAAAATCACTCAAGAAACTTAAGTTTGATGAAATTAGAGCAGCTAATTCAAAGAACATCAAAGCTAATTATCACCAAAATTTAAGAAACGCTCTTCGAATCTTAATCTCAAAATGAAGTTATTAAAGAATTTCATGCTTTATGGCTTATCCAATGCCTGGGGTTCTGGTGTTTCTTACCTGCTCATCCTTTTTCTGACCGGATTTATTTCGCCTGCAGGAATTGGACTGATTACGAACTTCCAATACTTAGCGTACTTGATAATCCCCTTAATAGGGATATCTGCAGGAGGAGCTGTTACGCGTGAGTTTTACAATAAGAGCTTAGAATTCTCAAAACTCCTTTGGCAAACGTTTTGGCTCATTATTGCTAGTATATTGGTTTTGAGCATTGTATTTCTCTTGGCGGACGCCCTGATTGCTGAATTAACGGAGTTGCCTATTCTATTTGTTTGGCTTTCGCTTGTGTTCGCGATAGCATTTCAAGCGGTTGAGCTAAAATTGGCTGTTTTTAGACTTCGTGATCGTGCTTTCCATTTTGCAGGATTAAAAATTGGAAGAGGAATCATGGAGGTTATTATTACGATTGGGGGTGTTTGGGTGCTTTTTCCATCTTGGACTTGGCGTGTTTATGCTTTGATTGGAGTGAATATTTTACTCGCAATGTGGATTGCACTGAACTTAGTTCGAATTCCATTTTCGTGGCCAGATAAAGGCTATTTAAAACAAATCCTGAAGTTTTCATTGCCCCTTGTTCCAAACGCGATTATTGTCGCTATTATGGGTTTTACAGATAAACTGTTTGTCACCAATTACCTCGGTATTGCGGAAAACGGAATTTACAGCGTAGCTTTTCAATTGGGCATGATAGTTTCGCTGCTTCAAAACTCATTTAACCAAGCTTGGGTGCCATGGTTTTATAAATCCATGAGTGAGGAAATAGTGAA
>CBFIEM010000003.1:0-240140 GCA_965661625.1 Salibacteraceae bacterium
CTAAAGAGATGGTTTTCAAATCATCTAAGAGAAACTGAAGAAGGTAGCCTGTGCTTCTGCGTTGTTTGTTCCCAGAAAGACCTAAGTAGGTAATATATTCTGTGTTTTCATCCAGTGGTAAAATTGATGACATAGGTATAATACCCCTTTCGTAGTTGTCAATACTATCTATCTCATAATCCGTATTAAGCATATTATTAAGTTGATCACTGATAACGTTCCATGGCAGAATAGATGGCCCTATGACTGTGAATTCAACAAGTGCTCTATTTTTTGTGTAGGGCAGAACGTACTTAAATGTGACTTGTTCATTGGATTTGCTGTGAATATTGAAATCCATCAACATCGCCTCAGCAGGATCAAATACATCTCTTTTGGTTTGAACTATAGCACCTTGGAACTGCTGATAACAATCGGAAGATATTCCTCCAAGACCTGTAGCATTGAATGCATGCAGGGCAGATATAATTTCACCCGTTTTGAGCTTTACCTCAGCGCCATTACCCCTTTCATTGCACGCTAAGCATTCACCTCGTACAAGTGTCACTTGATTTGAAGCTACACACATGTTTAAAGTAGAAGCATGTAAAGCTTTCCAGTCCAGTAGCTTGTAGGAGTCACCTTGAATTCGTTTGGAGATTTTATTTCCTCCAGCTTTGCGCATGGCGATAGAAGTATACTCTCTGGCAACAAAGCCATCTGTAAGGCCTTCGTCATCTGTGTAAAAACAAAGATGTTTTTGGGTAGTAGTAAATGTAGGGTCAATAATGGTTATACAAGAAGAAAGCCCCTCTAAGAGGAGCTTTCTAGTTAATAAACAGCCGGCTAAACCAAAACCAACTATAACCAAACTCTTGTTTGATTTTTTCTTCATTATGCAGTAACTGCCTTCTTACCTGAAACTGCTATGCTGTAAACTACAAGACCAAATCCAATTTTGTTGATAGCATCTGCGATGTTGTAGAACAAGTCAACATTAGAAGAATCCCAACCTAGACCAACATTTAACCAACCACCAGGCATACACATGTATCCGATTGGATAAATTGCCCATCCAACGAGAACGAACCATGCCATAATATTGATTCCTTTTGCCACCTGTGGATTATCTGACTTCGCAGCTAATTGTTTTACTTCACCTGCCCAAGCTGTGTAAAGGATGTATACATAACCTATGGTTGAAATAACACCCCACATTACACTGTGCGTGGTATCTCCTCCTTCAGGGTTGAAAGCTTCGCCAACATACCCTGCTACCAACATCAATACTGAGGCAGCAATTAGCTTCCATAAAAGACTAATTTTCGCGCCTGCAGGTTTGGTAAGAAGATAGAATTCAACACACATCAACGGAACTGTCAATGTCCAGTCAATGTATCGGAAGAAAGTAGGGGAATCTCCGTGCGCCATATAATAATCGCGCATGTAGTAATAGTGAACCGCAGCAATGAAGGTAATAAGGCCGGAAACAAGTAATGATGTTTTCCATTTACCTTCAACTGTTCCTCTTTCAAAGAAGAAGAACACAGATGCTCCCATCATGGCCATGTAGCCGATGAAGAACGTAAAGCCAACATAATCGTCAGCAGCCATAAGAGGCACTTCTAGTAACAAATTTCTCATGTCAATTAGTATTATTGATTTTATTTGGAACGCTAAAATGATCAAAAAGTTTTGAAGATGTTAAAAAAAGTGAAAAAACATGTTGGAGAGTGCTCATTAGTGCTTTACCGATTGACAGGGAACCAAATGGCCGGGGACCTTAAAATGAGTATATTTATACTGTCTTAACATTGATGAATGATGAAACTTATTTCTTGGAACGTTAACGGAATTAGAGCAATAGAGAAAAAGGGATTCATTGACATGATCTATGAGCTTGACGCAGATGTAATTGGCTTGCAAGAAACCAAAGCGCAAGACGACCAAGTACGAGAAGCCTTGTCTAAATTAGAGGGATATGAGGTTTTCTCTAATTCCGCAGAACGCAAAGGATACAGCGGCACAGCCATACTCACGCGAAAGAAACCTTTGTCTGTAACCAACGACATTGGCATTGCTGAGCACGATACAGAAGGAAGAGTGATCACCACAGAATTCGATGATTTCTTTTTGGTGAATACCTATGTACCCAACTCAGGAGGTGAGTTAGCTAGATTGGATTACAGACAAACCTGGGATGCGGCTCTTCTTGCTCACTTGCAAAGGTTGGAAGAGAAAAAACCAGTAGTGCTATGCGGAGATTTAAATGTGGCACATAGACCAATAGATTTGGCAAGGCCCGAGGCGAACTACAATCGCTCTGCGGGTTTTACAAAACAAGAAATTGCAGGGCTAGATAATTACTTAGATTCTGGCTATGTCGATACTTTTAGGGCAGCACACCCAGATACAGTAAAATACTCATGGTGGAGCTATAGAATGGGAGCAAGAAAGAAGAACATTGGATGGCGTATTGATTACTTCTTGGCTTCGGTACAATTGAAAGAAAGAATCACAAGCGCATTTATTTTGAATGATTTTATGGGTTCTGATCATTGTCCTGTAGGAATTGAGTTAGACGCTCAATAAAAGGGATTTCATAACTTGTACCAAAGCCCTTAAGATGAGCAAAAAGAACAAAGAACTAACCCCAGAGATTTACGAAGAAGAACTTTCTAAGTTACAAGTTGAGCTCAGCTATCTGCAACGCTGGGTTAAGCATACTGGGGCTAGAGTTGTCATGATTTTTGAGGGTAGAGATGCTGCTGGTAAAGGAGGTGTAATTAAAACCATAATGCAGCGCTTAAGTCCACGCATCTTTAAAACAGTTGCTCTACCAACTCCAACAGAGCGGGAGAAAACCCAATATTATTTGCAACGCTACATCAATCAATACAATCGCGTTCATCTGAGCGGGGTATTGGGGATTAGCGTGCGATTCCCGATTGAAGAATACTTTCAAATTTACGTCAGTGGGAGGTATACACGTTCGTTAACCGAAGTATTAAAGTACAACAATGGAGCGTATGAACGCAGGTTAATCCTTGTGGGGATAACAGCTAATATTTAAAGCTATGACTGGACTACAAGAAACACAACAACGCGTTGACGAGTGGATAAAAACCATTGGCGTGCGCTATTTTGATGAACTCACCAATATGGCCCAACTCACCGAAGAAGTTGGTGAAGTTGCGCGCATCATTGCTCGGCGTTACGGAGAGCAGAGTGAAAAAGAATCTGACAAAACGAAGGACTTAGGTGAAGAACTCGCCGATGTTATTTTTGTAGCCGTATGCCTCGCCAATCAAACTGGCGTAAATTTAGACGAAGCATTTGCTCAAAAACTGAAATTGAAAACTGAGCGCGATAAGGACCGTCATCAAAATAACCCCAAATTAAAACCTTAAAAGGCCACAGGTTAGTGCATGCAATTGAGGGCAACAAGCACCTAGCCATGTGAAGTTGCTCGCTTTAAGCGGTCATTTATGGCTTTACCCAACCCTTCATCTGGCACAAACTCCACCAAGAGAGCTTTAATTGGAAGTGTTTCAGCCTGCCGTAATGCAGCGAATAGATGGGCTGCCGCTTCGGCCAAATCAGCAGATTTACTAAGCACAATTTGTTGTTGCTGGGGAATATCTGCATGCAACGTATCGTACCTCAGCGCCCCCATATCCATCCAATTATAACCGGCCTTAAAAGCCTCTTCTGCTTCACTGAAAACAGGCATACTAGGAGCATAATGACTACTAAGCATACCAGGAGCAGTCGGATTCGAAGAAGAAGTTTTAAGTGAGTCAACAGGGTGACCCAGAACCTCTTCAATGATTTCAAGCGGGAGACCTCCTAAACGCAACACATGAACTTCATCTCCTTTACACTCAATGATGGTTGACTCTACTCCCACTCCAGCATTTCCGCCGTCCAAAATGTAATCAACTTGATGCGACAACTGATCCAATACGTGCTGTGCGGAGGTTGGAGAAACATATCCAAAAGGGTTTGCCGAAGGGGCTGCCAAAGGGAAAGGCAGTTGTTTGAGCAGTGTTCGGGTAAGGGGGTGATCTGGCATTCGGATCCCTACCGTTGAGTGCCCAGCTGTGACCAAGTCTGGAATATCCTTTTTAGGCAAAATCAACGTTAACGGACCAGGCCAAAAAGCCTCAGCTAAACGCGCAGCATTGGGCGGGAACGAGCTCGAAAAGCGCAACACATCGCTTTCGCTGCCAATGTGCACAATTAAAGGATCAAAAGAGGGTCTTCCTTTGGCTTCAAAAATTCGAGCCACTGCTTTTTCATCGAGCGCATTGGCTGCCAACCCATAAACAGTTTCGGTTGGAATTGCTACCAAACCCCCTTGTTTAAGCAATAGAGCTGCTTGATTGATGTTGTTGCCTACCTCTGCCATAGCTACAAAAATGCAAACAAAAAAGGGATGCCATGCGACATCCCTTCAAGATTACGTGGTGTCCTTACGTTTATTCGGCAAGAACAATCACTTTATTTTTTAGAACTTCAACAACGCCACCATTCACTTCAAACGTAAATCGTTTGTCCATAGCTGCTGATGAAGCCAAATCGCCAGAACGTTCTTTTTCAGCTTTTGTATCACCTGTTTGTTCCACTTCTACTACTCCTGCTGCAAGCACTGTAATAAGTGGAGCGTGATTGTCCATTATTCCAAATCGCCCGCTCTCTCCAGGAAGATTAACCAAGTTCACCTGTCCTTTGTAAAGCAATTTATCTGGCGTTAAAACTTCTAGTAACATGTTAAAATCCTTATCGGTTAGCGATTAAACTGATGCCAACATTTTCTTACCGGCTTCTACAACATCCTCAATGCTACCTTTCAAGTTGAAAGCTGCTTCCGGATACTCATCCATTTCACCGTCCATGATCATGTTAAACCCTTTGATTGTTTCATCAATAGAGACCATCACCCCAGAAATTCCAGTAAACTGTTCTGCTACGTGGAAAGGCTGAGAAAGGAAACGCTGAACACGACGAGCGCGATGTACTACAAGCTTATCTTCTTCAGAAAGCTCATCCATACCAAGAATGGCGATGATATCCTGAAGTTCTTTGTAGCGCTGAAGAATTTCTTTAACGTCTTGAGCACATTTGTAATGCTCATTCCCTACAATTTCAGGAGTAAGGATACGAGAAGTTGAATCCAATGGATCAACTGCCGGATAAATACCGAGTTCTGAAATCTTTCTAGAAAGTACCGTTGTTGCATCTAAGTGGGCAAACGTTGTTGCCGGTGCTGGATCTGTTAAATCATCTGCAGGTACATAAACCGCCTGAACCGACGTAATCGAACCATTCTTTGTTGAAGTAATACGTTCCTGCATGGCACCCATTTCTGTTGCCAATGTTGGCTGGTAACCTACTGCAGAAGGCATACGTCCAAGAAGTGCAGACACTTCCGAACCTGCTTGTGTAAATCGGAAGATGTTATCAACGAAGAAAAGAATGTCTTTTCCTTCTCCTTCACCATCGCCATCACGGTAATATTCAGCTAATGTAAGTCCTGATAGCGCTACGCGAGCACGTGCACCAGGGGGCTCATTCATCTGACCAAATACGAATGCTGCACTTGAATCTTTCAAGGCATTCTTATCTACTTTAGACAAGTCCCATCCACCTTGCTCCATGCTCTCCATAAAGTCATCACCGTATTTGATGATACCTGACTCAAGCATTTCACGAAGTAAATCGTTCCCTTCACGCGTACGTTCACCAACTCCAGCGAATACAGAGAAACCTTCGTATCCTTTGGCAATGTTGTTAATCAACTCTTGAATAAGAACTGTTTTACCTACACCGGCACCACCAAACAAACCAATCTTACCACCTTTTGCATAAGGTTCAATAAGGTCAATTACTTTGATACCCGTAAACAACACTTCTGTTGCCGTAGATAGGTCTTCAAATCTTGGAGCTTCGCGGTGTATTGGAAGGGTTTTCGTCGTTTTAACTTGCTCAATACCGTCGATGTTCTCACCAACTACATTAAACAAACGACCATTCACCGCTTCACCTATTGGCATTGAAATTGGCTGACCTGTTGAAGTCACCTCCATGCCGCGTCGCAAACCATCCGATGAATCCATCGCGATAGTACGTACAGTATCTTCACCTGTATGTTGCTGACATTCGAGAACAACAACGGTTCCGTCTTCTTTAGTTACCTCAAGGGCGTCAAGAATTTTTGGCAATTCTGAGTTTGACCCGAAGCTTACATCAATTACAGGACCTATGACCTGTACTATTTTACCTTTGTTAACAGACATCTCTGTGCTGGCTTTAAAGAATTTAGCAATAACATCTTAAATCGGGCGCAAAAATAGACCTTTTCAAACGAATAAACAGGACACTTAAAGTATAATTTTGAATTTGAATAAATCGTCCCGTTTTTACCACCTTTGCAAACGTCAAACGCAGTCATTTTACATTGAAGGTATATCACGACTTAGAATCATTTGAACGGATCGAAAATGCCGTTGTAACCACAGGAACATTTGATGGTGTTCATCTCGGGCATCAAAAAATTCTGAGGCAATTAGTAGACAAGGCTGAACGAGAAAAAGGGGAGTCTGTGATTTTCACGTTTGATCCGCACCCCAGGCATGTGCTGCAACCAGACACCGAATTGAAGCTGCTAAACAGCAAATCGGAAAAAATTGAGCGTTTGGAGAAACTCGGAATAGATCATGTTATTTTCCATCCGTTTACCCGGGAATTCTCTCGACTCACTTCAACTGAATACATACGCGATGTGTTAGTTAATGCCATTGGCACCAACCATTTAATAATAGGTTATGACCATCATTTTGGGAGGAATCGCGAGGGGTCATTTGATCACTTATTGGAGTGCGGTCCGACCTACGGTTTTGAGGTAGAAGAAATTACAGCGCTGGCAGTAGACGAGGTTAATATCAGCTCTACCAAAATACGAAACGCGCTATCGGCCGGCGACATCGCTGAGGCTAATAAATTCCTCAGTTACCCCTACACGTTTACAGGAACTGTTGTTCAAGGTGAACATATAGGTAGGTCTATTGGATTCCCAACAGCCAACTTAAACCCTGTTTTCAAACACAAATTAATTCCTGCTGATGGTGTTTATGCCGTTCTTATTTACGTAGGATCAACTTGTTTCCGCGGAATGCTAAATATTGGCAATCGACCAACCGTTTCTTCAGCGGGGCAGCGCAGCATTGAGGCCAACTTATTTGACTTTTCTGGAGACTTATACAATCATACCCTTACCGTTCAATTCGTAGCACGCATTCGAAGTGAGCAAAAATTCAACTCGTTGGAGGATTTAAAGGCTCAATTAACCAGCGACAAATCACATACACTTAACGCATTCACCTCATGAAAAATCTCTTGTTAGTACTCACCCTCTTCCCCTATTTAACATTTGCCCAAGGCTCATACGAATCATTGGAGGAGGCTTCAAAAAACCCGTTGGATGTCCGCAAATTAAGCCTTGTTAAAGAGCGCCTGACAGCTATTCCTGAGGTCGTTTTTACATTTAAAAACCTAGAGTATTTAGACCTCAGTAAAAACAAACTCGACACGATATCCCCTCGAATAGGAGAGCTTACCAAGCTGCAACTTCTAAACTTAGATCGCAATAAGCTGAGCTACATCACTCCTGAAATTGGAAAACTCACCAACTTGAAGTCACTCACCTTGAGCAGAAATGATATTTCCGAATTACCTACCAGTATGGAACACCTTACTCAACTGGAGCGCTTAGATATTTGGTCGACTAGTATTGCTGAATTCCCTACCGAAATAAAACTGCTCAAGCATTTAATCTATGTTGACTTGAGGGATATTGCAATGACACAGCAAGATCAAGAACGCATCCGTGAGTTATTACCTTTTGATGCGGAGGTAAAGTTCTCCAATACCTGTAACTGCAACTAGATATGAGTCAAGAAGTAACCGTAGAAATAAGCATGTATCCACTTCAGGATAACTTCATTCATATTATTCAACAATTCATCGACAGGTTAAACACCTACTCTGATATCAGGGTAATAACGAATACATTAAGTACGCAAGTTTTTGGACCTTACGACACGGTGATGTCTGCGGTTACCACAGAAATGAAATCAGCCCATCACAACGCTGGGCAGGCAATTTTTGTGATGAAAGTGCTCAGCGGAAATTTAGCCCCCAGTTCCAATGGCTAGTTTCTTGGACTTTTTCACCAACTCATCTTGGCTTGAGCTAATCGCCGTTTTCACATCCATAGCCTATTTAGTTCTAGTCACTAGAAAGAACAGTTGGTGCTGGTTCTTCAGTGCTATAAGCGTAGGTTGTTACTTATTCATTCTTTTTGAAGCTCAGTTATGGATGGAGTTTAGTCTTCAGTTCTTTTACCTCTACATGACTGCTTACGGGTTTTGGAAGTGGCAACAACCTGTGAAATCCAACAAAGCCATAGCGCAAGACATTCGGCGCTTATCCCTAATTCAGCATGGGTTTATGGCTGGTGGAATTACCCTTGGCACATTTTGCTTTGGCCATATACTTTCCACCTACACAACTGCATCACTACCCTACATTGATTCCTTTACCACGATTGGAGCACTTTTCTGCACGTGGATGGTGACTCAAAAGTTCTTCGAAAATTGGCATTATTGGTTTTTAGTGGACGGTGTAGCCATTTACATGTATTGGTATAAGGGGCTTAATGCAACTGCAGGATTATTTGTAGTGTATGAGCTACTCGTAATTGTCGGAATTTTCCAGTGGCGCAGTGAACTTAAAGCACAGCAGGCGGTATGAGAATATTGGTAACTGGCGCAGAATCATCCGGAAAAAGTACAGCTAGTAAATGGTTATCCCGGCAATTTAACCTAGCCAGAAGGCCGGAGTATGCCCGCTCATATTTAAATCAGTTGAATCGTACTTACAGCTCCAACGACATAGTAACAATAGCTTCAACACAGCACAAACAGGACCTTGAAATCATTGCAAATTCTACCAATTCAATTCATGACACTGGAGCTGAAATACTTTTGAATTGGTACCGCATTCAAACAGGACATTCACACCATGTACTAGAGCATTACCTTACAGAGCAGCAATACGACTTGTGTTTTTTAATGGCACCAAACCTTCCTTGGGAACCCGACCCCTTACGCGAGCACCCAAATCAAAAAGACCGCATGCAATTTACGCAAGAATACAAGCGCCTGCTTGAAGGTCAGAGCGTTCCACTCGTTGTTATTGATGAACTGGGAGAAAACCGCTTGGCTCAAATGAAAGATTCCCTCGAAAACCATCCTGAATTCCAAAAATAATTACCTTCGTTGCATCTCATGGGGTGCCGACTTCGGCTGAGATTACACCCATACCTTGAAACATAGGTGGAACCTGATCCAGATAATGCTGGCGGAGGGAATTGCACAAAACGTGCTACAATTATTTTTTAACCCGAGGAGAATTGCCCCAGTTTTCTTTCTAAAACATGTTATCATGTATAGAACAGGAACATTTGTTTCTTTTTTCCTCACTTTTTGCCTAGCGGCTAATGCGTTAGCACAAGCTCCTAATTCTTCGGGGCTGCGAGGAATCGTAACCAACCTTGAAAAGCAACCCTTAAAAGGAGCTACCGTTATGAGCTCCACTGAAAATGGTCAGCTTATCAAGCAGTCATTCACAAGTGATGATGGAAGCTTTAAGATGCTTCTCAACCCTGGCACGTATGTTATTATTGTAAAATCAATGGGGTATAGTGCCGACACTTCCAGTGTTACCGTTTCAGAAAACAACATGAGCACACATCAAGTAATGCTTAGCCCTAACCAGTGGCATTTAAAGGAAATGGTTGTTTCGGGAACGCGAGCTACATCGAACACTCCGATACCTCATGAAAACATTAGTAAGGAGTCAATTGAAAAGTTAAATCAGGGTGTGGATTTTCCAATTTTATTGGACCAGACCGTATCGGTTGTAACCACTTCAGACGCAGGTGCTGGAGTTGGTTATACCGGTTTTAGAATAAGGGGATCTGACCCTTCTCGTGTTAACGTAACCGTTAATGGCATTCCGCTAAATGATGCCGAGTCACAAGGAGTATTTTGGGTAAACATGCCCGACTTTGCCAGCTCTGTGAGCAGTGTTCAAATACAACGTGGTGTAGGAACAAGCACAAATGGTGCAGGAGCATTTGGCGCCACTGTTAACTTGAACACATTTGAAACAGCCGCTAAACCCTACGCAATGTATGCTGGGTCTGCCGGAAGTTTCAATACCCAGAAGCACACCGTTGCGTTCGGCACAGGAATACTTAAAAACAACACCTATGTTGACGGGCGTCTTTCGCGTATAACTTCAGATGGATTTATTGATCGTTCCTCATCTGACCTACAGTCATACTACCTCAGTGCAGGGAAAATAACCGATAAAAGTCACTTGAAGTTCATCACCTTTGCAGGACAAGAGAGAACCTATCAATCGTGGTATGGAGTGCCACAAGGAGCAATGGATAACGGTAATCGCACCTTCAATCCTTATGATTATCCTGATCAAGTTGACAATTACGGTCAAACTCATTATCAATTGCATTATACACGAAAGCTAACTCCAAATTTAAACCTGACATCTGCCCTACATTACACCCGTGGAGAAGGATATTTTGAGGAGTACAAAGGAGATCGCTACAATCAAACCATTTTCAATAGCCCACAGGATTTCTCAGATTACAACCTGGCTCCTGTTATTATCGGAAACGATACAATTGAACAGACAAACCTGATTCGTAGAAGGTGGTTAAAAAATGACTACTACGGTGGAGTTTTCACGCTACAATATAACAAGGGACGATTTAACACTGTTGTTGGGGGAGGATTTCACAAATACGAAGGCGATCATTTTGGTGAGGTTATTTGGGCTCAGTACAGCTCAAATGCCCGCAAAGATTACCGCTGGTATGAGGGCAACAGCACCAAAACCGATTGGAACGCTTACGCAAGAACCACCTACCAAGCGAGTCGTTGGTTATCGTTATTTACAGACTTACAATACAGAGGAGTGAGGTATGAAACCCAAGGCCAGGACAACGACCTTTCTTCATATGATGTGGATGACAATTTGGGCTTCTTCAACCCAAAAGTAGGTGCATCGGCAAACATCAGCCAACATGATCGCCTGTATGCATCTTTTGCCGTAGCTAATCGCGAGCCTAGCAGGAACGACTATATTGATCGTGCGCAAGGAGTAAGCTCTCCAAATCCAGAGCGTTTGCATGACTATGAATTGGGGTACCAACGCTCAATGAAAAAGTACGCAGCATCCGTAAACCTTTATTACATGGATTACACTGACCAACTTGTGTTAACGGGAGCAGTTAATGATGTAGGATCTGCAATCCGCCAGAACGTAGCAAACAGTTACCGCGCCGGTATTGAACTCACCTATGCATACCGTCCATTTCGTTGGCTAACATGGACAGCAAATGCAACCTTTAGCCAAAACAAGATTGAGGAATACGACCAGCTTATTTACAGTTGGGACGCAGGTTCTTATCCGGATGGTGAGGTTATTTCTTACTCAAATACAGATATTGCCTACTCTCCAAATGTAATTGCGGCAAATACATTTGAGTTTACGCTACCTGGATTTATAAAAAAGGGTGGTAAAACTGCTGACCAAATTCAATTTGCAATCATTTCTAAATATGTAGGCGAACAACATTTAGATAATAGCGGAAGTGATTTGAGAAAACTAGATGCGTACTTTGTAAATGATTTACGCTTAAACTACACGCTTGCAAATACAGGAGCAAAGTCAATCAGCTTCAACTTACTTGTACGCAATGCCTTTAGCGAATTGTATGCGAGCAACGGTTGGGTTTATCGTTTCCGCCACCCCGATCAATCTTGGGGACCTGCAAGCGATTATGACATTTACGCTGAACGTGATACCGAAATCAATACAGGAGATGACAATGACGTTCATTACTTTGAACGCGGCCTATTCCCTCAAGCTCCAATACATTTCCTTGCGGGGCTTACTGTAAAATTCTAATTGATTATTAAGGCAGGTCTTTTGAACCTAGATTCTGGGTTTCAATGTCCTGCCTTTTTTCTAAGTAGGAACGGTATGTCGAGCTAAACTCCATGCGCTCTGTAACTGTTTCATCGAACCTATCCAATAGGGTTAAAAGCACTTCTGAAACCTCTCGGACAGCATGATTACCTCCATCCGAATAGGTGATGTAGTCTGCTAGTTTGTGCTGTTTTGCATAATTGATAAGCTTGGGGTTGGCATTTTTTGTAACCAACATGCGCACGCCAACTTCACGTGCTAATGATAAGTCCAAGATATCATCAAATACAAATGCTACTTCATGGGGTTTAATTCCATATTTACTATCCAACATCGCTAGCACTTGTCGTTTATCTTTTGCTCCCTCAATCAAAAAATCAAGGTGCTCGCGTGAAGACCAAAAGGCAGCTGTTGGGTTATGCTCTCCAGTAATGATACCGCAAACAGGAAGTTTATTCTCCTGGAGGAATAATCCAAAACGCAGCATATTAACGCCCATCGAGTCTGCCTCACTAAAAGCACTCGTTCGGTGCTCCTGTTTGTATCCACTATGGAACACGCCATCCCAGTCGAATAAAACAGCCTTTACATGAGCCAATTTTTCTTTGAACAAAAAAGGAGATGAAACAAATTCACCTCCTCTTTCTTCAAATATTGATATGTCGTTATTCATCCGACGTACTAGCTATTGATTTTAACCAAGTCTTGGATATCGATCATTCCAACTACTTTTCCATGACTAGTAACTACTAACTCGTCTACTTTATTTGACTTAAACATGGTTTGTGCCTCAATCAGTAGTTCACCTGCATCTATGCTCTTAGGTGTATTCATTGTCAACTCAGACATCTTTTTGTCCACGGCACCTGCACCGTCAGATTCAATCAACCTGCGCAAATCACCATCTGTAAAAATACCTACCGCTTCATTTGAATCGTTAATTACCGTAACTGCTCCAAAGCCACTTGCTGTCATTTTAACCAAGCAATCAGTTACAGTAGCATCAAGGGCAACTGTAGGATTGTTATCATTAATCACATCTTGGACGCGAGCTGTCATCAAGCGTGTATGCTCAAAAAACTGACGCGTTCCTATTTCTGTGAAATGATTCTCAGTCAGCTGCTTCATCACTTTCCACGGAACCGTTACTGTATGTACACCTACATTAATGGAATTTCGAACATGTTCTACGTGACGAACTGAAGAGAACATGATCTTCGTATCATACCCATAGTAGTTCACTGCTTCAACACATTGCTGAACCAATGAAAGGGCATCTGTTCCTTGATCCTGTAAACGACCAACTAGCGGGCATACATATGTAGCACCAGCTTCCATTGCCATATATGCCTGTTGAAGCGTATAAACCAAATGAATATTCACTAGGAATCCTTCATTGCGCAACATGCGACAAGCCTTCACCCCTTCAAGTGAAATTGGAATTTTATAAACCGTTTTGTTACGATCCAATCCCAGTGCATCTTGGCGTTTTGCCTCAGCAACTATTTCTTCTGCTGTTTCACCTAGTGCTTCAATTTGAAGAACAGGAACGATTTTAGCCAACTCTAAGATTGTCCCGTCGATATCTGTAATACCGTGACGGTGCATGAAAGTTGGTGTAGTTGTTAGACCTGAAAGGAAACCCAATTCGAAAGCCTCTTTAATCTCAGCAATGTCTGCTGAATCGAGATACAATTCCATGTGTTGTTATTTCGTTGTTGTGTAATTCGTTACAAATATGAGTATTCTCAGAAAACGAAGGGGTATCTAACCCATTGTTTTGCGCTTAGTTACTTTCTATATTTTGCTTCCACCTCGTGTAATTCGATAAGAGGCTTCATAAATTCTTCCAGTTGAGTCATGTCCAACTGGCTTGCTGCATCACAAAGAGCCTCGCTCGGACAAGGGTGTGTCTCCACAAATAACCCGTCTACACCGGCAGCTACACCCGCACGCCCAAGAACACCCAAATACTGACGTGCACCACCACTAGGGTCTGCACTTGGAATGCCATACTTCCGAATAGAGTGCGTTACATCGAAAACCACAGGATACCCTGTTTTCCCCATTTCATAAAAACTCCTCGGATCAACTACCATATCGTTGTAACCAAACGTAAAGCCACGCTCTGTTAAAATAATATTTTCATTACCTGTTGACTCAATTTTGGCAACAGGCTTAGCCATGTTCTCAGGGGCTAAAAATTGTCCGTGCTTTATGTTTACAACACGGCCTGTTTTGGCCGCCTCAACGGTAAGTGTTGTTTGCATGCACAAGTATGCAGGAATTTGAAGCACATCACAAACTTCTGCAACCGGAGCTACTTGACTTGGGTAATGAATATCAGTGAGTATCGGAAACCCAAAATCATCTTTTACGCGCTGTAATATCTTGAGCCCTTCATCAATTCCTGGCCCCATGTAATAATCTACAGATGAGCGGTTATCTTTTTGAAAAGACGATTTGTAAATCACCTCAATATTAAGTCGTTCGGACACACGCTTTATTTCCTCAGCGGTGCGCATCATTGTTGATTCAGATTCAATCACACATGGTCCTGAAATCAGGAAGAGCTTATCGCTTCCCGTTTCAATATTTCCAACCATTACCTTTTTCTTACTCATAGCTTATGCTTAAAATATGGGCAAAAGTAACCCATTCCTTCTGATTGTTTTTATTCTCTAGTTTAAGGCTATATGATGCTTATTCATTCAAGCTCGGGCCTTCCATTGAACGCACCAATTCACGCACGCGCTCGAGGTCATCAACTGTATCTACGGGAATAGAGTCGTACTGTGTTATTGCCACTCGCATTTGCTTACCAGCCTCAAGCCAACGCAACTGTTCAAGAGATTCGAGTTTTTCAAGTGGTGACACTTCCATTTCTGCAAATAAACGCAATGCGTCAACCTTATAAGCATAAAGCCCTAAATGTTTGTAAATAGTAGTTTGTTCAAGCCATTTAGACCTATGAACTCCCCGAATATGTGGGATGGCAGAGCGCGAAAAATACATCGCATTCATCTCTTTGTTAAATGTAACAAACACTTCACTTTCGTTGAATAGGTCATCGAGCCTTTTAACCGGTGTAATCAACGTTGCCATCTCAGTATCTGGTTTATCAAAACAACGTAACATTTCATTTAGCTGAGATGGTTCCATTAAGGGCTCATCGCCCTGAACATTAACCACAACATCAAATGTCTGGCCCGAAGATTTTTGAATCTCTTCAAACGCTTCCAAACAGCGGTTAGTTCCTGTTGAATGATTTGTTGAAGTAAGCACAACTTTTCCACCAAACGAATTTACTTCGTCTACAATGCGGCTATCATCCGTAGCAACATAAACCTCATCCATCGCTGCCGAGGCTCGCTCAAAAACACGTTGAATCATACTCTTACCGTGAATATCCACTAAAGGCTTTCCTTCTAAGCGTGTGCTTCCGTAACGCGCGGGAATAATTCCCAAAAATTTAAGTGCATCCATAAGGGTGCAAAATAACAACTATTTCAGGGTATGAACTACATCATTGTAAGAGGTAAACGCACGCATACCTCCTTACATTTATATCTTTGTCCAATTCGAAGATTTTAAAAAGAGCGACTATGCCAGGAATGGATCTATTTGGCGCCGAAGAGCGCAAAGAAGTTATGGACGTATTGGAAACAACCTGTTTGTTTCGATACAATCACGAACACCTCCGCGATGACATGTGGAAAGCCCGGGAACTTGAGCACGAGATAAAGCAATTCACTGGCGCTCCTTATGCGCATGTTGTGAGTAGTGGATCTACAGCGGTCACTTCGTGTATGGCAGCTGCTGGCGTTGGCTTGGGAGCCGAGGTAATTGTTACGCCATTCACCTATGTAGCTCCAATTGAAGCTGTTTTGTGGGGTGGAGGATTACCCATTTTTGCGGATATTGACGAAACGCTGAACCTAACTGCTGAGTCAATTGAAGCTGCGCTGACACCTAAAACAAAAGCAGTTCTGCTTGTCCATATGTGCGGCGCTCCAGGGAACATGGACGAGATTGTGGCTGTGTGTGAAAAACACAACCTTGCTTTGATTGAAGATTGCGGACAAGCATTTGGGTCTTTCTACAAAGGGAAATCAGTGGGTCTTTTTGGAAAAGCAGGAGCTTTCTCAATGGACTTCTTCAAAATCACTACTGCTGGTGAAGGCGGTATTTGCATTACCAATGACGAAGCGACTTACCATACACTTGAACAAGTATCTGACCACGGTCACACTCACGTTGGAGATAATCGCGGAATGGAAGATCATCCCATTATTGGTGGTAATTTTAGACTTGGTGAATTGAATGCGGCTGTAGGTCTAGCTCAAACTCGTAAAGTCGAAAAAATTAGGGCCGCCAACCTCAAGAATAAAGCTTACTTAAAATCACGCCTTTCGGCAATCGATGGAATCACTTTTCGTCATTTGCATGATCCAGAAGGAGACTCTGGTACATTCTTAAATTTTTTCCTACCAAATCAAGAAACTGCTGAACGGGTGCACAAACAACTCGCAGCAGATGGTGTTGGTGGTTTTAATTATTGGTTTACCAACATGTATCATTTCATTAACCAATGGGACCACATCAAAGAGCTCAAAGCTCCTGTAAAATTAGCCGTTCATCATTTTGGCGCTCCACAAGATTACAAGACCATGGAGCTTCCTGGAGCTCAAGAAGTCATTGGCCGCTTAATTTCATTAGGGATTAAGGCAAACTGGACAGAACAAGAACTTGAGCAGTTTGCTGACGCGATGATCAACTCAATCAAAAAGGCGCTGTAACATGCATAAGAACTTTAAAAACATCGAAAAAATGGTCTACGGTCGTGGATCATTTGACCAGCTATCCGATATTCTAGCACCACGCAGAAGTGAAAACGACGGCTTGGTAGTGTTCGTTGTAGACAAATACTTTCATGGGAAACCGCTTGCAGATCGGATACCAACAGAAGCTGGAGACCTAGTAGAATTCATCGATGTAGATCCCTACGAACCAACAACGGAGCAGGTAGATGAATTGAGGGACTATGTACTTAAAAACCATGGTATACCAGGAGCTATAGTGGGTATTGGTGGAGGTTCAATCATGGATATCGCCAAAGCCGCTAGCTTAATGTTCACCAATGAAGGCTCTTCGCAGCTTTACCAGGGTTTAAACCTAGTCAAAAAGCCAGGAATCTACTCAGTGGGAGTACCAACAATCTCTGGTACGGGGGCAGAATGCTCTATGACCGCCGTACTCACTGGCCCGGTTAAAAAACTTGGACTGAAGTGCGACTGGACGGTGTTCAATCAAGCTATTTTAGATCCCGATCTCACTGCATCCGTGCCGAGAAATCAGTGGTTCTATACTGGAATGGACACGTACATTCACGATATTGAAGCCGAATCAGGGATTTTCTACAATGCGTTTTCTAAAGCATATGGCGATCAGTCGGTTCAGCTGTGTCGAGAAGTATTCTTAGGAGAAAATGCCGGACAAAACCCAGAAAATGATGAAAAACTCATGATTGCCTCGCTATTTGGTGGATTGAGCTTAACCTATTCTGAAGTTGGAGCATGTCATGCACTATCTTACGGCCTCTCTAAAATACTCGGTATGAAACACGGATATGCGAACTGCATTGCTTTCAACCATTTGGAAGAGTTTTATGGAGATGCAGTGAACGAATTCAGGTCAATGATTGAACATCACCAAGTTGATTTGCCTCAAAACCTTTCTGCTAACTGGACAGACGAGCAAATTAGTCAAATGGCTGAAGTTTCTTACAACTTACCGCACATGTGGACACATGCGCTTGGTCATGATTGGATGGATAAACTGAGCAAAGTGGATATTGAAGCAATGTTCCGAAGGCTTTGACCAATTTATTTTCAATAAAAAAAGCGAACCCAACAGGTTCGCTTTTTTTATACTGCTCATTTTGCCTCTGTTAAAGTTCTAATTTTAAGCTTTGGACAAGTGTAGAAGCTGGAATTCCAAATGCAATACCCTCAACACCATACCCTTTAACTTTAGCCTGGACAACACCAACAACAACACCATGTTGATTGACAAGTGCGCCGCCGCTATTCCCAGAGTTAATGGAAGCATCAGTTTGAATGAGGGGTGCCTTGTTATCTCCAGTACGAATTCCGGATACAATTCCCTTAGAGAGTGTTTGGCCCAAGTCCTTAGCACTTGGTGTACCTATTGCATAAACATCTTCCGAAATCTCTGCAGCCGCACTACTAATTTTAAATGGAACCAATCCATCCCTCTCTACCTTTATCAATGCCAAATCATGCATTTTACTTGAACGTATTACCTCAGCAGGTAACGTTGTTTCATCGTTAAACACCACTTCTAAATCTCCACCACCAGATACAACATGATAATTGGTTATTATATATCCGTCATTGCTGATAATAAATCCACTACCAAAACCATCATCCCCACGTAATATGGTAACCGACGACTTTATACCTTCTGCCAATCCAGACACGTAGGAATCTGATTCACTGATTTTCAGCAGAGTCATTTCCTCTTCAGCTGCGATATAACTGCGATCATTAAGTAGACGCTTAACCTCACCCTCTTGTAAGAAATCCACTAGTCCTGAATTTAACGCATCTTGAATGGCCAGTTCAATTGCTTCATCCCCATAAAAAGATTGTGAGAAAACTCCAGACTCTGCAACATCGTCATATACGAACAAGTCTTCTCCATAGAAGTCCTTTATGGTCCATATTATACCGAGGTTCATTTTAAAAGCTCTAGATCCGCTCGCAGATCCAATATCAATCTTGATGTAGTCCATTTGAATGTTGCTAATCACCAGCTCAACTAAAAGGTTGTTGGCATAGCTATTCTTCAACATTAAACCTGCAGTATCCACATAGCCTTGATTAACGAGCATGCTATTTAATAACCCCTTAAAGTTGGTTCTTTCCACTACCAAATCTTCAACCTCGTTGAGTGGTTCTCCTTCTTGAACAGCTTCTTTCTTGCGGTAACGTTCAAGGCTACTAAAGGAGCGCATTTCAAAGTCACCGGAAGCAACATCTACTGATACTCGTTGAAGTTGAATCTCTTTCTCACCCTCAACTTTTTCAGGCCATTGTTTAAGTTTTAGGTCCGAGTAATCCCATTTTCTGCTGTAGTTAAACGACTTTGGGCCATAGTCTACCAGTATGGGATAAATAAGGCATGCCAATGAAAGTAATCGCAGAGCAGACCTTCCTTCAAAGCCTTGAACATCATAATAAGGCTTAAAACCCTCTTTTGAAAATGCGAGTTGATGTCCTCCAAACGTCCGTTTAACTTTATACTTAGTTCCTTTACCATTAAGGTTAGGAGCTTCACCATCCACTTTAACTTCATAAGCACTCGGCACCTCTACTGTTACCCGTTGACGCTTTAAGTTTAGCATAGATGCACAACTTGACATTATGATTAAAGCTGCTAAAAAAAGTACTCCAATTAGGTTTTTCATATCTCTTATTTAATTCCTCAATAAATACCTTATCCCCGCTACATTCACTACCTCAATACTGCTTTAAACTCCGCTTCAAATGCGGTAATTATTCGCTTCATGATGCGATCAACTTGTGCATCTTTTAAAGTGGATGCTTCATCTTGAAAGTAAAAATTCAGTGCATAACTCATTTTTCCTTCGGGTAAACTTTTCCCCTTGTACACATCAAACAGCCCAACATCCTTGAGCAATCTTTTATCCTGTTTAAGTGCAAGATTAACCAAGTCTTCAAACTTAGTCTCCTCATCCAGCAATAGTGCTAAATCCCTCCTCATTCCAGGATATTTAGGCACGGGCTTGAACTTCACATTTACTTTACCAGCCCAATTAAGCATTGCCTCCCAATTCAAAGAAGCCCAGAAAACATCTTGAGACAATTCAACCGCTTCGGTTGTTACCCTTGCAACCTTCCCGATGTAACCTAAAGACTGTTTGTTTATGAATAATTCAAATGCAACTTCCATAAATGGCTTGTCTATGGATTTCCAGTCCACCCTAAAACCATCCAGCCCCATAACTGAAAGGACAGTATTCACATATCCCTTTAAATGAAAGAAGTCTGATTGAATATCCTGGGAGTTCCAAGAATCTGCAGCTATTCTTCCAGTAATAGCTAGGCCTAGCTCTTGAACCTCAATCCGCTTATCTCCGTGAGCAACATAGGTTTTCCCAAACTCCATAAGCTTGAGGTCCTGTTGCCTGCGATTCACATTATGCCGAATACTTTCCAACATAGCAGGCAGTAATGATTTGCGCATAACAGCCAACTCACTACTCAGCGGATTCTTTAGCACAATAGAATCTCCAGAAACTTCAACCATTTCATTGTGTTGGGGCGCAGCTAATGAATTTGTCATGATTTCAGAGAACCCTTTTCCCGTTAACATACCAGCCGCGCGCTTTTTCATGGCTGTTGCATCTGGTTTATTGGTGAAGCTTAGGGAGCTCTTTAACTGCCCCGGTAGTGGAATCGCATTGTATCCATATATGCGGAGTACTTCTTCTACAACATCAATATGTCGCGTAACATCCACCCGATACAATGGAACCTCTAACTTCCAAATGTCTGAGGTTTTATTCGTGATTTGAAAATCCAACGCGTGTAAAATTCGCTCGAGTAAAGCTTCAGAAAATGATGTTCCCATCGTGTCAAAACCCCGTTGAACATGATAATCAACTTTTACAGGTTTAAGTTCTTGAGGATAAACATCCACAACATCCATTGCTATTTGTCCACCTGCCAATTCCTGAATAAGCATTGCTGCTCGCTTCAAGGCATACGGCGTAACACTTGGATCCGTTCCGCGTTCATACCTAAATGATGCATCTGTATTAAGACCATGACGCTTTGCAGTTTTACGAACACTAACAGGGTTAAAGTAGGCCGATTCTAAAAATACGTGTTGCGTTGATGAGTTCACCCCTGAATCAGCTCCACCAAAAACACCTGCAATACACATACCATTCTCGGCATTACAAATCATGAGGTCCGCTTCATTCAACTTCCGCTCAACATCATCCAACGTTCTAAAAACGGTAGTCTTAGGTAATTGCTTTACAATCACCTTTCCCCCTGCAATTTTATCGGCATCAAATGCATGTAAGGGTTGACCCATTTCATGCAATACAAAATTTGTAACGTCCACTACATTGTTGATGGGTGTTAACCCAATACTCAACAAGCGCTGCTTGAGCCAGTCTGGAGAGTCTTTTACACTAACGCCGCTAATTGTAACAGCCGTGTACCTCGGACAAGCATCCGGATTTTTTACTTCAACCGCTATCGGGTAGGACTGATTGTCTACTTTAAAACCGCTCACATCTGGAAAAGAGATTGTATCTCCAATTCCTTCTGTATCATGAGCTGCTTTAACTGCTCGTAGATCACGCGCGGCTCCGAGGTGAGAGGCGCCGTCAACGCGATTAGGTGTTAATCCTATTTCAAATACGGTATCTGAACTCACTCCAAAATAGGTAGCAGCTGGTGTCCCAGGCACTGCATTTGTTTCGAGAATCATTATTCCATCGTGCCCCTTACCAAGACCTATTTCATCTTCTGCACAAATCATCCCGTTGGAAACTTCTCCCCTGATTTTACCTTTCTTAATTTTAAAAGGCTCCCCATTAATTGGGTGAATCGTTGTGCCTGCTGGAGATACTACAACCTTAATTCCAGCCTCAACGTTGGGTGCTCCGCAAACAATTTGAAGTGGCTCATCTGTTCCAATATTTACCGTAGTTACTTTTAACCGATCCGCATTCTCGTGTGGAACGCACGTCAACACTTCGCCAATTACTAATCCTTTCAGGCCACCTGGAACTGTCTCAATTTCAGAAACACCTTCCACTTCAAGGCCCGTATCTGTAAGTAATTGAGCTATTTGTTCAGTTGGAACTGATAAATCTATGTATTCTGAGAGCCAGCTCTGGGATATCTTCATGGTTGCAATTTTTCCGCTGCAAAGGTAATTATCCGCGCGTTAAAAGCACATTAAGAAACACGACTCCAATTCGGTCTGCTTTTTATATACCGCGCATAAAAACGATTGATATCTTGATGAGCAGGTGCACTTAAATCCGGATCAACCTTTAGCACGTGTTGAGCAGCGTCTCGTGCGAGCTGCACCAGCTGTGTGTCCTTTGCTAAATCCGCTAACTTCAAATTCAACAAGCCACTCTGTTGTGTTCCGAGTAAATCTCCCGGCCCACGAAGACGAAGATCAACTTCCGCAACTTCAAAACCATCTGTTGTACGAACCATGGTTTCCATCCTTGTCTTTGCATCGTTTGTGAGTTTATTTCCTGTCATCAAAATACAGTACGACTGATCAGCTCCTCGTCCTACCCGCCCCCTCAATTGATGCAGTTGAGCCAAGCCAAAGCGCTCGGCATTTTCAATTACCATTACGGAAGCGTTGGGAACATTCACACCCACTTCTATCACAGTTGTAGCAACCATAATATGCGTTTCTCCTTTGATGAATCGCTGCATTTCAAAATCCTTATCTGCAGCCTTCATCTTTCCATGAACAACACTTACTTGAAATTCAGGAAATGCTCGAGACACACTCTCATAGCCGTCATTCAAGTTCTTTAAGTCCAACGTTTCTGATTCATCAATAAGTGGATAAACCATATATACTTGTCGGCCCTTAGCTATTTCCTTCCTAATAAAACCAAAAACCTTTAATCGCGCAGCATCATAAACATGTTTGGTTTGTACTGGCTTTCTTCCCGGGGGAAGCTCATCAATAACTGAGACATCCAAATCTCCGTAAATGGACATTGCTAAGGTGCGAGGAATAGGGGTTGCACTCATTACCAAAATATGCGGAGTAATGTTATTCTTCTTCCACATCCTGCCCCGTTGTGCAACACCAAATCGATGCTGTTCATCGATTACCACTAAACCCAAGTTGCTGAACTTTACTGTCTTTTCGAATAGTGCATGGGTTCCAATAAGCACATGAACTGCTCCTTCTTCTAATGCCGCATGAAGCTTCCTGCGTTCTGCTGCCCCCGTAGAACCAGTTAATATTCGCACCTTCAAACCTAAGGGTTCTAAAAGTTCACGAACACCTTCGTAATGCTGACGAGCTAATATTTCTGTTGGAGCCATCATTGCGGCTTGATATGCATTATCAATAGCCAAAAGCATGCATAATATGGCCACCATAGTTTTGCCGGAGCCCACATCGCCCTGTAAGAGACGGTTCATCTGAAAGCCTTGCCTAAGGTCCTTCCTGATTTCCTTCATTACACGCTTCTGAGCACCGGTCAATTCAAAAGGCAAACGATTGTTATAAAACTCAAGAAAATTCCTGCCTACTTCGGGAAATTGAAATCCCGGCACATATTGGTGACGATAAAGCTTCATCCGCATCAACTGCAACTGTATGTAAAAAAGCTCTTCAAATTTCAAGGTAACCTCAGCGCGTTGAAGTAAATCGGAGGTGGTAGGACTGTGAATGATTCTTAGCGCATCAGCTCTTGAAAGCAAATGATACTTTTCCCTCAAGCTAGCACTCAGTGATGGCGGAACCTGTTTGACCAGCTCTGGAAGTACTTGTTTAATTAAGCGCTCTATCCCCCTACTGTTTAACCCCCTGCTGCTTAACTTTTCAGTAGTAGAGTATACCGGTTGCAACGCTCCTGTGCCAGCATTTGCATCAGGTTCATCCATTTCTGGGTGAGCTATATTTAATTTACCGTTAAACGCTGTTGGCTTTCCAAATGCGATGTATTGTTTACCCGGTTTTAACTGCTGTTTTACCCAGCGAACACCTTTAAACCATACCAGTTCCAACTCTCCCGTTTCATCAACCAATTTTGCCACCAACCTTTTGCCGCGCTGCTTACCCAGTTCTTGAAACTGCGAGAGCACTCCTTGCACTTGAACATGAGGTAAATCTTGGTGAAGCTCGTTAACTTTATAAAAGCGCGACCGATCGATATACCTAAACGGAAAGTAAAATAGCAAGTCACCTGCCTTAAAAATGCGCAGCTCTTGCTTTAACATTTCAGCACGTTGAGGACCTACCCCTTTAACAAAGTCGATATCTGTATCTGTTCGAACCACCTTCTTTTCCTCTCCGGGAATGAACTACCGAAAATAAACGAAAAAAGGGGCTAAACCCCCCCTTCTTCAATTTGAATTTCACCAAGTGCTAGCTCAATCGTGCTTCAAGAGCTGTATTGTAAACTTCTGCTTTATCAGCAACAGTTCCAAAACTTACACCATCTACCTTAATATCCTGGTTGGTAACTGAGCCCAACTCGCTAAATGCTACTCCTATGGATTTCATTTTTGTTTCAAATGCTTCGCGGTTTGCTGGTGTTACCGAAACAACCACCCTACTCTGACTTTCTCCAAACAAGAATGCATCTTTACGGATACCTGATGCAGTGGTAATCTCAAAGCCAAATCCGCTAGGCATTGCACTTTCCAACAAGGCTACATAAAGTCCTCCATCAGCACAATCATGTGCAGACTCAATAACGTTAGTTTGAATCGCCTGTTGGATTGCTTTTTGAACCTGTACTTCATCTTCCATATTAAAGGAAGGAGCTCCCGATTCTTTAATCCCAAGTATATTCGCTAAGTATTCACTCGAATTGATGTCGTTTTTCGACGAGCCAACCATATAGATATGATCTCCAGCCGATTTAAAGTCAAGTGACATGCGATTTCCTTTGTCCACTAAACCAATCATCCCTATTGTGGGGGTAGGGAATACAGGCTCTTCTTTGTCTCCAGTAACCGTTTGATTGTAAAAGCTAACGTTTCCACCTGTAACTGGGGTTTTAAATTGTTCGCACGCATTTCCCATTCCTTGTACTGCATTCACAAACTGCCAATACGACTCTGGGTTATACGGATTTCCAAAATTCAAGCAGTTGGTAACTGCTGAAGGAATTCCCCCACTACATGAAATGTTGCGCGCAGCTTCCGAGACTGCAATTTGCGCCCCAACGAACGGGTCTGCATGCACGTATCGCGAATTACAGTCTACTGTCATCGCAATAGCTTTATTAGTGCCTTTTACATTTACAACAGCAGCATCACTGGGCGTATTTGTGGACATATTCTTTGTCCCTACCATTGAATCATACTGATTGTAAACCCAACGTTTTGAAGCAATATTTGGTAAAGCAATTAACTGATCTGCAACCTCAACCAAGTCTTCTGGGGCTTGCGTTTGATCAATATTGAACTTTTTATAGGCGCTGTAATATGCTGGTTCTCTTGTTTCGCGATGATAAACTGGAGCTCCGCCTCCAAGCACTAAAGGCTCAGCAGGTGTTTCTGCCACAAGCTCTTCTCCCTCATAAAACCTCAAGACACCACCTTCTGTAACCGTTCCTATTTCTACAGCATGTAAATCCCATTTCTCAAAAATTGACGCTACACCTGCTTCCTTGCCTTTTTGCACAACTACAAGCATGCGTTCTTGTGATTCACTGAGCAATATTTCGAATGGGCGCATTCCAGCTTGACGCGTTGGCACTTTGTCCAATTGAATATCCATCCCGAATCCATTGGTGGCACTCATCTCACTAGTGGAACACGTAATCCCAGCTGCTCCCATGTCCTGCATCCCAACCACAGCATCAGTCTCAGCCAATTCCAATGTTGCCTCTAAAAGCAATTTCTCTTGAAAAGGGTCTCCCACTTGCACTGAAGGCAAATCACCGGCAGACTCTTCCGTTATATCTTTCGAAGCAAACGATGCACCATGAATCCCATCCTTTCCGGTTGCAGAACCAACAATATAAACTGGGTTACCAGCTCCATATGATGTTGCAGATAAGGTTTTACCAACCTCCACTATTCCTGCAGAAAATGCATTTACAAGCGGATTCGTGTTGAACGACTCGTCGAACATAACTTCACCACCAACTACGGGAACACCAAATGAGTTACCATAATCACCAATACCTTTAACTACCCCCTTCACCAACCACTTTGTACGATCCAAGTCCAATGAGCCAAAGCGCAACGAGTTCAGCTGTGCGATAGGCCTTGCACCCATGGTGAAAATATCACGGTTTATTCCTCCAACACCTGTTGCTGCACCTTGATATGGTTCAATTGCAGATGGGTGATTGTGTGATTCAATTTTAAATGCACATGCAAGTCCGTCGCCAATATCAACTAATCCTGCATTTTCTTCTCCAGCTTCAACTAATAAGTGTGGCCCTTTGCGCGGTAATTTTTTCAACCACGTAATACTATTCTTGTACGAACAATGCTCCGACCACATTGCAGAATAGATACTTACCTCACAAAAATTCGGGTCTCGTCCCAGTATTTCCTTTATACGATTGAATTCCTCTTCAAGAAGCCCTAATTGAAGCGCCTGTTCTTTAGTAGCTATTTGTGTATCTACGTTCGCCATGTGATTGGATTTATTGCTGCAAAAGTAACTATCTCAAACGAGTTCAACGTCCTCTCCAATTGAAGTTTTTAACTGAGCCAATTACACCCTACATTTGAGCAAAATTGCATTATGAAAAAAGGTATTGCCTGCATCACAGGAGCAACATCTGGTATTGGTGAAGCAACCGCTACAAAATTAGCGGAACGCTGCAGTGGTCTAATCATAACAGGTAGAAGAAAGGAACGCTTGAAAGCTCTTGCTGACAAACTTCAACGTGAATATCAAGTGAAAGTGCTGCCGCTCCATTTTGACGTTCGCAACTACTCTGCTTGTAAGAAAGCCATCGATGGCCTCCCCGAATCTTGGCAAAACATCACCATTCTGATTAACAATGCAGGGCTTGCTGCAGGAAAAGACCCCATTCAAACTGGCAATGTTGAACATTGGGAACGCATGATTGACACCAATGTGAAAGGACTTCTTTACATGACCAAAATTATCAGTAAGGGTATGATTGAACGCAAGTCGGGCCACATTGTAAATGTAGCCTCCTTAGCAGGTAAAGAAGTGTATCCTAATGGCAACGTTTATTGTGCAACCAAGCACGCTGTTGATGCCCTTTCTCGGGCAATGCGTCTCGACTTATTGCCGCATCATATTAAGGTTACAAATATTGCTCCCGGCCTGGTCGAAACCGAGTTCTCAATTGTACGCTTTGATGGCGACGCTGACCAAGCAAAAGAAGTTTATAATGGATTTGAGCCTTTGAAGGCAGATGATATAGCAGACTGCATCGATTTTGCAGTTTCTCGTCCGCCTCATGTTGTCATCGGAGACATGCTATTATTGCCTGCAGCACAAGGCAACTCGGTAACAGTAAACAAACAGTAAGATGAAGTATGTTGGATTAATTCTCCTTGCAGTATGTTCCCTTAGCTGCAGCAGGTTCAAAAAAGAACGCGTTGAACTTATTGTTCACAATGCGAACATCTTCACCCTAGATCCTGTAATGAGCAAAGCTCAAGCAATGGCAATACGGAACGACAGTATTGTCGCAATTGGTGCTGAACATGAAATCCTAAATGCATATCAGTCAGCCAACATGCTCGATCTCCGAAAGGAATTTGTCTATCCTGGATTCATAGATGGTCATGCCCACTTTGTAAATTATTGCATTACCCAGCAGGAAGTAAACCTAATTGGAACTGCAAGTTGGGAGGCATGCATGGCATTGCTCAAAGATGCAACGCCCAATCGCGGTGAGTGGATCCTCGGCAGAGGGTGGGATCAAAACGACTGGCAGAATCAACATATGCCGTCTAATGAAATGCTTGACAGCATCTTCCCTTCAAACCCAGTTTTACTTAAACGAATTGACGGCCATGCAGCCGTTGCTAACACCAAGGCCCTTGAGCTTGCAGGAATAACTAAGACTACAAACGTTGAAGGCGGTGCAATTTTAATTTCCAACGGAAAACTAACAGGTGTGTTAGTTGATAATGCGGTTGATTTGGTAACGAATCATATTCCCAAACCAACACGTGAACAAAAAATCGAAGCACTCATAAGCGGCGAGAAGAAACTTTTTGATTTGGGATTAACAACCGTTTGCGATGCTGGACTTGATGTAAGTGATATTTTATTGCTTGACTCACTGCAGCAAAAAGGCATTCTAGCCATGAATGTTTACGCAATGGTCAGCGACAACCCCAACAACATTGAATATTTCCAAAAGCACGGTGCCATTTCAACAGACAAATTAACCGTCCGTTCATTTAAAAGCTATGGCGACGGAGCCTTAGGCTCGCGCGGTGCAGCGCTTCTAGAACCTTATGACGATGCTCCTGACTCAAAAGGTTTTTTACTGAGTGAACCTGCTCATTTTGAAAACATGGCGCAAACCATGGACAGGTTAGGCTTTCAATGGAACGTTCATTGTATCGGTGATTCGGCCAACCGCCTGATTTTAGACATTATGGGCAAACAACTGAAGGGAACAAACGATAAACGGTGGAGAATAGAACATGCACAAATTGTACATCCAAATGATGTAGAAAAGTTCAGGCGCTATACCATTATTCCTTCTGTTCAACCAACACATGCCACCAGTGATATGTATTGGGCTTCTGATCGCTTGGGAGAAAAACGCATGAAAAACGCCTATAGCTTTAATCGCCTAAAAGCTCAAAATAACTTAATCTGCCTTGGCACTGACTTCCCTGTAGAACACCCCAACCCGTTGTTTACTTTCTTTTCTGCTATTACCTTAAAGGACACTGCTGGATTCCGCCATCCCTCAATTGATTCTACACAAGCTCTTAGCTCCTTAGAAGCTTTGAAAGGCATTACAATATGGCCCGCAATCTCACAGTTTGAAGACTCCATCAAAGGAAGTCTTGAAGTGGGCAAAAAAGCCAACTTTACCGTTGTAAATAGAAGCCTCCTAAACCAAGAATCAACAATCCATAATACCCATGTCTCGCATACTTGTATTAATGGAAAAGTGATATTGGTAAACTAACAAGCTATTTATGTATCCTTTAAGGTTATAAACTAATATCATCAAGATGAGCAAATTCTTTGACGATCAGGACAACCTTCATCTTGTAAAAACACTTATTCAACAAGGACCTCATGTTTTTTGGGTATATCACCCTAAAAAACAACAGTTCGAGTGGTCGCACAAACCAGCTGAATTATTGACGTTGATAGATCTACCTGAAGACCTATCTGCTTTCACTGCTCAGCTAACAACCAAGCAATTCGTCACCTTTTCACTTAATTTAAAAAACCTTGAAAAGAACCATGCAACCTTTCGAATGCCAATGGAAATTCAAACTAAGTCGGGCTCATCCTATATCACTGTAGAGTTCTCCGGAAGCGCCATACACGAAAAGGGGAAAACAAAAATAGCCGGTGAACTATGCGTTGACACAACCAAAAAAACAACAAACCTTGTTTTATCAGCAAGCGATTGGCAATTAGAAAGCATCGGAAATAATTTAAATGGCGCGCTCACTCGCTATATTAATCATGCAGATGAGCATGATGAAATACTCTATGCAAATCAAGGTGTCTATAACATATACGGCGTAACTCCCAAAGAGGCTTTAGCAGATATCAACTGTATATTCAACCAAGTCGTCCCTGAAGACATTGATGAAATGGTGGCTAAAATTTACACTTCTAAAGCGTCCAATTCGGTTTATGACCACCGATTCAGGGTAACTCATAAAGTAACAGGTGAACTTAAATGGGTTCATGCGGTTGGCACACCCGTTAGCATTAGTGAAGATGTTGTTATTTGGGACACGGTTGCAGTGGATATTACAGAGCAGTATGAGCAAACAAGAAAGCTTAAATTTTTAGAATCAGCTGTCAGTAATTCAAATGATGCCATTCTCATCACCGAAAGCACTAAAAGTAAAAACAACCAAGTCATCACCTTTGCAAACGAAGCAATGGAGCGGCTTACAGGATACTCGCAGCACGAACTTATTGGACAATCTCCCAAATTATTCCAAGGAGCTAGAACCGAACAAGAGCGAAAATTAGAAATTAAAGAAGCGCTCATTCAGGAAAAACCAATTCGCACTACAATTACCAATTACACAAAAAAAGGTAAGCGATACAGAGTAGAACTTCACATTTCACCCATCCGCAATGAAGAAGGTCAAGTAACCCATTTTATATCGGTACAAACAGATGTTACCCAGCGTGAAATGCGCATACATAAAATCAAACAACAAACCCACAAGCTTTCAGAAATAGCGTGGAAACAAGCACATGAAGTTCGCGGTCCACTATCGCGATTGATGGGGATTATTCACCTGTTTGAAAAAGGAATTATTGAACAAGATGAAATCTTAAAATTCATTCAACTTATCGTTGATGCTGGGCATGATTTAGATTCCATATTGCATGATATGATTGAAACCGCTCACTCTGCGGATGACCTCTCCAAATTAATAGAAGCTAATGAATAACTTGGCGATTAAACTGGTTAGTAGCCTCTGCTAACTCCTGCTTGAATTTTACAATAACATCCCCGATAGACTTCACATCATCTATTAGTTCAACCGACTGTCCCGCACACCAGAGGGTCTTATAGTTTGCGGGCATCACTGATTTCTCAAGTTTTTTCATACCACTCCACTGTACCCACATTTTAAAATACTTGCGTGTTTGTTTTTTACTTGATAAAAAACGCTCAATTGCATTTTGTTTGTAGCCAATTTTCTTAGCGTAAGGGGTATTGATTATGGTACAAGGGGTTCCACTAATCTTTGTAGTGAGTACAATATCGGTCATCTTAGAATCCACAACAGCTTGCTTATAAGCATCATTAACACCAGCCTCTGATGTAGCAATAAAACGGGTTCCAACAGATGCACCTGCTGCTCCTAACATAAGTACAGACGCCAATCCTTCACCTGTCGCGATTCCCCCAGCGCCAATCACTGGTGTATCCGGAAAAGCCTGTTTTAAGCTTGGCACTAATAAATGAAGCGGATTTGGACCTGCATGGCCGCCGGCACCCTGTCCAACAGCAATGAACCCATCGCAGCCTAAGTCATTACATTTTTTAGCATGTTCCAAATTGGTTACATCACAGAAAACCTTCGCACCATAGGCATGCGCACGTTCAATAACCTCCTTTGGGTTACCCAAACTCGTAATGTAAAAAGGAACTTGTTTTGCCACACAAATATCCAAATGCTTCCGGTACAACGGGTTCGTTTTTTGTACGATTAAATTAATGCCATAGGTCCCTTTACCCTTTGCTCCTTTCGCAGACTCATTCAGTCGATCGATAACCTTATCGAGCTCCCCCTCTTCCCGATAATTCAACGATGGAAATGCTCCTGCTACCCCTGCTTGCATAGCTGCGTGAACCATTTCATAGTTAGAAACCAAGAACATGGGCGCAACAATAAGCGGAAATTCAATGTTTAAAAGGTTGGTTAATGCTGTTTTGTAAGAAAAATCCTTCATAAGCCTTTAAATATGCACTTCTAAGTGACCATTGGGCACCCAAATTTATTAAATTAGACAACTCTTTAATCAACCATTGAAACGACATGGATTCAATCAAAAGACTGTTCGATATTCCTTATTATCAATTGCACCATTTCCCAAACGAGGATGCCCTTGTAAATAAGGTGAACGGCAAATGGATAAAAACATCTACTGCCCAATGGATTGAGCAAGCCAATGCTGTGAGTCGCGGCCTGATCGAGTTGGGCATTCAGCCGAACGACAAGATAGCACTCATTTCTAACAATCGTGCAGAATGGAACATCTGTGACACAGGAATATTACAAATTGGTGCCCAAAATGTTCCAATTTACCCAACCATATCTGAAGACGACTTTGCTTACATTTTTAACGATGCATCTGTAAAACTATGCATTGTCTCAGACGAAGAGCTCTACAAAAAAGTGATGTCGATTAAAGACAAGGTTCCTTCACTTGAAAAAACGTTTACGTTTGATGAAGTTCAAGGCGCCCCGCATTGGTCGTCCATTAAGGATGCTGGAAAATCCGAGCACCAAGAGGAGGTTGAAAAACGCAAAGCCGCAGTTAAATATGAAGATTTAGCAACACTCATATATACTTCCGGAACAACAGGACTTCCCAAAGGAGTAATGCTTTCGCACCAAAACATTGTTTCGAACTGCGTTGATAGCACTCCAAAGGTACCCGTTGGCAAACAGGACAAAGCGCTGAGTTTTCTGCCAGTATGCCACATTTTTGAACGGATGGTGTTGTACCTCTATTTCTACAACGGTGTTTCAGTATATTTTGCTGAATCACTTGATACCATTGGAGACAACATGAGGGAGGTAAAGCCACAAGTTTTTACTGCTGTGCCTCGTTTACTTGAAAAAGTTTTTGAAAAAATCATATCGAAAGGTAGTGAGCTAACAGGCCTCAAGCGCGCCTTATTCTTTTGGGCTGTAGGCCTTGCAGAGAAGTGGGAACCCTATGAACGAAATGGTGGTTTTTACGAATTCAAACTGAAAATTGCCCGGAAGCTGATTTTTAGCAAGTGGAAAGAGGCCCTTGGTGGCGATATAAAAACGGTTGTTTCTGGAAGTGCAGCACTTCAGCCGAGGCTCGCTCGCATTTTTAACGGAGCAGGCATTCCTGTTTGGGAAGGATATGGCTTAACTGAAACATCTCCTGTAATATCAGTAAACCACCCTGGAGGGCGCGGATTTGAAATTGGCTGTGTGGGAAGGACCATCGACAATGTGGAAGTGCGTATTGATGAAGATGGTGAAATCCTCGTTAAGGGACCAAACGTTATGATGGGCTATTACAATCAGCCGGAAAAAACCAAAGAGGTCTTTACAGATGATGGATTCTTCAAAACCGGAGACATCGGCATATTCACGGAGACAGGGTTACTTAAAATTACGGATCGTAAAAAAGAAATTTTTAAGACTTCTGGTGGTAAATACGTTGCGCCTCAACCGATTGAAAACAAACTGAAGGAATCTCGATTCATTGAACAAGCAATGATTATCGGCGAAGGACGTAAATTTCCTGCCGCACTAATTGTTCCGGCATGGGCTTTTGTTAAAGACTGGTGTGAATTGCATGATGTTACTATCGGTTCAATTGAGGAAATGTGTAAAAACGAAGCCATTACGAACCGTATATGGCAAGAAGTTGAATCACTTACTAAACACTTGGGTAAATGGGAGCAACCGAAAAAAATGTTCGTTTGTACTGAAGAATGGTCTGTTGATTCTGGTGAGCTTACGCCAACAATGAAGCTTAAACGAAAGCCTATCATAGCCAAATACACATCGGTTATCGACGACCTTTACCAATAATGGGGGAACAGAATTCCACCAGCTTTCGAGCGTTCTACACTGAATACTTAGCGGAGCATCAGCACCCTACGTGTAGGGCATTGCACTTCATTGGTACAAGCCTGGTCATTTTTACGATTATTTACGCATCATTCACACAGCGATTTGTAGCCCTAGCTTTCGTGCCCCTGATAGGTTATGGGTTTGCGTGGGTGGGCCACTATTTTTTTGAACAAAATAAGCCCAAGACGTTCGAGCGTCCATTTTTCAGTTTAGCTGGTGATTTTGTAATGTTCTGGGATATACTAACGGGTAAAGAATCAATCAATCCGAAATCATAGGTTAGATAACCTTCCCAATGCATGGTAAAGCTTCGCCTTTCCCTGTTGGAATTCGGTTTCCAGCTTAACCAGTTTTACTTGGGCTTGAACGAGCTTCATTTCACGCGAATTCATAAGGAATACGCTACTTTCACCATTCTCAAATTTTACACGCTCCCCTGCTAACATTTTGCGGTAATTAAGCACAGCGTTGCGGTACAGCACAACCTGCTCCCTGAGGAGGGTTAATTCGTTCTGAAAAATCCTGGCTTTATTGAGTACCTCTAACGATTTTAGCTCCAAGTCTAGTTCTGCTTGCTCTATCTTAACGCGGGCTTCCATCACTTCTCCCCGCCCAGAACGCAATAGCAGGGGCATCTTAAATTGAATCCCGAATTTATAATCACTGGTTTGAAGCGTTGATTCTTGGATAGGCGCATTCTCGCTTATTCCACCTGTTGTTAGAAAATTGTAATTGAGCTTCAACGATGGTATCATTTTCGATCGCTTAAAGCGTTGATTAATTTCCAAATCCCTCACCTTAAGCGCATACTGTTGTAGCAATGGATGCTGTTGACGCAACCCCGACAACATTGCCGAAACAGAATCAAGTACAGCTACTTCTACAGAAAGTTCATCAATGGATTCGGGGTGAGTTAACTCCTCCAATTCCAAAGGTACAACACCATCAAGCCAGAGAAACGTACTCACTTTCATACGCTTGGTAAATCGCTCCTTCCGCGCTTCCAGCAAATCGTTGGTTCTATTTTGTACCTGAATAAAGGCCTCAAGGGTATCGATTGCAGGAACGTCACCCTGAGTGTAACTTGATACTACACCTTGATAACGTACAAACGAAAGGTTGTATGCCGATTCAAAAACCAGTAAATTTTGATGACTCTTTGCCCATTCCCAATACGCCAAACTCGCATCTAAGTAAAGGTTGTTAAGGAATTGGACGCGTTTTGCTTCATTCATCTCGAAGAAGACTTTAGCTTGTTTTAAGGTAGCTCGTCTTTCATCCAAGAATATCCCACCACTTACATCCCATGAAACGCCAACAACGCCTAATCCTGATTGCGGAACTTCGTTTTCAGGATTTAAGTACGCTCCATCATTCCATTCGTAAGCCACTTTTCCTTCCAACCCAAACCACGTTGGAACTTTTAGACCCGACTCTGAAACTGCATAGTACTTAGATGCTTTGTATTCCTTTTGACGAGCATCGGTATACAGCACGGGGTCAAACCCACCCCGCGCACTTCTCAACCTGGCTTTCGCCTGTTCACTCAGTAAGGCACTTTGTTTTGCTATCGGATGATTTTCAGCGATCAAGGCCATATAAGCCTTGTAACCCAATAGCTTCCATTGGGTAGTATCTACCGGCAGCACTTGAGCCACGCTCAGCTGTGCGGAGCATAACAAACCTATGAACCCAATGAGCTGTCTCACTTTTTCTTAATTTCAGGTTTGTTCTTATTTGGAATTCTGTTTTCCTCAACTTCAATGTAAAAGTCTGGTGGGAAGCTATTCAAGTTACGCCATAGTTCGTACCAAATTGGCACATCCTTTAACAAGGCAAAACCTACAGCCCCACTACCAATACGCAACAATTCTGGCCATGGCTCATCTTGCTTATCCGGCGCTACTAGAATTCGGTATTTATTATTTTCAGAAATCATGTTATCGATGGCTACTACCTCTGCACCAAACGTTCCAAATGACAGTCCAGGCCATCCGCTGAATACAATTGCAGGCCAACCATCAAAAAGCAGCCTGAGTTTTTGTCCACGTCGAATTAGCGGAAGGTCCACAGGTGTCACATATAGTTCAACAGCAAGGTCTACATCCAGCCTTACAATACTCACTATCCGCTCGCCGGCTTTTACAGTTTCCCCAATTCCTGCCTGAAGTGCCTTGGTTACAAACCCCGACTGTGGTGCTTTAATGTGACGGAAGTTTTGACGTAGCTCATAATTGGTAAGTTGATTCCGCAGTTTCGTCAATTCAGCATCTGCATTAAACTTACTCGACTCTGCCGAAGACAAATCTGACCCTGCTTTAGCAATTTTATTATCAAACTCACTCTGAATGGCGTTGTACTCTATACGCGCATTAATCAATTGGTTTCTGCTTGAAAGTAATTTACTCTCTGCCGAAATCAATTTAGCCTGCTCCTTTTGAAAGTTATTCTTTCGTTTCTCTAGATCAGTTAATGACTTTAGTCCTTGCTCGTACAATTTTTCTTGGCGTCCAAGCTGCTTTTCAGCGATCTCGAAGTTTACCATGGCCGCCTGAAAATCAATGCTGTCTGCCGTTACCTTAAGCTTACTTTGGGCAATTTTATTCGTAGTTTGATTCAGCTTCAACCGTTTGTTTTCACGAAGGGCTTTTACTTGATCTTGCATCGCTACCACCTTGCGCGCATAAGCTGCCACCGAACTTGTTTTAGCTGATATCTGATCTTTGGTACGCTCAATCAATTCTGGATCAAAATAAGCGTCCTTAATTTCAGAAATGTGTACGATGGTATCACCCTTTTCAACGTAGTCACCTTCCCTTACATACCACTGTTCTATTCGGCCATCAATGGTCGATTGAATTGTTTGAGGGCGCTCATCTGGGTAAAGCGTAGTTAATTTTCCGTTTGACCGAATGGACTGTGTCCAAGGAACAAACATCATGATAAATGCAACTCCAAAAAACCCATTAATCCAAAAGGCCAATGCGCGATTGAAGCGATTATTCAATACTGTTTTGAATGCACCGAAGCGGCTTACATCAATTTTCTCACCTATATTCTTATCACTGATATTCAGCATACTACACGCTCATAAATAAGTTCTCGAAATAAGGTTTCTTAGCAATCTCGTCATAGGTTCCGGTTTCAATAACCACACCTTCTTCCATTACCACAATCCGGTCACACTGCTTTGCAAAAACTGGATCATTAGATGCTGCAATTACTGTCCAATCATGCGTTTTATCACATAAAAAGCCTGTGATCTGTTCCCTATCCTTCCGTTCTAGGTTGTGAAGAAACTCTTCAAGCACGAGTAATTTTGGTTTTGAAGCTACGGCACGAGCAATAATAATTTTACGAATCGCATTCCTTGAAAAGCCCTTACCTTCAGAAATCACATCCGTCTGGTATCCAGAAGGCAGTTTACGGATAAAGTCATCCACCCCTACACTTTCAGCTGCCCAACGCACATCGTCGAAGCTCACGCTTGATTTCCCCATGCATAAGTTCTGTCGAACCGTTCCCGCAAAGAGCTCTTCTTGATCTAAAATATCTCCGATGTTGGAGCGCAACGATGTCATGTTTAAGTTTCCTTGTGGAATGTTATTGTAAGCAACTCCTCCCTGAAAATTGGTATACATCCCACTTATAACATTTAAGAGAGTCGTTTTTCCCGAGTTATTAAACCCAACAATACAAACCCGCTCACCCGACTTTACAGTCAAGTCAACGCCATGCAATGAGTCAACATCATTTCCAAACGAAAATTTAAGCGCATCAACCTTTATGGCTATTCCTTTGCCAGTATCAATTTCGTTGAACTTAAGCCCATGATCTTCTTCCAATGGAATATCCGTAATTCCTCCTAGCTTCTCGATCCCTGTTAAGACATCGTAAACAGTTTCCATACTGAGGATGAGTTTTTCAACTGAATTGATGATTAAAATGATGATGATCTCTGCCGCTACAAACTGACCAATGTTAATTTCCTGTTCTACAACAAGTAGCGAACCCAGAATAAGCAGTCCAGCCGTAACCACTGTTTTGAACATAACAATGTTTCCGTATTGAAATACAAGTACATTGAACAGGCGTTTCCTACTTGTTAGGTATTTCTGAACAAGGCTATCTGTTTTTTCTAGTGGCAGCTCTGTATGTCCTGCTAGCTTAAACGTGCCCATCGTTCGTGCTAACTCCTCCAACCAGTGAACCACAGCATACTTGTAACCCGAAACCCGCAGACTCTCACGCAGCCCTCGTGGACCACTCAATCTAAAAATAAGCACCAACAAAGCCGCTAGCACTATAGCAAAAAACACGAAGAAAGGGTGATAAAATGATAGCAGCACTAAACCAAAAACAATTTGTAGCGCTGAACTACTAAAGTCGATTAACAACTTTGAAATCCCTTTTTGTACCGAGAGCGTATCAAAAAAACGATTGATTAACTCTGGAGGATAGTACTTATCTAACGATTCCATTTTAAACCGTGGAATGCGGTAGGCAAACTCAAATGAAGCCCGCGTAAAGATACGCTGCTGCAGAATCTCAGAAATATACAGTTGCATAATCTGCAGCCCACCCGAAGCCGCTACACCAATAATCACAACCACGATGAGCACCACCCAAGATGTTGAAATAATACCACCCATAATCAACCCAATAATGGCCTGAATACCAAGTGGCAACGTAAGTGAAACAACACCATTAAAAACGGCATACAGGTACAAATACCCAATGTCGCGTTTATCAAGTGAAAACAACTTGATTAGGCGCGCGAAAGGCCTCCCAACCAATGTGTCTTTTTCAGTATGACTTTTAACTCCCATTACTTATCAATCACTTTAAAAATGAGTTCTGAATAAAATGCATGCAGGGAATCATCTCCCTTCTTAATATTGGTCAATGAGGGCAAATGATCCACAAAATACAGCTGCATATGCGTTCCTTCAATTACTGTACTCACCAATGAATCTGCAAATTTATAATTGGGATTAACGGCCCGAATCATATCCGCTATTCGTTTTGTAAGTCGTTTATAAGCTGCGAAACACCCATCCTTGTTCGCGTCATCAACCGTTTTTCGCAAGTAACTTTTGCTCGATTCAGAAATCACTACCCGTTGCAGTGCCTTTTCGTTGATGTACTCAAAATTCATATCGAGCTCTAAAGGTGTTGTTAGTAGCCGCATTGTGGCACGCAGTTTTTCTTCGGCCGTTGGCATCGAAAAGGTATGAAGTTCTAACTGATACTCGAACCAATTCCAATACCAACTCATCAAATAAGTTAGTAATTGATGTTTGTTTTCAAAGTAGCGGTAAATTGATGCTTCTGTTGAACCAATTTCCTCCGACAGTTTCTTAAATGTAAAGTCTTCAAAACCCAAAGCATCCAACTGCAATATGGCATGCTCCACAATTTTACTTCCCAGTGAAGTCCCTTGTGGATCCTTTAAAAACACCTTATCCTCTACCCGAATCTGTATCAAAACTACTCTCTGTTATGCTAACAAGCGGCAAATATAGTGAAATATTTAACAATGATAGTAATGCTATTATTTTGATTAGACCAACAACCTTTTAGGATACTTATTGAACATCACGAATATTACCTTGGGAATAATTACCTTTCCGCTTGAACTATATCCTGAATGAACGTATTAAAACACCTCGACAAAGACATCCCTGCATCCATTGTGGTATTTCTAGTAGCGCTCCCACTCTGTTTGGGGATTGCACTAGCCAGCAACGCGCCACTTTTTTCCGGACTTATTTCTGGAATAGTAGGCGGAATAGTGGTTGGTGGATTGAGTAAATCGAGTGTTTCAGTAAGTGGACCTGCAGCAGGGCTAACCGTAATTGTTGTTGATGCAATTGACACCCTTGGAACTTTTGAGGCATTCCTTCTTGCGGTTGTAATTGCAGGTGCAATTCAGTTCATCTTGGGAATATTAAAAGCGGGGATAATTGGGCACTTTTTTCCTTCTTCTGTTATTAAAGGCATGTTATCGGCCATTGGGCTTATTCTGATTTTGAAGCAAATCCCACACGCTTTTGGAAAGGATACGGATCCAGAAGGTGATGTAGAGTTCATGCAACTCGATGATGAGAATACCTTTACCGAAATCATAGCTGCAGCTTCGGACCCCAACTTCACTGCACTGTTCATCTGTTTAGCTTCTCTGGGAATATTACTGCTTTTTCAACAGCCTTTCATGAAGCGCATTAAACTATTCAATTACATCCCGGGAGCTTTAATTGCTGTTCTTGGTGGGGTTGGCTTAAATGAATTGATGGGTGCAATAAATCCATCCTGGAAGCTCGTAGGTGAACACTTAGTTGAACTACCAATAAATGACTCCATAAGTGGGTTTATAGAAGAGTTTAAAGCTCCCGCATTCCATTTCTGGACCGACTTAAACGTATACACTGTAGCGGTTACCATTGCAATCGTTGCTAGTTTGGAAACCCTACTTAGTATTGAGGCTGCCGACAAAATTGATCCCAACAAACGAATCACCCCTCCAAATGTTGAGTTACGTGCTCAGGGGGTGGGAAACATGATTTCCGGAATGATTGGAGGCCTGCCAGTAACTGCTGTAATTGTTAGGAGTTCAGCAAACATTGGTGCTGGAGCAAAAACAAAGCTCAGCGCCATTCTTCACGGCGTATTGCTCCTTGTTTGTGCCTTTAGCATTCCTTACTTGCTCAACCTCATTCCGCTATCTTGCCTTGCGGCAGTACTGTTGTTGGTAGGTTATAAACTCATAAAACCTGACTTAATCCGTGAAATGTACCGCAAAGGCGTAAATCAATTCGCTCCTTTTCTCATTACCATTGTCGCCATATTATTTACAGATTTACTGATTGGTATAGGGATAGGGTTAATAAGCGGATTGTTTTTCATCATCCGCTCTAACCTTCCTCATTCCATATCAGTAACCAACCGCAATAATCATTACCTCATTCGTTTCAGGAAGGACGCCTCCTTTATGAATAAGTCAGACCTCGTCAAGGTTTTTTCATCAATCCCACCCGACGCACAAGTTATTATTGATGCAAAACGAGCGCGCTTCATTGATACAGACGTACTGGAAATGATTGAAGATTTTAAGATCAATGCAGCTACAAAAAACATTGATGTAAAATGCGAGGGGTTTTAAAGCAAAACACATGAACAAGTACCAAAAACTATTACTCGAGAACAAAGCCTGGGCTGAAGAAAAACAAGAGGTAGATCCCGATTTTTTCGAAAAATATACTGCGGGAAACCGTCCCGATTTTTTATGGATTGGTTGCTCTGATAGCCGGGTTCCTGAATCTGAAATCACCAACTCCAATCCAGGCGATTTAGTTGTACACCGGAATATTGCCAATTTGGTTATCCATACTGATATGAATTTGATGAGCGTGCTTCAATATGCCATTGAGTCGTTAGAAGTGCAAGAAATCATCGTTTGTGGTCATTACGGCTGTGGCGGAATAAAAGCAGCACTTTCTCACAGTCACTTTGGAATGATGAATAAATGGGTGCGGAACATAAAAGACACCTACCGACTTTATGAAAAGGAGTTTGACGGGCTTAAAAGCGATCAAGAGCGGATGAATAAAATGGTTGAACTGAACGTGAAAGAGCAAATTTACAACCTTGCAAAGTCGAGCATTATTCAGCGTGCTTGGAAAGAGGGAACATCTGATGGGCCACACTTGAGGGGCTGCGTCTTTGAGCACAAAACAGGTATTATTCACGAAGTATTTTGCATGAATCGCGACACTGCCGATTTGGATGACATTTACCGATTCGAGTTTTAGTCGCGCAATATGAGGTATACCGCTATACCGCAAATAGTTACGCTAAAAAGCACATTAAATAGGGCGTAGAATGGATGGCCTGCTTTCACCAGCGTAACGGTCTCCAAACTGAACGTGCTAAATGTTGAAAACCCTCCACAAAACCCAATCAGCAGTAGCGGTTTTAACCAACTTGGCGTTGGTTGATCACCAGAAGAAAACACAATTAAAACTGCCAGGAGCACAGAGGCCATAACATTTGCAGTAATCGTTCCCCAAGCAATGTGACTTTTAAACAATTTAACAGCGAGTAGACTTACGCCATAGCGCATCACACTTCCGAGCCCACCACCGATAAATACCAATACAAACTGTTTCATGTATTGCCCCATTTTGATCCAAAACGCGAGCGAAGAGCACGGTAAACTGCTGCACCAGTAGCTCCGCACAAGAGTCCGAACAGGGCGCCACCCAAAATATCACCAGGATAATGTACGCCAAGGTAAATGCGAGAGTAACTCACAACGGCAGCCCAAAGCAACATCCATTTTCCAAGCTTTTTTGTAAGGGTAAGTCCTAGAAATCCAGCAAGCCCAAACGTATTTGAAGCATGTGAAGAAATAAAACCCCATTCCCCTCCACACTTATTGCGAACTGAATGCACCAGCCCCTCCAAAACAGGTTCATGACAAGGCCTCCAGCGTTGGAAAACATTTTTAAATAACTGTACACTACCCTGATCGGCCATAACAATTACTACGACTATAGCAGGAATAAAAGCATACATAGCCTTTGGGCCAAGCTGTTTGAAAGCGAGGTAGAGTAAAAATGCATAGAAGGGAATCCAGGTTGTAGTTTTAGTTACGTACCACATTACTTCATCCATGAATGGGTGATGGAGTCCATTTAAAAATAGGAACAGCGCCTGATCGAAATCAATAAGGGCTTCCATTATGCATTGAGTAATTTCCAGAGCGAATCCTTCAACTCCATAATGTTGGCATTAGCTACCGAGCTTATAAAAATAGTATCAACATCAGGAAGATCCTGCTCCATTTCTGCTTTCAATTCTTCATCCAGCATATCGGATTTGGTAATTGCCAACATGCGTTGTTTATCCAGTAATTCTGGGTTATACTTTTCAAGTTCATGGAGCAATATGGCGTACTCTTTTTTAATATCCTCCGTATCACAAGGAACCATAAAAAGCAGCACAGAATTGCGTTCAATGTGCCTTAAAAAGCGTAATCCTATTCCCTTTCCTTCTGATGCACCTTCAATAATTCCAGGAATATCAGCCATCACAAATGAACGGCCATCACGGTAATCTACCATACCTAGGTTTGGGACCATCGTTGTGAATGCATAGTTGGCAATCTCAGGTTTTGCCGCACTCACAACCGAGAGCAAGGTGCTTTTTCCCGCATTTGGGAACCCTACTAATCCAACATCAGCTAAAATTTTCAATTCTAGAATACGCCACGATTCGCTACCATCCTCTCCTGGTTGGGCATACCGCGGTGTTTGGTTGGTCGCAGACTTAAAGTGCGTATTTCCAAGGCCTCCGCGCCCTCCACCTTGTAGAATTTGCTGTTCACCGTGTTCTGTAATTTCAAAAAGCACCTCCCCAGTATCGGCATCGCGTGCGAGCGTACCCAACGGCACCTCTAATATTTCATCTTTCCCGTTCTTACCATGAGAGGTTTGACGCCCACCATTTCCACCTGGCTCGGCTTTAATGTGCTTGCGATACTTAAGGTGAAGCAAGGTCCACAACTGTTTGTTACCGCGAAGAATAATGTGACCACCTCTTCCGCCATCACCTCCATCAGGACCACCTTTTGGAATAAACTTTTCACGACGTAGGTGGGCTGAACCCATCCCTCCTTTTCCGGAGCGGCAAAAGAGTTTTACGTAGTCCACGAAATTGGACTGTTGGATTTTTCGATTTTTCTTCATGTAAAACTCCTCAAGCGGATCTTAGCTTCCTTGCAATTGATCAATTTCTTTAAACAGGCGATTTGTAATTTCATCAATGGTTCCTACACCATTAACTGAAGCATATTTGTTCTGGCTCTTATAGAACTCTGCAACCGGCGCTGTTTTGGCATTGTACTCACGAATGCGGTTTTCAATTATCGCAGGGTCTTGGTCATCAGACCTTCCGCTTACTTTACCGCGTTCCAGTAATCGCGCCTTCAGCTCTTCGTCACCTACATTCAAGGCAATCATGCGTGTAATGGAAGTACCTTTAGTTGCCAAAAAGGTATCCAGCGCTTCTGCTTGAGCCGTAGTTCTCGGAAAACCGTCGAAAATAAAGCCAGCTGCATCCGGATTTTTATCCACTTCGCTCTCAAGCATCTGGATGGTTACCTCATCTGGAACCAAGTCGCCCTTGTCCATGTAGCTCTTAGCCAATGAGCCCAACTCCGTTTCTTGGCTAATATTAGCACGGAAAATATCACCTGTTGACAAGTGTTTTAAGTTATACGTCTCAATTAATCGTTCTGATTGTGTTCCTTTTCCTGACCCTGGAGGGCCAAATAATACAAGATTCAGCATATGATGCACTATTTTTTTATCCGATATAAATCTCGATAAGTTCTTCCCAGATCGTCGTAATCCAGTCCATAACCCACCACAAAGTCATTGGGAATATCAAATCCTACAAACCGCACTGGTAAAGCTACTTGCACCGCAGATGGCTTGTGAAGAAATGTACATATCTGCACATCCACAGCACCTGCTTGCCTTAGCGCTTCAATGGCTTTCGCCATGGTTCTGCCGGTATCTACAATATCCTCAATCAACATTACGCGTCTACCCGCTACCTGAGGAGATGGGTCTAGGCTTGCTTTTACCTTTCCCGAAGAGGAGGTACCAACATATGACTCGTATTTTACAAAAAATACAGGAGCATCAGCTTTCACTGCCTTCACCAAATCCGAAGCAAACATAAACGCACCATTTAAAACTACTAAAAACACAGGAGGTTCATTACCATAGGCTTGATCAATCTCCAACGCGAGTTCTGCTACACGCTTTTGAATGTGCTCTGCCTCAATGAAAACCTCAAACGATTTATCATGTAATTTCACTTGGCTCATGAATCGACAAAAGTAGTATTTAATCGTAAGTTGGTTTCTGCTAATTCTGGGATAATCCTCCCGCATCATCAATGAAGAGTAATACTATCTTTGTGCTCATGAGTAAATCGTTCTACGACGCAGATTTTAAACTAGGTGTTCTAGGTGGAGGACAACTGGGCAGAATGTTAATTCAAGAAGCAATTAACATCAACTTATCCGTACATGTGCTTGATCCTGATGCGCAAGCTCCTTGCAAAGAAATGGCAAGTTCCTTCACCCATGGAGACTTCAACGACTATGATACGGTAATGGAGTTTGGTAAAGACAAAGACCTCATTACCATCGAAATTGAAAACGTAAATGTAGATGCCTTGGAAGACTTAGAAGCCTCAGGCATTCAGGTTTACCCGCAACCTCGAACATTGCGCATCATCAAAGATAAAGGGAGTCAAAAGCAGTTTTACCAAGCGCATAACATTCCAACTTCTCCTTTCCATTTAATTGAGAACAAAGCAGCCATTGCTGGCTTCAAAGATGAGTTCCCATTCATGCAAAAAATGCGTGTTGGCGGTTACGATGGAAAAGGGGTTACCCCACTAATAAATGAGGAATCCTTAACTCATGCTTTTGACGCACCTTCAGTTCTAGAAACCTTTGTAGACTTTCAAAGCGAGATCTCTGTAATTGTAGCGCGCAATCCAAATGGTGAAATAACAGCCTTTCCGACTGTTGAAATGGAGTTCAACAAAACAGCCAACCTCGTAGAATTTCTTTTTTCTCCCGGCAATACTTCTCCTGACATTGAGGCAAAAGCCCAACAAGTTGCCAAGCAGGTAGCCGAAGATCTTGAAATTGTTGGCCTCTTAGCTGTAGAGTTGTTTGTTACTAAAACTGGTGAAGTGCTTGTGAATGAAGTTGCACCTCGGCCGCACAATAGCGGGCACCAGAGTATTGAAGGAAATTTTACTTCGCAGTATGCGCAGCACCTTAGAGCTATATTAAACCTTCCTTTGGGCGATACTGAAGTGGTTATGCCATCAGTAATGGTTAACCTACTTGGTGCACCAGAACACACAGGTCCAGCTCAATATGAAGGATTAAAAGACGTGCTTAAAATGCCTGGCGTGTACTTACACTTATACGGCAAGGCCATTACTAAACCATTTCGAAAAATGGGGCATGCAACAATTGTTGCTCGCGACATGAATACCGCTAAAAAACGAGCGCGTCAAGTAAAAGAAACACTTAAAATCATCAGTAAATGAAGGTAGGAATAATCATGGGCAGCAAATCCGATTTACCGGTAATGCAAGATTCCATAGACGTCTTAAAGGAACTCAATGTAGCGTGTGAGGTTGATATCATCAGCGCCCACCGCACCCCTGAACTCATGTTCGATTACGCCTCAAAAGCTGAAGAAAGAGGAATACGTGTAATCATTGCTGGAGCTGGAGGCGCAGCTCACCTTCCGGGAATGACTGCATCGATAACACCACTTCCAGTTATTGGCGTTCCTGTGAAATCAAGTAACTCCATTGACGGTTGGGACTCTATACTTTCTATCCTGCAAATGCCAAATGGTGTTCCCGTTGCCACCGTTGCATTAAATGCCTCCAAAAACGCAGGCATTTTAGCAGCTCAAATACTTGGAGCTGGCGACGACGATTTACGCAAGCGTATAGCGAAATACAAAGAGGAGCTAAAGCATAAAGTTCAAGCCATGCGCGATAGCCTTTAAAAAGAAAGATCTTCTTACCTTGAGTTAACCATGAAACATCTTGGCCTTGTACTGCTGTTCTTGCTGTTTACAGCTCACCTAATTGCGGGGATTGGAAACCCCCTACTGGGAGGAAGGTCAGCAGGACTAGCTCATGCCAGTGTTACCCTTTCAGATTTATGGTCCGTTTCTAACAATCAAGCCGGTCTTGCATGGGTTGAGAAAACTGCTTTTGGAGCTTATTATGAAAATCGGTTTGGGTTAGAAGATCTAGCTCTTAAAGGAGCGGCAGTTGCTATACCATTAGGTAGCGGTGGAATTGGGTTATCAGTACAACAGTTTGGAGCTAGCTTTTACAATGAAACAAAGTATGGCTTAGGTTATGGACAACAACTCGGTGAACACTTTTCACTAGGCGTTCAACTCAATTATTTGCGGATTTTCTTTGCTGAAAACTATGGTAGTAAAGGTATTCTCAATGCTGAAATTGGCCTTATGGCTGATGTTACTGAAAAACTAAAAATTGGCGCTCACTTGTTCAACCCAACAACTGCTGAGCTTGCTGATTTTGATAATGAACGTGTTCCTACAATTTTCAGACTCGGTGCTCAATACGCCTTTTCGGATGATCTTTTTATTGTTTCTGAAGTAGAGAAAGACGTTGATTTCCCTGGCAGTGTGAAAGTTGGTGTGGAGTACCAGGCAATCAAAAACCTCTTCCTTCGAGCAGGTGTTAGTACCAACCCATTTCGAAATTCATTTGGTTTTGGATACCAGTGGAAGGGAGTACAACTTGATGTGGCTGCATCATATCACGAGGTGTTGGGATATTCGCCTCAAGTTTCATTTGGCTACATATTCTAACGATGAATGCGCTTCGGAAATACACCCTCTTAATCTGCGCGATTTGCATATCAGTAAGTGTTTATGGACAGGAGCTCAGCAGTAAATCACGGCTTATTGAGCAACAAATTGAGCTCATTGCAGAAGCCTCAGGATCAGAAGAGATTGACTTCACAACCTTGTTCGAAACACTATCGTTTTACTACGACAATCCCTTAAACTTAAACACAGCAGATGCAGCTGATATCGAAGCTTTATCTATTCTCTCTTACTACCAGGTTCAAGCAATTCTAACCTACAGGAACACCTTTGGCTACTTTACCTCCATTTATGAATTACGCCAAATTGATGGCCTTGACTATGCGAGTATACGGATGCTCATGCCCTTCATCCAAGTTAATCCGCTTGTAGAAAAATCTACACCCTCCCTTGCCTATGGCAGTCATCAAGTCCTTGCACGCTACCAAACAACATTAGAAGCTAAACGTGGGTATGAAGACCCCAATTACACCGGAGCTTACTTAGGTGACCCCAACGCCTATTACCTCAGGTATAGGTTTCAAAAAGGAACAACGTTTAGTGCTGGAATTACTGCCGAGCATGATGCAGGAGAGCCTTTCGGAACTCGCGGTAATGAAGCAGGTGCAGATTTTTATAGCGCCCATGCTTATTACAGTGGTAAAGGACGCATTCGACAACTTGTACTCGGCGATTTTCAAGCACAATTTGGACAAGGGCTTACCTTTTGGTCTGGACTTAATTTTGGTCAAAGTGCAGATGTATTCCAAGTAAGGCGTCAAGCGAGAAGGCTCACTCCTTACACAGGTGCTAATGAATCGTTGTTCCTGAGGGGAGCCGGAGCAACCATTGGGATTACCAAGAACACAGAGCTCACCCTATTTTATTCTTCAAAATACCAAGACGGAAACACCCTTCAAGATTCCCTTGGAAACCCAACATCCGTTTCTTCCATTCAGCAAACTGGTCTTCACCGCACAACAAACAGTATGGACGATAAAAGGTCTGTTCAAGAACAAATTACTGGTGCTCACCTGCGTTTGCGAGCTAAGCATATAGAAGGTGGAATTACCGCAACTCGTTTGGCTTTAGACCGTCCACTTAACAGAAACCTGCAACTCTATAATCAATTCGAATTTAATGGACTTGAACTGGTTAATTTTGGCGGCAATCTCAACATCAACCTCGGGAAAGCTTTGGTATTTAGCGAAGCCAGTGTGAGTGACAATTCTGCTTGGGCATACCTAACTGGCGCCGAAATACCTCTCCACGAACGCTTCGCGCTCATCATATACCATCGCAATTTTGACCGCAAATATCAGAGCTGGTATGCTACTCCTTTCGCAGCAAGTTCAAATGCCCAAAACGAACGAGGGTTGTACATTGGTGCCAGGGCAAAAGTAGCTCCTAACACAACCATACAAGGTCGAGTAGATCGCTTCAAGCGCGAATGGCTCAGCTACCTTGCAGATAAGCCATCAGAAGGAAACAGTGCCTTGTTGCAAGTCGATGTTAAACCTACACGAAATACACACCTCTATGCCAGGTACCGTTTTGAGACCAGCAGCAGAAATGCCAGTGAGAATGAAACGAATACTGAACGCGTTTTGGATGAAAAACGACACGCACTTCGCCTTCACCTCGATGCTCACATCTCAGCTCAAATCAGGATACGCAGTCGCGTTGAATACAATTGGTATAGCCGAAAGCCAGAAGTTTCTTCTACTGGCTTCCTTGCCTACCAAGACCTTATCGTTTCATCCAAAAACAAAAAAATGCGTTTTGCAACGCGCGTTGCGCTATTTGACGTTTCCGATTTTCAATCCCGCATATACGCTTATGAAAATGACGTGCTCTATTTTTTCAGTGTACCCAGTTTCAACAATCGCGGAATGCGCACGTATCTTTTGTGGCAGTATAATGCTTCAGACCAACTGGCCCTATGGATTAAGATCGGACGAACTTACTACACCAATTTAGATGAAATCGGCACAGGCGGAGAAGCTATTACAGGATCCACAAAAACGGATTTACGGGTTCAACTGAGGTGGAAGTTTTAGCTTTACTTTTGTTACCTTCACCTCAGCATAATGGACAGATTAATGCTAACCATGATCGCACACCGACAACGTATTTTTTTGACTGAAAGGAAACACCTCTGGGCAAGCCGTATCCCAATGCTCTTTCTTTTCTTTTTTTTCCTGTCTAGTTATTCGCTTCATGCGCAGATAGCTAAAGTAGATGAGCTTGCCGAAAAACTGGTCAAGAGCTTGCGAAAAATAGATGAAGACGGATTCAATGAACTTATTACCCACGATTCTGAGTTGGTTCACAACCTCACTGTTAAGCTTGGTATTGACTATACATACTCGATGCAGCGTGATTTTGTACGAATTCTCAAGGAAGGGCAAGAAAAAGGAATCTCCTGGAGTGATATTCGTTTTTTAAACGTGACATACAGCATCAAAACAAGTGGTCCCTTTCAAATCGCCCAACCTGTGCGAATCATCTTTCAACATCGCTTATTTCGGTATGAAATTCAAATGAACTGCACCCAGTTCTACGATAGCTGGGCCTTTGTGCCCATTGCCCGAAAGGCAAGCTTAATTAATATGGTGAAGGTTAGTCGGTAAAACGAAGTGACGCTCCAAGCTCGCTAAGGGCATCCCAAAAGTTTGGGAAAGATTTTTTCACTACTCCAGCATCTGAAAGCATCAACCCTGGGAACTTTAGTGCTAAAGGAGCTAGGCACATTGCCAATCGATGGTCATTGAAGGTGTTTAATGACTTAGTTGCCTTGTGCGAAACACCTGATAAAACCTCAAATACCTCTGATGAATAGCGCACCTTAGCCCCCATCTCCTTCAAACACGTCCCTAAAGTTGTAATGCGTTCAGACTCTTTCAAATTCAGGGTTTGAAGACCAACAACACGCACTGCTACGCCAAGCCCGGCACAGGTGGAAATGAACGGCTGAGCTAAATCTGGAGTAGCTAAGAAATTCACCGGTGATAACGAGGATACATGGCGTTCAACTTTAAAAATCCTAATCCCCACTTCAGTTGCCTCTGTTTTTACCCCCAGCTGTTCAAAAAGCTCAGCTGCCCGTGAGTCTCCTTGTACCGAATGAAGTGATAATTTGGGAAAAAAGATGGCTCCATCTTCGGATAATGCTACCAAACTATAGAAAAAAGCAGCACTGCTCCAATCCAGTTCTGGTTCGGCTCCCGTTCCCCCATCAAAACCGGAAAAAACCTGAACACCATTTTCCAGCACATCAACGCTAGCACCATTCGCCCGAAGCAATGCAACAGTCATGTCAACATATGGTTTTGAAACAAGGACCCCATTAAAATGGATTGTTAAACCTCCTTTAACTTTTGGTGCAATGAGCATCAAGGCAGAAGCAAATTGGCTGCTCTCAGAAACATCCACATGAACGGCCTTCCCTTGTAGTGGATTGCCATAAACCGCTATGGGTAAAAATCCCGCTTCATCTAAATAGTTTACCGTTGCTCCAAGATCAGAAAGCGCTTCAACAAGCTTTGTTAAAGGCCGTTCTCTCAATCGACTAGAGCCTGTCAATACTACATATGCTCCGTCCTTAATCGCAAAATATGCTGTCGCGAAGCGCATGGCGGTTCCGGCATGTTTAAGGTGAATTTCCTGACCTGAAGTTGATGACTTTAATGCTTCCCTTAATATGCGAACGTCTTCGGGTTCACCTTCAAAAGTGCGCAATGGGTTCCCTTGCAATGCATCAAGCACTAACTGGCGGTTTACTACACTCTTACTCACTGGAAGATTTATCGATCCAGCTCGAACTCCATCGGGGAAAGAAATTCGCACATCAGCCATTGGTAGCCATATATTTATTCAAGGCAGTATAGATCGAATCCGCAGTTGGATTTTGGTCAATAACTCCCTTCCCTAAAGCTTCAATTAACGTAAAGTTCAACTTTTCATCGCTGCGTTTTTTATCGCTACTCATAAGTTCAATCAAAACCTCAATGGGAGCCTCAGGGAGCTTTGAAAAGCTATCCGTCAGCCATGCTTGCATTTCAGCCGCAACCTCAGCAGACAGTCCAGTCTCCAAACCCAACTCAAGTTCCACCCACATTCCTGCTGCGATGCAGAGGCCATGTGCATGAGGAGTTTGATGTTGAGCTAAGTACGCTTCATAAGCATGCCCAACTGTATGCCCAAAGTTGAGTAGCTTCCGATCGTTTCTCTCCTTAAAGTCTCGCCGAACAACATCAGCCTTTAACCTAATAGAGTCTTTGATAAGTTGTTTTGATGGAGGCACATCCAACCCATGAGCTTGAATGGCTTGCAAATGGTTAGCATTTAGAACTAAGCCGTGTTTGATCATTTCCGCATACCCCGACAGGCGATGCTCATCAGGCAAAGTGTGGAGAAATGTTGGATCTACAAACACGATTCTCGGTTGGGTAAAAGTTCCCACTTGGTTTTTGACACCCCCGAGGTTTATCCCGGTTTTACCTCCGGTAGAAGCATCAATCATTGCCAATAAAGATGTAGGCACTTGAATGCAATCTATTCCGCGCAGGTAAGTTGCTGCTATAAAGCCCGTAAGGTCTCCTACGACACCTCCCCCTAAGCCTACCAACACAGCGTTTCGATCAAGTTTGAGATCGAGCAACGACTGCCATATACCAGCAGCAATTTCAGGTGACTTAGTGGCTTCTCCGGGCTCGACTTCAATTACTTCAAAGTCTTCGAAAAGCTCAATTTGGGCGCGATCCAAGACAGGTAAGCAATGCTCTAGTGTATTGGAGTCAACCAAAATCACCCCACCAGTATAACTCAATTCGAGGGATTCAACTAAAGCATTGAGCGTTTTCAGCTCTCCGGTGTAAACCTGATCACAAATGGCGTCCATACACTTCTATTGATGGCAATCACAAGACGCTTCTTTATCATTTAGCGCAACTGATTTTACCGTTTTTACACTATCGAATTCTACCAGTACAGCTAGGTGCTCATTGTGATCTTCGTAGGTGATTTTATATAAACGTGGAACTACTTGAGTCTCACTTTCACTAAAGTTAACACTTCCTTCTTCTAGGATTTGCTTCCAATTTAACGAGGTCAGGTTATGACATTCGAACATGCAGCGCAACGAACCCGCAAATGTTAAATTAGAATCGTTTCGCACCTCTTCCATAATGCGCTCAGCAGGAAGCCAAGATGTGAGGTGATTTGTTTCCCGATCTTTCACCAATAATGCCCAAACCAATATGATTCCTAGGGCAAACCCAAAAAAATAAATACGAACTCGTCTCCACATAGCTTATAAGGCTGACATCAATAAATCCAAATCCTTGTACGGAATATTATAGGCTTCACCTAAAAAGCCATTAGTAAGCATCCCATTGTACACGTAAACGCCATTGCGCAGGCCTGCATTGCGTTTAAGCAGGTTTTCAAGCCCTGCCTCTTCACCAATCTGCATAACCACAGGAGCAAAAATATTACTCAATACGTATGAGGCAGTGCGAGACACACGTGAAGCTATATTGGGCACACAGTAATGAATCACACCATGTTTTTTAAATGTTGGGTAGTCGTGGTTGGTGACTTCTGATGTTTCAAAGCAGCCACCTTGATCAATACTAACATCTACTACAACAGATCCCGCCTTCATCAAGCTTACCATTTCCTCTGAAACCATACAGGGAGTTCTGCCATGTGAAGCACGAACAGCTCCTATGACTACATCTGCCGTTTTCAAGGCATTTACAAGGACTTTCGGCTGTATTGTTGAAGTATAAACGCGCTGACCAATGCTATTCTGTAACCGGCGCAGTTTATACGTGCTATTATCAAAAACTTTCACACTTGCTCCTAGTCCAAGTGCCGCCCTACAGGCATATTCCCCTACACTACCCGCTCCAATAACAACAACCTCAGTCGGCTTAACTCCAGCAATCCCTCCGAGCATTGCCCCAACACCATTGTTGTAATTACTCAGGTGCTCTGCGGCAATAAGAATAGAGGTATTTCCTGCGATCTCACCCATAGCTGAAACTACAGGGTAGTTACCCGCAGCATCCATGATGTAATCCCAAGCAATTGCGGTAACCTTTTTTTTGATTAGTTCTTTTAAGAAGTCTTCAGGTTGAATGGAGAGCTGTAAGGCAGAAATTAAAATCTGCCGGCGCTGCATCAAGCTAATCTCTGCTAACGAAGGTGGTTCCACCTTCAAAATCATATTCGCCTTGTAAACCTCCTCAACACTTTCTACAATGCGCGCACCAGCTTCACTGTATTCACGATCTGTGAAATTTGATGCCTCTCCAGCTGACTTCTCCACCCAAACTTCATGTCCGTTGTTTACCAGCAGGTTTACCGCCTCTGGCACTAAGGCAACCCGGTTTTCTTGAAAGGAAGTTTCTTTTGGTATTCCGATGTAAAGCTTGCGGTCATTCTCCGCTATTGCTTGCAGCTGTTCTTTAGGAACGCGAACTGCTTCTTCAGACAGGCTTTTTAACGTCTTGTTAGAGTCGCTCATGGTTTGTTCAAGGTTATGGTTCGAATCCCGTTGGAGAGATTGATGCGAATTTCGCAATAATCTTCAGGTAACAGACCCGATATTCGTTCTGGCCATTCTACAAAACACAAGTTACCACTAAAAAAATAATCCTCGTAACCCAAATCAAAGGCCTCCTCTTCAGACTCAATGCGGTAAAAGTCGAAATGGTAGGCGGGTAAACCCGAATCCAATTGATACTCGTTAACTACAGAAAAAGTAGGTGAAGATACCTCATCCACAACTCCCAAACACTTGAGCACCATTTTAGCCAGTGTTGTTTTACCAACTCCCATTTCTCCTCGAAGTAATACCACTTCGCAATCAGCAAGCTCACTTGCAACGCGTTCCGCAACAGCCATGGTATCTGCTAAAGAATTAACCTGCCAATCCATCATTACTTAGGATTCATCTTAACAATAGGGATAACCATTTCTTCCAGACTCAAGCCACCATGCTGAAAGGTGTCTCGGTAATAGTTTACGTAATAATTGTAATTATTGGGGTAAGCAAAAAAGTCATCTGAGCGTCCAAAAATATAGCTAGAGCTAACATTAACACGCGGCAATTGCGCCTCTTCCGGATTCTTTATTTCAAAAACCTCACTTGACTTGTAACTTAAATTCTTTCCTTGCTTGTACCGCAGGTTAGTTGTGGTGTTGCGATCACCAACAACCTTAACAGGGTTTGTAACTCGAGCAGTACCGTGATCTGTAGTTAATACAATGCGCTTTCCGCTAGCTGCCACTTTACGAATAATTTCCAGAAGTGGGGAATGCTCAAACCACGATGCCGTCAGTGAACGGTATGCAGATTCGTCATCTGCCAATTCACGAATCACTTCCATGTCGGTTCGCGCATGAGAAAGCATGTCAACGAAATTGTAAACAATCACATTTAAGTCATTCTTGAGTAAATTATTGAACTGTTCATTGAGCTTTTTACCAAATTTCAAATTGGTAACCTTGTTGTAGCTGGAGCTAACATTCAATCCGAGACGTCTTAATTGAGCATTTAAAAACTCCGCTTCAAATTGATTTTTACCTCCTTCATCTTGGTCGTTTTTCCACCAATCAGAATAAGTCTTTGACATCGTTAACGGAGTTGCCCCAGAAAAAATCGCATTTCGGGCATATTGAGTTGCCGTGGGTAAAATGCTGTAATACGATTCCTCTTCCATGCGAAAAAGCTTTTCCAACTCACCTCTGATAATTTTCCACTGGTCCCACCTCAAATTGTCAATTACAATAAAAAATAGGCTGTCGCCTTCTTTTATTTCGGGAGCAACGCGTTCTTTGAATAGTGTGTGACTCATAATTGGAGCATCTTCTCCACCATTCACCCAATCGCGGTAATTTGATTCCACAAATTTCGCAAAGAGTTGATTTGCCTCACTCTTTTGCATATTGAAGACTTCACGCATACCTTCATCATCAGAGCGCTCTAACTCCAACTCCCAATAAATCATCCGCTGGTAAAATGCCGCCCATTCTTGAGCATCCATGCGATCGTTCAGCTTCATCCCTATGTCGCGAAAAGCAACCTGGTAAGATGCCGTGGTTTTCTCACTCACCAACCTATCCTCATCCAAGTTTTTCTTAATGGAAAGCAAAATCTGCATGGGATTTACTGGCTTTATGAGGTAATCGGATATTTTGGACCCAATTGCTTCCTCCATTATGGACTCTTCCTCGCTTTTAGTAATCATAATTACGGGAACCGAAGCGTTCTTCTCCTTGATTCGACTCAATGTTTCCAGACCGGAAAGACCCGGCATGTTTTCATCGAGGAAAACAATATCTGGCTTATCATTTTCAAATAATTCAAGTGCATCGTCACCATTATTTGCAGTCATGATAGCATACCCCTTTTCTTCTAGGAAAAGAATATGTGGCTTAAGCAGGTCGATTTCATCATCAGCCCAAAGGATTTTTATGTTCATGGAAATCTTAGTTTTGTTGTGCCTTGCGGCATAGCTCCTTTCGGAGTTTCAAAATTGATAAAAATAATTGAGGACGCCTCTTGGATAATTCAGCTCGGTTTCAGCGTAAAGTATTTAACGACCCTATCTACGGTTTTATTTCGGTTCCCTACGAAATCTTATTTCGTATTGTGGAACACCCTTACTTTCAACGCTTGAGGAGAATCACCCAACTGGGCCTCACAAATTTGGTATACCCGGGAGCTAATCACACGCGCTTTCAACATACCCTTGGCGCAGTTCACCTAATGACTCAAGCAATTGAAGTTATGCGATCTAAAGGGATTGAGATAACAGAAGATGAAGCCATTGGTGTTACTGCTGCCATACTCCTACATGACATTGGTCATGGGCCCTATTCCCATACACTTGAACAAAGCATCGTTCAAGGCATCTCGCATGAGAGTATTTCAAGCTTGTTTATGGAAGCGCTGAACAATGAGCTAGACGGCGCATTGGATACTGGAATTGCTATTTTTAATGATGCGTACCCCAAAAAATTCCTACACCAATTGGTATCAAGTCAGTTGGATATGGATCGGTTGGATTATTTGAAGCGGGACTCCTTTTTTACGGGTGTATCTGAAGGAGTTGTGGGTTCAGAACGCATTATAAAAATGCTCACCGTAGCCAATGGAGAACTTGCTGTGGAACGCAAAGGAATTTATTCCATCGAAAAGTTTTTAATTGCGCGCAGACTAATGTATTGGCAAGTTTACCTGCATAAAACAGTTCTCGGCGGTGAGTACTTGCTCATGAATATACTATCTCGAGCGAAGTCCCTCTCTGCTGAAGGCACTGAGCTTTTTGCATCGCCATCCTTGCGCGTTTTTCTTAAAGGGAATTACAAGCGAGTAGACTTCATTAAAAACCGCCAGCTTCTTGATGCATTTGCCCAGCTTGATGACTATGACATCTTGGGAGCAATCAAAGCATGGAGCAACAATGACGATTTCATCCTTTCAACTTTATGCAAACGCCTGTTGAACCGTGAATTATTGCGTGTAAAAATTCAAAATCACCCATTCCCCAAGGAAGAGATTGACCACATCAGAGAAACCTTGGCTCGAACAACAGGTATATCACTCGAAGAAACCCATTACTTGGTATATTCAGACCAAGTAACAAACAGGGCTTATTCACAAGAGATGGCAAAGATCAACATCGTCCACAAGGACGGCAGCGTAATCGATATTGCTGAAGATGCAGACCTCATAAGCATTGCAGCACTCTCACACCCTGTTAAAAAGTACTTCCTCTGTTATCCTAAAAACCTTTAGATTTGCCTCAATTCTTGTTGAAAACTAATCGCGCAGCTGGCTTTGATTCGGTCGCTTGCTTTTATTTTTGACAAAGGATAATCAGATTCAAACAATCGCATGGAATTCAGTGCAGCGCAATTAGCAGAAATCCTTTCCGGATCAATAGAAGGCAATCCTGAAGCTTCAGTTAACTCCTTATCGAAAATCGAGGAAGGGAAACCTGGCTCAATCTCTTTCCTTTCTAACCCGGACTATACCGAATACATTTACAGCTCTAAAGCTTCCATCGTAATTGTCGATAATTCTTTTGCAGCTGAAAAATCGCTTCCAAGCTCTTTGACGCTAATCCGTGTTGAAGATGCACGAATGAGTTTCGCGAAAATTTTAGAGGCCTACAAAAGCCTAAAGGTTAAACCTGGTGGAATTCACCCAACAGCTGTTATTGAAGAAGGAGCATCTATAGGAGACGACACCTACATTGGGCCTCATGTTTTTATCGCTAGCGGAGCTAAAATAGGCACTAATTGCCAACTTCACGCTGGTGTACGCATTGGAGACCGGGTTACCATTGGTGACAATTCAACCCTTTTTTACAATGTTATCATTCATGAAGACTGCGCAGTTGGCAGCAACTGCCTCATTCAACATGGAGCCGTAATTGGGGGAGATGGTTTTGGCTTTCAGCCCAATCGTGAAAACGAATACGCCAAAGTAACTCACATTGGTAATGTTATCATTGAAGACCATGTTGAAGTTGGGTCAAACACAACCATTGATAGGGCAACAATGGGAAGCACCTTTATTCGTAAAGGTGTAAAACTGGACAACCTCATTCAGGTTGGTCATAATGTTGACATTGGAGAAAACACAGTAATTGCCTCCCAAACAGGAATTGCTGGCAGTACAATTATTGGCAAAAACTGCATGGTTGGCGGACAGGTAGGTTTTGCTGGACATCAGCGTATTGCCGACGGTGTTAAAATCGCTGCACAATCTGGAATCTCAAAAGATATCAAACAAGAGCATAGCATACTTCAAGGTAGCCCCGCATTTAGTATACAAGACTATACCAAATCGTATGTATATTTTCGCAAGCTACCTAAGCTAGTAAAGGAAATTGATGCCTTAAAAAAAGAATTACAAGAACTTCGCACATCAAAAGCGGAACAATAATAGGTTGAATGGCTGATAAGCAACGGACATTAAAAAAAGAGATTATTCTAAAAGGAGTAGGGCTTCACACGGGCAAAGTCACTACGCTGAAAATTTTGCCAGCTCCTGAAAATCACGGGTACGTATTTCAACGTATTGACGTAGATGGCGAACCGCGAATTAAAGCTGACGTAGATTTAGTTACACATACTCAACGAGGAACTACACTTGCAAAAAATGGTGTTGAAGTTCATACTACAGAACATGTGCTAGCTGCCCTATATGGTATGGAAATCGATAATGCCCTAATCCAACTCGACAATGTAGAGATTCCAATTCTCGATGGGAGTGCATTGCCTTTCATTGAAGGAATTGTGCAAGCTGGATTCGTGGAACAAAATGCAATTCGCAAGTACTTTCACCTCACTGAAAATTTAAAGTACGAAAACGCTGAAAAGCAAGCGGAAATTTTAGCTGTACCAGACAGTGAGTACCGCGTTACGGTGATGGTAGACTACAATTCACCTCTCTTAGGAACTCAACATGCCAGCATGTATAACATCAATGAGTTTGAAAAAGAGGTAGCTCCATGCAGAACATTCGTGTTCTTACGTGAGCTCATGCAGCTCGTGAACGCTGGGTTAATTAAAGGTGGAGATGTTGGCAATGCCATTGTTATGATCGACACATCGCTTTCGCAAGAAGAAAAGCAAAAGCTTGCAGATACATTCAACAAGCCCGTTGAAATGTTAAAGGAAGTAGGTATTGGTATCTTAAACAACGTTGACCTGCGTTTTGAGAATGAGCCTGCACGTCATAAGTTACTGGATATAATAGGCGATTTAGCACTTGTTGGTGTTCCTATAAAAGCACACATTCTCGCTGCAAGACCAGGACATTCGAGCAATGTGGAGTTTGCAAAAATCCTCAAGGAACAAATATTAAAAGAGAAAAAGAAAGCACCATCATTCAATTTAGAAGGGCCTCCACTTTTTGACATCAATGATGTTACACGTGTACTCCCTCATCGTTACCCCATGCTTCTCGTTGATAAAATCATTGACTTGAAGAAAGACGAGTACGTTGTTGGGGTGAAGAATGTAACGCGCAATGAAGAGTTCTTCAACGGACACTTTCCCGACGAGCCAATTATGCCTGGTGTATTAATCATTGAAGCTATGGCGCAAACGGGAGGTTTCCTTACCCTAGCTCATGTTGAAGACCCATCACAATACGCTACTTACTTCATGAAAATTGACAACGTCAAGTTTAAACAAAAGGTAATCCCAGGTGATACCCTAGTTTTAAAACTTGAATTACTCAGCCCTATTCGTCGAGGACTAGCTCACATGAAAGGATCTGCTTATGTTGGAGATAAACTAGTAACCGAAGGCGAATTACTCGCACAAATTGCAAAAAAGCCAGATTAACGCGATGAGCAATCCACAAGCTAATATCCATCCTAATGCCAATATTGGCGAGAATGTTACTATTGAAGCATTTGCTACGATACAAGAAGATGTTGTTATCGGTGCTGATACGTGGATTGGTCCGAACGTAGTAATCATGAATGGTGCTCGCATAGGATCAGGATGTAAAATATATCCCGGTGCTGTGATTTCTGCAGACCCTCAAGATTTGAAGTTTGGCGGCGAAAACTCGACGGTAGAAATTGGAAACAACACTACGATTCGAGAGTGTGTGACAATTAACCGTGGAACATCAGACCGCATGACAACCAAGGTTGGCGACAATTGCCTATTGATGGCCTACGTTCATGTTGCCCACGACACATTCATTGGCAACAATGTAATTGTTGCTGTTGGTGTTGCTTTAGCAGGTCACATGGACATTGAAGATTTTGCCATCATTGAAGGGTTAGCTGGTGCTCAACAGTTCGTTCGCATTGGCGCTCATTGTTTTATAGCTGCCGCATCACTTATCCGGAAGAATGTTCCTCCATTCATTAAATGTGCGCGCGAGCCGTTAACGTATACAGGCGTAAACGCCATTGGAATGCGCAGAAGGGGCTTTGAGGAATCTGTAATCAAAGAAATTGAAAGCATCTACAGAACGATCTACGTGCACAATAAAATCCTAACCAAAGGACTGGCTGCTGCAGAAGAGCAATTTCCTGACTCAGACCATAAACGTCAGATCATTGATTTTATTCGCAATTCCGAAAACGGTGTAGTAAAAGGACCATGACCCGAATTGAAGCAAAAGCTGTCGGCAAACGTTTTAACCGGAGCTGGTTGTTTCGAAATGTATCATATGCCTTCGAGGCGGGTTTGCCCTATGGCATTCTTGGACGAAATGGATCCGGTAAATCGACCCTATTAAAACTGCTTTCGGGATTTGGAGTTCCATCTGAAGGAGACATCACATTTACACACAATGGAGAGGTCATCCAATCACCCCACCAATTAATCAATATTGCAGCACCTTATACGGGGTTATACGAAGACATGAATTTGAAAGAATGCATTGCGTTTCATTTTCAATTTAACTCCCTTCCTCCAACATTATCCTTAAAAGAGCTTCCTGAACTACTTGAACTCACACCTCACATCAACAAACCACTGCGCACGTTTAGCTCAGGCATGAAACAACGTGTAAAGCTAGGCTTAGCGATACTTTCCAATGGCCCATTTCTCTTACTCGATGAACCAACTTCGAACTTAGACAAGGAGGCCGTTCAATGGTACAGGGACTTACTTTCAACTTGGACTTCTGAAAAAGTGGTTATCATTTGTTCAAACGAGCAACCGGAAGAATATAAATTCGGAGGCGAAATCGTCCGGATGGAGCAATACAAATAATTACATTTGGAGCAATAACATGATATTATGGCAAATACATCAGACATTCGAAATGGACTTTGCATTAAGTTCAATCACGATATTTATCAAATCATTGAATTTCTGCACGTAAAACCGGGCAAGGGCGCAGCATTCGTGCGTACAAAGCTTAGAAGCATGACCACAGGAAAAGTTCTTGACAATACTTTTCCTTCTGGATCTAAGTTGGAAGAAGTTCGCGTTGAAAATCGTCAGTACCAATTCTTATACAAGGATGATCAAGGGTTTCATTTTATGAATACGGACTCATACGAGCAAACATTTTTACCCGGTGAACTCATCGAAAACAATGACCTTGTTAAGGATGGTGATATGGTTAACATTTTGTTTGATGCCGAAGAAGAACGTCCGCTTACCGTTGATTTACCCGCCTCAATTGAGTTGGAAATCACTTACACCGAACCTGGCATTAAAGGTGATACAGCCACCAATAGCTTAAAACCAGCAACAGTAGAAACTGGCGCGGAAATTAGGGTTCCTCTTTTTTGTAATATCGGGGATAAAATTCGCGTCAATTCTAAAGATCGTGCTTACATGGAGCGCGTAAAGTAATATGAAGTATCCTAGACCACACTCATTAGCTGAGGTAGCTGAGCTAATTGGCGCTCAATACATCGGAGATGCCGCGTTTGAAATAACAGGGCAGAATGAAATTCACGTTGTTGAACCTGGAGACATTGTTTTTGTAGATCATCCTAAGTACTACGACAAAGCATTGAACTCAGCGGCAACCACTATTCTGATCAATAAAGAAGTTGAATGTCCAACTGGAAAAGCCCTGCTCATCTCAGATGATCCATTTCGTGACTTCAACAAACTAACCCAACACTTTTTACCATTTGAAGGGTCTGGATCAGCCATACACCCTTCTGCTTCTATTGGAAAAGGAACAGTCATTGAGCCAAACGTAACCATTGGACCAAACGTTAAGATTGGTGAAAACTGCATCTTACATGCTGGGGTGGTTGTTCGTGACGGAGCAATAATCGGTAACGAGGTGATTTTACACCCAAATGTAGTGATAGGAGGAGAAGCTTTCTATTACAAAAAGCGAGATGCGGGTTACGACAAATTACTATCAGGCGGAAACATTTGCATTGAAGATCGTGTAGAGCTTGGGGCAGGCACTACTATCGATAAAGGAGTGAGTGGAATAACTACCATTGGTGAAGGAACTAAAATTGACAACCTGTGCCACGTTGGTCACGATACCGTTATTGGCAAGCACTGCTTATTTGCAGCACATACTGGCATAGCGGGATGTACTACTGTTGGAGACCACGTAACCCTATGGGGCCGTGTTGGGGTTACAAGTGGTATTCATATTGGCGATCACGCTGTGGTATTAGCGTGCAGCTGTGTTTCTAAGTCACTTGAAGGAGGAAAAAACTACTTTGGAGTACCTGCGGAAGAAGCCAAGTCAAAATGGCGTGAAATGGCTGCTCTCCGTCGATTACCAGAACTTATTTCAAAATTAAAATAATCTTTTATCCATAATTATCAGTATGCGTTTATCCCTAGGAATTCTCATTTCTGCTTTAGTATTAAGCTCTTGTGGAATCATCTCAAAAAACATTCCCTCCAAAGTTTACGTTCAGCCCTACTACGAAGACTCTCAGGTGTATGCTGTTACAAGCAAAGGTGATACCCTTCAGGGAGGCAAAGAGCACGCTTTCAGTCTTAAACCTGGCCAGTCTATTCTTTTTTATGAAGAAGCTCCAGACTTTCGAATAAACTCCCTTCCATCCGACAAATCTGCCTTCAATCCAATGGCTCTTTTGGACCTAGGAGCAACCATTGGATTGACCTATCTTATTCTTGATGCTGCTTACCAACCTGAAGAGGGAGATATTGTTACCCCGATACTAACAGGATCAGTGGGTATATATTCCACCAACCTAATGAGCTGGAAGAAGCATAAAAAAAATCAAGCGTTCCAAAAACCCTTACGCCTTCCCACCCCTCCCGATGAATCAAGCAATGTAACCCTAGCAGGTATTGAAACCAATATCCCAGCAAAAGATTTTTCAATTAAAGTTTACAGCAACAGGTCTAAATATGAAAAAGGCCAAGCCAATGTATCACGTTTTTCGGATGAAGCGGTGAGCGGCTACCAACGAGATGTAAGTAATTCGATCAATAAGCACTTATCGGATTGGGGGTTCTCCGACACCACTGAAAACCTGTTTAAGTCAAGCCACAACCAAATTGGGATTAAAGGTGAGTTGATCAAAGTTCAATTCACGGCTATTGGGAACATTTTAAAAGCAGAAGGATCTGTTAAATGGTCACTCAATGATAAATTAACTGATGTTGATTTACACACCAGCAAGTATGATGTAAATTCCAACTGGGTATTTTTTAAAGCACACGATGATTTGTTGCTTGAAAACCTAATTGCCGACCTGCTCTTGGATGGGCTTGTTCAATTCTTAAGTGTTGATTCAGTTAAATCAAAATTGATTGATAATACTGAAAACTTATTGGAAGAAATAGCGGAAAGCGAAACCATCAGCCTTAGCACAAGTGGTGGCAAAAAAGCAGAAAACCTTGCTGATGCAATCAAAGCTTCAGTAACAGTTTTAACGAAGAATGGACATGGAAGCGGATCGATAATCTCACCTGACGGTTACATCATTACGAATGCACATGTGGTCAAAGCAAGTCAGGAAATGGAAGTTTTACTTGATGGGCAAAAAGTTAAAGCTGATGTAATCCGTAAAAATCCAATATATGATATAGCTCTACTTAAGGTGAGTAAATCAGACTTAACCTATTACAGTATCGATAAAGCTTTTTCGAACGCCCCGGGAACTGAGGTCTATGCCATTGGAACCCCTACATCCATTGATCTTGGTCAATCGCTTACAAAAGGAATTATATCTGGTAACCGGAAAACTCCAAATCATCCATTAATTCAGGTTGATTCGCCTATCAATGAAGGAAATAGCGGCGGAGGACTTGCTTTGAAGGAAGGCTCATTAATCGGGGTGGTTTCATCAAAAATGTTTGGGTACTCCATTGAAGGAATAGGCTTTGCTTTACCTACTAGCACCCTCGAAAAAGCGCTTAACATTAAACTTCCTTAACGGGAAGTTTTTTTCTCTGCATAGATATCACCGGCGGTAATGAGTGCTATGAACGCCCAAAAAATGGCATTCACCTTGTCGATATCTAAAAAGTTATTGAGCATTCCGTGAATCAGGTAGGTTGTGAGACCTAAGATTGCTGCGAGCAAAACACGCCGTTGATCTTGATTCGCTAGCTCATAATAAAGTGGTATTCCCCGGTAATAGATCATAAATACCAGTAAGAGGAAAAGCAACATACCTGCTACTCCCTGTTCGGCTAACGGACCAAAATACTCGCTATGAGCATTTCCTCCATCACCAAAATTGGTGGAAATAATTGTGAGGTCTGAACTATGCTGATACGGGGCATACAAGAACGAATATGTTCCAGGGCCTTTGCCAACTACAGGGGATTCAAAAAACATTTTGAATGCAGCATTCCAGCGATTGAGCCGCTCCAAGTTTGAGGCATCGGTAGCTACATTACTGATGGACTCTACGTGTTCGGCTAAGTCGCTTGATGAGTCCTGCCTATTCTTCTCCAGCTTGTGCATAATTTCTACCTGGAATACCAAAACCAAACTCACCAATACACCGCCCGCAGCAAAAACCACCCACCAGCGAATACGCCAAATGATGAGTAAGAACAAGCCAAGTGCCCCCACTAAGCTTACCCAAGCAGCGCGTGTATAACTCATAATCACACCGATAAGGAAAATGGCCAAAAAGAACCCTGCTAAAGTTCTTGCAGTAATATCCCATTTGTAAACTGTGTAAACCATCAAAAGTGGTATTAACATGGCCAGCATTGCCCCATAACTTGTATGGTCCTTGAAAAACGGCTGCATAACCCAATGTGCTGGCTCATCACCAAACCCACGCACTGCATGTCGGATTATTGTGTATATGATCACCCCAGTAAATGGAACAATGTAGAGCCAGAAGTATTTTGACACCCTATCTGGATACTTGAAAAGCTGCACCGCAACGAAGTAAAATGGAATAACAAACCACAAGCGTGCAATGAAGTACTTCCAAGACACCATCGGTAAATCACTCATCAGTGCAGAGAGAATCATCCACATAAACTGTAACCCAATCACAACTGTAATGGGGTGTTTCAAGATGCGTTTGTCGTAATTAAGCTCGTAGAATACTTTGAACAGAAACACCACTGTAATGCCAAAAAGCAATGGGTCAGAAGGTAAGGTTAATCCGAACCCCCCACCAACATTATCAATGGTAATTGATAAAGGGGCTAATGCCACAACAAGCAGTAAAAGCCAGTCGAGTTTAAAAAGGGCGAGCCCGGTTAAAAATAAGGCAACAGGTATCGCTGCGAACCAGTACATTTCCAGCGCAATGAATACCCCATTTAACAACAGGAATAACCCTCCAAAAGCATAAAGGGATTTAAGTTTACCTGCTTGAGACAGCAACCTCATTTAGCTTGCCTTCACCAGTTTTTTGTAGTTCTCCAACGCTACAATTACTAATATTGAAAGGAAAAAAGTCGAAACCGTGCTCACCACTACAATGAGCCACCTTACTGGGTAAGCCTTCTTCTCTGCTGGAACCGCTTTATTCACAATAAACTTCCAGGTTCCATTCTGGTTCGCATCTACTTTTACCTCATCGTACTTACCCTTTAATAGCACTGAACGCTCTCGCAAATACTCCAATGTTTCAGTCATTGATTTATAAGCCGAACCATATTTTGCCAGCGTATCTAGCTGCATTTTCAGTTCGCCAACTGCCCGTTGGTTATTGGAAGCAATTGCCTCATAATATACCCCTGTAATCATCTCAATCTGTTTATCGTATTCGTGAACTCCCTTCTGACGCAAAATGGTGAGGGAGTCATCCAGCTCTTGCATGTAGGTCTGGAGATCGTTGTATTCCGACTGAATTACTTTGTAAGCATCTTGAGCGCGTTCTCGGAGCATCGCATTTTTTGTGCTATCCGCCCAGGCAGCAATATCGTTCGCCATTTTCGCGGCCAACTCTTTGTCCTTATCCAGCACATCAATTCGAATCGAGTTAAATTCTGTGCGCTTAAACGACACATTATCCTCCCATTGTAAACCCAGCTGAGTATTGGCATAGGGCTCACTTGGGTCAATGTCATAGTGCTCCATTAAATTATACTTACCCCACAAATGCCACTTTATCTCATCCGATTGCAATATCTGCAACATCGCCTCCGCTTCCTCTTCTTCTCCAAAAGACGAAATATCATTCTTACCCTGTGCATCCTCGGTCATTACCGCTTTCGAAAGCGACTTATTATTCGCTGGGAAAAAAATGGTAGTTGAAAGAAACTTCTCATCGATAAGGTAGGATGCTATGGCTGAAATCACCGCTGCCAGCATTGATAATATGATGACTGGCTTTCTCCAGCTCCACAAAAACACCAAAAAGTTTGAGCTATCAAAGGCAGCTCCTTTATCTACTTGATCTGTCATGCTTTTTTCTTCTTTGATGCCCAAAAGTAGGACAATTTGAATTGTATAAAAGCTCGATTTAACGCTGTATTACTCCTTAAATCGAAATACAAAATTCTGATTATTATGCTTGCTTGGGTTATAAGGTGAAAGCTTTCCAAATTCTACGATGTAGGTGCAGTAACCCAAACCGCTTAAGAGGTCAAAACAACGTTGTCGATTCTCGTTATCCCAAAGTTCCAAATACAGCACAGGTTTATGTTTAGCCATCAATTCACGCATGCCTTGTAAAGCGAAGTACTCGTAATTCTCAATATCCATCTTTACACCCACCACTTCACCAAGCTCTGAACTCAGTTCATCCAACCGGACTTGATGTACACTCAGGGTCTCCCCTTCATTGAAATCTGTAATACTATCGTGAATTACATGTGCTAATCCTTGCTTCTTTGCCTTTTGAACAACCGGCAATACCATCTCTATATCACCACTTTCCGCTCCAACTGCAGCTGCTTTTACCGTTACATTGGTAAGTTGGTAATGATCAACTACGTAATTCAATGCAGTTCTATTCATTGGAAGGGGCTCAAACGCTACAACCCTTCCCGCAGTCATATGACGCTGAAGGAAGTACGTCATAATCCCAATATTAGCTCCAATATCTAAAACAGTTCCTTGTTTCGGCAAAAGGCTTAAGAAGGCAAAGAAATCACCCTCCTTCTTGTCTCCCTTAAGGGTACTTATTTTAAAGCGTGCAAACACTTTCAGGAATCGTTCCATTCCAAGCACTTGCTGAAGCATGTATATGATGGTGTTTTTCACGTCGCGCAAATATAGGCCAAGCACTTTCAAAACCTTTATCTTCGCCGCACAATCGCAAAGCACTTTTTAGAAACGAATGAAGATTGCCGTCAATGTTCGCTTACTCCTTCCAAATAAGCTCGAGGGTATTGGGTGGTTCACCTATGAACTGTTTAAGCGAATTACGGAAAATCACCCCGAGGTTACGTTTTACTTCTTCTTTGATCGCGCCTACGACGAGCAATTTGTTTTTGGTCCAAATGTCATCCCAATTGTACTCGCTCCACAAGCACGTCACCCCATCCTGTTTTGGTGGTGGTTTGAAAAAGCGGTCGCTCACAAACTAAAGGAGCTGCAACCCGATGTATTTGTTTCGCCAGATGGGTATTTATCACTGCGTTCAGCCACTCCTCAGCTGTCTGTTATCCACGATATAAATTTTGAACACTTTCCACAATTTGTGCCTTTGGGAGCGCGAATGTACCTGAGGTACTACTTCCCGTTATTTGCTAAAAAAGCAACGCGCATAGCAACGGTTTCTGCTTTTTCAAAGCAGGAGATTAGTTCCATATACCATCAGCCTGAAAGTAAAATAGATGTGATTCCAAACGCTGCTGCAGACCGGTTTAAGCCTATTGCACAGAAAAAGCAGGATACCATTCGCAATACCTACAGCGAAAACGCGCCTTTCTTTATTTATGTTGGAGCACTCCAGCCGCGTAAAAACATCCTTGGATTGTTACGTGCATTTGAGCACTTTAAAACACAACACGGCACAAATCATAAACTCCTTTTAACCGGCGAAAAAAAATGGTGGTCTAAAGAACAAGCTGCTCAGTACAAATCAATGCATCACAAATCCGACGTAATTTTTACGGGCAGGTTAAATGCGGAGGAACTCCCTGATGTTTTAGCTGCTGCTGAAGCATTAACCTACGTTTCAACGTATGAGGGCTTTGGCATTCCCATTTTAGAAGCCATGCAATGTGGCACACCTGTAATTACATCCAATTGTTCGAGCATGCCCGAAGTTGCTGGAAATGCAGCATTGTTAGTCAACCCGAACAATCCAACGTCAATTGCTGATGCCATGGCACAGGTTACTTCCAACTACGACCTAAGAGTTAGCCTTAGTAAAAAAGGCATTGAACGCGCAAGCCAGTTTTCATGGAACAAATCAAGCGAACTGCTTTGGGAGTGCATTTTAAAAACGCGTGCTCATGCCTAAACTTGCACATCATTACACCGATAACCTGATTGAATGCGGCTGTGATGAGGCAGGAAGAGGTTGTTTGGCTGGGCCAGTTGTTGCGGCGGCTGTTATCCTACCAGCAGGGTTCAGCCACCCCTTGCTCAATGACTCTAAGCAACTCTCAGAGAAAAAACGCGACCTACTTCGGCCCATAATTGAAGCAGAAGCAATGGCCTTTGGTGTAGGAGTGCTTTCACCTCAAGAGATTGATAAGGTTAACATACACAACGCCAGTTACCTAGCTATGCATGAGGCTATCAAAACGCTCAAGGTTACTCCTGAACACTTAATCATTGACGGCAATCGGTTTATTCCTTTTCCCGGCATTCCGCATTCATGCATCGTAAAAGGCGATGCGAAATTCATGAGCATCGCAGCGGCATCCGTTCTTGCAAAAACATACCGCGATGAACTGATGACAGCGCTTCATCTAGAACATCCCCAATATGATTGGAATCAAAACAAAGGCTATCCTACCAAAAATCATCGTAAAGCAATTGCAGAATACGGAACTACAAATCACCATAGGATGTCTTTTCAACTATTGCCCAAACAATTGAACTTACCTTTGTAACGAAAACTTTATTATGCGCTTTATCCTATATAGTTTGTTATCCCTCACACTTCTAATTACTGGCTGTTCAGGCTCAGAACCGACCCAGAAACAAGGGGCAAGCCAAGTAAAAAAACAAGTTTCGAAAGTTCAGAAAAAAACCAAAAAGAAGGTTAAAAAAAGGAAGTATCCCCTTCTGAAACAAGCCAACATTGAAGCATTCCTCACAAGTTTTGGCAAGAATAATCCCGAAACCGTTGTAGAGCTCACTACACCTTACGGACTAATACGCATAAGGCTTTATGAAGACACCCCACTGCATCGTGCAAACTTCATCATGCTAACCAAACGCAACTACTTTGATTTTGCTGAAATTTACCGCGTTGCTCCAAACTTTGTAGTGCAAGGGGGAGACTCCGACGAAACTGAAATCCGAAAAATAAAACGGGACATCGGGGTTTATCGCATTCCAAATGAAATCAAAGCAGACCGCTACCACAAGCGCGGTGCCGTGGCAATGACAAAAGAAATTGAGCATAATCCTGAAAAGAAATCATCTTGCTTTGAATTTTACATCGTTGTGGGAAAGACCTATAGCGACTATGAACTCGACGAGATTCAAAAAATGTACAACACTACCTTCTCAGCTGCTCAACGTGAAATGTATAAAACCAAAGGCGGACTTGCACATCTAGACCAGGAACATACCGTATTTGGCGAGGTGATTTCAGGGATGGCAGTTGCTGACTCCCTGTCCTTACTTCCCTCTGATTCGCGCGAATGGCCGCTCGAAACCGTTCCAATTTCAATGGATGTGATTCGCTAAACCACTCACATACACTTGTTAATATTGAATCCTAATTAATCGGTTCTTCAGCAGGTTAAAGCATTAATTTTGTGGCATGATAAGGAACATCTTCGTTGTTATTGTCGCGCTCGCCCTATTAGCTGGCGGTACCTGGACTTATTTAAACTGGAGACCAGTTTCAAGCCAACCTGACTTAATTGCCACAGTACCCGCTTCTTCGCTTGGCATTATTCAATTCAATGCATTTGATGAAACGCGCCATAACCTATTGCAAAACAACTTGGTGTGGGATGAATTCACAAAAGTGAGCATAGGACAATCCGCAAATGCCTTCATCCATCAGTTAGACACCCTTTTTGGTGACAAAAACGAAGACCAAGCATCACTTGAAATACCACGTGAAATCCTCATTTCACTGCACCTCGCTAGCCCAGGAAAATTCAATCTGTACGGTTGCTTTCACCTCAATGGAAGAACAAATGCCGAAAGCATCAAACAACGTTTTAGCAACCAAAATATAACTGTAAGCCAGTTACAAGAAAGCTCAGAAATACATCAAGTTACGCTGAATGGGGCAGTAATCTTTATTGCATTCTCGGAAGGTACTTGTCGGTTTAGCACCGACAAAACACTCCTTGCTGCCAGCACTGAACAACTCACAACAGGGAATTCACTGCTTTCCAATGCTTCATTCTCGGCCACTTATGAAACCATCGGAAAACATGTTGGTCTTAACTTCATTGTAAACTACAGGGGCTTGCCTTCCTTACTTAACCCATTGTTTGAGCAGCATGCGTTAGATGAAATTTCTCAGATACGACATGCAGCCGATTGGGGTGCTTTAGACTTAGACTTGATGCCCAATATATGGGCAATGAATGGGTTTAGTAATGCGGTAGATAGCCTTCCCCATTCACTTCAACTTTTCCATGGACAAGAACCCGTGCATCACGACATGGTTGCAGTTTTGCCAGAAAAGACTGCTTTTCTGTACCACCTCGGACTGAGTAATTTCAATACCTACCTTGAGAATTACAAAGCATACCTCAAATCCAACAACAAGCTCAAAGCTTATACAGCTGCCATTCAGGACCTCAACGAGCGGTTTGAAATCAACTTAGAAAAGCAGCTATTAGGTTGGATTGAGAATGAACTTGCGGCTGTTTCACTCAATCCTGAAAATTACCAGAATGAAGAAAATACCTTCGCCGTATTTAGAACTAACAACGCACCTTATGCCTTAAAGTCGCTGCGTCAAATTGCGCGCAAGGTTAGCACACATAGCGAAACAGCATTGGATTCCAATGCGTTCAGGGGATTTACCATTCATAAGCTCGGAATTGATGCCCTCGGCCCTTTACTAGGCAGTCCTTTTGACCGCATCACCTCTAACTACTATTGTGCGATTTCAAATTACATCATCTTCGCAAAAAGTGACCGTGCCTTAAGGATGATTATCAATCACTTTTTAGCGGGTAAAACGATGGAGAAAAACCTCGCTTTCGACCGCTATTCACAATGGTTAGCTTCTGAATCAAACTTATTAATCTATAGCAACTTGCCAGAAGCAGAAGCACTCGTTCGCTCTTATACTGGTGCGCCTCTTGAAACAGATAGTATCAACCTATTTCGCAAGTTTGGAACGGCATCACTTCAATTGGCGTACGAATCTCCAAGCATGTATTACCACAACATAACCCTTGAACACAACCCTACTCACAAAAGGAATACGACATCTTTGTGGGAGACCAGTTTAAAAGGAGCCGTCACCCACAAACCAGTTGCAGTCAAAAATCACTATACCAACGCAACTGAACTGGTGGTGCAGGATGCATCAAATACCCTACACCTCATTAGCAACAAAGGAAAAATACTCTGGAGCAGGTCACTAGAAAACCCTATCATGGGAACTATTCATCAAATAGACCTTTACAGAAATGGAAAGCTTCAGTTGATTTTTAATACCGAAAACAAGCTATTTGTTATTGATCGTTTAGGCAGAAATGTTGAAACGTTTCCCAAATCACTTCCCTCCAAAGCGAGTGCTCCATTGGGTATTGCCGATTATGCAGACTCGAAAGACTACCGTTTCTTAATTCCAACAATGCGTGGAAATATTATCAACTATAATTCCAATGGTGAACAGGTAAAAGGCTGGAAGTATGACCCTGATAACGGTGTGGTTACCCATCCTATAAGGCACTTGGCTATAAACCGCAAAGACTACTTAATAGCACTTACCGAATCTGGAAAGGTACTTCCATTAGATCGGCGTGGTAGGGTGCGTATCAAACTTAAAAAAGTCCTAAACGTGCGTCCAACGGACAACTACTTCATAGAGCTGGGGAAAAACATACGTCAAACAAGCATCATTGTCTGCGACTCAGTAAGTAATGTACAACGTCTCTATTTCGATGACAAGCTAGAAAAATACACCTTCAATATTAACCCGTTGTACACATTTGATTACACGGATATAAATAATGACGGGATGCGTGATCTGCTATTTATTCATGAGAATGAGCTTAGTGGATATACTTGGTCAAAAGAACAAGTATACAACCAGTCCTACGACTCACTGCTGGTGCAATCTCCCGTAACATTTAGAACGAATAACCAACTCTTTTTCGCAGCAGTGGTTGAAGGACAACCGCATGTTAAAATTAGCTCACGAACAGGTCTTCCTTTTGGCGATTTCCAATTAGAAGGGAACTCACCTTTTGCCGTAATGGATATTAACCAAGACGGCTTGTATGAGTTGATAATAGGAACTGACAATGGAATTCTACATGCCTACACCCTTGACCAAACTCAATGAGCTTGAATTATCGTGATGCGTAGACCTCATTTGATTGCTTTTCATTAGTTTTATCTATTCATTTTGACCCTAAGCTTAAACGCTTTGACCCATAATTAAAAGGTATGAAACCCATTTTCCTTGCCTTTGCCACCTTATTTATTGGCCTGCAAACCACTGCACAGCATAGCATGATTTTATATAACATGGATGCTATTCCGCAGTCCAATCAACTCAATCCTGCGATTATTCCATTAAGTCGTGTAAATATTAGCCTTCCAGGTGCTGGCTCAATTTACCTAAATGGCAGCAGGAATGATTTCTTGATTAAAGAAGCGTTTACAACGAGCGAAGGCGCAACAAGTTTTGACTCGGAAGTATTTGTAGATGGATTAGAGAACTCCAATTACTTCGATGGTCAAATGGAAATGAATATGTTGAACATCGGTTTCGCTGCAGGAAGAAACTACTTTTCTTTTGGAGCAACAGAACATTTTAGCTTCTTTCAGCGCTTCCCTAAAAGTTCGGCCGTCTTTGTAAAAGAAGTCCTAGATTCAGAGGTTCTTTCATCAAATTTAGAAATTAAAGAAGGTGAATTTGAGACCAATTTCCACCACTACCGTACATTTTACTTCACCCTAGCCCGCGAGTTTAGCGAGAAGCTATCGGTAGGAGCTTCCATAAAACTTTATAATGGCATTAGCGCTATTGAAACCGAGACCTTCCGGGGTAACTTTACTGGAAACCTAAATACGGGGCAATTTGAAGGAACAATAGGCGGACGGATTTATTCTTCTGGAATGTCATCGTACTTTGACCCTAACGAAGCAACATCGCTCATCTCTGATCTCAGGAATAACTCCTTGGGGTTTGACTTGGGCTTTTCTTACCAACCGAATGACAAGTTTCAGTTTACCGCAAGTGCAATTGACATAGGAGCTGGACTTACATGGAAAAAAGGTAATGAAAATTACCTCGACCAAACGGTTGATGTTTCATTTGATGCCATTGAAATCCTTTCAGTTCAAAGCGGTGATGGAACCGACCAAGGTGATGCTCTTCGCGATTCAGTTGGATCGTCTTTTGAAGATGTAACTTCAACAACAGAAGAATTCCAGACATCCATCCCCACTCGAATCTATGTTTCTGCAGGGTGGAACATAACACAAAAAACGCAATTCAGCCTCTTAATCCACATGGTAATGAAAGAGTCTGAAACCAACACATTCATGCGTGTTGCTATGCAAACACGCATGAAGAAGTTTTTGAGTCTTATTGCTCAATACAGCTTAATTGATGAAAACGATTCTCCCGTAAATTTAGGAGTTGGGCTGTCCTTAAACTTCGGATTTATTCAAATTTATGCCTTAACTGAAAACGTTCTCGTTCCCTTCCTCGAAGATCAAAAGCACAATTATCAAGGCCGTTTTGGCGTCAACTTCACATTCGGAAGAGATAACAAATAATACCTGAACCCCATGAGACTCCCAATTGCAAAACTCATCCTGAGCACCCTTATTGCCTTTAGCATTTCACAAGGTTCTTACAGTCAGCGTAGAACACCTCATCAAAAATGGCAAAAACGCATTGAAAAAGCTGAAGATAAATTTAACTACGGGCATTACAAAGTTGCCAGAAACGTGGTTGAACGTGCCATAAAAAAAGCTAACAAGGGCAAAAAATATACGGAAGAATATTTCAGTTCATTGGCGCTTTATGCCAAGTATCAAGAAGCTCTTGGCTACCTCATCGATGCAGAAGACACATTGCACAAAGCTCATTTTAGCATTGTAGATTCACTACGAGCAGATTCTTCTGCTAAGTACATCAATGAAGAGCATTACTACATAGCCTCAGCCTATTATAGGCAAGGTGATTATGTTATGGCTTCGAAACATTTGAGTCTAATAGATCGCACTCAATCAGTTGGCATGGGCTACGATATAGACATGCTTAGGTTTCAATTGGACTTTGCACGTGGTTTTTACACAGATGCAACGGCACTTCTTGATTCGCTTATAGCCTATCAACGGAGTATTACAAAGCGCAAAGTGGAAGTGACCATTCCTGCGAAATACTCAAAAAAGGACAGCACTAAAATCATTAAACCCGAAAAAACAAAACGAAAGCGCCTTAAGCGTAAGGAATATAAGCTTCGTCAGTATAACCTTGCATACTTGTTAGCATTAGAAGCTGAATTAGAACGCTCAAAAGGGAACTACCTGTTGGCAGATACTCTGGTGAGAAGAAATAACGACTTAATTACCTCATTAACTTGGCACAAGGACATTCCCAATGTTATTCACTTGTACACAAGGGCATTGTTAGAGCATGATGAAGATGAGTTAGGCAAGGCTGCTCGCCAACTCAAGCGGGTTCGTAAACGCTTAGAACGCAGCGTTAAATTTGATCTACCTAACTCATTGTACTTTGCCGTTTTTGAGGATGAAATCGATATTAACCTTGAAAAGGAAAACTATTCAAAATCGAAGAAGTATTCAAAGCGATTCAAACGGGAGGCTGTTTATAATTTTGGTAGAAAATCCGCGCACTTTACGCGTGCAAAAGCACTCTTGATAAAGGATGAAATCAGTAAGTCGAAATACCGAAAAGCAGATCGCAAGTTAGCCCGTATTTTAGAAGATCTTGAAGAGGATTTTCCTGTGAATCATCCGGGACGCATCAGTATTCTTCAAGAGTACTACCTCGTCGCCGTTCGCTTAAATGACTATGAATTTAGTCGCGAACTGCTCCATCGTGCCAATGAACTAGCACGTATAAATTACGGTCCAACTGCCCCAGCATACCACGCCTTGAAAATCAATGAAGCTCAGTTTGAGGTTAATTACCCGAACAACTTTTTTGTGGCAGATAGCCTTTACAAGAAACACTTTGATCCTTTTGTAAGGAATGAGTTGCACCCCTTCCACAAAGATTATGTCAACTACCTCAATGGTTATGGTAAAATGCTTGAATTTACTGATCGATTCAACGAAGCATATGCCTTATTTGAAGAGTCTGCCAACATAGCAAAAGAGAAATACAGTGAAGCTAGTGCAGTCTATGGAACGGAGCTTGAAAAGATGGCTGGGATCGAAATTATTCAAGGCAACTACCTCAAAGCTGAAGGAACACTTGAAAGCGCTACTGAAGCCATCCGTAAAGATGTGGGCTGGAATAATATAGCGTATGCGAATACCTTGTTTACCCTTGGTGAGCTATATAGTATCAACGGTAAGTTCGATGAAGCACAGGAGGTATTTAAGCGTGCATATCGCATCAGCAAGCGCAAAAGTGAAAACTCCAATCAAACAACAAATAGCACAGAAGAGTTAGCTGATGTCTACATCAATACTGGTCGTTATGATGACGCTGAGAAAATCTTGCTCAAATCAATTGAGCTGAAATCAACCAAGTATGGCGACAATCATTTTCAGCTTATTGCTCCTTATTCAAAACTGGGAGAACTCTACCTCATTAAGGGTGATTTTATTCAAGCTGAAAAGCGCACTCGGAAATCCCTTACCCTTACTGAGCTTAATCTTTCTGACACTGCGCTTACCTACATTGATAATCAAGTTCTTCTAGCTGACGTGTACCGCGCAATGGGCGACTACCAGCAAGCAACGGGCTTGTATAATGAGGCAATTCAAAATTCGCGAACGAAGTTCAACAACGATCATATCATGGTTGCCGATATCCAAGTAAAGCTTGCCTCATCACTCATTGAAGATGGACAGGGCTCAAAAGGAATTATGGAGATATTGGACAATGCAGAGCGCATAATTGTGCTCAACATCAATGAAAAACATCCAAAATACGCTAACTGCATTGAATTAAGAGCACTAGCACTTGCGGAAGAGAAAAATTATGAAGAAGCTCAAACACTTTTGAAAAAAGCCAATGCAATTTACCTAGAAACATTTGGTAAAGGACACCTACTTACAGCTGATAACACGTTCCGAGTGGCGAAAGTCAGCTACTTAAAAGGTGATTATGAAGATGCTATCTCATATTATGAGGACGCACAAGGTGCTTACAAGAAAATCTTTAGCGACGAGCACCCGAAATATGTAGAAGCTCAAAGCGCAGTAGGCCGATCTTATTATGCCTTAAAAGAGTACAAGAGCGCTATGAAAATCTTCGATAAGTCAATGGCTTCCAACTTAAAGTTTATTGAGAAGTATTTCCCTGCACTATCAGAAGGTGAAAAATCGAAGTACTGGAATAGTATCAAAGGCGATTTTGAGTTGTACAATTCGCTTGCCCTCAATTTTGGCTCAGCGAAATCAAAACTGTACACAAGTGTTTACAACAATAAACTGGCTACAAAAGCCATTCTATTGAATAGCTCAGTAAAAGTTAAGCAACGCATCAATGCCAGTGGAGATGAACAACTCATTTCAAGGTATGACGAATGGATTTCGAAGAAAGAACAGTTGACAAAAACACTCTCCATGAGTGAAGATGACTTAAAGCTTGCGAACATCAATGTAGAAAAGCTTGAGAAGTCTATCAACATTCTTGAAAAAGAACTCAGTGAAAGTTCTGAAGCATTTTCATTTAATTATGAAGATGAACAATTTGACTGGAAGGATATCCGTAAAACACTTCAGGAAGGTGAAGCTGCTATTGAGCTAGTGCGCTTCAATTACTTTGATAACGTATTCACTGACTCTGTGATCTATGCTGCTTTAATTGTTACCCCAGAAACTAAGAAAGCTCCACTATTCGTTCCATTTGCCAATGGAAATGACCTGGAAGGCAAGTATTTTAAATACTACCGAAATACCATTAAATACAAAGCAAAAGACAAATACAGCTACAACAAGTTCTGGAAACCCATAGATGACGCATTGGCGAATCAGAACATCTCTACCATTTACCTCAGTGCTGATGGAATTTACAACCAGTTAAATCCAGAGACACTGATTGATACCGATGGAAAGTACCTTATTGATAAGTATGCGTTCTATTCCCTTAGCAACACGAAAGACCTTGCTTTACGAGCAATCAACGGACCACGTGTGTATAAATCGCAGACTGCTCAACTATTTGGAAACCCCAAGTTTGGTGATGCAGAAGGTTCTGAAACAGCGGCTGTTTCGCGCGGTTCAAACGGCAACAAGGTAAGTAGTGTTGAACCTCTCCCGGGTGCTGAAGAAGAGATTAAATTACTCAGCTCCCTATTAGGTGATCAATCTTGGAAAACAGACACCTACATTTTGGACGAAGCTACAGAGGATCGCATCAAAGCCATGGAAAGCCCCCGTATTTTCCACGTAGCAACACATGGGTTTTTCATGCAAGAAGAAAACGTATCCTCTTCATCGCTTCAACAGCAGCGCACCCCTAACCCACTGCTTAAATCAGGGTTACTTTTTGTAGGAGCAGAAGAGCTGCTCGAGGAGAATAACGTATACCAGTTCAACAAAAAGGATGGTGTGCTAACAGCTTATGAAGCCATGAACCTCAAGTTAGACCGCACAGAGCTTGTAGTATTAAGTGCTTGTGAAACCGGACTAGGTGAAATCAGGTCAGGTGAGGGTGTTTATGGACTTCAACGTGCATTTATTGTAGCCGGCGCACAAAATGTCATCATGACCTTATTTAAAGTAAACGATCAGGTTACCCAAGAACTCATGAGCACCTTTTACAAAACGTGGCTTGAAACTGGCGACAAGCGTTCAGCTTTTGTAAATGCAAAAAAACACATCAAAGACAAGTACGATTCTCCTATCTATTGGGGGTCATTTGTAATGATTGGCTTAGATTAAGCCTCCGAAATTCAATCACTTAAAAGCCCGTTGCATCATCTGTAACGGGCTTTTTTACATCATACCTTGCAACTCATGTCTACCAATTGAACCTTACTGCAACATGCAAGCTGAAGATTCTTAACATCAAAACGTTATTACGCCGCTGTTGGTAGCTTCTCATCTGTTCAGTAACATGCATTGACAATAACACACTCACGCTAACAGCACTCATGTAAGCGCTTTTGCAGCAACCTTGTTCGAACCAACATTTATGCAACCAGCTGCAAGCCATATCACGTGATTTAAATCTGTCAGTAAAGGCTAAACGACTATTAGCTTCTAACCAAGCTCCAATGTATTCCATTGTGAACTTGCAGACCGCTTGCATTAATGCTCGGGTAGAACTTACCATTAAACCAATAAACGCAACAGAAAAGAATGTCAAAAAAAAAGACCGTTACCTGAAGGTAACAGCCTTTTTAAAAATTCTTAGGTCAGCTTCTTACATTCCCATTCGATACAAAAACGAGTTGTAAGCTTTGCGGTACTCCTCAATATTTGGCTCTAATTCGATTGCTTTTTCATAGAAAGGAACAGCGTTCATATACATTCCATTCTTATCGAAATATGTAGCCATTACCATAGCGTAAATTGCAGTCTCTTGATTGAATGATGCATCCAACTCTTTAACGTCAGCGTTTACTTGATTCATCGCTTCAGCAGAGGGAACATTCAACGTAACAATTGCTGAGCGCTTGCTTTTATCGGCAGCATTAACAACAACCAGTTTGTACATTTCTTCTGGAGAAACATTCATCTCTTTCACATTCAGTGTAGCACTGTTTCCGTCAACAGTTGTTGAATACACCGTTTCATCAAAGAGATTCGTTACTTTAACCTTAAACGATGAGGCTTCGCTTTTAGAAGTCCATTTCAACATAGCATTCTCATTCGCTATTTGCGTGGTTTCAGGTAAAAATACAACGATATCGTTATCACCAATTGAACGTTCAACCGAACCGGTAACGGCCATGTTTTGATTCATTGACTTCTCCGACTTACTCATATTATCTACAAGGAAGTTTACATACTTCTCTGTTAAAGATGATTTACCCGTCGCTAATTCAGCAACTAAAACATCAGCTTCGTACTTACCATACTTGTTCAACTCAACAGTTTTTCCGTCGGTTGATACCAAACCAACGTAGCTATCATCTCCGGTAATAATAATTTTATCACCTGTGTAAATCTTCACACCTGCTTTGAGCGTAATGTATTTATCGAGGTTATCAGCACGCTGAACGATACAATTTCCTTTGGACGCAAGGGTTTTAAGCACCACATCTTGGGCAAAAAGCAAGGTGGAAAAAACACTTGCAAACGTTATTAATAGTAGCTTTTTCATAATAAGTAGATTTTTCGCAAAGACGAAGATAAGATAAATCAAGACTAAGCCTTTAACTATTAAGTCATTAAGCAAATACCTAATTACACAAGACATATTGGATGAACAGAATAAATTACCTTTAACGCTGAACAAGACCAAGTCACATGAACCTGTATCGTCAGCTCAACAACCTCATATGTACTGTCTACATTTTTGGGGTACTTTATTTACTCAGCTTAATTCCCGCTCAATTTGAATTACTTGACCCCCTTGGTGAAGCCCTTAAAGACTTTGAGCTTACTGATATCGTTTTCTCAGAAATTCGAGAAGAGCAAACTGCAGACACCAATATTGTATTGGTAAACATCGGTTACCTCAACCGCTCTCAAATTGGAAGAATGCTAGGTGTTATCTCTGAAAGTGAACCGGCGGTAGTTGGTATTGATGCATTCTTTAGGAAAAAGAAAGACTTTGAACAGGACATTCAACTCATTATGGGAATGAGTCAGGTTGAAAACCTAGTTCTTGTGAACGAGGTTACCCATCCGGTTCCGCAATCAGATTGTTTTGACTCGCTGTCATTCAGCCATGCTCAATTCAACAATTTTGCATCCAATGGATTTGCGAATGTACTCACTGGCGGGGATGACGGTTTCAGATCTGTTCGCAGGTTTTCCCCTGCTGCCTGTGTTGGAGACAGCTCTATTTTATCCTTCCCTTCCAAAGTAGTTAGCTTATATGATTCTGCTTCTTTTGAACAGTTAATGAGTAGAAAAATCACCTACGAAACAATCAATTGGCGCGGGAATTATAAAAAGTTCTATCACTTAGACTATTCACAGGTACTTGAGCGCGAATTTGATCCAGGCATGCTTAAGGGAAAAATTGTGCTGCTGGGATTCATTGGACCTACGTTAGGAAAGATGTCTTTAGATGATAGTTTTTTCACGCCATTGAATCCTATTCCCGCTGGTAGGACTGACCCCGACATGTACGGAATTACAGTCCATGCCAATGTCATTTCACAAATCCTTAATGGCAACTACATCAACTCTTTAACGGGGTCTTGGAACCTTGTACTCGCCTTTGTACTTGTATTTTTAAACGTGAGTCTATTCATGTGGGTAGGAAGCAACTACAAGGTCTATTATGACCTCATTACCAAAGTGCTCATCTTATTCGAGGTGTCGTTATTGTTTGCTGTTAACTTGCTTACCTTGTTGAAGTTCAACTTAAAAGTAGACTTAACAGTAGCCATTCTTGCCATTATTTTTTCAGGTGACCTGACTGAGCTGTATGTGGGATCGCTGAAGGATTTAGCCATTAAATTCTACCAGAAAATTAGGCGAAAACCGGTTACTTAGGAGCGCGTTCTTGTAAATAAAGTTTTTGGCCTTTTTTAAGTTCTGGGTTTTTGCTCAACCTGTTCTTCCAGCGCAAGCTCCAAATCTTTATACCGAATTGCTGCGAAATAGCGCGCAGTTCCTCACCGTCCTGCTGCACCACATAATATGCTTCCGTTCCTTTTCTGCGTTTAGGCTGAAGGTAAATCCGCTCTCCTGCCGCAAATTGATGATTGGGCTCAACATCATTGTAACCTTTGATTTGCCAAGGCCCCATTTCAAATGACCGCGCTACCTCATCTACACCCATCGATCTATCGGGTGTTATGTAGCGAATACCATTTGCTGTTTTGCTCACGGTCTTGTGCTCAAACAAGCTGATCTCATTTGGAATACTTGGGCCATTACTCTCAGGAATCGCCTCCTTCTCCCCTTTATCATGATTGCGTTTCTGCTTGCCCATAGCTGCTTTATCAAGCTCATAAAGCCGGTAATCTTCAATAATTTTAATCAATAATTTTGGATATTTAGGATTGGTGGCATACCCCGCATCTTTGAGTGCTTTTGCCCATCCTTTGTAGTCCGCAATTTTTAATTCAAAACAGGCCGCATACCTCGGTCGTTGCAGGAAAGCACTATGGTCAGCATAGGAGTCTTCAACTGAATTATAAACGCGAAAGCATTCTTGAGCTCTATCATCATCATGATAAACCCGATCGCCTTCCCAAGATGAATGGCATTTAATTCCAAAATGGTTATTTGACCTCACCGACAGTTCACTATTTCCGTTCGCACTTTCCAAACAGGCCTGAGCCATGGTGATGCTCGCCGGAACACCGTGATTTTTCATATTGGAAATAGCAATTGACTTATACTTATCAATGTAAGCTTCCCGAGATAATTTGTTCTGTGCGTGTGCGAAGGTCACTCCTCCTATCAAAACCACTAAAAATATTACAACTCGGTTCATAACATGGATATATTGAACAAAAGTAACGTGGCATCGCCCTCATTGATTGCGTCTTTCCACTTCTATTCAACACGTGTTTGTTAATCCAGCTGATAGCCATATCGCTGTACGACCCCTGCGTTTCCTTGGAGACCACCTGTATGCACCATTAACACCTTGGCATCTTTACGAAACTTCGCTTTTTGCGCAAGGTCCATTACTCCTTGAACCATTTTAGCCGTATACAACGCATCCAGTCGCACGCCTGATTCAGAATAAAATTGATTCATAAATTCAACCAATGTAGCACTCACCTTTCCGAAGCCACCATTGTGATAATCATGGTGAATAGATGTTCCTTCCAATGCCTCATACACACTTGCCTCATCCATAGTGTACCATTTTAACAATTGTTCAACTTCGTCTTGCATGCTGCTAAACCCCTTGAGGGCAACGAATCCATGCAACTGCTGATGTTCTTGTTTTGCCAGAGCCATTCCTGCAAAAGTGGTTCCCGTACCCATCGAAACGCAGATTTCATCGAAATCCAGCGTATGTTCTCCCAAAATTTCTACGCAACCATTAACACCGTCAGCATTTGATCCTCCCTCTGGTACTATTAACACATTACCATGATCTCTTCGCAAGTCACGATGAAACCACTCTTCTTGCTTGGCACGATAATCATCCCGCGAAATCGGAATAAGCTTCATGCCATAGTCTTGGGCCTTGCTTAACGTTGGGTTTGATAGATCTGCATCTAACCCACGTATTAATCCGATGGTAGGAATACCAAACTCCTTGGTGACGCAAGCTGTTGCAGCAATGTGATTAGAAAATGGCCCTCCAAAAGTTAATATGCCGGCGTCGCGCTGAGATGCACGTAACACATTGTATTTCAGCTTACGCCATTTATTACCAGATATTTCAGGGTGAAGTAAGTCTTCCCTTAAAAAGCTAACCTCAATAGGCAAATCTTTAAACATGGGAATATTTAAGGTGGTAATTTGAGGATGTTTTTCAGGCCATTTCACCCCACAAAGCTACGTTGCACAATCGACTGAAAAAAGCGAATTTTGTCCGCATGAGTGAAGACTTGTCTGGATTTTTTAATAAACCCAAACTGGATCCTGAAGATTATTATAAATCAGAGGACGGTTACATTGTCTTTACCGAAACATATCACCTCAAACGAGGTTACTGTTGTAAGAGCGGTTGTAAGCACTGCCCTTATGGATTTCATGAAAAACGAAAAACTCAGTAAACATGTCAGAAGTTACTGCATTTCAGCAAGCAATATCAACAGGTATCCCAGCTTCAATTCCTACAACTCCCGTTGACGATTCTTCAATAAATAGAGCACCAAAACGCAAGCAAATATTAACCCGAGAAGAACGCAAGCTCGCGCTAAAAAATGCGTTGCGCTATTTCCCTGTAGAACAACATGAAACGCTTGCACCTGAATTCAAAACTGAACTAGACGACTATGGTCGGATTTACATGCATCGCTATCGCCCAACGTATGCAATGCATGCCCGACCAATAACTGATTACCCTGCAAAAAGTAGCCATTCGGCAGCCATTATGCTCATGATCCAAAACAACTTGGACCCTGCAGTTGCCCAGCACCCTTACGAGTTAATAACCTATGGGGGCAACGGTGCTGTTTTTCAAAACTGGGCCCAATACCTTTTAACCATGAGGTACCTCTCAGAAATGACTGATGAGCAAACTTTGGTAATGTATTCCGGCCACCCAATGGGCCTATTTCCAAGTCATTCTAATGCGCCTCGCGTTGTAGTAACCAATGGTATGATGATTCCTAACTACTCCAAGCCGGATGATTGGGAAAAATTCAATGCACTTGGCGTTACACAATATGGCCAAATGACTGCAGGGTCTTACATGTACATTGGGCCGCAGGGAATTGTTCATGGCACCACCATTACCGTGATGAATGCTGCAAGGATGATTACTCACCCCAATGCAAACGCAACAAAGCTTTTCGTTACAGCCGGACTTGGGGGAATGAGTGGAGCTCAACCAAAAGCGGGCAACATTGCAGGAGTAGTGAGCATTACAGCTGAAGTAAACCCAAAAGCAGCAATTAAGCGACATGAACAAGGATGGGTAGATGAATTAGAAACAGATGTGGACCTTGTTATTGACAAGGCACTTGAACAAATTGAAAAAAACGAACCCCGCAGCTTCGCTTACCAAGGCAATATAGTTGAATTGTGGGAAGCTCTTGTGCGCAAAGAAGTGCATGTTGATTTAGGCTCTGACCAAACCTCACTACATAACCCATGGGCTGGCGGGTATTATCCAGCAGACATGAGTTATGAAGATGCTAATGACCTGATGGCTTCAGATCCCGATTCTTTTAAAACACACATCCAAGCAACGCTCAGACGTCATGTTAAAGCCATAAACACGCTGGCAAAAAGGGGCATGTACTTTTTCGATTATGGCAATGCTTTTCTTCTTGAAAGCTCAAGAGCAGGAGCCGATATCATGGCCGACAATAAGCTCGACTTCAAATATCCGTCGTACGTTCAGGACATATTAGGACCACAATGTTTTGATTATGGGTTTGGCCCGTTCCGCTGGGTTTGTGCTTCAGGAGATGCTGAAGATCTTGAAAAAACGGATGCAATTGCTGCAAACGTTATGAAGGAAATAGCTGAGAGTGCTCCTCAAGAAATAGAACAACAGATGCGCGATAACATTCGCTGGATTGAGGAGGCTGGTAAAAACAAAATGGTTGTAGGGAGCCAAGCGCGTATCTTATATGCTGATGCCGAAGGCCGTGCAAAGATTGCATCAGCGTTTAATCAAGCCATACGAAACCGTGAAATCGGTCCTGTAGTGCTCGGTCGCGACCACCATGATGTATCGGGGACGGATTCTCCGTATCGCGAAACCAGCAACATTTATGATGGCTCGTCATTCACAGCCGACATGGCGATTCAAAACGTTATTGGAGATTCATTTCGGGGTGCAACATGGGTGAGTATTCACAATGGTGGAGGCGTAGGCTGGGGAGAAGTGATCAATGGTGGATTTGGCATGTTGCTAGATGGATCGGATGCTGCTCAACGCAACTTGGAACAAATGCTATTTTGGGATGTAAATAATGGAATTGCACGCAGAAGCTGGGCAAGGAATGATGAAGCATTATTTGCTATTAAACGCGAAATGGAACGAACACCTCTGCTTCAAGTAACACTGCCAAACCTCGCTAATGATGCTTTTATCGAAAAATTGATCGACTAATGACTGACCCATGCCCTAGGCTTTTCCTATATTTCCACTTATAAAGGCATTCATGCTGAGAAACATTGCATACACATGTTTGGCCCTTCTGCTCGTCTTAACGGCCCAAGGAGCGGAGGCACCTCAGGTCAAAGAAGGCTTTCTCGACCTCAGGGAGTGGGATTTTGAAAAGGATGGCGCTATTTCACTTAAAGGTGAATGGGAGTTTTATTGGGAGCAATTTATTTCACCGACAGGCAAGCCTCATCAAAATCCAGATTACATTAAAGTGCCTTCTTCGTGGAATCAACACAAGTTGAACAATGGCTCTTCAGTAAGTGGCTTGGGCTATGGATCATACCGGGCAGTTGTTCTTCTTCCAGGTAAAACACCTCACTACGCGTTGAAAACCCTTACTGCAGGAACGGCATTCACACTTTACTTTAATGGTGAGGTAGTTGCACAAACTGGCCAACCTGGCCGAACAAAAGAAGAAACCTCTCCAGATTTCAGACCAGCAGTAACAGATATACGCCTAGACACCAACAGGTTAGAAATTGTAATCCATACGAGCAACTTCGATTACAATAAAGGGGGAGTATGGAAGGCTATTAAAATTGGTCCTGAAGACACCGTTCGCAGAAGGCATGAGCGCGAATTATTTCTAGACTATTTTCTATTAGGCGGTTTTTTTATCATCGGCCTTTACCACCTCGGGATATTCTTGCTTCGCCGCTCGGATAAATCAAACCTCTATTATGCCGTGGGGTCAATTCTCGTAGGTTTGAGAATTAGCGCAACTGGTGAATATATTATTGGCTACCTCCCATGGGTTCCGTGGCACAATATCATTCGGCTCGAGTTACTGAGCTTCTTCTTGGCAATTGGCGTGCTCGCCCTCTTCATCAATGCTGTGTTTAACCGAGAATTTCACCGAAAAGTGCTTCTTGTCATTGTCATTTTCAGTGGGTTGGTAAATGTGTTTACGCTATTTGCCCCTCCGCTGCTCTTCAGTTATTTGGTAAATCCTTATCAGGTGTTCGCTTTACTTGTAATAATCTATTGCATTTATGTGGTATCAGTTGCTGTATGGAAAAAACGCACTGGCTCAGTCCTCTTTGCAATTGGGTTTTTCATTTTGTGTCTCTTTATTTTACACGATATTTTAGCCAGCATTAACTTGCTCGATGGCCTGCAACTATCTGGCTTAGGCTTTTTCATCTTCATGCTACTACAATCTTTTGCTCTAGCCGCTAACTTTAACACAACTTACCGGGTCAACGCCAAATTAAAAGAACAGCTGCAAGTGGCTAACAAATCACTGGAAGACAAAGTTGAACTCCGCACAGAGGAACTTGCTATTGCCAGTTCTACTAAAGACAAGTTTTTCGGTATTATCTCGCATGACTTGAGGGGGCCAATTGTAAGCGCCCAAAGCGCGCTGAATTTCATCAAAGATGATATCGAAGATGCTACAAAAGACGAGCTGCGGGAAGACATAGCGTTGGTATCTAAAACCCTATTTTCAGTCCACGCCCTTCTCGAAGATCTATTGATCTGGTCTCGGTCCAAACAGGGAAACATTAAATTAGATAAACATCACCTTACTGTTGACCAGCTGATGACCAAAAACATAGACCTTATTGAAGAAAACCTCAAGCAAAAGAATATTGAAATTATTAATAAACTTAATCCGAAACATGAGGTCTTCATTGACTTAAACTCAATGAGCACAGTATTGAGGAACCTCATTTCAAATGCGATAAAATTTACACCTTCCAAAGGGAAAATAACCGTAGCAAGTAAAGACTTAGGAGATTTTGTAGAAATTCATGTTTCCGATTCTGGCGTGGGAATTCCCAAGAATAAAATTGCCACATTATTCGAAATCACGAAAAACAAGAGTACTAAAGGAACTAATGGTGAGCAAGGGTCTGGAATGGGCCTCATATTGTGTAAAGAGTTCGTTGAGATAAACAACGGCGAAATCGCTGTGAAAAGTGAACAAGGACAAGGTTCAACCTTTATCATTTCTTTGCCCACCAAATCATACCCATCCTAATTTCACCCCGTGTCGATCCAACGTTATTCCCTTCTTAAGCCCTTATACACCATTCCAAAAAGGGACCTTGTGTTATGGGTGGCAGTGATTGTGCTTATGACCCTTAAGATTTATGAGGGAGATCACACGTTTTTTGCGAAACATTTCGGTCATCACTACCAAAACCAGCAGGTGTTTTTATGGGCAAAATGGGCCTGGCACCACGGTGCCTCACTTGTGCTATACACCCTCGTTCCAATTGGTATCATCAAGTGGTTGCTGCGCGAACGTGTAGCAGATTTTGGTTGGCAATTAGGCGATTGGAAGTTCGGGCTAAAAGCAACTGCTATAGCAGTTGTCATTATGCCTTTGGTAGTTTACAACTCTTCACTTCAAGAAGCGCATCGGCTATTTTATGCTACTGAATTCCCACTTGCGCTGGCAACATCAAGTGGAATCCTATTTTCTGCATGGGCGTTCACTCACCTGCCGCATTATATCGGTTGGGAGTTCTTTTTCAGGGGCTTTATAGGAATGGGGTTCAAAAAATCATTTGGCATTGCTACAGCACTTTTCGCACAAACAGCTTTTACTACCCTAATGCATATTGGCAAACCCGAAGGTGAAACTTGGGGTGCCGCTATTGGCGGGATTTACTTAGGCCTGTTAACCTACCGCACCAACTCGGTGTTATATGCTATCCTCTTCCATTGGTACATTGGTTTATTGAACATCTACTTTTGTAGCTTATGACACTAAAGCATTGGATAGCCCTGATAACCGTGTGTATCGCCATTTCTTATGTTGCTCAAAACAGGTTTTACACGGCTCATAACCACCTCCCTACAGGTTGCGATGAGTTTGGCTATTTACAACTCGCCGAAACATTTAACGGACAACCCTCACCAGCAGTTCGAGACTCACTGGGCGCGCACCTCCACGCCCTTGAAATCCCTTACCAGGATTACGCATGGCTCATCACTCCACACGCCTATCATTATGCAGTGGCAGCCCAAAGCGCAGTGAATCAATACCCACCTGCCACTTCGGCACTTTTAGCACTCTTTCCCAAGGAATCCCGACAAACTTCATTTCCTGGTTGGATTGCTATCACCCTTTTCTTAGGTGTTTTCTTGGCCCTGCGTGCTACAAAAATAACACCCTCAATTGCCATTGCTTTAGCAGGCATTGTGGCCACATCGGCATTATTTCTTCCACCAATTAGTATTGAGCTAGGCCGAATCAATTCGCTTGCACCAACATTTGGATTGCTTTTGGCTGCAGGCATTTGCTGGAAAAAACACCCTTACATCACCATAGCCTGCATTGCTGCAACCCTTCCTTTTCGCATTGCAAACGCGGTTATTATTCCAGTTGCTATCATAAGCCTTACGCATTTCAACACATGGAAAGGCGCTTTAAAGCAGCTCACCCTGCAAGGAGCAATTGTCAGCATAGGCGCCCTAATAATTTTAGGGTACCAATTCTTCATTTTTGGAGACCCCTTACACCCCACCTACAGCAGTATCGACCAAGCTACAACTGTTGCGAGCTTTTGGAAAAACTTAAATTTCTACGCAGTCCAAGAGCCTTATTGGCTCTTTGTTCATGTTGCCGTGAGTATTGCGCTGGTGGTGTTACATCAATTCAATGCCGTTTCAAAAAACACCATTCTTGCTTTTCACGCATTAGCCAGCTTAAATTACGTGTTTTACCTATTTCACGAGGTTGCCATTTATTACTACCCTTATGCTTCAGCAGTTATAGGAGCAGGTATGGCAATCTATGGCCTAGCAAAATGGGTTCCAGTTCGCATAACCACTCATCAAGGCACCTTTGGCATCCTATTAATCTATGCGGCTGGAGTTTTTTCGCAACCAACGAGAACAAACACGGTAAGCACCGCACAACAGCACTATTCGGCTTGCTTTTCTTCCAACACTGTAGTTTGGTCAGAGCTGCGTTCAGGGACAGTGCAGTATGCTGCAGGTGCAATTGGCATGCGCTACCTCTGGGGGTCAGACCAAGCGAGATTAGAAAGTGTTTTATGGCTTCAACAGAGGGGATTAAAGCAATACATTTGGCATAATGAATTTAGTCCAGAACAGGTAGAAAATATTGCCAACTGGCTTGCTCAAAATAACATTGAAAATCGCACTGTAAACTGTGAAGAGCTGGGTACATTCTTCGAGCTTAGGTAGGCTCTTGAGTTGGTTGAGTCTGCAGAAGTTACCATTACACCCACTGGTAATTGCTGCATTGATTATTACCATAGCCATTGGTGGTCGTCTCGCTCGGGTAGGTGGAGATTGGTCCTATTTTATTCTGGCGGGGAGTGAAAACATCGAGGAAGCTGAATTAATTGACTCATCCATCTACCGCTTCAACCACATGGGGTATGATGGGCAATTCTTTTATCGGTACGCCCTTGACCCATCCGACAAAACTCAGGATAACTACGGCATCCATGTCGACTCACCCAATTACCGTAAACAGCGGATTCTTTACCCTTTCTTAGTTTGGGTATTTTCTGGGGGAAATAGCTCCCTCGTTCCCATGGTCCTGGTGCTAACGAACGCCATTTTATGGTGGCTCATATGCTTGGCTTGCTTTCTACTGGCCCATCAAAGCAGCGGATTATCGAATTATGCCGTACTTCCAGCATTGCTGAGCGCCTACCTTTTTAGCGCTGCACGCGACCTCAGCGAAATCACCGAAGGAGCCATGCTTGCGTTCGCCATTCTTTCTGCGCTAAAACAGCGTTGGTGGGGTTATATGTTATTCGCCTCTCTCTGTGTGTTGGCTAGGGAAACCTCCGTGTTCTTTTTAGGGTGGTTACCAGCGGTAATTGTTGTTCAAGCTTTTAGGAAATCACAAATTAAGCAACAGTTAGTGCCTTTTCTCCTCACAGCTGCACCTATTTTCGTCGCCATATCTTGGAAGGTATATTTGCGTTTCAGCCTCGGTGCGGAAACGTATTTTAATGGAACTGAAAACCTGAGCTGGATACCACTTGGAGGTGTCTACGACGGCTTTTTAATTCACCTCAACCAAGGTGACACTAAAAAAGGATATGTAGAGATCTTACTCTGGTTTCTATCTGTAACCTGGTACAGCTGGTTTGCATTTATCGCCAGCAGGGGAATCGGTTGGGATAACACAAATAATGCATTGGTTTGGTTAAAGTTTAGTGTGGTTGCATGGCTCACTTTTGCAGCATTTTTCACCCTTAAAATCTGGGAAGACGACTGGAGTTTTGTCCGCGTATTTGGAGCTTTTAGCCTTGTTTGTACCACCATCATTATTCACCAACGAATTCGATTATCTCCTGCATTTATGTTGTTCACCCTTATTATTTTTGGCGGCAACTTATTGCGGATATGGATTAACCAATGAAAACAATACTCATTACTGGCGCAAGTGGATATGTTGGTGGCAGACTGATACAAGCCATCGACCCCACCAAATATCGTGTGATTGCGCTTTACAGCAATACCCCATTACCAAAACACTTAACAAAACTGCCTCATGTAAGTCCGTTGCAAGTAAACCTTACGAATCCCGATCAGGTCAAGCGCGCTTTAATCGGCGTTGATCAGGTATTTCACCTTGCGGCGTATGCAAAAATGTGGGCTAAAAACCCGAGTACCTTTTACCGGGTGAATGTTGAAGGAACACAATGGTTGTTAGATGCAGCAGTAATGCATGGAGTAGAACGTGTGGTTTTTACTTCTACAGCTGGAACGTTTGGGCCACAAACTTCCAGTACCCCAATTTCTGAAAACACACAACCAACAGCGCCTCCATTTACTGAATATGAGCGTACTAAGTCGCTTGCTTTGGATATGGCATTTTCTTACACAAACACACTTGACGTTATTGCGGTAAGTCCTACACGCGTTTATGGACCTGGAACAATGAGTCAAAGCAATGCGGTTACACACATACTAGAACGTTACCGCAAAGGACGCTTTCGCTTCCTGCCGGGTAATGGCAAAAGCATTGGCAACTACGCTTATGTCGACGACGTTGTTAATGGGCACCTGCTTGCACTGAGTAAAGGGAAGAGTGGCGAGAATTATATTCTCGGCGGTGAAAACCTATCGTTTGTTGATCTCTTTACGCTAATGGGAGAAGTAACCGGAAATCCACGCAGTGTTTTTCCATTGCCATTACCGCTGCTCAATGCGAGCGCACAATTTATGGACTGGAGGGCTACTAAATTTGGGATGGAGCCAGCAATACTTCCTGAGTTTGTCAAAAAATACATGCATCACTGGGAGACCGATATTTCGAAAGCAAAACGCGAATTGGGTTATGAGGTAACTCCAGCTCTAGAGGCTCTTGGCATTACGTTCAATTGGATTCAAGCTAATTATCCATGAACTGCCTCTGCAAAAGCAGATACCAAGGTTGGGCTATGTTCTAACACATTTCCTACAACAACCACATTAGCACCAGCCTGTGCTGCTGCACGCGCATCTTCAGGAGAGCGCATCCCGCCTCCAATTATAAGGGGAACATCAACCGTTTTGCGCACAGCACCAATCATCTCTTCTGGAACACGATGTTCAGCCCCGCTGCCTGCATCTAAATAAATGCACCTCAACCCAAGCATTTCACCTGCCATTGCTGTGGTAGCGGCAATTTCTGGCTTGTTTGAAGGAATAGGAGCTGTGCCACTCATAAACGAGGCAGTGGTTGGCTTTCCTCCGTCAACCAGCAAATAACCCGTTGGAAGCAACTCCAGTGCTGCACGTTTTAAAGCAGGTGCCGCAATAACATGGTGGCCAATTAGCATTTCTGGATTTCTGCCGCTAATCAAAGAAATCAACAGCAACCCATCAGCTTCGGCACTTACTTGCATTGGACTACCAGGAAAGATAATAACGGGAAGTTGCGAAACAGACTTCACAGCGCGAATACATGCATCAAGCTGATCACTTACCACCAAGCTCCCGCCAACAAAAAACAAGTCAGCTCCTTGTTTTTCCGCATTTAGCGCAAAATCAGCAGCTTGTTCAGGTGGCTGGTTATCGGGGTCAATAAGCACTGCCAACAGTGTTTTACCAACAGACTTAGCCTTATTTAACCGTTCAATTATCACTCCGCAATAATAGTCATTTCAGGGTGTACACCACCCACAGGTTTTCATATTTTTCATAGGAAAGCCTTACGTTATGAATCAATCCTGATTTCTGAACTTCCGCATCAATAAACCCAGATCCATCTAAAGTAAATGGTTTTACAATTAATTCTTTATCAAACTGAAGCCCTCCCAACGCATACCATTTAAACAAAGCTTCTTTTGCGCACCACAGCACATGGTAATAATCTTCATGTGCAGCTTCTGGGATAAACTCGTACTCTGCAACACTAACAAACTTCTTCGCAATCCGACTAATTTTTGGCGAGTGCACTTGTATATCCAAACCCACTTCCCGTGTATCACTAAAAAGGACACCCAAAAACCCATGGGAATGACTCAGTGAAATACGCACACCATTAGAAAGTGACGGCTTGCCCACCTCATTGTAAGTAATTCGCGTATCTACCCCATATTGCTGCTGCACAAGCAAACGAGCAGTTAAATATTCTCGTTTTCTAGCTTCCACTTGCACACCCGAAACAAATCGCATTTCATGTTCTGTAAGCCTTACCTGATCTAGGATAGCTGTACTAGGTGTGTCAAGCGCAAAAAGCAAAAAATGATCACCAACTAACGTTAAGGAATCTTGAATGAGAACCATAGGATGATAAAAGCGTTACCTTTGCAGCACGTTCTAAAAAATAAATTACAGTAGTTAAATGGAAACAACGCTGAAGTACAAAGTAAAAGATATTTCCCTAGCGGAATACGGAAGAAGAGAAATCGAACTAGCTGAAGCTGAAATGCCAGGATTAATGGCGCTTCGTGAAGAATATGGTAAAGACAAGCCCCTCAAGGGTTCGCGCATTGCTGGATGCCTTCACATGACGATTCAAACAGCAGTTCTTATTGAAACATTGGTAGAGCTTGGAGCAGAAGTAACTTGGTCTTCATGCAACATTTTTTCAACGCAAGATCATGCCGCAGCAGCTATCGCGGCAGCAGGAATTCCTGTATTTGCTTGGAAAGGGATGACAGCTGAAGAGTTTGATTGGTGCATTGAGCAAACGTTATTTGCGTTTGAAAGTGGTGAGCCATTAAATATGATATTGGATGATGGTGGTGACCTGACAAATATGGTTTTCGATCAGTTTCCAGAACTCGCTCCAAACATTAAAGGCCTTTCTGAAGAAACAACTACAGGTGTTCATCGCTTGTACGAGCGCCAGAAGAATGGAACGCTTGTTATGCCTGCGATTAACGTAAACGACTCTGTTACCAAATCAAAATTTGATAACAAATACGGTTGTAAAGAGTCTGCAGTAGATGCAATTCGCAGAGCAACGGATGTAATGATGGCTGGGAAAGTTGCTGTTGTTGCTGGCTATGGTGATGTAGGTAAAGGTACAGCCGCATCACTTCGTGGAGCTGGTTGTCGTGTAGTTGTTACTGAAATTGACCCGATATGTGCGCTTCAAGCTGCTATGGATGGTTTTGAGGTGAAAAAAATGGAAAACGCTGTAGAACGCGGAGACATTATTATCACAGCTACAGGTAATAAAGATATCCTAACGGAAAAACACTTCCGCAAAATGAAGGATAAAGCTATTGTTTGTAACATCGGGCATTTTGACAATGAAATTGATGTAGCCTTTTTGGACAACAACTTTGGAGACACTAAAGTGGAAATCAAACCACAAGTTGATAAGTACACCATCGACGGAAAAGATATTTTACTGTTGGCTGAAGGTCGCTTAGTAAACTTGGGATGTGCTACTGGTCACCCATCATTTGTGATGTCAAATTCTTTCACCAATCAAACATTGGCACAAATTGAATTGTGGAATCACTCAGACCGATACAAGAATGAAGTATACATGCTACCAAAACACTTAGATGAAAAAGTAGCTGCACTCCATTTAGAGAAAATTGGTGTTGAATTGGATGTTCTTGATGCTGACCAAGCTTCATACATTGGAGTGGATGCAAAAGGGCCATTCAAGCCAGAGTACTACCGTTACTAAAAAAACGGAACAACAAAATTAAAAGGGCCGGTGATCACCGGCCCTTTTTTTTAATTGTAAATCTGAAGAATATTTCCGTTGAAGTTGGTTTGATACTGCTGCAGCGGAGCTCCTGCTGGACCTCTTTCCACAGAACCGTCAATAATTAAGAATCGGGACCCACTGCACGGATCAACTGCAAACAGATTTGATGAATCTACCTCTACCCTGCAGCGATCTTCAGGTCTATAGGTACTGTGACGATCGAAAGCGCGAATCTCATCCTGACTGTACCTATACACAAGCAAACCCATTGACCCACCTTGCAGGTATTCCCAACCCCCAATTGCAGTAAGGTTAAAGTACGCTGGTTGATTGATGTTCACAGAAATGTCCACCCGTGTAAGGGGAACGTTGTTTTCGTTTTTACTACATTTGAGGAAGGTAAAAATCGCCAAGGCGAAAGACATCCAAAGTACTTTGTTCATTTTACAAAAATAAGAGGATTTCTGGTTATGCTTAAACGCATCTTTTCCCTGCTCATTGTATGCTGCTCAATTTGGCTCTCCCCTACTCAGGTTCAAGGTCAAATTAAAGGCAACACCCCTGAAAAAAAGCAAAAGAACGCTGCTAAACTGGAGGAGAAGCAAGAAGCTAAGCAAACGAAAGCAATGGAAAAGCTCAAAAAGCGTCATATGGATATCCAAACTAAAAAAACACGCAAGCGCATGAAAAAAAGCGCACGTAAAGCCAAACGGAATCGCAACAAAGGCCGTGAAACCTTCTGGGAAAGGATCTTTTAATTATGGATATCGGAGATATAGTTTATTTATTATTTGTTGTTGGTGGAGTCATCTATTCCTTCATCCGAAAACAAGCGAAAGAAAGCAAAAAGAACAGCCCGTCTACCGGTGCGAAAGATTCGTTTTCATCCGAAATTGAAGCACTATTTGACCGTGTAAATCAAGAACCTAGGGCAGAAGAGCCAGCACCATATAGTGAAGAAGAAGAAATCGTAGCAACTCCGATTTCTGAGCTTAATCAACCAAAAAAAGACGTAAACCATGCGTTTGTGGAAACGCAAAACAAAAAAGAGGTAGCTCAAGAAGATCTAACTACTTTAGATGGCGAGAGTCCAATCTTGAATAATGAGATTGGTAAAACCACGAGTCGTAGGCGGAAAGTGAACATCAGAGCAGCAATTGTTTACGACGCCATTTTAAACCGACCGAAATTTTGATGCCTTGCCAACTAAACTCATCCTTTCACTGTGCCTAATTGTATTTGGATGGCCATTACACGTATCTAGCCAGTCATATCATTTCAAGCATTTCTCGGTTGCAAATGGATTACCCTTTGTTCACGTTTACGCGATTACCCAAGATGCCTCAGGTCACTTGTGGGTTGGTGGGTACGGTGGAATTAGCAAATTTGACGGTATTTCGTTTAAAAATTACGGACGCGATGACGGGCTTCTCTCCCACTTCATTACAGGACTAACCACAACAACCACTGGCCAACTTTACACTGCTACCGTTAGGGGAATAAACTCTTGGAACGGCAACTCATTCGACACAGTGCTTGAGGCTAATAACATCACAGGTAGGATAAATACAATTGGGTTCGACATTAACGATAACCTCTGGCTAGGTACAGAACAGGGTCTGTTTAAACATTCAACAAATGGGTTAGTGCCAATTGAGGATGCAAAGGAGAACATCACCTGCATCGCATTCAACAAATCAAGAGACAGCCTTTGGCTAGGCACCCCAAGAGGATTGCATGTGCTTGCTATTCGATACGGAACGCTTACGCACATTAAAGGCATTTCAAAACCCGTTACGGCCATCGCACACGACCCAATTAATAATCGCAGGCTAATTGGCACCAAAAGCGGCCTTTTTGAACTTTCCAAAACCGGTGTAAAACGATTCGGAATACTCGATGGATTACCTTCAGAAAAGATTTCTTCCATTCACAAAAAGGAACCCGGCTTGTGGTGGATTGGAACAGACAATGGGTTTGCAGAAATGACCAACCACAACTTTACCATGCACTTCGTGGAAACCGTTCCTAACAGCAACTTAATTGAGGTTTTTTATAGAGATCGGGTAGGAAACAGTTGGATTGGAACGTACAACGGTCTCTACAAGTTTAACAGTACTCAATTCCTAAACTACTCGTTTAAAGATGGCATGGCCGGCAGATTCATCTATGGGATAAAGCGAGACCAGTTAGGACACCTATGGATAGGATCCCAAAATCAAGGAGCCTTCAGGTATGATGGCTCAAATTTTTACAATTACAACTACACCCATGGTTTAAAAGGAAATGGTGTGTTGGTATTTGAAGAAGATGAAGAGTCTGTTTATATGGGCACTTCAAATGGCATGGGGATATTCAACAAAAAGCTCCGTCGCATTAAATCCGTAGCTCCTCCTGGCATGAAGCGCGCTAAAATAAGCGCACTCGCTTTCCAAGGTGATCGCCTTTGGGTTGGAGGCAAAAAACTCTTGTTCACGTATCAAGATGATGAATTCAAGCAGGTGCCATTTGAAATTGGGGAAGACTACGAAATATGGGACCTTGCGCCTGATTCAGCTGGACGTGTATGGATTGGCGCATATGAAGGCGGTCTATTTCACTTAGACAAAACTGGCCAACTTACCAATTTATCCGACGCTTGGAGCGCAGACATCCGCAATGCCTTATCGTTAGATTTTTCCTCCAATCACGATCTTTGGATAGGAACCTTTCAAGGAGTATTTCACTATGATTTACAAGCTGATAAACTCACGCAAATTCGTGAAGTTGATGGCTTAAATTCAGACCTTGTTTATTTTGTCAAAGCTGACACCCTTCGCAACCACCTTTGGGTTGGTACAAATCAAGGAGTTAATAAGCTTGACCTTACAGCCTTTTATACCAATGGTGAAATCGACATTCAATCGTTTGGCCAAGACGATGGTTTTATTGGTGTAGAATGCAATGGACATGGGGTACATTGTGATTCCAACGGGCAGGTTTGGTTTGGCACCGTAAATGGCCTCATTCAATACCTTGGTGCAAGCGCGCAACATAATACCGCCCCAAATCAAACCTTCATTACAGGAGTTAAACTCTTCTACCAAGACACTGCGCTCGCTTCAGGAACAACCTTGAGCTACGACCAGAACCAATTAACGTTTAGCTATAAAGGAATCTGCCTAACCAACCCCCATAAAGTAAATTACCAATTCATGCTGGAGGGCTATGACAAAGATTGGTCTCCGCCAAGCTCAGAGCGGATAACCACTTTTTCAAATTTAAAACCTGGTGACTACCGCTTTCTTGTTCGGAGTCAAAATAACGAAGGGGTTTGGAGTTCCGATTATGCGACCTTCTCCTTCCATATCAAAACTCCCTATTGGCAATCCTGGTGGTTCATAGTTGCCGTAATTGGCATCTTATCAAGTATAAGCGTCTGGCTTTACCGCAGACGCATCCATAATTTAGAACATCAACTGGAACTGGATCGGCAGGTTGAAACGCTTAAACTGCAGTCGCTTCGCGCACAAATGAATCCTCATTTCATTTTCAACAGCATGAATAGCATTCAACACTTCATCAACTCCAATGAAAAAAGACAGGCGAATCGATTCCTGTCCAAGTTTGCTTCGCTCATGAGGTTAACCCTCGACCATTCCAAACAAGGGTTAATCAAGCTCGGTAGTGATTTACAATCTATAGAAGTTTACATGGACCTCGAACAAATGCGCTTTGAGGGCAAGTTTACTTATTCCATTGAGGTAGATGAGCAAATTGATGAGGACCTCGTTTTAGTTCCGCCAATGCTGATGCAGCCCTTTGTAGAAAACAGCATCATTCATGGTTTCTCCAAAATCGACTATCAAGGACTAATCAACATTCGGATTACCCCAGAAAATGACACCTTACAAATTGTAATCACTGATAATGGAGTTGGAAGGTCTGTAGCTGAAGAGCGCAAGGCTTCTCGAAAAACATCCCTCCACAAATCAGCTGCACTGAACATATCAAATGAGCGGATTCACGCCCTCGCTCAGATGTACAAACAAAACTTAACGATTGAAATCAAAGACTTAACCAATGAACATGGCCCTTGCGGTACAGCAGTACATATCCGTGTTCCTTTCCTAACTAAAACCCAAGCGTATGCTTAAAGCTATCATAATTGACGACGAAGAAAAAGCCCAAAAGAACCTTTTCAACTTGCTCAAAGAATATTGCGATAACGTGGAAGTTATGGCAATGGAAAGTTCCATTGAAGAAGGAATTGAGCGCATAGATAAACTCAAACCCGACTTAGTATTTTTGGACATTGAAATGGACAACGAAACGGGGTTTGATTTGCTCAAACATTATCCTTCACCAACGTTTCATGTCATTTTTGTAACTGCCCACGATGAATATGCCATTCGCGCCTTTAAACACAGTGCAGTAGATTACTTGCTGAAACCTGTAGATATTGACGAGCTCACAGAAGCCATTACGCGTCTTGAAAACAAGGTCAATGTAAAGCCAGCCGAATCCAACATTGATTTCCTGTTAAGCCAGCTCGCGAATCCATCAAAAGAACTGGACAAGCTCATTTTACCTTCAATGGAGAGCCTGCTGTTTGTTAATGTTGAAGATATCGTGCGTTGTGAGTCTATTGACAACTATACCAACTTCCATATGGCTAGCGGAAAAGTTCACCTCGTGTCTAAAAACATCAAACACTATGAGGATATTCTACAGGATACACATTTCTTTCGGGTTCACCGCTCTCACTTAATCAACATCAACTTTATCAAGGAATACCATCGCGGTGAGGGAGGATACCTTACTCTGACTAACGGTGAACAAGTCCCTGTTTCACGCCGCAAGAAAATTGCCTTCCTCAGCCAGTTTACTCGTCAATAATGACCATTTTAAACCTGCAAAACCGAATTCTGCACATTCAACACCATATTCTCAATCTGAGTTGTTAATGATTGTTAAAGGATTCACTTTTGGTTTTGAAGATTAAGCTTGACTTATGGAAAATCCGCACAATCAGTCTCTTATTTAAAGTGTAAAGCATGCACAGACAAATGTGCGGACAGTTGCAGTGGCTTTGCGCCGAATAAATTTTGCAATAGCTATGGGTATTTATGTATATTTACGCGCTTTAAAATTGAGCTATTACTACATTTTACGCACTACTATAAATCTTAAATTATGTTAAGAAAAGTACTCCTATCGGTACTGAGCATCCTGTGCTTTAGTGCTTTATCTATTGCCCAAACCGGACAAGGTGGAATAAAAGGTAAAGTAAGTGATCAACAAACTGGGGAGCCATTACCCTTCGTTAATGTTGTGGTTGAACTCAATGGAGTTCAAGTTACAGGTGGCGCTACCGACTTTGATGGAAAATATTTCATCAAGCCTCTTGATGCAGGTAAATACACCGTTAAAGCATCCTTCACAGGATACAAGCCTTTGCAAATCAATGGCGTGCAGGTAACAGGTAACCGCATTGAGTTTCTTGACATCAAAATGTCTCCGAGTATTGAGCAATTGGATGAGTTTGTAGTAGTAGATTACAAGGTGCCCCTAATCTCAAAAGATAATACCACTTCAGGTTCTACTGTAACCAAAGAAGACATCATGAGGATGCCAACACGTAGTGCAACTGGTATTGCACAAACCGTTGGCGGTGTTTATTCGAAAGATGACGGTTCTGGAAGTTTAAGTATCCGTGGAGCGCGCTCTGATGCAAACTATTATTTCATTGATGGTATTAAGGTGCGTGGTTCAAGTAACCTTCCGCAAGCAGCGATTGAGGAAGTAAGCGTAATGACTGGTGGTATCCCTGCTCAATATGGTGATGTTACTGGAGGGGTAATTTCGATTACAACGCGTGGTCCTTCAAGCGTTTATTTTGGTTCTGCTGAATTTGTATCATCAGGGTTCAAAATTGGTGATGATGTGCGCGGGTTAGATGCCTATGGTTACAACTTATTGGAGGTTTCTGGCGCGGGTCCGATTCTCATGAAAAAGGATGCTGATGGAAACAAAACCAACAAACCCCTACTAGGCTTCTTTATATCTGGTAACTACACTGGCGTTCAAGATCAACGTCCAAGTGCAATTGGATGGTGGAAAATAAAGGATGAATCATTAGATGCATTGAGAAGTAACCCATTGCGTTTCGCAACTCAGGGTACAGGTACTTTTCAAAATGCTGAATTCTTAAGAGCGAATGATTTTGAGAAAGTTCGCACTCGTCCGAATGATGCCAGGAATCAGTTTAACGTAACAGGAAAAATTGACGTAAACACTGGCGAAAAAACAAACCTAACGTTTGGTGGATCTTATATTTATGCAAAAGAGCGCGCATTTAGCTTTGCTAATTCACTGCTAAACACTGATGCTAATCCGGAAGTAACGAACAATACGTGGCGTGTATTTGGTCGTTTCACGCAACGTTTTGGCTCAAATAATCCAAGCGAAGAGGAGTCTAATTCACTCATTAAGAATGCGTATTACACCATTCAGGCGGATTTCTCACAAACAAATGCATTACAGCAATCTGCTGAACACAAAGACAATTTCTTCAACTATGGATATGTTGGTAGTTTCGACACTTATACTACACGTAACTACGCCTTAACAACAGATACCATTTTTGACGGTACCCGTTGGGGATATTCTCAAGATACCGTTTCAATTACAGGTTTCTTTCAGCAAACATTTGAAGATACATTGATTGGGTTTACACCATCGAGTATCAACGAAGAAATGGCTGAGTTCACAAGCCGCTATTACGAGTTATATGGATGGCAAGGGTATGACGACAATGGTAACCCTGTTTTCGATTCTGATGCTGCATCTGACGATCAAAACAATGATGGTGCTATTTCAGGTGCTGAAAGGAACTTCTTCCTTCGCCGTGTAGATAACATCCGAGGAAATGGTGGTTTGTACAATGGTGACCTTCCTCCTTCAGTGTATAACTTGTGGAGCTCGCATGCTGCACCATTTAACGGTTATTCTAAATCTCGTGCTAATCAGTTCCGTGTGTCGGCTCTTGGGTCTGCAGATATTAAAGACCATGCAATTAGTGTAGGTCTTGAATATGAGCAACGTTCTGACCGTGCGTACTCGTTGTCTCCTGCTGGACTTTGGAACATTGGTCGTTTGCGTGTTAACTCACACTTACAAAACTTAGATCGTGCCAACTCTACTGTTGAGTACCGAGACAATACCTATCCATACATCGATTATGAGCGTTTAAATGGTGCTCCTGGAAGCTACCGCGGTGATGACGCACAATCGTTCTTTGACTTCAACTTACGTCGTAGCCTCGGACTAAATCCTGATGGCAATGACTTTATTGATTTCAACAGCTATGGTCCTAGCGATATGGATTTGGCATTTTTTAGTGCTGACGAACTGCTGAATGGTGGTAATAGCCTTGTAAGCTACTACGGTTACGACGCGTATGGTAATACCGTTACTGGAAACCCTACCATTGATGATTTCTTCAACGAAACAGATGAGTACGGAAATTTCACACGACCAATTGGTGCATTCAGACCAATTTACATGGCTGGTTTCATCCAAGACAAATTTGCTTTTGATGACCTTGTATTTAATGTTGGCCTTCGAATTGACCGCTATGATGCAAACCAATCTGTATTACAAGATCCATTTGTATTATTCCCAACAATCAAGGCTGGTGAGCAAGAAGCTCGCGCATTAGCTGAAGACGGCAATCACCCAGGGAATATTGGTAACGATTACGTTGTTTATGTTGACAATGTTCAGAATCCAACCAGTATTACAGGTTACCGTGATGAAAATACTTGGTACAATGCAGATGGTATCGAAATAGATGATCCAGCAACAATAGCTGGCGCTTCAGGAATTGCTCCGCTTTTAGTTGACAAAGAGAATACACGCTCTACGGACATTACGTCGGCATCTTTTGAAGACTACACACCGCAAACGAACTTCATGCCGCGTATCGCTTTCTCATTCCCGATCTCGGATGAAGCATTATTCTTTGCTCACTACGATGTGTTAACTAAGCGTCCTACCACAGGAAATCGTTTAAACCCATTGAATTACTTCTACCTAGATCAGATTCCTTCAAATAATATTTTGAACAATCCTGATCTACAGCCAGAACAAACGATTGACTACGCAGTTGGATTCCAACAAAAACTTACAAATAGCTCTTCAATGAAAATTGAAGCATTCTATCGTGAGATGCGTGACATGGTTCAAACTGTTGGCTTACAACAAGCTTACCCACGTACATACCAAACATTTGGAAACATTGACTTTGGTACAGTTAAAGGGCTAACGTTCTCTTACGATTTAAGAAGAACTGGAAACCTTTGGATGAAAGCATCTTATACCCTTCAGTTTGCTGATGGTACAGGTTCAAACGCAACTTCTGGTGTAAACTTGGTTCGTGCTGGTCGTCAAACACTGCGTACCACAACACCATTAAACTTTGATCAACGCCACACCATTGTTGCTACAGTTGATTACCGCTACGGTTCTGGTAAAGATTACAATGGTCCAGTATTATTTGGAAAACAAATCCTAAAAAATACAGGATTCAATGCACAGGTAACAGCTGGTTCGGGTGAGCCTTACTCAGCACAACGTGCAGTTACAGGTACTGCGTTTTTCTCACAAGTAGGATCTCCTATTCTTGATGGCTCTATCAACGGTTCACGTCTACCATGGCAATACCGTATGGACATGCGAATAGATCGCGACCTTGAGCTCAACGTAGGAAAAGAGAAAAGCAAAAAGCTAATGATGAACGTTTACCTACAGGTTCTCAATGTATTGAATAACCGAAACATCGTGAACGTTTACCGTGCAACTGGTAACCCAGATGATGATGGTTACTTAACGGATGCTACATTCGCTAACGACATACAATCACAAAATGATGAGCAAACTTTCCGTGAGCTTTACACGATGAAAGTAAATAGCCCATTTAATTATAGTCTTCCACGCCGTATTCGCCTGGGGGTATTAGTAAACTTTTAATCTGCACTTACTTAAATAACATACATACATTATGAAAAAGGGTCTTTTATATGTACTGAGTGTTGCCTTTATCGGGCTTAGCTTCAATGCTGAAGCCAAGAACTATGAAGGTGAACGTAAAAACTCAGCCGCGAACAGTGGGAAGAGCGGAAGCGGTAATGGAACAGCAGCAAACTGCTCTGCACCAGCAACCGCTACAGAGTTAGATATTAATAACACAAGAGCGCTTATCCAAACTGGTGGTGATATGTGGTGGGACCTTGTAGGTCAACCGCGTTATGAGATTCCCGCAGGATCTGGTCGTGATGCACTTTTTGCAGGTTCATTATGGCTTGGTGGTCAAGATGTATCTGGTCAGTTAAAGGTTGCCGCTCAACGATTCCGTGCTGCTGGTAACGATTTCTGGACAGGTCCTCTGAATATCGAGACTGCAGAGATTGATCCTAATACATGTGAAGAATTTGATGATCATTTTGTTACTACACGCGACGAAGTGACTGAATTCGTAGGATGGTACGAAGCAGGAATATTTGATTCTGAAAACGGAACTACTACTCAACAAGAGAATTTCCCTGACTACTCCATTCCTGCCTCTATTTTAAACTGGCCAGGTAACGGACGGGAGCAGAACCCTTATAATGAAGACCCACAACTTGCCCCTTACTTTGACCGCGATGGTGATGAAATCTATGACCCTTCAGCTGGAGATTATCCACGCTATGACCTTCGCGGCAACCCTGAATGTGGACAACGTATTGTGGATATTTATGGTGATAAAAACCTGTGGTGGGTTTTTAATGATAAAGGAAACATTCACACCGAATCCAATGGAGACCCAATTGGTATGGAGGTGAGAGCTCAAGCGTTTGGTTTTGCTACCAACGATGAAGTGAATAACATGACCTTTTACAACTATGAACTACATAACCGCTCTTCGTTTACCTTAGAGAACACCTATTTCGGTTTCTGGGTAGATCCTGATTTAGGAAATGCGCAAGATGATTATGTAGGATGTGATGTACGTCGTGGATTAGGATATTGCTACAACGGTGATGAAGATGATGAAGATAATGGTGGTTCACTTGGATATGGTGAGAACCCACCTGCAATTGGAGTTGACTTCTTCCAAGGTCCTTTCCAAGACAATGACGGCCAAGATAACCCTGGACCTGCATCCAATACAGAAGTTCTTGATTACAACACGGCATTCAACCAAGCTGGTATTCCTTACAAAGGATTAGGTGTTGGTTACGGCGATGGAATTCCAGATAACGAACGTTTAGGGATGCGTGCTTTTATGTACTACAACAACGGTAACGGTCCTGTTGGAGAACCTGGTACTGCGGTTGATTACTACAACTACTTACGCTCATTCTGGTTAGATAATGCGCGTATGGTTTATGGAGGAACTGGTCGCCCAGGATCTCAAGGAGCTAACACGCAGCGTGCCGATTTCATGTTCCCTGGCGACTCTGATCCTATTGGATGGGGTACTGAAGGTAACCCTCAAGCAATCTGGACAGAGGTTACAGCAAATAATCAACCATTTGACCGTCGCTTTATACAATCAGCTGGTCCATTTACACTTGCACCCGGTGCAGTAAATAACATTACAGTTGGTGTAGTTTGGTCGCTAGCTTCTTCAGGTGGTGCTAACGCATCGGTAGAAACGCTTCGTAAAGCAGATGATAAAACACAGGCCTTATTTGACAATTGCTTCCAAATCTTAAACGGACCGGAAGCACCAGAAGTTTCAGTTATAGAGTTGGATAAAGAATTGATCTTAACACTTGATAACTTACCAACTTCAAACAACTACAACGAGACATACACGGAGAACGATCCATTTATCATTCCTCCTGATTCGGCAGCAATTGACGGAACTTTCCGCGCCCTTACAGCGCGTGAAAAAGATGAGTGGTCAAAGTATCGCTTCCAGGGATATCAAATCTTCCAATTGAAAGATGAAACGGTATCTCCTTCTGAACTGTTTGACCTGGATCGTGCACGACTTGTTGCTCAATGTGATATCCGTGATAACGTTGTTGACCTCATCAACTTTGATTTCGACAATGATTTAGGAGCGGTTGTTCCTAGTTTTAAGGTTGAAAATGCGGCGAACGATGGCATTTCAAAATCATTCAGAATAACTGAAGATGTTTTCGCAGAAGGTGACAATAGACTGGTAAATCACAAAACGTATTATTTCATGGCTATAGCCTATGCGTTTAACGAGTTTAAACCTTATAGCCAAACAAACCCTGATAACCTAGACGGACAAACACAGGTATACCTACCGAGTCGTAAAGCTGTTTCAGGTCCTATCAGAACAAATGCTGCTATTCCACACAAATCATCTCCAAGAGATGGTGGTACGCGCTTAAACAGTGCTTACGGTGATGGATTAGAAATCACGCGTATCGAAGGTGTTGGTAATGGTGGAAACAACCTTGAAATCAAGCAAGAAGACATCGACGAAATGATGGCTAATGGTAGTAACCGCATTTTAAATCCTACCTATGAAGCAGGTGCTGGCCCAATCAATGTGAAGGTTTTTGACCCACTTAATGTGCGTCCAGGTACTTACAGCATTGCCATGGCTGATACTTCAGACAACGACCGTATATCGGATGCATTCTGGATGCTTTACGGTGGTGATCTTGCTGACACGATTTTCTCACCAGATACTATCGGTGGACAGAGTGAAGTGCTGATTCCAGAACTAGGTATATCAGTAACTATCAGTCAGCCTCAAATGTCAGGAGACCGCGATGCAGATCGATTAGGGATGATTGATGCCAGTATTGAATACGCTGATCCAGGGAATCAATGGCTTGGTGGAGTTGCCGACAATGATGGTAACAACTTCTTTAACTGGATACTTTCAGGAACAAATGCTGAAGAAGACTTTCCAGAATTCTGGGATCTATTCTTTACTTACTCTGCAGGTGATCGTGAAGGAAGTGCTATGGATAATGACCAGGTTTACGAAACCTTACTTAACGGTACTTGGGCTCCTTACCTTGCAACAGCTTCACACATTCATGGGCCAATGGGCTTAAGGGGTCAGTCAGCACCATCATCGCTCACGCACCAAGCTCTTTTCCAAGGATTACCTAACACCGTTGATCGTAATTACACACTGAGTTATTTGCGTGATGTCGACATCGTTATCACAGCTGATCAGTCAAAATGGACACGCGTACCTGTTGTAGAAATGCAAGGTGATGAATCACTTGCAATCGGAAATGCACGTAAGGGTACGTTGCGCCAATCGCCATCTGTTGATAAAGATGGAAACCCAGCAACGGTGACAACTCCCAGTGATAATCCTAATGATCCGAATTACATTTCTGCTACAGGAATGGGATGGTTCCCTGGATATGCCATTGACCTGCAATCAGGCGAGCGTTTAAACATGTCTTTTGGAGAAGATTCTTACTTGATATCTGAAAACGGAAATGACATGATATGGAACCCTACATCTACTGTTACACAAGGTGTAGGACAAGGAAACATTCGTTTTGGTGGAAAGCACTACATTTTTGTATACCGCAACAACTTGGTAGAAGAAGGGGCGAACCTCTTCCCAGTGTCTTACAACGCTCCAGAAAACCGCATGCCACTTTATGATGCAGGAAAGTTCATGCATGATAAACTTGCTGATGGATCGAATGATGCTTTCCGCGATGTATGGAGAACAACCATGTGGACTACACTTCCAGTTATTGAGCTGAACCAATCATTACTTGCATCTGATCTTCGTGTTCGTTTGAGAACGAATGGCCAGTACGCTCAGTATGGAACTGGTAATACGCTTGGAAATGGAGATGTGCTTCAACCAGGCCAGCAGTACTATGTTCAAGCAGGACCACTTAACGCTGGCGATGCTTATGAACGTGGTGACATCATTGAACCAGTTACACCGCTTACCATTAATGCTCAAACAGCAGACCTTGAAGACCTTGTTGTTGAGTCTGTAAATGGTGGTTACCCGCTGTACCAGTTCAACCTCGATGCGCTTGCAGTAGACAACTCCATTCAAACGGTTGCTGAAAATGCACTAGACTTAATTGGTATAGTTCCTAACCCATACTACGCATACTCGCAGTATGAGGGTGATAAACTGGACAATCGCGTTAAAATCATTAATCTACCTAACAAGTGTAGCATTAAGATTTACTCGATGAACGGTACACTAGTACGTCAATTCGAAAAAGATGATAACAGCATTACGTCCCTAGATTGGGATTTGAAAAACCAGGCGCGCATTCCAATAGCCAGTGGAATGTACCTTATTCACATCGATGTTCCAGGAGTGGGCGAGAAAGTCCTCAAATGGTTTGGTGTGATGCGTCCAGTAGATCTTGATTCATTCTAAATCTGACGCACCGTGAAAATACTTAAGCAGAAATTAATGCCAGAAACTACACATACTATGACATTTAGTTCGAAAAAAGCACTCATTGGTGGAGCAGCCCTCGCCTTGCTAATGACAGCTTCTAACTATGCATTTGCTGGTAATGAAGATCGAATTGGCCAATCAGGAGCAGCACAAGTTCAGATCAACCCTTGGGCACGCAGTTCAGGGTTTGCCAATGCGAACAGCTCATCCGTTATTGGTCTTGAGTCTACAGCACTTAACATTGCAGGACTTGCTTTCATCAACAAAACGGAAATCATGTTCGCCCACTCTCAATATTTGAGTGGATCCGACATCGCTATCAATACCTTTGGTCTTGGACAACGTGTAGGAGAAACAGGGGTTCTTGGGATTAACATACAATCCATGAACTTTGGAGAAATCGATGTAACAACTGTTGATTTACCCGAAGGTGGTTTAGGTACGTTCTCCCCTCAGTACCTTAACCTCGCGTTGAGTTATGCAAAGGAGTTTTCGAACAGCATTTATGGTGGAATCACTGTAAAGGTTATCTCTGAAGCAATCTCTGATGCAACATCTCGCGGTGTAGCATTTGACGCTGGAATTCGTTACGTAACAGGTCCTAAAGACAACATTAAGTTTGGGATCTCACTACGCAACGTTGGACCGCGTATGCAATTTAATGGAGATGGTCTTTCTACCAAGCTCACCCTTGATGAGAAAGAATTCACCTTAGAGCAACGTACTGAGCCTTATGAGCTTCCATCATCGCTAAACATCGGTCTGTCTTACGACTACTACATCGGTGAAACAGCGAATGAAGATGGTACTGAAGTAACAGCACTGCACCGAATTACTGGTGCCGGTAACTTCATGGCAAACTCATTTGGTAAAGATCAAATCTCGATTGGTGCTGAATATGCTTTCAAGGAAATGTTCATGTTCCGTGCAGGACTGCTTTATGAGGATGGCATATTTGATTCAAACGAACGTACATCAGTTTATACTGGTCCAACAGCTGGTTTAACTGTTTCAGTTCCTCTTGGAGAATCAGAGCGCACAATGGATTTTGATTACTCTTACAGAGATAGCAACCCATTCAGCGGGACACACACGTTTGGTGTGCGTATCAACCTCTAATATTAGAAAAACATATAATTTTGCGAATCCCGCTCATCAGAGCGGGATTTTTGCGTATTTACTAGCTACTGCTTTAAAATTAGTATCATGTCACAAGTATCTTACTATACCGAAGAAGGACTCAAGAAGTTAAAAGACGAACTCTATCAATTAGAGCGTGTTGAACGCCCTTCAATTTCTGCACAAATTGCAGAGGCACGTGATAAGGGAGACCTTTCAGAGAATGCTGAATACGACGCTGCAAAAGAGGCTCAAGGCCACTTAGAAGCTAAAATTGCCCGACTAAAAGGGGTAATTGCAAATGCGCGTATCATTGATGAGTCTACTATGGACAATTCCAAAGCTTACATCTTGTCAAAGGTTAAGATTAAGAATTTGCAGAATAAGGCTGAGATGATTTACACACTTGTTGCCGAAAATGAAGCCGATCTTAAAGCTGGTAAAATTAGTGTTGAATCTCCGATCGGAAAGGGATTATTGGGTAAAGCAGTTGGTGAAATTGCAGAAGTCAAGGTACCACGTGGTATCATCAAATTTGAAATTATAGAAATCAATCGGTAATGCCCAGTCTGTTTTCCAAAATAGTTGCAGGCGAAGTACCTGCTTACTGCGTAGCAGAAGATGATCGTTTCTATGCCTTCTTAGACATCTTCCCCATTGCCAAAGGCCATACCCTCGTTATTCCAAAAATGGAGGTTGACTACCTCTTTGATTTGGATGATCAGACACTAGGTGATCTCCATATATTTGCAAAGCGCGTTGCAAAAGGCATTGAATTGGTAGTGCCTTGTGAGCGTATTGGAACTGCTGTGGTGGGGTTAGAAGTTCCGCACGCACATGTTCACCTTATTCCACTTCATGGTGAACTAGACCTCGATTTCTCCCGTCCTAAACTTGAGTTTACTAAAGCGGAATTTACCGAGCTTGCTGCAGCTATAGCTGGTGCTATTTCTTGATGCGGCCTTCATTATTTTTCACATACGAACCCCAACCGCTGTAATTGCCCTTTTTAGAGCCATTACTTCCTGCACCATTGCCAAAAAAATGACAAACTGCTGCAGCTAAACCATCTGTTGCATCCAAATTTTTAGGGAGCTCCTCAAGTTTAAACAACCGTTGCAGCATTGCTGCAACTTGCTCTTTACTTGCCGTACCACTGCCAGTAATACTTTGTTTGATTCGCTTAGGACTGTATTCAGTCATTGGAATATCGCGATAAACAGCAGCGGCAATTGCAACACCTTGTGCCCTACCCAACTTCAACATGGATTGCACATTCTTACCAAAAAAGGGAGCCTCAATGGCCAATTCATCTGGATGAAAATTATCGATAAGGCCTAGTGTTCGCTCAAAAATGTGCTTGAGCTTCAAGGCGTGATTCGTATACTTCGACAACTGCACATCACCTAGCGCAATCAGTTCCATGCGCTTTCCTGTGCAGCCAATCAAACCATACCCCATAATGGTTGTTCCTGGATCGATTCCAAGTATCACCCTATCCGCCTCTATTTTGGTACTTTTGGCCATGCTTTTACAAACCTAATGATTAATTCCCTGCACCATATTCCTCCACCGGTCAAACTCAGTTTGAAATTTGCTATTTCTGCAGGTCTACTCTATTACGTTTACCATGAGCTGCTGCGCCAAGATGCCCTCACCCAACTCGTATCCCTGAGCTTAAACTTTACCTCCAACCACTGGGCCATCATTTCTGCAGTAATCGCTTTAATGGTTTTCAATTGGACCATTGAAGCCTTCAAATGGAAGACCCTACTCAATCCGGGCATAAACGTTTCTTTTTCTACCGCTCTAAAAGGTACCCTAATTGGAACATCCTTCAGCATGCTAACACCTAATCGCACGGGAGATTTTATGGGTAGAGCCACTGTACTTCTAGCAGAACAGCGCATTAAAGGTAGCGCCTATACCCTATTTGCAAATGCTTCTCAGTTATTAGTCTCAATTATTCTCGGCTTATTAGGCACCTTAACTTGGCTTATTGCCCAACACAAAATCCCTTTCCCCTTGTTTGCGATCGGGGTGGTAACCTGCATAGTTGTACTGTTGCTGGTGTTGTATTTTAAACCTCGCATATTTCAACAAGCCATTTCTCGTATTCCATTCCTTGGCAAACGATTTACTGCACATGGAGGTACAGCAGCAAAACTTACCACTTCAAAGCTTTCTAAAACATTGGCCCTATCGTGCTTAAGGTTTGTTGTGTTCAGCACGCAGTACCTCGTTTTATTAAAACTTTTTGGCCATACAAGTGATATACTTAGTCTTTACATTGGGATAGCGGCCACCTACTTTGTAACCACATTAGTACCATCAATTAGCTTAGCCGAATTGGGTATTCGTGAAGTCTCTGCCCTGATATTCTTAGACCCAAACCACCTTTTTTCTGCACCCGTTGCATTAGCAACATTTGTACTTTGGATCATCAACATTGCACTACCAGCTTTAGCCGGTGCTTGGTTATTAACTACTCAAACAAGGCGCGCATGAGCTACTTTATTGCTATAACAACCCTTATCATGGCAATCTACTGTGTGTATGTTTTCCGCATGACTCAAGCTGCCTTTCGCAAGTACTCACCCGAGTATAGTCCCTCCGCCCCTACTGTTGCATACCTCATCCCATTTAGGAATGAAGCCTCACGGATGAAAGGACTCATTGCTTCCCTTCAATCGCTCCAAGAATCCGAGCGCCAATTAGTTTACGCAATAGACGACCATAGCACCGATACGGGCCGTAATCAATTGCAAGAAACAGGTATTCACCTCTGTACAAATGGGAAAAACGGTAAAAAAGCGGCATTACTAACGGGCATAGCTCAAAGTTCATCAACGTGGATTCATACCCTTGACGCAGACATCGCATTCCCCAAAAATTTCATGCAACAGTGGGATAAGTATCGCGCTGCCAATTCAAGCCAATCATTGCTTGCCGGCCCCGTAAAGCTATTGGCTGGAAAAAAGTGGTACCAGCGCCTTGAGTTGGTTGAGCACTTGGCACTGCAAACCCTTACTGCGGGTCATTTTGAACGTGGGAAACCGATCATGTGCAATGGGGCTAACCTCACTTACCTCAGGGAGGCTTTTTATACGGTTGATGGCTTTAAAGGCAACGAGCACCTTATATCTGGTGATGATGGTTTTTTATTGGAAAAAATGGTGGAGGCGGGACTGGGGACCCATTTTGTGGCAGACCCATCTGTTACCGTTGCAACAAGCGGATCTACTTCTATTAGCGGTTTAATCAAGCAAAAAGTGCGTTGGGCGGCTAAGCTCAAAGCCTATAACAGCAACCTTGCTAAGTGGGTTGGAATCTTACTTTTTTTGTCAAATGCCGTTTTTATAATTGCCTTGCCATTAGCTGCATACATTCCCGCTTTCGCTTGGCTAGTGGTTGGGAAACTAACTGTAGACATGCTGGCTGTAGTTAAAGCTGCCTCGTTTTTTAACCAACGGTTTATAGGTAAATCATTGGTATGGTATGCCTTGCTCTATCCTTTTTACCATATTCTCATTGGGCTTTTCGCTTTGGTAGCTCAACCCACAAGACTCAAAAAATAAGCAGGATGCTAAGGAATACTAGTGCCGCCACCACCATCATAATGAGGGTATAAGGAAGAATTTCTTTGGCTTTCAATCCGGTAATGCCCAATAGTGGTAATGCCCAGAATGGCTGCAGCATATTAGTGAGCTGATCGCCATAGGCCATTGCCAGGATACATTTTGATAAGGGCAAATTCAAATCTTGCGCTGCTTGAATAATAATAGGGCCTTGTATGGCCCATTGACCTCCCCCACTGGGCACAAAAACATTCACAATTGCGGCGCTTACAAATGTGAGTATCGGATAAGTTGTTGCATTACTAATTTCAACAAAAAACGCGCTCATATCGGCCACCAATCCCGACTCACGCATGATTCCCATAATTCCAAAATAAATTGGAAATTGAATGAGGATACCTGATACACCACCAATAGCTTGATCTATTGCCCATAAAAAATTACGAATGCTACGGTGCATAACTAGACCCAAGCCCAGCAGCAATAAGTTGATGTTATTGGGGTTAAAAAATGGTAAAAAGCCATATTTAACTGCCATGAGGTAAACAGTATAAAGCACAATTAATCCACCTACTGCGGCTCCTACCCAACTTGAGTGATCTAAATGCGCTGCCCCCTTTACCTCAAGATCTTCCTGCCTTTGGGTGAACGTATGTTTTACTTGGATTGATGTAGGCTTGGCCGATTTCCCCAGCAGGTAGAGCACCGCCGTAATGGCGCAAACAACCAAGATGGACGCTGTAATATTCATGCTTGAAAAAACAGTGGCACTTAAATCCAGTGCATCAGGCAAGGTGGCCGCGCGCTCCGCATCACCGACTAACCCTTTAAGATGACCAGATTCAGCTACTTTTATTAAACTGGAACCCGATAAGCCTCCGTGCCAGACTAATAGTCCAGCATAACCTGCTGCACCAACAAGCGGATAGTTCAATTGAATTCCGCGCTCTCGGGCTAAATCGGCAATTTTACGGGCGAAAACGGCACCAAACACCAGTCCCAATCCCCAATTAAACAAGCCAACAAGCATGGTAGTAAACCCAACAAGCGCAGCAGCTTTAGCGGTTGTATTTCCGAACTGGACAAATGCGTTTATGGTATTTTTAATGGGCTCACTCAACGCCATTACATGCCCCAGTAAGAGCATGAGCATCATTTGAAAAGCAAACACCAACAGGCTTGAATCCCAGAGTCCTGCCTCCCAAAACCCCAGTAATTGTATTACATGTGATGTTTCACTACTTGAATCAAAATGACCAAACACTGCAGCAAGTACAAACGTAACAACGGTAAGCACCACTGCAATGGTAAAAGGCGTTGGCAATACCTTCTTGAATGATTGTGTAATCCAGTCAGCTGCCTTCATTCAACTAAGGTAGGAAACGATCAACGAAACTAGAATGGCAAATCATCATCCTCATCTGCTCCGCCAATGGGCTCACTTGAGGGCATTGGTGCTCCGCTACTTGGAGGGGTTGCACTGCTAGGAGCAGATCCACCAGCTGCAGGTGCAGGGTTTCCTCCTGACTGACCGGCGTCTATTTTCCATGCATTGAGGTTCACAAAATATTTTCCATTGTACTCATTACCGCGAAGGTTGAAACCGACGGTAACCTCATCACCAACTTTAAACGCATCAATAACATCGCACTTATCGTTGTATAGCTCCAACTTAATATCTTGAGGGTATTGTTCTTGAGTGGTTACTACAAACTCGCGCTTTCTAAAGCCACTGTTGAATGTTTGCGCGTCAAATACCACTTTAATTTTTCCTGCAATTTCCATGTTTATCTAATTCTTGCTTATTCTTATTGATCGTTAAAGGCCAGCAAAGTTTTCCAAGCGTCCATTACCTTTCCATCTGAAAGCAATGTTCTTGCCTGGTTATGAAGGGCCAACTCTAATGCTTCGGCATCATCTTCATACTCCATAAATAACTCAGCTAGCTCTGTTAATTTATAGTCGTTCACATCCGTTTCATGGGGCAGTTCTTCAACATTCCCCAATTGCCCTAAATTATTCCCTGTTAATACGGTGCTATTTCTTATTTCCTGTGGAATAGCATCTACCCCCATTCCCAACGTTGCGAGGGGTTTTGCAATTTCAAAGAGTGCATCACCATTAGCACGGCAATACCAGTTTCCCCCCATACGTGCCACCAGGTCAATTTTATGGGGGTCAATTTTACCCGTTTCATCCAATATCGCTTCATCAACATGCATCATTTTCACCTCGCAAACCACTAAGTTTCCAGCTCCTCCTTCATTTCCAAGCTCAATTACTTCACGCACAATACACTCTAACTGCACAGGAGATTCTTTTACGCGGAATGGCTTTACAACATCTGATGCAATTGGCGTTAACCCAGCTTTAATGAACTCATTTGTTCCATCGGGATACTCAGTACTGGAAAGCGACATTTGTTCAACTATGTCGTAGTTTACAATATTAATAACCACCTCCTTCGTGGCTTTTGCATTCTCCAAGGTATGCTTAGTGGTATTGTTACGCACCCTTCTTGCCGGTGAAAAAATGGCAATTGGAGGGTTCGCGCTAAAGACATTAAAGAATGAAAAGGGGCTCAAATTTGGATTACCATCCTCATCCATTGTACTGGCAAAAGCGATTGGACGAGGTGCTACAGCACCAAGCAGGTAGCCGTGTAATTTGGGGGTTGCAACTTCTTTAGGGTCTATTTTAATCATAGCTTTAGAACTGAGGTACAAATGTAGCCAAAGGCAGGTGGATATGAAACTGAAAAAAGGCAAGAAACACCTTGCAGAATAAAAAATGCAATTATCTTTGCAGCCCACTAGTAATAGTGACAAGCGGGCGTGGTGAAACTGGTAGACACGCTAGACTTAGGATCTAGTGCCTTGCGGTGTGTGGGTTCGACTCCCTCCGCCCGCACTCTTAGAACCAGCAGGAAAGACAGCGATGTTGACCTGCTGGTTTTTTTCGTTATATTTCCAAGTGAGACAAAAAATGAGACAAATTTTTGGTCATTATGAAGCCTTGGAAAGACTTGAAAATATCCTCTTTTAACAATGATTTGAGCAAGCGTTGGTTTGTTCAATGGAATCATTGGAACGCAGAAAAGAAGAAATATACCCGTGTTAAGAGGTATGGAGGTATCAATCGGGAAAAAACTATTTCAGGTAGGTTATTTGAAGCCAAAGCTCTGAGAGAGGGCATTCATTCCAACTTCCAGTTTGTTTATCATCCCAAGCATCTCCATTCGCCAAAAACCCTGTATTTAGATATAACAACTCCCATCCATCTTCCCACCTGAAGTCTCGATCCGCAACACCGCCTCCAGTAAGATGCGTATGGCCATTATGTCCACTAGAAAATGGCCATTGCATTTGATAACCATTTGGGGTTATCCAGCTAATATTGTTAAAATAATCTGGGTTCAAATAAATATTATCTAACGGATACCATGAGAAACCTGTATTGACCATATTTCCTGGATCTGAGGGGAAGTAGTTTGTCCACTCATCATTATAGGGATTGGCTGGATTGGTACTGATGTTTCTAACACAGCATGTGCTGTAACACGTTTCAAAATACTCCGAGTAATTTGGGTCAGCTGGATCTTCTTCAGGCAATTCTTGTCCAAAGCTGAAAAGCCACCCTACTGTTAAAACGGCAATTAAAAAATATTTCATTATTCCAGGTTAAATTAGTTTCGAATTATTCGACCTTCAAAATAGATCGAGTCAGGTTGTAATGAGCGGCGGTACTGCCATTTGAATCGATTACCGGGTAATACTTTTCCAATTCCTGCCCAAGGAGTGCTATGACTAAAATAACCTATGACAAGGTGATTATTTCCTGCTCTAAACCCTGGAACACCTAGCCATCTACCAGAAGAAGAGTCTCCTTCATTTTCAAAATTCAACATGTAGAAATCGTAAAAATTATCCACATTGGCAGGATTACCATCGGAATCAATGGCGTCTATTTTAACTTCAAACGTATCGGTTGTACCTCGATATGCACCTCTGTAAGTACCTATGACATTCAGTCCAGCATACTCATAAGGCAAGAATATTTTTTTGTATACAGAGTCTTTACCGTCGTCATCGGGAAAGCAATCGGTATTTGGAGTATGTTCAATTACATGAGAAACCTCAATGTACCGCGGCCTTACCACATCCTTAAAATCGCGACTAAAAGTCCTTTCTGTAATAACCTCAGCACCTAAATACCACTTGTGAGTTACGTCCGAACTATCCTCTTTGCCGATAAAAGCAATATCATCCCTCACAAAAACCGTATCTGCTTTAAATAACGGGTATCCTTCTAAATCCATATGATGCATGTAATTACTCACAAAAAAGTCGGCTGTGGGTAAACGAGAATCTATGCATGGATCGTAATTGGCGCACTCAGGGTTCCTCGGGTCACAACATGTCTCTTCTTCATCTTTCTTACATGAATTGGCAACAAGAATGAGTAGGGTTAAAAAAACGAGGTTTCGCATGTGGTTTTTCAAAACGAACTAAATTTTAGTGGATAACGGGCCGCATTCCGATTCAACGGTCTATGCTTATTTGATTGCAGTAATGTGTGCTCTAGCGTAAGTGTCGCCACGCGTAAATTGCAACAACCGATTGTTGTATAATACACCAGCAATTTCCCGATCAAACCAACATGGCCCCAAAGGCTTCATGATAACTTCAACGGTAGCAATTTCGCCGTCGGGAAAATGAATACGCAACACCTGCTTTACTTGGTAATCTAGACGCAAGCTAATTGCTCTAGTAGACGCAAAATAGTCTACGGGTCTAAATCCAACCCAAGCTCCTTCATGTTCATATAAAATACTATCGGGATTGATCATTGCACCTGCACCCACAAGGGAGTCTCCAGCTTGATTTACGAACGTTATCTCTAGAGTGGGTTGAACTACGGTTAAGCTGATGGGACAGGGGTAATAATCAGGATCAGATTCTGATTGTTGGCAACTCAGTAAAAGCAAAGCAACAAGTATGGTGGCGAAATATTTCATACAATATTGGTAATCAGGCTCAATATACGGTTATTCAAACACAATCAAAATCTTGCATGGCGGCAACCCCTGCGGCAACCTTTAAACTTTTATAAAAAAAAAGCCTCCCATAAAATGGAAGGCTCCTGCTGTCACGTTGAAATGATCACAGTTTCTTTTCAACTTTCTTGATTGTTTTCGGAAGTTTTTTCTTCAGGTCAGCAATCAGTTTTTCAGTTGCACTCTCGCATAGGTCTTGAATTTTTGCTGGTTTCATTACCGGAATACCTGCTGCAATAGGAACTGATTTGCGTGAAGTTCCCTGCTCATTCTTAGCAAATACCTTATCGCCATCTTTATTCCATAGCTTAATACGTGTCCAAGCGGCAATACCTGCAGTTCCTGTTCCACCAACAGCAAGTTTTTGAACAAATGTGTAGTCCAGTATCACAAACATTACCCCGTCAACATCATCTCCAAACATCTTTAGCATATCTAGCTCAGCGCGGTACTTGTCGTTACTCAATTTAGACACTTCCATTAACGGCTTGTAACCGTCGTACGCGATGCAGTATTGAAAAATCTTTTTATCCTCATCCGCTTTGTCAGTTCCAATATTCTCGTAAGCCTTGTAAGCTGCATTGTTTGTCACAACTCCTTCATCAACCAACTCAAACGGTAAGCTCTTCGCTATGTCATTGAAAAACGCATCGTGATACTGCTCTAAAGCAGGTTGTAAATCAAAATTAGGATCTTCAGCTAGCGATGCTACTGCACCAGCAAGTGCTGCATTCCCACTCAAACCTGAAAAGTCGATATTCTTCTTAACGAAAAACGTTACTACGGCAACCTTTTTCTTCTGTGCAAAACCCATCAGTCCTGCAAACACTAAAATCAATACTAAAATTCCTGTTTTTTTCATTTTATGCTTTATTTGTTACGGCAATAATACGCCAAAAAGGCACAATATAAGATGAACAACGCTAGCAGACTACACAACTTTGTAATCACTCAAAAAAAAAGATGCCGCAATTGCTTGTGGCATCTTTTAGCTTAGAACCCAGTTTTATTCTCCCTTCAAGCCGCCATGAGGCTGATGGTTTTTGCGCTTTTTCTCCATATGTTTCTTGCGCTCCTGAACCATTTTCTTCGCTTGTTCACGCTGTTCTGGCGTCATCACTTCCATCATTGCAGCTTTGCGCTCTTCCTTAATTTCATTCATTTTTACATGACGCTCATCAGCTGTTAATTTTGCTTCACGTACTGCTTTTATTTGCTCTTCAGTGCGCTCATTAATAGTCTTTACTTGTTCTTGTTGTGCTTCATTAAGCTCCAATTTTTCGGTCATCATCTTGGTTTGATGCTCCATGCGATTTAAACGCATTTCTTCTCGCTTCGCTCCTTCTTGTGCCTGAACCGTTCCCGTGGCAACCAAGGCCAATCCTAATATAAATGCAATTCTTTTCATAGCTTTTCATTTAAGTTTACGTGGCTTTTGATGCCCCACAGACCAAAAGGTTTAATCCAATTCAAAAAAAAACAGAGAAAACCCTTTTCAACGGTAATGGCATTCTATTGCGCTTCATACATTTGCCCAAAATCATTGGCAATGGCTAATCCGTTATTAAAGCATCATTTCAGCACCCCTTTTGAAACCATTCCTTTTCCAGATATTACGCTTGAAGATTTTCTACCAGCCTTGAATTCTGCAATTGAGGAAGCGCGCGCTGAAGTTCATGCCATTACTGCTCAAAATGCAGCACCCACCTTTGAAAACACCATTGAAGCGTTGGAATTTAGTGGCTTTTTTGTGGGGAGGGTTTCGGAAATATTTTTCAACCTCAACTCCGCTGAAACCAGCGACAAGATGCAGGCGTTGGCCCAGGAAATCTCTCCTTTGCTAACAAACTATCGCAATGATATTGTGCTAAACACCCAGCTCTTTGCCCGTATAGATGCTGTATACCAAAACAGCTCACAACACAACCTTAGTTCAGAACAACAAATGCTTCTTGATAAAACGCACAAATCGTTTACACGTAACGGAGCTAGCCTGAATGAAAAAGATAAAAAAACACTGCGAGAACTCGATAATAAGATAGCCAAAGCTTCCCTTACATTTGGAGAGCACGTGCTTGCAGCAACCAATGCATTTGAATTACTTATCACCGAAGAAAAAGACCTTGAAGGACTTCCAAGTTGGTTTCGTGAATCTGCAGCAGAAGCAGCAGAAGAAAAAGGGAAGTCGGGTTGGTTAATTACGCTGCAGTATCCCAGCTATATTCCATTCATGACTTACTCCGCAAATCGAGAATTGCGGGAAACGCTTTATCGCGCTGCACAAACTAAGGCATTTGGCGGAGAATTCGATAACCAAGAGTTGGTACTTGAACTTGTTGCTTTACGTCAAGCACGTGCAAATTTGCTTGGATACGAATCATACGGCCACTTTGTTTTAGAAGAGCGCATGGCTGAATCACCGGGAAATGTAACTACCTTTTTAGAAGACCTTTTGGAACAAGCGCTTCCAGCGGGCAAACAAGACGTAGGTGAAGTGCGCAAATTTGCTCAAGAATTAGACGGAATTGACGTCCTTCAGCGTTGGGATTACGCCTACTATGCTGAAAAACTCAAAAAAGCACATTTCAACATCGACGATGAGGCCTTAAAACCGTACTTCGAACTTTCGCGAACGGTTGAAGGCATGTTCCAGGTTGCACATAAACTCTATGGCATCTCCTTTACCAAACGAACCGATATTCCTGTTTATCACAAGGACGTTTCAACCTATGAGGTGAATGACGCTGATGGAAAACACCTCGCCGTATTTTACACCGATTTCCATCCGCGGGCAGGAAAACGCAATGGAGCTTGGATGACGAGTTACCGAAGTCAAAAAATACAAGCAAACAAGGAGACGCGACCATTAGTTTCCATCGTATGTAACTTCACCAAACCTACAGGAAAAACACCTGCCTTACTTACTTTCAATGAGGTAACAACGCTGTTCCACGAGTTTGGTCATGCCCTTCATGGTATGCTAGCAGTAGGAACCTACCCCAGTTTAACGGGCACCAGTGTTTATTGGGACTTTGTAGAATTACCTTCACAGTTCATGGAGAATTGGTGTTACGAAAAAGAAGCCCTCGATTTATTTGCTGTGCACTATGAAACAGAAGCTAAAATCCCCGCTGATTTAATCAAACGCATCAAAGCAGCCTCAACCTTTCAAGAAGGCTACCAAACAGTTCGTCAGCTGAGTTTTGGGATACTCGATATGGCTTGGCATGGAAAGCATCAAAAACTACCCACCAATGTAAAAGCATTTGAAGATAACGCCATGAAAAGCACTGAGCTTTTTGAGCCCATTCAGGGCACTTCTATGAGCTGTCAATTCTCGCACATTTTTCAAGGTGGCTATGCAGCTGGGTATTACAGTTACAAATGGGCTGAAGTATTAGATGCAGATGCATTTGCCCGTTTCCAGGAAGAAGGAATATTCAATCAGCAAGCTGCTTCAGATTTTCGAACGCATATTTTAGCAGCAGGCGGAACGCAACACCCCATGGACCTCTACGTTGCTTTTCGCGGAAAAAAACCAACTCACGAAGCCTTGTTAAAGCGTGCGGGCTTACTCACCACTAACACACCAAAAGCATGAGTTATTTTATCAGCGGCATTCAACAAATGGGTATAGGCGTACCCCAAGTATATCCAGCATTTAATTGGTACAAAGAAGTATTCGGGATGGACGTTCCTGTTTTTGACGATACCGCTACAGCAGAACTCATGCTTCCTTACACCCAAGGTGAGCCCAGAGATAGACATGCTATTTTGGCGTTAAATATTCAAGGTGGTGGTGGGTTTGAGATATGGCAACATACTGGAAGAACGCCTTTGGCACCAAAGCGCCCAATGCAATTAGGCGAATTGGGGATAGCAATTACCAAAATAAAGGCTGTGAACATTGAAGAAGCTCATGCGCACATCAGCTCGTTACCTGTTGTTCAAAATTGTACTGGGTTATTAAAAGATCCAGCAGCAAACCCGCACTTCTATGTTCAGGACCACCTCAACAATTGGTTTGATGTTGTTCCCGGAAAAGCGTGGTTCAAAAAGCGCCTAAAAAAGCCAACTGGCGGGACTTACGGAGCCACAATTGGTGTTTCAGACATTCAAAAAGCTCTTACGGTTTACCGGGATGTATTGCATTACGACGAAGTGGTATATGATGAAACAGGCATATTTGAAGACTTGAGCGCATTGCCAGGCGGAGGAGAAAAGTACCGCCGTGTTTTACTGCGCCACTCGGCTCCAAGGAAGGGTAGCTTCTCTGAACTTTTTGGGAATTCGGAAATCGAATTGGTGCAGTGCATTGAGCGCACCCCAAAAAAACTATTTGAAGGCCGCATGTGGGGCGACATCGGATTTATTCACCTCTGCTACGACGTGAAGCATATGGATGAACTAAAAGCACATTGCGAATCGGTTGGGCACCCATTTACTGTAGATAGTGCTGCGAGCTTTGATATGGGAAAAGCGGCTGGAAGGTTTGCCTACATCGAAGATCCTGACGGAACACTCATTGAGTTTGTAGAGACGCACAAAATGCCGGTAGTAAAACAACTAGGTATCCATTTGAACGTGCAAAAACGCGCAGTAGACAAACCGTTACCCCGTTGGATATTGCGTGCATTGGAATTGAATAAAAAATAATTGATCGGGTGCTAGTTTGTAGCAGACAGCACATAACCATGTCCACGTAGGGTTTCTAACTTGAGCTTGGTACATTTTTTAAGGCGCTTACGCAAGCGGTTCATGTGCACATCTAAACTGTTAGACACGAAGCTATCGCTATACCCCCAAACTTGTTGCATCACAATATCGCGTGCTACGGGTTTTCCAAAATAACGCAGAAAAATAGCCATCATCTGGCACTCAGTTTTACTCAACTCTACACGGGTTTCTGGAGTATGCAACAACCTGCGAATAGGGTCAATCCAAAAATCGCTTTGCTGGGTATCACCATCTGCACCAACATTTGATTTCCGCTGAAATATCGCATTGATTTTGGCTTTGAGAACATCCACATCAAAAGGCTTAACCAAATAGTCATCCCCTCCTGCTTCATAACCCGCGAGCATATCACTTTTTAATCCTCTGGCAGTTAAAAACAACAAGGGAACTTTTGGTTGTATGGCTTTAATTTCGCGTGCCAAATGAAGGCCACTGCGCATAGGGAGAACAACATCTAGGATGCATAAATCTATTTTTCGAGATCGGAATGCTTTTAATCCCGTTTCGGCATCTGCACACACCACCACATCGATATCATGCTCATAAAGTGCTTTTTGTAGCATTTTACCCAATGAAGGGTCATCTTCTACGATTAGCATTCGCTTTTTTCCCATCACGCCGTCAATTCAATTTCAAATACACATCCACCTTCAAGAGAACGGGTTAACGCTACGGTACCACCATGCGCTTCTACACAAATTTTCACGTAGTACAGCCCTAACCCATACCCTTGTTGATTCTGTTGATTTCGTGAAAATTTTTGAAATATCCCTTGCTGCAACTCCTCCCCAATTCCACAACCATTATCCTGAACACGGATGCGTGTAAGGCCTTCTTTACTTTCACCAATCACCTCAACTTGTGAAGCTTGGCTATGCTTCAACGCGTTAAACAGCAGGTTCTCTATCACTTGTTGAAAGTGGTAGTGATCTGCAAATACGGTAGCCGTGTTTGGCTCAAGGTGAAACGTGAGTTCCATATGCTTATCGCTGAACTTTGTCTGAAATTTCTGATTTAACGTTTCAAACAGGTCAACTAATCGGCATTCTGTCTTGTTTAAATACAACTCATCACGCTCTACCAATGCGGTTGTTAGCACCAGGTTAATGCCTTCTTTAAGTCGGTCTGTTTCGGATTTTAACACCTCCATAATCGGTTCTACGCCATTAAGCTCAAGTTTACTTAATTGATCCGTGGCTAAAGCAATGCTTGAAAGCGGGGTGTTAAACTCATGTGTCATGCTGTGAATGAAGTCTTGCTGCAGGGTGTAAGTCCTGCGTTGCTGGAGGTATAACCGGTAGAGGTAAATCAGTAAACTAATTGCCAGAAACACCAGCAGACCTCCACCCAGGTAAGCCGTTTGCTTATCAGCGTTAAATAGGGAGTCCATATTTACGACCCATACCTTCAGCTCCAGTTCAGGCAAATAATCATGGTTGGAATAAAAACGAGTCCTTACAGTAGGCATCGTCTCAGGAATTACTCCCGAGGCATATAGCACTGTTGAATCCATTTCCCTGCTAACGGAATAGGTCCAACTCGCTTCATCACTTACTTCCTCCAACGCTTGCGACACCAAGGAATCTAACAAGACCGTATCCAACAAGCGCATTCCATCTTCGTTCAGCAAATAGCGCGCGTATGTCTGCCTCACATAACTTTCAAAAGGGGTAAGGCTATCTCCGGGAACCTCAGGAGGGATATCGTAAAAGTCAATATGAAAAGCCACATCCAGCCTTGCGGCAGTGTAAATGGGTATATGGGTATATGATTTAGCAGCATCTCCATAGCCTTTAAATCGGAATGCCATCCGTGACGAATCACTGGTTCCATAAGGGTTTGGCAGGTAAAACGAATCGAGTTTAGGCAAGTCCAATTGACTTTCCAAGTCTAAGCAGTAATAGCTCGACTCCATCAAATCAGAAATGGCGTTTAACCTCAGTTCAACTTCGTCGAGAAACAGCTGCTTCCTGAGCGCCGCGGATTGATACCCCGCATAGAGCAATAAACTCAGCAACCCCATAAGGATTAGCAACAGAATGGCGGCGGTAATGCGAAGTCCTCTCGTTCCTTTCATAAAGCAAAAAATAGCAAAACCTCAGGTCATCAATGATACCTGAGGTTTGCTAAAGTTAAGGCTAATACCCTTATCGCACGATTACGAGGGGCATTGTAGAGACCCCTGCGTCCCCACGAAGTTGCACCATATACCTTCCGGCTGCAAGGTGCGCTGCATCAATTGTAGTAAGGAAGCCCGATGAAGAAACCCCCATTACTTGTTCTCCTAAAAGGTTGTAGATGTTGATTTGGTGTACGTTGTTTTTTTCCGTTTTCAATGAAATCAATCCAGTCGACGGATTCGGATAGAGGTTAGCGTGATACGGGTTAATTTCTTGAATGCTTGTTGTGAACTCAATCACATTCAAGGTATAATCTTCAGCTTCACCATGTTGCCCAACACCATTGCTGTAACCGCAAGGGCTTGGAGCTTGGTGTCCATCTATTTCGAGCATATCTTCATAAACCCGCATACGTGTTGAACCAAGTTCCGCATCCATAGGAACATTGAGGTGCAAAGCGACATTCGCACTTCCAGTGTTACCAACATCTGCAGATAAATCAACATTTTGTGCTATTACCTCTTCGCCAGGGTCAGTAAAATCTTCATCTTGATTCCAGTCTACCCAAACTCGCAATGCCAAGCTATCTGAAAACCCTACATTAATTATGGTATGCTCCAACGTAACGAACAAATGAGGGTCATTTCCCCGCATTACGTCTGTAGATAAATTTGTGTAATCCGAATAGCCATCTGTTCCGTTCGACTGATTGTCGATATCGTTTATTCGTACAGAGAGAATCCCCGTATATGGACCCGATGTAAAGTTAGGTGGTGTACAATATTGAGCTGATGAGCTGGCAGCCCAAATTAAGGCTCCGCCTATCAAAGCTGATTGTAAAAAATGTTTCATGATTATGTATGTTATAAGGTTATTCAGGGACGAATTTATCCATCACTCCACAAAACAAACCTTACAGCTACCTTACAATCAGACCAAAAACCATTTAGCGGTAACCTCACACCATGAAGCGGCATAATTCTACACGTTAACTACGAGCACTTCTCTACTCATTGCAGCTTATGCATGCAATAAGGATACTAACTACTCACCTGAATTTTACTCTGGAAAAAGAAACGTCAACGTGCAGCACCCCTTAATTGAGCATAAAAAAAGCACCACCTAAACGGCAGTGCTTTTCAATAGTTGTTCACTTAACGGATTAGCGTTCTACCTCGCCATGCCACCCCATAATACCACCTTCAAGGTTGGTCACATCCTTGAACCCCAAGTTTGTCATGAGGTTACACGCATTGAAAGAACGCGCGCCGCTTCGGCAGTAAACCAAGTATTTTTTATCCTTATCGAGCTGGTCAACTTTTTGCTGAAAGTCTCCCTGCATCACATCAATTTGCGTTGCAGAAGGAAGGTGTGCTTCGTTGTATTCTGCATCTGTACGTACGTCGATTACTTCTGCTTCTGGGTGTTCTTTCCACAGCTTTTCGAAAGCATTTGCATTTAAATTCTCAAACATAGCTACTTATTTTAAAGTTGATGGACACACGAATGCCGTGGTCTTGAGTGATGTATTTTCAATAGCATCAAAGCCATTATCAATATTTACCAAATTATGAATTCCGCGTGATTTCAAAATGCTTGCGGTAATCATGGAGCGGTATCCGCCTTTACAGTGAAGGTAAACAGGGGCATCTTCATGCTTGTAAGCTTCCATATTGGTATTAATGTAATCCAATGGCAGGTTTTCTACTTGTTCCCCATCTATATGCTGAGCTTCGAACTCACTTTTTTTCCGCACGTCAGCAACGTGTTTCACTTCTCCTTGTTCAAAGCGCGAAGCAAACCCTTCAGGGCTAACGCGATCAACCGTGTCAATCTCTTTTCCCGCTTTTACCCAAGCGTCCATTCCTCCTTCTAAGTAGCCCAATGTGTGATCATATCCCACACGCGCTAAACGCGTAATGGCTTCTTCTTCTCTACCGGGTTCCGCCACGAGCACCAACGGCTGCTTAAGGTCTTGAATGAGTGTACCTACCCATACGGCAAACCCACCATCTAACCCAATAAAAATGGAGTTTGGAATATGCCCTTCAGCATAATCATCAGCACTTCGAACATCTAACATCAGCGCTCCTTGGTTTGTCACTAAAGCTTCAAATCCATCTGGGGTTAACGCTTTATTACCCTGTGCCAAAATCTCATCAAAGTTGGCATACCCCTTTTTATTCATCATTACATTTTTTGGGAAATACTGGGGAGGTGGCATGAGGCCATCCGTTACAGCCTTCACAAACTCTTCTTTTGAACTTGCCTGTAAAGCGTAATTCGTAGTGCGTTGGTTACCCAGCGTATCATAGGTCTCAGAGCTCATATTCTTTCCACATGCCGAACCCGCACCGTGTCCTGGGTAAACCATAACACTATCAGGTAAGGTGAGGATTTTTGCATGAAGTGAATCATACAAATGACGCGCTAAATCTTCCTGTGTTAAATCCGATTTCACTGCTAAATCCGGACGGCCTACATCACCTATAAAGAGGGTGTCACCTGTAAAAATGGCTTGTTCTTTTCCGTGTTCATCGATAAGTAGGTATGTTGTTGACTCCATCGTATGGCCGGGCGTATGAAGCACTCTGATTTTAACATCACCTAAGGTAAATACCTCTTCATCCTTGGCAATGTAGGCATCGTATTCAGGAGCTGCATTTGGCCCAAAAACAATGGACGCACCTGTTTTCTTTGCAAGGTCAATATGACCAGAAACAAAATCGGCATGAAAGTGAGTCTCAAAAACATATTTAATCCGCGCCTGATTTGCTGTTGCCTTTTCAACATACTGTTCCGTTTCCCGCAACGGGTCAATAATAGCAACCTCACCTTTTGATTCAATGTAATAAGCAGCTTCTGCCAAACATCCTGTATATAACTGTTCTATTTTCATGTGTATGTGTGTTTAAAATCCAACAATTTCTTTAAGTAATATGTAAATCCCCATAATCAGTACAAACCAACCAAAAGCTGGTTTCAGTTTAGCACCGGAAATGAATGAGGACAGTTTGCCTCCAATAAAAATACCCACCACTGCAATACCCGTAAAGAGCAGTAAAAAAGACCAGTCAATTTCCATGTGGGAAACATCACCTGTGAATCCAATTAACGACTTTACAGCGATGATAAGCAAGGAAGTTCCCACGGCCATTTTCATCGGTAATTTTGAGAGCATAACCAGTGCTGGAATAATTAAGAAGCCACCTCCTGCTCCAACTAATCCTGTTAAAACACCTACCACAGCACCTTCAATAAGGATAAGTGGATAATTGAACTTCTGTTCCTGCGTTTGAGTTTCTTCCTTTCTGCCGCGAATCATTGAAATTGAAGCCACAATCATTAGGATTGCAAAAAGTGCCATAATAGCAATGGACTTGGTCAACTCAAATGAACCTATGGTAAAAAATACATCAGGCAATGCGGGAACAACAAATTGACGCGTCAAGAAAACTGCAATCAGCGATGGAATCCCAAAAATAACAGCTGTTTTCAGGTTAACTAGTCCTTTCTTCCAATAGCTTACTGCACCTACCAAGCTGCTTGACCCCACCACAAAGAGGGAATACGCTGTTGCCGCAACCGGCTCCAATGCCAATAAATACACGAGTACTGGAACAGTGAGTATTGAACCCCCTCCGCCTATTAGCCCAAGAGAAATTCCTATTAAGCTTGCCGCTGCGTATCCGATTATTGTTAATGTATCCATGTTCGTCTTTTCTGAAAACAAAGGTAACCCAGCGTTAAGTTACCTTTTGTAACATTGGTAACATGCCTCCTTTCGTGTAGTAAACAAGTCCAATTTCAACAAAGGTAAACGTTAAGGCACCATATGAAAGACCGTTTGGTAATGCCTTGAATTTCAAATAAAACCTTAATTTTGCAGCCCCAAAAGAGACAAATCATAAATTACGATAATCGATAGATCAGATGGAAGTATCTCAGGAAAAAGTGGATGATTTGAATACGATCATCAACATCACACTAGATTCAGCAGACTACAAGAATCAAGTTGAGCAGGTGTTGAAAGACTACCGCAAACGCGCCAATATGCCCGGCTTTCGCCCAGGAATGGTACCAATGGGTATGGTTAAGAAAATGTACGGAAAATCGGCTATTGCTGAAGAGGTGAATAAAATTCTTCAAGAGAAATTAAACGCACACATTTCAGAAAATCAACTTGAAGTACTTGGAAATCCACTTCCGCGCGAAACGGATGAAGTGGAGTTTGATGCTGTTAAGTATCCAACAATGAAGTTTACCTATGATGTTGGACTTGCTCCTGCATTTGAAGTAAAGCTTACCGGAAAAGAAAAGTTTGATTACTACACCATTGATGTTGACAAAGACCTCATTGGCAAATACACAGACGATCTTGCGCGCCGATATGGCTCAGTAAGCGAAACCGATCAAGCAGCCGACAACGATATGTTAAACGGTGAGTTTGTTGAGTTGGATAACGAAGGCAATCCTGCTGAAAATGGCATTAAATCAACTTCAACAATTTCGATTGAGTTTGTTGAAGATGAGCAAGTAAAAAAATCTTTAGTTGGCACCAAGAAAGGTGATGTTCTTACACTTGACCCGGAGACGGTAAGCAAAGGCCATGAAGACATGGGTAAAATGCTTCAAGTGGATCACGACAAAGTGCATCAACTGATTCATGACAAGGTGAAATTCCAATTCACCGTGAATCAAGTCTATGCCATTCAGCCTGCTGAAATGAATCAAGAGCTTTACGATAAGCTATTCGGCGAAGGTGTGGTGGATAGTCAAGAAGCTTTTGAAGCCAAAATTAAAACCCAATTGGAAGGTATGTTCGTGAAGGACTCTGACCAATTGTTACTTCGTCATATTCAGGACTCGCTTTTAGACAAGCATAAGCTTGAACTACCTGATCCTTTTTTAAAGCGCTGGTTAAAAGCAGCCAACGAGCAGCCATTAACGGATGAACAGATTGAAGAAGAGTACGAACAATATGCGAAAAGCTTACGTTGGCAGCTTATTGAGAGCAAGCTGGTAAAAGCACATGAAATTGAAGTGAGTGGCGATGACATGCGCGAACACACGAAACAATTGATGTTGCAGCAGTTTGCTCAATATGGCCAAGCAGATATTGACGAGAATATTGTTGATGATTCTGTAAACCGCGTTCTTCAAAATCAAGAGGAAGCACGTAAAATCTATGAGCAATTGCAAAACCAAAAGCTCTTGGGTATGTTTAAGGATACGTTAAAGCTCAAGACTAAAGCAGTGAACTTTGACGATTTTGTTAAATTGGCTACTGGCGAATCACCGAAGAAAGGTATTCTCAGTAACTTGACAAACATATTTGGATAGATGAACGACTTCAAAGAATTTAAGAAATACGCTGTTAAAGACCGTGGTTTAAACGGTATGCGCGTGGAGCAATACGTTGAAAATTCACTGACACCTTACATTTTGGAAGAACGTCAGTTGAACGTTTCACAAATGGATGTCTTCTCGCGTTTAATGATGGATCGCATCATTTTCTTGGGAACACCTGTAGATGATCAAATTGCAAACATCATCCAGGCCCAGCTGCTCTTTTTACAGAGCTCCGACCCAAAACGCGACATTTACTTGTACATCAATAGCCCTGGAGGATCTGTATATGCAGGACTTGGAATCTATGATACCATGCAGTTTATATCGCCAGAGGTAGCCACAATTTGCACAGGCTTAGCAGCATCAATGGCTGCAGTTCTGCTGTGCGCAGGAGAAGAAAAGAAACGTTCGGCGCTGAAACATTCCCGTATTATGATTCACCAGCCAATGAGTGGAACTCAAGGTCAGGTTTCTGATATGGAAATTGCATTGAAGGAAACAACAAAGGTACGCGACGAATTGTATAACATCCTTGCGAACCACACCGGCAAAACATTCGATGAAGTAAAGAAAGATTCAGATCGCGATTATTGGATGTCATCTGCTGAAGCTGAGGCTTACGGTATGATTGACGAAGTTCTCTCGAAAAAAGGAAAGTAATCACGTGATCATTATCACGTAGGGCTTATGAAAAAACAGGAAGATATCAGCTGCTCTTTTTGCGGTAAAAAGAAGAGTGAAGTAAACCTTATGATTGGCGGAATCACGGGTCACATTTGTGACGCGTGCGCCACTCAAGCCAACACCATTGTTGACGAGGAATTACAGAGTAAGGTCAGGGCCAACCTCGACCAGCACCTCAACTTGCTGAAACCTGCAGAAATTAAAGAGAAGCTCGACGAGCATGTAATTGGCCAAGAAGAAGCCAAAAAAACCTTCTCAGTAGCTGTTTACAATCACTTTAAAAGGCTAACCCAAAAAGCATCCAACGACGACGTGGAAATCGAAAAGTCCAATGTGATTTTAGTTGGAGAAACAGGTACCGGTAAAACATTACTGGCTAAAACAATTGCAAAAATGCTCAACGTGCCATTCTGCATAGCCGATGCTACTGTTTTGACGGAGGCCGGGTACGTAGGAGAAGATGTTGAGAGCATACTATCGCGCTTGCTTCAAGCCGCTGATTATGATGTTGAAGCTGCGGAGCGCGGCATTGTATTTATTGATGAAATAGATAAAATCTCCCGCAAGAGTGACAACCCAAGCATTACACGCGACGTAAGTGGAGAAGGCGTGCAGCAAGCCCTACTCAAGTTGCTTGAAGGATCAACAGTTGGTGTTCCACCTCAAGGCGGAAGAAAGCACCCTGAGCAAAAGTTGGTTGAAGTAAATACAAAAAATATTCTTTTTGTTTGTGGAGGAGCTTTCGACGGAATTAAGAAAGTGATTTCACGCAGGTTAAATACCCAAGCTGTTGGTTACGATTCAAGTGGCCAAGATGAACGCTTAGAAGATGACGAGCTCTTGAAGTATGTTACTCCTCAAGACTTGAAAAGTTTTGGACTGATCCCTGAGCTGATTGGTAGATTCCCTGTTTTATCATTCCTTAACCCACTTGATGAGGATGCGTTAACCCGCATTTTGACAGAGCCTAAAAACGCCTTGATAAAGCAATACCAGAAGTTATTTGAAATGGAGGGAATCGAACTTTCGTTTGCTGATGACACGCTTGAGCTTATCGTTAAAAAAGCGATGGAATTTAAACTCGGCGCACGCGGATTGCGTTCAATCTGTGAGGCAATTATGCTCGACTTCATGTTCGAAATTCCAACTCAGGAAAATCAAGTGAAATCATTGCGGATTTCGCGGGAATATGCTGAAGAGAAAATGAACAAATCAGGGATGAATATCCTCAAAGTAGCTTAAGCAATTCTAACACTAAATTACTGTGGAAGTGACACGTTGTAAGTGCCATTGTTGATGGTTACTTCTATAATGTTTCCACAACTCGCCTCTTTGTAAGTCACCAATCGTTCAGAGATACGATCAAACTTAATCGTGTACGAGCCATGCGTTTCCCAAAGGCAATCCATTCCAACTCGAACTGGACGGTCAATGGTAGCAGTATAGTACGACCCGCGTGTATTTCTACCCGTATACGTTCCCGTGTAAGACCAACGGTCATCACTTGTTGTATCAGTAGACATCCCTGAAGTAAGCTGCATTACTTGCTCCGTATCAAACAAAATGTTCTTTCCGATGTATCCGGGATCATCGGTAAGCACTTGACCATCGGTAATGGTTTTAGTTACATCTGGAAAAAATTGAGCAGCCGTATCGAAACGCAGGAGGTAATTTGCATACACGCGGTATGCTTCCATCCGGTAATCTTCAAGTTCAATTTCAACAACAGACCCCGATGTACGGTATGGAGCACTCAAGGTAGCGTGAATTTTTCCTGAACGCGCCCTTCCATCAGCGCACACAATGCCATTCGTGCCGTAATCCATGGTAAGCGTAATTGGATAAGGACCAAAATTAGGTGTGCGGAAAATCGTGTCAAAACAAGCATCCACACCAATAATGGTATCGCGATTATTGAGCACCGTATCGCGCATGATGGTGTAATGCACTTGCTTGAAAATGTCATTATATAAGTGATCTGCCAAAGCATTATCTGCTGAAGCTAGGGTGGTATCGTCTTCATCGCGCACTGAATCACGGCATCCCATGAACATGCACATACCCAACAAGAAAATCAACGTGGTTCTATTCATAGTGGATTAATTCTCATCGAAAATAGGAATATTAATCTGCTTTACGCACAAAGTGCCTGAACGTGAATGCATGCGGGTGCCTGTGATCCACATCATGGTGTTCTTCCCAACTCAACTCCCAATCGTCCCAAGCTACATCTGGAAAAAAGATATCTGCATCGAATGAAGCGTGAACACGTGTAATGTACAAGTCATCCACGAGCTGATGATCTAGCACGTAACTGTAAATCTGTCCGCCGCCGATTATAAACGGAGTTGTTTCTCCTGATTCAACGGCTAACTGAATGCCCGCTTCAATACTAGTAACCACATCGCAACCTGGCGCTTGAAATTCCTCATTACGGGTAACTACAATATTCTTCCTTCCCGGAAGGGGTCTGTATTTCTCGGGGATGGACAGGTAATTCATCCTACCCATAATTACAGCATGGCCTTGGGTAGTGTCTTTAAAAAACTTTAAGTCACGAGGTAAGAACCAAATGAGATCATTATCCTTACCAATGGCTCTGTTTTCAGCAACAGCTACAATTAGCGCTACGCGATGTTCGTTCTCCATAACTACTAAACGGCTACCGCTGCCCGAATTGCAGGCCACGGGTCATAATTTTCTAAGGTGAAATCAGCATACGTGAAATCGAATAACGAAGTCTTTGCTTCATTCAACTTCATGGTTGGCAATGGTTTTATTTCCCTGCTCAATTGTTCGTGCGTTTGATCGAGGTGATTGGTATACAAGTGCACATCACCGAACGTATGAACAAACTCTCCTGGCTCCAAGCCACACGACCTCGCCATCATCATGGTAAGCAATGCATAGCTTGCAATGTTGAACGGCACGCCTAAAAACGTATCTGCACTACGCTGATACAGTTGACACGATAATTTTCCTTCCCGCGCATAAAATTGAAACATGGTATGACAAGGAGGTAACCCGGCTTTTGCCATTTCCTCAATTTCACTCGCATTCCAAGCCGAAACGATGAGCCTTCTAGAATTGGGATTGCGCTTAATCTCAGACTCAACCCACTTGAGCTGGTCAAACCCATTAAAGTCGCGCCACTGTTTTCCATATACAGGCCCAAGCTCACCGTATTGCGCAGCAAACTCTTCATCTTCGGCTATACGTGATGCAAACGATTTCATCTCAGCCTTCCATTCAGCCGAATACTTTTCAAGGGCTTGATCTTTGCCAGTATCAGTCAAGTATTTTTGAAATGGCCACTCGTTCCATATACCCACACCATTTTGAACCAGGTACCTGATGTTTGTATCTCCATTGATGAACCAAAGCAACTCGTGAATAATCGACTTTAGGTGTACCTTTTTGGTCGTCACCAAAGGAAAGCCCTGCTGCAGATCAAAACGCATTTGATATCCGAAGCAAGAAATGGTTCCTACACCCGTTCGGTCCTCACTGCGCACACCATTATCTACGATATGCTTCAAGAGTTTATGATACTGTTCCATGTCTCAAATTTACTCGAAGTTACTGGTAATATAATCCACTGAGAAGCACTATTTTTAAACACCTGTTGAAAAGCGACCAACGGATTTACAGAAGGAAAAAGCCAACTGCAAACCCCGCTACTTAGAAGCCAGTTCACGAGATAGAATTACATTTGAATAACACTCAATTTTTTCAGTTTGTCAAAAAAACTCATTGATACTAAAAGCTTTCAAATGGTGCTCAGCAAGGAGCTGGACCCCGAATTAGTTACTTTGCTAAAAGATACGGTTTGGGGAACAAAAGGTGCTCAGTATACACACTTGGATGTAGAAGAGCGCATGACCCATATGAAGAACCCATATTTCTTAAGCATTTACCGGAATGGGAGAATATTGGGAAACGTATCGTTTTCTTGGCGACTTTTAGAAACAGACCAAGGACCCGTTAACGCTTACTACATTAGGTACTTTGCGTTTCAGAACTCCATGAAGTCGGGTGCAAATAAAAAACGCACCAATGAGCGTGAAGGCTTTCTAAAACGATTCCTAAAACGCATTTGGGAAGAAGGCTTTTATCAAGAGGATTATAATTACGGAGAAGACCCCAATCTTCCCTTTGTGTTTTACGCGTATATCGATAGTGACAACCTGCGTTCTATGCAGGTAGGAGGCGGACTTGGACTCACACCAGTGGGTCAATTTGCAACCGTTACGTTTAGTCGAATTAATCCGAAACAGGTAACAGGAATTGAAAAATTAGCCATTGCAGATCGACCCGATTTCCGGAAAAAAATCCAAGCATTTTACAAGGACTATGTGTTCGCAGATTGGCATGACCTTTTCCGAGAAAACAACTACTACGTTTACCGTTCAAACGGCGAAATAATCATCGGAGGACAAGTTCACGTTTGCCATTGGCGGGTCAAAAACATGGCCGACCTTAAAACAAAAATGCTTGTCAAACTCGCACCTTATATTCCCGGACTAAACAAGGTGTTTAATCCCAAGAACATGGTCTTCATTAATGTTGATCACTTGTACGTTAAGCCAGGACATGAAGATGCACTCATTCCATTTCTAGAGGGCCTGCTTACAATCAAAGGCATTTTCCTGTGTTTGATGTGGTATGATTTACGGAATCCGATTGGGCAATTTTTAATGAAACACCCTAAGCTGGGCCCAATTGCTAAACTTTCAAAAGTAACACCGGCAAATATCCTCATCAATAAAAACAAATCGATGTCGGATGAACTGTTTGAGGAGCTCAGTACAAAAACGTCTTTCCTCTCTGGCTTTGATATGACTTAAGCCGCTCGCTCAACCCATTTGAATAATTAAAATAAACCAATAAGCAAGGATGCTACTCCTTGCTTATTGGTTTCACTTAAGCCGCTTTGGGTAAACTGAAATCGATCAGAAAAATAAGCGGAATGGCATATACCAAATGACGCAACATGGTAATCACCGGCATCATTGGCGACATATCAAGTCCGGCAACTCCAGCCCCTAAAAGCGGAAGCATAAACAACCAAACTAGCGCCACTGTTTCAGCGGCTACAAAAATCAAAGGACGCACCCATTTCGGACCCCAAAGCGAAGGTGCTATTCCGGCGTAGAGAATTGCAAGCAGGATTCCATTTGCATAGTGCCCAACCACACCGTAGGTCAATCCCAGTCCTGTTTTTGCTCCTAAAATACCTGGAATATCCCACCAGTTGCCGGTAATCAATAAGCCCAATAGGTCAAATAAAACGGTTCCTAAGAACCCTGCAAGTATGGCTTTTTGCCAATTAATTGTTTTCATGATCTGTTCTGTATTTAATTTAAACTAATTCAGTTTCCAATTCAGGTGCCGCGGGAAAATCAATCGCTACTTGAGTGATGTTATGGAGGTAGTTCATAACCACTTTATCTGCTATAAGTAAAATCAAGTCAATCAAGCTTCCCTTCGTATAACCTTGATTGAAGAATTCTTCCAACTCACCATCAACTGCTTTTCCTTTTGATTCAGTAATCGACTGAGCCAATTTCACCAATGCATCTATGCGTGAATCCCAACTGGCATATCCCCTTCGAAGCTCGATAGTTTGTTCTTCTGTAAATCCATTCATTTTGCCAACTGCGGTATGTGCCGCCTGGCAATAATTACAGCCATTAACTTGACTAACCACCAAGTTAATCGCTTCTTTTTCTTTGTTAGAAAACGAGGTTTTTCCGCCCTGCAACCCCATGTAATTAGCAAGAGCATGATCTGAGTGCGCCATAGTTGCATAGAGGTTTGGAACCATGCCAATGGCTTTGTTTAATTGATCGAAAATCGCTTGGTTGTTTTCAGATACATCTCCTCTGGCGGGAACTTCTATTGTTGTCATAATTCACTGTTTTAAATGAGTTTATCAATTCTACAGTGCAAATATTCAACATGAACAAGAGGTGTTTCTAGGCAAAAAATCCCCATGAATTGTCATTTCTTCCCTACCCTGTGTTTCATTCGGGTTTGTCGTACCTAAAAGCGCAATCCATGAACGGCATTTAAATGCATAAAAAAAGCCCGTGCATGCACGAGCTTTAACTATACTAATAGGGACTACTAACCTTCTATGCGCCACTGTCCACTGACCACCATGGCTTCGGCTTGTTTGTATTTCAATTCCTTCTTCTCTCCAGTCATTTGGTTAACAATAGTAACCTTATCATTTCTACCATACTTCTTCTCTACGGTAACCGGCTGACGTTTTTCGGGTTGCTTATTAGCAGAAGGATCGTGGTATTCTTGACCCCCCGATGTTTGTGAAGGCAATTCGTCTTTCTGAGTCTTCAATTTACTCAAATCGGTTTTCGGAGCTTGCCGAGCCTCTTGAACTTGCTGTTGACCTTCTTGCTGGGGAAGGCCCGCTTTCATGAGAAAGGAAATCGACTCCTTGCTCATCTTGTTCAGACTTTTCTTAAAGAGTTCAAAGCTCTCAAACTTGTAAATCAAGAGGGGGTCTTTTTGCTCGTAACGCGCATTCTGAACAGACTGACGTAGATCATCCATTTCCCGTAAATGCTCCTTCCAGTTCATGTCAATCATGGCTAAGGTTACATTGCGTTCAAGCGCATCCACGAGCTCCTGACCCTCACCATCATATGACTTTTGAAGGTTAGCCACTACTTGAATCGACTTTCTTCCATCTGTAAAAGGAACCACGATATTCACAAAGCTATTGCTGTTGTCTTCATGCACCTTGCGGATTACAGGCATGGCAACTTCGCGCATCACTTCCATCCTGCGTTGATAATGCGTGTATGCTGCTTTTACAACCTCTTCAACCAACACTTCTGGGCGTTCCTTCAAGAAAACCTCTTCACTTACAGGTGATTCAATGTGCATCGCTGCAATCAATTCCAATTTGAACCCTTCAAAATCCTTGATTGGCTGGTATTCCTCAACCATAGACTCTGCCAAGTCGTAGAAAGAGTTTGCTACATCTACCTTTAATCGCTCTCCATATAATGCATGTCGACGGCGTTTGTAAATCACTTCACGCTGCTGATTCATTACATCATCGTATTCCAATAAATTCTTACGAATTCCAAAGTTATTCTCTTCAACTTTTTTCTGAGCACGCTCAATCGATTTCGTAATCATAGAGTGCTGAATCACTTCCCCTTCCTTATGCCCGAGCCTATCCATTAATTTGGCAATACGGTCAGAACCAAACAAGCGCATCAAGTTATCTTCTAAGGAAACAAAAAACTGGGTTGACCCCGGATCTCCTTGTCGACCTGATCGTCCGCGCAACTGACGGTCAACGCGTCGTGACTCATGGCGTTCCGTACCAATAATGGCTAACCCACCTGCGGCTTTAACTTCCTGTGAAAGCTTAATATCGGTTCCCCTACCTGCCATATTCGTTGCAATGGTTACAGTAGAAGATTTACCAGCTTCCGCAACTACTTCAGACTCTTTCTGGTGTAATTTGGCATTTAACACTTGGTGGGGAATGTTGCGCATTTTCAACATCCGGCTCAATAATTCTGAAACCTCAACCGACGTTGTACCAACCAGAATCGGTCTTCCAGCCTCACGCAACTTCTCAACTTCATCAATTACAGCGTTGTACTTCTCTCGAGCGGTTTTAAACACCATATCCTGCCTATCATCGCGAGCAATTGGACGGTTGGTTGGAATTACAACCACATCGAGTTTATAAATTTCCCAGAACTCTCCAGCCTCAGTTTCTGCTGTACCCGTCATACCAGCTAACTTGTGGTACATCCGGAAATAATTCTGCAACGTTACGGTAGCATATGTTTGGGTAGCTGCCTCAATCTTCACATGCTCTTTGGCTTCAATAGCTTGATGTAAACCATCAGAGTAACGGCGACCATCCATAATACGCCCCGTTTGCTCATCAACAATTTTCACCTTGTTATCCATCACCACATATTCCACATCCTTCTCAAACATGCAGTATGCTTTGAGCAGCTTATCCACCGTATGCAAGCGTTCAGCCTTCACGGTATAATCAGAAATCAGCGATTCCTTGGCGGTTAACTTTTCATCGGCATCAGACTCACCTTTTTCAATTTCAGTAAGTTCAGAAGCAATATCTGGAAGGATAAAGAAGTCCTTTTCTTGGATGTCGTCGGTAATGAGGTCAATGCCCTTTTCAGTGAGTTCAACCGAGTTCATCTTTTCATCGATCACGAAGTACAATTCCGAATCAACGAATGGCATCTCTTTGGCTTGATCTTGAAGGTAAAAGTTCTCCACCTTTTGTAAACGCTGGCGTACTCCTCCTTCACTTAAAAACTTAATCAACGCCTTATTTTTCGGTAATCCGCGGTAAGCGCGCAACAACGAAATTGCTGCATCTGAATTGGCCTTATCGCTATCTTCCAGTGATTTTTTGGCTTCCGTTAGCAGTTTGGTAACCAACTTACGTTGCTCCCCAACTAAGCGCTCAATGCGTGGCTTTATTTCATTGAACATGTGCTCATCGCCCTTAGGAGTAGGCCCTGAAATAATCAGCGGTGTCCGAGCGTCATCAATCAATACTGAATCGACCTCATCAACAATGGCGTAATTGTGCTTCCGCTGAACCAAATCGTCTGTGGAGCTCGCCATATTATCCCGCAAGTAATCAAAACCAAATTCATTATTTGTTCCGTATGTGATGTCCGCGCGATATGCTTTTCTGCGATCATCTGAGTTTGGCTGGTGGCGATCAATGCAATCAATGGTAAGTCCGTGGAATTCGAACAATGGACCCATCCACTCAGCATCCCGTCGAGCGAGGTAATCGTTTACTGTTACCAAGTGCACGCCCCTCCCGGTAAGGGCATTTAAGAATACAGGTAATGTAGCAACGAGGGTTTTACCTTCACCCGTTTGCATTTCGGCAATTTTCCCTTGGTGAAGCACAATACCTCCAATAAGCTGTACATCGTAGTGAACCATATCCCAGGTCACTTCACCGCCAGCAGCAGTCCATGTGTTTCGCCATTTCGCACGATCACCTTCAATAGCAATGCTGTCGCGAGTTTCGGCCAACTCCCGATCCATTTCACTGGCTTTTACATCAACCCACTCATTTTCGGTAAACCTGCGTGCAGTTTCTTTAATTACGGCAAATGCTTCTGGAAGAACCTCCAACAAAGCTGTTTCCAGCTTGGCAGTAATTCCCTCCTCCATGCTGTCAATTTGTTCGTAACGCTCCTCCTTCTCCATTACTTCCATGGAAGGATTGGCTTCAATTTCCTTTTTGATAGCTTCAATTTCAGCGCGTTCAGCTTTAACATATTCGTGTAAGAATGTGCGCATTTTATCGGTGCGCTCACGAAGCTGATCGTTAGTATCCCCTTTTACTTGCTCATACTTTGCTTTAACATCAGCAAGTATGGGTTGAATTTCTTTGATGTCGCGATCGCTCTTGTTTCCAAGAACTTTTTGAAACGCTTTATTGATGAAGTCTAACATGAATCTTTCTGATTTACCTTTTCTAGCCAACAACCATTCCTTTTCCATACAGCTGGCACAATGACAGCTAAGCAGTAATGGTCTACTTTACAAGGAGGACAAAAATAGCGGAATTCCGTAAACCTCACCAATGGATTCTACATCATTTCACATACGCGCATCGCTACATTGAAATTGCTCAAACTAACTGATAATCAATATGTCAACCTCCGTTATGCACACGGAACCAACTGAGCTAGATGAAGGAGCAAAAGCGATACTGAGCTAAAAAAGAAAACTCGAACCACTTTTCAGGTTATTCACTGCCAGCCTGACGTGTACTTCACCAAGCTAAACAACCCAAGAATACACCTTGGAAATAGACACCACATGGCGCACGATATAGATGGGCTAGCAGCTTCAAAAAACAACACGAACAGCGCATTCAAAAAGGGCCCATCCATGAGCGTCCGTGATCAAAACCCCTAAAAAAAATCAAAAAAAAAGTCGCTGCCTTCGGACAACGACTTTCACTAGTTATACCGAGCTTTTAGTACTCATCTTCATTAAAGAAGAAATCTTCCTTTGTAGGGTAATCCGGCCAAATGTCTTCGATTGTTTCAAATACCTCGCCTTCATCCTCGATATCCTGTAGGTTTTCAACTACCTCTAACGGGGCACCGGTACGAAGCGCAAAATCAATAAGCTCATCTTTAGAAGCCGGCCAAGGCGCGTCTTCGAGATATGAAGCAAGTTCAAGTGTCCAATACATATGACCAAAAATTAAATGGTTCTATTTCCAAAAACGCAAAAGTAATTTTTTATTACGCTCCCACAACTTTTTTAAGAAAAGATGCGAATTAAGTTTTAAACCCTTGGTTTCCAAGGGATTTCATTAGACCCTGTGACCTGAGTTAACCGCCTTCCCAACATAAAGAAATAATCGCTTAACCGATTCAGGTAGCGCGCAATCTCAGGCGCCACAGCATCCTCCTCTGCCAGTGCCAGCACACGTCGTTCTGCCCTTCGGCAAACGGTTCTACAAACGTGCGCATCAGAAACTGCAGGATGTCCTCCCGGAAGCACAAATGACTTCATTACAGGTAGTTCAGCATCCATTGCATCCATGTCTTTTTCAAGCAGTTGAACATCTCCCTCATTCAAATCTGGCAAGGCCATCTTTGGTTCCTTAGCAGGGTCGGTAGCTAATGCTGACCCGATGGTAAACAAGCGATCTTGAATTTCTTGCAAGGTACTCTGCGCCCCGTTGCATGCATCATGGTCGCGCAACTTTCCAACAAAAGCATTGAGTTCATCAACAGTACCATAAGCCTCGATGCGCAAATGGTGCTTTGGCAAACGCGTTCCTCCCAACAAGGAAGTTGTTCCTTTATCTCCTGTTTTGGTATAAATTTTCATACTTGAAAAATTTGAGCATTCTAAAAGGAATGCAAGGCCCTAACACCAGAATGCCTAATCTGTTCTAACGTCAGATTCGATTTCACCATCTCGCAAGCGAATAATTCGCTTTGCATGTGCGGCGATATCCTCCTCATGGGTTACTAAAATAACGGTATTTCCCATGCCATGGATGTGTTCAAAAAGCTCCATAATCTCATGGGAAGTTTTGGTATCGAGGTTACCTGTTGGTTCATCTGCAAGAATAATTGAGGGCTTATTTACTAGCGCCCTTGCAACAGCCACCCGTTGTCGCTGCCCACCTGACAATTCATTTGGCTTGTGATCCATCCGATCCGATAGACCAACTTGTCCTAACACTTCGGTTGCCCTTTTATCGCGCTCATCGCGTGATTGCCCAGCATAAATGAGGGGTAAGGCAACATTGTCTAGCGCAGTATACCTCGGCAAGAGGTTAAATGTCTGAAACACAAATCCAATTTCTTTATTTCGAATTTCAGCAAGCTCGTCATCAATTAACGAACTCACATCTGTACCGTTCAGCAGGTAGGTTCCGGCTGTGGGCGTATCCAAGCACCCCAACACATTCATCAGTGTTGATTTCCCAGAACCCGATGGTCCCATCAACGCCACATAATCACCTTCAGCAATTTGCAACGAGACTCCCTTTAGCGCCCTTACTAAGACGGTTCCAACTTCAAACTCCCTAGTTATATGTTGAATATCTATGACTGTACTCATGGTGATCAAAGGTAATTTATTCGGCTTGGGGCGGTCGGGTTTTTTGATGAAGGGTTAAAAAGCGTTATCAGCGCAGTTCTGGAGTTTCGTAATCAATGTTTTCGTTCGATAGAAAATCGTAATGGGTTAATTTACGGAGCTCATAGTATGAGTTCCAAAACGATTGTATTGCCTGAATAAAACTCTGCCGTGCAACATCTTTTTCACGAATCGCAATATTCAAATCGGTAACGCCGATCTTCCCGATCTTGAAGCGCTGTTGGCTCACAAAAAAGCGTTTTGTCGCTACTTCATTGGCGCGATTAGCGAGTTCAACTTGCTTGTATTTCAATTGGAAGTTTCCGACTTGTGAACGCACTGTTTGCTCAAATTCAAGCATCGCCATTTCATAATTGGCATCCATCATTTCCCGTTCGGCAACCGCTGCTTGATAATTCGAACTAGCACGTCCCCAATTTATAATTGGAATCCGAAAACCAACACGCAATAACTGCTGATCCTGCGGGTCAACATACGCTTGGTCAATATCCACAGCGCTGCGCGACAAACCATAATCTGCAAACAAATCGATGTTGGGGCGTTGATCGGCCCGTGCATTTGCTAAATTTCGCTGCACCTGAAGTTGGTTAAGCTCCCATTGTATTCTGGATGAATTTGTTTCCATAGCACGTTGGACCGCCTTATCGACGTTCACTTGAATGGGCGGAATGGTTTCATCTACCACGGGCATCACAACGGATTCGGTAACCAACATGAGGTAGTTCTTGAGTCGCAAGCTTGCAATTTGAAGGTTTAACGCCGCCTGTTGCTGCGCCATGTCTGAATTCAGCAACGCAAGTTCAATTTGTAGGAGTTCATTCTCCGCTATCTTCCCCATCGAGTAGCGCCCTTCAGCAATTTGATAGATGGTATCGTTATACGCTTTGTTTTGCTGCGAAGTACGGTCCATAATGGTGGCAAGGGCAAGTTCATAAAACAGCTGACTTGCATTTCGAGCAACTTCTTCCTGATCTTCATCAAAGCGCTTCTCGAATTGTTTCTCCTGCACTTCTTGCAGGCGAATATCCCATTTCATGTTGTTGAAACCGAAAATTGGTTGAATTAAAGTAACTCCAATTGGTTGCGATAAATAACTCGTTCCACTATTATCACCAAATAAATCAATGCGATTTAACCCTGTTCGAACAGCTACAGTACCTCCTGTCCAAGCAATCTTCTGACTTAAATTCAACTGCAGATCGGATACAGCCTGACTCCGCTCTACAAAAACGTCGGTACCATCGTTTTGAGTAACCCGAGACAAGCTGCGATTCAAGTCAGGCAGCGTTCCTTGTGCTGAAAGCTCTGGATAGAAAGACCTCCAAAACGAACGATTGCTAAAGTAACTGTTCTTGTAGCGCTCCTGGGTAACTTTACTCTGAAGCGATTGAGTACGCGCCATTTGTACTACTTCATCTAACGTTAAAAACATCGTATCCGCATTGCCCTGACCAAAGGCAGCCCCTGTTAAAAGCAATGCAAAAATGAGTACCCTTTTATTCATAACGCAAAGAATTTACCGGGTCTTCTGCAGCAGCGCGTTTGGCTGGAAAATACCCAAATATTACTCCTACAGCTGCTGAAATCCCAAACGATATCAGGACCGACCAAGCCGAGACGATTGTAGCAATATCAAAGAAAATGGTAATTACATATGCCAGAAGGACACCCAAAAACACACCAATGATTCCCCCGCTGATACTAATTATTAACGCTTCAAAAATGAACTGAAGCTGCACATCGTCTTTTTTTGCTCCTACCGCGAGGCGCAATCCAATTTCCCGTATCCGTTCCATTACCGATGCAAGCATGATGTTCATGATTCCGATTCCTCCCACTACGAGTGAGATACCAGCAATTGCTCCAAGAACAAGGTTAAAAATGTTCTTTGTTTTTTGCTGTTGCTTCAAGAGTAATTCAGGAACAGTAATCTTGTAATCCTCAACGCCATTATGCAAGCGTTTCAATTTTCGGTTAATCACATCTAGCGTGGGCTTTAAGTATTCTGTTTCACTAACCTGGACAACCAACTTACTCAATTCGTGACCGTCATTTTCTTGCGGTATTCGGGGCTGCTCATTCTCTTCCTTGTTCATAGAAACCATGAGACTCCGTTCAGTTACGAGCTCCTTATTCTTATAACGCAATAAATAGGTTTGAATGGGCACGAATACATCCTCTCGTGTTGTATTTACCCCCATGGATTCGAGCTCCTCACTCACCTCTCCACGAGAAGCTACCACATCGATAATGCGAAACCAACTTCGACCACATTTGATGCTTTTCCCCAAACCATCTCCATTTGGAAATAATCGTTTTTCGAGGCCGCTTCCGATAATACAGACAGGCTCATGAGTGGCAATATGTAAGTCTGAAAATTGCTTTCCGCGTCGCGTATTAATGCTAAACAGCTTAAAATAACTACGCGCCACCCCATGGATGGTTGACGATGCCCTACGACCGTTCGCTATGACAGCAACCTCATCGCTGATTTCTGGGCTCACTGCTTCAATTGTTGAGAGACCTTCCTTTAGTACTTCTCCGTCTCGCAAGGATAGGCCTGGGGAGTACTTCTTACTTTTCGTATTGTCATTGCCATCTAAGGCTTGATCGGGCTTTTGAGGGGTAATAACGATGTTATTCACGCCCACCAATTTAATCTGCTCAAGCACTTCTTGTTCCGCACCTTTTCCAACTGCCATCATCGAAATCACTGCTGCCACGCCAAAAATGATTCCGAGAGCAGTGAGCATACTCCGAGTGCTGTTCGCCATAACGGCCTCCATCGCACTGCGAAAATTATGTGCATTCCGCGCTAAATAATTGCGTAGTTGATTCATTCTAGGCGTTGGATTTCCTCCAGTTTTGCATACTCTAGCCCGCTGATTTTTAATTCATCACCCTCTTCAAGGCCTGCTTTTACAATGATGGAGTTATCGTTAGCCGCTCCTGTTGCTACTTCCACCGGACTAAAACTCAATCCAGACTTCTTATAGACATAAGTAATGCTATCTGATTTTAGGATACACTCAATTGGCACATAAACCTGGTCTTCGATGGATTGAATTGCAATCTCATTCGCAGTTGTCATCGCAGGGCGCAAAGTGGTATCAGAATCTGCTAGTAAAATCTCTACCTCAAAAACTTTCGCATCTGAATTTGGCAATTGTTCTCCTACGTTCGCAACGGATGTGATACTTCCGTGATACTGCTTCTCCGGAAATGCATCTACCTCAATGAGAACCTGCTGCCCTTTTGCCACCTTGGAGATATCGATTTCATTGATGTACGTTTTAGAAATCATAGAGCTCAAATCAGGAAGCGTTGCTACCACTGGATCCCATGCGGAAACTTGAGAACCCACTTGTACTTTACGCCCTTCCCAATCGCGGTTGTACACCAACATACCAGACTTAGGCGCCTTGATGGTAAATTCCTCAATTGTGGTAACCGCCTGATCGTACCTCAGCTGAGTTTGCCTCAGCGTAGCACCCACTTGCGATACCTTGGCTTCTGCTTGATCTTGCTTAATGGAATAATTTTCCAATGCCTGAACATATGCGCGTTTTGCCTTTTCCAGATCTATCTCAGCTTGCCTGATTGTAGCTGGAGGCTCATATTTTGATTGGGACAAAATGAGTTCCTTCTCTTCGAGGGCATATTTCAAATTAATCAGGTTATCACGGGCCTCCCTCAGCGTGAGCGCAGTATCCAGTCGCTCCGCACGGTATTCAGATGAGATTTTATCAAGTTCCGCAGCAATCTCTTTCAATTTGTTCGCCAACTCAGTGCGGTCTAATGTGGCGATGTAATCGCCCTTTTCAACGTAAGAACCTTCTGCAACTAGGTCCGTAATTTTCGTATTCCAAATCCCCGCTCTGCGCATACCACGAGGACCAAGAATTTTCTCTGAACGTTCAGCTTTTAACTCTCCGGTAGATTTAACCGTAATATTGAATGACCCCGATGTAACCTTAGCTGTTAACTGCTCTGTTTCCTCTGTACTTGAGAAAAACCAGAAAAGGCCTCCAAACAGAACTATTGAAATAACCAGGATCACCTGCTGTTTGCGCGTCAATTGAAGCATGTAAGAAATTGTTTAGTGTGTTCGAAGAATTATTACGCAAGCAACGCGGAGAATTCAATTCTATTATCCATTCAAAAATAATACTTAAGTGCATCTTTGCAAGGCAAAACACGCATGCCATGGCAATCAACTTTTCAAAACCCGCCGTCCAATGGACAACTTTGATTTGCCTAGCTTTTATCTGGGGAAGCTCATTTATTTTAATGAAGCGTGGGCTAGTCGCATTCTCCGCAATTGAAATCGCTGCTTACCGCATTTTCGCAGTTTCCGTTTGCATGCTGCCGTTTTCGTTTCAAGAGTTATCCCTGTTCAAAGGGAAAAAAGCTTTTCCACTTTTGGTGATTGGCTTTTTGGGATCTGCAATCCCCTATTTCTTATTTGTTAAATCCATTACCCACATCAGTTCATCATTAAGTGGGATCTTAAATTCAATGACCCCTTTGTTTACGATGCTGTTGGCCTTGTTGTTTTTCAAACAGCGTTTTCTACCCAAAAGTATAATTGGGATCGCTTTGGGTTTTTTGGGGGCCTGCGGACTCATCTATTTCTCTGGCGGAGAAGCTTCTATCGACTCGTTTAACATCTGGGTACTCATGCCCATTATTGCTGCTGCAAGCTATGGTCTGAATGTGAATGTGGTAAAAATGTACTTGCAAGACGTAAAACCCATAACTGTTACCGCGCTCTCATTCATAGTTGTTGGGCCAATAAGTGGAATCTACCTGTTCACCAGTACGGATTTTGTTGCGCATGCCACAACACATCCGGCAGGTTTAGAAAGCCTCCTTTACATCACCTTGTTAGCGGTAGTAGGAACAGCTTTAGCCGTATATGCATTTAATATGCTCATCAAAGAAACAAGCGCCCTGTTTGCATCAAGTGTTACTTACATGATTCCGGTATTTGCAATTTTGTGGGGGGTGCTTGATGGCGAACATTTTAGCTGGCCTCAAGCCGTCTTTGCAGGAGTAATCTTGATAGGTATATCCTTGATAAACAGTAAAAGAAGATTCTCTAAATAGTTTGCAGATACTAGATTATTAGTTATTTTTGCAGCCCTTTTGGATAAATTAAAGTTAATTAATACGTAACGCACATGTATGCAATTGTTGAGATAGCAGGGCAGCAGTTTAAGGTGACCAAAGATCAGCAGCTTTACGTGCATCGTCTTGAAAACAAAGAAGGATCGAAAGTAACTTTTGATCGTGTTTTGTTGATTGATAATGACGGCAAAGTTAATGTTGGCGCCCCGGCTATATCAGGAGCTACTGTAACTGCGAAAGTAGTTGAGCACCTGAAAGGCGATAAAGTAATCGTCTTTAAAAAGAAGAGAAGAAAAGGTTACGCAGTGAAGAATGGCCATCGCCAGTACTTGACTTCAATTGTAATCGATTCAATTTCTGAAAAAGGAGGCAAAGCGGCTCCTAAAGCAAAGGCAACTAAGGAAGAAGCTCCTGCAGAAAAAGCAGCAGCGAAGAAACCTGCAGCTAAAAAGGAGGCAGCACCTAAGAAGGATGCTGAAACCAAAACAGCAGCAAAGAAGCCTGCAGCTAAGAAACCTGCGGCGAAAAAGCCTGCAGCTAAGAAAGCAGCTCCTAAGAAGGACGAAGAGAAAAAAGATAAGTAAGAACGTATAAAACCAATATACCATGGCTCACAAAAAAGGTGTAGGTAGTTCGAAGAACGGTCGCGAATCAGAAAGTAAACGACTCGGTATTAAAATTTTCGGTGGTCAAGCAGCTATTGCTGGTAACATCATCGTACGTCAACGAGGAACAAAACATCACCCCGGTGAAAATGTAGGAATAGGTAAAGATCATACCTTGTTTGCATTGACCGACGGCGTGGTTAAATTTGAGCGTAAGAAAAACAACCGCTCTTATGTTTCAGTAGAGCCTACGCAGGCATAGTGGAACACCACAACAGTATTTGAATCCCGTGGACTTGTTCCATGGGATTTTTTGTTTTTAACAATCCGGTTATGTCGTAAATTTACGGCCAGAAACAACTCATTCAGCATGTTGCAAATTGCACAAATACGCACCCATCGCGAAGACATTATCAAACGCCTCGGAAAAAGAGGCATCGATGCTACTACGTTAATTGACGAGGTTTTATCTGTTGATCAAAAACGTCGCGCTGCCCAAGTTAAACATGACGAAAATCAAGCGGATGCCAATCGGATATCTAAGGAGATAGGCGAATTGTTTAAAGCTGGAAAACGGGATGAAGCAGAAGTTAAACGCGGTCAAACAACTGAGCTTAAAGAACAGAACAAAGTGCTTCAAGAGGCATTGACAGAGCTTGAAAATGAGTTGCGTGATTTATTGTACCACATTCCCAACACGCCCCACGATTCTGTCCCTGCTGGCAACACAGAGGCAGATAACGAAGAAGTTGACCGGCATGTTGAAATGCCCAACTTGGGTGAAAACCCACTTCCACATTGGGACCTTGCTTCTACCTATAACCTCATTGACTTTGAGTTAGGCGTGAAGATTAGCGGAGCTGGATTTCCCGTATACATCAATAAAGGAGCGCGACTACAAAGGGCCCTAATCAATTTCTTTTTAGACCGCGCTATTCGAGCAGGCTACGTCGAGGTTCAACCACCATTGCTAATCAATGAAGCTTCTGGAATCGGTACTGGTCAACTTCCAGATAAAGAGGGGCAGATGTACCACGTTCAAAATGATGATCAGTACCTCATCCCTACTGCAGAAGTGCCAATTACAAACATGTATCGCGACGTCATTATCAATGAAGGTGACCTGCCAATTCGCCATTGCGGCTACACCCCGTGTTTTAGGCGTGAAGCTGGCTCTTACGGGAAAGATGTAAGGGGCTTAAATCGCCTCCATCAATTCGACAAAGTAGAATTGGTTCAAATAGCTCACCCCGAAGCTTCTTACCAGTTGCTTGACAAAATGGTGACGTATGTAAAAGGTTTACTCCACGAATTGGAATTACCCTACAGGACTTTGCGCCTTTGTGGCGGTGACTTAGGCTTTACGAGCGCACTCACCTACGATTTAGAAGTGTATTCTGCAGCACAATCGCGTTGGCTTGAAGTAAGCTCTATCAGTAACTTCGAATCATTTCAATCCAACCGATTAAAATGCAGGTATAGGGGAAAAGATGGTAAAACACACCTCGCACACACCCTTAATGGTAGCGCCTTAGCTTTGCCTCGAATTTTAGCAGCACTACTGGAAAACAATCAAACTCCTGCGGGAATTGTTATTCCTAAAGCACTTGTTCCATATACAGGGTTTGGCCTAATCGAGAAACCATGAAATTCACATATTTAGCAATCATCCTTACTGTTATTAGCTGTTCATCGAATCCGCACAGCGAACGTATTCATGAAGTAGAAGCACTTAAATCTGAACTTGAAGAAGCTGCAGAACTATTAGAAGGGTTTGACAAAGACACCCTGAAGGTACTTGAGAATGCCGCGATACAGCAGCTTAGTTTTATTCAGCGTAAATATTCAGACACCATTCAGCATAAGGACGCTCGATTTTTCGGAGACTACAAAACAAACTACCGGAATATGAGTAAATTGGTTAAACGCTATGAGGCTGCTACTGGCCAAGTTGAATTGCGTAGCCAACAACTCGAAAACCTGCAAGCAGATTTGGAGAACAATTTCCTCAGTGAAGTTGAAGCCGATTCATTTTTAAATATGGAACGTAAAATTGCTGAAGAGCTTTACGAATCATCAAGCAGTTACGAAGCGAAGAGCGCTGCTTTAATCAGGCGCCACCATAGCTACTACCCGAAAGCAGATTCATTCATTGTTGTAATGAAACAAAATGGTATGCGTTAATTGATTATGCAAAATACACTTCAGCGAATTTTGGTCAGTATTGCTCTGCTGGTTACAGCTATTGTAGCTCATGCGCAAAATGATGTCCAGCTCGCAGATGCTTATTTCACTGACGGAGCCTACGAACAGGCTAAGTTGTATTATGAAAAGCTAGTCAACGAACGCCCCACAAACTTCAATTACGAGCGACTTTTCCAGTGCTATGTTTCCTTAGAGGACTTTCGGTCTGCCGAGAAACTCATGAAGGAACGCGTTCGCAGGGATCGCAGAAATTACGCCCTTCAGGTGGAGCTGGGCGCATTCTACACCAGCATTGAGGAAAAGAAAAAAGCAGCGTCAATCTTTGACGATTTGCTTAAGCAACTCGAGCGTGATCCCGGACAAACTATCGCTGTTGCTAGAGCTTTCATGAAACAAGGTGAGAACGAATACGCTCTCAAAGCCTTTGAAATTGGCAAAAAGAAAATTAAAGGGTTTACTGCTTACAATTATGAAATTGCGCAACTCTATGGCCAACTAGGCAGGTACGACGAAATGGTTGAAGCGTACCTTCAAATGATTGATTCCAACCCGCGGTACCTTCAAACCGTTCAGAATACCCTCAATAGAAACATGGAGTTCGATACGGATAGCCCACAAAAAGAGGCACTCAAAAAAGGCCTTCTAAAGCGTGTTCAGAAAGACCCCGATGCCATTATTTTTAACGAATTATTGATTTGGATTTACCTCCAAGAGGAGGCATATTTTCCTGCAATTGCTCAAACAAAAGCTTTAGACCGCAGGCTGAAAGAAGATGGAAGAAGGCTCATGAGCCTTGCCCGTTTACTTGCTCGCCGAGAGCAACCTAAATTGGCCATCAATGCACTCGAAGGAGTTATTGCTAAAGGCCCAAACAATTACTACTACAACGACGCCAAACTCCAGCTTCTTGATTTAAAAGCTGGCATTCTAGCTTATGACCCTACAGCCAAGCGTGAATCCTGGGAAATGCTCGCGACTCAGTATGAAACATTTGGATCAGAAGTGTCAGACTACAGCTACAAAGCAAAAGCTGACCAAGCAATTGCTTCAATTGAAGCTCGTCACCTGAATCGTGTAGAGCAATCTCGAGACAGGCTCCTAGCTGCGTTGCAGTATCCTCAGTTAACCGACGAAATGATCGCCAAACTGAAAATAGACATTGGAGATTATTTCGTTATGCTTAATAATGTTTGGGATGCTGCACTTTACTACGGCCAAGCTGAGAAGCTATTTAAATACGATTACCTCGGAGAGGTGGCTAAATTCAAATACGGCAAAATCGGCTATTTCACCGGTGATTTCGAGTGGGCTTCTGCCCAATTTGATGTCTTAAAAGGCTCTACCTCAAAATTGATTGCAAATGATGCCATGTACCTATCCGTGCTCATTCGCGATAACTCTACTATTGATACCTCATTCATCCCGCTACAGAATTTTGCTCGCGCTGATTTGTATCGTGAACAACGCCGGTTTTTAGATGCCATTTCATTATTGGATAGTATCGCCACTGAATTTCCAGGGCACAGCCTTAGCGACGACATTCTTTACCGCAAGTACCAAAACTACTTAGATTTAAACCAGCTGGATAAAGCTAGTAGTAGCCTGATTGAAATAACACAGCAGCATCCAAACGACATTCTAATAGATGAGGCTATTTACTACCTCGGGAAGTTAAACGAAGAACGCTTAAACAACCCTGACACAGCAATGAAATACTACCAAGAACTACTTAACAACCACCCTGCAAGCCTATTTGTAACCGATGCGCGAAAACGATTTCGCAAACTCAGAGGCGACCAGCAAGAAACCCTGTAATTTTTCCAGTATGCTTATTTACAATGTAACCGTAAAAATTGATCACGCTCGTCACGATGAGTGGATTTCGTGGATGACTGAACAGCACATTCCCGATGTAATGGCCACCGGTAAATTCATTGAATACAGGTTAACGCGGGTAATGATGGAAGACCCGGAAGGAACCAATTACTCCATTCAGTACCTGTGCAAAGACAAAGAAACCCTTACTGCTTATGAAGCTGAGCATGCTCCTGCACTGCAAGCGGAGCATCGGTCAAAATTTGAAAACCATTTTGTTGCTTTCCGTACCTTGCTCGAAATGGTAGACCACAACTCCAAGCTATAATGCGCGTAAAACCAAAAAAACACCTGGGTCAACACTTTCTGAACGACCGCGAAGTGGCACGAAAAATTGTCAATGCCCTTAACAGCACACAATCCGTTTTGGAAATTGGCCCTGGAACTGGAGTACTTACGCAGTTTTTAGTTGAACTACCAGATACCAACCTCCACCTCATCGACCTTGACCAAGAGTCTATCAAATACCTCGAACAACACTATACAAAACTAGCAGGGAACATTCATTTTGGGGATTTTCTAAAGGAAGACAGCGGAAAGTGGTTTAACCAGCCCTATTCAGTTATCGGTAATTTCCCTTACAACATCTCATCACAAATTCTTTTCAAAGTGGTGGATGAACGCAACCACATACCCGAAGTTGTTGGAATGTTTCAAAAGGAAGTAGCTGAGCGTGTTGCTGAAAAACCAGGATCGAAAGCCTACGGAATAATTAGCGTTCTCATTCAGGCCTACTACGATGTAACCTACCTTTTTACTGTTGACGAACATGTTTTCACACCGCCCCCAAAAGTAAAAAGTGGTGTTATTCGCCTAGTCCGCAATGATCGTGAAGCGCTTCCATGCGATGAAAAACGATTCAAAACTGTCGTGAAGGTGGCTTTCAACCAACGCAGGAAAACACTCCGGAATTCTGTAAAATCCCTCATCCCAGCTCATGTTGATCATACCCAACCTTTGTTTCAACAACGCCCTGAGCAATTGAGCGTAGAAGACTTCATTGAACTTACACAACTACTTGATAGCCCAGCATAATTAGTTGTATGCACGTACTTTGCGTGCCATTCAAATGCACTACTCAATAAATCCTACATTTGTGGGCATAGGAATAGGCACATGCAGTTTGAATTAACACAAGAATACCTCGAACAACTTCAACAATTGTTGGAAGCGAACAACGAGCAGGTTCTAACCGATTTGCTCATTGACTTGCACCCTGCTGATATTGCCGAAATTCTAGATGAAATCGACCTGGAATACGGTAGACGAATCGTTCAAATGATCCCCGGAGATCGCGCTTCCGAAGTGCTAACTGAGCTGGAAGAAGATCTGCGGAAAAAGTTCCTCGATGAGCTCACCTCGCGCGAAATTGCCGAGCAATTCATTGAAAACCTAGATTCTGATGATGCTGCAGACATCATTTCAGAACTTCCCGAAGACAAACGTGATGAAGTCATTGGCTTTATTGATGATGCCCAACAGGCATCTGATATTGTTGACCTGCTCAATTATGATGAAGGCACGGCAGGTGCAATCATGGGAAAGGAAATGATCTGGGTAAATGAAAACTGGACAGTTATGCAAAGCGTAAAAGAAATGCGCAAGCAAGCTGAACACCTCGAGCAAGTTTATGCCGTTTACGTTGTTGATGAACGCGAAAAACTCATAGGACGATTATCGGTTAAACGCCTGCTCCTAACCCCAGTAAAATCAACCATCGCCAACATTTACTCGCCAAAAGTTAGAAGTGTAAAAACATACACCCCGCAAGAAGAAGTGGCCTCCATAATGGAGAAGTACGACTTGGTGGCCCTTCCAGTAGTTGATGAGTTAAACCGTCTTGTGGGCCGAATCACAATTGATGATGTTGTTGATGTAATAAAGGAAGAAGCGGAACGCGATTACCAGTTGGCATCTGGTATCTCCACAGATGTAGACCAATCCGATAGCGTATTGCAACTTACAAGAGCCCGACTTCCTTGGTTGCTTATCGGTATGCTCGGTGGAATTCTCAGCGCAAGCGTTATCGGAAACTACGAACACACCATTAAGCTCATTCCAGCGATGGCATTCTTTATTCCGTTGATTACAGCAATGGCGGGAAACATCGGTGTGCAATCGAGTGCCATCATTGTTCAAGGCTTAGCCAACAACAGCCTAAAACTGGGAAGTATCTTTTCAAAACTATCAAAAGAATTCTGGGTGGCTATGCTCAATGGATCAGTGCTTTCTTTGCTTGCTTTTGGGGCGAGTTATATCATCTATGGAGATTTTCATTTAGGCCTAACCGTTGGCCTATCTTTAATTACCGTAATTATTGTAGCAGCTCTTCTCGGCACGTTAGTACCCCTTATGCTCGATAAGTACAACATTGATCCCGCACTGGCTACGGGGCCATTTATCACAACCCTAAACGACATCATTGGGCTGTTCATTTACTTCATCATTGGAAAACTTATTTTTGAATTTCTGTAGGCATGAATGTGCTTTTCATCGATACGGTTCACCCCATACTTCAAGAGCGATTAAGCGAGGCTAGCTACACATGCGTAGATGCTACAACGTGGTCACAGGAAGCCATCCTACAAGCACTACCGAGCCAAGAAGGGGTTGTTATTCGGAGTAAATTCACCATCAATCAAGCTTTCTTCGAACGTGCACGACAGCTAAAATTTATCGCTCGAAGTGGTTCAGGCCTCGAAAACATTGACTTGAATGCCGCTCAAAAGGCTGGCGTACACGTGTTCAATTCACCAGAAGGCAATCGCGATGCAGTAGCTGAACACGCAGTTGGCATGATGCTCAGCCTCCTCAATAATTTTCAACATGGAAATCAGGAGGTACGCGAGGGGGTTTGGAAGCGAGAAGCCAATAGGGGACGCGAATTGAAACACCTTACCGTAGGCATTTTTGGTTTTGGTTTTATGGGGAAGGCGATTGCCCAGCGACTTGCAGGTTTTGGGTGTCGTATAATCGCCTATGATAAGTATGCGCCAATTGATTCGAACCTTGTTGAGTCCGTTTCGCTGGAGGGGTTCCTCAAGCATGCAGATATCGCCACGTTTCATATTCCACAAACGGAAGAAACTACATACCTCCTTAACGCAGGATTTCTGAATGCTTTTGATAAGCCAGTTTACATCATCAACACCTCACGCGGCAAGATCCTCAAAACCTCAGCACTCATCGCTTCACTAGAAGCAGGTAAAGTGTTAGGTGCAGGATTAGACGTGCTTGAGTATGAATCAACTTCGTTCATGGAAGTAACAGCATTCCCCGATGATTTTAAGCGGCTCGCGGCACGTAACGATGTGCTCCTCACTCCGCATGTAGCTGGTTGGACAACAGAGAGCTACTACAAGCTAAGCGACGTGCTTGCCGACAAGGTCCTCAACCATTTCAATCGGTAGGACCTAGCACTACACGGTAGGTATGCCGCGTGCGCTGCTCCATAAACTTTTGCTTTCCTGCAGTTAGCTTACCAATGGTAGCCTCATCATAATGACGGATGGTCAAGAGCTCAAGCCCTGAGTTATACCTCACCTCATAATGCGGCTGAATCAATGCCCTTAATGCTTCAAATTTTTGTGCGCTCTCATCCGCACATATGGTGAAGTTAATGGCCGAGTTCTGCATCATGTTCACATGAACCTTGCATGCCGAAAAATGATTAAACAGCTCGGAAAGGTGTTCTTCAACAATGAATGAAAAATCACGCGCACTAAACGAAATCAGCTGTTGATTTCCCTTTGAAATGAAGGAAGGAATTGCCGCATCAAAGTCCGTATTCTGACTAATAAGTGTTCCACGTTCTTCCCAATTTACAAAAGACTTCACCCACAGTGGAATATTTCTGTTTTGTAAAGGTTTGATGGTTTTAGGATGGATTACACTAGCGCCATAATAGGCAAGTTCAATCGCCTCCCGAAAAGAAATTTCAGCCAACTGCTGCGTGTGCTCAAACTTGCGCGGATCTGCATTTAAAACTCCAGGTACATCTTTCCAAATACTAACCGATTCTGCTCCTAATGCATAGGCAAAAATGGCAGCGCTATAATCAGACCCTTCCCTACCTAAAGTTGTAGCATTTAAGGAATCGGCTCCCCCAATAAAGCCTTGTGTAATGGCTATACTTCCAGTTGAATTGGAGAAATAAGCCTGCATACTCTGCTGAATCTGGCTCGAGGATCGCACCCAGTCAACCTGTGCCTCCCGATACCGATAATCGGTTTTTACCAACTTGCGCGCGTCAAACCATTGGTTATTGAGGCCTTGTGCATTTAAGTAGTGGCTGATAATGGTGGTGGAGTACAACTCCCCTAGAGCAATCACCTGATCATACAAATAATCGTGGTTATTTCTGTTTCGAGCTTCCAAGTGAGCCTTTACTCCTTGTAATAGCAATGCCAATTCGCCTTCTAAACTCGGTCGTGTTTCTTCAAACAAATCATCAATGATACGTCGATGGAAAACCGCAACCTCATCGAGCTTATCCAAAAAAGAAGTATCGTTCTGCATTGCCAGTTCCACAACTTCTTCCAGTGCATTTGTAGTTTTCCCCATTGCCGATATAATCACAACGCGTGGCTTATTTGGCTGACTAGCCAGTATCGCATGTACGTTGCGCACTGCTTCGGCCGATTTTACCGATGCTCCCCCAAACTTGAATACCTCTAGGCCCTCTAACTCTTCCATAACTGCAGTTGATTATAAACCAATTTACCATTCAACCATTCGGGATCTAATGCTGCATCCAGTGACCTGTAAAATGCAATTGCAGGCTCATTCCATGCCAGCACCTGCCATTCCATGCGCTTCACTTTGGCTTGTTTGGCCTCAAGTGCAACTGCATCAAAAAGCAGCCTACCCAATCCGATTCCACGATAGGACTCTGCAACAACCAAATCTTCCAAATACAAGCACCTCCCCTTCCAAGTTGAATACTTGGTGTAATACAAAGCTATGCCTTGTACATCGTTTTCCACCAGACCTACAAAAAATTGGAACACTGGGTTCGGACCAAAACCATCCGCTGTTAACGTTGCTATGGTTACTTCTACCTCATCTGGAGCACGCTCATATTCCGCTAACTCTTGAATTAAGCTCAGCAGCCGTGGCAAGTCTGCTTCAGTGCCTCGGCGCACAGAAAGGTTCTTTTTTGATGATTGGGTATCCATAAGGCTCAATGAAAATGCGATATTTGTCCACAAGTTTAGAAATTTCCCATCAATGAGTAAGTTAATTACCCTCGAAGAGTTTATCATTAACCGTCAGTCGGACTTTCCGTATGCAACAGGTGAATTAAGCAGGCTATTAAGTTCGATTGTGTTGGCATCGAAGGTAGTAAACCGCGAAGTAAATAAAGCTGGACTTGTTGATATTACCGGCGCAACAGGCGACGAAAACATTCAGGGCGAACAGCAGCAAAAACTGGATATTTATGCTGACGATGCATTTCGAATTGCCCTTGAAGCCCAAGGAGAGGTTTGTGGCATTGCCAGTGAGGAACAGGACGATTTTGTTTCTTTCGATGAGGGAAGAAGCTACCGCGGAAAATATGTGGTTATGATTGACCCGCTTGATGGATCCTCAAATATCGACGTAAACGTTTCTATTGGGACCATTTTTAGCATTTACCGGAGGGTATCTGAACCGGGAGAACCTGTGAGTCTCAATGATTTTCTTCAGCCCGGTAGCAAACAAGTTGCAGCGGGTTACATCCTTTATGGGTCTAGCGCAATGTTAGTTTACACAACGGGGAGTGGCGTAAATGGGTTCACATTAGACCCATCGCTGGGAACGTATTATTTATCGCACCCTAAAATGCAAATCCCAACCACTGGAGCTATCTATTCAGTGAACGAAGGAAATCGCATTCACTTCGAACAAGGTGTGCAAGACTACATCAACTACTGTCAGTCTGAAGAAGGAGGTAAAGCACCCTATTCAGCGCGTTATATTGGTTCTTTGGTTGCTGATTTCCACCGCAACATGCTCAAAGGTGGTATCTACATGTACCCTTCAACATCAAAAGCGCCAAATGGAAAACTGCGGTTGCTGTATGAATGTAACCCCTTAGCCCTTATTGCGGAGGAAGCTGGAGGAGAAGCATCTGATGGTCACCAACGTATCTTGGATGTTGATCCGAAAGAACTTCATCAACGGGTGCCATTTTTTGTAGGATCTAGCGAAATGATTGCCAAAGCCAAATCGCACATTCGCTAATCACTTGAAATAAAATTTAAGCAAGGGGCTTTATTTTTTCAGGTGATTTATCATTCACAATCCGAAGGTTTTCATCGATTTCTTCAACTCATTGTACAATCTATTCCAAACAAAACACTGTAATTCATCATTACGTGCTTGGGCTTAGTGTAATGGCAACAAAGCAGCATAAAGGCGAAAAGAATAGACGAGGCTAAGTCCATACATGGCGACTCACAAAAGCTTCCCTATTTTTGCCTCCCAGAAATAGTGGAGTAATCTATGACGCAAGAGGAACTTATATCAAAATTTGATCAGCACCCTGCTGTTCAAAAGGCTACACAATTCATCGCAGCAGGTGAAAAAAAAATACACTTAACCAATACGATTGGTTCAGGATTAGCCCTCATTATTGCCGGGGTAAAAAATGCCGTAGAAAAGCCCGTTGTCATTGTTGCCAACGATAAGGAAGAGGCCGCCTACCTGCACAACGATTTGGAAACCATCTTAGGCAAAAGCAAGCTTTTGTTCTTCCCTTCTTCGGCGCGATTCCCTTACAAACTTGAAAAAACAGATAATGCAAACGTCTTGCAACGAGCAGAAGTCTTAGACGCACTCACCCAGCGCAGCACGCCTTTCATCGTCGTTACTTATGCCGAGGCTCTGGCCGAGAAGGTTGTCACCAAGAAGCACCTCAAGAAAAATACACTTGAAATTAAAACAGGTATGGAGCTCTCGCTGGAGTTCTTGAATGAGCTACTTTTCGAATACCAATTTACCCGCGTCGACTTCGTGACTCAACCAGGTGAGTTTTCCATTCGCGGAGGAATCGTTGACATTTATTCTTACGCCCATGATACGCCTTTCAGAATTGAGTTACTTGGAAACTCTGTAGACTCCATTCGAGACTTTGACCCTGCAGAACAGTTGTCGTTAAGCAATTTTAAGAAAATCACCATTGTACCAAATGTGCAGAGCAAGATGATCTTAGAGCAGCGCCAATCATTCTTAGCGTTTATTCCATCCAAAACATTGCTTTGGATAAAAGACCAAACCTTTGCAGGTGAGCGCATCGAGAAAGAGTTTGAGAAGGCATCACTTGCTTTTAACGACTTGGGCGAAACCATTGATCACTTGCCTCCCAAAGAACTCTACATGCATGCTGAGGAATTTCACGATCAAATGGCGGAATTCCAAACACTTCATTATGGTTTACATAGTCCAACTCAGGCAAAGGTGATTGCATGTGATCAAAAACCTCAACCGCACTTTAATCGCAATTTCGAGCTTCTCAGTGATCATTTCAAAACTCAGGCAGACAGTGGTCTAACAAATTTATTGGTTGCGGGATCGGCGAAACAAATTGAACGACTCCACAATGTATTTGAAGATTTAGAACGCGAAAAGCGATTTGCTTCCCTGCTCTTTCCGCTTCACGAGGGCTTTACCGATGAGTCGGTCAAATTAGCTTGTTATACGGATCATCAACTTTTCGAGCGCTATCACCGTTTCAGGCTAAAAGAAGGATTCACCAACAAACAACAACAAATCACCCTAAAAGAGCTTACCGACTTGCAGAAAGGAGATTATGTTGTGCATGTTGACCATGGAATTGGGAAATTCATGGGGTTGAAGAAAATTGATGTGAATGGCAAAATGCAGGAGGCAATTCAACTCAAGTATAAAGATAATGATGTCCTTTACGTTTCCATCCACTCACTACACCGCATTGCTAAATACACGGGAAAAGAAGGAAAAGAGCCCTCTGTTGATAAAATCGGCTCGAACAACTGGAAAAACCTCAAGAACAAGACTAAAAAGCGGATTAAAGAAATTGCCTTTGATCTCATCAAGTTATATGCTAAGCGTAAAGCAAAAAAAGGTCACGCCTTTGCTCCTGATGGTTACATGCAAAATGAGTTGGAAGCCAGTTTTATTTATGAGGATACGCCCGATCAGGAGTCCACAACGTTAGATGTCAAAAAGGACATGGAGGCTCCCTACCCCATGGATAGATTAGTATGCGGTGATGTGGGATTCGGGAAGACTGAAATTGCTATGCGCGCAGCCTTCAAGGCGGCATGTGATGGAAAACAAGTTGCCATACTGGCTCCCACTACCATCTTAACCCTTCAACACTATAAATCTTTCAAAGAACGGTTTAAAGAATTTCCTGTTACTGTTGATTATGTAAATCGCTTTAAATCTCCTGCAAAAACTAAGGATACCCTAAAACGATTGGAAGAGGGAAAAGTGGACATCATCATCGGCACCCACCGCCTCGTTGGAAAGGATGTTAAGTTCAACGACTTGGGATTACTCGTGATTGATGAAGAGCAAAAGTTTGGAGTTGCTGCGAAGGACAAGCTCAAAACAATCAAAGTCAATGTAGACACCCTTACCCTTACTGCAACACCAATTCCACGCACACTGCAGTTCAGTTTAATGAATGCCCGGGACCTTTCAATTATTAAAACACCTCCACCTAACAGGCAACCTGTTCAAACGGAATTGCATACGTTCAATGAGGAACTCATTCGGGATGCGGTACATTATGAAATTCAACGCGATGGACAAGTCTTCTTTGTACACAACCGCGTTCAAAACATCCAAGAAGTTGCAGGGCTAATACAGCGGGTTGTTCCAGGGGCACGCGTAATTACCGCTCATGGTCAGATGGATGGCAAAGAACTCGAAGATCGCATGATGCGTTTCATAGAGGGAGAATACGACGTATTGGTTGCAACAACAATCATCGAATCGGGATTGGATATCAGCAATGCAAATACCATCATCATTAATCAAGCTCAGAATTTTGGATTAAGTGACTTACACCAGATGCGTGGGCGTGTTGGTAGATCCAATCGCAAAGCGTTCTGCTATTTGCTTGCCCCTCCCATGAGCTCAATGTCGGACGATGCACGTAAACGATTAACTGCAATAACTCAATTCAGTGACCTGGGTAGTGGGATCAATATTGCCATGCGTGATTTAGACATCCGAGGCGCCGGAAACCTTTTAGGTGGAGAACAGAGCGGATTTATGGCAGACATTGGTTTGGAGATGTATCAAAAAATCCTCAAAGAAGCCGTTGATGAGCTTAAACAGAACGAATTTAAAGCACTTTTCAAAGACGAAAAACACGAACATGTTTATGAGTGTCAATTCGAAACCGATCTTGAGATCATGCTCCCTGACACTTATGTCAACAATATTACGGAGCGCTTAGCACTGTATAAAAAGCTGGCTGACCTCGAAAATGAGACTGACCTCGAAGGGTTTACTTTGGGCTTAATTGACCGTTTCGGCCCACTTCCAGAAGAGGCTGACCGCCTTGTTAGAAGCATGCGCATAAAGTGGTTAGGAAGAAAAATTGGGTTTGAAAAGATTGTGCTTAAGCGGGATAAACTTATCTGCTACTTTCCAGCAGATCAAGAAGCTCCTTACTTTCAAAGTGCTGCATTCTCTAAAGTGCTCGACTTTATGAAGTCTAATAGTCAGCAGGCAGAATTGAAGCAGCGCAATGAAAAATTGTCGCTAGTTTTTACCCATGTGGAAACAATCAACGAAACCCTTGAAATCTTAGAAAAATTAGTTCTTGAAGAGGCTGCTCTCGCTTAGGCATAAAAAAAGCCGATCTTACGATCGGCTTTTGCGGTGGTGCCAGCTGGAATCGAACCAGCGACACAAGGATTTTCAGTCCTTTGCTCTACCAACTGAGCTATGGCACCAGCTTTAGAGGGCGACAAATGTAATTATTTCTAAGCGACCCCACCAACAAAATTCAAAAAAATCAACATGCAGCAACAAGAACTGCTACCTTTGAAGACGTAACACATTCTGATTCAAATGAATCTCTGTTTAGACGTAGGCAACACGCGCATAAAGTGGGCGATTTTTGACGAGCTTTCGATAATTGATCACGGCTACGTTGCCCATTCAGCTTTGTTCGCACATGTACAATCCCTCAAGTCTCACTACCAACATTTGCAAGTCATCATTTCCGACGTATCTGGAAATCAATCCGTTCAAGAGATTGCAACAGGTGAAAACTGGTACATGTTTAATACTGTGGATCAAGCGTCCCTTTCCATTGAATACGATACACCGGATACTTTGGGATTGGATCGCGTAGCTGCTTGCTTAGGTGCTCACTTGGCGTACCCCTCAAAAGATATACTTGTTATTGATGCGGGCACATGCATCACCTATGATATTGTAACTCACGACGGTACCTACCGCGGGGGAGCCATATCCCCTGGTTTGAATATGCGAGCCAAAGCCATGCAGGACTTTACAGGAAAGCTTCCCCTGATAGAAACTGATGGCAGTATCCCATCGATTGGAAAATCTACTTCAGGCTCTATGTTGCTTGGTACCAAAGGCGGATTGTTATTTGAGGTAGATGGATTTATCCGTTCATTTGAGACCCAATATCCAAATTTGATTTGCGTTATCACGGGCGGAGACCATTCTTTCTTGGTCAAAGCATTAAAAAGTAACATTTTTGCAGACCCATTTTTACTGGTTAAAGGACTTAATGAAATACTCAATAACGTATAATCTCTCTCAAACTGCCTTTTGGCTCTTATTGATAGCCAGCATTTTTGCTACCCAATCTATTGCTCAAACGAATACAAAATCGCCGTATTCGTTCTATGGCATCGGAGACTTGGAGTCAAACAATTTCGCACAAGGTTTAGCTATGGGAGATTTAAAATATGGCCTTTCACTGCCCTACCAGTTCAACTTGGGAAACCCAGCATCTACAGCCGCATTAAAATTACCCGTTTTTCAAGCTGGGGTTAAATTTAATACCACCACTACCACAAGTGCTGATGCAAGCCAAAAAAATGCAAATGGATATTTCAGACACTTCGCGATTGGATTACCTGTTAGCGATCGTTGGGGCCTAGCATTTGGCTTGATGCCATTTAGTGCGTCGGGGTATTCGATAATTGAAAACTCAGTAGATTTTAATTTAGGTAATGTAACCCGCTCATACCGAGGCGATGGCGGTATTAATCACGCGTTTGTAAATGTAGCATACACACCGATTAAACGCGATTCTTCAAACTTATCGATAGGAATTACTCCTGCTTATTATTTTGGAACGCTCAGGCGAGAATCTACCATCTTATTCGACAACAACAGCAATGCGTACAACACAGTCATCAATGAACGTTACACGCTTTCTGATATTAATGCCACCCTCGGAATAAATTTCAAAAAAGTTTTGCGCAGCAAGGAAGGCAGACAAAACGTCTTATCATTTGGAGTTGTTTATCAGCCCGAACGCAACATGTATAATGAATATCGCGAAGAAGCTTTTACTACAAATACGGGAGGATTTATTGGCGACTCCATTCGAGACATCCTATCTGAATCTAGAAGTCCATACCCCGCAAAATATGGAGCTGGAGTTTACTTCGAGACTTATGATGTAAACAAAAAGCGCAGATGGGGATTTGGGTTTGACTACACCACTACCAATTGGAGTGTTTTCAGCTTAGACAGCCGTGAATCACCTTATCGAGATGAGCAGCAATATAGTGTTGGATTGAAAGTGACACCAAATGACCAAGCCATCAGAAACTTGTTCAGCATCATCGATTACCGAGCGGGATTCAGGTATACTGAAAGCAGATTGGTCGTAAATGGTAAGCATGTTAATGACTTTGGCATGAGTCTTGGAATCGGAATCCCGTTATTAAAATCGGGGACGCTTCCTATTAATGGTTCAAGCTTGAATATATCCACAGAATTTGGCCGAAGAGGCAATGTGGAATCAGGTTTAATTCGAGAAGACTACATAAACCTAGTAGTTGGATTTAATTTTGTGCCTGGGAAATTTGACCGGTGGTTTGTAAAAAGAAAAATTGACTAAAACTGAAGTTATGAAAGGAAGGATTATCGCCTTTGCCGTTGTTCTTATGAGCACAGGAGTTTTTGCCCAAAGCAAATATGGAGCTACGCCAGAGGATAGCCTCAACTGCTTGAAAAACCTATCACTCTTTAACGAGTTCTATGACCAAAGCAATTATAATGATGCTTATGGCCCATGGCAAAATGCAGTAGCACTTTGCCCGTCTGCATCTAAAAATCTTTACATCAAGGGCGCGAAAATGTTGCCTGCCATGATAAAGGCTGAAACTGATGATGCACGTAAAAAAGCCTTAGTTGATACATTGCTTTTCGTTTACGACAAGCGCATTGAGCACTTTGGACAGCGTGGATATGTACTAGGTAGAAAAGCTGGAGAGATTGCGCGCTATGTTCCAAACTCAACACAAGAGGTTTTTGAAGTGGCTCGTGAGTCTATCGAATTGCGAGGAGATAAATCAGAAGCTAGTGCGCTGATCCTCTACTACCAAAGCTTGTATAACTTGGTGAAAGCAGAAAAGCAACAAGTAGACATGCTATTAAGCGAGTTTCCTCGACTTATGAGTGTTGTTGAAGCAAATTTAGATGGTAAGTACGGAAAGTACTACCAGCAAGCTGCTGATGGAATGTCAAGCATTTTTGGAACCGTAGCTTCTTGTGAGTCGTTGGTTGAGATTTACCAATCGAAATTTGACGCTGCTCCTCAAGACACGAATGTTCAGAAGCAAATTTTGAAATTTTTCGAAATGCGGGACTGTACCGATGAAGAGCTTTACACCCAAGCTGCAATAGCTTATGACAAGATTAATCCAAGTCCAGAGTCTAAACTTGCTATCGGAATTGGACTTCTTAAAAAGCAGCGCTACAGTGAGGCTGGCGGATTCTTAGAACAAGCTGCAGAAGGTATAAAAGACAGTGAGAAAAAAGCTACTGCGTATAAATATGCGGCAATGGCGTCTTTAGCAAGAAACAGCTATGCCCAAGCAAAATCATTTGCATTGAAGTGGTTAAGCGTAGATCCAAATGCGGGAGAAGCCTACATGTTAATTGGAGATGCTTACATGGGTGGCGCTAAATCGATTGGAGATAACGCTTGTACAAAACGCTTCGCCTACATTGCAGCTGTTGACAAATACAACCGTGCTCGTAGCTTAGACAGCTCTCTAAGTGACAAGCTCAACCGGAAAGTCGCTCAGGCAAAAAGCAATTACCCTTTTAATGAAGATTGTTTTTTCCACTCAATTAACGAAGGGTCACAGCAAAAAGTTGGTGGATGGATTAATGAAACCATCACCGTTGTGACGCAACAGAAGTAATTCTGAACAAGCTCATTATATACCGACAAATCAGCATCTGGGTACTCGTTACTCAGGTGCTTTTTAGTTGTGGGAACACTACAGCAGAGATTGCTGAAATTTCGTTTGAGGAAGGCGGCCCCAATGAGGTTACATCAAATGTGACCATTTACTACAGCGACTCAGCCATTGTGCGTGTAAAGTTGACAGCGCCAACAATTGAACGCTATTACGGTCAATCTGCAGATGAAGAGGAGAGCTTATTCCCAGATGGAGTAGATGTTACCTTCCTTTCAACAAAAGGTGAAGAAGAGTCACATATTACCGCTCAGTGGGCTAAACGGTATGGAGACGGCAAACTGCTAGAGGCGAAAAATGACGTTGTTGTAGTGAATCAGAAAGGTGAAAAACTAAATACTGAACACCTACTTTGGGACACTGAAAATCATCTAATAACCAGTAATGCTTTTGTGAAAATTACTCAAGATGATCAAATCATTTATGGTGATGGTCTCGAATCAAACGAAGATTTTACGAAATATAAAATTAACAACATCAAGGCCATTATTGATGTGCCTGACGAAACTGAAGCGGATAGCACCAATGAAAACTTATAATCGCATCATCGAATTATTTTGGTTAGCCGTGTTCATTGTGAGCCTTGTTTGGGCTGGTTTCGTTTTTATTAATCACGGCTTTAAAGAAGAACACTATTTTAACCTTGTTGTCCCAGCTATGTCTCTTGTTTTATTTTTACTTAGACGAGCTTACAGAAAGCGTCTGGAACAGCGCGAAGAATAATCTTTCTCCAATCGCTTTTAACTATATTTGATAGACAATTGATTCCATGGAATATTCCTCCGTCGCGATTATTCTTACTTCGTTAGCACTTTCAGCATTTTTCTCAGGAATTGAGATTGCGTTTGTTTCTGCCAACAAATTAAAAATAGAGCTTGATAAAAAGCTGGGCTCTTTCCCTGCCCGCATTTACTCCTACTTCACTAAATATCAGTCGCGGTTCATTACTGCAATGCTATTGGGTAACAACATTGCCTTAGTTGTATATGGAATCGTAATGGGTAATTTGCTCGAGCCTTCCATTGCTGCAATTACTTCGAATGCTGTATTGGCTCTGCTGCTTCAAACAGTAGTTTCTACCCTAATCATTCTGGTAACGGCTGAGTTTATCCCAAAAGTGATTTTTCGAATTAACCCCAACGGAATTTTGGGAATCTTCGCCGTTCCAATTACCATTATTTATGTTTTGCTCTTTGTGCCGGTAATGGTAACTATTTGGATTGCAGATATCTTTTTGAGGTACGTTTTTAAAGCTGAAACCAGTTCATCGGAAATGGTTTTCAACCTCGTAGACTTGGATAATTTAGTTAAGGAGGCTACTGCTGAGCAAGACCAAGATGAAATTGATAATGAAATTCAAATATTCCAAAATGCACTGGACTTCAGTTCTGTAAAAGCACGTGAGTGTATGGTTCCCAGAACTGAAATCATTGCACTGGAACTTGAGGACAGTATCAATGAATTGCGTGATTTATTTGTGGAAACCGGCCTTTCAAAAATCATCATATACCGGGATAACATTGACAACATTATCGGCTATACGCACTCTTATGAAATGTTCAAGCATCCTGAAGCGATTAAGAACATTCTACTCCCAATTTCAATAATTCCCGAAACAATGCCAGCAAACGAGGTTTTGGAATTGTTGATCGAACAAAAGCGCAGTATTGCAGTAGTGGTAGATGAATTTGGCGGTACTGCGGGCCTACTTACCATGGAAGATGTGGTAGAGGAGATTTTTGGCGAAATAGAAGACGAGCACGACCATGAAGAATTAGTTGAAGAAGTACTCGGGCCTGGTGAATACCGCTTTGCCGCTCGACTAGAAGTTGACTACCTAAATAATGAATATGACTTAAACCTCCCCGATGAAGAGGATTTTGAGACGTTAGCTGGACTGATTATTCACCTATCCGAGAGCATTCCAGAACAAAACGAAGAAGTTGAAAACGAGCAATTCGTATTTACTATTGAGAAGGTAGACGGGAAACGCATTGAGTGCGTGCGTGTAAAGGAGAAAACACGCGATAATTAACTTCAATTATTTAATTCACAATTGTATATTCGCAACCCAAATTCATTTTAGGTAAGATGGCTATTATTTCAAAAATTCGCAACCAATCCCTGCTCCTTTTAGTGGTAATCGGACTGGCTATGGTGTTATTCATTTTAGGTGACATCCTTTCTTCTAATACTAATTTCTTTCGTTCAAACGATACAACTGTAGGCGAGATCAATGGAATTCCCGTTGAGAATGCTGAGTTTGAAATGTTAGTTGACAGACGGATGTCTGAGCGTTATGCTAGCAGACAAGCTGGTGCAGATGCGCGCGATCAGATGCGCGATGAAGTGTGGAACGACCTAGTAGCTCGATATGCTATCTATCCAGAAATGGAAGAGGTGGGTATTGAGGTTACTGAAGATGAAGTTATTGATATCATAAAAAATGACCCATCAAACCGTGCCCTAAACCGCTACTTTAGTGAACAAGGCCAAGGTCAAAAGATTATTCCTCAGTTCGCCAATCCTCAGGGAGGAGTTAATGGTCAGGCAATTCTAGCTTACTTAAAAAACAACGTTTATTCTGGAGACCCTCAAGCTGAAGAAGCAAAGAACTCTTGGGTATCTTTCAAGAACGATTGGAAAGATCAAATCCAACTGAACAAATACACTACACTTTTACACAAGGGCGCATACGTTACAACCCTTGAAGCCAAGGCACAATACATCAATACGGAGCGCGTAGTTTCAGCGAGTTACGTAGGTAAAAAGTATAGCGCTATGCCCGATAGCACCGTATCATATACAGAAAGTGATATTGAAGCTTACTACAATGCGCATAAGAACGAATCTCAATACAACCAACGTAATCCTGCTCGCAGCATTCAGTACGTTGTTTTTGATGTTATCCCTACCAATGAAGATATTCAAAAAACAGAGGCTTACTTAACGTCTATTAAAGCTGAATTTGAAGCGGCAGATGATGATACGCTTTTCGTAAATGAATATGCTGATAGTCCTTTTAACATTGGGTATACTTCAAACATTGAATTACCAGCATCTATAGACAGTGTCATTGCTAGTGCTAGTGTAAATGATGTTTTTGGACCTGTTCGGAATAATCAAGAATTTCAACTCATTAAAATACTTGATCAAAAAGTATCACCGGATAGCGCAAATGCTCGCCATATTTTATTGCCAATAGCAGGTAACGCACCTGAAGATACAGCTACGGCAATGGCGCTTGCTGACAGCTTGAAAGCGGTGATTCAAGCAAATGATAATTTTGCTGAGTTAGCACAAACCTATTCTCAAGATCCTGAAAGTGCACGACAAGGTGGTGATTTGGGATGGTTTACAGAAGGGCGCATGATTCCAGTGTTTAACGATGCTTGTTTCCAAGGTAAAGTTGGAGATATGCCAATTGTAGCTAGCCAGTTTGGTGTTCACCTGATTGAGGTTATGGAGCTTACGGAACCAAAACAAAAAGCACTCATCGCTATTGTAAATAATGTTATAGAACCAGGTCAAACTACGTTCGAAACTGTTTACAACGAAGCGAACTCATTCGCTATAGAAAGTACCACTCCAGAACAGTTTGAAGAAAATGGTCAATCCTTTGGGATACTGAGTGCTAACGATGTAACCATAGATGTTGAAGAGCTTACGGGATTAGGTAACTCAAGAAGCATCGTGAATTGGATGTACAACAATGAAGTTGGCTCCATCTCTGAACCTTTTAACTTAGAAAATCAGTTTGTGGTTGCTCTGCTCACTGAGGTTAAAGAAAAAGGCGTGCTACCACTTGAGGTAGTAAGGGGTGAAATTGAAAAAGAAGTAATCAAAGCGAAAAAAGCAGAAAAACTAATGGATCAAATGGCTGGTGAGACTGACCTCAACGCGCTTGCTACCAAGACGAGTGTTGGGGTTCAACGACTTGAAGAAGTTAAATTTAGTGACTTCTCAATGCGTGCACTCAATGAGCAGGCCGTTCAAGGACTTATTGTTGCACTAAATCCTGGAGACGTTTCTAAGCCAATCGAAGGAGATGAAGGCGTATATGTTGTTCGCGTGGATAATGTTTCTCCTGTAGATGTTGCCAACGCAAATTTAGCTGTAGCAAAAACAGAGGCTCAAACGCGAGCTCAATCTAGTATTGATTTCACAGTGATAAACGCACTTCGTGAGTCAGCAAATATTGAAGACCGACGCGGGTTTTTCTACTAGCATTAATTCCAATAACATTAACAAAAGGCCGTCTGAGTAAGTCGGCCTTTTTTTTATCCTAATACATACTTGCGCTCACTATCCAGCTTTACAAATATGAACAGCAATATGGTGAATGCCCATAGCGAGGAGCCACCGTAACTAAAGAAAGGCAGCGGAATACCAATTACAGGAGCAAGCCCCAAGGTCATGGCTATATTGATGGCAAAGTGAAAGAAAAAGATAGAGGCAACACTGTACCCATAAATTCTGGAAAACCTTGAACGTTGACGTTCCGCTACCACTATGAGGCGAACCAAAAACCATACAAACAGTGCGACCACAACCGTACTGCCAAGAAAACCCCACTCCTCACCTACCGTACAAAAGATAAAATCCGTGCTTTGTTCTGGAACGAAATTAAATTTAGTCTGGGTTCCATCTAAAAAACCCTTACCAATTAAGCCTCCTGAGCCAATAGCAATCTTAGATTGATTGACATTCCAGCCCGCTCCTTTTCTAAGCTTATCTAAGCTCTCCTTTTTACTCGCTAAGTCACTTTTTATTTGGCTCCTTATTTCGCTACTAGCTGGAAGTTCTTGATAGCGTGTCTTCAGTGTCGCAATTTGCTCGCTCAACTTATCCTCTTCCCCTAATAAAACTGTAATACGTGTGCGTTGATGCTCTTGAAGGACATTGTTAAAAATGAAGCCCACCGTATAAATGAAGCCCATAGCAACAACAAACAAACCGATGGCTCCATTTCTAGCGCCGCGGTTCTTCATTTCACGCTGTGTAAAATTGTATATGATCAACGCAATGGATAAGCCCAAAACGCCTCCCAATAAAAAGATCTCTTCAAATTGAAACTGGTAGTACCCTATAAACAGCAGTACCAAAAGTCCAACAGCTGTCAGTAAGAATCGCCAAGATGCATAGATTCCGCTATAAGCCAATGTGGCCAAAATACAGAATGCCAAAAGCAATTGATTCAATTCAAACAACAAGGAAAGCACAAAGAGAACTATTAAGAGTAATCCGCCCAGCAGTACATTACCCGATAGCCCCTCACGGTACAGTACAAAAATAAATGACCCAAACACCAATGTAGATCCGGTATCGGGCTGTAATAAGATTAATATAGCCGGAAGCGCAATGATTGCCAGCGCCTTCACAGTAGACAAAAACTCACGCGTTCTATTTTCATTCATGGTAAGCAACCGAGCTACTGCCAGCGCTGAAGCAAATTTCCCAAATTCTGAAGGTTGCAAACTAAATCCTCCAAACGTATACCAACTCTGCGCCCCCTTAATCTCCGAGCCGAACACCAATACCCCTGCAAGCAAAAGCATCATCGCCGCGTAAATAGGAAAACTGAAGGTTTCAAAAAATCGGGAGTCCATAACAAGCATGAGCCACGCGATGGCAACTGAAGAAAGCATCCAAATAAACTGCTTCCCATAATTTTGAGAAAACGAGAATATCGAAGGGTAATCTTCTTGGTAACTTGCTGCGTAGATATTGACCCACCCAATAACAATCAGAACCAGGAACAACCCTACCAGTACCCAATCTACATGCTCCAAATAATTCCGCCTACTCCTTCTCACTATCGCCCTCCAAGTGAATAAAGTCTGCTTCTAAAATCCGTTTCTCTTTGGCCTTATTGGCAACCTTGCCCGTGATGTATTTCTCCATCATCAACGCGGAAATAGGGGCTGCCCACGTACCTCCAAATCCTGATTCCTCAACGTAAACACTTATCGCTATTTGGGGACTTTCCCTCGGAGCAAATGCAATGAAAACGGAATGATCTGGAACAAGTTCATTTTGCACAGTCCCTGTTTTACCGCATACGCTAATACTGTCTATTCTAGCTCTACGCGCAGTACCTCCAGGCTCATCAACAACAGCCTGCATAGCATCCAGAACTGTACTAAAGTGGATAGAATCTACTTTTGTATAATGCCTTTTGCGAAAGCGCTCAGGCTTACCTTCACCATCAATGTCTCTCGTGAAGTGAGGTGTATAATAAAAGCCTCGGTTTGCAAGGATAGCTGCCAAATTTGCCATTTGAATGGGCACAACTCCGAGCTCTCCTTCGCCAATACTATTGGAATAAATGGTACTAAATGCCCAACGATACTCACCATACCACCGGTCATAGAATTTTTTATCGGGCACAAACCCGGGATTAACCCCAGAGATATCTGTCCCCAATTGGGTTCCAAGGCCAAAGCTGGTTACATAGCTACGCCAATCTTCCAACCCGATCGAGCTATCTTCGAAAATTGAAGGTTTCTTTCCTGACTGAATTAGGCGTTTGTAAACTTGATGAAAATAAGGGTTACATGAGTGTTGAATTGCTTGCCTGAGGTTATCATTACTGTGACTTCCATGGCAGTTTATTATCCCGCGATTACATCGAATACGGGTTTCAGGACTAATAACTCCTTTTTGCAACCCAACAAGGGATTGAACCAATTTGAAGATAGACCCTGGGCGATAGACTGCGTCGATTGCCCGATTAAAAAGAGGGTCCAATGAATCATTTGCAACAAGTCCGCGGTAGTTCGCGCTTCGTTCACGACCAACGAGTAGATTGGGATCATAGCTTGGACTTGTAACCAAGGCGAGGATTTCTCCAGTGGAAGGTTCGATTGCAACGATGGATCCTTTCTTATTTGCCATTAACAGCTCACCGTATTCCTGAAGATCTCGATCAACAGTTGTTATGAGGTCTTTTCCCGAAACAGCGGCCGAATCTAGCGCTCCGTCATTATAGCTCCCTTTAATCGTATTGTGAACATCTACTTGAAAAACCTTTACCCCTCGTTTTCCCCTTAAAATTTCTTCATAAGTCTTCTCCAATCCATTAACGCCAACATAATCTCCTTTTTTATAATAGGAATTAGCCTCGAGCATGCGTTGATCAACTTCTCCTACATAACCCAGTATATGAGATGCAATCGGTTTGGGGTAACGCCTGAGTGTTCTTTTCTGACCATAGAACCCGGGGTACTTAAATAGCTTCTCATTTATTGCCGCCCATTGCTCAGCAGGAATCTGTTTCTCAAATGCCGAAGCCTTATAGCGGGAGTAATCTGCAGCCTCAGTCATACGCTCAACAAATGAAGTTACAGATACACCGACAAGCTCGCAAAATGCGAATGTATCAATCTCAGGTTCAACCATGCGAGGAACAACCATAAGGTCATAGGCCGCCTCATTGTAAACCATGAGCTTTGTGTTGCGGTCATAAACGGTTCCGCGCACGGGGTACTGCGTAATGTAACGGTTGGTTTGATTTAAAGCAGACTCCTTGTACTTATCTTCAACAACTTGCAGGTAGAACAAGCGAGCAATGAACACCACTCCAATTACGATGAAGATGGAAATAATTACAAATCTGCGTCCGTCTAATTTGTTCACTCGATAATCCTCCTCCGGACACTAAGGTATTGAATGATTAAAATGAGCACAAGGGTATACGCACTGCTCATTATCGTTTTCAGCAATGTATATCCAATTTCAACCAATCGAAACGATTCGATTGTGAATAAACAAAAGTGGTGAACGACTATAAGAATTCCTGCGTAGGTGAGGTACCAGGTGAACCCAAACTCTTTAACCGTTGGGCGCATTCCCAATTCATAGCCCTCCCTCGGTTCGATTAATCGCAATAAAATTGGCCGAGCATATGCTATTGCAACAGCGGCAAATGTGTGCATACCAATAGTTCGGGTAAAGAAATCTACGGCAAGCCCAACGGCAAAGCCTAAAATGAGCATTAATCCTCGCGATGTTTCCAATGGTAAAGCCAGAATGAACAACACATAAATGTACGGGTTGATTAACCCACCTATCCTAATGTTATTGAGCAGGAGGACTTGGAGTAGTACCAACACCACAAATCGAACGCTATTTTGAACTACTTCATTCAGCATTTGGCAAGGTGTTTTCTAAGTGCTGAAGCAGCTCTTTCCGTTTCACATTTCGAATTACATAAACATGGTAAATCTGAGCAAAATCAACTTCCAGATCAACTTCTATTTCATAGAAATTCGTAGCCACATTTGATTCCCAAGAACTCACTTTTCCAATAGGCACCCCCGCTGGAAAAATACCCGATGCTCCTCGAGTAACAAGTTCTGTTTGCTCAGACAAATTCACATGCATTGGTATATCTGCCAACTGTGCGAGGTTAGGGTCTCGGCCGTTCCATGTTAATGGACCGAAGTAATTGTCCGTCACAAGCTGAGTAGAAACAGCACTTTCACTGTGCAATAGGGTCATTACAGTTGCATAGTTTGCAGAAGCCTCTTTCACAACTCCCACTGCCCCATTACTTGTAATCACGCCCATATCTTGTTCTATACCTTGTCTTCTTCCCTTGTTAATAATGAGGTAGTTATTGCGATGGGTTACGGTTAAACTCACAACATCTGCCTCTGTGTATTCATACAATTGTTGGTAATTGGTATCAACTAAGTGTTCAAATGTATTCAGGCTTCCATGCTGTGATTCGAAGAGTAAATTGCGGAGCTGCCGGTTCTCCTCCATCAACAGGGAGTTTGTTTCGCGCAAATTTAAGTAGCTCGTAAATTCAGCTACACGTGAATAAACACTACCCGCAAGCTCATTTGTTGCTGTAAACAAGCGAATGCTATGATGACTGTTAAAGTTCATCAACATGCTTAGGGATAGTCCTTCAAGTAATATAAAAAGCAAACCGATGCGGTAACGCGATATAAGCTCAATGAGGTTCCGCATGTGCTATACCTCCTTTATCGAATCAAAAATTGGAAACGGTCAGAATTCTTCAATGCGATACCCGTACCTCGTGCCACTGCGCGAAGTGGATCATCTGCGACGTGAACAGGCAATTTGGTCTTCATTGAAATACGGTGGTCAAGCCCACGCAATAACGAACCACCCCCAGCGAGGTAAATTCCTGTTTTGTAAATATCCGCAGAGAGCTCTGGTGGCGTCATCTCAAGTGCACTGAGAATGGCCTCTTCGATTTTAGATATCGATTTGTCCAGGGCATGTGCAATCTCAACATGAGAAACATGGATTTCTTTTGGAATACCCGTCATCAAATCACGTCCATGCACTGCAAATTCTGCGGGTGGAGACTCAAGTTCTATCATTGCAGCACCAACTTCAATTTTGATACGTTCAGCTGTACGCTCTCCAATTAAGATATTGTGCTGGCGACGCATATAATCTTCAATGTCACTTGTGAATTCATCTCCAGCTACTCGGATTGATTTATCACAAACAATTCCTCCAAGAGCAATTACCGCAATTTCAGAAGTACCTCCACCGATATCGATGATCATATTCCCCATCGGTTCTTCCACATCAATCCCAATACCTATAGCTGCAGCCATTGGTTCGTGAATAAGGTAAACCTCCTTCGCACCAGCGTGCTCGGCAGAATCACGAACAGCCCGCTTCTCTACTTCTGTGATCCCTGAAGGGATACAAATCACCATTTTGTAAGAAGGTTGAAACCAACGTTTCCGTGAATTAATCATTTTGATCATCCCACGAATCATGTGCTCAGCTGCTTGAAAGTCAGCAATCACACCATCCTTCAATGGGCGAATTGTTTTGATGTCTTCATGGGTTTTGCCATGCATCTTTTGCGCTTGCTTACCAACGGCAATAAACTTACCACTTGCCCTATCTTGCGCAACAATCGAAGGCTCATCAACCACAACTTTATCGTTGTGTATGATTAGCGTATTCGCTGTCCCAAGGTCAATAGCTATCTCAGGGGTGAAAAAATCAAAAAGTCCCATCCTTCAATTCCTCAATTAATGTTTGAAGTGTCTAACTCCAGTAAATACCATAGCCATACCGTGCTCGTTGCAGTAATCAATCGATAGTTGATCCTTTATAGAACCTCCTGGTTGAATAACTGCTTGAACACCTACCTTATTTGCTATTTCTACGCAGTCCGGAAACGGAAAAAAAGCATCTGAAGCCATTACAGCTCCATTAAGGTCAAAATTAAAAGCCTGTGCTTTTACAATTGCCTGCTTTAGTGCATCAACCCGAGAAGTTTGTCCGGTTCCACTCGCCAAGAGCTGCCCATCTTTAGCCAATACAATGGTATTCGACTTTGTGTGCTTTGCGAGTTTATTGGCGAAAATCAAATCGTTAATTTCAGCTTGGGTTGGAGCTTTAGTAGTTGCAGTTTGCAAGTTAGCGGCCTCCTCTGTTTTGTTATCTTTATCTTGTTCTAAGATACCATTTAATACGGTTCTCACTTGCTTTTTAGGCAAATCGACCGTTTTTTGAATCAAAATGATTCTATTCTTTTTACCCTTGAGTAACGCTAAGGCATCTTGATCATATTCGGGAGCAATCACAACTTCACAAAATATTTTGTGAATCTCTTCTGCTGTTTCGACATCGATGGTGCGGTTTGCAATTAAAATACCTCCGAAAGCCGAAACAGGATCGCCAGCGAGTGCGTCCGCAAAGGCATCGTAAATAGCAGGACGAGTGGCTATTCCGCACGCATTGTTGTGCTTCAATATGGCAAAAGTAGGTTCGGTAAATTCAGCCATCAACTGAACAGCTGCATCTACGTCGAGCAAGTTGTTGTATGAAAGTTCCTTGCCGTGAAGTTTTTCAAATAAGGCTTCTAAATCACCATGAAAAACTCCCTTTTGGTGAGGATTTTCACCATACCTTAAAATCGCACTATGGTTGGTGCTGATTTTTAACTTTTCAGATTCAGGTGCGAAGTACTGATGAATTGCCGTGTCGTAATGTGATGAAATGTGAAACGCATGAGCAGCTAATTCTTTGCGCTGATCCAATGTTGTTCCACCATTTCCGGTTTGAACCATTGCAAGAAAGACATCATATTGTTCTCGTGAACTCACAATAGCAACATCTTTGAAGTTCTTCGCTGCAGCCCTAATGAGTGAAATACCTCCGATATCTATTTTCTCAATGATGTCTGATTCACTGGCTCCTGACGCTACGGTTTCTTCAAATGGATAGAGATCGACAATTACTAAATCCAACTCCGGAATTTCATATTGAGCAATTTGATCCTGATCACCTGAATTATCCCGACGATTCAGAATTCCACCAAACACTTTTGGGTGTAACGTCTTTACCCTTCCTCCTAGGATTGACGGATATGAAGTGAGGTCTTCAACGGGCACAACTGGTATCCCTAAGTCTTCAATAAACTTTTGAGTTCCTCCTGTTGAATATATGGTAACTCCATCGGAATGAAGTTGTTCTACGATTGGCCCTAAACCATCTTTGTAGTAGACTGATACTAAGGCATTTTTGATTTTCTTAACACTCACAGCAATCCCGTTTAACGTAAGCGAACAAAAGTAGATAAATAGCACACGAACGGCAAGCATTTGACCCCTCCGCTCATGGTTGATTTATCCCATTAATCACATTGTACTGTGATTTCTTCTTCTGCACCTTACCTTTGACTTATGAAGCTCTACGTTCGACTGCTTAAAGAAGGTTTCGCTTTCGCCTTTCAAGCGCTCATTGTAAACAAGTTGCGCACCTTTCTTTCCTTGCTGGGTGTTACCATTGGAATATTTGCCATTGTGTCTGTGTTCACATTGGTTGACTCCCTTGAGCGAAACATCCGTGGCAGTATCGAAACATTAGGGACTAACATTGTATTTGTTCAAAAATGGCCGTGGAGTTTTGGTGGCAACTATGCTTGGTGGGAGTATATGACGCGACCAGAAGTAAAGCAAGAAGAGCTCAAAAAAGTACAAGAGCGCACCACATTGGCCTCTCATGCTGCCTATGTGATTGAATTTCGAAGAACCCTGAAACAGGGTAACAGCAGTATTGAGAATCAAAAACTTGTCGCAGCATCTAAAGATTACCGACACCTGAGGAATTTCTCCCTTTGGAAAGGGCGCTACTTTACGGATGAAGAATTTAGATCAGGAGCTCCTTTTTGTGTTATCGGAGCGCGCACCGCTTATGACTTATTCGGTATCGCAAATCCCATTGGGAAACGGGTAAAATTAGGTGGCAAGAAAGCTACTGTTATTGGTGTTTTTGAGTATGAAGGCGAAAGTTTAATCAACGTAAGTGTTGATCAAGAAACGCACATCCCTATTCAATTTGCCAAGAAGCTTGTGAACATAAATGATCGCAGGTTAGGGCCGCGCATCATGGTGAAAGCTAAAGCAGGAGTTCCCAATGAAGCACTTATTGATGAACTAACGGGTATTATGCGTTCGGTTCGCTCCCTCAAGCCCAAACAAGAAACCAACTTTGCTTTAAATGAAATTAGTATCCTTTCAGAAGGTTTTGAAGGCTTTTTTGGGTTTATATCATTAATTGGCTCTGTGATTGGCGGATTTTCAATTTTAGTTGGAGGATTCTCTATCGCTAACATCATGTATGTAAGTGTTAAAGAACGTACCGGAATAATCGGGATTCAAAAATCATTAGGAGCAAAAAATGCGTTCATCCTTTTTCAATTCTTAACCGAATCGGTTGTCCTAACCTTGTTAGGGGGAGTTTTTGGTCTTGTACTTATTTTCCTGATCACATTCGGAATATCATCATTTACGGATTATGATATCACAATGTCACTCAAAAACATTCTCACAGGGGTGGGATTATCCATTGGAATAGGACTCATTGCCGGACTTCTTCCAGCTCGCACTGCTTCTCGCCTAGATCCAGTGGAAGCTATGCGTGCGAATTAGCCGTAACCTAAAGGCACTAACCAATTGCTGATTAATTCCCACCGGTGCAGTGCAAAACGCCTCCCAATTCAAGACGCATTACATGCTTTACTTTAATTGGTACCCTGATTACCTGTTATTTATTCAGTAGCGATTCTCCTTACCTTTCACCAAGGCTGGAACCCCTTCTTCCATCCAACGCGGCATAGGTTCACCTTTCAGGTAATGGTTAAAAAATCCGAACATGCGCTTACTTAAATCAATCCTGTTCGCTATACGCATGAGGTTATGCTGATCACCGTTGTAATTCAACATCCAAGCTGGTTTCTGTAAACGACGCAGGCCAACCATCATCTCAATTCCCTGGTACCAAGGAACAGCACCATCTTTATCATTGTGCATAATTAGAAGTGGGGTCTCCACATTTTGCAAGTGATAGATGGGGGAGTTATCACGGTATTTACTCCAGTTCTCCCACAACGGTCCGCCTATCCGGCTCTGCGTACGCTCATATTGAAACATTCTCGACATTCCGGAGCCCCATCTAATGCCACCATATGCGCTTATCATATTGCTCACTGGAGCTCCTGCCATTCCCGCTGCAAACACGTCGGTTTGTGTTACGAGGTAGGCTACTTGGTACCCCCCCCAACTCTGTCCTTGGATTGCCATGCGATCACCATCTACAAAAGGCATTTTCGCTAATGATTCGGCACCACTCACAATGCAGTTATATGCATCCCTACCAGGATATCCTGTTCCATATTCGATATCCGGAATAAACACCAGGTAATCATTACTGACGTAAAACGGAACACTCACGGTAGATGGAGAGGGGCGAAAACTTCGAGCACTGTGCTCTGTGTTGAAGTTCTTCTCGTAGAAATATACCATTAATGGATATTCCTTATTGGGGTCAAAATCATATGGCTTGTACAATAAGCCCTTGAGTTTGGTGCCATCAAATGCATTCCAATAATACTTCTCTACCGTTCCCCAATTGTAACCTTCACGCTGTTTCTGTAGGTTAGACAACGGCAGCTCTTTCCACGCTTTTAGGTCAGTTACCAACGCATAATCGGGGTAACGTTCATAGGTCGAAGAGCGAACAATATACTGATTTACACTATCGGCTTTCGCGAAGTATACAAAAGCAGCATCACGCCAAACAAGCGTATCGACAACACCTCCTTCAACATGCACGTACCCTGTTGAATTATCGGTGTAGTTAAAGGCACTAAAAACACTTGCAGAATCCAAATTGATGTGGGTTGATTCTCGCGTAAATCGCATGCGGTTGTAGCGCGTATTCCCGCTTTTCCCCAATCCATTGGTCAAGTTTTTAGCTCCTTTCCCATCGACTTGTATCGCATACACATCGCGGTTTGTGTTCACAATAACATGTTGCTCATCTTCACTCCACCCCTCAATTCCGTAAGCATTTGGCTCAGATGGTGTTTGCCCGGCTTCATTATAAAATACCAAGCCATCTTCCTTTACTTGAGCGCTGATATTTACTGCTTGAGCACTATCCCTGTGCTTGCAATACCAAGTATCATTTCCGCCATCATACCAAGCAAAGTATTCACCTGAAGGCGACATTGAGTTACTGAAACCCACCTCGCTTTTGAGCAGCTTACGCTCGCCCGTTTCAATGTTTATCGCGTAATAATCTGACAACCATGGAAAGCTCCAAGAATAAGAGATTGCATGTTTGGAATTATCAACCAACACTCCCCAAGTGGCATTTCGTTTATCACCAATGCGTACGCTTTCATTACGCGATTGTTCTAATTGAATGATTTTATTGCCATTATTCAACAACACAACTGCACCTAGCCCCGCCTTTTCATCGCGACTCTTGCTCAATAATTGCTGTGGCTGAAGACGTTCATCCTTCCAAGACCACACATCTAGTTTAGCCGTTTCTGTTTTGAGTAATGAGTCTTTTTCAGGCTCAATGCGCTTATCAATCACTTCAAAAAATACGCGACTCAAATCCCTACTGAAGGAAACCTGTGCTTTGTTGTTAGGTACTTTTCCAGAAATCACACCAGAAGAACTACTATCAACTAACACAAAAGCTTCTTCTCCTCGCGACATGTAAAGGCTATAATTTTTAACCTTGGTGGTGTCTGCAGAATGAAAAAACAGGAAGTGCTCTCCCGTTCGGCTAATTTTAGGGTTATCCATTACCCCTTTTGCAATGTATATTGTATCGGGCTGACCTCTTTCCACGTTATAAACAATGGCAGCACTTGTATCTGCATCCGTTCCATATTCTGCCGTGTAAAAGAGCGACTTTCCATCATCACTTAACCGTTGGTTTTTTACATGTTGAAAAACCACTTCATCTCCTGACACAGGATTTAGTAGAACAACCGCATGGGTTTTGTGCTTCTTGGACTTTTTTTTGGCTGGCTTATTGTCGCCCTTCTTTTTCCGCTTCTTTTTTTTGCGTTTCTTCTTTTTCTCATCTACTCCTTCCGACTTTTTTTCCGCATACTCATCAAACTCAATCATCATCCAATTGCTTGCGTGTTCTGTAAAACGGAACCCTGAATATTTTGGGTAGATAAACGTTGAGTCTAAGGCAAGCGAAACTACCTTTAACGTATCCTTAGGTAATTTTTTCGCAGGAGTTTTTTTCAACTTGAGTGCCTTTAAGGTGTCGTAAGGTACCCTTGCTTTGAAAGCATAGAACTGTTCATTGGTGGCAAACTTCAATCCCTCCGTTCGTTCTAGGGTGTCTGCATCCATGGTGTTGAGGTTGGTTAGCACCGTACGCACATCTCCAAATCCAGTAATTGGCTTTACCTCATAACTCATAAATGAAGCCGCTGAACTAAGTGAACTACTGCTCAGTCTTTTCCAATGATCATAATCATCAAATGTTAGCGACTTATACTGACCACTTGCTACCTGAAGCGAGCTTACTATTAAAACTAGGAGTAAAGTAATTGCTTGTCTACAATTCATAATTCTGATTTAAAACATCTAAATGGTGAGCAAGGTGTCCTGCCATTATATATCCACACGCACGTACTGAAAAATTAGAACCCGAACCTAAACTCATGGTTTTAAGTTCCGCTAATGATAAGTTTGAGAACAGGCTAATGCTAGCCATTCTGATGGTGTACCACTCATCCCAGAGGTCTTGTAAATCTACATCTTTCAAATCTCGAGCTTCAACAAACGCGTTGTGATCAAACCCTGGGTTTTGCGATTGATCCCGAGCAATACGCAGTGCACGGTATTGAAAAACCCGTTCCGTATCATTTACATGACCTAGTAATTCTGCTACTGACCATTTTCCTTCGGCGTACCTGTAATTAACTTTATTCGATGGTATTTGTTTGTAGCGCTTTTCAAGAATATCAAGCTGTTCATCGAGCACATCTAACAACATTTCACCCGAAAAACGGTCTACATACCTCCCAAAATACTCGGGATATTCGTTCGTTGAAATCATCCTATCTGTTTAGAGTCGTGAAAATACAAAACCTCATCCATTGCTGAAGACCTTGTTCGAAATCGCACATTTTTTTATCCTTTCGCTAAATCAACATATCCTAATAGCATTGACTAGTTTTGCGCGGTGGATGACTGGGTTATATATGGATTGTGGGGATTATTCTTTGCTGCATTTTTGGCCGCTACCATCTTGCCGCTGAGTTCCGATATTTTGGTAACCTTATTCATCCTACAAGCTGACAATTCCATCGTGGCGATATTTGCGGTAGCAACGCTTGGCAATTGGGCTGGCGGTATGTTTTCATACGGCATGGGGTATTGGGCAAATTGGAAAAAAATAGAAAAATGGCTCCGTGTAAAAGCCTCATCAGTCGAGCCGTTCATTGCAAAAGCCCGCCGGTACGGACCTTATTTCGCCCTCGTTACATGGCTACCTATCGTCGGTGACCCAATGGCAATAGCACTTGGCATAGTAAGGTCTCCAATGTTAGCTACTGCTTGGTGGATGCTAATTGGAAAAGGCCTCCGATATGCCGTTATCATTTACCTTACATTACAGGGACAATCTTGGTTTTTAAGCTAAATCCATTTTGTAAGTAGCAAGGCCAACGTGGTAAGTCCAGTGAGGTGAATCGCAAACCGAATGGTTTCATTCAGCTTATAAAGCGCCATCATACGTTTCATATCTCTTGTTGTTTTAATGCGATTCAAAGGTAGCCATAGCCACATTTTACAGGTATTACGTAAACGTTACAGATGCGCGAAAACAAGGTTAAGAAACGTTCGATTCCTTACCTTTGTTTCGTGAAAAAACAGACTAAACGCTCTCCTTTTGTGTTGTTTTATCTTTTGGTGGGGTATGTTATCTTGCAATTTGCGTGGTGGGCGTTTCTCATCTACGACCTCAACCTTGAGCTAGCTTCTATTTCTATTCAGTCAGCCCATCTAGACCCTGCAGAGTTAGAAAATCAGCTTTCCAATAAGGTTTGGATGATCTTTGGAGAAGGAACCGTCTTCCTCACACTTTTAGTTCTCGGATTCATACAAGTAAAGAAGGCTTTTCAGCGGGAAGTAGCAGTAGCGCATCAACAGCATAACTTTTTACTCTCCGTTACGCATGAACTTAACTCGCCTTTAGCTTCCGTTAAACTCTACTTACAAACCTTGTTAAAACGTCGCATTCCAACAGACAAGCAAGTACAGATTCTAGAAAATGCTCTTGCAGAAAATGAACGCCTAAGTAAATTAGTTACGAATGTTCTTCTCGCTACGCGGATGGAAGACAGCTCCTTTAACCTCTACATGGAGGAAATGGATTTAGCCACTATTTTTAAACGATTGCTAACTGAAAACCCTAAGGCAAATCAGCACAAGGTAGAGGTAGTTGCTCCTGAGCAATGCGTGGCACTAATGGATCAAACAGCGTTTGAAAGTATTGTAGCTAACTTATTCGAAAATGCCATAAAGTATAGCGAACCCGGGTCCACCATTAAAGGCGTTCTTCAATGCGACGGTAACTCATTTTCAATTGCGTTGCACGATGAAGGTCAAGGAATATCCGAGGCAGATAAAAAGTTGATTTTTGATAAATTTTACCGTTCTGGGAATGAAGATACTCGGAAGTCAAAAGGAACTGGCTTAGGACTGTACATTGTTCAGTTTCTGGCAAATGCTCTAAAAGCAGTAGTTACTGTAAACAGCTCAGCACAAGGCTCTACATTTACCATTACTTGGTCTAAGCAAGCGCTTTTATCACTTGGTGAGCAAGGTGACATGCCCAGATAGCCGTTGGGCATTTTTACCATTGAGTTCTAACACCCAATAATAAACTCCTTCCGGTAAACCATGTCCGTCCCAATTGTTTCGGTAATATAAGTCATCGTACATCACTTGTCCCCAACGGTTGTACACCGTAAATCGCGAACCTGGATTCCGTTCTAAATCAACAACCTGAAAAAAGTCATTAATTCCATCACCATTAGGGGTAATGATATTCGGAATGAATGGAGTACAATCTAGCAATGAGATGGTTATGCTATCAGTCACCATATTGTTGCATGAATCAGAAGCCATTGCGTAAACCACACTCGACTGGGTAACGGTTTGCGAAAAAACCAACCCATTTTGAATTACGGATTCTCCAAACCAAGCTAATGAAACATTTCCTCCTCCTCCGGAAACCGATCCGGTTAACACAACTTGGTCTCCTTGGCAAACACTGGTGTCTCCCATCACAATTAATTGCATTGCAGCATATTCATCGACACTAACCAACGCGGTATCGGAGAATTCGTTGCCACATAAATCTGTTACAGTTACCATTAAGTTGGTTGTATTTGCAAAGGCCTCAATGCGCAACGTATCATCACTAACAGGCTGTGTCGAGGTCCCCCAGTTCCACTCTACCGCATAACTCCCTGCTCCTCCCACAATTTCAGGAGCAACTTCAATTGAGTCTGGCCCACACGCAATCAACGTATCATGAATAGTGACTTGAAGCGAATCATACTCTTGAACAGAAAGCACAACAGAGTCCATTGCAAGTTGAACACCGCATGTATCGGTAACTTGAACATGAATTAGCGTGTCTTGACTTACCGGTAGTGAAATGCTGGAATCTGAGCTTCCTGTTGACCAGTTAAATGTATATGGAGCAAAACCCCCATTAACTGCAGGAATTATTTGTACAAGGTCTGCAGGGCAAGGAGCGAAGAGCGTGTCAGCTAAGCTTACCGTCAAAGAATCTCCTTGATCAACGACAACATCTACCTGCCCTAAAATGGAATTCGACGTGCAGCTATCACTCACCAAAACAAGAAAAGTGTTGTTCGAATTTGGCGAAACCCAGATACCTGAAGTGGTATCGCCAGTGCCTAACCAAAAATATGTTGGGTTAAATGCATTCACTACATCAGGTGTGATAAAGATACTATCCTCCACACACGTGATGGTGTCTATTGATTGATTAACGGCTAATGGAGTAGTTGAACAAGAAACGCATTGTTCTTCCTCGTTAAACACAAATACCGTATCCAAGATGGTGTCTAAAACAAAATTTGGAAATGTGCCCAATTGATATTGATTCGTATCCGTGTTAAATGAAACAGTTCCTGTGTCCATTAACGTTAGAACATCCTGATAGCAGCTGTCGTTTAAAACTCCTGTCGTATCGCTTACCACTACCCACGCATCCGAATTAAACCCTGGATTAAAGCTATTACTCGCTCCAGTTGCATAGAAAAACCCGTTCAGCGTATCAAGGTCAAACAATTGATCCATTGAGGAACCTCCGTATACCACCGTTTGTTTGAGGTTACCACTTCCGTCTAAGTGAGCGAACCATCCGTCGAAACTGCCAAAACCAACCCCATTGGTTTCTCCAATAATTACATACCCTCCAAATCCATCCGGCTTCACTGCTCGAAACCTATCTAGGCCGGAGGACCCTATTCGCTTTATCCAAATTGGTGCTCCTGTGGAATCATACTTTCCAATCATTCCATCTATTCCTTGAGCCCCATAATCCTGAGTCTGGCCTATGACTATAATTTCATTATTTTCAGTAATGTAGCCATCATGCATCACATCACTTTGCATTTGCAATTCGGTCCCCACTACCTTTATCAAATTAAAATTGGCATCTAAAAAAAGCAATTTCCAAACTACAGATGACGGTCCAGAAGTTGAAGCAATTACGGCATGCCCTCCTAGCACGTATCCGCCACCGTCAAACTCATCCATCCAAGAAATAATAAACTCAGTCAAGCCAATTTCTGGATCTGACCCTTGGTTCGGATTCCAGAAGCGATTGAGCACACTATCCCCATTTTGGTCATAAACTGAAATCGAAGGGCGCTGTCTAATTGTTAGTGATCCCAAGTGGCCTTGGAGGGTTCCATACTGAACTATTTCCGACCCACTTGTAGTTAGCAATCCATTGAGTTGATCATCAAATGAAGTAATGGATTTGCGGTATTCAATCACATTGCCATTCTGATCTAAAATAACCCGCGCAGAACCTTCAATTCCATTCCGAGTTGATGCTACCATGTAGCCGTTGCCAAATGGAATAATATCTGTCCCGTATTCATTGGAACCATCCAACTCATAATTGCGTGACCATAATGTGTCGAGGTTGGAATTTAATTTCGCAACCCAAGTTTCTTGACCGTTTCCATTCCGATTGGCATCACCAATTAACATTAGGTCACCATTTGAGAGGTGTTTGATCCTTATTTTTTCGGACTGATTTACATTTCCAAGCACCTTGGAAAACGGCTGAGCCACGGCTGTTATGCTAAGAACAATTGAGCATAATAAAAATGAAACAAGAGCTGTATTGGCAGGCATACATTTCTTACGCATTTAGACTTCAATCCGACGTCTAAGTATGGGTGAATTTAATTGAGAACTGTTACATGTCCACTTAAGCGCTCCTTGTCTACGGACAATTCCAGCACCCAAAAATAAACGCCGTCAGGAAAACCATTAGCACCCCAATTATTTCGGTAGTACAGGTCGTCATAAATAACTTGTCCCCATCGGTTATAAACAGTGAATCGTGAACCCGGATTACGCTCCAAATCAACCACTTCGAAGAAGTCGTTAATCCCATCACCATTAGGAGTAATAATATTTGGGATAAACTGAGAGCAGTCCAATAAGAATACGTTTACACTATCGGTTGTGGAGTTCCCGCATAAATCTGTGGCAGTAGCATATGCAAAATTGGGCTCATTTGCGACTTGGATATAGTTGCTGTCAACGAATGAAACGCCAAGTCCATTCCACCTTATTGACACTGGAGGTAGGCCACCTAAAACTGCAGCTTCTAACAATACTGATTGTCCACCGCAAACACCTGTATCCGGCATTACATTCAGTTGTAAAGGGCTATACTGAACGAAGCTAATTTGAATCGTATCTGACGCCGTATTACCACAAAAATCTGTAACAGTAACAACCAATGAAGTGTCGCGATCGAATTGAGCGGTAACTAAAGTGTCTACCTGAACTGGCGGAAGGCTTTGTGTCCATTGCCAGCTATATGCATAAACACCGGCTCCACCGGTTGCAACGGCCGAAATGCTCAGTGTATCACCAGGACATCGGATTAGGGTGTCCATAGCTTGCACAGCTAGTGAAGGGTAAGTCTGTACTTCGAGCTGAATGGTATCAAATGCCTGCTGAATTCCGCAGGTATCACTAAGACTTATTACAACCGACGTATCATTGAATACTGGCACTGATGCAGTGCTGTCTGTAGATCCAAAAGACCACAAATAAGTATAAGGCATAATTCCACCAACGGGAATAGTAAATACATCCACAAGATCACCTGGGCATGGAACAGTTAGCGTGTCTGGGCTTGTTGCAGTAAGGGTATCGCCAATGGAATAGTTCACATTCACAGCTACCGTATCCGGTACCGTGTCGCACGCATCTGAAACCGTTACCGTAAACGACGTATTTGTGCTCGCAGAAATCCAAATGCTATCTGTTGTTTCCCCATTATCCCAGAGGTAGCTCGGGAAAGTACTAGAAATCACCTGGGGACTTATTAATATACTATCCTCAATACACGTAATGGTATCCGTATAACCCAAAACTTCCAACGGAGGCGAGAAGTAAACCACCGAAATGCTATCCGTGATTTGACCCTGACATTGATCCGTTACATTTACATAATAGGTCTGACTCTGTCCGTTTGGAAAAACAAATATTGAATCAGAGAATCCAAATGCTGGTGGTTGCCATTGGTAATTGAAAGGTCCCGTTCCACTGAGCACTTGAACGCCAATATTCACGAAATTTTGCAAACAATTCAGCGTATCATCAATGGTCAGGGTAGTAAATGGTGGGTCGAATTGAATCACCTCAATGCTATCAACCAATGAAACACCATTACAAGGATCCGTCACCGTGACATAGAATACAGAATCTCCAGCTGGACTCACCCATATACTGTCCGAAACCTCTCCTGTGCTCCATTGAAATTCAGGAAATAAGGGCCCTGAAATTACAGTTGGAGAAATCCGGATACTGTCCTCTGAGCAATCCATCGAATCGGGTAATGTACTGATGGATAATTGCGGGTTTTCTATCACCACCACAACGCTATCGGGTATGGAATCCACCCCGCAAGCATCTGTGTAAATGAGGTATATCGTACTATCTTGAGCAGGCGTTGGAACTGCAAGCGTATCTAAAGAATCACCCGTAGCCCATGTGAAACTCAACGTAGGTATACCCGTTACAATTTCGCCCGTCACATAAGCACTATCATACGTACAGTCGATGGTGTCATTAATCATATTTCCTGTAACAGCAGGTCGATCAACTAAGTATAACACAACCCGTTCAGTATCGCCAGGCGAGTAATAACAAACGGTAGTATCTGGAAAAACAGTAATAACCAGGCTATCGCCAACCTCAACCAACCCATCATCAAAAATATCGAAGAGCACGTTCGCTGTACTTTGTCCGCCGGCAAAATTTATTGAATCAGGAAGGTTCGAATAATCAACACCTTCGATTGCACTTCCTCCCACATCAAAATATACCGTGGCAGGAACTTGAAGATCTGCAAAGCGATCAAATGCTAAACTCACTGTTCCGCACCCTTCATAAAGGTTGGAATCGTTACCAAACGTGTTATAGCTAGGCACTGCAGAAACCTCAACTGGGTTGGCACTAAAGCTATTTGCTTCTATAAATACAGCAGAATTAAGCGCCATATCAGAACCATCACCTATAGCTAATGCAATATGGTAGGTATCGCATGGTATAGTAGCCATTGTAGCAGTTAAAATTGTGGTATATCCATTAAACGCAATGTTAATATTGGGACTACTATTATCCACATAATATTGAACATTTAGCGGTGCCTGACCACATGAATTTCCACCAGGGTGAATCGAAGATATCGTAACAGGTAATAACGGGTTAGTATTCGGGATATTTGCAATGTTTATTGCGCCATTATTAAACGAGGCAGGAGCATTGAAAGGCCCTGTTAGTCCAGGACCTGAAACAAAAAATCCAAAAACGTCATTGAATTGTGTGCATGGAAATCCATTCCACTCTTGACTCGCAAATACATACCTAAACTTTACCGTATCTGATGACGGAACAAAATCGAATTCTAAAACACATGCATCATTTACAGAGGTTGCTGGAGGGAAATTTTGACCCAACAAGCCTGGAACAGATTGTGAAACTGTAAGCAGGTTATTATTGGTAGCACTACCCATGTATGTCGGTCCAAATCCTCCTGAATTAGGTCCTTGACTAGGGTTACCCGTAACACCTCCAACTGGGACTGAAGTTATTGTGCCTGTTGTTAAAACCACTCCACTATCTAATCCAAAGGATGTATTAGAGGCATCAAAAAATCCAGCCTGAACATTGGTATCTCCGTAGAATGTAAAGTTAGAGGCAGTTACCCCAGAACCTAGCAATACATTCTGAACCAAGTTTGCAGGTGTATCAAAAGGCGCTGCTGAGCTCACCGTAACTTGAGCCTGCCCTGTAAAGGAGATAAGTAATAACAAACAAAATATCGCGGTTAGTTGCTTCATTTCGAATAGGATGCAATCGTAATGGTTCCCGTCTTTTCAAACTTTTGACGGTTATACCCTTCAATGATAATGCGATACACAAAACTTCCCGCCTGAGCAGGCTGCCCATTTACAGACCCATCCCACTCAAAATCAACTGAATTGGATTTGTAAATTTCGGTACCCCAGCGGTCGAAAATAAATATTTTAAATCCTTTTATCGCATTCGTTTTCCTAAAGCCTTCTCCATAAACTTTAAATACATCATTCAGCCCATCGCCATTAGGTGTAAATCCACTCGGAATGTAAACCAGTAGAGGAGGGTCTATTTCTGCAAAGGTCGAATCATGACAACCAAAATCATCGTATGCATGAAGCACTACATAATGATTGCGTGCCACTTCATACTGATGCCAAGGATCTTCTTCAGTTGAAGATGTACCATCTCCAAAATCCCAAACGTATGTGCTGGCTAGTTGAGAACCATTAGCAAAAATTACATTGGTTCCATCTAAAAATTCATACGTGAATGCAGCATCCGGTTGTGACACATCTACTTGCACCTCTTCACGAGCTAATTCTCCACAATCGTCCTCGATTACCACCTTATATAGTTGAGGACTCAAAGGCCTTGCAACAAAAGCGCTATCTGTTTGTCCATTTGACCATTTGTATGAGTAATTACCTCCTCCACCAATGGGGTAAGTAAATAATTCTACTTCATCGCCAGGACATAAGTGAGTATCGGGATGAATGACTGCCTTCAACGGATCATGATCAGCTACAAATACAGTTACTTCACTAAACGCTGAATCATAGTTACAGCGATCAAATACTTCTAAGTAAAAGGTAGTTGTAGTATCAACAACACCTGCTAGAAAATCAACGCTATCTGTCCAATCCGTCCAGCTTACAATATAGTCGCCTGAACCTCCATAAACATTGGAGCGACCAAAAGAAAAAGGCGTTCCTGGACAATTAACTGTTAGATCTGGAAATGGAGTAACCCCCAAGTCAGGATAATTGCGAATTACAACATTGAAGGTATAATCTACCGTATCAATTGCACATACATCCGTAACAGAAACTGTGTATGAAGTGTCGCTTGAAGCAGTCACCCATGATGTTGTATCCGTATCGCCATTTTCCCACATAATTGTATGCGGAGCGTATCCCCCTTGAATATTCAACGTTAATGGCACTATGTCTCCAACACAGTCAATACTTTGATTCGCACCACTGAGTTGGGTAGGACTATTGAACACCCAAACAGTTACTGAATCAACTGAACTATTTACACCACATGCATCCGTTACAGTAACGTAATAAACGGTAGTTTGAGCTGGGCTTACAAAAATACTCGAATCCGTATCTCCTGTACTCCACTGATAAGTGAAGTTTGGAGTTGTATTGGTCACCTCTACATCAATTTGAGTAGGAGGGCTAATGCAAGTAGTTGTGTCGTCATAAGTAGTTGTTACGAACGGCGGATTGTCCACAACTAAAGTAAATGTATCGATTAAGGTATATCCTGCACATGCTTGGGAAACTGTGATGATATAATCGGTGGTTTGAAAGGGGTTTTGCTGGTAAAAAGTTGCTCCCGTAAAACCAGTACTCCAGGCATAAGTAAGGCCTGGCATGGCATCCTGAACATTTACAGTAACCAATGCTCCACCGTCCTCACACGTTATGGTGTCATCCGGACAACTAATTGAAGTAGGAGGATTTATCACGGTAATCGATGCCGTATCAATAATCGTATCGACATTACAAGCATCCGTAACCGTTACCACAAAATTGGTATCTGCGCTAAATGATCCTGAATAATTCCATGAGCTGGTAGAGTCTCCAGAGCTCCAAGAGTAAGATGCGGGAATCATGCCGTCTTCAGCAGTAACGCTAAATAACTGACCATTATCAACGCATGTCACCGTATCATCTGTTATCGCGCCAAGTTGCAAGGGAATGTGGTCTTCTACATTAAGGCGTATGGAGTCCCCAAAAGAGGCACATGCAATTTGAATGGTCGAATCCGCTATTCCAATTACAATTTCCTCAGTACCTTCTACCAAGTTATCTTCAAATACCACAAACGATAATGTAGCAGTATCCTGACCGGGAGCAAAAAACAAACTATCGCTGATAAAGGAGTAATCCACACCATTAACCGCTGTTCCCGATATTGAAACCGGAACAGTGTCGGCATAAGCAACACTATCCAACCTCCGGAAATGAATGTCTACATTACCACAACCTTCAAAAAGAAGTGAATCACCTCCTTGGGTTTCAACTGTTGGCTCAGTAATGATTTCAATTCCAGTTGCATCGAAGGAGTTTGCTTCCATAAATACAAATGAACTTAACGCACCATCAGAGCCATCTCCGATAGCCATGGCAAAACTATACGTGTCGCACTGCTGAACAGGGAACTCAACCGTCATCAATGTAGTATATGCGTTGATATTGAGAAGTGTACCACCATTATTTCCAATGAAATATTGAGAGTTATTAGGCTGACTGCAAGACCCTAAATAGCCCGTACCATTGATGCTAGAGATAGTAATTGGAGTATTAGTTCCGGGAACCACAGCATAATTTTCGGCATTCGAAAAACCCGGAGGAGCATTGTAAGTTCCATTGATTCCAGGGCCAGCTACAAAAAACCCAAATGCGTCATTGAAAGAAGAACATGGAAAGCTAGGCCATTCTTCAGATGCAAACACAAAATTAAATTGCATCGTATCCTTGGTAGGTACAAAGTCAAACCAGATAACACAAGCGTCATTAATATCACTCGCTGGCTGTGCTCCATTTACTAAAGAAGCCGCCAGATTTGACACGGAAAGCAAGTCATTACTCGCTGAAGTCCCCATCCAAGACGGGCCAAAATTAGTTCCGTTTCCATTTCCAGGTGCATTTGCTCCAGTCACAGTGGTATTGCATGAATTGCTCATACAAGCCTCTCCAATACTTCCCGTACTCAGTACTACGCCACTGTCGATACCAATTGCTGCTGATCCATTATCAAAAAATCCATATTGTCTGTCGCTGCCAAAAACTTGGATATTTGTTATCGTAACATTCCCCCCAGAAAAAACGTCATTAGCTAAATACTGAGCTGTATTGTAGGGCGCTTGGTTGGTAATATTGATTTGTGCTTTTCCGCTCCAACTTGCTACAATAATGAACAGTAGCATGCATGTTAATCTTTCTAATCTCATATCTAATTACTTGCAAGATAAACCGAAAAGTGAAAATCCCCATATTCCCTTAACGGTTCCTTATCTTTGTTCACTACCAATACGAAGAAAACAATAAAAAGTTGCCAAAGCACACATGACAAGTATGAAAGATCTAAACGCTTATATCAACTCGAATAAAGATCGTTTTTTAGACGAGCTCGTTGAATTATTAAAAATGCCTTCTATAAGTGCAGACCCTGCTTATAAAACACAAACAATGGATACGGCAAAAGCAGTTGCCAAATCATTGGAGGAAGCAGGCGCTGATCATGTAGAAATATGTCCTACGGCTGGTTATCCAGTTGTTTACGCTGAAAAAATGGTTGACCCTAAAAAGCCAACCGTTGTTGTTTATGGCCATTATGATGTTCAGCCAGCCGATCCTCTAGAACTGTGGGAATCCCCTGCATTTGAACCCGTTATCAAGAAAACTGAACGGCATCCGGAAGGAGCAATTTTTGCACGTGGAGCATGTGACGATAAAGGTCAAATGTTCATGCATGTAAAAGCGTTCGAAGCTATGGTTAAAAATGATGCACTCCCGTGTAACGTGAAATTCATGATTGAAGGTGAAGAAGAAGTAGGAAGTGCCAATCTTGAGACATTTTTAAAAGAGAACAAGGAGAAATTGGCTGGTGATGTAATTCTTATTTCAGACACAGGAATGTTGGGTAACGACACCCCCTCTATTACTACAGGGCTGCGAGGTTTAAGTTATGTAGAAGTTGAAGTTACAGGACCAAACCGCGACTTGCATAGCGGGCTATATGGAGGTGCTGTTGCCAACCCCATCAATATCCTATCTCAAATGATTGCATCACTTCATGATAAAAATAATCACATTACCGTAGAGGGCTTTTATGATAAAGTAATTTCGTTGAGCTCAGAGGAACGTGCCGCTATGGCAAAAGCCCCTTTCAGCCTAGACACCTATAAAGACCATTTAAACATTGCCGATGTTTGGGGAGAAAAAGGCTACGTAACCATGGAACGAAACAGCATTCGTCCTACACTTGATGTAAATGGCATTTGGGGTGGATACACCGGCGAAGGAGCCAAAACCGTTATCCCTTCAAAAGCCTATGCGAAAATCTCAATGCGCTTAGTCCCTGATCAAGACCCCAATGAAATTACAGCCTTGTTCACGAAACACTTTGAAAAAATTGCTCCAAATGCAGTGAGCGTAAAAGTAACTCCTCACCATGGCGGTACTCCTTACGTTAGCCCAATTTACACGGCTGAGTATGCAGCCGCAAGTCGTGCAATGGAAACAACTTTTGGAAAAGTACCTATCCCAGTTAGGTCTGGTGGAAGCATTCCAATTGTAGCATTATTTGAAGAAGTACTGAACATGAAGAGTATCTTGCTTGGATTCGGGCTAGACACGGATGCCATTCACTCTCCTAATGAACACTATGGTGTGTTCAACTTCATGAAGGGAATTGAAACTATCCCTTATTACTACCAGTATTACACTGAATTAAAAGGGTAAACCGATTTAAGGCAGGGTAAATACCCTGCCTTTTTTATTTACCGTTTAAGGGAACTACATTGAAACAATATCTAGTTCATGATTTTTAAAGGACTTGGTCATTAATAGTTGAGGAATGATTGACTGAATGGTTGCAGTCAATAAGCCCATAGCTTGTTTATGAACACCCGGACTTGCAGCCACTAAACTCACTTCCCTCACAGGTACTGGACTTGCAAATCGCTTACATCGCTGTTGTCGCTTACTGGGAAGTTGTTTGACATACAATTCTGGAACTAAGGTAAATCCTCCAAATTGATCACTCAAGTTGAGCAATGTATCAAAGGAATTGCTTTGGAAATTCAAGGCACCATGCTCATATTCCGCTTGTAAATCACAAATTGACATACTTTGATTCCTAAAACAATGACCTTTCTCCAGCAGCCAAACGCGTTCTGATTTTAAATCAGCAATGTTAATCGTACTTCCTTTTGTATCCATCCCATATACATAAAGGGCCTCGTGATAGAGCACCTCTTCACCAGGAAGTTCCCATTCGAGCGGCAACGGAGTTGATAAAATTCCCACATCGATTTGGTGGCTATTCAACTGATTAACAATCTCTTCTGTGGTAAGTTCGACAACATTCAACTCCAAACTTTTATTCGATTGAATTATTGCTGGAAGAACTAGGGGCATTAGCGTGCTTGCAATGGTTGGAATTACCCCTAAACGAAGCGGTCCAATTATTTCAGTGGCTGATTCATACTTCAATGCTAACATATCATCCCTTAGCTGAATTGCTTTTTGGGCATGGGCCAAAACTTCATGACCCTTTTCGGTAACCCGTATCGGATGACTTGTTCGATCAAAGAGGTCAAATTCCAATTCAAGCTCAAGTCGTTTGACCATTGCGCTTAACGTTGCTTGGGTAATGTTACATGCTATTGCTGCTTTGCCAAAGTGGCCCTCACGCTGTACGGCCAAAATGTATTCTAACTGCTGAAAATTCATTATAGATAATTTCTATCGAAAGTATAGATTTAATCGTTTGCATCTATTTTTTGATCAGCCTATTTTTGTCCTCAAATATTGATTAAAACGACTTAAAATGGCACTAACAGGTAAGCAATTTCCAGACATCAATGTTCCTGCAATGAATGAATTGGGGGAACGCATTTCAATCAATGTGCTTCAAGAAGCGCGTAAAAACAATAAAAAAGTATTGCTCTTTTGGTATCCAAAAGACTTCACATTTGTTTGTCCAACAGAGATTCTTGCATTTCAAGAAGCGCTTAAAGCGTTTGAAGAAAGAAACACTATGGTCATTGGAGCTTCTTGTGACACTCCAGAGGTGCATTTCGCTTGGTTAAACACACCGAAATCAGAGGGAGGTATTGAAGGTGTAAGTTTCAATTTAATCTCGGATAGTAATCGCAACTTATCCACGGCCTTAGACATCCTTGATGTGAAAGCAATAGATTACAATGAGCAAACTGATACTAACATGGTTACTGGTGATTATGTAACTTACCGAGCTACGTACCTCATTGATGAAACTGGTGAAGTTTTTCATGAAGGAATTAATCACATGCCTCTAGGAAGAAATGTAAATGACTATTTACGCATGATTGATGCATATGCTCACATTCAGGAACATGGAGAAGTTTGTCCTGCAAACTGGGAAACTGGAAAAGAAGCTATGGCAGAGAATCGAGAAGGCGTAAAATCATATTTAAGTACACACTAAAAAATTCAAACTATGTTTCAAGAATTAGATCAAGATAACCTCGCTGAAGTAGTTGCAACAAACGATACTGTAATTGTACAATACTCAGCTGGATGGTGCGGAAACTGCAGGCTCATCAAACCTAAATTCAAACGATTTGCAAGCGAGCATGAGGGTGTTTCGTTTTATGTTGTGGACGCAGAAAAGTATCCGGAATCTCGTAAATTAGCCGAGGTAAATAACCTACCTACGTTTGCAGCTTTCAAAAATGGTGCGTTAATAAAACAAACCCAAACAAACAAAGCTGATAACTTAAAAGCCTTTATCGATGAGACTACCTCTAATTAAGCATATCGGAAACTTCATAGAATCTCATGACACAGATTACATTGAAGAAGCTATTGAAGTTCTTGAAAATTTATCAGAGAGCGAAAACATCAAGGACAGTGAGTTGGACGTAATCGGAGAACTTATTTCGAATATGTATGGCGCGCTGGAAGTTCAAAAAATGGTGCTAGATGGCACACCTCAAAAAGAAGCTGCCAATCAGTTTATGAAACGGGTTCTTGGAAGCATTGATAATTAAATTAAGCCCCAGTAAAGCTGGGGCTTAATTTTCAGTTATCCTTTAACATACAGCTACGCCTGTTTCAATAAACCTTTTTTGTGGGTGAACTTACTGCATCCACTCTATTGCAAATGCCAATCCAATAATAATGGCAAGACATAAGGCACAGGCAATCATAAAACGCAACATTTTTGAACTCGTCATGTAAGTAAGTTACGAGAATTCATCGATTCTGGGGTTATCTCCTGAAGAAAGGTTCAACTATCATCGCAGTCATCGAGCCCACATGGTTCCCCCTCCAATTCAAATTCAATGGTGTAATGAGCAAAATGAAATGCGCTCATAACATCTCTAATTGTTGCTTTCGCGAAGCGAAGTTCCGCGAGGCTATTGAGTTCACAAAGTTTAACATGTGTTGTAAAAACATGATCCTCACCATCTAAGGACCAAATATGACTGTGATGCAATCCAACAACCTCTTTCACGGCTAGCAGCTTGTTTTCAACCTCATCCAGACTAAGGTTATCCGGGGCTCCCTGTAAAAAGAGGTGAATAGTTTCCCGTAACCTCGAAAACACACCCCACAAAATAAATGCAGTTACGAGCAGCGATAAAATTGGGTCCAAATACGGATTGGGGTAAAACTGAAGGACGATAGCAACGACGAGAACCGCCACCCAACCCAGCACATCTTCTATAAGGTGCCATGAAATCACCTGCTCATTTAACGTTTTCCCGCCAATTAACTTCCATGCAGCGAAGCCATTTACAGCAACCCCTAACACAGCAAAGCCTATCATACCTTCTACGTTTGGCATTTCCGGATTTGCTAGGCGCCCTAAAGCTTTATAAACTACGAATACAGCTCCAAGAATTAACACTACAGAATTTACGAACGCTCCAAGCAAGGTAAATCGAGCATATCCAAACGTGTACCTAGTTGTAGACTTTTGGTTTGACTTATTAGCTAAGTACCACGAAAAACCCAGCGACAAACTATCCCCTAAGTCGTGAACTGCATCGGAAACCACAGCAACACTATTTACATAAACTCCACCAATCAACTCAATGATTGTGAAACCCAAGTTTAGGAAAAAAGCGGCCCGCAACTTTTTTGGTGCCCGTTCTTTTGAATGATGATGATGATGACTCCCCACTCTTCAAAGGTAAGCAATGGACCTTCTTCACTACGCGGTAAACCTACTTAAACAAAAAAAGCCCGCTCTGTTCGGAGCGGGCTTTTCATTTTCAGTGGACTTTTTCGCTTATCGTGTTCTTGTTACACGTAAGATCTTAGTAAAGTCTCCTTGCGTTACATGTACGATGTACATTCCGTTGCTCAGACCTTGACCCATTGTTATTGGGCTATGAGCCGATTGACCAACTACTTGTTCCATCACTACTCCCGCAACATTGTAAACCGTTACAGCTACTGGAAGATCACTTTCGCTCTCTAACTCTACTGTGAACTGACCGTTTGTTGGATTAGGGAATAAGATTACATCGATATCTAATCCATTGAACGTGCTTGAATGAAGCTCGCCTGTCTTAGCTGTACTTCCAGCACTTCCACATGTCTGGCCACAAGTACCTAGTGCATCTCCGCCATGATTGCTCAAGTGTGACGCCACTGCATTTGTACTGATTGACAATGTCTGTGGGTTCGAGTTGTTTCCGTTTGGAACATGGCATAAGTAAACCTTGTTTGGCTTAATCTGGCCATTATTCTTACGTACTCGGATATCCCATACACATACTGAAACCTCACATGTTGTTGTACATCCAAACTCATTTGTTACAGTTAGCGTAAAGCTATATGTTCCACCTGATGTTGGTGTAAATGTTGGGTTTGCACATGTTGTACAGCTCAAGCCTGTTCCACTCCAGCTATACGTGAAGTTTGAACCTCCGCTAACAGTCGAATTCAATACTGTGCTCTGTGCACCGTAACCCAAGTATAGTACGTTAGGATCTCCTCCTGTAAATACTGAACTCGTTGGTACAGAAGCTACACTACATGTTGGCACTTCACCTACTACAGTAACGTTTGCCATTGCTGTTGATGAGTTACCATTAACATCAGTTACTGTTAACGTTACCGTGTTTGCTCCAACATTTGCACATGTGATGATGTTACATCCAGGGCTGTTGTTGAAATCCCACAAGCGTCTGTAGATCCATTATCAATGTCAGATGCTGTAATGCTCGCATTTCCTGTAGCATCCAATTGAACAGTCATGTTCTGTGCAGCTGCAACTGGTGCAACGTTATCTTCAACTGTTACAACTGCTGTTGCTGTTGATGCGTCACCATTAACATCAGTTACCGTTAACGTTACCGTGTTTGCTCCAACATTTGCACATGTGAATGATGTTACATCCAAGGCTGTTGTTGAAATTCCACAAGCGTCTGTAGATCCGTTATCAATGTCAGATGCTGTAATGCTCGCATTTCCTGCAGCATCCAATTGAACAGTCATGTTCTGTGCAGCTGCAACTGGTGCAACGTTATCTTCAACTGTTACAACTGCTGTTGCTGTTGATGCGTTACCATTAACATCAGTTACCGTTAACGTTACCGTGTTTGCTCCAACATTTGCACATGTGAATGACGACACATCCAAGCCTGTTGAAGAAACTGCACAGTTATCTGTAGATCCGTTATCTATATCAGATGCTGTAATGTTTGCATTTCCTGTAGCATCCAATTGAACAATCATTCCCTGTGCTATTGCAGTAGGGTTTTCTGTATCAACTACTGTTACTACTGCTGTAGTTGAGCTAACGTTTCCGTTCACATCAGTAACAGTCATTGTAACCGTATTGGCACCTAGTTTGAACAATCAAACGTAGTATCAGAAACAGCAATGGAAGCAATTCCACATGCGTCTGAGCTTCCCGCTTCAATTGCGAAACCTGAGCTTGCATCTTCTTCCAACTTGATTTGACCAATGAATGATCCACTTGCATCATTTGGACCCAACTGTACCATCTTTATGGTAAGTGAAGTTGTTGTGCCAACCGTAAAGCTTACTGTTTCAGTTTGAACTGAAGTTGATGAAGCAAACGTTTGGTTTACCAATGATCCAAGAATTACTTGAACTGAATTGTTCGGATTTGGATTCGTATTGGTTTGATGTTGGAAGCTAAATGTATAGTCTCCTGGAGATAGGGTAATGCTTGATGACTCAATTTGAGCATTTGCAAATCCTGCCAAATCAATCTCATTTCCTGCAATTCCTGCAATCCAGTTTCCTAAATCTATTCCGCCAGTTACATAGAACTGAGAAACATTCGTGTTTGCATAGTAGTTAGATGGCAATGATGTCAAGTCTTCCAAAAACAACGTTGTTGCTGGAGTAGATCCAAGGATAGTTCCTGTACCATTTCCATCAAGTACAACAGTAGCATTCTGTGCCATTGCTGTTGGAGCTGTGTTATCCTCTACTGTAACTGTTGCTGTGCCGGTTGCAGCATTTCCATTGTTATCTGTAACAGTAAGTGTCACCGTATTTGCACCCACATCAGCACATCCAAATGAAGTTTGATCTAGGGACAAATTAGCAACACCACATGCATCTGTAGAAGCTGAATCAACTGCATTAGCTGTTACAGATCCGCTACCATATGCGTCAAGAACCACTGTTACATCGCGAGTAACTACCGTTGGAGCAGTTACATCAGGAGTAGTAGAAACCGTTACGCTTATAGCATCTGTACACGTAGCTGAATCAAGAATATTTGCTGTGTACACGCCATCTGCTAAACCACTCAAATCTTCAGTTGAAGCAGTAAAACCATTAGGACCTGTCCATGATACAGAGAAGGTACCAATTGCACCTGCAACCGTTAAGTCTATCGTACCATCATTTCCTCCTGGACAACTTACATTTGAAGTTGTAGCAGAACTTGAAATATTACATGGTATTACCTCAATAGTTCCATCTGCTGAATTCGAACATCCATTACCATCAGCGTATGTGTATGTAATGGTATGCGTACCAACCCCTGCAATAGAAGGATCAAATGTATTTCCATTAGATACTCCAGTGCCTGAATACACACCACCTGCTGGGGTTCCCGTAGCCAATGCAAAAGGAGCAGCGTATAGTGAAATAGCAGTTAAGTTGCCATTGGTAACCGCAGGTAAAGGATTTACTACTACGTACACGTCATCAGACGCGGAACAACCTGAACCATTGCTGTAGTTTACTGTGTACAAACCACTTGTTGTTGGAACAGCTGTTACGCTGCTTGCTGAGGAGTCATTGAGGTTTGCACCACTCCACGCATACGATTCACTAGAAAATTGAAGTGTTGCTCTTACACCTGAAACATATAGATCGCTTACCGTATATCCAATTGTGTTTGATCCATTCGTATTCCAGAACTGACTAAACTGGCTTGAATTGAACGTATGGACAGAAGGATATGTACTTGCTGGTGGATAACATGTACATGAGTATGCAGGTGTAAAAGATCCAATCGGGTTTCCATTTACAAGAAAGGTAAACGTTGGATTACCACATGAAGTGTAGAACGCTTCAAAATCTATACTATTAGGAACACCCGAAATGTTTACCGTAGTGCTTGTTGTAGTGCTTGAACCGAAGTACTGATAGCCATCATTACACAATGAACTTGTACCAAAACTACATGGGTTTCCACCAGGAGCATCATAAATACAAACCGTTGTGCTTGCATTAGATGAATTACTTCCAGAAGGAGGATTAATTAATGTAGCATTTAACTGTGCTGTATCACCCGCACAAACATATAGTGTATCACCAGCATCTATTCCCAATGGGGTAGGCTGAGAAACTGTAACATCGAAACTACAAGTATCTGAGTTGCCGCTTAAATCTGAAGCTACAAATGTGTTGGTTGTTGTTCCTATTGGGAATACACTGCCACTAGCTAAACCAGCAATCTGCGTAATCTGAACATTTGCTCCGCCACAGTTATCTGTAGCAGTAGGACTAGTATAAGTAACAACAGCATCACATTCTCCAGGGTTTGCATTTACAGCTAAATCTGAAACACAAGCAATAACAGGATTAATGTTTTCCGTTACTGTAACTGTTGCACTACCCGTACCTACATTTCCAAAAATGTCGGTAACCGTGAGTGTAACTTGATTAGCACCTAAATCTGAACACGAGAATACACTTGGAGAAACGGTCATGCTGCCAATTCCACCACAAGCCTGATCGTAAGAACCATTATTGATTTGGGCAGCTGTTATACTTGCTGATCCATTAACCAATGGCACTGTCACATTCTGTGTTAAAATTGTTGGCGCTTGTAGATCACCTACGATTACGTTAAACGTGCACGTTGAAACGTTGCCGCACTGATCAGTTGAAGTTACCGTAACAGGTGTTGAACCTTGTGCAAAAGTAGACCCTTGCGCGATGCTGTAAGTCGTGGTAACTGACCCACCACATGCGTCAGCTGCGGAAATTCCAAAATTTGGAACAACTGCACTACAGTTACTCGTATTGGTAGGAGTAACATATAAGTCGCTACACGTAATTGCAGGACCCGTATTGTCATTAAAGCTAGAAGTAATTGTTTGTGGGTATAAGTTCGAACAACCTTCTGAGGTCAAATAAGAAGGACCATCTATAATTGTAAGGCTTACTGGCGTATTACATGCCGGGGGATTAAAGTCCCAGGTTACCCAATCGTTGTAACTATTTGCGTTTGAACATGCAGACAACAGCGTTGAGGTATTACCCCCACTATGCAAACTTCCAACAGCTGTGTTATTTGCATAACCTGTTGCGTTATAAGTCTGTGTTGTTGTAGTACCGTTTATTGTATACGATACATTTAAAGGAAATGTGGTATAACTTGTACCTGACACATCACCGTGCCAGTGCTCTACCCATACCTTTATAGCTCCAGTATTTGGATCGATATTCCACCGCAGCTGAACGCCGTGGCCGAACGATATTGCTGTTGAAAGCAAGGCAAACAGAATAAATGCTACCCCTTTCGAAGCACACGAAGCGCGCTCCAATTGTCGAAAGTTTTCATAAGCTGATTTAAGTTTCAAAAATGTTCTAGCGTCAAACGTAATAATTTTCAAACTTAATCGACCATTTATTTTAAATAAATGACCAAATATCAAAAACTGTTGAGGGTTTGAATAAAAATACTTAAACAGTATTTGCGTTTATCTCGCGAATTACTTAAGTCTCTAAGTTTTAAGTTGATGCTATGAAATGAGGCAGATCCTCTACCACCACAGACATGGCAAAAGAACTATGGATTGTTGCAATACCCTTGATAGAGGCAAGCTTATCATTGGCGAAATTTTGAAAGGCATTCATATCCGAAACACTCACTTTCAATAAAAAGTCGAACCCTCCCGAAACATGGTAACAAGACCTCACCTCAGACAGCGTGAATGCGTGCGACTTAAAGGAGTCCAGCGCTTCCTTGCTATGTTCTGCTAATGAAACTTGACAAAATGCCAATAACTCCTTACCTATTTTTTTGCGGTTCAGCACAACAGAATAGCGTTCAATAACACCACCCGCTTCTAGTTTCCGAATGCGTTCATAGGTCGGTGTTGCTGTAAGCCCTACCCTCGCTCCTAGTTCTTTAACCGTTTGTTTCGCATCGCGCTGAAGCTCATTTAGAATTAATGCATCCTTCTCATCTAGTTTAGTTTTTCCTACCATTTTACACACGTTTTAACCCTGATATCAGTTATAAATACTACATATACCAAAAATATAGTTTTATTATCTAATATTATTTAATAAGCAGTTTATGCAACTGTGAAATGCTAGTTTTGTGAAATAAATTAACCGAATGAAGATCTCAGCTATTGACTCACGCTTAAGCACCTTAGAGTCTGAACTAAAAACGGCCCGGGATCAATTTCTTGGATACCCCGTTTCAAAAGATTTCGACTTCGCTGCGTTAAACAGCTTCCTCAACTACCCCATTAACAACCTGGGCGACCCATATACTGCAGGCACCTATCAAGTACAAACGCATGAAATGGAGCGTGAAGTAATAAACTTCTTTGCAAAACTATTTCGAGCCAGCCCCACTGATTATTGGGGCTATGTTACTAATGGCGGATCTGAAAGTAACTTGTATGGTCTGTACCTGGCTCGTGAATTATACCCAAAGGCAATGGTCTACTATTCGGAGACCACCCATTACAGCGTGAAGAAGAACATACACCTGCTGAACATACCGAGTATTGTTATTCGCTCCCAGCCCAATGGAGCAATGGACTATGATGACTTGGCAAACACTTTACAGCTCAACCGACACAAGCCAGCAATTGTGCTAACCACATTAGGCACAACCATGAAGGAAGGTATGGATGATGTTTCTAAGGTGAAAGCTATTCTCAAGAATTTGGCGATCCGCGACCACTACATCCATTGCGATGGGGCATTAGCAGGAAGCTACGGCGCATTTTTAAACCCACGGGTTCCCTTCGACTTTGAAGATGGAGCAGACTCCATTTCCATCAGCGGACACAAGTTCATTGGATCTCCTATTCCCTGCGGCGTAGTAGTAACCCGTAAATCCAATCGGGATCGGATTGCCCATGGCATTTCCTATACCGGCTCTTTAGACACTACTATTACAGGGTCTCGTAATGGTCATAGCCCCTTGTTTTTGTGGTACGCAATCCAGCATCTCGGCGAAAATGGGTTTCGCAATCGCTACGAACATGGATTGGAAATGGCCAACTACCTGCTGGAGGCACTTACTAAACGCGGTGTTAAAGCTTGGAAAAACCCTGGTGCATTAACGGTTGTACTGCCTCGGGTTAGTGACTCATTAAAACACAAATACCAGCTTGCAACTGAAGACGACATTACCCATGTTATATGTATGCCCAATGTTGAGCAGACGCATCTCGACGAATTTCTAGTTGATTTTGATCTGTATGAAAGCGTGAGTATTGAACCAACTAAAAGGAATGTACGCGTTGGTGCTTGCTAGTCGCAATACTTGAACACCATAGCATACAGCAGGCAGACAATCCTTGCTTACCTCAGGTCTTAGCGCCATTGCACAGAACACTGCGTGAGGGGGTGAAAGTGATATCCCGCAGCGAGTTGGCGAGCGAGGAGTAAAACGAAAAACCCGACCCTTTTGGAGCTTGTCGGAAAAAGGGGCACGCCCTAAAAGCGCGCGAAAAAACCCCCAGACAACAACCCTTTATAACCAAACCCACACTCAGCCACAAATCCGATTCGTTCTCCAATTCGGAGCCCAGCTAGCGTAAACTGCATGGTGTCAATAATGCGTTGTTTGCGGTCAATTTCATACGTTCCGCGGGTACTAGTAAGCTTGAGCATTTGCCCATAGGTTAACCCCATGTAAGCCATAATGTATTCATCATCTGAAACGATAAAGTCCACTCCAATCGCCAATGCGAAATTACGCTCATACATAGACCCCAAGTGCTCATCATTGAAAGAACGACTTCCACTAGCCCCTTGGTAAAAAAAGTCAACCTTTACCATTATTCGCTCATAAGCTCGATACTTAGAAGAGAAGATGAAGGCGGTTGTGTAGTCCATATCCAAAACGGTATCTGAAAACAACGGCTCTGGATCGAGGTTTTCAAAAAAATCAACAATTGCAACACTTGTAGCAATACCGCTTCCTGCTTCAAACTGCCACTTCCGGCTGAAGTCGAACGCAGGTTTATTTTGATTGACTATCAGTTCATCATCGGGAATCCACTGGCTAAACATCGAGCCAGACAGCAAGCAGCACATTAAAAAAAGCACGTGATTTTTCATCTCAAAAATTCCATCTGGTAGAAAACTGGTGCAATAGCAGCATCGAACATGTTAAACGGCGCAGCGCTTTAACACGCAATTTAACCTCTATTTTGATACATGTCGTTATTTTTTTGGGGAAAGTAACAAAACCCGTTCTAATTTCTGAAGCACACATTGTCTTCGAATTTCGGCACAAGAACAGTTTTAGTTTCGTTAGCCCATATGCCCCATTCGGTGGTCATTAACACCCTTCAATCCTCACTCCAATTCCTCCGAACATTACAGGTTAAGGTTGAGGTTTTTTAAGTCGAGTTTCTCCTTATGTTCAATGGGGAACTTTTTGGAAAAAAGCCATGTGCCTCCGCGAATCTGACCTTCTAATCGCATATTTAATCCTCCCACCAAAGCCGAGGCAGCTAAACTTAGCAGATTTCCTTCAAACGATTCCGCATACGTTGTTTCTACAGCTATGCGGTGGGTAGATTTTGCATTAGCCGGAAGTCGTAATCGCCTATCAATATTAGCATGACCGATGTGGGTATTGTTTAGATAAACTTCCATATCAGCTCGCTTCATTTTTAAAGCCATGTTATTTGGATTCATAATGGTTACATCCATCTCCAGCACAAATCCTTCGTCAGACTGACTTTTCAAACTAAAACTATCAAGTGATTCTACGGTAACATCCTCAAAGCTGCAGCTCGACAACGACACTGCCATTAGCAGGATCCATAAAATGATGGGAAACCTATTCAATTTGATTTTCATGATCTTCGCTTAACAATTAGTTTGCCAACTCTTCTTTTACAACTTTAGAAATGATGGCACCATCAGCTTTACCTTTTAGCTGACCCATAAGCGGTCCCATTACCTTCCCGATATCCGAAGGTCCTGAGGCGCCCACTTTTTCGATTTGGGCGCGAACTGCTTCGCGAATTTGTCCTTCATCCATTTGCTCCGGCAAGAATTCAGCAATAACTGCTGCCTGTGCCAACTCTGGCTCTGCAAGGTCTTCACGGCCCTGATCAGTATACAAAGCTGCAGAATCGCGGCGTTGCTTAACCAATTTCTGAAGCATTGCTAGCTCAGCTTGTTCAGACTGACCATCGGCGCCACCTTTTTCAGTATCGGCAATTAACATCGCTGATTTTACAGCACGCAATGCCTCTAAACGCTCTTTATTCTTGGCAATCATGGCCGCCTTAATCTCTGATTGTATGGTGTCTTTTAAGCTCATCTTGGTCTATTTTGATGCAAAGGTAATGTACCAAACGAATTGCTTATGCAAAGAATTTCTGCTTTCAAAAAAAGAAAGGCCATCCCCTGCCAAAAGGGATGGCCTACATTATTCATCTTGATGTCAAATCGCTTAGTCTACATTATCGTGTAAGAACGAGTTATTCGACTTGATTTGATACTTTTTCTCCCCGTCTTCTCCTTCTTCCTCAGATAAGGTGAAACGTGAAACTTGAGAGTCTGCAGAGTGCGGAACATCATTTAACTGAATTGATCTGCGCTTATACGCAGGAACATCCTCCAAATCATTCAATCCATTAGGAGTGCGCAGCCTGCTGCTAATGTCTCCCAATTTACGGATGCGTTCTTTAGCTCTTGCCTGCTGTTCCTCCATGGAAGTTGCATCAGCTTCTAATGTTGTTGTTTGTTTTGATTCGGGTGAAGGAGTTGGCTTCGCCTCATGTTTGGGCTCAGCTTTCGGCTTCATGAAAGGCTCAAACGCCGTTGAACTGTCCTCAACCGTTGGTTCAATCGGTTTTTTAGGTGTAAGTTCAAACTGGATGGTACTTTGCGAATCATCAACCTCTGGCTTCTCCTCTTCCTTCATAAAAGGAGCATCACGCTCTTCTGGCTCTGTTGGTTCAGTTGCCACTGGTTTCTGCTCAAGTGGTTTTGTTAAATTGGTAGGAACTTCATCGTCTAAAGATTTAACAACTCGCTGTGGTTGCTGAGTATGTGCAGTGCCTACTCCATCTACGTCTGCAGCCTCAAAGCCTGTTGCAATAATGGTAACACGCAAGCCTTCTTCAATGGTTTCATCCTCACCGTAACCCCAAATGATGTCAGCGGTAGAACCCGCTTCATCTTGAATGTAATCGGTAATGTCAGAAATTTCATCCATTGTAATTTCCTCTTGTCCAAACTCCATATTAAGCAGCACATAACGTGCTCCTTTGATATCATTATCATTAAGTAATGGTGAAGCAAGTGCATTTTCTACTGCTTTAATTGCTCGGTTCTCACCATCTGCAACAGCAGAACCCATAATCGCAGCTCCGGAGCTATTCATTACCGTTCTTACGTCTTCAAAATCTACGTTCACGTGACCTGTGCGCGTAATGATTTCTGCAATCCCCTTCGCCGCAGTTGTTAAAACGTTGTCGGCTTGAGCAAAGGCTTCTCGCATTTTCAGGTTGCCGTACATCTCACGCAGCTTATCGTTGTTAATTACGAGCAGCGTATCAACGTTTGCGCGGATTTCTTCAATCCCTTGTTCGGCTTGTTGACGTCGTTTACGACCTTCAAAAAAGAACGGCATGGTAACTATCCCTACTGTAAGGATATCCATTTCACGGGCCACCTCAGCTATAACTGGGGCCGCACCTGTTCCAGTTCCACCACCCATACCTGCGGTAATGAACACCATCTTGGTATTGTGGGAAAGCACTTCCCTAATTTCTTCAATTGTTTCTATAGCTGCATTACGACCGCGGTCTGCAATAGAGCCTGCACCCATACCCTCTGTAAGGCTAGCTCCAAGCTGAACCTTATGAGGCACAGGACTAGCGTCGAGTGCTTGTTGGTCGGTGTTGCACACCATGAAATCTACACCACGAATTCCTTGCTGGAACATGTGATTTACGGCATTAGAGCCGCCTCCTCCTACTCCAATCACCTTAATGATGGAGCTTTTGTCTTTTGGCAAATCAAACTGCATAACAATTTATTTTAAGATGAATATGTGTTTGCTTATTCTTCATTGAGCCAATCGGCTCCTTTTTTCAATATCGCATCGAAGAAACCTCCTTTACGTGGCTTACGTTCGTCAATATGCTCTCCTTGCATATCGCCTTTAGCTTCGCGATTCATGCGCTCGTATCCTTTCAGGACTAAACCAACGCCCGTACTAAACAACGGACTTGTAACCTCTTCTGTACCTTGTGCCAAATGCTCAGTTGGGTAACCAATGCGCGTATCCATTCCCGTCATAAACTCAAACAATTGCGCAATGTGTTTTAACTGTGAACCACCTCCAGTCACCACAATTCCTGCAATTAATTTTCGTTCGTACCCTGAATTCCGAATTTCATAGAATACCTGCTCAATAATCTCTTCCATACGCGCCTGAATAATGTGTGCTAGGTTCGTAACTGAGATTTCTTTTGGCTCACGCCCACGAAGTCCAGGAATTGCTACAATCTCATTTGCTGCGGTTTGATCGGCAAGTGCGCTACCGAATTTCACCTTGAGCAATTCTGCCTGTTTCTTAATAATTGAACAGCCCTCTTTGATGTCTTCAGTGATGATGTTACCCCCAAATGGAATAACAGCCGTATGGCGAATGATGCCCTCTTTAAAAATGGCAACATCAGTTGTTCCGCCACCGATATCAACCAATACAACACCGGCTTCTTTTTCTTCTTGACTTAAAACCGAATCGGCACTTGCCAATGGCTCTAGGATGAGGTTATCCACTTCAAGACCTGCTTTGCTAACACATTTGTAGATGTTCTTAGCTGCAGCAATCTGCCCTGTTATAATATGGAAGTTAGCTTCTAATCGCCCACCAGACATTCCGATTGGATCTTGAACCCCTTGCTCGTTATCCACAGTAAACTCTTGAGGAAGAACATCGATAATTTTCTCACCTGGAAGCATCACAAGTTTGTACATGTCCTCCACAAGTGCATCAATGTCTTTCTGAGTAATTTCATCGTCATATGCATTTCGCATACGCACTCCGCGATGTTGGAGGCTCTTGATGTGCTGCCCTGCAATACCAACGTTTACCACGTTAATCTCAACAGTGGATTTTGCGCTTGCCATTTCCATCGCCTTTTTAATGGCTTCAACAGTTGGTGTAATATGGGTTACTACACCTCGTGTAACCCCGATAGAATCGGCTTTCCCCATTCCGAGGATTTCCAATTTACCATGCTCATTCTTGCGACCTACCAAGGCAGCAATCTTGGTAGTTCCAATGTCTAAGCCAACGACAATGTCTGATTTTGGTTCCATAATTTTATTTTTTAGTGCACACTACTTGATTGTCAAATTTTAAGTTGATGGTTTCGTATTCATTCCAGCCCGTTTTACTCAAGCCTCGATTATAGAAAGCGCTTAGCTTTTCAAGTTTTTGTTCAATGCGATTAGCTGAACCCAATATGATGCGATGTTTACCCACTTTTGGAATTAACTCAAAATCATCCTGAGCATTGAGGTAAACCTGAGCAATCTGAGCCTTCCAAAAAGGGTTTTTACTAACTGCGCGTGCAATGAAATACACATCGCGCAAGACGTCCCGCTCCGCTGAAACAGTTTCATTTTCCTCACAACTTAAGCAGGCATTATACCATTGTCCATAAGGTGCGTGAATCAGTCCATTTGACACCATTACGCGGGAGGTAAACGCATCACTCAATGGCATTAAATACCCTTCATCATCAATGTAATAACTGTCGCCATTTGAGGCAAACACCCGCACTATAGGCATACGCTGTTCAATATCTACATTCAATTGACCTGCGTAAGACACATAAACTTCTGACTTTCGAATACTTGGGTAATTGTCAAAATAGCGCTCTACCGCCCTTACATCAATCTCTTTTATAAATGTTTCACCTTCTGCGTAGCCCAAATTCTGAACGGCCTGTTCTATATCTTCGCGACTCACAAAAAAGTTCCCTTCTGCATTATCAATGTTTACTACAAGCTTTTCGTACCGCACACTTTCAGTGTGAGCATTTGCAAACCCCAATAGCACAGCTACTAGTCCTACACCAATTATCCAAAGCGCTATGTTTACAGCCTTCCTCATTTGGTCAATATGGATTTAATGGATGCCACTTCGCGATCTATATCTCCAGCACCAAGGGTAATAAGGACTTCTGGATTCCAAGACTCAATTACACCGGTTAGCTCAGCTTTACTTACAAGTTGCTTGCGATCACACTGCACCAGTTCCAATAATGCCGCAGATGTGATTCCAGGAATTGGCTCCTCCCTTGCGGGATAGATGTCCAACAATACCAACTCATCCAATTCACTCAATGCTTCAGCAAAGTCATTTATAAAGTCACGCGTTCGTGAAAATAAATGCGGTTGAAAAACACCTGTAATTCGTTTACCACTATTCATTTCATGCATGGCAGAAATTGCAGCACGCAATTCAGTTGGGTGATGCGCGTAATCATCAACAAAAACCAAGTTTGGAGAGGAGACAACGCGTTCAAACCGACGTTTAACTCCCCTAAATGAAGCCAATGCCGACACAACTGCATTCATATTTAATCCGCACAGGTGCGCCACAGCACTTGCTGCTACAGCATTTTCAATGTTATGCCTTCCTGGAAGACCTATTTTCACCTCGTCAAAAGCGCCATCTGGACACACCAATTTAAATCGGTATTGTCCATCTACAACAGCTACATCTTCTGCGCGATAAGGGCTTGTCTGGCTCCAACCATAACTTGCTATATCAGCTCCAACCTGCCGATCTAATGTTAAGCCTTCTTTTAATACAATGGTTTGCGACACTTGGTCGGCATAATCCGTAAATGTTGCCATCATGTTCCTGGACTCTCCATAAACATCTAAGTGATCAGGATCCAAGCTCGTAATTACAGAAACAGACGGGTGAAGTGTCATGAAGGAGCGATCAAATTCATCAGCCTCAACCACTGCATAGTTACTCTTCTCATTGAACAAGAAATTGGTGTTGTAGTTGGCCATCTGTCCGCCTACAAACGCATTCACTCCAGCATCATCAACTTCGTGAAAAATATGTGCAAGCATTGCAGTAGTAGTGGTTTTTCCATGAGTACCGGCCACCGCAAGTGTTGTATAGTTTTGGCAAATGGCTCCCAACACTTCACTGCGCTTAATAGCATCAACACCTTGTTCTTTAGCCCATGCTAGTGCTGGATTACTAGCACTCATTGCAGCTGTGTAAACCAATAAATCTAGGCTGTTTTTAAGACCATCCAATGGGTTCTGATAACTTATGGTGATTCCTTCTTCACGCAATTGTTCTGTAATGGGCGATGAGCTACGATCATAACCAAGCACTTCTACTCCTGAACGGTTAAAGTATCGCGCAAGCGCACTCATTCCTGCCCCCCCTATTCCTAGGAAAAAAATGGATTGTATGTCGCTCAGTGCTTTCACCCTTTAGGAATCATATTAATGAGTTCATCTGCAATACGTTCGGCAGCATCGTGCAATGCCATTTGGCTTATCTGTTCGCTAAGCTGCTCTCGTTTAGATTCATCTTTGGCCAAGTCTATCACCGCACTTACGAGATCATTATTCACTTCACTATCCGCAATCATAATGGCAGCATTCCTATTCACAAGTGCCTCAGCATTTCGTGTTTGGTGGTCTTCTGCCGCATGTGGATACGGAACTAAAATAGCGGGCTTTCTAACGAGGCAAAGCTCACTAACAGCTATAGCCCCGGCACGCGAAACAACAACATCTGCTGCTGCATATGCCAAATCCATATCGGTAATGAATTCGAATACGTGCACTCCTTGATCGGGATATGGTTTAGCCGCTTTTACGGCATTTGCATAGCCCAATTTACCTGTTTGCCAAATCAGCTGAACCCCTTCATTTACGAGGGCTTCTAGCTTAGCTTCAATGGCTCGGTTTACACTCATCGCACCCAAGCTCCCGCCAATAATGAGCAAGGTTAATTTCGCGGGATCCAATTCAAAATGCGCTATAGCCTTTGGTTTTTTTCCTTGTAAACGAACCATTTCCTTGCGGACAGGGTTTCCTGTAAGCATTAGTTTTTCCTTCGGAAAGTATTTTTCCATACCATCATATGCTACGCAAATGCGGTTCACCTTTGAAGCAAGTAAACGGTTAGTAATTCCCGGAAAACTATTTTGCTCTTGAATAAGTGCGGGAACATGCATGAAAGCTGCGACGCGCAACAGCGGACCAGAAGCGAACCCTCCAGTACCCACTACGACATCTGGCTTAAACGACTTCACAATACTTCGAGCGCGCAGCAAGCTTGAAATCAACTTAAATGGAAAAAGGGCGTTCTTTAACGTCAACTTGCGCTGAACACCCGATATCCACAATCCCTCAATTGGGTATCCGGCAGCAGGAACGCGTTCCATTTCCATACGCCCCTTGGCCCCAACAAATAAGATATCCGCATTGGGACTGCGCAGTTTAATCGCGTTTGCAATTGCAATTGCCGGGAAGATATGCCCTCCGGTACCTCCTCCACTAAAAATAAATTTAGGCGACGACACGGTTACCCCCTTCCTGTTTACTGCTTATTTCTTTATCAACACTCCTGCTTACACTCAAGATAATGCCGAGCGTGATGCATGTGAACCAAACGGAAGTTCCTCCCATACTAACCATGGGAAGTGGCTGCCCTGTAACCGGTAATAAATTTACAGCAACGCACATGTTTATCAGTGCTTGAAACACCAGTCCGAAACTCAACCCAAGCACAAGCAGTGCCCCAAAATGTTTTTCAACGCGTTGAACCAATTTGATTGACCTAAAGAGCAATATCAGGTAGAGTAATAAGATTCCAAAACCTCCTATTAAACCATACTCTTCAATTACGATGGCGTAAATAAAATCTGAAGAAGACTGAGGTAAAAAGCTTCGTTGTGACGAGTTTCCGGGTCCTTTTCCCGTAACACCCCCAGTGGCAATAGCAATTTTGGCCATCTCGCTTTGGTAATTACCATCGCGATCCTGAACCCCAGTGGCATAGCGTTCAATTCGGGCAATCCATGTTTCTGCCCGAGGAAATACATCGGGTTTCACTTTAGCAATCATAAAAACCATTCCCAAGGCAATAACACCCATTGGAATAAGTGACAATAGGTATTTCCAGTTAACTCCTGCAACAAACATCAACATTACGCACACCAGAAAAAGAAGGGCAGCAGTTGACAAGTTCGCAGGTAAAATGAGCGCACAAATGATCACGACAGGCATCATTACTGGAATAAATCCTTTTTGAAAGTCTTTAGGATCATACCCATCTTTCGACATTATTCGGGCGAGGTAGGTAATCAATGCTAGCTTCGCTAAATCTGATGTTTGAAACGACTGGTTAATGATAGGTATGGTAAGCCATCGGCTTGCATTATTGACATTATCACCCATAACGAGGGTAAGCAGTAAGAGGGGTATACTCAACCAAATCATAACCTGCGATAGGCGTGAAAATATGCGGTAATTGATTTTATGAATGACATAAATCATCACAAAACCGGTTACTAAAAAGAATGCATGCTTGAAAAAATAGAAAAACGTGTTTCCTCCTTGGTATTGATAAGCCAACAAACCAACAGAACTATATACCAAGAGCATAGAGGCCAATGCCAAAAACAGCACGGTCATCCAAATGGATTTGTCTCCTCCTATGTATTTAAACACATCTTTCATTCCTGCTTATAATGAGCGCACTGACTCTTTAAACTGACGTCCCCGATCTTCATAATTCTCGAACAAGTCGAAACTTGCACATGCAGGTGAAAGCAATACCGCATCTCCTTTATCAGCAAGGCGATAAGCCATACTCACTGCTTCATGCATGCTTGCAGCATCGTACATTTCACCAACGACTGATCCGAAAGCCTTGTGAATTTTAGCCACATCTTGCCCCAGGCATATCACCTTAGAAACCTTGTTTTTAACAAGCTCCGTTAGCAGGGTGTAATCATTTCCTTTATCAACTCCACCAACTATCCAGATGGTAGGGTTAGTCATCGACTCAAGTGCATACCACGTAGAGTTTACATTGGTTGCTTTCGAATCATTAATGTACTCAACCCCAGAAACGGTTGTCACCAACTCTAGTCGGTGCTCAACGTTTTGGAAGTCGGACATGCTATCGCGAATCACCTCCTTGCGGATCTCAAGGATGCGAGCTGCAATACCGCCTGCCATGGTGTTGTTCACATTGTGTTTGCCCTGAAGGGCCAGTTCGTGTATTGACATTTGTATTGGTTTGTTGTTTGTATTTATGGTTATTGTTTCGTCTGTTAAATAAGCTCCATTTACTTGGGGAGATTTGAGGGAAAAAGGATGTTGCGCAGCTTTGATGGTGTGTTTTGAGCACTGATCAGCAATTACAGGGTCATCTGCCCAGTAGATGAAATGATCATGTTCATCCATGCATTGCACCATTCGGAATTTCGCTTGTGCGTATTCCTCTAAGCTTTCATTGTAGCGGTCTAGGTGATCTTTAGTGATGTTTATCACCATCCCAATGAATGGCTTGAAAGTGGTACACCCATCCAATTGAAAACTGCTCACTTCAAGCACGTAATATGGCCTATCATTTTCTGCAACTAATTTTGCGAAGCTGGTTCCAATGTTACCACCTAATGCTACATCCAGTCCAGCTCGCTGCAACATATGGTGAGTAAGTAAGGCGGTGGTTGTTTTACCGTTGGTACCTGTAATAGCCACCACCTTACCTTTGGTATATCGAAAGCCAAATTCAATTTCTGAAATGACTTCGATTCCTTCCTCCACTAAATTCTTTATCAGCGGAACCGTGTCTGGTATGCCCGGTGATTTAACTACCAAATCAGCAGTTAAAATTCGAGCAACACTGTGACCGTTTTCCTCATATTCAATCCCAAGATGTGAAAGAGCGTCTTTGTATTTTTTCTTTATCAATCCATTATCTGACAGAAACACATCATACCCATGTTTCTGTCCGAGCATGGCGGCACCTATACCGCTTTCGCCCGCTCCAAGTATCGCCAGTTTCATGGCCACACCGTTGTATTTTGCCGCGGTCTCCTCATGCGGTTAGCGCAGTTTCAGTGTTACAATGCTTATCACTGCGAGGATGATCCCCACAATCCAGAAGCGCGTAACAATTTTGGACTCATTCATCCCTATTTTTTGGTAATGGTGATGAAGGGGCGACATTTTAAAAACCCTTCGTCCTTCACCATATTTTTTCTTCGTGTATTTGAAATAGCTTACTTGAATCATTACAGACAGGTTCTCTATTAGGAAAATCCCGCAGAGGATTGGCAGGATGAGTTCCTTGCGTATTGCAAGCGCAAAAACTGCGATAATTCCACCGAGAGCCAACGAGCCTGTATCCCCCATGAAAACCTGAGCTGGGTATGAGTTGTACCAGAGAAAACCGATACACGCGCCTACAAATGCCCCGATGAATACCACCAACTCACCGGTGTTCGGTAAATACATGATATTGAGGTAATCAGCGAACACATAGTTTCCACTTACAAAAGCAAAAATTCCAAGTGCCAATCCAATAATCCCACTTGTTCCTGCCGCCAAACCATCAACTCCATCAGTGATGTTAGCACCATTTGAAACTGCAGTTACAATTAGAATTACCACTGGGATAAAAATGAGCCAGGTGTACTTGACCCAGTCGTCCCCTAACCAGTTTAACATCCAACTGTAATCAAATTCATTATCCTTGATGAAGGGGATTGTTGTTACTGTTGAAGGGTGCTCATCCCACACAATCTCTTGGTTACCCTGATTAGCTGATGCAACCTGTTCTACCGGCGACTCAACCCGTTCCTTTACAACAACATCATTATGAAAGTAGAGGATACTACCTGCTATTATTCCAATTCCAACCTGTCCAATTACTTTAAACTTCCCTTGAAGACCTTCTTTATTCTTCTTAAAGACCTTAATGTAATCATCAATAAACCCAATTGCACCCAGCCATACGGTTGATACAATCATGAGGATGATGTAGATGTTATCAAGCTTGGTAAAAAGGAGTGTTGGAATCAATATTGAGGCGAGGATAATTAACCCACCCATAGTTGGCGTTCCCTGTTTTTGTTTCTCACCTTCAAGGCCTAAATCGCGTACCGTTTCTCCCACTTGTTTCCGGTGGAGCAACCTGATGATGTGCTTTCCAAAAAACATCGAAATAATTAACGATGTAATAACCGCCATCGCAGCTCGAAATGTAATGTACTGGAACACCCCTGCTCCGGGAACATCCAAATCGTTTAAATAATGAAACAGGTAGTATAACATCTATTCAGCTTTCAGTTTGTGTAAGAGTTCAGCTAATATTGCCATGTCATCAAAAGAGTTGCGCACCCCGTTGATCTCTTGGTACGTTTCATGTCCCTTCCCAGCAATTAGAATAATATCGCCGGAATCTGCCATTCCAACCGCAGCCTTTATGGCTTCTTTTCGATCCGTTATGGCAAGGGTTTTTTTGTAGAATTGTGGCTCAACACCCGCTTCCATATCTGCAATGATAGCATTGGGATCTTCCGTTCTAGGATTGTCTGAAGTAAAGAGTATGCGATCACCATACTTGCATGCAATCTTTGCCATTTCGGGACGCTTTCCCGCATCACGATCTCCTCCACAGCCCACCACTACAATCACTTGTTCATTGCGGGTTCTTATCTCCTGAATAGTAGAAAGCACATTCTCCAGCGCATCTGGAGTATGAGCGTAATCAACTATTCCAGCAATGTTTGAAGGAGTCTTTATGTACTCAAATCTTCCTTCAACTGGGTCTAAGTTTGATAGGTCGGTTAGGATATTGATTTCATGCTGGTTAAACAGCTTCGCTGCGCCGTAAACTGCTAGCAGGTTATAGGCATTAAATCCGCCCACCAATTTTGTCCAAACATCATTTGAATTGATGTTCAATTGAATACCTGTGAATTGATTTTCAATCACTTTCGCTTTGTAATCGGCGAGAGATTTCACTGCAAACGTTTTCACTTGAGCACTGCAATTCTGCACCATGTAATCCCAATGCTTATCGTCCTTGTTCATTAAGGCGTAAGCTTCTGGTTTTAGCTGATCAAAGAGTCCTTTTTTGGCATCCAAATAAGCCCTAAACGTGCCGTGATAATCGAGGTGGTCTCTGGAAATATTGGTAAAAGCCGCCACATCAAAATCCAACCCCGTTATCCGGTGTTGAACGATAGCATGTGAACTCACTTCCATAAAGCAATAGTCACAACCAGCAGTCACCATGCGGTCCATCATTTCATTTACACTCAAGGCATCGGGTGTAGTGTGCGTGCTTGGCACATCCGCTTTACCGATTCGATTGGTAACAGTGCTGAGCATCCCACATTTATATCCCAAGGAGGTGAACAGTTGATGCAATAGGGTAACCACACTCGTTTTTCCGTTGGTACCAGTAACACCAACCAGTTTTAATTGCGTGGATGGATGATCGTAAAAATTTGTAGCAATATGAGCCAACGCCTCTTTCGAGTCCTTTACCTTGATGAAAGTAACTCCCGGATTTTGAACCTCTGGAAACACTTCACAAACCACCGCAACAGCACCTTGATCGATGGCTTGATTGATGTAGTCATGACCATCCGACTGTGTCCCTCGTGTTGCTACAAAAAGGGTGAAGGGCTCAACCTTACGAGAGTCAAAATGAACATGATCTATCGCAACATTATTCTTGCCATTGATCTCTTCAATTCGCGACTTATATAAAAGGTCTGCTAGCAGTTTCACGTCAGTTCCAGTATTATTTTATTTCCATTTATTACTTGAGCACCGGGTGCTATACTCTGATCATTCACCGCCCCTCGCCCGCGCAGCTCAACACGCAGTCCTAAATTTTCTAGGAGGTACACTGCATCTTGAGAATTCATCCCACGAACATTGGGCACCAAGCCTTGCTTTAAGTGTTTCTCTTTCACAGTAACTTTTTCAGCTCCTGTGCTTGCAACACCCCAGCGGATATCTTCTTCTGTTTTTTCGTAGGTTACACCAATGGCGTCGTAAACAGCGCTGAGATCACCCATTTCACTCGTTTTCGCAACAGGAATGCGGGTGTTGGCCGTAATCGGCTGTTCTTCAAGTGGCTCATGAATATCTACGCGAGTCGCATAAACCTTATCGGCTATTTCCCTGAAAATCGGGCCAGCTACCAGGTTCCCGTAATAAACATAGCGCGATGGCGCATTCACCACTACAATGCAGGAGTACTTTGGATTATCAGCTGGAAAATACCCGCAAAACGACGCTTGGTACGAAACCTTGTTTTTCTGACGGTATCCACCTTTTTGATATGCAATTTGAGCCGTTCCTGTTTTACCTGCTATGCGATACGATGTGCCATTCAAATTTGTAGCTGTACCATATTCAACTACTGCTTCCAGCATCTGCTGTGCTTTGGCAATCGTTTCGGGTGATGCGATTTGTTCATTCAGCACTGCAGGCTCTATTCGCTTCACAACTTCATTCCCTTTGCGGACCGAAGTCACAAATTGAGGCTTAACCAGTTTACCATCATTAGCAACTGCATTGTAAAAAGCCAAGATTTGCATCGGGGTAAGTGTCAACTCATAGCCGTGGGACATCCACGGAAGTGTAATTCCAGACCAGGTTGAGTCATCTGCCGACTTAATAAAAGGCCTCGCTTCACCCGCAATCTCAAGTCCCAACTTACGATCCAAACGCATACGCTTGAAGTGATCTACGAACTGTTGCGGATTACTGCGGTAGTGCTTATCTACAATTTTAGCAATGGCAATATTTGAAGAGTAAGCAAAGGCTTCTTCAACTGAAATTGTTCCATAACCCCCTTCTTTAGAGTCTTCCATGGTGTTTCCGTAGAAATCATATTTCCCATTACCTGTTTCTATTTTATGATGTAAGTCGATGTACCCATCTTCCAAAGCTGCCATGTAACTTGCCAGCTTAATTGTTGACCCAGGTTCTGTTCCTGCACCTATTGCGTAATTATAGCTCTCGTAATATTTGCCATCCTTACCCAATGCCAAATTGGCAATTGCTCGCACTTCACCTGTTTCCACCTCCATCAAGACCACTGTTCCGTGCGCTGCACCTTGCTTCCTAAGCTGCTTAAGTAGTGCGTATTCGGCAACATCTTGAATATTCACATCAATGGTGGTATGCAAATCCCAGCCATCCTCCGGCTCCAGTTGATTTTCATCATCAAGCGGCATCCAAACTCCTCCGGCAATTTTTTTCATTAGCCTTTTACCAGAAACACCGCTGAGTTCTTTTGAATAAGCGCCCTCAAGCCCTACAGGGCTTACACCTTCGCGCTCATAACCGATGGTTCGTGCAGCCAATACCCGGAAAGGACGTTGGCGTTTATTCTGTTGGAGGTAAATCAACCCCCCTTTATACCTACCTCGATTGAAAAGTGGAAACTCACGAATTGCTTTTAATTCGGTGTACTTCACTCCGCGCTGAATTAAATGGTAGCGCTCACCCCCGCTACGAGCCTGAACCAATCGGCGTTTCCATTGAAATTGAGACCTGTCAGGAAAAACACGCGACAAACACAGGGTTAAGGTGTCGATGTACTCATTAAACAGCTCTTCCGTAATCGCTTCTGTATTTGGATCCCATCTTACTTCGTATATAGGTACCGAGGTTGCGAGCAAGCCACCACCAGCATCATATATATTTCCGCGCACTGCATCGATGGTTTTGTATTGCACGGTTAAGTTTTGGGCCTTGCTTCGCCACTTATCGCCTTCAACAAATTGAATAAGCACAGCCTTAACCCCGATTGTTACCGCTAGTATCAGCAACAAGAAGTAAAGGACATAGGCCCGCTTCAATATGTTAGGCGCGTCATTCATTCTCCGCGTTCATTTTTTGATACGTTTCTGATTCTACCACAAGCTTTTGGGGCGGAGCAAATGACTCTTTGAGCCCCAGCCCTTTTTCTTGAATGATATCAACCAGTTCAGATTGTTTTGTGGTATACATGAGGTCAGACTTAATGGTGATGAATTCCGAACGCAACTCTTTGATCTCTGCATCCATTTTATTCATACTGCGCACTGTATCCTCAGCCACATAACCATTTGCGATGTAGAGTAAGGCAAGCCCAACCAGAAAAAACAAAAACGGAAGGTGGCGCACAACTTCTTCCCGTGCCAACACATTTCCATTGAGCACATCTGCCAAGGAACGTCCAACGCGATTTGCAGGCTTAGAGCCCGATGCCACATCTTGTTCATCTATTTGTTTATTCTTACTCATCAATCTTTTCTGCGACCCTCAGCTTTGCACTTCGAGCCCTTGGATTTTTCGCCACTTCCTCATCAGTTGGCACAATTACTTTATTAACTACCGGCTTCATGGGGCGCAATACGTTCCCGTAAAAGTCTTTTTCCATTTTACCGTCAAAACTTCCAGTCTTGATCCAATTTTTCACCAACCGGTCTTCAAGTGAGTGGTAACTCATTACCACCAAACGACCACCTGGCTCCAAGACCTCAACCGCCTGCTCAAGCACCTCTTTCAGCGCATCCAACTCGCCATTCACCTCAATTCGTATTGCTTGAAAAAGCTGAGCATAAAACTGATTCTGCTTTTTAGCGGGTACCATTCCTACAACAAGTGCTTTCAACTCCTCCACACGCTTTATAGGAGACTCAGCTCTAGCGCGAACAACCTGCTCCGCAATGCGATGCGCCCCCTTCAACTCTCCATACGCTTTGAAAATTCGAGTCAGCTCATCTTGTGAATATGTCGCCAACACATCGGCTGCCGTTAACTTTAATCCTTCATCCATGCGCATGTCCAAATCCGCATCAAACCGAATTGAAAACCCACGAGATGCTTCATCAAACTGATGTGAACTCACTCCTAGATCAGCTAAAATTCCAGCTACAGGAAGTGCGTTGTGCATGCGTAAAAAGTTTTTCAAAAAGCGAAAATTCGATTTTACCAGCGTGAGTCGCTCATCGACAAAAGCGTGATTGTGAGCATCTTTATCTTGATCAAATCCAATCAGCCGACCACCGCTAAGTCTGTTCAACAACTCCTTAGCGTGCCCGCCGCCACCAAACGTTACATCGACATAAATTTTATCGGGCTGAATATTCAGCCCTTCCATGCACTCTTGCAACATTACGGGAGCGTGATACATCAGCCTTCGGGTTCATGATTCGATTCTGACTGGCCCATAACTTCTTCTGCAAGGTCTTCGAAGGCTTGTTCATCACCATCCATGACCTCGTTGTATCGGTCTTTCGACCAAACTTCTATACGGTTTGCATATGCAAAAAGAACGATCTCCTTTTCAATACTCCCGAACGCCATTAACGTTTTCGGAACTAGTAACCTTCCCGCACTATCTAAAGCAAGCTGAGTGGCCCCATTGTGAAACTGTCGGTAGAACTTGCGGTTCTTAGCCACAAACAAGTTCAACGACTCAAATTTTGCGGTTTCTTTTTCCCACTCATTCATAGGATACAATACCAAGCACCCCTCGAAGCCACGATTCATTACAAAGCGCTCTTGCGCCATTGTATCAACCTGCTTGCGAAGCCCGGCAGGGAACAAAAACCTGCCCTTGGCATCCAACTTACAATCATATTCTCCTATGAATCCCGCCACTATAAAGGGTTTCGTGTTTGAAAGTGTAAAATTATCCAATTTTTCCCACTTTCTCCCACATTCTACCACTTTGTTGAAAACTTTAAATGCTATTTGGTGTTACAGTAAAGTAAATCACACGTTTGGCGGGCGATACGGAAGTATTTCAAAAATGAAAATAGCCACGTAGATATACACCACTAACACCCATCCTTATCAACACTCGAGTGTTAATAGGGATGAGATGAAGTCGGGTTTCCAATTTCTTTTTACTTAATTTTGAGTTGCAGAAAACCAGTGTGCATGGATGTTATAACCAAGAAAGAAGGAGACTTCGAATACGTTGAAGAAGGAGAAGGACCTGTACTTATGCTATTGCATGGGTTATTCGGTGCCTTGAGTAATTTCAAAGACGTCGTTGACGCATTCTCTGACAATTACACCGTAGTAATTCCGTTGATGCCGATCTACGAATTACCGGTAATCAATACGAACGTTAAGAACCTCGCAAAATTTGTAGAGGAGTTTATTGATCACAAAGGGTACGATAAAGTAAACCTCCTTGGTAACTCACTCGGTGGACATGTTGCATTGGTGTACACTTCGAAGAATTTAGAAAAGGTTGAATCCCTGATTTTAACAGGAAGTTCAGGCTTATATGAAAATGCATTTGGAAGCTCGTTCCCCAAACGAAGCAATAAAGATTTCATTCGCAAACGTGTTGAAGTAACTTTTTACGACCCAGCACATGCGACTGATGAGTTAGTAGATGAGTGCTTTGATCTCGTGAATGATAAATCACGCCTCATCCGGATTCTTTCACTCGCCAAATCAGCTATTCGTCACAACATGACAAAAGAGCTCACGTCACTTGATGTGCCGGCTTGTTTGATTTGGGGTAAAAACGATCAGATCACACCGCCTGATGTTGCTGAAGAATTCAATCGCCTCCTTCCTCAGTCCGATTTATACTGGATTGACAAATGTGGGCACGCACCAATGATGGAGCAATCGACCCAATTCAACCAACTCTTAGGCGATTGGTTAAGCAAACGTTTTCAGGACTAATTAAGCATAACGCATGAAAATACGCTCGGCTGATTTTGTCATGAGCAATACGGCTCTCGACAAGTGTCCCGAGCCGAACAAGCCTGAATTCGCATTCATCGGTAGGTCAAATGTGGGTAAATCCTCGGTCATCAATATGTTAACCGACCATAAGGGCTTAGCCAAAATATCGGGAAGACCCGGAAAGACCCAAACCATAAACCATTTCATTATTAATGACTCTTGGTACCTTGTAGATTTACCGGGTTATGGGTACGCTAAAACTTCCAAGAGCGACCGACGAAAGTTCGCTGGCTTCATTCAAAAATACCTTGTAGGAAGAACTAATCTACTCGCTGTTTTTGTGTTGCTTGATATTCGCCATGAACCTCAACCAATAGACTTAGAGTTTATGGGGTGGCTTGGCGAAAAGCAGGTTCCTTTTGTGATGGTTTTTACCAAAGCCGACAAATTAAAAGAACACGAAATCCCTAGAAACTTGCTTCGGTACAAAGAAGAAATGCTCAAAGATTGGGAATACCTTCCAGATATGTTCATCACATCATCCGTAAAAAAGGCTGGCCGAGAAGACCTGCTAACCTATTTGGATGAAGTGATGCCCGTATGGGAAGCTCATCAAAAGCAACAAAACTGGCGCTAGTCTTGACGCTTGATCAGGTTCATTTTTTCTCCCATTTGATTGGCAAAAAAGCGCATTTCATCGGCCAACTGATCCTCACCAGTAGCACGTGCAAATGTATCGGCCATGGTCATCATCGTCTGATACGTAAACAACTTCATATCCTCAACATCCATATCCTTTGTCCACAAATCAATACGCAGGGTATTTGCTTCTTTCGCATCCCAAATTGAAATCATAGTAGCCTTACAATCTCCTGATTCATCATTATCACTTGCTTTCCATGATAGGCTCTCTGGAACATGATTTTCATCTACCCCTACATTAAATGTTATTTGCGACTCTGTTGCCATAATTATATTGGTTTATATCGTGATTCATTCAAAAATGCCTGTCCATCAATAGGTGCTAGCATCAGCGTTTCCAGGTTCATATCATCGCGTTCATCCATGAATGAGCGCACTATCTGCCAGCCTACCCAATAACCAATCTGACCAGGAGACTTCTTTGGCATTCCACTCGTAAATGGCGCTTCCATTAAGAATTTCCGAATATCATTCGTATTGGTTGAAAAAAGAAGGCCACTTTCTAGAATTTCAGTCCAAATCCTGGTTTCATTTGCCTCACACCACATCAACTGCGATTCTGTATAACCAATCTTCATGTAATCTTTTTTCTGAGGAAATAGAGCATCCATGGCATAGAGAACCTTGCCATAAGCAATCATACGTGAGAGTAAGTCGGATTTGAGTTGTTTTTGCTCAAATTCAGTCAACACCCATCCCCGCATCGCGTCATAAGGAATGTAATCCGGAACCAGGAACTGTGTCTTATACGCTGGCCACTGCAGCATGCCATAATATGGATTTGATTGACCAAGGTACATCTCCAAGCCTATTCCCAGTACATCGTCTGTTGCTGCAACTTTTGAGTGAAACCCTGCAGTATACGTAACAAATTTTGGCACAACACGGTCTGGAAAGTGATATTGGTAATAATTGAATGCCTCCTCCAACTCTTGCTGGGCAGGACAGGCTTCAAATTGTTCCCTTACTTCATCTGATAACTTCTTAATTTGGGGGTCATTCACATAAGCTAAAATGGCATAATCAATTGCTGGGTCATCGATAAGCCCAAGACTCAATACTTGCTCCACAAACTGTTTGTAGAACAATCCATATTCCTTTTGGAGGGCTGCATGGACTTCTCCAACATTTTCCTCCGAGATCGCATGAAACTCGCGCTCCATTCTCGAGCAATGTAAATCCGTCTGAAAAGCAGAAACATCAACATCGAATTTGTTTTCGTTGCAACTGAACATTACCAAACCGGTAAAAAACAATAACGTGTAAAAGATGTATCGATTTGTCGGCATCTACCTGAGTATTATTAATTTTACATAATCCAAGCAAAACTATGAAACGAACTACATCCTTTAGGTTTTCAGCATTAATAATTGCTGCATTAATTTCCCTTAACTCATTCGCACAAGACCGCAGCCTGAGGCTCGGCCTAACGTTTTCACCTACTGTAAACTGGATTTCACCAGACAACACCCATTATGACAGTGATGGTGCTCGCTTGGGAATGAACTATGGGCTGATTGCCGATTTTAGGCTCGTAGGTACGGAAAACTACATGTTTCACACAGGATTCACCCTATCCCACATTGGTGGTAAAATGAGCTACCCAACTGCTTTTGAAAGCAATGGCACCTATACTCCAGTAACTGCTAATGCAACGTATAAACTCCGGTACATTGACATCCCGCTAGCCATTAAGTTACGCACCAATGAAATTGGGTACATGCATTACTATGGACTCTTCGGCACATTAGCTGGATTTAACATTAACGCCCAAGCTGATTATGAGTATGGAAATGGAAACACCAGTTTTTCAGAGGCCGACATTGACATACAAGATGACGTGCAACTATTTAGATCTGCTCTGCTAATTGGAGGTGGATTTGAACGAAACATTAGTGGGAATACCATGCTTTCAGTGGGAATTCATTATCAAAATGGATTCACCAATATTTTAAAAGGTGACACATACGAAACCAACGCTAACGGTACAGTTACTTTAGACGCCAACGGAAAACCCGTCGTGGATCGTGAATGGAAGAACAATCAGCATTTAATAATGCTTCAAGTTGGCGTTTTATTTTAAACACCTTATCTCCAGTAGCGTTTACACATTATGGTTAAAGCATCTGAAACGATTGAGCACATTACCAATTGGCTCACCGATTACAGCCAAAAATCAACTACCAACGGCTATGTAGTTGGTGTGTCTGGAGGGATTGATAGCGCTGTAGTGAGCACACTCTGTGCCCGCACGGGGTTGGAATTAGTTGTTATTGAAATGCCTATTCACCAAGATCAAGAGCAGGTTTCACGCGGTAGCAAACACTTAAGCTGGCTTACTGAACACTTTCCTAATGTTACTCACTTAAAAATTGACCTAACAGCTACCTATGACAACCTCACGCGGGAGATGAATGCTGCAGTAGACCTGAACCAAGATCACGACACGTACATGCTTACATTGAGCAACACGAGAAGCAGATTGCGCATGACTACGCTCTATGCAGTTGCCGGATCGAAAGGGGCGTTGGTGTGCGGCACAGGAAATAAGGTTGAAGATTTTGGGGTTGGCTTTTTTACCAAGTATGGCGACGGCGGAGTTGACTTATCGCCAATTGCCGACCTTATGAAATCTGAGGTTTATCAAATTGGTCAAGAACTTGGCATTGACGCATCCATTTTAAATGCACCACCAACTGACGGGCTTTGGGACGATGGACGTACCGATGAAGATCAAATCGGCGCCACCTACAGTGAACTTGAATGGGCTATGCGTATTCATGAAGAATATGGAGCAAATCCTGATGGCAAGGTATTTACATCGGATCGGCAACGGGAGGTATGGAAAATCTACCTCCAAAGACACCGTGCAAATAAACATAAGATGAACCCCATCCCCGTTTGCACCTTACCCCAAGAGCTGAAAGCTTAGTCGACAGTCCAAGTATTCGTTCCGCGCAGCAGGTCATCGAGATTCCCTGGACCTGATTCTGCTACAGCAGCGTCAAGTTGTCCTGTAAGTAAATCCTCATAAGTAGCTCGCTCTTCACTATAAAATACGCCAAATGGCCTTGGAAGCGAACCTTCTGTTGGTTGATCGAACATTCTACTCAGCAGGTGTGCCTTCATGGCGTTTTTTGGGTCATGTATCCAATACTCATCTGGAGAAGTATCCTCTGCCCGTTGAACAACAGGTTGCATGTCTTTTAGAACAACGGCGTATTGCTCTTTATTAAACAGTAAGGGCTTTCCAACTTCCAGCATAAGCACATGCTCTTCTTTTAATCCGCGGTCGGTATACCCATTAAATGCTCCATCATTAAACACTGGACAGTTTTGATAGATCTCAACGAAGGAAGTCCCTTTGTGCTCATCTGCGGCTGCAAAAATAGCCTTCATGTGCCTCGGATCGCGATCTATTGTGCGAGCAACAAACGTAGCATCAGCTCCAAGGGCTAGCGCTGCCGGGTTAAAAGCATGATCTAAGCTTCCCATAGGGGTAGACTTAGTTACCAATCCTTCGGGAGAGGTTGGCGAATATTGACCTTTTGTAAGGCCGTATATCTCATTGTTAAACAACAAAATATTCGTGTCGAAATTCCGCCTTAATACATGTATCAAGTGATTGCCACCAATAGAAAGGCTATCGCCATCACCGGTAATAATCCAAACGCTCAGGTCTGGGTTTGCCGCCTTTAAGCCCGATGCTATGGCTGTTGCACGACCATGTATACTGTGCATTCCATAAGTATCCATATAGTATGGGAACCGCGAAGAACAACCAATACCAGAAATAAAAACCAGCTCTTCTTTAGGTGTTCCTGTCGCTGCTACGGCTGCCTGAACTTGCTTTAAGATCGCATAGTCGCCGCACCCCGGACACCACCTGATTTCTTGATTACTCTCAAAATCTTTTGCCTTAAAAACTACCGGGTGAATCTCTTCTCTACTCATGCTTGCACCCCCATCTGTTCTTTAGCTGCATGTTGAATTTCTTCTGCAGTAAAGGGCACACCTTGAACCTTATTCAATGGTACCGCATCAATTAAAAAATTAGAGCGGATTAATTGAACCAATTGGCCCTTATTCATTTCTGGAATTAAAACGTGATTGAAATCTGCTAGTAGCATTTCTGTATTCTTGGGAAGCGGTGAGATATACCTAAAGTGTGCATGTGCCACAGCTAGCCCCTCCGCTCGTAATTGATTTACAGCCGACTTAATTGCGCCATAAGTGGAGCCCCAGCCCAAAATCAACAATTCATCGTTTCGCGTACCTTGATCGAGCTCCAGTTTAGGAATATCCTCTGCGATATTCATCACTTTTTCCGCGCGAATTTCTACCATTTTTTCGTGGTTCTCGGGGTCATAAGAAACGTCTCCCGTCAGTGCATCTTTTTCTAATCCGCCTAACCGGTGTTCTAAGCCTGGAGTTCCCGGAATCGCCCAATCACGAACCAAGGATTCATCGCGGGCATAAGGTTGGTAACCTGAGTGATTACCGCTTACCTTACGGTGTTCTAATGTTGGCAACTCATCGGCTGATGGGTACCGCCAAGGTTCAGCGCCATTTGCAATATAACCATCCGAAAGCACCATCACCGGAGTCATGTATTTTAAGGCCAATCGGACCCCTTCAAAAACTGTATCAAAGGTATCAGCTGGCTGTCGCGCAGCAATTACAGGCATTGGTGCTTCGCCATTGCGGCCGTAAAGTGCTTGAAACAAATCTGCTTGTTCTGTCTTAGTTGGAAGTCCTGTAGAAGGTCCACCGCGCTGAACATTCACGATAACCAAAGGCACTTCTAACATCACTGCAAGCCCCATCGCTTCCGATTTAAGAGCAATCCCTGGACCTGAAGACGCGGTAACGCCTAATGCCCCTCCAAATGATGCTCCTATGGCACTACAAATTGCCGCTATTTCATCTTCCGCTTGAAACGTTTTAATGCCAAACTGTTTGTACTTAGCCAGTTCATGTAAAATATCGCTGGCGGGAGTAATGGGATAAGATCCGTAAAAGAGCTCCAGCCCCGACTTTTGAGCGGCAGCAACTAGGCCAATAGCAATGCCATTGTTTCCCATTATATTGCGGTAATTCCCTGAATCTAGCGCAGCCTTTTTAACCTCATAGCGGGTAGTGAAAACTTCACTTGTTTCTCCAAAATTGTAGCCTGCTTTGAGCACAGCCTCATTCATTTCAACCAAATCAGGTCGCTTGCCAAACTTCTCAGCAAGGTATTGAACTGTACCAGCTATTGAACGATCAAACATCCAATACAAAAAACCCAACACAAACATATTCTTGCTTCGGTCAGCATCTTTTCTGGAAACATCGAAAGGCTCTAGTGATGCCAAGGTTAGCCCAGTAACGTCAATAAAGTGGTGACTATAACCTGCCAATTCATCCGTTTCTAGTGGATGGTACTCCACCTTGGCAAGTTTCATGTTCTTTTTATCGAAACCCGATTCATTTGCAATGAGAACACCCCCTCGTTTCAACTTGTGCAGGTTAGCTTTTAACGCCGCCACATTCATTACCACGAGCACATCAGCTTTATCACCAGCGGTAAAGACATTTGAACTTCCGAATTGAACTTGAAAACCACTCACACCAGGAACAGTTCCCTGAGGAGCGCGAATTTCTGCAGGAAAGTTTGGAAACGTACTAACATCATTACCAAACAAGGCGTGCGTATTGGTGAACTGATTACCTGTAAGCTGCATACCATCCCCAGAATCTCCTGCGAACAATACCGTTACTTTTTCCTTGGTTTCTCTTACTTCAGTCATGAAAAAGGGTTCAATCTGAATGCAAGGCAAAATTAACTGCCTCTACACCTTTAATCTCTGGAACTGCTTTAAGAATCGCATCTTTTACTCCAGCTTGAAATGTCATTGTATTCATGGAACAATTTGTACACGCTCCTTTTAACTCAACACGCGCGATATTGTCATTGGTAACCTCTATGAGTTCAAGTCCTCCCCCATCTTCTTCCAAGAAAGGACGAATATCCTCTAAAGCTTCACGAACGCGCGACTCAATGTTCAACACTTCCATAGTTCTTATTTAGGCTTCTACCTCCATATTTACAGCACGCTCAACTTGATTTACAAGCTTTTCAAATGCGCAATTTGCAGGTGTATTATCTTGTAATGAAGCAGGTCTTCCAACATCTCCTGCCACTCGTATACTCTCAATCAAAGGAATTTGACCCAACATGGGGGTTTTCATGGTAGCTGCGAGCTGAGCAGCGCCATCCTTGCCAAAAATGTAATACTTCTTATCCGGCATATCATCTGGAACAAAGTAACTCATGTTTTCAACGATACCAATTACTGGAACATTGATGGAGTCTAATCGGAACATCGCAACACCTTTCTTAGCATCTGCTAAAGCAACAGGTTGTGGAGTTGAAACGATAACGGCTCCTGTTAGCGGTGCTTGTTTAACCAAGGTTAAATGAATGTCTCCCGTACCTGGCGGTAAATCAATGAGCATGAAATCGAGATCTCCCCAGTATACGTCGCTAAACATTTGTTCTAACGCCTTGCTAGCCATTGGCCCTCGCCAAACCACCGCTTGATCGGGATCAGCAAAAAAGCCAATTGACATGATTTTAACGCCACCATGGCCTTCAACTGGAAGCATATAACGCTTGCCATCTATTTCTTCAACACCGGGTTTTTCATACACAACATCAAACATCATTGGGGCAGATGGACCATAAATGTCAGCGTCGATTAAACCTACCCGGTATCCTTTGCGTGCCAGACCAGCTGCAAGGTTGGCAGTGATGGTAGATTTACCTACACCTCCCTTACCCGATGCTATAGCTATTACCTGCTTTACTTGTGAAAGGTGCTTCCGTTGTTCTTGCTCACGCTCATTAGGATCGCTAGCTAAAGGAATCACGTTTACATCTACCTCTAAGTCTTTTGACACATGCTGATGCAAGTAATGCTCACAAGCATCTTCCATCCGCTTTCGGTTATGCATAGCAGGATTGTTCACTTGAAGATCAAATGCTACTTGATTTCCGTTGAGCTGAATATTACCTACTAAGTTTAGGGTGACCACATCCTTCTTCAGGTCCGGCTCTACCACATAGGAAAGCCCTTTTTTAATGTCTTCTATTGTAATTGCCATGATCCGTATTGACTTGCAAAGGTAACACGACTTAAAGGAATAAGTTTGCTTATTTAGAATGTTTCTAATGTATAAAGCGCGGCTGAAAAACTTAAGGTGTTCTGAACAATGAATTACGCTACACATTTCAAGCAAAACCAGCACCAGCTTGAGCCTTGCCAACACCTACAGTTTGACACGTATTGCTACCTGTTTTGATGGTATTTATTAACGGCTTTATTGGTCAACATAAAAAACTGATAAACTCCTAATTGAGAATGGGTTAAACAGCCATCATTCAAAGAATAAAATTACCTTTGCGAACGACTCAACGCACATACAATGGAGGCTTTCCTGAACTACAAAATTTACCCCGATTTAAAGCTCGTCTTGGAGGTCTACAAAGGCGAAATTTTTATTGAAGATTTACTCAATTTAAAAAAGCAATTGCTCAATGATCCTGAATACAGCAATGAGTTCGATGTGCTCAGCGATATTCGAAATGCTGACCTACAGTTTCAGATGGATGAAATAGAAAAGATTCATGCATTTTATAATGAACACCCTGAGCGTGTTGGGAAGCGTCGTGTAGCTATTTTGACAGCCACAGCTCTTCAAGCAGGACTGGCTGCACTTTTACATCACACCAATCGCACACCTCAAATAGCACGCGACACGTTTTCGGTTATGGGCTCTGCCCTATCCTGGATTGGCTGCAAGACTGAATCCTTAAAAATTGAAGAGCTCCTTCAGTCATTAGATGTGAGGCTGACAAACTAAATTTCGCCGAGCAGCATTGGATCCCAAAAACATTGTCTGAAATCAACTACAGCATTGTCCTGTACCCTAACCCCTTCATCTTCGAGTAATTGAGCCATAAGTTCAGGTGGGGTAAATGCATGCCTACCTGTAAGCAACCCGTTTCTATTCACCACCCTATGTGCCGGTATTCCTTCGAGGTTTTCTCGCGTTCCATTTAGCGCATAACCGACCATTCGCGCTGATTTAGGGGATCCAAGAGCTTTTGCAATTGCTCCATAACTGGTTACGCGGCCGGGTGGAATTTGTTTTACAACTGCAAACACCGAAGTGTAGAATTCTGTTGACTTAGCCACGACGATTAAACCTGTAGTTTAAGAAGACTATGAACTGGTAGATCACTGAAATGCTCAATCCTCCAAAAAACAGCGTTACAATCCAAAATTTATCTGAATATTCTTCAAGACGAATGAGTCTTCGCCATTCAAAAGCAACCAATGTCCAACACAAAATCCATGTGAGACTCATTTTTTTGGAAGTACGAAGTCGACTTAATGGGGTTAGGGGTTTCATGTTACAGGTTAATTAGGTATCCGAAATTTACAATACTTTATGAGATTTCCCTGCTCCGCGAACAGGTTTTCATAAAACGTGCGTATGTGCAGAATTTCGCGTGTATCATCGTCAAAACCACTTATAGCGTCCCCGTAAAGGTTAGCTGTAGCTATGAGTAGTTCATATCCTTGTTCCTTAATTTCATCAAGGGTATATTCGAAAAAGAACGTGTTATCGGTCTTTAAATGAATGATCCCTCCTGGCTTCAAAAACTGACGGTACCGGTTGATGAATAGCGCATGCGTTAAGCGTTTTCGAGCCCGATTCTTTTGGGGCTGAGGATCTGGAAAGGTGATCCATATTTCGTCAATTTCTCCCGGTTCAAAGAAACAATGAATGAAGTCTATACGGGTGCGTAAAAACCCAACATTCAAAAGCCCTTCCTCTTTTGCCTGTACAGCCCCTTTCCAAATGCGCGCTCCTTTGATGTCGACACCTAAGAAGTTTTTTTGTGGAAAATGTCGGCCCATTCCAACCGAATATTCTCCTCTTCCACAGCCAAGTTCAAGTACAATTGGATTATCATTTTTGAAAAAGTCACTGCGCCACTTTCCCTTCATCCAGTGTGGTTTCATTTTGCCAGTTTTGCGCTCTACAAGCACCTCATCCAACCCTGGCTCCAAAACGTGATCGAACGTTTTCAATTCGGCAAACCGATCTAACTTATTCTTTGCAGACATGCCTGCAAAATTACATCATCCCATTTCTTATTTTGTACTCCACGACCAGAAATGAGCACGAATGGATACCTTTGACACCCTTGGCGCAAGAAAAACATATATTACTTTCTCCGTTAAACTGGGGCTTGGGCCACGCCACACGCTGTATCCCGGTTATTAATGCTTTGCTAGCCAAAGGAGTTCGGGTAACACTTGCTGCCGAAGAACATCCGCGTGCCTTATTAGAAGCCGAGTTTCCCTCATTAGATTTTGTAAATCTTCCCGGATATAACATCACCTACCCTTCTGGTGGCAATATGGCTGTTCACATGCTTAAATTGATGCCGAAAATCTTGAATGGGATCAAAAAAGAACATGCTGCTGCAAATGCGCTGGTAAAGGAGTTAGGAATAGATGGGATTATATCAGACAATCGTTTTGGACTCCACAGCGACCTCGTTCCTACTGTGTTTATTACACATCAGGTGATGATCAAGTCGCCTTATGGAGAATCGCTGTTACAAAAACTCAGTAGGCGTTATATTAACAAGTTTACACAATGTTGGATTCCTGATGTTGCTGGTGAGGCAAACCTATCAGGCGACCTTTCACATACCTATCCCCCACCTGAGCGCAGTAGGTTTGTAGGACCTTTAAGCAGATTTACGCATGAAGAGTCCGATTCAAAATACGATGTTATCGCGGTAATTTCAGGCCCTGAACCCCAGCGCACACTTTTTCAGCACATTGTTGCTACAGAAATGGAGATCAGCAATGTTAATGGGCTTCTCGTTCTAGGCAAAGCAGGTATGGACCAACATTATATTCAAGAACGGCTTACTTACCAATCTCACCTGAATGCCAGTGATTTGCAAGCTGCAATTGCAGCAAGCGATATTGTTATTGCACGTTCCGGGTATTCTACCATTATGGACTTGGCGGCAATGGGAAAAAAAGCAATCCTTATCCCTACTCCTGGTCAAACAGAGCAGGAGTACTTAGCCGACTACCACATGGAACGCGGTCACTTTTTCAGCATGGAACAAGATCGTTTCGACTTGGAAGAGGCACTTGAACACAGCAAGTCATACAAGGGCTTGCATCTCAGTGCAAAAGATGCTGATTTGAGCGATGCAGTAGATGCTTTTTTAGCTCAGCTCTAGGTCCCAACGTTCACCAAAAGCAATTTTTAAACGGGCTGTTTCTTGCTCAAACTTTGTGTATGCGCTGGAATTGAGCTGATTGGGGCGGTGATTAAGTCGGTTCGCAAGCTTTTCCCACTCATCTAAAAACGTATTCATTGTTGGTGTAAAAGCCACTTTTCGGAGAACCTGCCACACGTATTCAACCGCTTCCTCATTGGGATGAATGCGATCTCGGTGGTTATAAAACCGGTAATCACGCAACTCATCTAAAACCAATTCATAAGCGGGAAAGTAGTGCACCTGTTGGTGCAAACACACTTCCAGGGCGGCTTCTAGCAGGCGTGATTTTCCGATGTGGTTTTCTGTGTACCCGTCTTTCACATGACGCACTGGGCTAACGGAAATCACTACATTCAAGCTGGGATTGAATTCCAACAATGCGCTATGCATCGCATTAAATTCACCGGTAATTTCGTCAACCGTAGCCAATTCTTTTTGAAATTGATTTGCAGGTAACCGATGGCAATTTGCGGCGATTATTTGGTGCTCGCGGTGCTTGTAGCCCCAAGCCGTACCCAATGTTAAAAACAGCCAGGCATTGGGTTGTTCTAAAACGCGTTTTGCTCGGTTGGAAGCAGCATTTACGCGATCCAACAATAATGCCGACGTAGCTGAAGTAAAGGAGCCGTGGTGCATCAAGGAAGCCATCCCTCCTTCAACCTGAACCATGGGCTGATTGTCGTAATCAGAACGCGCTATATTGCCAATTCCCCTTAACAGCGGTGAAGGGTGAAAAACCACTCCTTGTGGCTGTCGAAAGGACTGAATAGGAATGTGATCGAATTTTGAGCCTATGTGATCACTGAAACACGAACCAGAAAAAACAACACCCTGGTGCACATCGAGTTGGGCTGCCCAACTGGGTCGTGGGATCTTTTTTATCAATTCCATGCTGCAAAGATGGTTCGCTTATCTGAAAAATCCGTGATAACCAGTTTGATATCTGCTTTCCGTGGCTATTTTTGCAGCCAACATTGGAAAACGAATTACCATGACTTCACAAAAGAAAAAGATTACCGTAGCCTATGGCGACGGCATTGGTCCTGAAATCATGAGGGCAACTTTAAAAATTCTTGATGCCGCGGGTGCACCTCTAGAATACGATGAAATTGAAATTGGCGAAAAAGTATACACACGTGGTGTAACTGCCGGTATTGAAGATTCATCATGGGACAGTCTGCGGAACAACAAGATTTTCTTAAAAGCTCCAATCACCACACCTCAAGGTGGCGGGTATAAAAGTTTGAATGTTACCGTTCGTAAGTCATTGGGCCTTTTTGCCAATGTTCGCCCGTGTAAAGCATTTACGCCTTACGTAAATAGTAACTTCCCTAAAATGGACCTTACCATTGTTCGTGAGAACGAAGAGGACCTTTACGCAGGGATTGAGCACCAACAAACCGAAGAAGTTGTACAAACACTTAAGCTAGTCTCTCGTCCAGGAATTGAGAGTATTGTGAGGTATGCATTTGAATATGCTCGCTTGAACAACCGCAAGCGCGTTACGTGTATGACGAAGGACAACATCATGAAGCATTCGGATGGCCTTTTTCACCGTGTATTTGATGAAGTTGCTGCAGAATATCCAAACATTGAAAACGATCACATGATTATTGATATCGGCTCTGCTAAACTAGCCGATAACCCGGAGTCATTTGATGTTGTTGTTACCTTGAACCTTTACGGAGATATCATTTCTGATATTGCAGCTGAAGTAGCCGGATCAGTTGGATTAGGCGGATCAGCTAACATTGGTGAACAAGTGGCAATGTTCGAAGCGATTCATGGCTCTGCTCCAGACATTTCAGGTAAAGACATTGCAAATCCTTCAGGGCTATTGAATGGTGCAATTATGATGTTGGTGCATTTAGGCATGACCGATATGGCTGAAAAAATTGAAAACGCTTGGCTGAAAACGCTCGAAGATGGAATTCACACTGGTGATATATACCAAGAATCCATTTCTACGCAAAAAGTAGGTACACAAGCATTTGCTGATGCTGTAATTGCACGCCTCGGTCAAACGCCTACTAAGTTTGATCCAATACATTACGACAAAGATGCTGATCCCATCAAGGTTCAACGTATTCCAACGCGCAGCTACCGCAAAAAGGATTTGATTGGCGTTGATGTATTCATTGATTGGATTAAAGACGGTCGTAACCCTGACGCTTTAGGCAAGCAACTTGAAGCTGCTCAAGGAGACGTATTTAAGCTTAAGATGATCACGAATCGCGGTGTTAAGGTTTATCCTGGTGGATTGCCCGAGACATTCAAAACAGATCACTGGCGTTGTCGTTTTGTACTTCAAGATGAAAACTGGACTGCGAGCACATCAGACGTAGCTAAGCTATTGCAAGGCATTCACGAAGCGCATTTAGACGCCATTAAAACTGAAAACTTGTACCTCTTTGATGGAGAGCGCGGATACTCGCTTGGTCAAGGAGAATAAGAATTACCTATTCTACAATTGAAAAGCTCGGCTCTGTCCGGGCTTTTCTTTTTTTGGGGAGGTGGTGTACCCAATTCTCAACTTACTGTATCTTTTGATCAAAATATCCACGATGGACAACGAACATCCCAACCCTGCATCCGACCAGCCCAAAGATGAACAGCTGGAAAAGAATCGCGCGGTTCTAAAAAACTCAGCATTTCGCTTACTAATAAGCGCATGGGAATACGTTAAGCAAGTAATGAATATTCGCGACGGGGTTGACCCCGAGGGAACTACTGCTGGCATTAAACGCGACATTGACTTTAAAGGGCATAACGTATGGATCCTCATTGCCTCAATAATCATTGCTTCCATTGGCTTGAATGTTAACTCTGCTGCAGCAATTATAGGAGCCATGCTTATCTCCCCACTTATGGGACCAATTTTGGGTATGGGCCTAGCCATAGGAACCAACGATTTTACAACCTTTAAGCGATCACTTCGCAGTTTTACAACTGCGGTAGTGGTAAGTATTGTTACTTCAACTGTTTATTTCTGGATATCACCCATCAGTGAGGCACAAAGTGAGTTACTCGCCCGCACAACACCAACTATTCTCGATGTGCTCATTGCTATTTTTGGTGGGCTTGCTGGTATCATTGCGGGCTCACGAAAAGAGAAAACCAATGTAATACCGGGGGTAGCAATTGCAACAGCCCTTATGCCGCCACTTTGTACGGCCGGTTATGGAATTGCCACAGGTCAACTCACCTACTTTCTGGGTGCGTTCTACCTTTTCTTGCTCAACTCCATATTTATCTGCGTTGCTACTTATGTTGTAATTCGCTACTTGGGTTTTCCAAAAATCGAGTTTGTAGACCCCATTCGCGAGCGCAAAGTAAAGCGTTATATTGTAGGGTTTGTATTACTGGTTGTAGTGCCCAGTGGCTACCTTTTTTGGGGAGTAATCAAAGAGTCCATTTTCAATACGCGTGCAATTCAATTCGTTAGTGAGAACGTTACCTTCGATGATGTTGAAATTATGAATGCCAACTACACTTACGATGAGCAATCGAGTGGCATTGAGCTTTTTTTAGTTAGCGAACATAAAATTGAAGACCGGGTAATCCAAGCACTTGAAAACCGTATGACAAACTACGGATTAGAGAACACCACACTTACTATTCACCAGTTGGGAAACTCCTCTAAAGAGGATTTTTCGAGCATGACACAAGAATTGCGCGTAGGTGTAATTGAAGATATGTACGAACGCAACGAACGTTCAATGCAGTTTAAAGACTCGTTAATAAAGGTTCTCGAAAAACAGCTTTCATTTTTACAAAGCGACACCATTCCCTTTAAAAACATTAAACGCGAATTACTTGTTCAGCACGAAGAGCTAGACGGACTTTCATATGGCAGGCTAATTACCTCTTCGAAAGGAGTAGACGACACCATTCCAACATTTATACTGCATTGGGAAGAAACCTTGGATAAAAAAACGCGCATAAGCAGAGCTGAAACCATTGAGAAGTGGTTGCGCGTGCGGCTAAATGAACCCGCCTGCAAGACCATTAATTTTACGCCTTTTCAAGAGTAAACGAAAACGTAGTCCCCTCTCCTTCGGTGCTTCTAACGTTAATGGTTTGGTTGTGTGCGTCTAAAATGTGCTTAACAATTGCAAGTCCAAGCCCAGAACCTCCTTGGTGACGTGCCCTACTTTTATCAACCCGATAAAATCGCTCAAACAAACGCGGCAAATGTTCGGATGAAATTCCCATTCCGTTATCCTCAAGCTCGGTTAGGATGTTTTCATCCATATCGTAAAATCGAACTGTAACCTTGCCTCCTTCTTTTCCATATTTCAATGAATTAATCACCAAATTACTGAGCACCTGTTCAATCTTTGCTTTGTCACCTCGCACATAAACCGGCTTGGGATTGGGCTCTTTAAACTTCATGGTCATGTGTTGCTTTTTCGCTCTATACTCTTGCGAGTTAAACACCTCCCTAAAAAGGTCTACAAGGTCAAAACGCTCACGATCTACATGGGTTTCTCCAGATTCTAACTTAGTAATCATATCGAGCTCATTTACCATGTTAATGAGTCGATCTAAATTTTTATCTGCCCTGCTTAAATACTCTCGGTTTATGGTGGGGTCTTCTAATCCACCCTCCAATAAGGTTAAAATATACCCTTGAATACTAAAAATGGGCGTTTTTAATTCATGCGACAGGTTCCCGATAAAATCTCGTCGGAACTCCTCTTGTTTTTTCAGTTGGTCAATTTCTTCACGATTATCCTGAGCCCATTCAACAACCTCTTTATTCACTTCACTGAGCACATCGGCATTAAAGTCAAGGTCTACTTCACGCGGGCGCTTTTGAGTTTTTAATCGGTGGATCGTGCGATAAATCAACCGGATCTTCCGGTGAATGAACCGCTCAATGCTATAATTAACTACAAAATAGCCTACCAAGAAAGAAATGAGCACTGAAGCACCGTAAAGCAACCACTGTAACCAGCCCAATTCGGCACCTTCAATAAATAAAATGGGAATAAAAACCAGTCCGACTACTCCTGTGAGCACAGCAGCTATCACCAGCGCTATTTCGCGTGGAGTGTTGTATTTCATTTTGACTCGTACTTGTAGCCTACACCTTTAATGGTTCGGATCGAAGACTCTCCAATTTTTTCACGGAGTTTGCGCACATGAACATCAATGGTACGATCACCAACCACAACTTCCTCACCCCACACTGAAGCCAAAATTGTTTCTCGATTGAATACTTTGCCTGGACTAGACACCAATAGAGATAGCAGTTCAAACTCTTTCTTTGGTAGGTTCAACTCCACCCCATCTTTAAATACGAGGTAGCGATCACGGTCAATCACTAAGCCTTCTACTTCAGATTGATTGGCTTTACCCGCCGATGTAGAGCTCCTTCGAAGCATAGCTTTAATCCGAGAGACCAAAACACGTGGTTTAACCGGCTTAACAATGTAGTCATCTGCACCCGCATCAAAACCAGCAATTTGCGAATAATCCTCTCCACGTGCGGTTAAAAACGTGATGAAAGTACCATTGAGCTTATCAATTTTACGCAATTCTATGCACGTTTCGATACCATCAATTTCAGGCATCATCACATCTAATAAAATAAGGTTTGGCTTCCACTTTTCTGCAACAACTAAGGCTTCCTTCCCGTTGCTTGCTATCTTCACTTCAAAACCTTCTTTTTTCAGGTTGTAGCTGATGAATTCCAGAATATCTGCTTCATCATCTACTACTAATATTCTATTCTGAGTATGGGCCATGTAATCGCTTTAGATTAACCGTGCAAAAATATTTCAAATGTTATCAAATGTATTAATTCCAGTTTAACATTCCTTTAATCTGCCTGCAATAGCTTTGATTCAGTGCTTATTACTAAGTTGGAAACATTCGCTTAACATAGGAGTAAATAATTCATAAACCCTACATCATTTTCTACTAATCCTAAGACTGTTATTTCGCACCATCTAAAACAAAAGAAAGAATTGAAATTCTACATTTAAAATTAAACATGTCAATTATGAAAAATCTTTCACTCCTCACTATTGGACTACTTGCAATGGCAGGCCTGTCGTTTACTTCATGTAGCGATGATGATGATGATGATCAACCAGCAAACACCTCTGGTAACATTGTTATCTCTCAAAACATTACTTCGAACACTACTTGGAACAGCTCACGATCGTATGAATTAGATGGTCGTATCGTTGTAGAATCTGGTGCGACTCTAACGATTGCACCTGGAACAGTAATCAAAGGACAAGCTGGCCGAGAAGCTGCTGCATCTGCATTGATTATTGCACGTGGAGCGAAGATTGACGCAGTAGGTACTGCTAGTGAGCCAATTATTTTTACATCGGTTACAGATGAAATCGAACCGGGAATGATTGTTTCACCAAATTTAGATGCTTCTTTTAAAGGACTATGGGGAGGTCTT
>CBFIEM010000004.1:0-181889 GCA_965661625.1 Salibacteraceae bacterium
CGCCGAAACTTTAAATAGTTTAACATGTGATAAACTAGTGTTATGGGATATTAATCCAAATTTCTCTGGGCTATCTCCCTGTTAGAGGTAGGTTGCATACGCGTTACGCACCCGTTCGCCGGTCGTCAGCGGAAAGCAAGCTTTCCCTGTTACCCCTCGACTTGCATGTGTTAAGCCTGCCGCTAGCGTTCATCCTGAGCCAGGATCAAACTCTCCATTGTAGAAAGTTCTGAATAATTATGACATCATTCCGCATCCTGTGGATATCTGCTCATTCGATGCTTTTCAATATTTTCAAAGAACTTCTGATATTGATTCTTAGTAGCCGAAACTACTCGTTATCTTCTCGTTTTGTTCACCCCTTCTCTCAAAGGGACGGCAAAGGTAGTAATTGTTTATTACCAACAAGCTTTTTGTTGGTTTTTATTTTCACTCCCAAATGTCGCTTCAAAGAACTTCCCCGTTAAGGGGCTGCAAATGTAATTGCTTTTTACTAACTGCAAAACAGTTTTTGATATTTTTATTTACACTTACTTGTTACTCTAAAAGAACGGTCGACAAAGATACGCTTACCCCATTAAAAAACAACAAATAGCACGCATTAAAATCACAAAAAACCTAGACTCTTGATTATGCGAAGTTTAGGGGGTGGACAAAGAAACAGGAAGCACTTTTCCATTATATAAGTGGTGACCGGTCATCACGAAGTTGGCAATGTACCTACCCATTGTAGCCGGGACAACAGGAGCTTCATAACCTGGAAATGCTTCTTCAAGCATATCAGTCTGCACCGCTCCAATAGCTAGTGCATTAGCAGCTATGGAACTACCTTTCCACTCTTCAGCCCAGCACTCTATCAAACAAGCCATAGCAGCCTTACTCGAACTGTATGCAGATAAGCCAGGAAACTTTGCAGCCCCTTGAAACCCTCCCATAGAAGAAATACCTACAACATGAGCTTGTTTGGATTCCTGCATTAGGGATAACAAGTATTTGGTTAGCATGATAGGCGCGTATACGTTTACCGCATACATACTACGAACTTCTTCAAGAGATAATTCATCAATAACCTTAGCAACTAAACTACCTGCGTTATGAACTAAGCCATCAACAGCACTCCAACCTAACCTTTTAAGATGAATCGGTATTGTTTTACATTCTTCTTCGCTCGTTATATCCATGGTTATCCATGTTAAATTTTCGTGCTTAACAGATGGACGTTCACTTCTCGAAAGAACCGCAACACATACACCTTCTTCCAATAGCGCTTTAACTGTTTCTAATCCAATTCCACGGGAAGCACCCGAAACAATAACATATTTCATAGTTCTATCTATATTAGCCAAAGTAACACGATTCTAATGAAAAAGATTTCTTTAGCCTTTATATCTGTCCTCTTTGCTATAACTGTTTTTGGACAATTCCAGCCTGCGGAACCAACTAATCGCATTTCAAACGATAAAAAAACTCCTTTCCGTGACCGCCTATTTTTTGGAGGAGGACTAGGACTGCAATTTGGTGATATTACTATTATTGACGTCTCTCCGCTTATTGGCGTGAATATCACTGATGCTCTACGCGGTGGTATTGGATTTACATACTGGTACTTTGAAGACTCAAGGCCAGGTATTGAGTTTAACACGACTATACTAGGAGGACGGTCTTTTGCTCAACATGATATTTATGAAAGTGTTTTTGCCCATTTAGAAGTTGAGATGCTTAATGGAGAGTTTGCATTGCAAACCGAAGCAATAACAATAACCAGTATCTTCATCGGAGGTGGCTATCGTGCAATGATTGGGGGAAGATCATTCTTTAATGCGCTTCTGCTTTATAACATTAACGACTCGGTGTACAGTCCATATCAGAACCCAGTAATCAGAGTTGGATTTGGCTTCGGCATTTAAACTTTTGATACAACCACACTTTTTACGCGAAACTAAAGTGTCAATTTTGCGGTTCCGGCTCTTTACTGATTCTTAAAAGTAAAACCTATCGGGCATAGTTTATACAAACAAAAAAGCCATTGCAAAGATGCAATGGCTTTTTTCTGTGGGCGATACTGGATTCGAACCAGTGACCCCCTGCTTGTAAGGCAGGTGCTCTGAACCAGCTGAGCTAATCGCCCTTTTCCTATAACAGGGCTGCAAATATATACCAAAAGTAAAATCTGCCAAACAATCAACTCACTTTTTCTGATAAAATCTCCGCCACTGTAAACGTACTTCCTCCTACAAAAATCATCTCGTCTTTTAAACACACTTTTTTCGCAGCATAAAACGCCTGATTAACAGTAGGGAAAACATGATACGAAACCTCTAACTCCTCCGCTAGTACAGCAAGATCTTCTAACGGTAACTTACGCGGCACATTGGGCTCGGAAAAATAAAATGTTGAATTTGTTGGGAAACCTGAGAGTATAACTCTTAAATCCTTTCCTTTTACGGTAGCGAACACAATATGGTGAGCACCAGCCCCTAACTTCTCTAATTGTTTATGAACATACCTGAAGCCGTCCACATTATGCGCTGTATCGGCTATTACAGTTGGACGGCTTGACAATTGCTCCCAACGCCCTCTTAAACCCGTGAGCTCTGATACGTGGGAACATCCTGTTTCCCAGGCCTCTTCAGATATCCCCCATCCCTCTTCGTTGAGCACATCAATTACTTTACGAGCCGTTCTTAAATTTTCCTTTTGATAGCTACCTTTTAAGTCAGTTGAAACTTCTTGAGGGTTGGCATCAAAAGCTTTTAGCACTGGAGCACTTTTTTGGATCCCATGTCGTAAAAATACATGATGAATACCAGGTTGATCCGCTCCAATAACAACAGGGATATGTGGTTTTATTATACCAGCTTTTTCTTCTGCGATGGTTTCAAGATCATCACCCAAAAATTCTTGATGATCTAAACCAATATTCGTAATTACTGATACTACAGGTAAAACTGTATTTGTAGAGTCTAGTCTTCCTCCCATCCCCACTTCAATTATGGCAATGTCTACACGCTGTTCTTCAAAATAGCAATATCCCATCAATGCAGTCCACTCGAAAAATGATGGCGCCAGATCATTGATAAGGTGTTTATGTTGATCAACAAAATCAACAACAAAACACTCACTGCACGATTTCCCATTCACCCTAATGCGTTCGCGAAAATCAACCAAATGAGGAGACGTGAAAAGACCTACTTTCAAACCACACGACTGAAGTACCGCTGCTAAAATATGTGAAGTACTGCCTTTCCCATTTGTACCTCCAACGTGAATTACTGGAAATGCGCGATCCGGAAAGCCAAGCCGCGCTACTAATTGTTGAATCTTATCTAAACTGAATTTATAGTCTTTAGTCGCACCTTGCCGCTGATAAATCGGTAGCGCATTGAACAAGAAATCAACTGTTTTCTTGTATTCTGCATCCATTAATTAAGAATAAAACGGTAGGTAATTGTTCCCAGTTGAGTAAAAGGAGCGTCTGGTTTCGATTGCCATTTAGTTTCCATTGCAGCCTTGATTGCTTGTTTTGTCAAGCATTCAGCACCATTTGTTGTGCCCTTGCCAACTTTAGCATCTAATGTTTTCCCGTTGCGATTTACTTTCACCTCGATAACAACCACCCCTTCTTCTTGACAGCGGTAGTCAGGCTTTGGCCTTGATAATGCCTTTCGATTTCCAAGGTTATAATCTCCATTACCACCTCCACCCATATTCCCAGTATATGCACCAGCTTCCTTCACGCCATCTTCCTGGCCTTTATCCCCAGTTGCATTTTCATCGTCACCTTCACTTCCACCAGAGGCCTGTGATTGTTTCAACTGATTCAGCGCGTTCTGCAGTGAATTACTAATTTCAGGTTTTGGGTCTTTGGGTTCTTGGGGCTTTTTGACATCTGAAGTTTCCTTGGAAGCATTCACCTCGATGGATTCTACTGTTTCTTGCGTCGTAAGTGATTCTTCCGGAGTGCTTAAATTAGAAACCGCAGCCTGCTCAAGTGTTTCTTCAACTTCCGAGGCTACTTGACCGCTATTATCCGGTTGCACTTCTCCAGAACCTTTATCAGAAATACCAAAATTCACCAAAATTCCTTGTTCAGGAGTAGGAACCATATAGCTCATTCCGCTTAAAAGGAAAAACAACAGCAACGTGATATGAAACACGATAGTTCCTACCAACCCTTCTCGTTTATGTCGTTTTCTTTCCACCCCCTTATTTTGCTCTTGTTGCTAGTACAAGTTGATATTTATTTCGATTCGCAATTTCCATAACCTTTACAACATGCTCTATGTCCACCGTTTGATCTGCCCGTAAAATAATCCCTGGGGAATCTTCTGCTCCAATCATAGTTTGTAAACGTCCTTCAATTTGCTCTAATTCTATCGCATCTTGATTGATGTAATAGGTTACATCATCAGTAATAGTAATTGACACATTCTGCTTACCCGTTGTTTTGGAACTTGACTTAGGCAAGAGCACTTTCATTCCATTGGGAGAAATCATTGTAGAAACAATAATGAAAAATATTAAGAGCAGAAATACAATATCCGTCATAGACGACATACTGAAAGCAACACTCACCTTATTTCTTGAACGAATTGCCATGACTACGCGGGTTCTTGAAGCATGTCAGTGAACTCAATTGTCACCTGCTCCATTTTATACGTTACTTTATCAAGCTTTGACACCAAAAGGTTATACCCTACATATGCTATAATTCCAATTACTAACCCCGCAGCTGTAGTGACCATAGCCTGCATAATCCCTCCTGAAAGTTGATCTAATTCAACACTATTCCCTGAGGTATACATAGCATGGAACGTTGAAATCATTCCAATTACAGTACCTAAAAACCCAATCATTGGGGCGGCGCCAGCAATCGTTGCCATTGTACTTAAGGATTGTTCAAGGCGATAAACTTCCAGTTTTGCAACATTCTCAATTGCAGTTGTGATATCTTGAAGAGGCTTACCAATTCGCATTACTCCCTTTTCAACCATCCTCGAATAAACCGAATTATGTTTTTTGCACAAATCCTTTGCGGCGTCTACTTTTCCCTCATAAACCAAATCTTTAATTTGATTTACGAAATTTGGATCTGCCTTTTCAGCAGTTTGAATTGCTCGAAATCGTTCAATAAAAATATAAACTGCAAGAACACTTAGTATGCCTAAGGGGCCCATAATATACCAGCCTCCTCCTACTAATAGCTCTAAAATTGATAGCGTTTCTTCATGTGGTACCTCCGCAGCAGTGTCGGCTGCGGTAGGGATTTGAAATAACAGTGCTTGACTCATTTGTATTAGCATATTTCAATTAACGAATCGATGTATTTTTAATTATAACCCAAACATAAGAATATAAGTAGCTGCTCCGGCGAGGTATCCAACCAAAGCTAAAAGTGAAACACGCTTCATATACCAAATAAAATCAATCTTCATAATTCCCATAACGGCAACTCCCGCAGCAGAACCAATAATTAAGCAACTACCTCCAGTTCCAGCACAGTACGCGAGAAACTCCCAAAAAGTGTGATCTTGCGGGTATGAAACTCCCGCAACTACAGGCCCTATTTCATACATACCCATAGCACCAGCTACAAGAGGTACATTATCCACAATTGATGATAGCACACCAATAATTATGTTGATTACATAAATATTCCCAACTTGTTTTTCCAGCCCTGAGGCTAATTGTACGAGATGCCCAGCACTCTGTAAAGCAGCGACGGCAATCAATATTCCTAAAAAGAACAAAACCGAAGGTGTATCGATTTTTCTTAGCACGGAAATAACAGACAGCTTAGATTTCTCCTCACTATTCTTGCTTCTATGCAGTAATTCGGTAACCAACCACATAAAACCAAGCCCCAACAAGATTCCCATGAATGGAGGCATATGAGTTACAGTTTTAAAAACAGGAACAAACAACAAGGATGCTACTCCAAGACCGAAAACAAGCTTTCGTTCACCTGGAGAGGTTGGATTGCTATCATGCTCGTCAAATTCATCATCCGGCCTAGAAATATGTCCCTTTAGGGTAAAGGTTAAAATGCCAAGTGGAACGAGCAATGCAACTAGAGATGGTAAGAATACATTTTGAATTACTGCTGGCGCTGTAATCTGACCACCTATCCACAACATAATCGTTGTAACATCACCAATTGGTGACCATGCACCACCTGCATTCGCAGCTATTATCACTACCCCTGCAAAAAGCCATAAATCTTCCTTCTCTTTTATGAGTTTCTTGAGTAACGCTGACATTACAATTGCGGTAGTCAAATTATCCAATGCGGCAGAGAAGAAAAATGTTAGCATTGATAGGATCCAAAGCAAAGGTGCTTTTTTGGTTGTTTTTATGCGATCAGTAATCACTGAAAAACCTTCATGCGCATCAATCAGCTCAACAATAGTCATTGCGCCCAATAAGAAAAACAGAATTTCAGCAATTTCTACTATATGATGTTCTAGCTCATGTACAATGAAGTGATTCGTCAATGACGCAACCGTTTCTTCAGCATCGACAGCTGCCGGAGTTATCCCCATCACATATTGCTGAAACCCTTTGATATACCCATCAGCATTTTGAATCAAGTCTGAAATTGTCCAGTTGTAATCCACACCAAGAATTCCATCAGCACCTAAAACAAAAATTGTCCAAACCAGAACCCCAGTCAGGAGTGCTGATGCCGCCTTATCAATTTTTATATTGTGTTCTAAGGCTATACCCAAGTAACCCAAAATAAAAACTACAACCATCAATATATACATACCAGTTTCTTTTTAACGAAAAAGGCCAACACAACAATAACTTATGATGACCTTAATCAATTCGTGTTTCAACTCCCTTATTTCAGTAATTTCTGCAATGCAATTTCAAAAGCAGCCTTAGCTATCCCTTTTTTCTCCGCATGTCCTGCATAAGTTTCTTCAAGTGCATCTTTTATAACTGCTGAGGTGTCACTAAAAATGCCCGCATCAGACATATCAATTCCATCTTGCATTAAGTACCCAAAAACCCTTGCCATTCCACAGTTCGATATAAAATCTGGAATAAGACTTAGATGTTCATCGGCATACTCTGCAATAGGACCAAAGAAAATTTCAGAGTCAGCAAAGGGTACATTGGCTCCTGCTGCGATAACCTCCATACCACCTTTAATCATACGCTCTGTTTGTTCTTTTGTAATCAAACGTGAGGCAGCACAAGGAATAAATACCTCTGCTTTAACGTCCCAAATCCTCTCATTTACTTCATCAAATGACATCATCTGATCGGAAGCTAACGTATTGCCTTTCTTAGCTAAGAATAAAGCCTTTACCTCTTCAAAAGAATAACCATTTTCGTTAATGAGACCGCCATCTTTATCGATAACACCTACAACTTTGGCTCCCTGTTGGGCCAAATAATAGGCTCCAGCAGAGCCCACATTTCCCCAACCTTGAACAATGACACGTTTTCCTTCTATTGAACCGCCCCAAATCTTATAAAAGTGCTTTACTGATTCTGCTACTCCGTAGCCAGTAATCATATCAGCTACCACATATTTACGGGAAATATCTGGTGAGAAATTCTTATCACTAAGTTCTTGAAGTACTCCTCTGCGCAACTGACCAATCTTTTTGATCTTTTGAGCTTCAGTAGGAATGTAATGACCTGTAAATACACCTTCTTGAGGATGCCATACACCCATCTCTTCCGTAATCGGAATTACTTCGTGAATTTCATCAACATTCAAATCTCCACCTGTCCCGTAATAATTTTTAAGCAATGGAGCTACCGCTTTATACCAGCGCTTCAGAACTCCTTCTTTCCGAGGGTCTTTTGGGTCGAAGTTAATTCCTGACTTTGCTCCACCAATAGGAGGTCCGGCAACTGTAAATTTAACTTCCATCGTTTTAGCCAGAGATTCCACTTCTCGTTTATCCAATCCCTTGCGCATCCGAGTCCCGCCTCCAGCTGCACCTCCTCGTAATGAGTTAATGACAACCCAACCTTCAGCCTCTGTCTCTGAATCCTTCCACTCAAAAACTATTTCTGGTTGCTTATTCTCGTATTTATCTAAAAGCTCTTTCATGTGATACTGAACTATTTCCTTTTAAACTTTGCGATGGCAAAAGTAACATTTAACACATTTTGATTTTACCAATACCAGAAAACTTTCATATTCTACTTTACTCCGCGATAAAGAGCTCCAGCAATAAGCGGATATTTTGCACCTGTTACCGCATTTAAGGTGTTTGCTTCTTGTTCATAGTTGAGAGTACCCAAGAAGGCAAACACCAGTGCTTCTTTAAAGTCTATCAAAAGTTTGCTAGGAACAACTACCTCACAACTCAACTTCGTGGCAAACTGCTCCATTAAAAAGGCGTTGTGAGCCCCTCCCCCCGTGAACAATACCCGCCCTGATTCAGGCAATATTCTTCCAAACTGGTGTACTAAATGCATACAATAAGTTCGCAATAAGTTTTTAGGGGCAACGCTGTCGAAACTATCTAAAAGCGGCTTCCATAACAATTCCAAATCCTCAGTTCCTAATGATTTTGGTGGAGGCCATGCGTAATATTCAATTTTATTCAATAGCTCTAATAATTCCCTGTTGATAGATCCACTGTGCGCTAACTGCCCTCCTTCATCATACGCCTGTCCAACTCTAGCTGCTAGTTCATTCAATACGAGATTAACGGGCGCAATATCAAAAGCTTTGAACTCCTCAAGTAGAAAACAGTTCCCAAACCCTCCCAAATTTACACAGGCTTTAAAATTGTTAAATAGCAAGTAATCTCCCATCGGAACCAGCGGTGCTCCTTGTCCTCCGACAGCTACATCTCCTCGCCTAAAGTCACAAATGATATTCTTGGAAAGTCTTGCCGCTGCCATTCCACCATTAAATAACTGATGAGTTATTGATGCTTTAGGATTGTGGAATACTGTATACCCATGAACGGCAATGAGGTCAACACTTTTAATCTCTTCCTGAAAGTTTTGTTGTAAAACATCAATGCAGAAATTCGTAAAGTCCCTTTCCAACTTTACAAGCTCTAAAGCAAGCATGCTCTTGCTGGATTTTAGTCGTTCAACTAAATCCGTAGGAAAAGGAAAGGTAACACCTCTTTTTAACTCATAAGACCACTTTCCCTTATCCAATTGAAAAACACAGTCTGCTACATCTAATCCATCGAGTGAGGTTCCTGACATAAGACCCAGTGTACAAATTACTCGTGCCATAAGGCACAATATACAAATGGATTGACCTAAATAAACTAAATTCGCAGCCAATCGTTAGGAGGAATAACAAAAACAACATTCTATGGACTTTGAATTGACAGAGGAACATTTGGCAGTGCGCGATGCGGCGAGGGATTTTGCACAAAACGTGCTAAAGAAAGGTGTAATTGAACGCGATGAAACTCAAACATTTGCTACTGAAGAAATCAAGCAACTTGCTGAGCTAGGATTTATGGGGATGATGGTAGACCCCAAATATGGCGGAAGTGGAATGGATACCGTTTCTTACGTTTTAGCAATGGAAGAGATTTCAAAAATTGATGCATCTGTTTCTGTTTGCATGTCAGTGAACAATTCGCTTGTTTGTTGGGGAATTGAAAAATTTGGAACTGAAGAACAAAAAGAAAAGTACTTACGCCCTTTGGCTACCGGAGAAAAGATAGGTGCATTTTGTCTTTCTGAGCCAGAAGCTGGTTCAGATGCAACCTCTCAACGCACTACGGCAGAAGATAAAGGTGATCACTACCTTCTTAATGGAACAAAGAACTGGATCACGAATGGGAGCTCTGCTTCTATTTATTTGGTAATTGCTCAGACAGACCCGGAAAAAGGTCACCGCGGAATTAACTGTCTCATTGTTGAGCGCGACATGAAAGGCTTTACCGTAGGGGCTAAAGAAAACAAGATGGGAATTCGTGGATCAGACACTCACACGCTAATTTTTAACGATGTAGAAGTTCCTAAGGAAAACAGAATTGGTGAAGATGGATTTGGTTTTAAGTTCGCGATGCAAACGCTAAGTGGCGGTCGAATAGGAATTGCAGCTCAAGCCTTGGGAATTGCCTCTGGAGCTTACGAGCTTGCAAAATCTTATTCCAAAGAGCGCAAAGCATTTGGCAAAGAAATTCATAAACATCAAGCTATAGCATTCAAGCTTGCAGACATGGCGACTGAAATAGAAGCTTCGCGGTTATTATGTCTTAAGGCTGCTCGTCTCAAAGACAATAAAGAGAATTTTGACAAAATAAGTGCAATGGCAAAACTATATGCATCTAGAGCTGCCATGTGGATAACAACTGAGGCTGTGCAAGTTCATGGTGGCTACGGTTTTGTTAAGGAGTATCATGTTGAGCGCCTCATGCGGGATGCCAAGATTACGCAAATTTATGAAGGAACATCAGAAGTACAGAAAATTGTGATCAGTCGCTCTGTCCTCGCTGAATAATTGAAATAATCTATTTTACTTAAAAGCCTTTACGTTGTACGTAAAGGCTTTTCTGCTTAATCACAATTTGTAGTCAGGTTAAAGACCTTACGTGCCTTTCGAAGCAACAACCTTTCCTTAATTCAATAGAACTGATTATTGAGCCTTTTCATCTGCCAGAAAACAAGACTGCAGACTCTCTAACTTTAGCCCTCTAGACCCCTTAATTAAGACTGATTGGTCATCTGACCAATTTTGATCACGTAAAAAGTCCGCCGCACTTTCCTTCGAGTTAAAAAATACAAAACCGGGAAAATCCCGCTTTACAGCATAGAATTCATCACCAATGAAGACTGCATGCACAAATCCTAGCTCATTTACTAAGTCAATAATAGCAAGGTGTTCCTCAGCACTTATTGGACCTAGCTCACGCATATCTCCAAGAATGACCCAACAATCCTTGTTTCTCGCCTTGGCAAAACTCCGCAAAGCAAGATCAACGGATGAAGGGTTCGCATTATAAGCGTCTAAAACGAGCATGGGGGCGTCATCAATTTTCACAACCTGTGATCGCATATTGGTAGGTGTGTAATTGCTAATTGCCCGATGTATCATATTTTCTTCAACCTTAAAGTGACGAGCAACACTAATTGAGAGGGTAATATTCAACATATTATAATCCCCTGCCATTTTGGTTTTGACTTCCTTACCCAAATAACGATAGGCAACATATGGCCAGCTCTGTACTGGCTCTATTTCTGGAATTGACTTATTATACTTCGTAACATCCAACCCTTTTGGGGTAATGTTTTCAATAAGTTCATCATCTTGATTTATAAAGAAATGTCCATTGGTTTTATGCAAGAAGTCTATGACCTCTTTCTTGGCCAGAATATTATTCTGCATGCTTCCAAAACCTCCAATATGGTCTTTACCAATATTGGTCAAAATACCGTATTCCGGCAGTGCAATCAGACATAATTCCTTAACATCACCTTCTTTACTATCTCCCATTTCGAGTAAAACAAATTCATGCTCCTCTGTTACTTCAAGCAAACAAAGCGGCAAGCCAATGTGATTATTTAAGTTTCCAGGAGTTGCATATGTTTTTGCTTTTTGCGATAGCACTTGATAAAGTAGCTCTTTGGTAGTGGTTTTACCATTTGACCCTGTAATTGCAATAACAGCTCCTTTCACTTCATGCTTTCGGTGATAGTTTGCTAACTCCTGAAGTGTTGTAAGAACATCATCTACTACGATGAACCGTTCATCAATTGCATATTTCACTTCATCAATTACGGCATGCGAACACCCTAAATTTAGCGCCTTTAATGCATATTCATTTCCATTAAACCGATCACCTTTTAACGCAAAAAACAAGGTGTTTGATTTGGCTTTTCGCGTATCAGTGCATACCCCTGAGCAGCTCTTGAAGACTTTGTGAAGTTCAGCTATCGTCATGGTGTCAAACATAAAAAAAGCCTCGGCTTACACCGAGGCTTTCTAAAATACTTTTTGAACACTTTTAGCGTCCTCCCAACCCAACGGGACTCCCTACGCGGTCCATAGCACATCTAAATCCTATGAAATTCGTAGCCAATTCTTCATCGAGGAATCTTCTAGTCCCAGGGCCCATCCAATAAGCCCTGTCTTTCCATGATGCACCTTTATAGACTCTACTGCGATCATTTACCAATGATCTCGCAAAACCCTTGGAGTAATCATAATCATACATCCCCATAGTTTCATCTGCCGGCTTATCTTGACCTTGAGATTTTTTAATTGCATCCCAGTTCGCTTCTCCATCAACACCTGCATGAGTCTCATAGCTTCCATCGAGGTAATTGATATTATCTGCACGACGGTAATTTCTACGATCTACAGCATCTTCAGGTTCTACTGGTACCATCTGCATTCTCCCGAGAGAGTCCTTTTCCTCAACATATCCATCTGCATCTCGCTTTATCTTTTGAAAAACATTCCCTCTAAACGGGCGAAAATCATCTGCATCCTCAAACGTTAAAGGTCTGTATACATCCATCACCCATTCTGATACATTTCCAGCCATGTTGTAAAGGCCATAATCATTTGGCCAATAGCTATATATCGGCGCAGTAACATCAGCATTATCGTTGAGCTTTCCTGCTACTCCCATGTTGTCACCTCTTCCACGCTTAAAATTAGCTAGCATTTCTCCGATGTATTCCTGTTCTGGATTTCTAACGGCATGTCCATTCCAAGGCCATTGTCTGCGCTCAATAACATTCTCTCCGAGCGAGTTACCGATCAATCCATAGGCTGCATACTCCCACTCAGCTTCAGTTGGTAAGCGGTACTTCGGAAGCAGAATTCCATCTTCCATTTTAACATTTCGATATCCAGGACTGTTTGGACCCTTCCAAGGAAGACCGTCTTTACGCTTAGCTCCTTCATACCTTCCCCATAGGTAGGCATCGGTATTAAAATTGTCATCAGCAATTTGGTTAGGGTTGTGATCATAAAGACCTTCTCTAACCAAAATTTGCTCATTCACTCGGTCCGTTCTCCATAAACAAAACTCTGCTGCCTGTTTCCAGCTAATCCCTACAACTGGATAATCTCTGTAGGCTGGATGTCTTAGGTAATAATCAACATAAGGCTCATTGTATCCCAGTTTCGACCTCCAAACTAATGTATCTGGTAGTGCCTTTTTGTACACTTCAGGATAATCATCTCCAAAAACACGATCTACCCAATAAAGGTATTCCAACCAATGGAAGTTGCTAACCTCCGTTTCATCCATGTAAAATGATGAAACGGTAACTCGCCTAGGTATATTATCCCAGTTATAGTTCATTTCATCCACAACGCGGCCCATTACAAATGTACCACCTTCAACAAGCACTAGGTTTGGACCAGTTTCTTGTTCAACGAATGGCATTTTTTGAAAATCACCATTCTTGGGGTCATTGTAGCTCCAACCTGTTACGGCTGACTTCTCATGCTGGCACGAAACAAGTACCACAGAGAGAATGACACTTAAGAATAATAGCTTTTTCATCTCTTCAATTTTCGTTTAAGGCTTAACGCGCTTGTAAAATTAATATTATTAATGGGTTTTAGAACTGCGGACACGCAAGTGGTCTGAAACGTTTTCTTTTCGGCCTACATTCGAACTGCATTCCTAAAGAAATCTCGTGAGAACCTGCGGTCGCATTTGTAAGTCTTGAAACAGTTAAATCATAACTGTACCCAAATCGGAATTTTTCGGTTTGAATACCTACCAAAGCGATAAATGAGTCATTAAACCTATACCATAGTCCTCCAACTATAACGCTTTTCCGCACGTACATACCCAAATTTAATTGTTGAGCACTTCCTTGTCTTTGGTACATGATGTTTGGACTAATGGATCCTGCCTCAGGGTACCGAGCATTAAACGGAATATTTGCTCCTGCATGTGCTGTATACTTTCGCGGCAGCACTCCATTATCCGTCTCAAAAAAGCTCTCATTCGGCTCTGTAAGGTGATGGGCTGCAAACCCTAAATAAATGTATTTCGAATATCCGAGTATTCCTGCTGAAAAATCTGCTCCATTTACACTGTTACTTCCTGGTGTTTCTTGCGTATCATAAATAAACCCGCTCCGAGGGTCAATCATATCCCCAAATGTTAGGTTACTCCAATCGATCGCCTTTTGGAAATAAGTTGCTTGGAAACCAGCCCTAATACTAAATGTTTTGGTAACAGGAAGTAAGTACGAATACATCGCGGAAATATTCGTGGATTGAATTGTTCCTTCTCCTGCCCTATCATGGAAAGCTTGAAAACCTAAACCTCCGGATAACGCGTCTACGTTTTGATCGTAAGACGCAGCATATGTCAGGAAAGTACCTTGAATTGCCGGCCACTGGTTCCTGTAGTTCAGGTTTAAACGCGGACACTGAGAGGAACCCGCAAACGCTGGATTTAGATATAGGGGGTTTGCATAGAACTGAGTGAATTGCGGGTCTTGGGCCTGCAAACCTTCAATACAAATACACGTCATTACTAAGATGACCGTCCCTTTAATTTTGCTCCTGAAATCCATATCTAAGGATAGTAGTTCGCAAGTATACGAATTAATTCGAATAAATCTAACACCAACTTAATGCGCTAATTGTTGTTTTATTGTCTACAATAATAGTTTGAAGATACCGTTCTTTGCACGCTCGGTAGATGTTATATAGAGGAGAAAAAGAAATATGGACAAGAAAAGGTTGAGAGTATTCCATGTGTTTGTGTGTGTTAATCTGGCACTTCTGCTAAGCTTGATTTTCAATGCCGCATCTGCGCAATCAGTAGGGAAAGGTACAGAGTCCTTACGGGATATCAAAATCACTTGGCTAAATACAGTTGAATTTGAGGTGTTAGAAGGCACAACGATTCCATTATTGAATTTCGAAGGAGCAACGCATCAACTTCCACAATCTCATTTCCCATGGTTTTCCCGCACTTTACCAATAGCGAACCCTGCTGTTCTAGTCGAGCTCAACAACCTCACTTTTGCCGCACTTAAATCAGAAGAGCAACGAATTGCTGAAAAGCATGTTAATGAGCTAGGGCCAACTATAGTTGTGAATCAAAATGTGATCTGGGTTCGAAAAAAACCAATGTTATCCTTTAGCTTCATCCCGCTGCGTAGAAATCCTACTACTGGTCAGTTAGAGAAACTTGTCGCCTTTAGTGTCTCTTTTGAAACGTCAAAACAGGCCACGCAATCAAGCAGAGCAGCGAGAAATTTTAAATTAAACTCAGTACTCAAAGGTGGAAATTGGGGAAAAGTAGGGACAACCAAGGATGGCATCTATAAAGTAGGAGCAAGCCAACTACAAGCGCTGGGACTGACCGTTATAGGATCACCTTCTAGCAATATCAGGTTATTTGGAAATGGGGGCGGTATGCTTCCATTCAACAACAGCGAAGCTCGTCTAGATGACCTTGAAGAAAATGCTATTCAAATGGTGGATGGCGGAGATGGAGTATTCGATGCTCAGGATTACTTTCTTTTTTATGGACAATCTCAACATCGTTGGGAAAAATCAGGCAGCACATTTAGACATGATTATAACTTCATGTCTGATACTTCATATTATTTCATCACAACAGACTACGCTATTGGAAACCCAAAACGCGTAACCCAGGCCCCAAGCCTCCCTCCATCAGGAAATACCATTAATACGTTTGAGTCCTATTTTTTTCATGAAGATTACAATGAAAATCTTGTCCTTTCAGGAAGAAACTTTTACGGTGAAGTATTCAGTGTACAAACAACACACTCTTTCCCAATTAGCTTTCCAGACGGTGTAATAGGGTCACCTGTTGAATTTAAAATTGGTCTTGCATCTCGGTCAATTGGGTCTTCTAGTGCATTTGATATAACAGTAGGTGGAAACTTTCAAGAGTCATTATCTATAACTGGTGTAAGTGGTAGCTATATTGATAACTACGCCCGTCATCAAAACAAAACGTACACGTTTAACTTAGCGAACACCTCAAGCTCTCTTGTTCTTGACTACCTGAAGTCTACAACCAGTTCAACGGGATGGTTAGATTACTATTCTTTTGTTTACAAGCGTCACTTGCGCTATCGATCTGACGGGGTTAGTTTTCGCTCAATTAATTCACTCAATCAATCTTCAGCTACTTATACCATTGACAATTACACAGCTGGATTGCGTGTATGGGACGTTACTATCCCTACAGATGTTATGGCAATGCCTGTGGCTGCTGCAAATAATCAGGGCACCTTTACATCTCCATCGAATGAACTAAGGGAGTTTATTGTTTTTAGCTCTTCAGACTACCTTTCAGCTGTATCCTTTGGTCCAGTAAACAATCAAGATTTGCATGGCCTGCGCGACATTAATTACGTCATTCTTACTCATCCACAATTTCGAACTGAAGCAGAACGACTAGCAGCCTTTCATAGAAGCAGAGGGGAGTTTAGTGTAGCCGTTGTTTCTACTCACCAAGTCTACAATGAGTTTTCTAGTGGAGCTCAGGATATGACTGCGATAAAAGACTTTATGAAAATGCTTTACGACCAGAATGACCCTAACAGCCCTAAAGCGCTGAAATACTTGCTTTTATTCGGGGATGCTTCATATGACTTAAAGCGATCAAATGCATCAGGCAACTCGAATTACATTATAGCCTATCAATCCAGAAATTCATTAGCACCCATAGGTTCATATATTTCAGATGACTATTTCGGTTTTCTAGACGACACAGAATCTGATGACATTGTAACGGGAATTGATATTGGCATTGGTCGCTTACCTGTACGTTCCGCAAGCGAGGCCCGTGGTATAGTAGACAAAATAATTCGTTATCATAAAACACCTAATTCATTAGGACCATGGAGAACATGGGTCTCTTTTGTTGGTGATGATCAAGACAGTAGGATTCATATGCGAGATGCAAATCGCCTGGCAACACGCATAGACACAACGCACCCCACTTATAATATTAGTAAAATTTATTTCGATGCATACCCTCAAATTGCTACTCCTGGAGGCCAAGCGTACCCAGAGGTAAATCGTTTAATCAATGAGCGATTAGATAGGGGGACCCTATTTATGGCATATATTGGACACGGAGGAGAGTTAGGTTGGGCACATGAACGCGTATTAGGAATTCGGGATATTAATAATTGGGATAACTATGACAATTTCCCCATGTTTCTTACTGCCACATGCGAGTTTAGTAGATTCGATGATCCTGACAGGAAATCAGCTGGCGAATATGTGTTGACAAACCCTGATGGTGGAGGTATTGCTCTATTGACAACCACCAGGCTGGTCTACTCCACTCCCAATTTTGAGCTCTCCAATACCTTTATGAATTATGTATTTAGCTACAACAGTGATAATCAAAAACCTACATTAGGAGACCTCCTTCGGCTGTGCAAAACAGATAATAACATCAATTCATCTAATGGAGTGAACTACAGAAACTTTTCACTCCTCGGAGACCCCGCAATGCGGCTTGCTTACCCCACCTATGATGTCGTCACTACTTCAATACCCGATACCCTTAAGGCCCTTCAAAAAGTAACTGTAAAAGGCTTTATAGCCGATAATTCAGGACAGAAAATTGAGAATTTCAATGGGATTATTTATCCGTCGGTATTTGATCGTGAAAGGCTTATTGAAACACTTGACAATGACAACATAGGCAGCTTTAAGTACCGTACTTTCAGCAATATTCTCTTTAAAGGACGCGCCAAAGTCACGAATGGATCATTTGAGTTCACTTTCGTAGTACCAAAAGACATTTCCGTGGATTTTGGAGGTGGTCGCATTAGTTACTATGCTGAAGATGGAACCATTGACGCAGCGGGCTACCATGAAGATTTTCTGATTGGTGGATATGACGAAAACGCTCCTGAAGACAATACAGGCCCACAAGTTGAGTTATGGATGAATGACGAGCAATTTGTACTTGGAGGTATGACCGATCAAAATCCTTTTATCCATGCAAAAGTATTTGACGAACACGGTATAAACACCGCCGGCAGTGGTATTGGTCACGACATATTAGCAATTTTGGATGAGAATTCTGCAAATGCTATTGTGTTAAACGACTATTATGAATCTGATCTCGATTCATACCAAAAAGGAACCGTAAGGTACCCGTTGAGTGAGCTAGAGAGTGGTAAACACACCTTAACTCTTCGCCTGTGGGATGTTTACAATAATCCAGGTGAAGCATATACTGAATTTATTGTGGCTGAAAATGCATCATTAGCAATTGATCGCATTCTGAATTACCCAAATCCTTTTACTACCAACACAGCATTCTATTTTGAACACAATGCGCCGGGACAAAATTTAGATGTGCAGATTGAAATTTTTACCGTTTCAGGTAAAATCGTAAAAGTAATTGAAGGAGTTTATGGCGGTGAGGGGTTTAGAGTTGGACCTATTGCTTGGGACGGAAGAGATGATTTTGGCGATAAAATTGGAAAAGGCACATACGTCTACAAGGTTTCTGTGCAAAATGCTGCAGGATCATCAGTTGAAGAATTTGAAAAATTAGTTATCTTGAATTAAAGGGCGAATGCTCTACAGATTCATATATTTGCCCATTATATATTCAGTAAGTCAGATGAAAATAAGTGCATCGAAAGTTACAGCCATCGTTCTTGTTGTTTTAACCTTGGCTTCATTGCGTGTTTTTGCTCAGGTATCCGGTTCTGGCCTGAGTGGCGGAAGTGTAAATACCATTACTACCGCGGTTCCTTTTTTAATGATTGCTCCAGATGCGCGAGCTAGTGGCATGGGAGATGTTGGGGTCGCAACCTCTGCGGATGCAAATAGCATCCATTGGAACCCTGCAAAAATGGCTTTCATTGATGATGAGTTTGGAGTTTCCTTCTCTTATACACCATGGCTTCGTAACCTCGTGCCAGACATCGCCCTATCGTATCTATCAGGGTATTATAGATTGGACGAAATGTCAACAATCTCAGGTTCACTTAGGTATTTTTCTCTCGGTGATATACAATTCACGGATGAATTCGGAAATAACACAACCCAATTCAGACCAAATGAATTTGCTTTTGACCTTTCATATGCACGCAAATTGTCTGACCGTTATTCAGGAGGGTTAGCGCTTAGGTTTGTAAATTCGAATCTAACAGGTTCACAGAACGTTCAAGGTGTAGATACGCAACCAGGACGTTCAATTGCTGCTGATGTTTTTGTTTATTATCAGAATGACGATGTAGACCTATTTGATCAAGATGCTACGATAGCATACGGTGCTGGTATTTCCAATATTGGAAATAAAATGACTTATTCAAACTTAGATGAGGATGACTTCATGCCGATTAACCTTCGGTTTGGACCACGTGTGACTTTCCACTTGGATGAATATAATGATATCTCTTTCGCATTTGATGTAAACAAATTGCTTGTCCCAACACCACCAATCTACCTTGAAGAGGATCAAAACGGAACTAACGTGAGTGGGTCAGGAAGAATCGGGGCAGGTGAAGACCCTACCCGTTCTGTAGCAAACGGTATGTTTACCTCATTCTTTGATGCTCCAGGAACACCAATCACGAACGCTGATGGCAGCTATGTTTTTGCAAGTGATGGTTCATACGAAATTGAATCGGGAAGTGTTCTGCGCGAAGAAATGCGCGAGTTTAGTATAGCGGTAGGGGCCGAGTATTGGTATAACAATCAATTTGGAGCGCGATTCGGCTATTTTACAGAACATGAATTAAAAGGAAATCGGAAGTATTTAACGTTTGGCGCCAGCTTAAAATACAATGTTCTCGGCATTGACTTTTCATACCTCGTTCCATTTTATCCAGGAGAGCAGCGCAGTATTCAGAACTCTCCTTTGCAAAATACACTTCGTTTTACGCTCTCCTTAGATTTGGATAAAATGCGTAAAAACAATAGTGAAGAATAATCCGAAGTTAAATACACGCAAAGCAATTATGAAAGCTCCTTCTTTAACGCTGAAAGAACATTCATTTGAAGGAGTTTCGGATGCCATTCAAAAACTGCTCGCAGAAGCTAAGCAAGTTTCGTTTAAGGCGTATGCTCCGCATTCAGGGTTTCACGTTGGTGCTTCAGTATTGTTGGAGAATGGAGAGATTATAACCGGTTCAAACCAAGAAAACGCCTCCTTTCCAGAAGGACTATGTGCAGAACGTGTGGCTATCAATTATACAAAATCATCGTACCCACATTCCACCATCAAGGCCATTGCTATTTATGCTGATATGGGTCTAGTCGGAAACGAGTTTCCTGCTTTTCCTTGTGGAGGATGCAGGCAAGTTCTGTTAGAAGCCGAAAAAAGAAATCCATCCGCGATACCACTTTTCCTCATGAATGAAGGCAATGTTATTTGGGAGTGTGAAGCCCTAAGCGACCTGCTTCCTTTTCACTTTGATGATGCTGCATTTTCTGGAAAAAAACAGCTGTAAAATAAAGTTCGAATTCAGGGCACTGCAATCCAACTCATTTATCTTAAATTTGGTCACTCTTTCTGGATGTAATATTCATACTATGGCCAAGAAAACAAGTAAATTGAACTATACAAAAAAACAATACCTCAAATGGTATGAGGATATGTTGTTGATGCGGAAAATTGAAGAGAAAGCCGGTCAGCTATACATCCAACAAAAGTTTGGCGGATTCTGCCACCTCTATATCGGTCAAGAGGCCGTTGTAGCTGGGACATCCTCAGGGTGTGAGTCAGGAGATAAGCACATTACCGCTTATCGAGATCATGCGCACCCTATAGGTTTAGGTGTTCACCCTAAATACATGATGGCTGAGCTCTATGGAAAATCAACAGGGATGTCCAAAGGTAAAGGAGGCAGCATGCACATGTTCCGTAAAGAGGTCAATCTCATGGGGGGACATGGTATTGTAGGAGCTCAAATACCAATGGGAGCAGGCATTGCTTTCGCCGAGAAATATAATGAAACTACCAATGTTTGCTTCACTTCAATGGGGGATGGAGCCGTTAGACAGGGTGCTCTTCATGAAACATTCAATATGGCTATGAACTGGAAACTTCCGGTGATTTTCATTATTGAAAATAACAACTACGCTATGGGTACTAGCGTTGAGCGAACTACTAACGTTCACAATTTAGCAGAGATTGGTGAATCTTATGACATGCCTGCTGAAGCTGTTGATGGAATGTCTGTGGAAGCAGTTCATGAAGCAATTCAACGTGCTGCAGCTCGCGCTCGTAAAGGTGAAGGGCCATCATTATTAGATATTAGAACTTACAGGTATAAAGGGCATTCAATGAGTGACCCTCAGAAATACCGTACAAAAGAAGAGGTTGCTCAGTACAAAGAGCGCGATCCGATTCAACAAATAAAGAAGACAATTGTAGAAAACAATATGCTTGACGATGCTGGTTTCAAAAAAATTGATGAGCGCGTGAAGCAACTTGTTGAAGAATCAGTTGCTTTTGCTGAAGACTCTCCAAAACCAGAAGCGAAAGAGCTTTACGAAGACGTATATACTCAGCAAGATTATCCATACATCATGGATAATAAATTTTAATTACTGCGAAAAGAAAATATTATGGCGGAAATTGTTCGCATGCCCAAGTTAAGTGACACCATGACAGAAGGTGTTGTAGCCGAATGGCATAAATCTGTTGGTGACGAAGTTGAATCGGGAGAGTTACTTGCCGAAATCGAAACTGACAAGGCCACCATGGAGTTTGAATCATTTCAAGATGGCACATTACTTTACATTGGGGTGGAAAAGGGATCTACTGCTCCGGTTGATTCAGTATTGTGCATTTTAGGTGAAAAAGGCGAAGATTACAAGGCTCTGCTTGAGTCTTCTAAACCTGAGGAAGAGGAAATTAACAAAGAGGAACAGAAAGAAGATTCAGCAACGGCTGAAGAATCAGCAAAAACTGAACCTGCTCAGGCAAGCGAAACAGCTAAACAAGCCTCAAACCAAGCAAGCTCATCAAACTCTAACGGCCGCATTATAGCTTCGCCACTTGCTAAGAAAATTGCGAGTGAAAAAGGAATTGATTTGAGTCAGGTAATAGGCTCAGGTGAAGGCGGAAGAATTGTTAAGCAAGACGTAGAAAACTTCACCCCTGGAGCAAGTAGTTCACCTTCTTCTGGCTTGATTGCTGCTGAAGCCTATCAAGATGAACCCGTAACTCAAATGCGCAAAACTATTGCGCGTAGATTAAGCGAGAGCAAATTCACGGCTCCCCACTTTTACCTAACGATTGAAATCGATATGGATCAAGTGGTGTCGGCCCGCAAAGCGGTTAATGCCAGTGGAGATGTAAAAGTATCATTCAATGATTTCGTTCTAAAAGCGGCAGCTACTGCTTTGAAAAAACACCCGAAGGTAAATGCAGCCTGGATGGATGACTACATTCGCTATAATGAACATGTGCATATTGGAGTTGCAGTAGCGGTAGATGAAGGACTGTTAGTTCCTGTAATTCGTCATGCGAATGCTAAATCCCTTTCTCAACTTTCTGGTGAGGTTAAGGAGTATGCTCAAAAGGCAAAAGACAAGAAACTTCAACCGTCAGATTGGGAAGGCAATACCTTTACCATCTCTAACCTAGGAATGTTTGGAATTGAAGAGTTTACTGCTATAATCAACCCACCCGACGCATGCATAATGGCAGTAGGCGGAATCATTCAGAAGCCTGTTGTTAAAGAAGGACAAATAGTTGTTGGTAACCGCATGAAAGTTACGTTGAGTTGTGATCACCGCGTAGTTGATGGTGCATTAGGAGCAGCATTTCTAAACACCTTCAAAAGCATGCTCGAGAATCCAGTTATGATGATAGCATAGTTTCATTTATCAAGAATCAGGTAGAGCCTCGGTATTTTAATATCGGGGCTTTTTTATGTTAAGCTATCAAAAGCGCCACTGCGTTGGCTTGGCACGGATAATGTCGTGCTTGGAGAAAATTCTGTTTAAAAGTTTACTTCTATTTTTTGATTCAGCTCAACTATTGAACTGTCGATGGCATAAAAATCAAAATTCAACCACCACATACCAGGCATAGAGAGGTTTACCTCACCCCTGTAACGACCAAACCCACTGCTAACAGGGTTTACATTGCCGTCTGACCCATGCCCCATCATTGGCATAGTTGGTTCAAATCCCACAATCCACGTTTCCTCAGGAATAAATGAAACGTCGGATTCAATTTGGTATACATACATGTCAAATTCGTTATTACCAACAATAGGTTTATCCAAAAACTGAAAGCCCACTAAATAATCGAGTTGATCGTCCCCCTCAAAAACTAGAACGGTTGTATCAGACATTGCTGCAACCTCCAAAATAAATAAGCTGTTAAAACTCGTATCTGCAGCCTCAATGGCAACCTCATAAGACCATAGATAATCCTCCGTGTCTTCCCTAAATAGAATCTTGTTCTTGAATACCCTATCAGTATTGTCAAGCATTGGAAAGCTAACTGGAGTGCTAATTACACCAGATGGCTTCACTTTTCCGAGGTTAGGGGTAATGGATAAGTTTGTCAGTACATCACCATTTTCCTTAACACGTAATGCGAGGTCATTCACTCCAACAACTAAACTATCCTTCGCGAAAAGTTCCATACTGTAATTTCGGATTCCCCTATTCACCGTATCTACACCAAGCAATACCCAATCCGCCATCGGATCAACTATTTCAGAAGGTCTGTCATCAACGGATGAAGACTTTTCACATGCCATCATTACGAACAAGCACGTTGATAGCATAAAAAGCATGAGTCCCTTAGCCATAATTCAATCTATTTTCTTCCAACCGTAAACTTCGTGAAAAAAAAGCCATAAAAAAAGCCCCTTCAGATGAAGGGGCTAGGTAAACATTGATAGGGTTTAGTAGCCAAAAATAGTCTCTTTCGAGACAACGCTTACTTCTCCAAACTTAGCTAGTGCATCGAGGTTCATTGTGCTTTTGTCACCTAAAATCATGACTACATATGAACTCCCTTTAATGCGATCATTAAAGAACTGTTCAAGGTCTCCCATACTTGCATTTTGAACGTATTCATACGTTTGCTTGCGGGTATCCGTAGCTAAACCTCTGTCTTGATTCGACAAAAACCTCCAAAAAACATCATCTTTAATTATTCGTTCGGTTTCTATCTTACTCTGAATTGCTGATTTTGCTTGTTCAAACTGGTTTTCAGCCACAGGCATGTTATTCATAATCCGCATTAACTCGGTTGTTGCATCAATTAACTTATCTGCTTGGGTACCTAAGTAGCCCATTACATAGAATGATTCTTCTTTCTTCTGGGGTGCGGATAAAGTTGCAAATGCCGTATATGCCAACCCTTTGGCTTCGCGAATTTCCTGAAAAACTACAGATCCCATTCCCCCTCCAAAGTATTCATTAAACAAACGAGTTGGTGCAATCATATTTTTATCAAATGCTACATTTTTTGATAAAAGCAATACCTCAGCCTGCACCATGTCATGATCAACAACAACAACACGATTCGGTGTTTCCTGCTCTACTATTTCAACTGATTCAGGAATTGGAAGCAATTCTTCAGGTAAGTTATGATTGGCTTCAATCATCGCTTTCGCGTCACTCATTGATTTTGTTCCGTAATAAAAAACCTGATGCTCATATGTTGTAAATGACTTGAGTTTATCAGTGAGGGCAGCAGGATGTATTGCCTCTAACTCTTCCTTACTCAACTTATTCGTAAATGATGAAAGATCACCATACTTGGCATAATTCATCATTGCTCCATACAAGATTTGATTCTTGTTCAATTTTGCATCAGCTCTATTTTTCAGAATGGAAGCAACCATTGCTTGATATGTAGCACTATCGGGTTGTGCATTTGCCAGCCAATGTTCGAGCAGCGCTATTCCTTCTTCGATATTCTTTTCCAGTCCGCTTACATAAACATATGAGCGATCACTACCCGAAGAAACTCCGGTTGACAGCCCTAGTTGATAAAACTTTTCTTTAATCTCCTCTGCAGAATATTTATCGGTACCCAAGTAATCCAAATATTTAACGGCTAGCGCCATTTCCTTATCGTTATCCGAACCCATGTCTGTGATGTAAATCAACTTTGCAAGTTCATTGGATGGATTATTTAGGTAAGAGAAAGTAACTTGATTACCCAATTTATCTTGTTTTAACTCCTGCTCATAATCAACAAAAACAGGCTTTATTTTGTCAACATCCCAAGACTGAAAATCAGCGAAAAAATCTGACTCTGCAGTTCTGTTTAATTCAACACTTGAGATTGCAGGCTTCTCAACTTTCACACTGTTAGTGTCGACACCTGTACGTTTGTAAACGACAACGTAATTATTCTTGAACGTTTCGTTGGCCCACGCAACAACATCTTCCTTCGTGATTTTCTCTAGATCACTCAAGTAAGAAACCTCGTCAATCCAAGGGACGTTCTGTGTAAATGCATTCATAAGTGAATACGCACGACTGTTTGATTCCATACTCCGCAGCTCATCCAATTGGTAATTATTGATGATAGCCTCAAGCATCCAATCAGGAAAGTCTCCTTTCTTAATTTTTTCTATTTCCCCTAATAACAAATCTTTTGTTTGCTCTAGCGATTTTCCTGGAGCTGGTAATGCTTGAAACATAACCATTCCAGCTTCTTTTAAATTATTGGTAAAGGCTGAAGCTTGAATCACTTCTTGTTTTTGAACAAGGTTAATATCAAACAACCCTGCTTGTCCATTGCTTAGCATTGATGTAGCAAGATCAGCAATCATTGCCGACTTGGTGTTTACAGCACCACTGCGGTACCCCAACATTAGCATTTCGCGATCCGGCCCCAAAACTTCTCTAACAACAGGACTTTCAAAGGCAACTTCTTGTTGAAACTTATGTTCTGGAAGGTTTTCACTAGGCTCAAGATCACCCCAATACGTATCGATTAATTTAATTGCTTCCTCAGGATTAAAATCGCCTGAGAGGCAGATGGCCATATTGTTTGGCACATAGTACGTGCTCCAATAAACACGTATTCTTTCCATTGATGGATTTTTTAAGTGCTCACTTGTACCTATTGTTGTTTGCTGACCATAAGGATGTGTTGGAAACAGTTCGTCCAGAAGGGCTGTATACATCTGACGACCATCGTTATCCTTGCCGCGATTAAACTCTTCGTAAACCGCTTCCAATTCAGTATGAAATAGCCTAAGCACTAAACTTCCAAAGCGCTCACGCTCAAGTCTCACCCATCTTTCAAGCTCATTGCTCGGAATATCATTGATATAAACAGTGCGCTCATTACTTGTAAATGCATTTGTTCCCTTTGCACCAATTTTGGAAACCATCTTATCGTATTCATTCGCAATTGAAAACTTGGAAGCCTCAAGTGAAACACTATCTATTTTTGCGTAGATAGCCTTTTTCTTTTCGGGGTCTGTTGCCGCCTTATGCTCCTCATACAAGTCTGAAATTTGCTCAATTAAGGGAGCCTCTTTTTCCCAGTCTAAGGTTCCAATGCGTTCAGTTCCCTTAAAAACCATGTGCTCAAGGTAATGAGCTAATCCTGTGTTGTCTTTTGGATCATATGTAGATCCTGCCTTAACTGGAATTAATGTTTGAATACGAGGCTTATCCTTATTCACCGTTAGGTAGACTTTGAGCCCGTTTTCCAATGTGTAAATTCGCGCCTCCATTGGATCGTTCGTTACATATTCGAACGTATATCCGTTCGCATCAGTGGAAGTTTCTACTGAAAAAGATTCATTTCCAGATTTTTGCGCGGAATTTTCACACGCTACAAAAGCGAAAATGAAGCCCGCAAAGAGCCATAAATTTTTCATAAAAAGTTATTTCGTTAAAAGTACACTCATGTGCACCATGTAGACAAAGGCAGGCAAGTAAGGTGGATTAATTCAAAAAACGGATTCTTGCGTTATATTATCCCAGCGACAATTAATGAAATCACGGTAAGACAAACAATTGACCAGAACACACCGAAAACCACTGTAGTATCCTCAAACAAATCTTTAAACATGAGTCTTTTTTTATAGTTTGTACAAAGAAAACAATATTTTCCAAAGGTTCAATTTCTATTCGCAGTTTTGCAATTGCCCTTCAACCTCAGTCAAACTGAGGGATTGTTCACCATGAAAAGTTGAATACACGTAGTCGGTTATATTAGCTATTTGAACTGCCGATAGCCCGTGATTACCGGGCATTGAATCATTGTACTGAACGCCATCTACCTTTATTGGCCCAACCATTCCATGTTGAATTATACAAACAAAACTTGGCTTGTATTCAGTTAATGCGGCCTTTGATAAGGGTGGAATCGCTCCTTTTAATCCTTGACCTAAGTCACCATGACAATTTGAACAATGTTCAGTATACAGCTTTTTGCCTTGATTTGGAGGGGTACTACATGTGCGAAGTACTAACGCTAAGATCACCACTAACAAGGTTCCAAGAAAAACCAAACGCCATTTCATTTGGCCAGTAATAGCTCAATGTCTCGCATCATAGCATCAACATCATCTGGGTTAGTGCCATCGTAATATCCTCGAATAAAATGTGATCCATCGAGTAATACAAATGCACCACTATGCACGTAGCCGCCTGGGGCTGTTTCATCTTCGTTAGCAGTAACAAGGTAACGCTCAGCTGCTACTAAAATCGAATCATGAGAACCGGTCATGAAGTTCCAAGTATTCGTCTGCACGCCAAGCTTCTCAGCGTATGTTTTCAATACGGGAACCGAATCATGACGTGTATCAATTGTATGACTAAGAATAACAAAATTTGGATTTCCCTTAAACTCCTCATACACACGTAACAGTTGCCTTTTCATTTTTGGGCAAATCGTTGGACAACTTGTAAAGAAAAAGTCAACAACACGTATTTTCCCCGCAATAGATTCAGCCGTAACGACCTTCCCATCCTGGTTTATGAATTCAAAGGCATCTACCTTTTGAAAAACAGTATCTAAACGATCATTACCCTGCTCATCTGTTCTTAGCACTTCTTTCTCACCGAAATAGGGCAACTCCTCAGAATGAGTAGAAGCACACCCAGTATAAATCGCTAATCCAACAAAAATGGTGAGCCACTTATTCATGCTCGTGATTTATGTGCTGACCATGGCCCATCGAATCCTTGCCTATTAATTCAATCCCCATTCGTTGAGCAACGCCATTTATAAAGTTATTCGACTCCTCCAATGCTGTATTCATCTGGTTCGCTACCGATTGAATTTTAACCAATTCACCATTCAAGTAGTCCAATGCCTCTTCGTCACTAGTTCCTTCTCGGTAATCTTGATCAAAACTCCTCATCCAGTTCATCATTCCAGCATTAGCGTCACCGAGGGCTTCTATTAGTGTTTGCGTTCTCTTGAGGGGACGAGCAAGGTCCATAGCTGAAGTATCTGATTTCAGTCTATTTTCAATCAATTTTAACTGTTCAATCACCTCATCAATATCAGCCATTTTAGGCATTACCTCATCGTGAACGGCAAATACCTGTTCCTCTGTTCGTTGAACTTCATTTGCCTTTTCTGAGTTCACACACCCAGCAAAGCACATCGCACTGATAATAATGGTTACAAATAATCTCATACGTTTTATTTAAGTGATAAAAATTCCAATTCATTAATTGCCAAAAAAGCCATGAGTCCCATAGCAGTCTCTAGAGCACTTTCATCAACATCGAAGCGAGGTGTGTGCAGACCGTGTGCCTGACATTCCAAGTTATCCGCTGTTCCCAAACGGTAAAAACATACGGGATAACGCTGCGAATAATAAGCAAAATCTTCAGCTGTCATTCTCAAATCCAAATCAATAACATTTTCAGCTCCAAGGAATTCCTCTGCCAACTGTTTGGACCTTATTGTGAAGTCCTCATCATTAGCAAGAAAAGGATATCCTTCCCGAATATCAACCTCACAATTACCACCCATACTCGCAACTAGTCCTTCAGCAATAGCTTTGATATCCCGATGGGCTACTTTTCGCCATGCCTCATCAAAAGTTCGAAATGTGCCTTGAATCTTTACTTCGTCAGGAATTACATTAGTTGCTCCGAGGCCTTCAATGCGACCAAACGAAAGTACACCCGGCAGTTTAGGGTTCTTTCTTCTACTAATTACCTGTTGAAGCGCTGTGATTAATTGTGCGCTAATCATTACAGGGTCTACCAATTTATCTGGCAGTGCCGCATGACCTCCTTTTCCTAAAACTGTAATGTAAATTTCATCACACGAAGCCATATACATTCCCGGCCTAAAACCAACCTTTCCAGCAGGCAAGTCTGGGTAAACATGCTGACCAAGAATAGCTTTTGGAGTTCGATTAGAAAAAACACCTTCCTCAATCATAAGTTTGGCCCCTCCGGGTAAAAGCTCTTCACCTGGCTGAAAAACAAAACTTACCGTTCCAGAAAAAAACTGTTTCACACTTTGTAAAATGCGAAGGGTTCCCAATAATGATGCTGTGTGCATATCATGTCCACAAGCATGCATAACCCCTTCATTTTTTGACGCGTATGGCTGACCTGTCTGCTCTTGAATTGGCAGTGCATCTATGTCAGCACGCAACGCTACCCGAGACTCTGAGTGAGATTTTCCACCCTTAATTTCGCCATAAATTCCAGTTTTTACCCAATCACCTTCGTACTGGATTTCCAGCTTGTCCAATTCAGCTTTTATGAAATTACTGGTTTGATACTCCTCAAAGCTTAGTTCCGGATTTTCATGGAGGTGTCTCCTAACTTGAATCACTTGATCTAAGTATCGTTTAGACAACTCCTTTATTTTATCGCTTAAGCTAGACACACTGCAAAGAAAATGAATCAGTAATGTATAAACAGGTTTTTATCTCCGTATTTTTCAAATTAAGCGCAATGCTAAAAATCTAATCCCAAAGAAAAGTGAGTCATTGGTTCACGAACGATTCCATCTTCTACTCCCCAAGCATGATCCAATCTCATGAAATATCCGAATAATTTAGACCTCACACCTATTCCATAAGACCCTACAATCGGGTCCTTTTTATTATCTAGTATTATGCGAAGCGAGCCATTAACCACCTCTGATGTATTAAATGCATTCTCTTCACTGTAAGGGGATGGTCCTGTCCATGCTGTTCCAAGGTCTCCAAAACCAACAACCTGAAAGTTTTTAATGAAATCTGATTTAATGGGTCTATTCATTAAATACTTAAAAACTGGCCACCTCAGCTCTGAATTTATAACCGCAAAACTATTTCCGTTACGAATGTTCTGAATAAACCCACGCATGTTAGTCGCAATAGACTGGAAATAATAGTTCTGATCCTGGGCAATTGCCACATCGTTGTTAAAACGGGGATTGCTATTAAACACAATCCAATTGTCAACTGACCCCATGTAATACACCAACCTTCGACTACCCAAACTGGTACTGGCAGCAAACCTATTTGCCCAGATTAAATCGCGATGGATTTTTTGATAATGGCGAACATCAGCACCCAAAATCAGGATATCAGAATTTGGAGTTTGGGGTACATAATATGATTCTGCAAACACCTTATATCGCGTTCCGTTATACAGGTTCAACCCTTTTTGTCTTGTATTGTCAAAAACTAGCTCAAGCTTACCCCCTACCCAATTCACGGTAGAACTTGCTTCGTCGAGGCGCTGACGATCTGTACTTAAAGTTACATTTTGATCATTCCTGAGGATACCGGTCCCTCTAAGCCCTAAAACTTCTGTAAGCGGCCATTTAAATTTAGCCCTTAATTGATGTATAAAAATCCGTTCCAACGTAAGGGCATCAGCTTGCTGTGTGAGCACTTGTCGCTGAAACGTGTATTCCTTATCCAATCGTTGTTTGCGATTTTTAAACGTTAAAAAGTACTCTGTATTATTACCATTGAAGGAGTAACGCATACCACCTTCGATTTTATAATCCTCAAACAAGTCTAACGCACCAACTTTTATTACAGCCCCCATTCCCGGGTTGATGTAGGGACCACCATTAAAACGCTGATAGATTTGATTGGCAAAGTCAAAATCGAACTGTGTAATTAGTTCAGTTGGTAAGAAAGCTGTTCTATACCTTAACCTTTTTGGAAGAACAAATTCAGGTTGCTCACCTTCCGGTGCAACATTACCCGTTTTCTGACCTGGTAACCCCGGCTTTTCTAATGCCACATCTTCCGCTTGCTCTACTGGAGTGTCTTCAGGAGAGCCGTCCCAACTTTTTTCATTTTCAAATTGATAATTATCAATATCAACTTTTGTCGCTGTTTCTTCTGAAATAGGTAAGGTTTCTACCTCAATTTGGATGGCGCGATTCGATAATTCACCAGCACCTGAAATAATTTCATTCAGTGCTTTATCTGTTTGGTTCAATTGAGGATCAACCACTTTTAACGCTATCGGTTTAATTTCAGAAACACTACCTGAATAGAATTGATATGCCCCATCCTTAAAAGCCATCTCCAAAAACTGATTCGACCCTACATCCAAGGTATGATTTAAAATGTTCCGCGTATAGTTTGTGGCCAGCTTGATGTCGGTTACGTAACGGTAATGAATCGTTGTATCTATTCGCGCAATAACACTATCTCGCTGAGCTATACCTCGGTTTACCACTCCAGACTGATCGGTTAAAAAGGTATACCTATCCGCTTTTAAAGCATGTGGGTAGCGCTCATCAGCTTTTGGTGTGTTCGTAATTCGTGTAAGTACGGAAGACTTTTGCACAGTGTTATAAATGAATAGGTCATTGTTTTTTTGGAAATCGTAAATAATCTCCTTCCGAGTGTTTTTGAGTGTATCATTCGTGCGGTTAGAAGCAAAAACAATTCCGTCTCCAGAGGTTGTCCATGACGGATCGAGCTCATCATACTGATCAAACGTTAGCTGTTTAAGGCTTTTCGTTAGGGTACTGTATGTAAATAAATCCGTTTGACTATTCTTGATTGCGATCAACGCAAGCGTTTTTCCATCCGGAGCAAATGAAAAGTCCAACACTTTGTCTAAAGTTCTAAAGTTTTCCGTTTGCCATGACTTAGCTTCCAAGTCATATACCGCAAATACAAGCTCTCCCTTCTTTTCATAAACAGCTCCTAAGCGATCACCAGCAGGATGCCAATCTAACAATGGATATGAAACATCTGGTATACGGTCTAGTTTGTGCTCTCCCTTCAAGATCCGTTTGCGTTTTGCTTTTAATTTACCCCTACGTTCATATGTTTCATAAAGCCAAACTTTATATTGACCCAATTCATTTGACATCATTGCAAACCGGTCCTTAACTGGCCCGACCTCTAACTGATGGTATGTCCGCGACTTTCGCGTCCTGATTACAACCGGTGTTTCAGACGGGGCTTCTTGTTGTTTTTCCTCAAACTCATATTGATCTCGGTAGAAACTCAAACTATCCTCAATCAATGTAGCAAGGGAAACCCCCAAAACGAATAAAAATCCCGACTCTACATTACGACTGATTCGAGCCATGTAGAGAATATTTGGTACAACATTAGGGCCATATATCTCAGCTATGAAATGCCAAAGGGAGTGTCCAGCCACACGAGCATCGACTCCCGTAAGCCTGTTGAACTTAGAGAATCTTTCTGAAATCACGCCATCCCTCATCCTTCCATCAACAGCAGGACTCCAAGGTTCATCTAAGTAAGATACTAAGCCGTTCACATACCAATCTGGAAGGGTTAGTAAAGCACTGTTTTTTAGCACTTCCTTCCAATTTTCACCGAACATCATTTGTCGAACATAAATTTCGGCCAACCCTTGTCGAATTTGATGTTTTAACTTTTCGTGATCACCCTCGAAATATAAGAAGAGCTTATTTCCCTGAATGCGCGTAACCCCGCCAATATTCTGATCATCGCCATCTTCGAGCCCGATGTTGGACTGGCGCCAATCTGACTGACTGTTGAAAATAACAATGTAGTATTTACTCGAAATCCGATAGTCTAATCGCTTTTGAAACTCTTTAGCAGTTTCATTGGCAACTTTGGCAGTATACGCTGCTAAATTATTACCAGTACCATAGAAGTAAATGTTGAACCGAGGAAAATCATAATGATCCCACTCAAAGGACTCATATTGAATCCTGTTTTTTCCAAAAACTTGATGCGAGCCCCGGTAAAATTGACCAAAAGATGAAGCAGCGGAAAATGCACAAATAAGTGCAACCAAAACAGCTTTCGTTTTTATCCAATCCAACATCTCTAATGTGCTTCTTTACGAATCAGTAAATTTACAATATTATCTTGCGTCCTTGCTTGTTTTATCCTATTCTAATATGGCAGAATGAATAAACTTACAAACTAAACTCATGAACGTACAAACATTCACATTTAACGGTTTTCAAGAGAATACGTTCATTCTTATTGAACAACAGGAATGTATCATTATTGACCCAGGGTGCTACACAACAGATGAACAACAGGTTTTAGCCGATTTTATTGCCTCGGAAAAACTAAATCCTGTTCGCTTGATTAACACTCACTTTCACCTAGATCATATTCTAGGGAATCATTTTGTTTCAAAACGTTACGGATTGCAGGTTGAAGGCCATGAAAAAGGAGAGGTTACTTGTGCCTATGCAAAACGCTCAGCAGAAATGTATGGCTTCAACAATTATATAGATACACCACCAATAAAAAACTACCTCAAGGAAGGGGATACTGTAGCACTGGGGAATTCATCGCTAACCGTGCTTTTTGTCCCTGGCCATGCGCCTGGCCACATTGTGCTTTACTGCGAAAAGGATGACTTTGTTATTGCTGGAGACACATTATTCAACGGAAGTATCGGTCGAACAGACCTTCCTGGGGGTGATTTCAAAACTTTGGAGGAGCGTATTAAAACGCAGCTGTATACTCTACCAGAATCTTGCACTGTTCATTGTGGACATGGACCATCAACTACAATTGGAGCTGAGAAGTACTCCAACCCTTTCGTTAGCATTCCGCGCTAGTCGCCATATCCATTCTGGAAATTACCGGGTAAATTCGGATTTTGAACCGGGGGACATTTAATTTTCCCGAACCGAAAAAAGAGCAGGTTCACGGTTAGGTGGATCGGGTGATATTCGTTATTAAAATAACTAAACCCAGCTGCATAATCGCGCTCAGGTAATAAAGTGTAAATGGGTGCATCAACAGTAAACCAGAGTACTTTATCCACATCCAATTTATAACCCCAACCGAGCTTACCGTAGGCTCCTATCCATGGTTTGTTCTCAGGATTTCCCCACTTTGATTCTACAATGAGTTCATACCCTTTATGGGTTGGGAATCCATAGTTCACGTATATTCCTGGCCCTAGGGTAAGGAAGTTATAGTTGTTCAAACGCATTACAGCATTTATTCCAAGAAAGAGTCCCGCTTGAAAGTCGCCGAAGGTGGCTGTTGAACTAATTTCATTCACAGTTGAATTAGCAACTTGTTCATAAGACTCTTCGCCCCTCAAAAGAGCAACACGCGCTCCATAATCTAAGAAGCGAAAAATAAATGGTTTACTGAATTGGTAGTACCTGCCAATACTAATTGTCGGGCCCAGTTTACCTATGGGCACGGCTCTATATTGGCTTCCGGCAACTGTAATTTCATCTCCCGATTCAATTTCATATAGGTAGTTCAACCCTCCTCCTAAGACCCAACCACCATTAGCATAATCTATCGCAAGTGGAAATGGATCCTTTTTCACCTTCTGGTTCTTGCGGTATGTCCGCTGGCCAATTGAAAAACTGGAAATCCCTGAGAGCAACAGTATAAGCATACACTTATACATACATTATATAGCGGAGGCTGCTTTTACAATTTCATCGACAATTACTTGATCATCCCAGTTAGCGTGAATAGTTGGTTTGGACATAATCTGATCCATGATTCGCTCCTGAGCTTTTCCTCGATTCAATGCATCTGAATAACGAATGTGGGAGAACGTAACTTGAGAGTAAAGCGGAATCCACACGTCAGGATGTTGCTCAAATACTTTTTTCTCAATTTTCTTCCGAAGCAGGAAGTCTTCATCCCCTACTTTATCGCGCATCTCTATGTAGTTATTGAGTGCTAACTCAGCAATAGCGTCGCCATCTGGTTTTCGCGTTACAGCAAAATCTTCAAATAGCTCATCCCAGTTATTTCCATGCTTTTCATGAAGCTCATGAAATACTGAACAATCTTCAAAACCCGAGTTCATTCCCTGACCGTAAAAGGGTACAATCGCATGGGAGGCATCACCCATCAACAGTACTTTACCACCATAATTCCAAGGCTCGCATCGCACGGTAACCAGAGAAGCATCGGGGTTGGCAAAATATTCTTCAGCAACGTGTGGAAGGAGTTCGTAAAAATCAGGAAATTCTTCTTTGAAGAAATCTTCTACGTGTTCTTTTGACTTTAAACTTTCAAAACTTGTTGGGCCTTGATGAGGAAAGAATAAAGTGCACGTATAGCTTCCATCTAAGTTAGGAAGGGCGATTAACATATATTCCCCTCTAGGCCAAATATGCAATGCATTCTTTTCGATTTGATGCGTACCATCTGAATTGGCGGCAAGCAACAGCTCTTTATATCCATGACTGAGGTACGTTTGGGAAAAGTTAAACCGGTCTGTTTTCATCATCCGTGTCCGAACAGCAGAAAAAGCACCATCTGTTCCTAAAATAATAACGGCTTGTTCCTGCGTCTTCATTCCTGAAGAAACATCCTCAAAATACAAGGTATTTGAATCCAAGTCGATGTCGTTACAACGCTGGTTAAAGTGGAAGGTAACATTGCTGTAAGTCGTAGCCTTCAGTAAAAGTCGTTTATTCAAATCCCCGCGTGAAACGCTATAAATCGCCTCACCTTCTTTACCATATTGCTGGTACGTAAGGTTACTTTGTTTGTCATGCATCAACCTGCCAGTCATCGGAATGGAAATGGTTTCTATTTCCTCAACCATATCGGCATACTCCAATGCTTTCCAGCCACGGGTTGAAAGTGCTAGGTTAATGGAACGACCACCAACTAGCTCAATATTCCTAAGGTCAGGACGACGTTCAAACACATGCACATCATACCCCTTCTTCGCCATTAAAATTGCTTGAAGGGATCCTACCAAACCTGCTCCTACTATGATTACTTTTTCCATGTTAATCTTCGAGTTTACGCTTAAAATACCTTCCACCTTTAGGACGGCGATTAGCCTTGCGACTAAATATCCTCACCACAACGATTCCAGCGAGAAGAATCCCAAATACCTGAAGGTAAAACGTCATATTGAATCTTTAATAATTTTCCCAAAACGAAAAACGTCTTCAAATGAATTGTACAATGGCACTGGAGCCACACGAATCACATTTGGTTCACGCCAGTCGGCTATAACACCTCTCTCGGTAATTTTGTTGAAAAGGTCTTTTCCTTGGCCATGACAAAGGATTGAAAGCTGACAACCCCGATCCTCACTATTCGAGGGGGTTATTACTTCAAATGATGTTCCGGCCGATTCTTTAGTAAGCTCTCCAAGTACATACTCTAGATAACCTGTAAGTTTTTTTGATTTTTCCTGAAGGTTAGTGAATCCTGCCTCTTTAAAGAGTTCGAGTGCCACAGCATGGACCGCCATCGCTAAAACAGGAGCATTACTCAACTGCCATCCCTCTGCTGTTGGTATAGGGTGAAATCCTTTTTCCATTAAAAAACGACTTCCTTTGTCTTGTCCCCACCAACCGGCAAATCTTTTCAATGACTTGTTCGTTGCATGTCGTTCATGAATAAACACCCCAGAAACACTTCCAGGTCCAGAATTTAAATACTTGTAAGAGCACCAAGCAGCAAAGTCAACGTCCCAATCGTGCAATTCAAGTGGGATATTTCCAACGCCATGAGCTAGGTCCCAGCCAACCGCTACTCCTTTTTCTTTTGCCGCTTGGGTTAAACGCTTCATAGGCATTACCTGCCCAGTGTAATAATTAACCCCACCAATCATCATCAGTGCAATTTCATCGCCCTGTTCGCCGATTACTTTTTCAAAATCTTCAGGTCTTATGGTATGTTCTCCATCCCTAGGGCCAACTTCAATGATTGCATCTTCAGGATCATATCCATGAAACCTAACTTGAGACTCAAGTGCGTATTGATCGCTTGGAAAGGCTTTTGCTTCACAAAGTATTTTGTAGCGCTTCCCAAATGGTTTGTAAAATGAAACCATCATCAGATGCAAGTTGGTTGTCAATCCATTCATCGCAACTACTTCATGTTCCTTCGCTCCCACTAATGGAGCTAACAAGGGGGCGAATCGTTCATGGTATGCAAACCACGGGTTAACAGCATCAAAATGACCTTCAACTCCATATTTAGCCCAATCATCAAGCTCCTGCTCAAGGGCTGCTTTTGCTCCTTTCGGCTGAAGCCCTAACGAATTTCCTGTAAAGTAAACAGCATCCTTCCCCTCATGCTGAGGAATAAAAAACGAATTTCTAAATGTGCTTAATGGATCATTTCGATCTTGTACTTGTGCCCAATTCAAGGCGTTTTGATACTCCATGCGCTTGGCTTTTTCTGCTTTGCAATCTTAACAAAATTGATGCTATTCATCGCTGTTTTCTTCGGTATATATATGCCGTATTCTTGAAATACAAAGCTACTTTTGTGAAGTAATTCTTTGAACAATCTTTCATATTTGCAGTTCAACCAGTAAAGCTATGAATACAAATCAATCAAAAACACTTTTCGAGAAAGCAAAAAATTACTTCCCTGGCGGAGTCAATTCACCAGTACGAGCTTTCAAGTCAGTAGGAGGGCAACCACTTTTTATTAAACGCGGTCAAGGGGCTTACCTCGTTGATGAAGATGACAATGAATACATTGATTTTTGCTGTTCATGGGGTCCGCTTATTTTAGGACATGCAAATCCGTCGGTTGTAAAAAAGGTGAAAGAAACCGTTACTGACGGGATGAGCTTTGGGGCACCTACGGCTTTAGAAAATGAGCTTGCTGAGCTGATTCTTACCAACCACGGTTACATAGAACAAATCCGCTTTGTGAATTCTGGTACAGAGGCTGCTATGAGCGCGATTCGCTTGGCACGGGGTGTTTCAGGAAAAGATAAAATAATCAAGTTTGAGGGATGCTATCACGGTCATGTTGATTCGTTACTGGTAAGCGCTGGATCGGGGTTGGTAACCTTGGGAAACTCCTCATCAGCTGGGGTGCCCGAAGGAACTGTTCAAGACACCATCGTATTACCCTTAAATAATAGGGAAGCCGTTGAAGAAGCAGTACAAACCTATAAAGATCAAATAGCATGCATTGCCTTAGAGCCTATTCCTGCAAACAATGGTCTCTTACTTCAAGAACCCGAATTCTTGAAATTTCTTCGTGAAATCTGTGACCGCGAGAACATTTTGCTATTTTTTGATGAAGTAATAAGTGGTTTTCGTGTTGGGTTTGAAGGAGCAGCTGGCCTATATGGAGTCCAGCCAGATTTGATCGCATTTGGAAAAATCATTGGTGGCGGAATGCCGGTAGGAGCGTACGCAGCATCCAAAGCAGTTATGTCAGAAGTCGCTCCCCTTGGCCCAGTATACCAAGCAGGAACGCTCAGCGGGAACCCCGTAGCAATGGCAGCAGGTATCGCACAACTTTCTGCTTGCCTAGCGCCCAACTTTTACGAGGAACTCGCTTTAAAAACTGATTTATTCGCTAAATCAATTACACAGTATGCGCAGGAAAAAGGTTATGACTTTAGCATGCCTCACATTGGCTCTATTTTTTGGCTGAACTTTACCAAGGATCACATTCAAGCTGCTGACCAAATAGACTCCAATTCTATGAGCCATTTTCAGCAATTTCATCGTGGCTTGTTAGAACGTGGGGTATACATCGGCCCTTCAGGTTATGAAGTGGGGTTTATTTCAGCTGCTCATGAGGAAGATGATCTCCGCAGAGCGTCTGACGCATTTAAGGAAGTGCTGGACTTGGTTTATGCAACCTAGGTGAATTACGACAATTTAGCTGCGGTTTACGACCTAATTGTAATAGGTCTATTTGGCAAAAACTACACGCAAATTCAACAGCGGCTGTTAGCTCAACTGCCTGTTGGCAACCACCTGATAATCGGATGTGGTAGTGGTCACCTTGCTCATGCTATTTTACAGTTAAATTCGAAAAACCACGTGCACCTTCTTGATCCATCTTTCAACATGCTCAAAAGAGCAGAAAAGCGTTTAGCAGGTTTTGATGGCAGCTTCACCTTGTTACAGGGCGCATTCTCTCCTGAATTAGAATTGCCGCAATTTAGCGTCATTCATTTTCCCTTTGTTCTGGATTTAATTCCGCCAAAAGAAGGCAAAAGCTGGCTGTTAGCTGCACGTAAATTACTCATTCAAAGCGGGCATATTCATATCACAGACTTCAGGGCAAACTGCATCAATAAGGTTTGGTCTACTCCGATTTACTTCATATTCAAACCACTTGGATTTGCTCGCCAGCTTAACTTACCGGATATAGATGGCTATGCAAGAACAGTAGCAAACCGCAAGCACCATGTAACAACTCGGTTACTTTTTTCAAGTATTTATTCCCCCTCCAAAAATAAAGACAGCAATGAACCTAAAAATCAAGGCCCCCTCAACACCTAATGCATAATAGACTTCAGACTTATCGGGAGAGGAACGCGAAATGAAAAGAAGCGTGATGCAATTGGCTAGTGTTAAGCCTATTTTAGGGTAGCCCACATTCCAAGGCAGTAGCCAACATAAAAAGGTGGCGACAACCATTAGACCTCCTGCGGTATATCGCGCATTCCGCCAACCTATCAACCCAGGGAGTGTCAACACCCCATTGCGTCTATCAATGTCCATATCGCGAATATCAAAGGGTATGGTGATTGCAAGTATAAACACCAATAACTCTGCCCATATGAGTGGATATTCATTCAGTGACTTATCAAAAACGTATGCAACCAAAAGCGTTACCACTAACCCAATCAAAAAAACTTTCAGTAGAGGCAAATCGCGCAGTCTAACCAAACCTTTTCCAGTTGGCACGCATGGAACCACATAAGCTAGGGTTACTAAAATAGCCGGAAAAACTAACGGAGCGAGTTGTGCTCCAGACAACCAGAACAAGAGTAATGATGCTCCAGCAGAAATACTTGAAATCACGATAAGTGGTTTCCTATGGTGTAACACATACCGCTGTCTTACACTCATAATTTCTTCAGAAAAAAGCGAAGCGCCTAGCACGCGATGCATTGGATAAACCACCCCTGTGGCTGCTATAACAGCTGCTGCTAATAACAGATTAGGAACCTCTTGAAAAAGAATCCCATACGACCCAATCAATGCTGCTATTAGTAGTGAGACATACCAATTTGAATAGATTAGTGCGCGCACAATAAAATCCTAAAATTGATTTCCAAGAACAACACCACCAATCACACCTAAGACAGAGGATCGAAGGACATTAAATACACGTTTGCTTCGCACGCGCTTTTCGTATCCCAATCTAAAAAATTCATTTTTGTACAAAGGGTGTTCACGATTCCGAGGTGCTGAATTAGGTATTGCCGAAACCCCTGTAATTGCGAGGGGCATCCCTATCGCCGCGAAACTATTGAACAAATAAAAACCTGATGCGACACCAGCTAGCCCGCCAATGACGGTATACCCAAGCGCCTTCCGCTCTTGATTCGCCAGCTGCACTCCTTGAATGTAGTTTCCCATTTGCTCAGCATTGAAGTAATTTCCCGAAGCACTATCTTGCCTATACACCAAAACTTCAGGTTCTCCATCGCGCTGGACGGCATAAACAACATCTTTATAAATCCTCCGATTAACAATACGATTGCGCTTCACCTCATTGTAGTAAAATGCAGCTGAATCTTCACCCGTAACCGGCAGGAACAAAACCTCCCCATTCAGGATGGTGAATTTCACTGTATCTTGAGCTTTTACACTAGCTAAAATCAGCATAAATAGGCATGCGAGTCCAACTTTTTTCATAGGGTTCAAATATAGACAAACCCAAGTTCCAAAAATTGTACTTATTCACGCCAATAGATTTAAACATAGCGAATCAAATCTCGTTATATTTGCACTTTTAAATCTAAGTATACCATACGCGATGTATCAAGACCGGTTTGAACACAGGCACATAGGGCCAGATGCAGCAGAAGCAAAAGAGATGCTAAACACTGTTGGAGTGAAGGATTTGGATGAATTAATTGACCAAGCAGTACCTTCAAATATTAGGCTGAAAAAACCTTTACAGGTAGACACTGCGATGTCTGAATATGAATACCTCAATCACATCACAGAACTAGGCTCTAAGAACAAAGTCTTTAAGTCATACATAGGTCAAGGTTATTACAATACCATTACTCCTGCTGTAATCCGAAGAAACATATTGGAAAATCCAGGCTGGTATACTGCGTATACGCCATATCAAGCTGAGATAGCACAAGGCCGTTTAGAGGCATTGCTTAATTTCCAAACCGCCATTATGGATTTAACTGGTATGGAGCTGGCAAATGCTTCCTTACTTGATGAAGCTACTGCAGCAGCGGAGGCAATGCTGATGTTCTACAACACCCGCTCGCGGGATGCACAAAAAAGAGGTGTACAGAAACTATTCATAGATCAAGGAGTATTTCAGCAAACGAAAGATGTTTTAGAAACGCGTGCAACTCCTATTGGTATTGAGTTAGAAGTAGGAGACCTTCTTAAAACCGAATTGGACGATTCATATTTTGGCGTTATTGCGCAATACCCAGCTGCAAGTGGTTCTATTGAAGACTACAGGAAGGTTGTTGAATCAGCTCATCAGCATAACATTAAAGTTGGAGTTATCGCAGACATACTTGCATTAGCCCTAATAACCCCTCCGGGAGAGTGGGGCGCCGATTGTGTAGTTGGCTCTACGCAACGATTAGGTATACCAATGGGTTATGGCGGTCCTCATGCTGCTTATTTTGCAACTAAAGAGGCTTACAAACGCAATGTGCCAGGCCGAATAATAGGCGTAAGTCTAGATCGGGATGGCAACCGTGCTATGAGGATGGCTTTGCAAACACGTGAGCAGCATATCAAGCGTGATAAAGCAACTTCAAACATTTGTACAGCACAAGCTCTTCTTGCCATTATGGCTGGAATGTATGCGGTATACCACGGACCTAAAGGAATCAAAGGCATAGCGGAACGCATTCATGAAACGGCATCGAGTTTAGCAAATGTCATGAAGAAAGGAGGGTTAAAGGTGCTAACAAGTCACTTTTTTGACACCATAACGCTTGCCTTAGATCAAGAACAGCAAAAAAGTGTTCGCAAGGTTGCCGAGGAATTTGAATTGAATTTTCATTACACTCAAGATGGCATCCGAATAAGTATTGATGAAACTACCTCCTTAAAAGACCTCAATGTAATTATCACTGCCTTTAATAAGGGGCTCGATGTAAAAATCGCAGAGCTAAAAAGTATTAAAGGACTTGCGTTGCATCCGAAATTAGAGCGCGAGAGTCAATATTTAACACACCCTGTCTTTAACAGCTATCATTCAGAAACAGAGTTGATGCGCTACATTAAGAAACTCGAGAACAAGGACATTTCGCTTGTACACTCAATGATTTCTTTGGGAAGCTGTACAATGAAGCTGAACGCTGCTGCAGAGCTTGAAGCTTTGTCGAACCCCCAATTTGCAAACCTACATCCCTTTGCCCCTGCAAACCAAGTTCAAGGATATTTAGAAATCATCAACCAACTTGGTGACGACCTCGCCCAAATAACTGGCTTTGATCAAGTATCCTTCCAGCCTAACTCAGGCGCTCAGGGTGAGTATGCCGGTTTAATGGTTATTCGTGCCTACCACAAGGCTAATGGCGATGATAACCGGAAAATTTGTTTAATCCCTGCTTCGGCACACGGAACAAACCCTGCTTCCGCTGTAATGGCAGGAATGAAAGTAGCGCTAGTTAGGTGTGACAACAGCGGTAACATTGATGTTGATGACCTCAAGGCCAAAGCAGAGCAGTATTCAGATCAATTGGCCGCATTGATGGTTACTTATCCATCTACTCATGGTGTTTTTGAAAAAGCCATAACTGACATAACCGATATCATACATGAGCACGGCGGACAAGTGTATATGGATGGTGCGAATATGAATGCTCAGGTCGGACTCACAAGCCCTGGAAATATTGGAGCTGATGTTTGTCACTTAAATTTGCACAAAACATTTGCCATTCCTCATGGTGGAGGCGGCCCCGGAATGGGACCTATTGGAGTAGCAAAGCACCTTTCGCCATTTTTGCCGGGTCACCATGTACTTGAAAATACCGATAAACAAATAGAGGCGCTTTCAGCAGCACCTTTTGGAAGTGCAAGTATTCTTTTAATCTCCTATGCATACATCAAGTTACTAGGAACCAAAGGACTCACAAACTCCACAACGTTTGCCATATTGAATGCTAACTACATCCGTAAATCTTTGGAGAAAGATTTTACCATTCTGTATGTAGGAGAATCGGGTTTTGTTGCGCACGAAATGATTATTGATTGTAGGCATTTTAAAAAGTTTGCCAACATCGAAGTTGAAGATATCGCCAAGCGCTTAATCGATTATGGATTTCATGCTCCTACGGTTAGCTTTCCTGTTGCGGGAACATTAATGATTGAACCTACTGAAAGTGAATCTAAGGAGGAGCTTGATCGTTTTTGTCAGGCTATGATTTCAATCAAGCGCGAAATAGAGAGTATCATTGAAGGAAAAGCGGACCCCAGGGAGAATGTGTTAAAAAACGCTCCACACACCATGAATTTAATTTGCGCAAACGAATGGAGCTTTCCTTACAGTAGAGAAAAGGCTGCATTTCCATTACCTTGGAATCGAGAATCAAAATTTTGGCCAACAGTTCGCCGCATTGACAATGCTTATGGCGATCGGAACCTGATTTGCTCGTGCCCTTCAGTGGAAAGCTATTCTGAAGAACTCGTAAATTAATTTTTAAGGGGAACTAAAAATCTGTATTTTTACAAATTGAGTGTTAAGGCAGCCTTTTGCCTAAGGATTATTCCTGTCTTTTGACTCGTTATTATTGTCTAACTAAATAACATTACTATGAACAAAGTCTACGCTTTTGTTGGGCTTATGTTAGCTCAAACTGTAGTTTTTGGCCAAGAAGCTAATAAGCCGATGTCGGCTGAAGCTGAATTCATCAAGCCAGCAAAAAACTACGTACTTTCAGCTACAGATGAGACCCAATTACCTATTGTCAATCACGATTCGAAAGTGAAACAAAACTTTTCGCGTGCGTTAGGTGTTACTGTTTTCTCAGAAGATTTCTCTGCAGACCCTTACAGCAACGGTTGGACGTATTCAGGTTCCAACGGTACATCAATCACGAATTTATGGGAGTACCGCGGTTTAGTCACAGTTCCGGATACAGGTACAGGAACACGAGGTGCATACGGTAATAACCGTCGTATTGAGTCTCAAACATGGCAGAATGGTTTCATGATCTTTGATTCTGACTTCCTTGATAACAATGGAGTTGATGGTGCTTTTGGAACGGGACAATCTCCTACTCCACATACAGGGCTACTTCTTTCTCCAATGATTGATTTAGCTGGAATCAGCTCCTCTATTTTACAGTTCAATACGTATGCCCGCCGTTTTGCAGGTGAAAGCTTTGTATACATCGGTATCGATAACGGTGGTGGAAACATCACTTGGGTGGATACATTGGGTGTACACACTGATGATAACCTTGACGTGAATGCTGTTACTGACACTGATGAGCTAATTACCTATTACCTTCCTTCAGTTGTTGCTAACCAACAAATCCGCCTTGGATTTTATTATGATGGTGCAACCACAGCTGTCAACAACCTGCTGGGCTATTACTTTTGGCAAATTGATGACATCCTTGTTCAAGAAGCTCCAGAATATGATCTCGTTGCTCAAAATAACTTCTACAAAGGAGCTACTGCAGCAGCGGGTTATGACATCTGGTATGAGGCTGTTCCTGAAATCCATGCTGTTTTAGATGACCTTACAATGGGAGCAACTATTGAAAACAGAGGAAGATTAGATCAGACAAACGTAGTAGCAGAAACATTCTTCTACTGGTTTGATGGAACTAACTTCAACATTATCGATAGTGTGATCTCTTCGCCAGCTGATTTAGTAGCAGGTGACACTGCAGATTACGAAGCAACAAGTACTTACAACTTAGGTGCTAGTGGTCTAGGAACATATGCACTCGTGACTGAAGCAGCAGCTGACCAGCCAGAAGATGTGCCAAACGACAATTTAATTGATGAGTATATCGATGTAACAGCAAATGAATATTCATGGGCTGTAAATTCAGATATCTATTACAGATTTGGAGGAACTCTTGCAGGATCTCGTTGGAATTTCTGTACTGCATTCCAAATGAATGCTACAGACACTCTAAAATCTGCTTCTTTTGAGCCATTATGGAACCCTGGTGAAGATTATCACCCAACTACGAATGATGCGTTTATTGTGAATGTATATTCAGAAGCTGACATGAATTTTAACGGAGCTACTCAGGAGTGGACACTTAATGGATTACCAGTTGCCACTTCAGATTTTGAATGTAACTCTATATATTCATTGCAGGAAGTTGACACGAATGTTCAAGAGTTTATTAACATACCACTAAAGCACAGCTCTGCTACTCCAGCAGTAACTGCTGGACTATACTACATGTGTGTTAGTACGTTAAACCCTTCTATTTATGTTGGTCACAATGACGAGCGCTCTGCTCAAAACTTCTGGATTGGACTTTCAATTTCAGCTCCAGAAGCAGATTATGACCCACTAGTTGACCCTACAAGTGGTGTATTCGGCGTTTGGGGAATTATCCCTTCATTCAAATTATGGACTGCAAATGCTGCTTTCTGTGACAACGCCAATTTATCAGCTACAGTAAATGTTGACAACTCTGCTGGAACATCAGCTGACATTTCTACTACTGGAACAACGGGTGGAACTGCACCATATAGCTACCAATGGTCTGGTCCAAATGGATATACTGCTTGTACTGGTGACATTGCTAATGTTACAACGCAAGGAGAATATACTTTGACGGTAGTTGATGCTTTCGGCTGTACTTCTGAGGTTAGTGCAACTGTTCAACTAACAAGCGTAGTTGAGAATGAAATCAATGCATCAATAAATACTTACCCTAACCCAGCAATTTCTGATTTCAATATTGCATTGGAAGAAGTTGAAGCTGGCGCTTACAACATCACTGTTCGTAACATGTTAGGCCAAGTTCAAGTAAACAACAACGTAACGATCAACGGAAGTTATTTCGAGACTATCGATATAGCTAACTTTGAAGCTGGCATCTACTTTGTTGAGATCACAAATGAAAACAACGAAAAAGCGGTAATTCGTTTCGTTAAACAATAAGCAACTTTAGCTTAAATAAGAAGGCTACTCTTTATAGAGTGGCCTTTTTTTTTGCCCGGAAAAATGTTTGATAACTTACAAATACATCGATCCAAACAGGAAATTTTAATAAAGTGACTCCTACTATTCGCTAACTTCAACAAATGGCCTTATATTAGCCTCAGGCAATTTAAAACTTAAGGCAACTATGAAAAGGATATTTACCCTAGCATCCGCAGCACTGCTGTGGACAGGAGTTTCTGCGCAACAACAAGAAGTGCAGCAAATCTCAAACAGCAAGCACAAACTTGCTCCCCCAACTAAAATTCATCAAACAAAAGCTCAAGGCGGAGGATCCCCTTCCATTGCAGCACCTGGTGATACATTGTTCTATGAATCTTTTGCAAATGGACTTGCAGGAGACGGTGCAAATGGAACTTGGACATTGAACGGCATTCCTAATCAAGCACTCTGGGAATATCGTGGAACAGCTTCAAATCCTGATGTAACTGTAGGTTCGCGTGGGGCTTTTGCAGGAACACAGCAAAATCCTCTGGGAGATCCAATTGCATCACCTACAGCGACTAATGGATTCATGATTTTTGACTCTGACTTTCTTGACAACGCTGGAAATGCTACCAACCCTGGTGGTGGAGTGGCACCCGCACCTCACATTGGATACTTAGTGTCTCCTACTGTAGACTTTACAGCAGTATCGAGTGCTGTAATGACAGTTCACAGTTCATTTCGCCGTTTCTTCGGTGAGGGAAATGTAGAAGTCTCTATTGATGGCGGAAGCTCTTGGATCGATACGATTCAATTGTATAACGCGGATAATTTAGAAGTGAACGAGTCTACCAGCGATGACGACATCCGTACATTCTACCTACCTGGCGCGATTGCTGGAGAGGCAAATGTAAAGTTCAGGTTTACCTTTGATGGGAATCCTGGAAATCTAAATGGTAATGGATACTACTATTGGATGGTTGATGATATTACAATCTCTGAATCACCTTACAATGACCTAAGGTTAGAGAATGGATACTTTTCTACAGCACCCATTAACAATAACGAAAAGTATTTCAATGAAGTACCTGTTCAGCATGCAGCACTAGATACCTTAAGGTTTTCTGGGGGTGTTACCAATTATGGTAGTGCTCCACAGGGAAATACAGTATTTACTGCGACGATTGATGGCCCCACTTCTGGTTCTATCACTTCAACACCAGCGACAGTTAATCCCGGAAGTACTGACACCTTGGTGGCTAATTCATTCATAATTCCAAACGGAGGAGTTGGTGACTACGCAATTACCTATAGCGTGTCATCAGATTCAACGGATGCGATCCCAAGTGATAACTTAGATTCTACCACCTATCATGTTACAGAGAACCTGTACTCTTTTTATCCAAGAGGATTAGATGCAACATTCTCAAACTGGTGGAATGAGCCTTATCGTGTTGTTGTAGGTTTCCCAATATATACTGCTGATACAGCGGTTGCTATAGGTATCGAATGGGGATTAGGAACTAAGCCAGGTCATGTTGTTAGTTTCCAGATTTACGATGATATCGACAATCCAAACGTGATTGGTGAGCGCGCATTTTACGCCCTTACCGACGAGGACTTGGATGGTGAAATCAAGTATTACAACCTTCCTATTACTCCGCTTCCAAACGCACAATTCTACTTCGTTGGGATCGAGTCTTTCCAAGCAAGTCCTGATACTACCTCTGTAAGCACTAATGGTTCTTTTAATGTTTCAGATGATATCGAGAATGGTAGCTTTAATACGTTCGTTTCAGTTAACGGAGGTAATTTTGGAGCAACAAGACTTCACCCCAAATTTCACCTATTGACTTACAACAGTAGCTTATGTAGTAATAATGCTAACATTGTTGCTACGGTAGATGATGATCAGGAAGTAGGCACAGTACAATTGGATTCTATTCAGAATATGGAAGGTCCTTTCTTTTACAACTGGACAGGTCCAAATGGATTTACTAGCGATTTAGCAGACATTACAGTAACTACTCAAGGAAGTTATTCCTTAGCTGTTCAGGATATTAATGGTTGTTCATATACACAATCATTCACTGTAGCTGGACAGGTTACAAGTGTTGAAGAAAATGAATTGGAAAAAGCCGTTTCGGTTTATCCTAATCCGTCAACTGATTTCATAAATGTATCATTTGAAAGTGTTAATTCGGGAGTATACCATTTGAGCCTTAAAAACATCATGGGTCAAGTAGTATCTCAATCAACACTAAACATCTCAGGAAACCACCTTCAGGTTATTGATGCTTCTGAGGTAACACCTGGAATTTACTTTGTTGAAATTACTAATGAAGGAAATAAGTCAGTTACACGTGTTGTAAAACAATAACAACTATTAATTCAAATTGCCCAAGAGCCGTTCAATGCTGAACGGCTCTTTTTTTTGATATATTTGAGAGATAACACCTTGATTTTATGAAGAAAACAATATTGTTTTTTGCGTCACTCCTTTTATTTGTGGTTGCTTTTGGACAGAGTTCCTTTCAAACAGCAATCCAAGCTCCTTTTCTACCAACGGTTGCACCAAATACCAGTCAGCCGTCAACAGATAACACTTCCAGAAGTCCTGTAAACTTAGATACCCTCTGGTATAGTGACTTTAGCAATGCTGGCGACTGGACTATTGAAAACTACCCCAACAGCAGCTATGGATGGGAGATTACCACATCAAATCTTGGCTGGTATTTCAACAACCCCATTAATTCTACTTCAGGTGGAGAATACGCCATGCTATGGAATGGAAATCCAACCACGGGATCAGTAAGTGGCGCATCCCACGTATTAAAAACATCTCAAGCAATTGATGTAAGTTCTGTTACAGGTAACCTCATCATGAGGTTTGAGCAATACTTTGCACGTTTCCAAGACACCTTTCAAGTTCAGGTTAGTAACAACAATGCTACATGGACAACAATAGAAGACAACACGTGGTTAGGTATTCTTTCTTCAAACGGAGGTTCGCCGAGTGACAATGCCGAATTGGACTATTACTACATCCCTTCAAGTATTGTAGGTAATGGGCAAGATTCTCTTTATTTCCGCTTCAGGTGGGGCAGTGAACTTTTCGGAGTGAATGAAGGAGTTGGCTACGGATGGATGGTAGATGACGTATTGTTCTTAAGAACATCTGGTAATGATGTTCAGATGAAGCGGAGCTATTTCAATACAAATGCCCAAAATTCGAACCTACGCCATTTCAATCAAATTCCGCGACACCATGCCGTTCATGATACGGTTTCCTTTAGCGGTGCCATACAAAACAAAGGAACGTTAACACAAACTGGTGCTTTGATGCAAGTAAATATCGAGCATCCTTTTGGTTATGATAGCGTTATGAGTGCACCTCAATCAATATCGGTAAATCAAACAGATTCGTTCAATACGGCTGAGCTAACACCCTTCGATCAGGGCCCAGGTCAATATTCGGTGAATTTCATTGCTCGCACAGATAGTACTGACGACCTTCCTATTAACGATACCATTTACTATCCATTGCAAGTAACAGATACTACTTATGCACGTGATTTTGATAATCATTCAGGAGATGGACAGTGGTATGGCTCAACTACTTCTTATCGCATTGGGAATATGTATACGTTGCATGAGGCAGACACCGTTACAAGTGCAAGCTTTCTATTTCAAGCTTCTACTCAGCCAGGAGCTCAAGTTCGTGCACACGTGTACAATGATCAATTTCAGTTGCTAACCAGCAGTAACATTATAACACTTACTGCAGCACAAATCGGAAATTGGATTACCATCAATCTTCCAGATACACCCTTACAACCTGGTGATTACCTCGTTGCATTTCAAACTTTTGGAGATCCAGTTGCATGGGGGATCGATGAAACTAATCCCCAGCCAGATAACTTCCAAGTTTATGCAAGCCTAGGGTTCTCATGGTTCTATACGAACATCTCAATTCCGATGATTCGTATGAATGTTAAAGGTCCTTATTGTCCTCCATTTAATGCCAGTCATTTGGTATTTAATTCACCCGATTGCGACCCGACAAACCTCGATGGCAGTGCACAAGCATTGCCAATTTCAGGAACAGCACCATTTCAGTTTTCATGGTCAAATGGAGAGGTTGGACCTGTTGCAAACAACTTGGAAACTGGCGACATAACAGTTCGAATAACCGATGCAAACTTATGTAGCGGAATATACCAATTCAACCTACCCCTTCCAGATGGGCCTGATGCAAGTATAGTGCAAGAAGTGGATGTGCTTTGCCGAAATGAATGTAACGGTGCAGTAGAAGTTGCTGCAACAGGTGGTACACCGCCATATTCTTATACATGGTCACAATCAAATGCATCAGGTAACTTCCCAGATAACTTATGTTTTGGAAGCTTCGCAGTAACAATAACAGATTCTTTAGGATGTACCGATCAGCTTAATGGGTTCTTATTACAACCAAACGACACCTTATCTGCACAGGCATCCAGCCCAGCAAATGGACAAGTTTTAGCCTCTGCTTCTGGCGGAACTCCTCCTTACAACTACAACTGGTCGTCTGGTGATGCTGGAGCATCTGTATCCAATCTTCCTATTGGAACGTATACAGTAACCGTATCAGATGCAAATGAGTGCGAAAAAATCCTTTCAGTTGAAGTAACTCAGGCATCATTTGTGTCGGAAGAAATTGCTCGGTCTATCCGAATTTTCCCAAATCCTGCAAAGCAGATGGTAACCATTGAGCAATTTGGAGTTCCAATCTCTGGAAAAGTTCAAATTTTAAATGTTATGGGAGCTGTTGTATTGGAACAACAACTTAATATAACAGACCATCAACTAACTATTGATCTTCAGAACTTCGATCCTGGGATGTATTTTTTAAGATTGCACTCTGATCAAGCGATTGTGTTACTGGATCAACTCATAATTCAATAATGAAAACAACGATAAAGGGGCTTCAGCCCCTTTATTTTTTCCGCTCATTTGCGCGAATCCGTTTCATGAATTTTGAAGCGTATACAAAGTCTACAACTTCTTTGTTGTCCGTCTCGAGGATGTCCTTATGACTTCCCTCCCACCACTTCTTTCCTTGGTGGATGAACATCACTTTATCACCTATCTCCATTACTGAATTCATGTCGTGTGTAATAACGATAGTGGTGATATTGAATTCGTAGGTGATTTCCTGAATTAAATTGTCGATAACAATACTTGTTTGCGGGTCTAATCCAGAATTGGGTTCATCACAAAACAAGTATTTCGGATTCATAGCGATAGCCCGGGCTATGCCCACCCGCTTCTTCATCCCTCCTGAAAGCTCAGCAGGAAACAGTTTACCAGCATTTGGCAAATTGACACGATTCAAACAAAAAGCAACACGATCTTCCATTTCTGATTTTGAAGACTGTGCGAACATTTGAAGTGGAAACATTACATTTTCCTGGACAGTCATGGAGTCGAATAATGCCGATCCTTGAAATAAAAACCCTAATTCCTGTCGAATTTGCTTTCGGTCTTTAAAAGGCATTGAAGTAAAGTCTTGTCCATCATAGAGCACACTCCCACCGGAATCAACATCATGAAGGCCTACAATACATTTGGTCAATGTAGTTTTGCCGCTTCCACTCGCACCAATAATCAAATTAGTTTTACCCTTCTCGAACTGAGCATTGATCGTGTCTAAGACTACCACCTCACCAAACGTTTTACTCACATTTTTCACTTCAATCATATGAGTAAGGTTTGAGTGATCAAATAATTCAACAGCAGGATTACTATACTGCTTGAAACTACTGCAGTAGTACTTGATTTACCTACCTCTACGGAACCTCCTTTTGCGTAATACCCATAGTAAGCTGGTACTGCAGTTACAACAAAAGCAAACACAATTGTTTTGATAATCGCATAATAGTAATCAAATTCCCTGAAGTCGAATTGGATTCCATAAATGTAATCAGCTGATGAAACAAGCCCAGACATAACCGCTGCTGCATAACCACCGGTTATACCGATAAACATCGACAATGAAATGATAAAGGGGTTAATAATCATCATCCCAATTATTTTCGGGAGAACGAGGTGATTTGCACTATTAATCCCCATAATTTCTAGTGCATCTATCTGTTCAGTAACGCGCATTGTTCCAAGCTCAGAAGCAATACTAGAACCAACTTTACCTGCCAATATAAGCGCGATTATTGTTGGAGAAAACTCAAGAATAATGGATTGCCTTGCAGCATATCCTACTGTGTATAGCGGAATAAACCCTCCATCTAGATTTGAGGCAGTTTGGATTACAATTACCGCACCCATGAATAATGAAATGATAAAAATAATACCCAGTGAACCAACCCCAAGGGAAAGGATCTCTTTAACAAGCTGATTTCGAAACAATTTTGGTCGGTCTGGCTTTGAAAAAACCAGTTTTAGCATCATGAAAAATCGGCCGATATGGTAAAGGAATTGCACAGGACGAAAATATGTAATTCTATGCACTTGAATGATTGAAAAATCGGCGCAAAACTACTTAACTTCGCAAAATGATCACGGTCCGACTTCGTATTATAAAGGTTTTGGGTATCATAACCCTGGTTACCATTCTTTCGTGCACATCTACAGGGTGTGCCATATTCAAAAAGAAATGTTATCCCCCTTGTCCAACATGGGACAAATAACTGATCAATTCTATGAAGGCCTTCGAGAATTTGTGCCAAGCCAAGCACTTCCTATTCTCAAAGAGCAGCTCTTGGCCTTCCCCGTCCAATTGAAAATTTCACGACCGCGTAAAACCAAGTTAGGAGATTACCGTCCGCCCTGGAAAAAGCCCCATCATGAAATTAGTGTAAACTGCGATTTGAATAGCTATGCATTTACAGTTACCCTCGTTCATGAAATAGCTCACATGTACACTTGGGAGAAGTATAAAAACACCGTAAATCCTCATGGACAAGAGTGGAAAAGCACATTCCGTATGTTGTTAATTCCCTACCTAAACGCTCGCGTATTTCCAGAACAAGTTGAACGTGCAATTGCTACATACCTGAAAAACCCTAAAGCTTCGAGCTGTACAGACCGTTTACTTTATAAAAGCTTGAGTCAATTTGATGCTACACCTCAAGTTCATCTTGATGATTTAGGGGAAGGGGCCAAATTTAAATTTAAAGGGAAAGCATTTAAAAACCTGGGTGTTATTCGTACTCGTCATCGTTGTTATGAACTAGCGTCTGGTCGCATTTTTTTAATTTCAGGAGCCGCTACCGTTCAAATTCTAGAATAGCACAACTTATTTCATAAAGAGTTCGTTAATTTGGAATCCAAATTACAAATGTATGAGCACATACTGTGTTATTATGGCCGGCGGTGTTGGAAGTAGGTTCTGGCCCATGAGTCGCGCCAATCAACCCAAACAATTTTTAGATTTTTTAGGCACCGGAAAGTCTCTCATTCGCCAAACCTTTGAACGATTTCAGCCTCTTTGCAAGAACGAACACTTCTTTGTTGTAACGAATGCTAAGTACAAAGAACTGGTTTTAGAGCATTTGCCAGAACTTGAAGAAGATCAAGTTTTGTGTGAACCTGACATGCGCAACACTGCACCGTGCCTTGCTTACGCCAATTGGAGAATCCAATCAGAAACTAACGAGGCATCCATTATAGTAACTCCTGCTGACCAGTTAATTCTTAAAGAAGAATTATTCCGTCACAAATTAACTGAAGCAATCTCGTTTTCGAATAATCATGAGGCACTCGTAACCCTGGGTATTGAACCTCACCGTCCGGATACTGGGTACGGATATATTGAAGCTTCTGGAGCACCTATTAATGGGCATCACAAAGTGGCACAATTCCGGGAAAAACCAGATTTAGAAACTGCCAAAACATATGTCCAAGCAGCTAACTTTTATTGGAATAGTGGCATGTTTATTTGGACGCTAAGTGGAATTCAGCGAGCTTTTCAAACACACCTTCCTCATATCCATGATTTATTTCTCGACCAAAAGGACGCTTTTGGAACATCCGAAGAACAGCTTGCCGTGGATTCCATCTATGAGCACTGTGAATCCATTTCCATTGATTATGGCGTGATGGAAAAAGCAACCAATGTATTTGTTGCCCCTGCGGATATTGGGTGGAGTGATTTGGGTACATGGGGAAGTATTTATGAGCACCTCGACCACGATCAAAATGGCAATGCGGTTTCGAATAAAACCTATTTGAAAAACGCAACAAATAATTTGATTCAGTCAAATCAAAACCGTGCAATCGTAGTTGATGGACTGAAAGATTTCATTGTGATCGATACAAAAAATGTCTTGCTCATAAGCCCTAAAGCCAATGAACAAGACATTAAACAGATTCGTGCTGAAGTAGCTGCTCAATTCGGCGAAGAGCATGCTTAACCGAGCACCTTCTTTTAGCTCCTTTTCCCGGTCATATTTTCTGGGCGTACCCACTCATCGAACTCTGCTGGCGTAAGCAATCCTAAGTTTACGGCTTCTTCTTTAAGTGTTGTGCCATTTTCATGAGCCGTTTTAGCAATCTTAGCTGCTTTCTCGTAACCTATTTTGGTATTTAGTGCCGTAACAAGCATCAAGGAATTATTCACATGCTCGTTAATGCTTTTATAATTGGGCTCTATCCCCACGGCACAATTTGCTTCAAAAGAAACGCAAGCATCCCCAATTAACCTTGCAGATTGCAATAGGTTAGCAGCCATCATTGGTTTGAATACATTTAACTCATAATGACCTTGTGCACCTCCAACTGAAATGGCCATATCATTACCCATAACTTGAGCGCAAACCATAGTTAATGCTTCGCATTGCGTTGGATTGACTTTACCTGGCATTATTGAAGACCCTGGTTCATTGGCAGGAATAATTATCTCTCCAATTCCCGAACGAGGACCTGAAGCAAGTAACCGAATATCATTGGCAATTTTATTTAATGATACTGCAAGCTGCTTAAGCGCTCCGTGGGTTTCGACAATTGCATCGTGAGCTGCCAAGGCCTCAAATTTATTCTCAGCAGTTCGAAATGGCAAATTCGTGAAGTCAGCTATATAGTCAGCAACTTTTTCAGCATACCCATCCGGGGTATTGATTCCAGTTCCAACAGCTGTACCTCCCAATGCCAACTCACTCAAATGATCAAGCGTATTATGTAGTGCTTTTAATCCATGGTCAAGTTGAGAAACATACCCCGAAAACTCCTGTCCAAGTGTCAGTGGAGTTGCGTCCATTAGGTGTGTTCTACCAATTTTTACAACATCCATAAATTGCTTCGACTTGGCATCTAACGTATTCCTAAGTTGATTTACTCCGGGAATTGTTGTTTCAATAATCATCTTATAACAAGCGATGTGCATAGCTGTGGGAAAAGTGTCGTTTGATGACTGACTTTTATTCACGTCGTCATTTGGGTGTATCATTCGATCCCCTTCTCCTAACTTGTTCCCTTGAATAACGTGAGCTCGGTTTGCAATAACCTCGTTACAATTCATATTAGATTGAGTTCCCGATCCTGTTTGCCAAATCACAAGGGGAAATTCCTCATCATGCTGACCGGTTAGTATTTCATCACAAACCTTCCCTATTAAATCCCGCTTTTCCTGCGGGAAAGAACCAAGTTCACAGTTGGTGTAGGCAGCAGCTTTCTTCAAATACGCGAAGCCGTGAATCAATTCAACAGGCATGCTTGAAGCATCTCCGATTTTAAAGTTATTTCTTGAGCGCTCTGTTTGGGCCCCCCAATATTTCTCTGCGGGAACTTTCACATCCCCCATTGTATCTTTCTCTATTCGGTATTCCATGAGTCTTTTAATTTACAACAAAGGTAAACCCCGTATGTAAACCTGAAAATGTCTAGAAGAAATTTTCCCTCTAACTAAACAGGATTGCTACAGAACATTTACTTTAGCGTCACTAAAACTACAAGAGATGCAATTTTTAGGATTTTTAATTTTTCTCGTTATCGCAGGTGGTGCGTTTTTCACAGTTTTGTCTATCAGTGTAATTCTTCCTTCTGCCTTCGTTCCAAAGAATACTGACGAAGAAGATGATCAAGCAAAAGAAGAGGTATCAGTTTAGTTCGGATATTCGATCTGCAGGTCTAGCTACTACCGCGCGATTGCCTTTTTCAACAATTGGCCGTTCCATGAGTTGAGGATGGTCGAGCAGTGTCTGTATCCATTCTTCTTCTTGGAAATTCATTTGTTTAAATTCAGCTTTAAATAATTTCTCCTGTTTACGAAGTAAGGATTCAGCAGACATATTCAATTTCTGAAGCATTAGTTTTAATTCTTCTTGAGAAAGGCTTTCCTTCATGTACAATATGACTTCCACAGGTTGATTCTGTTCGTTCAGTAGCGCTAAAGCCTCCCGGCTTTTTCGGCATCTCGGGTTATGATAAATTTTATACGACATAAATCTTGAATAAAAGCAACTCCTTTATGAAGGATACGTTTTAAAATATGGTAAGTAAAACTAAATTTGTGTTCCAAATTTAATGGGATATCTTTAACCCCTAGTCAAGAAACGATTTGAATCGACTTCAATACATTTTGGTAATCCTATGGATTGCCTTTTCTTTTGATGGCTTTGGCCAAGACTGTACCACACTTTATGGTTCCTCTCAGGAACCTTCGAACGGGCTGGTATACGACTTGTGCACGAATGCAACGAGTGTATTAATTGATGCCAGTGCTACGAGCACATCGGCATCTGGATATACCTGGTCAACAGCTGCAACAACTTCAGCGATAAGCGTTACCGCGCCTGGTGTATATACCGTAACTGTTGCAGTAGGCGGAAACCCTAATGCTTGTATTCTAAATTTTACAGTGAATTCTGTTGCTCCAATTATTCCTGCATTAGGAAATGACACGTCACTTTGCACTGGTGATGCCTTTGCAATAAGTCCTTCAGGAACATTTTTATCCTATACGTGGAATGATGGAACTGTGGCTGACTCCTTTGTAGTAACTGGTGCGGATACCATTTCGTTAACCGTTACAGATACCAATGAGTGTATTGCAGAAGACACTATCATTGTTACGAGTTACCCGATTCCTTCAGCGAATTTAGGTCCTGATACTTCAAAATGTACTGGTGATACGATTACATTGTTCGCAGACACTTCAATGGTTTCATATTTCTGGGGTACAGGAGCAACTACCGACAGTATTAATGTAAGCAGTGCGGGTGCTTATGGTGTAACTGTTACAGACACGAATACATGCACCAACTTCGAAGTAATCAATGTGTTTGATTACGCCCTCCCTACTCCCAACTTAGGTGTCGACCAAACACTTTGCGTGGGTTCTTCAGTTTCAATTTCTCCTGGGGCGGGATACATCGGATACCTGTGGAGTGAAAACAGTACCTCAGCATCATTAACAGTTAATCAAATTGGCAGCTACTCAGTAACCGTAACAGATACAAATACGTGTCAGAGCAGCGATACAATTGAAATTTTTCAATTTGCACCTGATTCAGTTTCGCTAGGAGCTGATACTGGACTTTGCATTGGAGACACCATTATTCTTGATGCCGGTGCTCAATACGCTTCATATGCATGGTCTAACTTTACAGGCAATCAAACATTGACAGTAACCCTCGGAAACACATATTCTGTAACAGTTACAGATACCAATGGCTGTAGCACGAGTGACACAGTTGTTATTGCAGCAAATCAATTGCCTCTGGTAAGCTTAGGGCCTAACTTAGAATATTGTGAAGGGAGTAGCCTCAGTCAAGTATTGGATGCGGGAAACGGCTACCAACAGTATACTTGGATGGATGGTATAACGACACAATTCAATACCATTACAGAGCAAGACACGCTTGTTTGGGTTGAGGTAATAGACTTTAATCAATGCTTAAATTCAGATACGCTAAATGTGATTGAAAATGCACTTCCATCGGTTAATATTGGTGGAGATGATACAATCTGTGCAGGTGGGTCAAAATCCTTGAACGCAGGAACTGGAGGAGGATCTTTTACTGCATACGCATGGTCTACTGCCCAAACTACTCAATCAATAGGTGTTAATACGACTGGTGATTACAGTGTTACAATTACTGATAACAATAACTGTAACGCCGCTGACACCATGAGCTTATTAGTTAACCCATTGCCCCAACCAAACTTAGGGGCCGATACGGGGTTTTGCGATGGAAATGCGTTTACCATTACATTAGACCCCGGTACATTCGACCAGTACCTATGGAATAATGCTACCACTACTCCTACTCAAACCATTAATTTTCCAGGATACGGTACTTATGCTGTTACCGTTACAGATTTGAATGGTTGCTCGGCGAGTGATAATTTGACCATTTTTCAGTACCCGTTGCCCAACCCTCAACTGGGTAATGACACGAGCTATTGTGAAGGAGATGTTTTCAATTTAGTACTTACACCAGGAGGATTTGATCAATATTTATGGTCAGACAATACTGCCAACCAAGTTCTATTAGTTACAAATAGTGGTAATTACGGCGTTACTGTTACGGACGGAAATGGTTGCCAGAGTACTGATCAAATTGTTGTAACAGAAAATCCAGCGCCAAATATCAACTTAGGCCAAAATTTGGTGTTTTGCGAAGGGGACTTTATCAATGAGTTATTTGATGCTGGCGCAACGGCTGGACCAGGAAATAGTTTCCTTTGGTCTAACGGGAGTGTTAATCAAACTATTGTTGTGAGCAATCCGGGGAGTTATGCCGTAACCGTTACCAATACAACAACAATGTGTCAAGATTCTGACCGTGTTGAAGTTCGGTACTTTCCGTTAGCTGACGCAGACCTCGGTTCTGACCTTATTATTTGTCCCAATGAGGTGCTTACGTTAAGTCCAAATGTTGGGTTTGATGGATATAACTACAATTGGAGCAATGGCTCAGTAAGCACTTCCATTCAAGTGTTTTCACCTGGTACGTATTGGGTAGAGCTCAATGCTAATAATGGGACATGTTCAGGGATTTCGGACACTATAACGATTACTCAGGGTGTTCAACCTGTTATTGAATTAGGTGGAAACTTTAGCATGTGTGCTGGTCAGGAAGTGGTTTTTAATAATGACCGTTCACCGCAACCTGGTGTCGAATACCTGTGGCAAGACGGAACTGAGAGCTACGAATATCGCATTAACGAATCTGGGTTATTTACACTCACTGCCACCAACAAATGTGGGTCTGTTGTGGATAACGTGCGCATCATATTTGAAAACTGTTACAATGTATGGGTACCCAATACATTTACACCGAATGGTGATGGCAAGAATGAATTCTTCAAGGCCGATAGCGATCAAGAGTTCTTCGAATTTAACATGTGGATTTTTGACCGCTATGGAACTGTTGTTTGGAAGACGAACAACCCATTTCAAGCTTGGGACGGCACCATTAACGGTGCAGATGCACCAACTGGTGTTTATGTTTGGAAAATGGATTACATAAGCGCTTTTGACCGTTCACGTACACGTCACGAAAAAAGAGGGAAAGTCCATTTAATCAGGTAATCAACCATTAAGAGCGATTTCTTCCGAACTCCATTAAGAATGCTTTAATAAACCGATCGATTCCGCCGTCCATAACTGACTGCACATCGGAAGTCTCTTCGTTAGTACGTAAATCTTTTACCAGTTTATATGGGTGCATCACATAATTGCGAATTTGACTACCCCACTCTATTTTCATTTTTGACCCCTCGATTTCATCGCGCTCTTCCTGTCGCTTCCTCAACTCCATTTCATAGAGCTTAGACTTAAGCAACTTCATTGCATTCTCCTTATTCTGCAACTGAGACCTACTTTCAGTATTTCGAATGATAATACCAGTTGGCTTATGCTCAAGTCGGACACCCGTTTCAACTTTATTCACGTTCTGACCACCGGCACCACCAGAGCGAAAAGTATCCCAATTTATGTCGGCTGTTCCGACTTCAATATCAATATTATCGTCAACGATAGGGTACACAAAAACCGAGGCAAAAGAGGTATGCCGTCTGGCGTTACTATCAAAAGGAGAAATTCGTACCAAGCGATGAACTCCGTTCTCACTTTTAAGATACCCATAGGCAAAATCACCTTTAATCTCAAGTGTTACGGATTTGATGCCAGCTTCATCACCTTTTTGATAATCTACTTCACATACTGAAAAGCCATTTTTCTCTGCCCACATTAAGTACATGCGCATCATCATGCTGGCCCAATCTTGGCTCTCAGTTCCACCAGCACCGGAATTAATTTCAATTACGGCATCTAAATTATCTTCTTCCGCCGAAAGCATATTCTTAAACTCAAGATCCTCCAGCGCTACTTTGAGCGATTCGTATTGCTTATCTACATCGCTTTCAGACCCTTCGCCTTCTTGTAGAAATTCCAATAAAATCTCCAACTCATCCCGAACTGACTCTACGCTTGTGTAAGAATCAACCCAAAATTTGAGACGCTTGATTTGTTTTAAGATACGTTCAGCCTCTTTCGGATCATCCCAGAAGGTGGGGTCTTGAGACTTCTTTTCTAATTCTTGGATATCTATTGACTTGCCATCCAAGTCAAAGATACCTCCTTAACGCTGCCAGGCGATCATCTACCGATTTAAGTTGGTCGTTATTTACCATAGTATAACTTTATTTCTTGCCAGACTAAATCAGCTTCAAACCCCCTTTGGATGAGGTACTTAGCCAATTTGACATGACCGTTATAATTATCTTCAAAACGAGATAACTTGACTTTTTTTTCTAATACCTTCTTGAGAATGCTAACATAAGCATCTTGATCAATTTGATTGATTCCTTCACGGATTAACGTTGGGTAAATATTCTTCTGTTTCAACCCTTGCTCTATCTTCCGTTTACCCCAATGCTTTTGAAAAAGTTTTCCTCGTATGTAAAGCTCTACAAAACGACCTTCATTAAGAAAATCGTCTTCAATGAGCTTTGCTATTATGTTTCCAATTTCATCTTCGCTTAGGCCATAAGTACTCAATTTAGCGCTTACATCCTGATGACACCGTTCTTGATAAGCACAATATCGCATTAACTTGGTTAATGCTTGGTTAGCAGTTATTGGCTTTTCAGATGGTGACATTTCCAGAATCCCCTACACGGTCACCTCTTCATTTTTCTTGTTAATGAATTTGTATTTCATTAACGGGTATGCCGTTCTAGGCTGAAGCTTGATCCATTTGCCGTAGTCTAACAACCACCTAACTTGAAACAGCTTCAACTTGAAATAAGCATAAATAAAGGGATGCAGTTTAATGGTGCTAACAGCCTCTTTCTTATCCTTTATCAAAAATTTCAGATTTGACTCGATGTCATCAGTCAGCAGGATTGTAGCATGAACTTCTTTTGTTTCACCATCTGCTGAAACCGGAATTTCTTCTGCTGTCTTGATATCCATTTCAGGACGAACCCGTTGACGCGTAATTTGAACGAGTCCAAATTTTGACAATGGCAAAACATAATGTTTTGCACGGTCATCCTTCATCAATTCACAAATCTTATTGTAGAGCAACTTTTTATTTTCTGCTTGCTGCATGTCAATAAAGTCAACTACAATAATTCCACCCATATCCCTAAGTCGCAGTTGGCGCGCTACTTCCTCAGCTGATTCTAAATTCACCCTGAGCGCATTCGCTTCTTGTGAATCTTCTTTTTTACTGGTGTTACCGCTATTGACATCAATTACATGCAGCGCTTCGGTATGTTCTATAACCAAATACGCGCCACTATTCATGGTTACATGTCGACCGAAGGAAGCCTTTATTTGCTTTTCAATCCCATATTTATCAAAGATGTTTTGCTTGAAGTGATGGAACTTCACAATCTTCTCTTTTTCAGGCGCTATACCAGCAATATAATCCTTGATCTCTCCTGCCATTTCCTTATTATCTACACGAATTGAGTTAAAGTCATTACTCAATATGTCGCGTAATAACGATGCGGTCCTATCTAATTCGCCAAGAACACGATATGGAGGCTTTGAGTTCTGAAGGGCATCGAAAGATGACTCCCATTTTTGCACAAGTTCCCTTAAATCACGGTCTAAATCTGCCACCTTCTTATTCTCAGCGACAGTCCGAACGATTACCCCAAAATTCTTTGGTTTAATACTTTTTATTAGTCGTTTCAAACGATCTTTTTCTTTTCTATTCTTCAATTTAGAAGAAACAGAAATCCGGTCAGAAAACGGAACCAAAACGAGGTATCTTCCAGCGATACTTATTTCCGAAGATATGCGTGGCCCTTTAGTCGAAATGGGCTCTTTAGCTATTTGAACAAGGATTTCCTGTCCACTCTTGAGCACATCTTTAATATTCCCATCCTTATTGATATCTGGCAAAATTTCAAATCCATCGAGATTTGCCGAATTGCGCTTTTTATTCCTTACTTCTTTTAGAAAATGCAAAGCATTTGCGGCTTGCGGCCCTAAATCGAAATAATGTAAAAAAGCGTCTTTCTCATACCCCACATCTACAAATGCGGCGTTGAGCCCTGGAACGAGCTTCTTAACTCGCCCTAGGTAAAGGTCCCCGACTGTGAATTCATTGTTATTTCGTTCCTTATGGAGCTCAATAAGTTTTTTATCCTCCAACAATGCAATCACAACCTCCGAGGAACCAGTCCGAATAACTAGTTCTTTATTCACAGGCTTGCTTCTTGGCACTAGCAATCTAGCACCGTGAAAAAATAGACTTCAAACCAAGAAAGCCTTTACCCAGGATGGATAAAGGTTCTTGTCAGATCAGTTAATAACCCAAAGGGTTACTTCTTCTTCTTATGTCTGTTTTTTCTCAAACGCTTCTTGCGCTTATGAGTGGCCATCTTATGTCTCTTTCTTTTCTTACCGCTTGGCATATCAAATGTTATTTAATTCGTTAATATATTCGTTCAATTCGTCTGTAAAGGCTTGATCAGTGCTCAACTCCCTACATCGTTTGAAATAAATTAATGCTGTATCGTTCTCTCCTTCGTTCGCGTATATATGTCCCAAATAATACAGGGCATCAACATCATTAGGCTGACTCTCCTCAATGCTTTTAAAGCGCTTTTTCGCTTTGTCATATTGACCACTTTGAATCGAAAACACTCCCAGTTGCTTTTGCGCTCGCAAGTTAGCAGGATCTTCCTCAACCACCTCTTTAAGCATCATTATTCCCGCCATAGGTGACTGGCCAGACTCCACCAACGCTACTGCTGAATCAATTCGTTGCTCATAGGACAACTTTTCAGTTAACTCGGCTTGCACCATCGGTGTGTTGCGGAGCATCAGCAGCACTCCTGTGAGTACTACAAAAATTAAAAGAACGATGTAAGCAAGCTTGCTCACGGGTTACTTAACCCCCACATTATCTTTGACCTTCGCTACAAAAGTTTTAGAAGGTTTAAACGCCGGAATATTATGAGCTGGTATGATTATCGTCGTGTTCTTCGAGATGTTACGTCCAGTTTTTTCGGCACGCTTTTTCACTATAAAGCTACCAAAACCACGGAGGTAAACGTTATCTCCCTTCGCAAGTGAGCCCTTCACTTCTTCCATGAATGCCTCTACGGTTGCTTGAACTTGTACTTTTTCAATTCCCGTTTTTTCTGCTATATCAGCGACAATATCCGCTTTAGTCATCTTATTCTACTTTTAGTCGTAACTAGTTTATTTTGAGGGGCGCAAAGATACTTCTTTAATCCTATATCAAAAACAATTTCAACCTAATTTTGCGCATATGAATAACATGCAAGAAGAATACGTTGCACAAACCCTAATCGACTGGTACGCTGATCATAAGCGTGAGTTACCTTGGAGAATAGCCCCCTCACCATACCACACATGGCTCTCAGAAATCATCCTTCAACAAACTCGCGTAGATCAAGGGGTGTCATATTATGAGCGATTTATAGAAGCCTTTCCAACAGTAGAACATCTGGCCAATGCAGATGAATCAAAAATCTTGAAGCTTTGGCAGGGATTGGGCTATTACAGCAGAGCGCGCAATCTACACAAAGCAGCAAATCAAATTGTAGGCTTATATAAAGGTAAACTACCGAGCTCTTATAACGACCTGCTAAGGCTGAGTGGCGTTGGGCCATATACAGCCGCCGCTATAGCTAGTATCGCTTACAACCTGCCACATGCAGTTCTTGATGGCAATGTATTCAGAGTACTTTCTCGAGTTTATGGTATCGATACACCCATTGATTCTACCGCTGGAAAAAAACAATTTCAAGAGGTAGCAGCCTCCCACATTGGATACGGAGAACCACAAGTATACAACCAAGCAATTATGGAATTTGGTGCGCTACAGTGCACTCCAAAAAAACCGAGCTGTGACACATGTCCGCTCTCCAATCATTGCGCTGCAAATAAACTTAACACTCAGCTTAACCTACCTGTAAAGGAAGGGAAAATAAAAATCAAGAAGCGCTACTTTAATTACCTAATTATAACTGACGGTAACAACGTTTTATTGGAAAAAAGACATGCAAATGACATCTGGAAGCACTTATATCAGTTCCCACTTATTGAAACCTATAACGCGATCACCTCTCCCGATGAGCTTGACTTAAATCAGTCTCGTGCTGTAACCTCACCTCATACCATTACCGGGTTTGTAACAGTTCAGCGTAAACACATATTGAGCCATCAGCACATCTACGCGACATTTACATCAATCAAAATGCGCAACCTAAAAACTGAAGAGATTCCCAATCTTATTTCTGTTGCACAATCTGAAATTGATACCTTTGCCCTTCCCCGTTTAATAGATCGATTCTTGGAGCAACATCCTTCAGGAAAAATCTTTTAATGGATTAATGAAATGATTAATTTTAACTCGAGATGGCAGGAGTAAATAAAGTAATTCTCGTTGGTAACTTAGGAAAAGATCCTGAGGTTAGAAGGCTAGAAAGTGGCGTTGCAGTCGCTTCTTTCCCACTCGCGACATCAGAATCGTATAAAGATCGAAATTCTGGCGAGCGTATTACTCAAACAGAATGGCACAACATCGTTGTTTGGAGAGGCCTAGCGGAAGTAGCCGAAAAATACCTTCACAAGGGTAATCAGGTTTACATTGAGGGAAAATTGAAGACCCGCTCTTGGGAAGACCAGGATAAAAACATGCGGTATACAACTGAGATTGTTGCGGATAACATGACGATGCTTGGTGGTCGTCAAGATCAAGGGTCGAATTCAGATCAAAGTGGCAGCACGACTGCTAGCACATCGCAATCCGGAAATACGCAAAAAGCTCAGCCTGACTTTTCATCACCAAATGGGGATGAAGACGATCTGCCATTTTAACCGAGCATAAAAACACGAAGTTGAACTAATATACCCTGATTTGGACGACCCCGGAGAACCGTTTTTGCGGTTACTATTATTTATTGAAACATCTTCCTTGTCTTTTGGAGCCCTTGTGGGCCTTGCTGTTAGTGGTTTATTGTTAATTTGTTCGGCGCTTGTAAGTGGGTCTGAGGTAGCTTTCTTCTCGCTGAACCCGCAAAGCCGCAAGGAGCTCGACGAAACTAAATCTAAAGCAGCTTCTCAGGTTTTGGCGTTATTAAGCCGCCCGAAAAAGCTGTTAGCGACCATCCTTATCTCAAACAACTTTGTAAACGTCGCTCTTGTTCTATTATCTTCAATTATCAGTAATGAACTATTTACGTTTACTGATTTCAGTTGGAAAAGTGACTTTAGTGGGGAGTTACTGATTCAGGCTTCAACGTTACAGTTTCTCACTAATGTGGTAGCAATAACATTTATTATTCTGCTATTCGGGGAGGTGATTCCAAAAGTTTACGCTACAAAATACCCTAAACAGTTAGCCCTTTTTATGAGCATTCCTTTTGGAGGACTGGTTTCATTTTTTCACCCACTGAGTTTCATTTTAGTTAAGTCAACTAATATCATCGATAAAAAGTACAAGAAGAAAAGCAACCAACTATCTGTGGATGAGTTAGGGCATGCGCTAGACATTACAGATGATTCAGCAACTTCTGAAGATGAAAAGAAAATTTTAGAAGGGATTGTAAAGTTTGGAAATACCGATGTCAAAGCCATCATGTCCCCGCGTGTGGATGTAGTTTCAGTTGATTGTGAGGCACCTTATAATGAATTGCTTGAGCTTATATTGGAATCAGGCTTCTCGAGACTGCCAGTCTATAAAGACGATTTCGATCACGTATCGGGAATTATTTACATCAAAGACTTACTTCCTCACCTTAAAGAGCGTGCCGACTTTGATTGGCTAAAGCTCCTTCGTGAACCATTTTACGTTCCTGAAAACAAAAAAATTGATGACTTACTTCAGGAGTTTCAAGAGAAAAAGACCCATATGGCCATAGTAGTAGACGAATATGGTGGTTCTCAAGGAATTATAACGCTCGAAGATATTATTGAAGAAATAGTTGGTGAGATTTCCGATGAATTCGACGATGACGACTTAGCCTATTCGAAAATCGACGATTACAACTTTGTTTTTGAAGCCAAAACCCCCCTTAGGGATGTTTACAAAATCCTTGAAGTATCTGATGAATTATTTGAAGAGGCCAAAGGTGAATCCGACACACTTGCAGGGTTTTTACTTGAACTTGCCGGGCGTATCCCGAAAAAAAATGAAAAAATAAAATTTGAGGGGTTTCTTTTCACAGTAGAAGCTGCTGATAAACGCCGAATAAAGCGAATCAAGGTAACTACTCCTGACCAGCAAGAAAACGACAATCAAAGCAAAAATTATGCTTCCTTAATCTTGCTACTTATAGGTCTATTTTTTGGAGGCTGTGAAGATGAGCACTACACACCCAAACCTCGTGGTTACTTTCGTGTTGCACTTCCCCAAGCTTCATATTCGTTAATAAACTTAGAAAATTGTCCCTTTAGCTTCGAAGTTTCAGACCAAGCTAAGGTAGGATTGAAGCGAGAAAAAGACTGCTGGTTTAATATCCATTATCCTAAGCTCAATGCCCGCATACACTTCACGTATATGGCTAATGCATCCGATTCTCTCGAGACATACACCGAGGATGCTCGGACTTTTGCCATGAAACACATCGTAAAAGCAGACAACATTTACGAAGATTATGTTCGCGATGATTCTGCACATGTATTTGGAACCGTTTACGACTTCACTGGCAACACCGCTAGTAATTTTCAGTTTTTCTTAACAGATAGCTCCAATCACTTTTTAAGGGGAGCCCTCTATTTTGAGGCCGCTCCAAATTACGATTCCCTAAGACCTATAGAGGATTACGTAAAGCAAGACCTAATGCATGCTATTGAATCCTTTGCTTGGAAGTAAACCAGGAGTAGGCTTGGCTTAAAATCAATCCAAAACCAAGCAATAAATGGATTGGTTGAGCTGGTGCAGGGAAGCCACCATAAGTGAGGATTATTCCAATTACAACCTCCAAAAACACAAACGCTCCAATGAGCTTCATGGGGGTTGTGAGCCAACCGCTTCTAAAAGCTTGTAGTATAAAATAACCATTCGAAAGCACAATCAGAATACTAAATGATCGGTGAGCCTTGAAAAGCAGTGGAAGTGAATTAATGACATTTTCACGTAATACCCCTCCTGCTAAAAGTGCATCAACGTCTTCACGTACTGATGTTCCTAATATCAACTGCACAATACTTAAAACAGTCAACGCTAACAAGAAAAGTCGTTGTTTTGAAGGAAGTTCTATCCTCTTATTCTTGCTGGTTAATGAGATTATCGCCACTAGCAACAACGCAATGAGAAGCGCCCCTAACATGTGCAATGTAATTTGAAATGGAACCAAATTTCCATCTACTACAACTTTCCCTAGCCAAGCTTCGAAGCCCAACAAAAACAGAACACTGAACGACATTACGGTTAACCACCACTTGTTCTTCAAGAATCCCAAAGAAAGCAACGCTGTTAACAGTACTGGAAATCCCGCTAAAACACCAATAAGCCGATTAATGTATTCTATCCAGGTGTGGACAGGATTGAACAAAGCATAATCATGCTTATCATACACTTGCCAATTCTTTCCCAAATTGATTGCAGTAGTTGAGATAAAATCAACTTTTGCTACCCACAATTTTTCATTGTAGACTATCATTTGACCTTCTTCATAGAACTGGTCTGATTGCCACAAAACCTGACTCTCCTCTGTAGGTGGAATGTAATGACCAAAACACTTGGGCCAGTCTGGACAACCCATACCTGATCCCGACATACGTACAACACTTCCCGCCAATACTACCAGCATAACTAAAATTAAAGAGGCACGAGCTGAAAAGCGATAGAAGTTCATAATGTTAATTTGATACAAAAGTAAACAGTTAACTACTGATTACGTTCAGCATTTCATATCAAAATTAAAGCTGTATCAACCGTACTTAACTACATTTGCATCCGACAAGATGGCGGGAAACAATCAACAAGAAGACATGAGCTTTTTGCAACACCTAGAAGTGTTGCGTTGGCACTTAATTCGCAGTGCAGGAGCAATTATTTTATTCGCCATAATAGCGTTTGTCAGTAAAGGCTTCCTCTTTGACACCGTATTGTTCGGACCAAAGTCACCTGATTTTTTCACCTTTAGAGCCCTCTGCCATTTTTCGAACTGGCTCTTCGAAACAGCACCAAGCTTAATTTCTTCGGCAGATGTTTTATGCATAGGACAGGAAATTCCTAAACTTCAAAACATCAGCATGGCTGGGCAATTTACAACGCACATTATGGTGTCATTAATTGCCGGTCTAGTGATTTCCTTTCCTTATATCTCATGGGAGGTTTGGCGTTTCATTAAACCAGGCTTGCGATCAGAAGAAGTTCGTCATACTAGGGGTGTAGTGTTTTGGACCTGGCTCTTGTTTGCCATGGGAATTCTTTTTGGCTACTACATCATTAGCCCATTGTCGGTTAACTTTTTTGCCTCTTACAGTATTTCTTCCTCAGTTGAGACACTGCCTACACTAACCGCATACATATCCACGGTGACTACTGTTGTTCTGGCAACGGGAATTGTATTTGAGCTACCGATCCTTGTTTACTTCTTGACCAAAACAGGATTAGTTACACCTGAGTTTCTCAAAAAATACCGAAATCACGCAACAGTTGCCGCATTTATTCTTTCAGCAATCATAACACCACCCGATGTATTCAGTCAGGTATTGGTATGCATTCCACTTATTTTCTTGTATGAAATTAGCATCGGAATTTCTCGAAGGATTATCAAGCGTGAACAGCGTTAATAACTTTCGTCCATCCCAACAACATTCTTTTTCGAATCTAAGGGCGAAATCCTTTATTTGTAGTTAAATTTATTCGCATGCGCTCAGCATTTTTCTCAACCAGCTTGATTATCACCCTAATTGGGCTTTCTCTGCACGCCTTAGGCCAGGAGTACACTCGAGTTTCGGGCCTCATCACTGACAAAAACACTGGAGAGCCGCTTCCCTTTGTAAATGTTTCGTTTAAAGACAAAAATATTGGTACTACAACTGACTTCAATGGTGAATATGAAATCTATACGCAATGGGCTTCTGGCACCTTACAGGTCTCATTTATTGGCTACAAGGTTCAAGAAAAAAAGGTTGTTATCGGCGATAAGCAGGTCATTGACTTTCAATTAGAATCGGAGGTAAAACAACTTGAAACGTTTGAATTTAAAGAGAAAAAAACACGGTACCGCAAACGAAACAATCCCGCTGTTGACCTCATTCGAAATGTAATTAAAAACAAAGACGAGAATCGCAAAGAAGGCTACGATTATTACGAATTTGAACGTTATGAAAAGGATGAGTATGACCTGAACAACTTCACTGAAAAGTGGAAGAAGAAAAAAGCCTTTGATGAGTTTCAGGTTCTCTTTAATTACATCGATACATCAGAAGTAAATGGCAAGCCATACATTCCAATTTTAATAAAAGAAAAAATATCTAAAGTTTACATTCGAAACTCTCCTTCGTCAAAGCGAGAGGTTGTTGTAGCTCAACGCCTTTCTGGTTTCGAAAAAAGTCTTTTTAGCGATGGTATCACTCAATTCTTAGAAAAGCTCAATGCACCGGTTGACATTTATGAGAATAATATATTTCTACTTGATAAGGCCTTTACTTCACCGCTTTCGTTGATATCTCCCGATATTTATCGTTTCTACATTACCGATTCAATTGAGGTTGAAGGACATACATATACTGAACTTTCTTTTCAACCCAGAAATCCAGCAACCATAGCCTTTAAGGGTACCCTATTAGTTTCAGATAGTACATTGAACTATGCGGTTAAACAGGTTGAACTCAATGTGGATAACCGCATCAATGTAAACTTCCTCAATGACTTGAGAATCACACAAGAGTTTGAATACGACCCCCTAACTGGTTGGATAATTAAAAAAGACCAAATGATTGTGGATATTCAGCCTACTGAAGAGGGCTGGGGAATCTTTAATACAAAAACGGTTTCGTATAAAAATCCAAAAATCAACAAACCGCGACCAGATTCTATTTACACAGGATTAAACAACCGCATCAAATTGGACTCAGCGGAATCAAGAACTGACACCTACTGGGACAGTATCCGTCACGAACCGCTTTCTAAACAAGAGCTTGGCATCTATGAAATGGCCGACACCATACAGAATATACCTGCTTTCCAAACAGTCACCAACATAGTAGAGCTCATCGTTACAGGTTTTATCAAAATCGGAAAATATGACCTGGGTCCTGTAACATCGTTTGTGAGTTACAATGATATTGAAGGGTACCGTTTTCGCCTTGGTGGAAGAACGAACATTGACTGGCATGAAAACCTGAGACTAACGGGTTACGGTGCCTACGGGAATCAGGACGAAAAATTTAAATACAGTGGTAAAGTAGAGTATTTCTTTTCCAAAGTTCCTCGACGAAAAATCAGTTTAAGCTACACGAATGACATCTACCAACCCGGGTTTGAATTAGACTGGAATTCTCAAGATAACGTCCTTCTTTCGTTTAGGAGAGGAACATCGAACCGCATGTTGTATTACCGGGAGATCGAAGCAAAATACGAACATGAGTGGGTTATCGGGTTTTCTAATAGTTTAACTGTTGAGAATCGCATTATTGAGCCAACTCCGGCACTAGACTTTACCAGGGTATCCGATGGAAAAGAAGTAGCAAATATTTATACCAATGCAATAACCATCGGAACGCGTTTAGCGATTAATGAAAAGTTTGTTCAGGGTCGTTATGAGCGTGCTCAAATTAAGACTACCGCTCCCGTATTTTACTCTCAGTACACCTATTCTGGGCCTGATGTAGGGAGCGACTATGAATTCCATAAAGTTTACCTAGCATTGGAAAAGCGATTTAAAATTGGCATTATAGGCTACAGTGATATGCTTATGGAGGGAACAGCCATTTTTGGTGAAGTCCCATACCCGCTGTTGGACATTGGGCGTGGAAACGAAACATTTGCCTATGATGACCGCTCATTTAACTTGATGAACTTCTTGGAATTTGGTAGCGATCGTTCTGCTTCATTTCAAGTGACGCACCACTTTAATGGGATTTTATTGAACAACTTCCCCTTGCTTAAGCGTCTAAAATGGCGAAGTGTTGGATCGTTCAAAGCCATTATAGGAGATATTTCGCCCAACAATGACGTCACACAACTCGATGCTGAAGAATTGAGCGAATCCGATCAGTTTCGCTTTCCAGAGAATTTCTTCACATTAGACACCAAGCCTTACTTAGAGTTTAGTGCTGGAGTGGAAAACATCTTCAAGTTTTTCAGGTTAGACGCTGTTAAACGTTTAACATACTTAGACCATGAAGGTGTGAATGAGCTTTGGGGTGTCAAAGGATGGGGAATCCGAGCAAAAATTCAAATCATGTTCTAATGAAGCTACGTGCCGAAAACCTGATTAAAAAGTATAAAAGCAGAACCGTTGTTAAAGGAGTCTCCGTTGAAGTTAGTCAAGGAGAAATTGTTGGCCTACTCGGCCCTAATGGTGCAGGAAAAACGACTAGCTTTTACATGATTGTTGGTTTAATACAGCCAAATGAGGGTAAAATCTTTTTGGATCAGGAAGAAATCACGAATGAACCGATGTACAAAAGGGCCAAACGCGGAATTGGATACCTACCTCAAGAAGCATCCGTGTTCAGGAAGCTCAGTGTTGAAGATAATATCATGGCCATTTTACAAATGACCCAGCTTTCAAAAAATGAACAGGAAGCTAAGCTCGAAGAGCTCATTGGAGAGTTTAGCTTAAATCATGTACGCACAAACCGTGGAGATTTACTCTCGGGTGGTGAACGAAGAAGGACTGAAATTGCACGGGCTTTAGCAACAGATCCAAAGTTCATCTTATTAGATGAGCCTTTCGCCGGCGTGGACCCTATTGCCGTAGAAGACATTCAATCAATTGTTCATAAGCTCAAGGATCGTAATATTGGAATATTGATTACGGATCATAACGTACAAGAAACACTCTCAATTACTGAACGCGCATACCTCCTATTTGAAGGCAATATCCTAAAATCAGGAACTGCTGAGGAGCTCGCAACGGACGAACAAGTCCGAAAAGTTTACCTCGGACAGCATTTCGAATTAAAGCGGAAACCTTTAAAATAAAAAAAGCCGACCTCGTTAGAAATCGGCTTCTCAGTGCTTTCCACCTACGGTTACACCTCTTCAATAGAGTATTCGTAGGATTCCATTATTTGATTCGCTAAAAGTTGCTTGCATGCTGTCTCTACTTTCTCTGTAGCTTCAGCTTTACCCGCTGCTTCTATTTCCAGACTAATGTGCTTTCCAATACGCACATTGCTGATTTCGTTGAGGCCCAAATTACCGAGCCCCGATGTAACTGCTTTTCCCTGTGGGTCAAGTAAAACCTTGAGGGGCATAATATCTATTTCTGCCTGGAACTTCATATTGATTTGCTAAACAGATTAATAATCAATGAATAAATGACGTACAAAAGTATAATAATGGGTACGATAACGAAATCCAAATAAGGGAAACCGCTCAAGTAAATCCAATAGGGTAAAAAAGTAACGAGTATTGCAATCAACACAATCATTAGAAATACATAACGAAAACGATTAGGCTCCCAATTAAACTGCTTAAACTTGAAACTCAACATGGGGACTCTAAGCACTAAGAGTGCACTCATAACCAACGAAAAAATGAGTAATATCCACGGGTTAGTCAATACGAGGTATACGTTCAAATCAAATGCATCCCAATGATACAATCCTGCTACATTTCCTAGCACATCACCCCTAACCGCTGAATACGGGTTTATTTGCAATTGCTCCACAAGAATGATTGGAAAACTCGCGACCATAAGCGCATTTGCAGGAGTAGGAACCCCTAAAAATGCATCAGACTGTTTGGTATCTATATTGAAAATAGCCAACCTTAAAATCGAAAACAAGGCTACCAAAAGCACTCCCATTGCAATCAGCATATGTACCACAGGTCTATCAAAGAGCGGTACATTCACCTCTCCAAATGCCGCTGAAACTAACTGAAATAATACGACACTTGGCAAGACTCCAAATGTCACCGCATCTGCAAGCGAATCAAGCTGTTTGCCCAGTTCAGAAGGTACACGCAGCATCCTAGCCGCAAAACCATCAAAAAAGTCAAACACTGCGGCAATTCCCATCAAATAACCCGACCACTCTAACTTTCCTTGAAAAACACAAATAATTCCAAGCACTCCACAAAAGAGGTTTGAAAGGGTTAGGACATGAGGAATGGCTTTTTTAATACTGAGAACCATGGTCCAAAATTAAACAGCTTTGCACATCAACAGCCACGCTCGACTTAAAATATGCCTTATTGTTTGGCTTTTTCTGCGCGACGTTCTGCCTTAGACTTTCGAAACTCTGCCGGTTTCTTAATCGTAAAAACCCTTGAAATATTAAATCCAAAATGAATCTCGCCTTCAGTCCAGTCATTTTGAGTTTCAGTAATAAAACCCTTTTCGATCATTGAAGTGCTATTGGTAAAGTGCAACTGGAAAACGTGCCCCCCTGTTTCGATATCAAAACCTATTGCTAGTGACTGATGTAAACCTTCACGTAACTGATCCATCATAGCGTAGTAGTAGTCTACATTAATGGATATCCTAGACGTTAGCTTTTGACGAGCACCTATACCCAATGCAAAAACATCATTCGATTCATCTGATGTTGCTACCAAATTCCTGTGAATTAAGCTCGGCGTTAACTGCACACTCAACCCATCGGTCACCTTGCTCCCAATCAGGAGTTGATGTGAATAGTAAAGTCTTGAGGTAAAATAATTTGTTCGATCTGGATCAGCCCACTCCAGTGTATTCACCGCGACTGAAGAAACCCAAACCATTGAAACAGGCATATTCCGAGCTCCCTCCGACTGACGTAAAAACTTATACTTTACAAATCCATCATACGTCTTTTGAAGGCTACTTCTTCCTGCCCCTACCGTTAACCGATCCGTAATTCCATAATCCAAGCCCAAGCGGATGGTCGCGCGATCTAAACCAAACAAATCATAAAGTCCTTGATCCAATTCGCCAAAACGGTGGGAAATTTTAAAGTCTAGCACTCCTTCCGATAAATTCTCAACAGAGTGCGTATTCACAATCCGGTTTGTTTTGAAAGCAGCTTCTACATATTCAACTTGCTCCTCCTGATCTTCTTCAATCAAGCCCAACAAATCTTCTTCTTGTGCAGCAAGAGACAAACTCACAATTGTGAAAATGCCACTGATAAGGGTTCTCTTCATCGTATACTATCGTTTCAATGGTTCTAGGTTCATTACTACCGAAACCTTTACCTCCTTGGCAATTTTATCCCTAACCACATCTGGAATTTCAATGTTGTAATCCTCAGGAACAATGGTGAATTCTGATTTTGTTGAAACCGCGTCACTTTTCACTGTGAACGTTCCACGCGCCTCCATTTCCTTTGACTCACCATGCATGGTCATGGTTCCTTGAACAATCGCTTCATATGTTCCATTTTTGCTGAAGTCAACCTCATTTAAGTTCGTAATCTTCCCCTTAAATACAGCTTTTGGATAGTCATGACTTTCAACGTAATTCTCATTAAAGTGCTCTTCCATTAATGCCTTTTCAAACTTAAAAGACTTCATCTGCGCAGAAAACTGAACTGCTCCAGAGGTAATATCTACCACACAGCTCACGCTGTTATTATGTGCTTCAATGTCTTCAACTGGAGTGGAAGAGAAAAATGAAACTTTACCTGTTCTTGTAAAGTAGCGATTTTGGGCAAAGCTTACACCCACCGTGGCGCAGATTAAAAATGCAGTTATAAACGTTTTCATAGTTATAGATTAATTGTACACTCTGTTAATTTTACTTCACCAAATAAGTCGTCGTATCCGTCTACTTTTCCTTGAACAGAAACATCCTGACCTACTTCAAAGGTGCTTATATCTTGATTGCTCGTCATGTAACAAACTACAGCACCATCCTCGCTAGAATTACCTAGTATCAAGTAGTTTGGAACATCATTTACTTTTACTTCCGCGACTTTGCCAGAAACCACTATCGCCTGATTCAAATAGTTGTCGTCTGCAGAAGCAGCATTTTCCTGGTACTCGGCTAACAGTGCAGAAGCATCCAGCTCAAAGGTGGCTTCTTCGGAAGCAATATCCCGATGAGGCTTATTCCACATCATATAAGCCTGCCCCGCAGATCCAGCGATTAGAGCTACAACAACTACTAATATTACATTCTTTCTTTTCATTTGAATTAGTTTTCAGGAGCGCCAGCAGCAATCCACACACGCAATTGGTCAATTGAACAATTGCTTAAAGGACCCGATGGCGGCATTGTTTTATCTTCAACTGCGCGAACATTCAATCGACTTATTGAGCCCGATACTTCTTGGAAGGTAGATAACGCAGGTGGTTGTTGACCTGGTAAGTGACAACCAGAAGTAGCACAGTTATTATCGATTAGCGGTTTAATCCCATTTTCATATGTCAATGCTTCCGTATTACATGTACCTAAATCTGGATACAGTTCTTCTTCCACATCATAATAACACGATTGCATTAATGTAATGCCAATCGCCATACACAGAAAGCTAATTATTTGGGGAACCTTCATTTATCCATTTTATTATTTGTTCAACTTCGCAGCTCGGTAACGCTCCACCTTGTGGCATTTTGGTGTAATTGGAATTTCCAAGAATAGAGCCTAACAAAGCCCCATCATCCACCCAAGCTTTAATCTCTGTATAGTTACGCAAGGTAACACCTTTATTTGTTGCAGTTGCAGTAGAATGACACCCCGTGCACTTTTGATTGATTAGTGGTTCAATCGTACCACTAAACGTTACATTCAATGTATCACACCCAACTTCAATGCACTCATTATTTAACGCACCTTGACTCACCCAATCCTGCAAAATTGAAATCTCATCTGCAGACAAACTAGGACTTCCAGCAGGAGGCATGCGTTTATCGGGGTCCGTTTCAAGTATGACTTCAATCAACTCACTTGCTTGAGCATCACCTGGGACAACCTCAGCCGTTTGCATAATAAGGGCATATGTTTCAAGGCTCACACCATCTTGAGCACTGCCATTTCCATGACATCCTGCTGACGAACATTTTGAATTAAGTAACGGTAAAACATCATTGGCAAAATACACCGCCTGATCGTCGCAAATGCTATCTATACTTGGATTTGTATTCGTTGTGTTTCGGCTTACCGCAAGATCTTCGACCTCATGTTTACAAGCCGACAATCCTATTAGACAAAAGCAAAGAGTAATTTCAAAAAATCGATTCATATCAAGTAGTTAATCTTCATATTGCTCTAAACAATTCATGCATATTTCTATTTTACAATATGCGCTTATTCTATGAAATCAGACTTTTCAACTCATGTAAATTATTGTTAAAAAATTCAGCAAATCGAAATCGTTGATCTTACAGCAATTTTCTAAACTTTACTTCGTTTAAACCCTACATTTGCCGTTGAAATAGTGTTGGAAAAATTAACTAAATACCTTTTTGTACTGATACTCAGCCTGAGTGCAGCTGTCGCAACTAGCCAAGATGCAGAATTCAGAAAGTTCAGCAATGAATTTCTAAACATCGGCATTGGAGCGCGTGCTCTAGGCATGTCGAATAGTGCCTTTGCCTCTTCGAATGATGTGACCGCAGCTTATTGGAACCCTGCTGGTCTGTCACAAATCAATGATCGCGTTCAGGGTAGTGTTATGCATGCAGAATATTTCGCAGGCATTGCAAACTTCGATTACGCTGGAGTAGCATTCCGACTTAAAGATTCTGGAACAGTAGGTATTTCGGTTATTCGTTTTGGGGTGGATGATATTCAGAACACCATCGACCTGATTGACCAAAACGGTGATGTCAACTATGACCGTATCACTAAATTCTCCACTGCTGACTATGCAGTGCTATTTTCATTTGCGAAACCCACGCGGATCTCGGGATTAAGCGTTGGTGGAAATGCCAAAATTATTCGTCGGATTATTGGAGACTTTGCAAATTCTTGGGGGTTTGGGATCGATGTAGGGGCACACTATAAATTCTTAGATGGTTGGCAAGCTGGGGCGACACTCCGTGATGCTACAACCACATTCAACGCTTGGAATTATACCTTAAATGATCGCACTAAAGAAGTTTTTTTAGCCACAGATAATGAGGTTCCGTCGAATAATTTAGAGTTGACAGCGCCGCAACTCGGGTTTGGTTTAGCCAAGCGCTTTGTAATTAAATCTGATTTTGGCGTTCAGCCAGAATTAGCTGGTGTAGCTACTTTTGATGGGCAACGAAACTTACTCATTCAAAGCCGTTCATTCAATTTAGACCCTTCCTTTGGCCTCGAGGCCGACTTCAAAAACATAATTTATTTGCGGGGTGGCATTGGAAACTTTGCAACTGTAGGAGCCTCTAACGACATAACTTACCAGCCAAACTTTGGAGTAGGTCTTAACCTGCAAAACTTATTTGGAATCGGAAGTTTGGCAATTGACTACGCTCTGACAGACATAGGCGATCAAAGCACATCCCTTTATTCGAATATATTCTCGCTGCGTTTTATCTTGCACCGCATTTGATTTTTTCAATGAAATCAAGTTGTACAGATCAACAAATACCGCTTGGTTTTCGTTACATTCGCTTGCTCAAATAAGCTACATTGAACCGATTCCAACTACATTTCCGCGGATTACTCTCTGCCTTGTTACTCATACTCGGGTGGCCCGAAATAGGAGGCCAAACGTACTTGCTTTTTATAAGTTTTGTGCCTTTACTTAGTGTTGAGGAAGAAGTAGCCAACCTGAAAGTAGCTGGAAATCCAGTTCGATTATTCCCCATCGCATACTTATGCTTTGTTGTATTTAACGTTGGTGCAACTTGGTGGGTTTGGAATGCAAGTCCGGCGGGATCTATTGCTGCATTTCTATGCAACGCAGCGTTTATGGCAGTGATTTTCACCCTGTTTCATACTACCAAAAAGTACATTGGAAGGAAAGAAGGGTACATTGCCCTCGTAATATTCACTTTAGCTTGGGACTACATTCATCACCGCTGGGACCTCACATGGCCATGGTTAACACTGGGGAATGGCTTAGCTGGCAATACCTCTTGGATTCAATGGTACGAGTTTACAGGCGTTCCTGGAGGCACAGCATGGATTCTATCAGTAAACATTTTAACCTATCACTTCCTTAAAAACGGTGTAGAAAAAGCGTGGAATAACACCACAACGCTTAAATTTTTAACGGCATCAGCACTGGTTTTTATTATTCCTTTGGCTACTTCCTTATATATCTATTATTCATTTGAAACTAAAGGAGATCCAGTAGAGGTAACAGCCATACAGCCAAATATTGACCCTTACAACGAGAAGTTTAACGGTCTATCATCTCAAGAGCAAGTGATGCGTATGACTAAACTCGCATCATCGGTTTCAAGCTCAGAGACGGATTTTATAATAGCTCCTGAAACTGCCATTCCCGAAGCTATTCGGGAAGATTTATTTGATGGTTACAACGAACACCTCATCCTACATAATTTATTAAAGGAATATCCTCAAGCCTCATTACTTATCGGTGCTAGTAGTATTGAGGTCCTAGGAACTACAAAGCCCGCGAGTCCAACCGCGCGTAAATCTCAGAGCGGATTGTATTACGACTACTGTAATACCGCTGTATACATGGAATTGAAAGAGAAACTGAAATTCTACCACAAATCGAAACTGGTTCCTGGAGTAGAGCGGATGCCTTTTCCCCAATTATTTTTACCCTTACAAGATTTCATATTCGACTTAGGAGGCACTACTGGCTCATTGGGAACGCAACCAAACCGAGAGGTTTTCTTTAATAAAGATAGTATTGGAATAGCTCCTGTGGTTTGCTACGAGTCAATTTTTGGAGAGTATGTGGGGGAATACATAAGCCAGGGTGCTGGGTTAATATTCATTATCACTAATGACGGTTGGTGGGGGAATACACCGGGCTACAGGCAACATTTAGCTTACGCTCAACTGAGGGCCATAGAGCACCGTCGAAGTATTGCGCGCTCTGCCAACACTGGAACATCTTGCTTCATAACTCAACGTGGAGACATTGAACAACCAACACCATGGTGGGAGCCTGCAGCAATCAATGGAACATTGCATGTGCGCACCGATTTAACCTTTTACACGAAATATGGTGATTACATGGCGCGAACATCTTTGGCATTTAGCGGTTTGTTATTGCTACTAACTTTGTTGCGTAAACGAACGAGAAAAAAAGTAACATGATTACAAAAAGAACGGGAGTACTCCTCGTAAATTTAGGGACACCTGACAGCCCTAACGTTCCCGACGTACGTCGCTACCTTACTGAGTTTTTAAACGATGCTCGGGTAATTGACATCCCGTGGTTGGCAAGAAAAATTCTTGTGAACGGCATTATCGTTCCGTTTCGCTCATTTAGTTCTTCGAAAATCTACAAAGAAGTATGGGATGAAAAAGGATCTCCCCTACTTTACCATAGCTTGGCTGTTGCCCAAAAACTTCAAGAAGCCCTGCCTGATGACATTACTGTACATTTTGCAATGCGCTATCAAAAACCGAGTTTGAAGAAAGCCTTAGACAAAATGCGTTTAGCGAATTATGACAGAATCATTGTCCTACCACTTTATCCGCATTATGCCTCTTCAACTACCGGATCAACGCATGAGCGCATCATGAATTTGGTGAGTAAATGGTATGTAATTCCTGAAATGACCTTTATTAGCCAATATTACGAACACGAAGGGTTTATAAATACCATCCTAGAACGCGCAAAAGCGTTTGACCTGGCTCAGTACGATCACATTTTATTTAGCTACCACGGCTTGCCAGAACGCCAAGTTGATAAGGTTTACGATGATGGACTTCCTTGTAAGGAACATGATTGTGAGACAGAGATTAATGATGCGAATAAATTCTGCTACAAAGCCACTTGCTATGCTACAACTCGCTTACTTGTTGAAAAGCTAGGAATTCCTGCTGATAAATACACGGTTGCTTTTCAGTCGAGGTTAGATAAGAAATGGCTTGAGCCATTTTCAGACAAAGTTGTTGCTGAACAGGCCAAAAAAGGAAATAAAAAGTTGCTTGTTTTTAGCCCTGCGTTTACTGCAGATTGTTTGGAAACAACGGTTGAAATAGGCGACGAATATGTTGAGATTTTTGAAGAACATGGCGGTGAGCAGTTGGACTTGGTGCCAAGCCTAAATGACCATCCGCTTTGGGTCGATACATTGAAAGACCTTGTTTTAACACGCAACCATGGCTAGCACGCAGGAATTCCCGGTAATTCGAGAACTGCGGTCTAAGTTGCTTGCACTATCTGAACGGCTACCCTTTTTTGCTCTATTGGATTCCAATACTGATCAGGCTAAATACACCTACCCTACACCAACCGTTTATGACCTAATATGTGGGTGGAGTTCAGGCACAAGTATCACTCCGGAAAATAGCGATTACAATTCTTTAAAAGGGCTGCATAAAGGCTGGTGGTTCGGCCACCTTTCCTATGAATTAAGGACTCATTTTGAAAAGGTATCTAATAACAACCCTCCCCTGATACCGTTTCCAGAATATCAATTTTTTGAGGCAGAAGTTGTAGTTAGACTAATTGGTGAAAGACTTAGCATCACTGCCCAAAATCCAAGTGCGGAGTATGATCAATTATGCCAACACACATTAAAGCCTGAGCAAGATCACGAGCCCATTGTACTTTCACCACATCGATCTAAAGCTGCATATTCAGCAGATATTAAAGCCATCAAACACCACATTCAACAAGGCGACATTTACGAAGCAAATTACTGTCAGTTTTTTAGTGGTGCTGCCAATGGAGTTAGCCCCCAGCACTTATGGCTAAAGTTAAACTCCATGTCTCCTACGCCATTTGCTGGTTTCTATAAACTCAATACGAAGTACTTACTTTGTGCTAGCCCAGAGCGATACTTGCAAAAGCAAGGTTCCGAACTTGTTTCTCAACCTATAAAAGGAACGGCACGCAGGGGTAGCACCCCCATTAAAGATCGGAAATTATCGAACGAACTCAGTTCTAACCCAAAAGAACAAGCTGAAAACATAATGATTGTGGACTTGGTACGAAATGATTTTTCTCGTGTAGCAGTTGCAAATTCTGTTTCGGTTCCAGAGTTGTGCGGATGCTACGCATTTCCAAAAGTTTTCCAGCTCATCTCTACAGTGAAGGCCAACTTAAAGCCTGACAAATCCATTTGGGATGCGATAAGCGCATCTTTCCCCATGGGGTCCATGACAGGGGCGCCAAAAATTATGGCGATGAACCTCATTGATAATTACGAATCCCACCGACGCGATTTATACAGCGGAAGTATTGGTTACATAGACCCAGAAGACAATGCTGATTTCAATGTTGTGATTCGGTCGTTGTTATTAGACCAAAACACGCAAGACCTAGCCTTTGCTGTAGGTGGCGCAATTACATCTGGCTCATCAGTCGAGGCAGAATATGACGAATGCATGGCAAAGGCGCAGAGCATCTTTGAACTTGTTAATCAATCTGCCAAACCTTCAGAAGGCCACATCGAAAACGTTTAATACGGCATCGCATTTGCTTTGTGATGCGGCATGAAAAAAGCTGCTGCTTGGATAGGTCCCTTAAGTTTAATTGCGTGTTTTGGGTTTCCCGCTTTTTTGAGTTTAAAACTAGCAGATGGAGCATATGCAATAGCATTTGGCATTCCCCATCAATACTTGGTTGTTTCTCAAACCCATCAACCTCACTGCGAATTCCTTCTTCTTCCCTTTCTAATTAACCTCCTGTCATGGTCGCTTATTTGGCTACTAGTTTGGCACTTCGGCGCAAAAGGCTGGGTATTTCCGCAGAGCCGCTGGTGGAAATTCATAACATCTACGCTAGCATTTTTTGTTACCAGCATTAATTTTCTAAGCACATTTTGGTTTCCTACTTCATGGAGGTGGGTTTCTACCGTTCAGGGAGAGCTGATTGGGTGGAACTGGTTTTGGAACTAGTGCAATTATGGATTTCCTGACCTAAGTATCTTATTATTTCCGTAATCAACTAGAGGTTTGCCTTACCTTTGAATGATGAGTTTTGAAGAGCAGTTTACCGCCTTTTACACCGAACACAAACTCTTTACCCGCAACCAGCGCATATTGGTAGCAGTAAGCGGCGGAATCGATTCAGTAGTCTTAGTCCATCTTCTCGCTTCAATGCGGGTACCTTTAGGAATAGCACATTGTAATTTTGGTTTACGCGGTGGAGAATCTGACGCAGATGAGCTTTTCGTTGAGTCGTTAGCAACACAACTCAACGTTCCATTTTATAAGAAATCATTTGACACTCGGAAGTATGCTGAGAACCAAGGGATTTCCACCCAGATGGCCGCTCGAGACCTCAGATACGCTTGGTTTCACGAATTGATTGATGCCCATGGCTTTGACCTGATTGCAATTGCGAACCAGAAAAACGACGATATAGAAACCGCCTTTATCAACTTGACTCGGGGAACTGGAATCAAAGGAATCACTGGAATCCCCGTAAAAAAAGGTAAGGTTATCCGACCGCTGCTCTTTGCAAAGCGAAGCTCCATTAAAGCCTACGCTAAACGTGAAGGTGTAAATTGGCGTGAAGACTCAAGCAATGCAAGCACCCATTATGTTCGCAATAAAATAAGGCATGAAGTAATTCCTGTGCTTCAGTCAATCAACCCCGATTTAGAAAACACGTTTTCCGAAAACATGGAACGTTTTCAACAAGTTGAAGCGCTGCTTAACGGACATACAGCAGCGTTGCGCAAGCGTGTTTTAACAACCACCCCAAATGGCATTACAATAAAGAGTAGTACCCTCCAAAAGGAGCAGCACCTCGCCTTAATGCTTTTTGAACTGTTGCGTGAGTATGGCTTCAACCGCGCTCAAGTGCGCTCTATTGAAGAAGCACTAATTGGCATTCCTGGAAAACAATTCTTCTCCGCAACCCATCGGTTATTAATCGATCGCGAATCCTTAATGATTGAACCGCTAAACTCAACTGGAAATACTGACCCTGTTCGCATTAATCGCGACACCCAATCCATTTCACATCCCATTGGATTAACGTTTAAACAACTCAAGTTGAGCGAGGTTAAGTTAACCACCACTGCAACAAAAGCCTATTTAGATGCTGATAAATTGTTATTTCCAATCAAAATTCGACCATGGAAATCTGGGGATCAGTTTAAACCATTAGGGATGAAGGGCAACAAAAAGTTAAGTGACTTTTTCATTGACAAGAAGGTTCCGGTGCATATTAAGGAAAGGACCTTTGTGTTAGAAAGCGCCGGTGAAATTGCGTGGGTAATTGGGCATCGGATTAGCGAAACGTTTAAAATTGGAGATGATACGGAGAACGTATATCTTGTGAGCATTAAGCAGTGAAATGGCGGAGAATAGCGCAAACATATTTGAGGAAAAGCAATACTTGGGGCTGAACAAATACTCCATTTATCGGCGTAGCTTACTCATGGTTTTTCTACTTGTGATTTACTACTTTTCAGAGCACCGCGATCAATTGGAAGTGAGCGATCAGAATGAAGGCTTACTACTTATACTCGCTGGTGCTATTGTAGTTTTCAGCTTGGGGTTATTGTTCGTATTACACCTGCACACTGTTGTGCGAGAAGACTGTATCGTATTAAACGGTTTCTGGACAGCTAGAAAGGTTAAAATTGCATTTTCCCGTGTTCAACATGTCGAAACTATCCGATATAGTCGTTACTTTTTTAATCGGCCTGTTTACAACCTACATTCAAAGGGAAAAATAAAATTTTACACACGGGGATCCGAAGCGGTGAAATTGACAGATGAAGACGGCTTGGTCTACATCATTGGAACTCAACGTGCAGATGAACTTGCGAAGGTCATTCACAATCAACTAACCCGTTAAGGGCAAGATGAACGCTCCTGAAGCACCTTTAAACTTGTCTCAAACAAAAAGTGAGTCTTCCAAACTGCTTTACCTTGGCTGTTCGGCGCTATTTGTAGCTGCCCTAATCACAACTAACCTAATTGCGAATAAGTTTGTAACCGTTAACCTCGGGTTTAAAACCTTCCAGATTTCTGCTGGAATCCTTCCCTATCCCATCACGTTCTTAATCACCGACATCTTAAGCGAATTTTACGGAAAAAAACGTACGCAACACGTTGTTATTCTGGGCTTTATCGTGTCTTTATTTGTGCTAGGCGTGTTGTGGCTAGGTCACTTTTTCCCTGCAATTTCACAGTCTCCAGTTTCAAATGAAACATACGATACGGTTTTTGCAAACTCGTACCGCGTGGTTGGCTCTTCAATGCTGGCCTACCTAGCGGCTCAATTTGTTGACGTCAGGGTATATCATTTTTGGAAACGCCTTACAAACGGCCGTCACCTTTGGTTACGCAACAATGGCTCCACCGTAATTAGCCAATTTGTAGATACCACCCTTGTTGTTACGGTACTCCTTTACGACACCTTACCACCAGAAGATTTACTGATCCTTATAATTGATGGTTGGATATTCAAGTCGCTGGTAGCGGCTTTTGACACGCCTGTGATGTACCTCGTAACCTATTCTCTGCGCACCTATTTTGGAATGCGCGTTAACCAAGAGCTTCCAACCTAACTTGGATGGTTTCCTAATCTTGGTTAAAATGCCGTTAATCTGACAATTGAACAAGGTTGAAATAATTACTTTTGGTCTACTTCAATTAATCGAAAGCACATCAGATTATGAATATTCGATCAATTTCATCACTCTTCACTTTTGCAATTTTGGCGCTTACCAGCTTTGCTCAATTCTACAATCCTGTTTCTTGGGAGTTCTCATCAAAGGCACTCGGAAACGGAGAGTTTGAGCTTCAATTTAACGCTGAAATTGAGCCACATTGGCACCTCTATGGTATGAATATCGAGGAAGGCGGACCAATTCCAACCACCTTATATTTTACAGAAGCTGATGATTACAAATTGATTGGTAATGCTCAAGAACCCGACGGTATAACGTTGGACGACCCGATGTTTGGGATGGAGTTGAAGTATTTCGAAAATAGCGCTGTCTTTACGCAAAGGGTGAAAATTACTGGAAGTAATGCTACTGTTGCTGGCGAGCTCGAGTTCATGGCTTGTGATGATGAAAAATGCCTTCCTCCCGAATTAGTTGAGTTCAATTTTGATTTGGTGGAAAAAGCTCCGAAAAAAACACCTACCAGCGAGCCGAAAGGGACTCCGGAAAAAACAGTCGCCGTTGAAACCACAGACAAGCCCATCAACCCAGAGCCGGAAGCTGAATCTAGCACTTCCAACAAACAGGACGATGAGCCTAAAATGTACAAGCCTGTAGCGTGGAGCTTTGAGGTGAATCAAATTGAAAACGATAACTATGAATTAATTGCTACCGCAACCATTGAAGAAGGATGGCATGTTTACTCCACTGATTTGCCAGAAAATGATGGACCAATTCCAACACGGATAGACTGGAAAGCCCATCAAGGACTGAAACTAGTTGGTGAAATTGAGCAACGAGGAGAATTGAAAGATGAGTACGATCCTAATTTCCAGTTGGACCTGAGGTATTTCGAAAACTCCGTTTCTTTTGTTCAGGTGGTTAAACTTACTGGAGAAGGCGGAATAGCAACAGGCGAATTGGAGTTCATGGTTTGTAATGATACGCGTTGTCTTTTGCCAGAAATAATCGATCTCAATTTTCAAGTAGGCGATGCTGCAGCGGTAATCACAGCTGAAACTGAAGAGTCTGAAAATGAATCCCGCAGTTCTGATGAAGAAAAAGACGGTTCCCTTTGGGCTATTTTTGTTTTTGGATTTCTAGGTGGGTTTGCAGCATTGCTCACTCCATGCGTATTCCCCATGATTCCCATGACAGTGAGTTTCTTCACTAAACAGAGTAAAAGTAGAGCTGCAGGAGTAACCAATGCCGTAATTTACGGCCTCTTTATTATCGGAATTTACACCATATTGGGTTACGTCATTACCAAAGTATTTGGCGCAGACGCCTTAAATGTACTGAGCACAGATCCCATTTTCAATGTTGTATTTTTCTTCTTACTCATCATTTTTGCCATTTCATTTTTTGGTGCATTTGAAATCACCCTGCCCTCTAGTTGGGTGAATAACGCTGACCGTGCTTCTGATCGTGGAGGGATCATTGGGATTTTCTTCATGGCTCTTGTATTATCATTGGTTTCGTTCTCATGTACAGGTCCAATTATTGGAACGCTGCTAGTAGATGCCGCAGTATTTGGAGGAGTTAAAGGCCCCCTTATTGGCATGTTTGGATTTTCACTGGCACTTGCCTTACCATTTGGATTATTCGCAGCCTTTCCCGGTTGGTTGAACAGTATGCCTAAATCTGGAGGTTGGCTCAATAGCGTAAAGGTTGTACTTGGATTTCTAGAACTGGCATTGGCATTCAAGTTTCTTTCGAATGCGGACCTCGTTCAACAATGGGGCATATTAACACGAGAAATTTTTATTGCTATTTGGATTGGGGTATTTACTATGCTATTCCTTTACCTACTTGGTAAATTTCGTCTGCCACATGATAGTCCAATGGAAAAATTGACAGTTGGGCGTATGTTGTTCGCAACATTTGTAGGTATTTTTATCATTTACCTCATCCCTGGACTATGGGGAGCTCCATTAAAAGTTATTTCAGGGTTTCCGCCCCCCATGTTCTACAGTGAATCTCCAAATGGTGTAGGTGCGGCAGCGGTTGTGCCAGTCAATGCTTCAACTGAAGAAATTCCCGAAGGTGCAGACCCTTCTCATTGTCCGCATAATTTGCCGTGTTTTCACGATTATGAAACAGCCTTGAATTATGCTCGTGAAATAGGAAAACCGCTTATGGTTGATTTTACTGGTCATGCATGCGTAAACTGTCGAAAAATGGAAGAGCAAGTTTGGTCTGACCCACGCGTTCTGGAGCGCTTGCGAAATGATGTTGTGCTCGTTTCACTATACGTTGACGAACGCACAAAACTACCTGAGTCTGAGCAGTATGTTTCTGAAACTACAGGTAAAAAAATAAAAACGGTCGGGAATAAATGGAGTGACTTCCAAGCAGAAGTTTTTAAAACCAATGCCCAACCGCACTATGTATTTCTGGATCATGACGAAAACCAACTTCATGAATCTGCAGCATATGATCCAGATATAGAACTCTTTATAGATTGGTTGGATCGAGGTAAAAAAGCATTCAAAAAAACGAAATAGGCAAACCTGTGTAGGCTTAGTCCGGACATCTGTTTTTGAGTTTCCGAAAATATTCAACTAACTTGTTCAAAATCAGTTATTATGAAACGCTTTCCACTTTGCTGTGCTGTACTTATTGCCTTTTTACCCATTCATTCATTTTCTCAAGGCTGTTCTGATGCTGGGTTTTGCACGTTAGCACCTTCAGACTCCAATGCCGTTGGGCTCTCAATTTCGGCTACAACCAGTTATGAAGTCGGGGATGGAGATGTTATTTATATGATCCCTCAATTAGAGGCTCAGTATACGCTAAACGAAAAAAGTTCTTTGAGTATTCGGGTTCCTTACGTTACACTAAGTGGTGTACTTGGCGACAATCAAGGCTTGGGTGACCTAATTGTGAATTACTCCCGTAAGGTTTTAGATCGCTATGTTTATGATGCTCATTTAATTCTTGGCGTACGCATAGCTGCGGGTGATGCATCCCATTCTTCAGAAAATCCGTATTTGGAATACTCGGGACTGCCTATGGCCTATCAGACCTCTTTAGTTACATATGATTTTATAGCTGTCAGTACATTTCGCTACCTCAAATGGCACGCGCGACTGGGTGCTCAAGTCCCCATATTAAACAACAATCAAAACTCCTATTCAAGTTTCATTCCAGGCCATTTTATTGATGGCAATGCGAACCCAATAGCATCGGCGGAACTCGATTTTGGTTGACCGAGCAATAAGCTAACCCGAGCTCCAGATGTATTGGTGGGTATTCAGCGAAGTTTTGTTTTGAACAAGTTACACTTCATGCCCGGGTTGTTAGCCATCTATCACCTCTATGAAGACTCTTATGAAAATGTAGCAAATGGATCTGTAGAATTCATCCCAAATTCGCAGGGGTTAACCTTAAACGCAACTGCTCAATTATCCTATGATATCTCAGATCATATCAAATTGACTCTTACTGGAGGCTCACCGCTTGTTGTTCGTGAATACCGTCCCGCTGGACTTACACGTCATTTTGTGGTTCGCGGGGGCGCAACCTATCAATTCTAATTATCTGATTGATTTAACTTCCGCCTTGAATGCGTTACCTTTGGAAAAATCCTAGGTATGCCTCAAGATCTTGTTCGCGATCAATTACTTGAAGCCCAAACTGTTCTACAGGGGTTCTTGTCTAACTCGAAAAACATAAGTGCCATTGAACAGGCAGGGATGGAAATGGTAAAAGCCATTCAACATGGTCATAAAATAATCAGTTGTGGGAACGGTGGATCCATGAGTGATGCCATGCATTTTGCCGAAGAACTGACAGGAAAGTTTCGTGAAAGTCGTCCATCCATGCCCGCAATAGCAATAAGTGACCCTGGTTACCTTACATGTGCTGGCAACGACTATGGTTATGATCAAGTATTTGCACGTTTTCTATCTGGAATGGGAAACTCAGGCGATGTTTTGCTGGCCATTAGTACTTCTGGAAACTCAAAGAACTGCATTGAAGCAGCAAAAACAGCTCGCGATAAAGGGATACTCGTTGTAGGACTTACGGGCAAAGACGGTGGGATGTTGGCCAAACACTGTGACGTAGAAATCCGAGTTGAACATGGAGGCTATGCAGACCGCATTCAAGAAGTCCACATTAAAATTATTCACTGCCTTATTCTTTTCATCGAGCAGCAACTTATTGGATAATGAAGCGACTTATTCGCTTGCTTGCCATTTTATTTTTTCTAGGGTGGCTCGCCTTATTCGGTTTCATTGGTTCAGTGTACCTCGGGATTTTTGGAGCAATCCCAACAGAAGCTGATCTTTTAGACATACAACAAGACCAAGCCAGTTTAATTACTTCCTCCGATGGTGTTTTACTTGGAAAGGTGTTCTCTAAGAATAGAACAGATGTAACGTACAATGATCTCCCACAGCATTTAGTAGATGCATTAATTGCTACGGAAGATGCGCGCTATTATGAGCATGAAGGGGTTGATGGCGTTGCACTAATGCGCGTATTAATTAAAACCATAATCCTTCAACGTAAAAATGCTGGAGGTGGAAGCACTATTTCTCAACAGCTTGCGAAAAATCTATTCGGTCGTGAAAGCTATGGTCCATTGACAATGCCTATCATTAAAACCAAAGAGTCCATTCTAGCAAATCGACTGGAGTCTGTATACACTAAATCAGAAATATTGGCGCTCTATTTCAACACCGTTCCTTTTGGAGAAAATGTATACGGAATTGAATCAGCGGCCCAGCGATATTTCTCAAAGGCTACACCTGAATTAAATGTAGGCGAATCTGCCGTATTAGTAGGTCTGCTCAAGGCTAACTCATTTTACAATCCGCGAAGAAACCCAAATAACGCCCGAAACAGAAGAGCAACTGTGCTCTATCAAATGGAAAAAAACGGGTACTTGACACCGAGCGAAACAGAGGAGTGGATAAACAGCCCTTTGGGGCTGAAATACTCGAATTTAGCGATTGACAATCCAACAGGCTATTTTACAGATCGTGTGAAGCAAGAGGTCGAAACAATCCTCGAGCAAATTAAAGCTGAGTCCGGTGTTTCATATGATCCTAAAAAGGATGGGTTGCTTATTCAAACAACACTGCAGTCTAAGTTACAGTCTGCAGCAATTGAAGCGCGAAATTCACACATGCAATACGCTCAAAAGCGCATGAATAAATGGTGGGAAACGTTGAGTAAACGTGAAGAAATTCAGCATCACCTTCACAAATTGTTGCTTAACAGCAAGGCTTACAAACAAGCACAAAAAAGAGGATTCAACGATAAAAGCATTCGCGATACACTGTCAAAAGTTAGTGCTAGGGCATTTTTTAGTTGGGAACAAACACCTGACATGGTCAGTCCCATTGACTCCATTGTTCATTATACCAAAATGTTACAAGGTTGCCTGATGGCGCGCGAAAACAAAACTGGAGCTATTCTCGCTTACGTTGGAGGTAATAGTCACCAGTTTCTTCCTTATGATTTGGTAACAAGCGAGCACCAAATGGCATCGACCTTTAAGCCCTTTGTATATGCTGCTTCAATTCAAAAAGGTGCAACCCCTTGCGACTGGATTAATAATGAGCAAAAGGTGTATCCTAAATACAACAATTGGACCCCTTCCAATTATGACAATTCGAGTGGTGGATACTACAGCCTAAGAGGAGCTTTAGCGTAGTCAGCAAACATCCCCACAGTAGCTACCTACCTCACCGTAGGACATCATGCCATTCAAAAAATTTGCGACCGTTTACACCTCGCGGTCAAATTGGAAGAACAGCCGGCGTATGCCTTGGGAGTAGCTAGTACTTCACTGTCAAAATTAGTTTCTGCTTACAGTGCATTTCCGAATAAGGGCAACTATGTTAAACCATACATGGTTGAGCAAATAAGCACTTCAAAAGGTGAAGTTATTTATACCCATCAACTCAGTAATCCTGAGGACGCACTACCACCAGAAGTAGCTCAAATTATGTCGGGACTATTAGAAACTGTTGTAGATAGCGGAACAGCGATTGGCTTAAAAAGAAGAGGGGTTAAGGGCGTATGGGCAGGTAAAACAGGAACTGCCCAAAATTACAGCGACGCCTGGTTTATTGGGTTTAATAAATCCATAACTATTGCCTCTTGGGTTGGAACAGCTTACCCAATAGTTACCATGCCTCCCTCAATTGGAACCGGCTCAGGAGGAGCACTCCCACTGGTTGCTTTAACCTTAAAAAAAGCACAGCTTAGGTCAAGCATTAAGGATCAATTGATCCAACAAAATTCTTTTAAAGAAGACACCAATTTATTCAATTGTCCCTTTACACGTGAAGAAAATTTCTTCGACAAAGTGCTGGATGTTTTTGATTCAAAAACCCCTGAGGAGAAAAAGAAAGGGAAGAAAAAAAGGCGCTCCTTTCTCAAGCGTATTTTTGGAAAAGAGAAATCGAATTAATCTCAAGCTTTTTTAAACGATTTCGCTCTAGTAGTGTTTTATAGGTATGAAAAACAAGATGATTATGATAAAGCAAATTATTCCGCTATTACTCGCGGCAGTAATGGTTAGCTGCGGTGTAGGCTCAGAAGAACAGACTAACCAGCAAGATGTGCAAAAAAAACCTCAAGCACCTCGTAAAACATCTACTTATGAAGATCGTTCGTCCATCCCAGAGTCGGTTGAAATAACGATTGAAGGTAATGATCAAATGAAATACAACAAAGAGAAGCTTGAGGCTTATGCCGGACAAACGGTAAAACTTACATTAAAGCATGCTGGTGAGATGGCAAAAGCAGCGATGGGCCACAATTGGGTGCTTTTAAAAGCAGGTACTGATGTGACAAGTTTTGCAACTGAAGCTTCACAAGCAAGAGATGAAGATTTTGTTCCAAATGATCTGAAAGACCAAACAATCGCCTATACAAAAACACTGGGTGGAGGTGAATCCGCGACCATTGAATTTACTGCGCCGGAAAAAGGTTCATATGACTTCGTTTGTACATTTCCAGGACATTTTGGAATGATGAAAGGCAAGTTTATAGTGAAATAATAAGGCTTAGAAAGCGCGAAATTTACAAGCGAATCGAAAGATTCGCTTTTTTTCTGCTCAAATTATGGCATGAACAACCAACTTAACCCCAATTTTTTTCGTCTATCTTGTTGCCCATGAAGCTTCTAACCAACGTAATCACCATTGCGCTGTGTTTACTAGGTTTTAGTGTTTTAGGACAAACATCAATTGCTATCGGATTCGAAGCTAGTGGTGTTGAAGGATGCTCACCATTTACTGTGACATTCAGTGACACATCAACTGGCCCCATCGTATATAGAAAATGGGAGTTTGGAAACGGTAACTCTGCTACTGGAAACAGTGCGTCGGTTGGTGCCACCTACACGAATCCTGGAACATATACTGTTACTCTGACCATTAGTGATGGGTTCGACACGCTTACCTTAACGAAGCCCAACTACATTGAAGTTTTTGATTCTCCTGATCCCTTTTTTTCAGTAAATGCTCCTACGCCAAATTGCGTACCTACCAATGCACAGTTCAACAACCTGTCTGTTCCGGGCGGAGCACCCATCAGTGGGTACACATGGGATTTTGGAGATGGAAGTCCACCAAACAACGCTACAAACCCGAGCCACACGTACACTTACCCCGGGTCCTTCAGTGTAACGTTAAATGTAATTGATACTGTCGGTTGTATTGGTACAAAAACAGTTGCGAATAGTGTAATCGTTAACCCCAACCCTATTGCAAGTTTTCAAGCCAGCCCATCGAATGTAAGGTGTCAGCCACCACTTGCTGTAACCTTTATGAACAGTTCTTCTGGAGCAGGGCCGCTATCTTACAGTTGGGATTATGGAATAGGCACCACAACTAACCCCAGTCCCTCTGCATTTTACTCGAGCACGGGTACATATGATGTAAGTTTAATTGTAACCGATGCAAATGGGTGTGCTGATACTGCGGTAGAACCAGATTATATTGCCATTGGCACAATGAACGCTGACTTCACCTTTTCAAGTCCTGCATGCAAAGGAGGTATAACTCATTTTACCAACACCTCAAGTGGCGGCTTTAATTATCAATGGGATTTCGGAAATGGGCAAACATCTAACCAGGAAGATCCCACGGTTGTATACGGTGCTCCTGGAACATATATCGTTTCGTTAACGATTAGTGCTCCCGGAGGAGGATGTTCAGACTCCGTGAGTTACCCCATTACAGTTGTAGAATTAATTCCAGACTTTATTGGGGATACGCTATATTCATGTGAGCTGCCATTTGATGTTACGTTCTCAGACAACTCTACCACCACAGGAACCATAACCAATCAGCAATGGGATTTTGGAAATGGCTCGAATTCTAGTCAATCAAACCCCACAGCCACCTACATCGATCCCGGTGGGTATTATGATGTTACCTATACAGTGTCTGATAATAATGGGTGCGGAGGATCAATTACAAAGCCGGCTTACATCCACATTGAAATACCAACACTTAATTTTCAAGTTCTCGACCCAGATGGATGCGTTCCTAGGCAAATTCAGTTTATAAACAATTGCACCCCACAAAGTAGCTTTGCATCTTGGCAATGGAGTTTTACTTCTGGACAAACTTCCACATTAGCAAGTCCCACGATCAATCTTACTCAGCACGGACAATTTGTTGCAACTGTTTTAGGGACAATGACAGCAGGTTGTGAATATGAGTATCCTTTACTTTATGAAGGAGGTATACATCACAACCCTGACTTCTCTGTAAGTGATGATACCATCTGTGCTTATGACTCATTATTTTTTGATAATCATTCTACCGACTCCAACTTAATTACGGGCTACGAATGGCAAATGGGTGATGGCGGAACAGTTGGTGGGTTTGAACCAGGTTGGAGGCACACAGATACTGGCTGGATGAATATCACCCTAATTACGGAACATCATGGCTGCTATGACACCATCATATATGATAGTATGGCTTATGTTCTAGGTGCCGTTGCCAGCATTAATGCTACCGTAAATTGTGAAAACACCTACGAATGGACTTTTGGGGCAACCATCTTGGACGCCGATAGTTTTTATTGGGACTTTGGAGATAGTTCATCACTTGTTTGGAATGATACGAACCCTGTACATATCTATGACACCACAGGCAATTTCCTGGTTAAATTAATGGCGCTCAACGATTCTACAGGCTGCTTTTACGAACAGGGAATAAACATTGGAGTTAGGGAGCCTATCGCTGATTTATTCTCCTATGATTCAACACCTTGCCTTGAAGACAGTGTTATATTGTTTGCATCGGAATCCCAACATGCGGTAACCTTTCAATATGACCTTGGGTTCATTCCTCCTTATTTCGATAACTCTTTTACTGGAGCAAACGCTTGGGCAGTAGGTCACCACACTGCTTCATTGGTAGTTTGGGATCAAAATGGTTGTACAGACACAACCAGCACAGACCTCTATATTGCCAAACCAACCGCTAACTTCAGTGCAAGTCCAGATACTGGCTGCTCACCTTTAGCTGTTCAATTCAATGACCTTTCTCAAAGTGACACAACCATTATAAGTTGGCTTTGGCCATACTTACCTCCTCCTTATGCAACCATGCAAAATCCAACAGACACCTTTTCGTCACTAGGCTTAATGACAAATATTGCGGCTCAACTCATTGTTTCGGATACATTTGGATGCACAGACACCCTTCTGAATCCAACTGCTGTTTCAGTATTCCAGCCTCATGCATTATTTAGTTTACCAAAAATCAATTTGTGTATCGGGGAAACCATTTTTCTTCAAGTAATAGGTCAGTCTTCAACTAGCTCATATTATTGGGACTTCGGGAACGGAACAACAGCCACTATTGGAAACCCCTCAGTTTCTTACGGTCAGGCAGGCTCTTATGCCATCAGCTTGACGGTTACAGATGCTCAGGGATGTGATTCTACCTATGTTCACCCAGACAGTATCATTGTACATCCTTTTCCTGATGTTGGATTTTACAGTGATATTACGGACACAACATGTTACCCAGCAAATGTTGCCTTTTATGACACCTCCATTGTGTCTGGGAACTACAATTCGTTTTGGCAATTTGGCACTGCTGGAACTACAATTCCAGCCCAATTCAATCCCATTTATCACACTTTTACCCAGCCTGGGGTATATTCCGTTATGCTTGCTATAGAATCGCAATACGGGTGTCGTGACACACTGTTTAAAGATAGTGCAGTAGTTATTCGTGCTCCGCTTACCAGTTTGGATAATGATTTGGATACAGCGTGTCTTGGAGTTCCTTTCACGTTTACATTAAATAACTCAGACTTTGTAGAGCTCGTTACTTGGGATTTCGGGGATGGAACTGTAGCCGTTCAACCCATTGACTCATTAGACCCCGTTCATACCTACTATCAAACAGGTTTAGCACTTATTTCATTTACCTATTCCGATAGCGCGCAGCAATGTGTAAAAGTTGATACCTCGAGAATTTATGTAGGTGATGCCATAGGCGATTTCTCCCTTGCTGATACAGGAGGATGTCCTCCCTTTAGTTTTGAAGCCACGAACACATCACCTTTAGCTTCCTCTTTTAATTGGTTTTTAGATGGATCATGGCAATCGTCAGCACAGGATTGGTCAGATACGCTGTTTACCTCAGGAAATTACAGCATCATGCTGATTGCCGAAAATGATAGTGTTGGTTGTTTTGACACCATTAATCAGGAGATTGCAGTATACCCCATGCCAGATGCTGCCATCAATGGACCTTCTATTCTCTGTCAAGGCGACTCGGGATTATTTCTCGGATCAGGTGGCGTACAGTTCATATGGAATACAACAGCAGATACTACCCTGCTTACGTCGGATGCGATTTGGGCCCAATCTCCAAATCCATTTACCATAGGCCTTCAAGTATTCAATACTTTCGGTTGTAGCGATAGCGTGTTCAAGCCCGTTGCTATCCAATATCCACCCGCAATCGACTCTTTCCCAACTGATACCGTTATTTTCTTAGGACAACAGTTCTCATCTTTTGCATTTACGGATCAACCCGTTTTGGGAAATTGGAATCCCCCAGAAGGTGTAAACTGTAGCGACTGCGACTTTCCCATATATCAGCCTACTACCGACACAAACAACTATACCTATACGTATTCTGATAGCTTGGGGTGTTTTACATATGACACTACATTCAGGATTTTAGTCGACAATAAATTCAACGCTTATATTCCCAATGCGTTCACTCCCAATGGGGATGGCATCAATGACTTTTTCAATATTGAAGGATATGGGATAGCTGAAGTTAAAGAGTTTATAATATTCAATCGGTGGGGTGAGGTAGTATTTGAATCAAATAGGCGTGATAAAGGCTGGAATGGAAAGCATAAAGACAAAGAAATTGATCAGAGTTCGATTTTCTATTACCGAATTATCTTATCTGACTTCAGTCAAAATGAATATGTCTATGAAGGAAAAGTGCTTTTACTAGAGCGTTGATTCAATGCTATAACATGTGTACTTTCCAAACATCATTGATGATTCATTTTTTTTCTGCACCTTTAAGGTAATCACTAACACTACCACTTATGCTTACCAAAACCTATGGCGCTGCCGTTTCTGGCATAGATGCCGAATGCATTACTGTTGAAGTAAATATTGCTCCTGGAATCAACTTTCAACTTGTAGGATTACCAGACAATGCTGTTAAGGAAAGTCAACAACGAATCGACGCCGCACTTCAGAATAATGGGTATAAGATTCCTGGAAAAGCGATCACCATTAATATGGCTCCAGCAAATATTAGAAAAGAAGGATCAGCATATGACTTGACCATAGCAGCTGGAATTCTCGGTGCTTCAGAACAGATTGATACTGATCTTTTTGAATCACATATGATGATGGGGGAATTGGCATTGGATGGCTCTTTAAGACCCATAAAAGGAGCCTTACCGATAGCTATACAAGCAGCAAAAGAGGGTTTCAAAGGAATTCTACTACCTGCAGCCAATGTAAGCGAGGCGGCGGTTGTTTCGAACCTCAACGTATATGGCATATCAACGCTAAAAGAGGCTATTTCATTTTTAAATGGCGAATCAAGGGAACCCGATGTGGTCGATTTGCAAGAACTCTATCATGCTGGCCTCCAATCTATGCCACTCGACTTTGCTGATGTGAAAGGTCAGGTTCATGTGAAACGTGCCCTGGAAGTTGCAGCTGCTGGGGGGCATAATGTGGTACTTGTAGGCCCTCCTGGCGCAGGTAAAACAATGTTGGCTAAACGTATCTCTACTATTCTTCCTCCTCTCACTTTGCCTGAAGCTTTGGAGACCACGAAAATTCACTCCGTAGCCGGAACCTTGGGGAAAGAAACGTCTTTGATAACACAGCGGCCTTTTCGACATCCTCATCATACCGTAAGCGACGTAGCTCTGGTGGGGGGTGGGTCCAATCCGAGACCGGGAGAAATTTCGCTCGCACACAATGGCGTATTATTCTTAGATGAACTTCCGGAATTTAAACGAACTGTTCTCGAAGTAATGCGACAACCATTAGAAGACCGTGTTGTAACGATCTCTAGAGCACGCATTACCGTTGACTATCCAGCGAGCTTTATGCTAATCGCATCAATGAACCCTTCTCCAAGTGGCGATTTCTATGATCCAACAACCTCTACTGATAGTGATTTTGAAGTAAGGCGGTACTTGAATAAAGTATCTGGGCCATTACTAGACCGAATAGACCTACACATCGAAGTAAGCTCAATTCCTTTTGAAGAGTTGCGCAGCAAAGAACCAGGAGAGTCGAGTGAAAGCATTCGAAAAAGGGTTATTGCAGCTAGAGAACTCCAGAAAAAGCGATTTGAGCATGACCTAACTACGTTTTGCAATGCACAGATGACTAACAATCAAATTCGAAAGTCATGTGCTATTGATTCCAGCTCAGAGCAACTATTAAAATCTGCTGTTGACAAGCTCGGGCTTTCGGCTAGGTCCTATGATCGAATATTGAAAGTCAGCAGGACAATTGCAGATTTAGATGGATCTGAACTCATCAAGTCTGAGCACATTGCAGAGGCTATACAGTACCGATCTTTAGACCGTATGGGATGGATGGGAATAACTTAGCATAAAAATATCGGTAAATGCAGTTGCCAGAATGAAGTGAAAACTAAATCTTTGCCATGCAAAGATAGCGCCCATGATTAACGGAAAAAAAGTTGTAGTTGTAATGCCTGCATACAATGCAGAGAAAACACTGAAACAAACCCACGATGAAATTCCCAACGATATTGTTGATGAAATCATTTTAGTGGATGACAAAAGCTCAGACAACACAAGCCAAAAAGCCAAGGATCTTGGGATTCATCATGTTATAACCCATGAAAACAACAAGGGCTATGGTGGAAATCAAAAAAGCTGTTACAATAAAGCCTTAGAGATCGGTGCTGATATTGTTATTATGGTCCACCCTGATTATCAATATACTCCTAAACTCATTGCGCCGATGTGTTACATTATCGCGAATGATGTTTACCATGTAGTTTTAGCTTCCAGAATTTTGGGAAACGGAGCGCTAAAAGGTGGAATGCCTATTTACAAGTATATAGCCAACCGCATGCTCACGCTTACTCAAAACTTATTGATGTGGCAAAAGCTAAGCGAATACCATACTGGCTACCGAGCGTTTTCACGTGAAGTTTTAGAATCAATCGATTATAACATCAATTCAGATGACTTCGTTTTTGACAATCAAATGCTTGCCCAAATAGCCTATGCAGGATATGATATGGCTGAAGTCACTTGCCCAACTAAATACTTTGACGAGGCATCTTCAATCAACTTTAAACGCAGCAGTATTTATGGGCTTGGTGTATTGTGGACATCATGCTCTTTCTTTTTACAAAAGATCGGAATTGGTTCTTTCAAAATTTTCCGTGGAATTAGTCCGAAGCAGGACGCTTCCAGAAAGTAAATCCATTCTTGCTGTAAAGGAACTGTATTTCTGGATTTTCACGTAATTTTTGATCGTTTGTTACCTTAGAAACAAAGAACGCATCTTTATCTATTTCACCCTCAAGTAACCATTGCTTGTAATTATCATTGTGATGTTCTGGCAGGATAAACCCGGGCTGGCGTTTTGTGTAGAACAATTGACCATAACTTTTAAACCCTTCGGGTTCTACGTAACAATTACACCCCACCTTTGATTCGTAGAAATCGATAGCAGCTCGCTGAGAAATACGTTCAATTTTTCCGATAACCAATACCAAGGTTAAAAACACAAAGATTCCCATCCCACCAAAAAGAGTGATGTATGCATGCTTGTGTTTGTCTTTAAGCGCATAGGCTACAAAAGCTATTGTAATACCAATCAGCCAGAAACCAGAAATCGACTCCAAACCTGTCCATGGCACCTCTGCGTCAAGGTTAGCAAGGGCAAATTTATCTTGTTGAAAAAGTGGTTTGATTACGTCTACATTCATCCCCACAAATGGCAGGGCTATTACCACCAAGCCCATTATTAAAGCCAAAACGAGCAATGAAACACGCATCCAACGGGTAATCACAACCTTTCCTTCCCAAACTTGATGAATTACTAGCGCAACGAGAAATGACATGGGAAAATAGGTCATTGAGCTGTAGTGAACAATTTTAGACCGCACGATCGTAAATAGAATCAATACAACCCAAAACAATATCATCATCCATCGCTTCATGTCTAGTGACATGCGATCTTGTAAAAACAACTTATCATGCGCCTTGATGAGAAAAATTGAAGTCGGGAAACAACCAATCAGCAGAACAATAAAGTGGTATCCTGGAAAACCACCATGACCTGCATCTGGGGTACTAAACAGCTCCCATTGCCTTATCGTAAAGGCCTCAATAAAACCAGGCCCAGAGACTATAAATTCAGCTCCAAACCAGGTAAGGGTAACTCCAAATGCAAGAATGGTATACATAAGCGCTTCAATCCCGTTGATGTAAAACTTAAACCGCGCCATGATCCAATAAGCCCCAAGAACTAAGCCGGTGATTAAATAAGCCACTGGACCTTTTGTGAGAATTCCAAGACCAGTAAATAAAGCTGCCAAGAATAAGTAGTAATATTTTCTTTGAGGAGTTTTCCCTTCTACAACACCGTTTTTTTTCCAATGGAATAGAATCAAATGATACAATCCCATAAAAATGAAATAGTTAAACCAAGGATCAATGATGCCCGATTTGAAGTATAAATTAGGTAAAATAGCACCGTAAAATGCACCTACCCATAGCCATCCAAACCTCGGTCCGTTTAACTTTTCACCAATTTTATATAAGGTAATCAGGGTTACTATGCCGCAAATAGCATTGGGAAAACGAGCTCCGAACTCACCTATCCCAAACACGTTCATGGAAGCAGCTTGCATCCAAAAAAACAGCGGTGGTTTCTCGCTAAAAACCAAGTAGTTAATATGAACCTTGAGGTACTCACCCAGCAGCACCATTTCACGTGCAATTTCCGCGAAGTTTATTTCATCCCAATCAAACAAGTGAACGCCACCTAGGAAAGGAATGAATGAAAGTGCTGCTAATAATCCAATGATTATGCTATTCTTGGTTGATTGACTCATTTTCGTTTACCTCCTATTTTATTCAGCAGCTTGCTGATGAAGTCATCGTTTATACCCAAAACACCTTTTAACCAATTATACAGGGCGATAGCCTTTTTATCTGCCCAAATCCAAATGGAATTTAATCCATCCGACGGCCTTGCACGATAATTTGTAGCTCGTTTTCTAGGCGCAACCTCCTCTTCAGTGAAGTAATAAAGCGCAAGTGATTTTCGTGTGATACCTGCAGGACAATTCAACGGTTCGGGAAGTCCGTGAAAAGAGTCTTCATCCGTATTGAATACCACCACACGATTTAACAACGGGGCAATTTTTCGCTCGCATTGTGTCATTCGTTGGTCCCAAAGCTCAAGGTGTCCTCCATAAGTATCCTTCCAGTCAGGATTCAAATACAACAAAACATTTACTCTTCTTCTCCAGTTTCTGCGATGGGGGTGTACGGTAAAATCAGCGTGTACATTTAAAAATCCTCCACGCTGTGACTGATGAATACCCCCACCTTCAAAAGTGTCATCAGGCAGTAAGCCTTCTATTCCTGTAAGTCCCTCTAGAAAACGAATAAATGCATCGGAATTCAATTCGTGTATTACATCACGAATAAAAGGAGGTATTAGCTCGAGCTTATTTAGTCCGTGTTTTTTTTCGTTCACGTGCATGTAATGAATCCAACCATCTGTTTGCACTTCGGGAAAATCTTCTACAACTTGCTTTGCTGCCCATGTTTCAAGAAAATCATCGAGTACAACATGGGGGTAAGGAGAAGCGTCTTTATAAGTAGCCTTGAGTGATGGGAGTCGATTACTCCATGATTTATAATCCAAAATATCCTTACCATCAACGTGGTTCATGCGGGCATAATTTCAGTCAAAAATAGCAATAAACCCCATTACACATTACAGGAGCATACCAACAATGGCAGCCGTTGAAAGGCAAGCAATAGTTCCGCCAATTAAGGCCCGAACACCTAATTGGGAAAGCAGTGACTTCCTATTGGGAACAAGCGCTCCTATTCCCCCTATTTGAATTCCGATTGATGCAATATTTGAAAATCCACATAGGACATAAGTAGCCATGATCATACTCTTTTCATTCACAAATGCCCCCTCTGCTTTCATACTTCCCATCGTGACGTATGCATAAAACTCATTCAGTATGGTTTTTTCTCCAAGTAACTGTCCAACCAGCACAACATCATCGTAAGCCACGCCAATTAACAAAGCTACAGGTGCAAAAACATACCCTAAGATGAACTGAAAAGAGAGCACTTCATAATCCGTATGCAGGGCTATCCAATCATTAATACCGAATAGCATCCCAAGTTTTTCCATACCGTAATTTCCCATGTATACAAAAGCAGTAAACACAAGTAGCATTGCACCAACATTGATTGCCAGTTTAAGACCGTCGGTGGTCCCATTTGATATAGCCTCCAACGCATTGGTTCCAAGCTTATCTTTGCTTAATGCCATGGTATCATCAAGCTTACTTGTTTCAGGAATTAAAATTTTAGCTGCTACAATTGCTGCAGGAGCAGACATGATTGAAGCGGTAAGCAAGTGTTTTGCAAAAAGCACATTTTGCACAGGGTCACCACCACCTAAAAAACCAATATAACTTGCCAAAACACCACCTGCAATGGTAGCCATACCTCCTGTCATAAGAGCCATCATCTCACTCCTCGTTAAGGTTGGCAAGTATGGCCGAATAAGCAGTGGGGCTTCTGTTTGACCGAGAAACATATTTCCAGCTGCTGCTAAACTTTCTGCACCCGAAAGGCGCATTACACGTTTCATGACCCAAGCAAACGCATAAACCACTCGTTGCAGTAGACCAAAGTAGTAGAGCAATGATGATAGCGCACTGAAAAACACGATGGTTGGAAGCACGTTAAACGCAAAATTCACCATACTCGATGATACCTCCCCATTGGAGAAGGATCGAAATAGGAAATCTGTTCCGTAAGTTGTAAAAGAAATCACTTTCACAAAAGCCTTACTCAATAGCTCAAAACCCACCTCTACAAATTCCACTTTCAGCACAAGAAATGCCAAAATAAGCTGAAGAGCCAGGCCCTTAAACACTAAAGGCCATTGAATCGCTTTGCGGTTCTCACTGAAAAACCATGCAACTCCAATTAGAAAAGAAATACCAATTAATCCGCGTAAAATACTTTCAAAAACCATAGAGAATTGGAGTCAGCTCATTTATAAGGTAAGACCGAAGGTAACTATTCCCTTTTTTTCAGTTCGTCCCTGATTTTGGAAGCGAGTTCGTAATTCTCCTCCGACAGAGCTTGTGCAAGTTGTTCTTCCAATTCGGCCTGTGTAAAGCTCGAAAAACCACTTTTATCTGCCGTTCCAGGAACGTCGAGGCCTAAGACTTCCTCCTCAAACTCATCCTGATCATCATCCATTACAATACCCGCCTGACTCAAGATAAATTCATGCGTGTAAATGGGGCATTCAAATCGCACGGCTAGCGCTATAGCATCTGAACTACGCGCATCAATCTCTTCTACAACTCCATTTTTTTCGCACGTAATTTTGGCAAAAAAAATGCCTTCAAGCAGGTTGTAAATTACAACCTGCGTGATGGCAACTTCAAAAGTTTCTGCGAATGTTTTGAAAACGTCATGCGTCAACGGCCTACTTGGTTTCATCTTTTCCAGCTTTATGGCTATCGCTTGCGCTTCAAAATTTCCAATGATAATTGGTAATCGGCGCTTTCCGCCACGCTCACCTAGCACAAGCGCATACGCACCAGTCTGGGTCTGACTGTAAGATAATCCTACGATATCGAGGCGAATTTTATCTTCCATAAAACGGTTAACCGTTGCATGTTTATACTGACAAAGATGCTAAAAAGCCTCTGTTTAGCCAGCTGCTTTTAACTTTCTAATAGCTTCGGTAAGTTTAGGCACTACTTCAAAAGCATCACCAACGATGCCATAATCGGCGGCTTTGAAGAAAGGCGCTTCAGGATCTGTATTAATTACTACAATAACTTTAGATCCATTAACTCCTGCTAAATGCTGAATTGCACCGGAAATACCTATTGCTATATATAGGTTGGGACGAATTGCTATTCCTGTTTGTCCGACGTGTTCATGATGAGGGCGCCATCCAATGTCAGCAACCGGGCGAGAACAAGCTGTAGCCGCATGCAATACTTTTGCAAGGTCATCAACCATTCCCCAGTTTTCCGGACCTTTAAGACCTCTGCCGGCAGAAACTACTAACTCTGCTTCCGTGAGCGGAATATCGTCTCCTCCAGTTGCGGCTTCAACAGACTTCACTAGTATGCGATCATCTCCCAAATTTGGGGAGAATGACTCAACCGCAGCACTTCCTTCACCTTCTTTCTTCCCTATTGAATTTGGAAGAATTGCAACAACTTTTACTTCGGTATGTATTGCTACTTGTGCAAATGCTTTTCCTGAAAACACCTGTTTCTTAACAGCGAAACCCGCATCAAGTGATGGGTAATCAACTGCACCAGAAACAAGACCAGCTTTTAACCGCGCTGAAACCATTGGAGCTATTGTTTTACCCGTGTAATCCTGAGAAAAAATCACAACTTCTGAACTTTCTTGTTTCTGAGCCTCAACAACCAATGATGTTAATCGCGCTGGCTGAACTGCCTCGACAGAATTATCGTGTAAAACCTTCGAAATACCATATACTCCTAGCGAAGCTAAGTTTGATGAATCAACCGAGCCATAAGTAACAGCCACAGCCGTTTTACCCATATCCGCAGCCACTTTACCTGCATATGACGCAGCCTCTAAAGATGACTTAGTTACTTTTCCTTCAAATGTATCTATGAAAACTAATACTGACATGTTATATAACTTTTGCTTCGTTGTGTAATAGGTTAACTAACTCATCTACATTGTCTGCATCTACCAACTTCACATCTCCTTTATCCGCTGGCAGTTCATACGCTGTAATTGATGTGAGGGCTTCTGCATCTACTGCAGGAACAACCTCCAACTTCTTGGTTCTCGCAGCCATGATTCCGCGCATATTTGGAATGCGCTGCTCAGCCATCCCTTTTGCAGCAGAAAGCACAAATGGTGTTTCAACTTCCAAGTGTTCTGAACCTCCTTGAATATCTCGTACAATTTGAGCCTTATTTCCATCTAAGTCCATTTTACTGGCATTGGAAATGTGCGGCATCCCCATCAACTCGGCAACCATTCCTCCTACTTGGCTACCATTGTAATTGATGGTTTCCTTGCCTAATAGAATCATATCATAACCTTTATCTGATGCATATGAGCTGATTTGCTTCGCAACAAAAAATGCATCTTTCGGCTCAGCGTCAATTCGCACGGCGTCGTCTGCTCCAACCGCTAATGCTTTTCTTATAATTGAATCCACATCTGCTGACCCTACTGTTAGTGTAGTTACACTTCCTCCCATAGCCTCTTTGATCTCAAGACCTCTAACAAGTGCATACCACTCATCGTAAGGGTTAACAATAAACTGAACTCCATTCTCGTCAAATTCTGTGTCATTATTCGTGAACTTGATCTTCGCGGTTGTATCAGGAGCTTTACTGATGCACACTAATATCTTCATGTATTCTAGTTTTTGATCGTTTACGGCATTGCAAAACTAAAACAATTGGTCTCGCAATAAAAGCTTCTTTAAATGTTATGCAAGCATAACAGTTTTAGGAAAAGATATGTTCGAATAAATTGTGAGCGGAGTAAATTCTTACTTTTGGGCTCACTTGATAAATCCTGTGGATTACAACTTGCAAAAATGAGAGAGATTCAATTTAGAGAAGCTATTGCAGAAGCCATGAGTGAAGAGATGCGTCGTGATGAACGCGTATTCCTGATGGGCGAAGAAGTTGCAGAATACAATGGTGCGTACAAAGCATCACAAGGAATGCTTGAGGAGTTTGGTGCAAAACGAGTTATTGACACTCCAATTGCCGAACTTGGATTTGCAGGAATTGGCGTCGGTGCTGCCATGAACGGTTTGCGTCCTATTGTAGAATTTATGACTTGGAACTTTGCCATCCTTGCTGCCGATCAAGTGATTAACTCAGCTGCGAAAATGTTGCAAATGTCTGGAGGGCAATATGGTTGTCCTATCGTATTCAGAGGACCTAATGGTCAGGCAGGCCAGCTTGCAGCAACCCACTCCCAAAGCTTTGAAAGCATGTATGCTCATGTACCAGGTCTCAAGGTAATTACTCCGAGCAATCCTTACGATGCAAAAGGGTTATTAAAAGCTGCAATTCGCGATGATGATCCCGTAGTTTTTATGGAGTCTGAGAAAATGTATGGTGACAAATGGGAGGTTCCCGAAGGGGAATATGTTTTACCAATAGGAAAAGCCAACATCGTTTCAGAAGGTTCTGATTGCACCATTGTGACCTTTGGTAAAATTATTAAAACTGCCCAAAAAGCTGTGGATGCTTTAAAAGCGGATGGAATCAACGCTGAGCTCATAGATTTAAGAACAATTAGACCTTTAGACTACGCCACCATTATTGAGTCGGTAAAAAAGACTAATCGTTTAGTCATTCTTGAAGAAAGCTGGCCTTTTGCCTCTATTTCATCAGAGATAAGTCACGTTGTTCAACGAGAAGCATTTGATTATTTAGATGCACCTATACGTCGATTAACGCAATCAGATACACCTTTCGCATTTGCCACAACCTTAATTGAAGAAGCACTTCCTGGGGTTGAAGACCTTGTGAAATCGGTGAAAGCAACTATGTATAAGTTATAAGGTAGTCATATGCGGGGGTTTTACTACGCCGTAATCAAACCATTCTTATTGCGAAGCGGTCTTCTATTTTTAGTGGACCGCTTTACGTTTTGGTACCATATAATTCGGTTTCGAAAACAAAATAACCAATTCAAAACGGAGCACCCCGATTATGTTTTACCTCCGGATTATATGCTTTATGAAAGTTATCAGTTAAACTACAGGCAATATTTTAAGGATGCACAACGCCCATGGCTCCTTGAAGTGTTGCAAGATGTTGATTGGAATGGTAAAACCATATTAGAATGGGGATGCGGACCAGGAAGACTGATTAGACACCTTCCTGAGCATCTTTCTAGTAAGGATGTTCGGATTATTGGTTCTGATTACAACGTCGCCACTATTCAATGGTGCAAGGAATACTTGGGAGGGATTGAATTTATAAAAAATGGACTCAATCCTCCACTTAGTCTGGCAAACGAATCTGTAGACGTTGCATATTCCGTTAGTGTGTTCACCCACCTCTCTCGGCCTTTATACATTGCATGGCTTGCGGAGATCTACCGTATTCTTCGTCACAAGGGACTTTTCATTTTAACATTTCACGGCATTGCATTCACAACGAAACTACCGCCTAAACAGCAGCGACAGTACATGGATAAAAAATTCGTTGAGTATTCCTTTTCTAAGGAGGGGCACCGCATTTATTCATCTTACCTACACCCTGACGCCATGCGTAAATTGGCAGAAGACGCTGGATTTTCGGTGATACGTCACGTACCGGGAAAACAACACTCCCAGTACATTTCACAGGATATAATGGTCTGTGAAAAAATGAACTAACGTTTAAAACACAGTGATTTTACATTCATTTAACGATTGAAAAATCAAATCACTTATATTTGCGCCCCTCTAAAAGCAAAGTGCATGCTTTGCACTGATAATTAAGAAAGTAACAGATAAGCATAGAGACATGGAAAACTTAATCTACTTCATCCCGATTTTCGGACTTATTGGCCTTGTATATATGGCCTTTCTTTCATCTTGGGTAAAGAAACAAGATGCTGGTGATGACAAAATGAAAAACCTTGCGAACTACATTCATGAAGGCGCTTTGGCGTTCTTGAATGCAGAGTATCGCGTTCTAGCAATTTTCGTAGTAATAGCAGGTGTTCTGTTAGGCATTATTTCATACGTTGTGCCAACAACTCCGTGGTTTATTGTTGTAGCATTTGTCTTTGGTGCATTATTTTCAGCGGTTGCTGGTAACATCGGAATGCGCATTGCGACGCAAGCGAATGTGAGAACAACTCAAGCTGCACGCACGAGTTTACCAAAAGCACTGCGCGTTTCATTTGCTGGAGGAACAGTGATGGGACTTGGCGTTGCTGGTCTTGCTGTATTCGGGCTTAGTGTGCTGTTTATTGTTTTGGTAGGTATGTTCATAAAAGGTGAACAATCATTCTATCATGAAATGACCATGGTGCTTGAAGCATTAGCTGGGTTTTCACTTGGAGCTGAGTCAATCGCGTTATTTGCTCGTGTTGGGGGTGGTATTTACACCAAAGCAGCTGACGTTGGAGCTGACCTGGTTGGTAAGGTAGAGGCTGGAATCCCAGAAGATGACCCTAGAAACCCAGCTACAATCGCTGATAATGTAGGAGATAACGTAGGTGATGTTGCAGGTATGGGTGCCGATCTTTTCGGCTCATATGTTGCAACCGTGCTAGCCGCTATGGTTTTAGGGAACTATGTTATTAATGACATGACTATATCGAGTGGTAGCCCGTTTGTTGATCAATTTGGTAACATGGGACCTATTTTACTTCCTATTGTAATAGCAGGCCTTGGTATTATCTTCAGCATCTTGGGTACATTTTTTATTCGCATTTCATCTAATGAAGCCCGTGAAGCTCAAGTTCAAGCAGCATTGAATAAAGGTAACTGGACTTCAATTATCTTAACAGCTGTAGCTTCTTTCTTTTTGATTAAATGGATGTTGCCTACCGAAATGAGCATGGACTTTTTCGGTATTGGAATCAAGTCTGTTTCATCAATGGATGTTTTTGGTTCAGTAGTAATCGGTTTGGTTGTAGGTGGTTTAATATCATACTTTACCGAATACTATACGGGGTTAGGTAAAAAACCCATTATTGACATTGTTCAGAAATCAGCGACAGGAGCTGCTACGAATATCATTGCAGGTTTATCAGTAGGTATGATTTCTACCTTCGCTCCAACATTGTTGTTCGCCGGAGCTATTTGGGGTGCATATACATTTGCTGGTTTTTACGGAGTTGCTATCGCAGCTTCAGCAATGATGGCGACTACAGCAATGCAGTTAGCTATTGATGCTTTTGGACCGATTGCCGATAACGCCGGAGGAATTGCTGAAATGAGTGAACTTCCAGAAGAGGTTCGTGAACGTACCGATATCCTTGATTCAGTTGGTAACACTACAGCTGCTATTGGTAAAGGATTTGCTATTGCTTCAGCTGCATTAACAGCACTTGCGCTTTTTGCAGCGTACGTAACTTTCACTGGAATCGAAGGGATTAATATTTTCAAAGCTGATGTACTTGCAGCTCTTTTTATTGGAGGAATGATTCCAGTGGTATTCTCGGCATTAGCTATGAAATCTGTTGGTAAAGCTGCCATGGAAATGGTTAAAGAAGTTCGTCGTCAGTTCAAGGAAATCCCTGGAATAATGGAATACAAAGCTGAGCCAGAATATGGCAAATGTGTTGACATTTCGACACGTGCTGCTTTGCGTGAAATGATGTTGCCGGGTGCACTTACTATTGTTATGCCATTGCTTGTTGGTTTTATTATGGGTGCAGAAGCACTTGGTGCATACATGGCAGGTGTTGCCGTATCAGGTGTTATGTGGGCTATTTTTCAGAATAATGCCGGAGGAGCTTGGGATAATGCAAAGAAATCTTTTGAAGCAGGAATTGAGATTGACGGAGTGATGACTTACAAAGGTTCTGAAGCTCATAAAGCGGCAGTAACTGGAGATACAGTAGGAGATCCTTTCAAGGATACTTCTGGTCCATCTATGAATATCCTAATTAAGCTTACTTGTCTTGTGGGATTAGTTATTGCCCCCATATTAGGACAAATCTCAGGTAACGGTCATGGAGAAGGAACTACTTCCGAAGAGGCTCATCGCATTGAAACAGAAGTTAATGACATGGAGCTTGAAGCAGATGAATCAACTACATACGAACAAGAAGTAGCAGAATAAAATAAACATTACATCAACAAGAAAGCCCTGTGGTAACTATCACAGGGCTTTTTTTATATTTTCACCCTATGAAAACATTTATTTATTCAATTTCACTAATCGCACTTACATTTTTATCCTTGCTAGCTCAATCCCAACATGTGTTAAAATGGCGCACGGGTGAACGACTTACTTGGAACGATTTTCAAGCACTCCCCCAACATGACGCATGGCAAAGCGCTGTAACTTCAACTTCATTTAGTTTAAAGCCAGTTGTTGTTGGTGATCACGTAAAGGTTTACGTATTCAGTTACTTTGACAAATCAAAATCCTGGGTTAAACCAGGTCATAAACAATATAACCTCTTACTGCATGAACAGGGGCATTTTGACCTAAGGGAACTGTACACACGGAAGCTTAAGAAAGCTCTCACCAAATTGAAAGCCAACCGCAAGAATATTAACCGCAAACTAAACCGACTCTTTAAGAAAAATGCGAAAGCCTTTCAAAAAGCCAATAAGAAGTACGATAAACAAACCAATTATTCGCGTAAAAAAGATGACCAACGCCAATGGGCACAGTACATTATTGATGAGCTTATTGAGTACAAGTCATACACACAGGAGTACATATTAATTGAGCTGTAGGTGCACCTTTCGGAGGTTATTCACAGTTAAGTCTTAATATGTTCTGAAGTTATAAACAGTTTCACCACATCTAAAAAGAGTAACTTTTGTCCGGCAAAATGCCTTTAAACATATTTATCACTTAATCTTTTTACGATGAAAAAAGTATTACTTTTTGCAGTGGCTGCGTGTTTCTCACTAGCCAGCTTTGCACAAGATGGAGGACCTGAAGGTCCAGTTGGGAAAAAAGGTCAATCCATTCTACCTGCTGCAGGTGACTGGATGCTCGGTCTAGATGCTACACCGTACCTCAACTATGCTGGTAACTTATTCAATTCAGGGAATACTTCACCATCATCAGCTTTCGTTAATGGGTATCAAACCATTTTTGGAAAATACATGATTACCGACATGACTGCATGGCGGGGACAAGCGCGTATTGGGTTTAACAACTACTCTGAATCAGCAGATGACTTAGACTCATCTAACACTGCGCTAAACATTACGCTTGGATTCGGTAAAGAATGGCGTAAAGGAAATCGCAGGCTTCAAGGTATTTATGGAGCTGAAGCACTATTGAACATCGCTTCAAATTCAGCAAAATCTACAATTCAAGATATCGAGACAGAACAAACATCTGGCCTTGGTCTTGGCGTAGGTGTTCGAGGATTTGTAGGAGCTGAATATTTCATTTTCCCTAAACTATCGGTTGGTGCTGAATTCGGCTGGGGTTTGATGTTTATGTCTCAAGGCGAAGGTGAAACAACTGTCGATGGCAATACCATAAGTAAGACAGCCTCAAGCAACACAATCAGCGTTGACACAGACAATGCAAATGGTGTTCTAAAACTACTTCTTTACTTTTGATAGTGCTAGACATCTAAAAAAAAAGGGCGTTTTCAACGCCCTTTTTTTTTAGAATAACCCGTGTAATTCAGTATCTATTTTGTGGATTATTAATCCGAGGTCCTCTTTATCTTCTTTGAAGTTGTTATTATCAACATCAATAACGAGCAGGTTCCCTTTATCATAAGTTGAAATCCAGGCTTCATACCTCTCATTGAGTCGTTTGAGGTAATCCAAGCGGATTGCTTCTTCGTATTCACGACCACGCTGTTGAATCTGATTAACAAGGGTAGGAACACTTGCGCGTAAATATATCAGCAGATCTGGAGCTTGAATAAAGCCATCCATTAAATTGAACAGGCTAAAGTAGTTCTCAAAATCTCGAGTTGTCATCAGGCCCATTGCATGAAGGTTTGGTGCAAAAATGTATGCATCCTCATAGATAGTTCGGTCTTGAATCACCTTTTTTCCGCTATTTCTTATATCCATTACCTGATTAAACCTTGAATTCAAGAAGTAAATCTGCAGGTTAAAGGACCAGCGTTGCATTTCATTATAAAAATCGTTCAAGTACGGATTCTCATCTACATCCTCAAAATTAGGTTCCCATGAGTAATGATTTGATAATAACTCCGTTAGTGTCGTTTTTCCCGACCCAATATTTCCCGCTACTGCAACGTGCATAATATTCCAGATTTATTTTGGTAGAAAGCACTCAAAAATAACGTTTTCCTATTGATTGAATTGGTAAAGGAACGCCTGTTTTTTAGTGGATAGAAGAAGCTTGTTTTCAAAAACCGAAAAGTCTGTAAAATCACCTTGTGGAAGGTGAATTTCAGTTTGTGTTTGATCTTTAAGTTGATAAACTACTAACTGTTGATCACGCATGCAGTATAGGGTTTCCTTATGAATCCAAAAAGCATCAACATTAGGGATAGGTATTGTTTTGTAATAGGTTCCATAGACATCAAACACACGTACCCCTACCTCATCCCTGCCATAAACCCAATTTCCCGCCTCCCTTAACTCAATTAAATCTAAGTCCGAGCCTACAGTTTGCTGCAGGTTTGCGGTGCGATTCGTTACCTCCAAGTTCCTATTAAGCCGTACCAATTCAAAACTAAATTGATCGTAAATCCATAAACCTGCATCATAAGACGTACAAACGGCAGAAGCTTGGACATAGCCTAAGTTGGCCAAGGAAAGTGGTTCCCCGCGAACCATCAACTTGTTATCAGTAATCACTACCTGATTAAAGTCGCGGTAAAAAAGCACCAACTTAAGTGGGTTAGTTGCATCCAAAAACTGGGGTGTTCCAAAAAGTTTAAAACTCTCCCTTATCTCCTCTTTCCCGCCTTGACTGAACTTGATTAGTTCGTCACCATCTAATATGTAAAACCATCCTACCCGGTCAAAGGCAACCTCCTCACCTCCTTTTGGCAGCGTGAAAAGTAATTCCAAATTTGATTGTTGCGCACTTAGTTGCCCGAAGGTTAAAGCACTAACGACCCATGTAATCCAATAAGCTCTCAACATAATTGCGTTCATTTGATAATCGGGGAACTTTGTGCTGCCCTCCTAATTTTCCCCTTTTCTTCATCCACCCATAAAAGGTCCCTGCTGGAGCCTCATGTAATTTTAGTTCATCCAACACGAAACCTTTGTAGCGCTTGGCTTCATAATCCGAGTTAATTGATTGAAGCGCCCTGTCAAGCTCAGTAACAAATTGAGCTAAGTCGCTCGGCCTTCTTTCAAATTCAACGATCCACTCGTGTGCGCCTTTTGAGTCACCTTCCATAAAAACTGGGCAAGCAGTATAGTCTTTAACGCTTGCGTTGCAATTGTCGCATGCCATACTCAATGCGCGTTCTGCGTTGTCAATAATCAGTTCTTCACCAAAAACATTAATGTGATGCTTCGTTCTCCCTGTGATTTGTATCCGAAAAGGCCTCAAAGACGTAAACTTAACGGTATCGCCAATCATGTACCTCCACAAGCCTCCATTTGTTGAGATAACCAAAGCATAGTTTGTATCGAGGACCACCTCATCTAAGGATTTAGTGTCTGGAAACTCTTTTCCCAATTCATTCATGGGTAAGAATTCATAAAAAATCCCATAGTCAAGCATCAACAGTAAGGAGTTTTCACCCCCGGTAAAGTCATCCTGTATTCCGAAAAACCCTTCTGAAGCATTATAATTTTCAAGGTAAGTGACATGATCGCTTCCTATTAACTCGCGATATTGAGACAGATACGGCTTAAAACTAACTCCTCCATGAGCGTAGAGTTCTAAGTTTGGCCAAACATCAATTATATGTTGTGCGTTTTTTAATTCAAGTACCTTTTTCAATAAAACTAAAGTCCAGCTGGGAACCCCAGCTATACTCGTAATATCTTGCTCGGCTGTTACCTCAGCCATCCTTTCAAGCTTCTCCTCCCACTCTGACATAAGAGCCACCTCCATGGATGGTGTACGTTGGTATTCTGCCCAAAATGGCAAGTTCTTGATAATTACAGCTGACAGGTCTCCATAATATGAATCTTCACTAAATTGGTTCACCTCACTACTCCCGCCTAGAACAAGGCCCTTACCAGTGAACAAGCGTGAATCTGGATTATAATTGTAGTAGATCGAAATGAGGTCTTTCCCTCCTTTGTAATGACAGTCCTCTAACGATTCTTTGGAAACTGGAATAAACTTACTCTTATCGGCCGTCGTTCCAGAAGATTTTGCGAACCACTTTATTTCAGAAGGCCATAAAATCCCCTGTTCACCTTTAATGGTGAGGTCAATAAAAGGTTTTATGGATTCATAATCCTGAATAGGAACGCGCGCTTTAAACGTACTTAAGTCCGTGATAGACCGATAATCATATTTCCTTCCCCATTCAGTATCCTCCGCTGCACGTATCAGTTTACCAAACCACTCAAACTGAACCTCCTCCGGGTATTTTTTAAACAGCTCTATTTGATGAAAGCGCTTTTTCATCACCCATGCCACTATCGAGTTTCGTAAATCTTCTACCATATTGCTAGCGAAAATAAAGATTCCATACCTTCCCATTAAATTACAGCCGTATGAATCTACACCGCGCTTTAATCAGCCTTTTACTTATTTGTTGTGGACATCTTTCAAAAGCTCAAGTGGCTATCAACCCGCAGTACAGTAATATCGCTGAGGGGGTCTCAAACAATGCCGTGTGCGGAGCGGTAAATGATCAGGGAAATCAAGTGATCTATTCATTTGCAGGAATCGACTCTACATTGCAATTCTCTGGAATCCATTTAAAAAACTGGAGTTACAATGTTGACCAAGACGCTTTCTCCAGCTTACCAGAATTACCTGACACCTTAGGCAAAATAGCTGCAGCTGCCAGTGTAATAGGAGACACAATCTACATTGTAGGAGGTTATCATGTAGACTCAACTGGTGCTGAATTTTCAAGTAATCGCATCCATCGATTCAACATTCGTTCGAATCAATTTGAACCAGATGGCTCTCCAATCCCGGTCGCGATTGACGATCATGTTCAAGGTGTATGGAGAAATCAGCTTTTATACGTCGTTACGGGTTAGAGCAACAATGGGAATACGAGACTGGTTCAGATTTATAACCCCAAAACAGATACCTGGACACAAGGAACGCCAATGCCTTTAACAAATCAATATCGATCATTTGGAGCAGCAGGAGTCATCCTAGGTGATACCATATATTTTTATGGAGGCGCAAGCAGTGGGGCAGGTTTTCCTATTCAAAACTACTTGCGAAAAGGAGGAATAGATCCTCAAAACCCTACCGATATAACATGGTACATAGACACCCTTCCTCAAGTTGATGTTATGTATCGAGGAGCAGCGTTTGCATTCGGCACTTCCATATACTTTATCGGAGGGTCTCGGGAAACCTATAACTACAATGGACTAACCTACAGTAACAACAGCCCAGCTCCTCCTACCAATTCAATCTACAGTTATGAAAGTTTTAGTGGTAATTTTTACAAAGTGAACAATTCAAATTCTCTCCCAATGGATTTAAGACAGGTTGCCTGCTTTTCTGATGTAGGCTACATATGGGGAGGGTTGGATCAACAGCTTAACCCCTTCAAACAAATTACACAGATTACACTTCTCCCCAATAGCCTTGAAGGTGAAAGTATGAACCATCAAGTGCTCGCTTATCCATCTCCATTTTCCAATAGGATTCATTTAGTAGACGATTTTGATTGGTTTGGAGTGTTCAGCGCTCAGGGTGAGCTCATGCTTCAAGGCAGCAGTAAGAGAACGGTACTGACAGAAACACTTCCAAAGGGACTTTACATTTTAAAAGCTTTGCATGGTGGCGAATGGCTTTCTCAGCAAATTGTTAAATAAAAAAAGCCCTTCGTGAAAAGGGCTCTTGATTATATGAATCATTGAGAAACTCAATGCATCTCCATAAAATAAGGCATAAAGGCTTGTACCCCTGACATGCTTTTCACTTGCCTTATACGCTCATAATATTTCGCTTGTTCGCCCAACTCTTCTTCAATAAATGAATGTTTAACTGATGCTGAAAACTCCTTCATTAATACCTTGAACGGATCTTCTACTTTAGGCAAGTCTTTCACCTTATAGTGTTCCAAACCTGCCACTTGAGAAGCGTATAAAATTGCTGCATCCAGTCCACCCAAAGTATCTACCAATCCAATTTCCAATGCATCATCTCCGGTCCAAACACGCCCTTGTCCAATTGCGTCCACTTCAGCTTTGGTCATATTTCTTCCCGTTGATACACGAGTCAGAAACGTACTGTAAATTTTGTCCACAGATTTCTGAAGTTTTCGATACTCAAAATCGCTCAATGCCCTGTTGGCAGAAATGAAATCTGCGTGGTCATTGGTTTTCACACCATCAAAAGTCAGCCCTAGCTTATTGTTCATTAGCCCTTTTAAATTGGGAATCATTCCAAATACTCCAATTGAGCCAGTTATTGTTGTAGGGTTTGCAAATATTTTATCTGACCCTGATGCTATGTAGTATCCACCTGAAGCAGCAACATCACCCATAGATACGACGAAGGGCTTAGCGGCACGTGCTAATTGCGTTTCCTTCCAAATCACCTCAGAAGCCAAAGCACTCCCTCCTGGTGAATTTATACGCAGCACAATTGCTTTTACGTCTGAATCATTGCGCGCTTCCATAAGGGCTTCAGCGATGGTAACTGACCCCATGCTCTCCTCAGAGCTCTCACCACTAACGATAGCACCAGATGCATAAATTACGGCAATTTCATCATCGATTTCGTATGATTTCGGAGCTCCCTCTTTGCGCACTTTATGCTTGCTGTAATCAGATAATGCAACCAGTTCAAGCTCGTCTTCCTCAGCAATATCTGTTTTTAATTTCAGCAAGTCAATTACTTCATTTCGGTATTTCAACCCATCAACCAAGTTATTTGAAAGTGCCTCCTCTGCTTGGTTCCCAACAAGGCTATCTGCCAAGATATTGAGTTCCGCTACACTGATAGCACGTTCGTTAGATACCCCAGACACCATTCTTCCCCAAACACTGGTTAATAATTGCGCAGTTTGTCTGCGGTTTGCATCACTCATTTTCTCGTACATGAATGGCTCCACGGCGCTCTTAAACTTGTTATTTGATCCTCTTACTATTTGAACGTCGATATCTAGCTTCTCTAGCATTCCTTTAAAAAACATCACCTCAGCACTAAGTCCTTTGAAGTCGATTTCCCCTAATGGATTCAAGTATACTTCATCAGCAGCTGTAGCTAAGTAATATGCTGCTTGGGAATATCCCTCACTATACGCGACAATCCACTTCCCAGCATCTTTAAAAGCCAAAAGTTCATTGCGGATTTCTTCTAAGGTGCCCATACCTCCCCTGAAGCTCGTCAAGTCCAAAAACACACCGTCGATATCTTCATCGTAAGCAGCATTATCAATTGATTTGAGAATAGATTCAAGTCCATTTTGACCTGCTCCCTTAAAAGGTCCAACGTTCAATTTTGAAAACGGATCGTTAGCTGCACGGTCAACTATTTGTCGGTCAAGTTTAATGTGAAGAATGGAATGATCTTCAACTTTCACAACTTTATCCTGCTTTCCCAAAGATTCTAGCGAGGCTACTACGCCAGCTATTCCTATGAAAAAAATGACTAATAAAATTGTTCCTGCAACAACAAATCCAAGTGCGCTCGCAAATACGGTCTTAAAAAACTGCTTCATAATTTTTCTATTTATTGAGGACAAATGTAAAGGTGTCGGGCATTGAATCGCAAGCTTATTACAGGAGTGGGAATAATTTCGTGTAAACGGAAAAATTTCTCTGATAGCCTGAATACCTTTGCTGCAGTTATGAAAATTAAGCACAGCAGTTTTTTATTACTCGGAGGAAATGAAGCAAATACACTCGTGCTTTTTGACCAAGTTCGAAATCATCTTGATACATCGAACAAAATGGGCATAGTGGAAGTCTCTTCGGTATACGCTAGTCCACCATGGGGGTTTGATGCAAATCGTGACTTTTACAATCAAGTAATGCACATCACTACATCGCTTTCTGCACAGGAATTGTTGAAACACCTATTATCGCTAGAAGAAAAATTAGGAAGAACTCGAAGTGAAAAATTAGGCTATCAGTCGAGGAGTATTGATATTGATATACTCTATTTTAATGCAGAGGTTATCGACACACCTATTCTCAAGATTCCTCACCCTCGATTGCACCTACGAAGATTTACCATGATGCCATTGGCAGAAATTGCACCAAAGCACTTGCACCCTCAGTTAAAGCTAGATCAAGAAACGCTTCTCAGAAAATGCACAGACAAGTCTAACGTAACTCGAATCGCATGAAATATACGTATGTCGCTATTGAAGGAATGATTGGTGCAGGAAAGACAACACTTGCTGAAATGCTTTCGGATGCGATGGACTTTAGACTTTACCGCGAACAATTCGAGGAAAATCCTTTTCTCCCCTTGTTTTATAAAGACCCGAAGAAATACAACTTCCCCTTAGAAATGAGTTTTCTCGCAGAGCGATACAAACAACTTGCACAAGATCCACCAACACCAAGCCTATTTGATCATGGAATCATTTCAGACTTCATGTTCGAAAAGTGTTTGATCTTTGCAAAAACAAACTTGAGTAAAGAGGAGTTCGAGCTATTCAGGCAATTCTATCATGCCATTAATCCAAGTTGGCCACAACCGCAACTTCTCGTTTACTTGTATACAACTCCGCAAGCTGCCTTGTCTAATATTTTAAAACGAGGACGAACTTACGAGCAATCTATCCCACTCAAATACTTGGAAAAAGTGCAGCGTAACTATTTAGCCGTACTCAAACGCAAAAGGCATCAGGCTGTGTTAATATTGGATGTTTCCAATATGGATTTCGTTAAAAACCAAAGCGACTTCACAAAGCTTAAAAATGCCATTTGGAAAAACCATCCAATTGGACTTTCTCATTTGCAGCTCTGAACCCCATGAATACTGAAATCATACCCGTTTCAATATTTGTTTTTTTGAAACATTAGAGTAGCTTTGCTCCCAAATCTTTTGAAAGACAAAACTTTATTAGAAATGAAAATCAACTCCCTCAAAACGTTACCATTGGCAGCAGCAATTGCTATTGGACTAGTTTCCTGCAATCCATTGAAGAAAATGGAGAAAAATGCAGAGATCATTGAGTTCACTGCCACTCCAGACCCCATAGAAATGCATGGAGATAGCGTGGAAGTAATCGTAAATGGTACATTTCCTACTAAATATTTTCACAAGCTAGCACAGGTCGTTGTTACGCCTGTTTTCAAGAAGGATTCAGTAACTGTTAAAGAGTTTGACTCAATGCAGTTTCAAGGTGAGCGTCTTGAAGAAGAGGGTTACGACAAAATCAAATTCATGGAAGGAGGCAAATTTGAGTTCACAACCAAGCTTCCTTATGAAGAGGCAATGCAAAAAGGAAAGCTGTTTGCTAAACTTGATGCTACCTATAAAGCAAAGCAACAATCACTTGGTGAGATTTTTATCGCTGAAGGGACTGTTACTACTTCTGCTTTGGTTATGTCAGATGATCGCCCAATTATAGGTGCTGACAATTTCGAGCGCATTACAACTGAAAACCTTAAGGCTACAATTAATTACCTCATCAACTCATCTCAAGTTCGATCTACAGAAACTCGTGATGAAGACATGACTCAGTTAGCTGAAGACATTAAGATGCGTGCAGCTGATAGCACCTATATGTTCAAGAAACTTGCAGTAATGGGGTATGCTTCACCTGATGGTGAAATTAGCTTGAATGACAACCTTGCAAACGATCGTGCTGCTTCTGCTGGAAAAGCAGTTGAGCGCATCCTCAGCAGAAACAAAGCCGAAACTGAAAAAGAAGACCTAGCTGCTTATGAAGGAGCTGGGGAAGACTGGGCTGGCTTCAAACGCGAAATGCAAAATTCAGACATTGAGGATAAAGAGTTGATCTTACGTGTTCTTGAAATGTATACAGACAACGCTAAGCGCGAGCAAGAAATTAAAAACTTAGCTGCCACTTATGTTGAAGTTGCTGATAAAATTTTACCAAAATTACGTCGTGCAGAAATCACCCTTACAGTTGACAAAGTTGGGAGAACTGATGAGCAAATCGCTGAATTAGCTGCAAATGATCCTGCTCAACTGAATGTAGAAGAAATTCTATACGCTGCCACATTGACGAATGACATGAACCAGAAATTAGACATCTATCAGAAAGCTGCACAGCACTTTCCTGAAGACTGGAGAACTCATAACAATGTTGGATACTTATACTTATTACAAAACAAGTTAGCGGAAGCTGAAACACAGTTCAATAAAGCAAATAGTGTAGAGAACACACCAGTAGTAAACAATAACCTTGGAGTTATTGCTCGCTTGAATGGTGATCGCGCGATGGCTGCTGAGTACTATGACAAAGCAAACGGAGCAGGTAAAGATGTTAATTACAATAAAGGAATTGTAAACATAAAAGACGGCGACTACGAAGACGCAGTTTCTAACCTATCTGGCTTTGATAGCTTCAATACAGCGCTTGCTCAATATTTGAATGGAGATGCTGATGCAGCAATGAGCACTTTAGAAAATAGTGAAGAGGGAAAAACTGCAGAAGGTTATTACTTGAAAGCTGTTATCGGAGCTTCACAAGACAACAAGGAATTAGTAATGAGCAACCTGAAAACAGCTGTTAGTAAAGATGCTTCAATGAAACAACAAGCTATGAACGACGTATCATTCTCGAAATACGATCTTTCAAGCTTATAAGTTTTGTATAAAGGATTAAACAAAAAGCCACTGGTTCAAACCAGTGGCTTTTTTTGTGTTTCAGAAATCAATATCTTCACGCTCGTTATGAAACATGTACTGAATTTCATTCTTCTCATTGCTTTAGCTAGTTCTTTTGGTAACTGCAGGAAGTGCTATGATTGCAAAAAGCAGATTGTTATAGAAGATCGCGACGGCAACCTGGTCAAAACTGATGTTTACGACGAGGAGGAAGCTTGCAAAAATCGTGAAAAGGATAAGTACGAAGATGATGGCTATACCTGCACATCACAACTTTAACGCACTAATTATTATATTTGACAATCATTCAATTATTATAAACATGAAGAAATTAATACTTGGGTTATCGATTATCGCCACATCATTCTTTAGCGTTTCATGCGAGCAGTGTGTAACATGTACTTTTGATGATCCCGACCAAGGTGTAATTGAAGATAATTTTTGTGGCAGTGGAGCTACACTCGAAGATCAAGAGACGCTTCACGAGGATAATGGCTGGTCTTGTACAAACGATTAGGTCATCAACTGCCTGTAAGCCTCCCAAAGAACTATTCCTGCACTAACTGAAACATTTAAAGAGTGCTTTGTACCTGATTGTGGAATTTCTACAATTTCATCTGCTATATCGAGTAGACTATCGGTTACGCCAAATACTTCATTTCCAAAAATGAGTACGCATTTTTCAGTTGTTTCAAAAGCGACATCTTGCAACCATGTCTTCTGAGTGGCCTGTTCTATTGCTATAACTTTGTATCCTTTCCGCTTTAACCCAGTCACAGCACTCAAAGCGTCTTCAGCATACTCCCATTCCATTGATTCAGTAGCGCCTAAAGCTGTGCGATGAATATCCTTGTGTGGAGGAACTGCTGTTATTCCGCATAATACAATACGCTCAACTGCAAACGCATCACTTGTTCTAAAAAATGACCCAATATTATTCAGACTTCGAATATTATCTAGAACAACTGAAACCCCCATCTTCTCAAGCTTTTTAAACTCGCTGAGTGATGGCCTGTCTAACTCTTCATTCTTCAATTTTCTGTTCATAATTCTTTATAACTTGGAGTAGCATCAGACTGCATCCTGTTCAGAAGGTTATAATTTTACACAAAACGAAGGTACTTTGAGCGGAAAAAAGAACGCACAAAAATCAGCGGAAACTCCGTTGATGAAACAATATAACAGCATTAAGTCTAAGCACCCTGATGCTTTACTACTTTTCCGTGTTGGAGATTTTTACGAAACATTCGGAAGTGATGCAATTAAAGCCAGTAAAATACTTGGAATAGTTCTTACACAACGTAAAAATGGTGCCGCTGCTCAAATTGAGCTCGCTGGATTTCCGCATCACTCTTTAGACACCTATTTACCAAAACTCGTTCGCGCCGGTCAGCGAGTTGCCATCTGTGATCAATTAGAAGACCCTAAGGCAACAAAAAAGATTGTTAAACGGGGAATTACGGAATTAGTTACACCCGGGGTAACATTGAGTGATCAGGTGCTCGAACATAAAAAAAACAATTTCCTAGCCGCAGTGCACTTCGATAAAAAGGTTTTTGGGGTTTCGTTCTTAGACATATCTACAGGTGAGTTTTTGACAGCACAAGGAAATCAACCTTACATTGATAAGCTTTTACAATCATTCAGTCCAAGCGAAGTGCTAATTGACCGCAGGTTTGCCCAACAGTTTGCACAAACGTTTGGACAATCGTACTTCACGTATTACTTGGATGACTGGATTTTTAATCCTGAATTTGGACAGGAAACACTACTCAAACAATTTGGCACTAAGTCATTAAAAGGGTTTGGCATAGAAGGGTTAACAGCTGGTATAATTGCAAGTGGTGCATGTTTGCATTACCTCTCGGCAACTGAACATCATCAAACACAGCACATTCAAAAAATTTCACGGATTGAGGAAAATGAGCATGTGTGGCTTGATCGGTTTACCATTCGCAACCTTGAGTTATTCAATAGCCCCAATCAAGGTGCTCGTACGCTTATCGACATCCTCGATAAAACTGCTTCTCCTATGGGGGCGCGTCAAATGCGAAGGTGGATGGCATTGCCTTTAAAAAATGAAGCTCAAATCAAACAACGACACGATATTGTTGACTACTTCATGTCTCATGAGACGTTAACCGATTTGTGTGTTTCTCATATTGGACAAATGGGAGACCTTGAGCGCCTTATTTCAAAAGTTGCCGTTCAGCGTATTAATCCGCGTGAATTACTTCATCTAAAAAAAGGGCTCCAGGCGATCATTCCTATAAAAACTGCCTGTACAGAGTCAAACTCTGAACCGCTTAGCGCTTATGGCGATCAACTACACCCATGTGAGCAGATAATTCAAAAACTACACGCTACTTTAGCTTCTGAAGCTCCTGCTCAATTGGTCAAAGGAGGAGTCATTGCCAATGGGGTGAACAAAGAACTCGATGAGCTCAGAGGCCTAGCTCATACTTCCAAAGATTTCCTCGCACAAATGCAAAAGCGAGAAATGGAAAACACTGGCATTACCTCCCTTAAAGTATCCTACAACAATGTATTTGGATACTATTTCGAAGTGAGAAATACACATAAAGATAAGGTTCCAGAAGCCTGGATTCGCAAACAAACCCTTGTCAATGCAGAAAGATATATCACTCCTGAACTAAAAGAATATGAGTCCAAGATTCTTGGCGCCGAAGACAAAATAAGGGTTCTAGAAGCAACACTTTTCCAAGAACTCGTAAAAGAAACAGCCGCTTACACAGATGCCATTCAAGCCAACTCCATTCGAATCGCTAGCCTTGACTGCCTCTTGTCTTTTGCCTCGCTAGCCAAAATCAATAATTACTGTCGCCCATTAGTCTCGAATGACCTCGAGCTAGATATTACAGGAGGTAGACACCCCGTTATTGAACAGCAACTCTCTGAAGATCAAGCGTATGTATCCAACGATGTCCGGCTTCAGAACGATGACCAACAAATTCTAATGATTACTGGCCCAAACATGAGTGGGAAATCTGCTTTGTTACGACAAACTGCCTTAATCGTACTTATGGCTCAAATGGGTTCTTTTGTCCCGGCTGATGCTGCCCAAATTGGAATCATTGATAAATTATTTACCCGTGTAGGTGCATCAGATAATATATCAATGGGGGAATCCACATTCATGGTAGAAATGAATGAAACCGCCAGCATCCTAAACAACCTTTCTGAGCGCAGCCTTATTTTACTCGATGAAATCGGACGAGGAACAAGCACTTATGATGGTATCAGTATTGCTTGGGCTATAGCTGAATTTATCCACACTCACAAAGCGGCACCTAAAACACTCTTTGCCACCCATTATCACGAATTAAATGAAATGTCCAAGTCTTTTCCTAGGATCAGAAACTACAACGTATCAATTAAGGAGGTTGACCATAAGATTGTATTCCTTAGAAAACTTGTACCAGGAGGTAGTAACCATAGTTTTGGTATTCATGTTGCGAAACTTGCAGGTATCCCCAAAGAAGTTTTACTCAACGCTCAACAAGTCTTACACCAATTGGAGTCAAATCATGCAAACAAATCTGCACCAAGTGATTTATCGGCCAACAAAGACGACATGCAACTGAGTTTCTTTCAATTAGACGACCCAACTCTTGTTCAAATTAAACAAGAACTACAGTCGCTTGATATCAATAGCCTAACCCCCGTAGAAGCCCTCCTGAAACTGAATGAAATTAAAAAGCACATTGGCGCATAATGACAACTCATTTTTGTTTTGATGATTCGATTTTTTAGCTACTTTTGTTGCCCCTTGCGAAAGTAGCTCAGCTGGTAGAGCACGACCTTGCCAAGGTCGGGGTCGCGGGTTCGAATCCCGTCTTTCGCTCAACTCCCTTCCTGACGTGGAAGGGTTTTTTGTTTTCACGGTCAATACAAAAGTTTGACTAATTTTGACATTCCGCTCGGGTGGTGGAATTGGTAGACACGAGGGACTTAAAATCCCTTGACCATTGCGGTCGTGCGGGTTCAAGTCCCGCCCCGAGTACAAGGAACGCTTCACACATGAGGTGTTCCTTTTTTTTTTGCGTGCCCCTTCGGGTCAGGCTATTCGCGGTACCTTTTAAGTGCTATTGCACTTAAAAGGATGCTGCCGCTATCCTTCACGCATGTAAAGCATCCACTGGATATAAAAACACGTTATACTTTTCGTATCTTTACTTCAGCCGGCGTGTGAATGTGCCGATTTGACCAGATTTTAAATTAGCATTATTACCTATTGGTTAAATTTAGATAGAACTAACTAACTCGTTCCCCACAAAATCCAAAAAAACCTTAGTTTCGCTAACTTAAATCGCGCCTCCAAATAAATGGTGAAAATCAGAAGATATATATCATTCATCCTCGTCGTTATTGGCTTGTTACTCTTCGCTTCAGGCTGTTCACAGCGAGTATACTATTCTTCTGAACGTGTTTATAAAGCACGTAAGGAGCAAAACAAACGACTAAAACGTCGTGGGTATTCGAACCAGCAATACCGGAGAAGTCGCAAGCGCAGAATGGGCGGACACAAACGCAGGAACTTCAGCAAGAAAAAATATAAAAAATATGGCTCTGCTAAGAGCAAAGGTCGTCGTTAGATAAATTCCTCTATCACCTCTACTGTTCGTTGCGTTGCACCGGCAGAATTGCTCATATACGATTTCAACTTCCCCTTATAAATAATCGGGTCATTCATTACTTTCATCACCCAGGCTTCAAACTCATCATACGATGTTATGGTTTGCGCTACTCCAGCCTTTAGCGCTTCACCAGCCTCATCAAAGCCCGTATAATCCGGGCCAAAGCAAACTGGAAGCCCGAAAGACATTGGCTCCAGGATATTGTGCAAGCCCACGCCAAATCCTCCCCCTACAAAAGCAAGCGTGCCATATTTATATAAGCGAGCTAAAAAACCAACTGAATCAACCACAATGAGGTCTATTTCACTTGGATCAACATCGCGAGATCGTATCCATTCAGAATAAAAAACAGCTTTAACCTGATGCAATGATCGATATGCTTGTAGTCGATCCTCTTTGAATTCATGCGGCGCTACAATGTATTGAAAGGCTCCTTTATGACGCTCTATTAATTTCAACATTAATTCGTCCTCCTTTTCCCAAGTACTTCCTGCTATGATAACTGGCTTCCCATTTAACAGAGGAGTAACCCAGTCTACATCTTCGCTCAATGCTGCAATGTCTTTAACACGATCATACCGGGTATCTCCGCATAAAACACCGTTCCGCAACCCCGCCTCGTTCAATAAATCTAAATCTGCTTTTCGTTGAACCGCAATGGCGCTTGCATCTTGCAACATTCTTCTAAAAAATCCTCCATACCATTTAAAAAAAATTTGACCGGGATAGAATCTTGCTGAAAAGAAAATGATAGGAACTTTGCGTGCTCGCAACGCTTGAATTGCATAATACCAAAATTCATACTTTACAAAGAGTCCAAGAGTAGGCTGAATGTGATTCACAAACCTCCTCATATTCTGAGGGGTATCAACAGGCAAATAAGTAACTAGATCAGCACGTGAATAATTCCTGCAATAATCATAACCAGACGGCGAAAAGAAACTCACAACTACTTGAAATCTCTTTGGGTATTTATTAAGCAGTTGCTCAAGAACCAACTTACCCATTTCAAACTCGCCTAAACTTGCCGCATGTAACCAGATTACTTCTTTTTCTGGATGAAAATCCTCCAGTAGAGCGGGAATAGCTTTTCTTCCCGAGACCCATTTTGCAGCTTTTTCACTTTTCAAACTCAATAAGCGAGCAACCACAGAATAAAGCCTAACTCCAAAAAGGTATAGTAATCGCATCTAGTTGTAGTAGAATTCTCGAGGTGTTTTTTTGTACAATGGAATGGTCCACCCCACTTTTACTCCATAGCTTAAATCTGTCCTAGAAGAATTGTCTGTACTTTTTTGATCAGTGTTATAGGCTCTTCGATTTTTAGTGAAAGCTTCAAAAACCTCAACCCCAATAAACAAATTCAAGAGTCTGTTATTTCCAAAATAACGATACCCAAGTGACTGGCTCAATGCAAAGCCATTTGTAAGTCGATCAAAACCATGGGCATAATCGTCCCTCAACCAAGGCACGGTATTACGTTCTACTTGATAACGAATCTTATGCTGTAAAATACCCACTCCTACCGTAAACTCAATTCCAGAATTGTCGTTCGGTCCAAAAACAGGAAATATTTTCCCCACATTCAGCATGGCTGTAAAACCTCTTTGCTGCGTCACCATTGTTGCATAAGTCCCAATTTCCGCTATGATTAAACCTTGCTCAACACGATAATCTGAAAGTGGATCCTCTTTCACTTCAGTTCCAAACATGAAGTTCCCCGTTCCGCCAAACAACCAATTGTGCCTGTTTTTTATCATGAAACTTCCACCAATCATAGAAAAGTTACCGAATCGTTCAGACATGTCGCCAGCTGCTCTGTAATAACCGTAATGGAAGGACAGTAGAGGGGCAAAAACAATTGAGTCTTTGGGGTTAATCTGAGCATATGAAGGTGTCAGAAGTACAGCAAATATACACCCAAAAACACCCCGATAAATTAGCTGTTTCATCCGGTCGAAGATAACAAAATTTATAGCGCTGCTGGCGCTGATAGCCCTATTGTATGTTTTATCTTCGCTCAACAAAATTATAATTCATGGATCCCATTCAACTCGTTGATCTAAAAACTCAATATGCGGAAATCAAAGAAGAAGTTGACCGCGCTGTCATAAATGTTCTTGACTCTGCTGCCTTTATAAATGGCCCTGAGGTTCATCAGTTCGCTCGCGACCTAGAATCGTACCTTGATGTAAAACATGTTATCCCTTGTGCTAACGGAACTGATGCTCTTCAAATTGCGCTAATGAGCATCAACTTAAAGCCTGGCGATGAGGTCATCACTCCTAGTTTTACTTACGTTGCTACTTGTGAGGTTGTTGCCTTGTTAAATGGAAAACCTCGTTTTGTAGAAGTCTATCCAGACACATATAATATGGATATCAATGCTCTTAAAGCGGCGATTTCACCTAAAACAAAAGCCATTATTCCAGTCCATTTGTACGGGCAGTGTTCCAATATGGAAGCCATTATGGAAATCGCTAACGAACACGGTATTCCTGTAATCGAAGATACGGCTCAGGCAATTGGAGCTACGTACACTTTCTCTGATGGGTCACAAAAGAAGGCTGGAACAATTGGTGCAATTGGTTGTACCTCATTCTTTCCGTCTAAAAACTTAGGTGGGTATGGCGACGGTGGCGCGATCTTCACCAATAGCGATGAACTTGCTGCTACATTAAGGAAAGTGGCTAATCACGGACAATCAAAGCGCTATTATCACGATATCGTTGGGGTAAACTCGCGATTAGACAGCATTCAAGCAGCCATTCTACGCGTAAAACTTAAACACTTAGATCGCTATAACGGTAGTCGTGCAAAGGCAGCGGCACATTACACCAAAGCATTTGAATCTATAGATCAAATTACACCACCGGTTGTAGCTGATTATTCTGATCACGTTTATCACCAATACACCATGAAACTCCATGGAGTTGATCGTGAAAAACTTCAGGAACACCTTCAAGGAAAAGGAATTCCCTCGAACATCTATTACCCATTAAATAACCATCAACAAAAAGCATTTGCCTATGTTGGTTATCAAAAGGGAGATTTACCTATAACTGAACAGCTGGGAAAAGAAGTACTATCATTACCCATGCATTCAGAACTCACAGAAGAACAACTTAATTACATAACTTCGGAAGTCATTAACTTCATTAGAAAAGACGATTAAACGATGAAAATTGCAGTAGTAGGAACAGGATACGTAGGACTAGTAACAGGGACTTGTCTTGCAGAAACAGGAGCAAATGTTACTTGTGTTGATATCGACAAAGAGAAAGTTCAAAAAATGAAATCGGGAATTGTCCCCATTTATGAACCACACCTTGATGTGCTATTTGAACGAAATATTAAACAAAACAGGTTGCGTTTTACGACTAACCTTAAAGAAGCCATTGTTGACGCAGAAATCATTTTCCTGGCTCTTCCGACTCCTCCTGGCGAAGATGGCAGCGCCGATTTATCCTACGTGTTAGGTGTTGCCAAAGATCTTGGCGGTATGATTGAAGATTATTACAAGGTAATTGTTGATAAAAGTACCGTTCCTGTTGGAACAGCTGATAAAGTAACCGCAGCAGTGAAAAGTGAACTCGATAAGCGCTTTAACCAAGACGATGATAAGCGCCCTGAATTTGATGTGATATCAAATCCTGAATTTTTACGAGAAGGATTCGCTGTAGATGATTTCATGAAGCCAGACCGAGTAGTTGTTGGAACATCTTCTGATCGTGCTAAAGACTTAATGGAACGCTTGTACAAACCTTTTGTTCGTCAAGGAAACCCAATCATCTTTATGGACGAAAAAAGTGCTGAGTTAACGAAGTACGCAGCAAATTCATTTTTAGCGACTAAAATCACTTTCATGAATGAAGTTGCTAATTTATGTGAACTATTAGGCGCCGACGTAGACAAGGTTCGGATAGGGATTGGATCAGATGCTCGGATTGGTAAACGCTTCTTATTTCCTGGCATTGGATATGGTGGAAGTTGCTTCCCTAAGGATGTTCAAGCACTTGTGAAATCTTCCAATGAAGTTGACTATGATTTCAAGATATTAAATTCAGTAATGGATGTGAATCAAACTCAGAAAACGATTATCGTCCCAAAAATCAAGTCATACTTTAATAATGATTTGGAAGGAAAGAAGATTGCCTTGTGGGGTCTTGCTTTTAAGCCAGACACAGATGATATTCGAGAAGCACCTTCGTTATACATCATTGATGAATTGATTCAAGCCGGTGCTGAAATTTATGCTTATGACCCTGAAGCCATGGATAATGTTCAACGTTTACTAGGAGATAAGATAAGTTATGGCCACGATCACTACGATGTGGTTCAAGACGCAGATGCTCTAGTAGTTTGCACGGAGTGGCAGTTATTCAGAAACCCAGACTTTATGCATTTGGGTGGGTTGATGAAAGATAAGGTGATTTTTGACGGAAGGAATCTATATCACAACGATGAAATGCAGAAACATGGATTCTACTACTCATCAATTGGTCGAGAGGTTATTAAAAAGTAAATTATGCAACGAATTCTAATCACAGGTGCAGCAGGATTCTTAGGTTCTCACCTTTGCGATCGTTTTATAAAGGAAGGCTATCATGTTATCGCAATGGATAACTTGATTTCCGGAAACTTAGAGAATATTGAGCATCTCTTCTCTCTTGAGCAATTTGAATTTCATCACCATGATGTTTCAAACTTTGTTCATGTATCAGGCAAATTAGATTACATTCTTCATTTTGCATCTCCAGCATCTCCTATAGATTATTTAAAAATCCCAATTCAAACATTGAAAGTGGGAGCTATGGGTACACATAACCTGCTCGGCTTAGCGAAGGAGAAAGGGGCTAGAATTTTAGTTGCGAGCACAAGTGAAGTGTATGGGAATCCTGAAGTTCATCCCCAACAAGAAAGTTATTGGGGACATGTAAACCCGGTTGGGCCTCGAGGTGTCTACGATGAAGCGAAAAGGTATATGGAAGCAATTACAATGGCTTATCATACTTACCACAACCTCGATACACGAATAATTAGAATTTTCAATACCTACGGTCCCCGGATGAGGTTGAATGATGGCCGCGTTCTTCCCGCATTTATTGGACAAGCATTGCGAGGAGAAGATTTAACCATTTTTGGTGATGGCAGTCAAACTCGCTCGTTTTGCTACGTTGATGATCTCGTTGAAGGTATTTTTCGTCTGCTTCATAGTGAGCATCATCAACCAGTTAATATTGGCAACCCTAGTGAAATTACAATTTCTGAATTTGCAGAAGAGATTATTAAACTGACAGGCACAGACCAAAAAGTGATTTATCAACCTCTTCCACAAGATGACCCCACTCAGCGTCAGCCCGACATCACTAAAGCCCGAAATCTCTTAGGATGGGAACCAAAAATTGATCGTGCCGAGGGATTAAAACGTACATATGATTGGTTCAAATCGTTACCGGAAGAAAAGCTCTATCGCAAAGAGCACAATAATTTTGAAGGGTACATCAAAAAGTAATTATGGCTAAAGAAACAATATTAGTAACCGGAGGGGCAGGTTTTATTGGGAGTCATGTGATTCGCAGATTAGTCACTCGCTATCCGGACAAATTAATTGTAAATGGGGATGCCCTTACTTATGCCGGAAACCTCGAGAATTTAAAAGATATAGAGCATGCTTCTAATTATAAATTCGAGCGCCTCGATATCACAATTACTGATGAGGTGGCAGCCCTATTTAAAAAATACAACTTCGATGCAGTTATTCATTTAGCGGCAGAGTCTCATGTTGACAGATCCATTACTGATCCAGTACTTTTTCTTAAAACGAATATCATTGGTACTGTGAATTTATTGAATGAATGCAAGGAACACTGGAGTCCTAATGACCAATCCAAGCTCTTCTATCATATTTCTACCGATGAAGTATATGGTACCTTAGGGGATACTGGGTTGTTTGAAGAAACTACGGCCTATGATCCAAATTCTCCTTACAGTGCTTCTAAAGCTAGCTCTGACCATTTTGTAAGGGCTTACGGGGAAACTTATGGTCTGCGATACATAATTACGAATTGTTCTAACAACTATGGTCCTAATCAGTTTCCAGAAAAGTTAATCCCTTTATTTATCCACAACATTAAACATAACAAACCTCTACCCGTATATGGGGATGGGAAATATACACGTGATTGGCTCTATGTAATTGATCATGCAATAGCTATTGACCTTGTATTTCATGAAGGTAAATCTGGAGAAACTTATAACATCGGCGGGTTTAATGAATGGCAAAATATTGACTTGATTCATACGATGTGCTCCATTATGGATCACAAACTACAACGGCCAGAAGGCAGTTCTAAGGAGCTCATCACCTATGTTACAGATAGACCTGGCCATGATAGGAGATATGCGATAGATTCTTCTAAAATCAATCATGAACTTGGTTGGAAACCAACCGTGACTTTTGAACAAGGATTAGAGCAAACCATTGCATGGTACCTGGCTAATGAAGCTTGGTTGGCGAACGTTACTTCTGGTAGTTACCAGTCTTATTATGAAGACATGTACAAGAATCGTTAACAAGCCAACTTATAGGTAATTAACAAAAAAGGCCATTCTCACGAATGGCCTTTTCTAATGCTTATTTATTCAAAAGGTTTTTAGTAACTCCAAAGATCATGTTCAAAATTGAATACTTCCTCCTTAATACGCTCTGCTTCGAGAAGTGCATCTAATGGAGACTTATAACGCTCAATTTTACGATCATATACATTCGACTCTTTTATAATCGTACTGGTGAACATACGCTTCAGGAAGATATCATCATAAGTTAATCGCTGCACATCATTGTGGCGATTATAAATCTCATTTTGAGCTAATACCGCCCTTGCTTCTGGAAAATATATCCAAAACTTCTTTTCATAACCCTCAAACTCTAAGCCCCTATACTTTTCAAATAATGGTGCGATTCCAAGTATGCGGTATTCAATAACAGATCGTTGCTTATCAAAAAACACCTCTTCTTTTATCTCAAATCGGCTCACTGACTTCAATTCTATTGGAGATGTAACCTCTTCCGTATATTCCTCGAAGGTAATCTCGTCAATCTTCTTAACCGACTCAATTTTAACCATGGCAGAGTCTACTTCTTGACTCGTCATAGGTTCTGAAAACATATCGTTGTCACCTAGAGGCCCTGGATTATAGGCCGTAATATTACCAGTTTCAGTAATACCCTCCATTAATACTGTCATGAAATTCTTACGACCTTGGGTAGGCTCAGGAGGATAATAAAATACTTGATTCATTTTCTCCATCATATCCACCTGGCGCCATACACGTTTTGCCCATAAAATATCAGCTTCTCTCAACTGAACGTAAGCTATCGGTTTACGATTAGCATTATTTATGGATTTAGTGTAAACGCCATCTAGCACTGATTGCTGTCCAAAAGACAAATCAGCACAGCCGATGACCATAACTAGTATTAAGAAGCCTATGTTCTTCATATTTTCTTCTATTGAACTGTAATGGCACAAGAACCAATTGGTCTTTCCTTACCGTCAGGGCCTACTACAATTATATTATCAATATACACCTTACCACCACGGTTCTGTGCTTGAATAATTCGTTTCATATTATCCGTAATCTTATTTCCTCTCGCACGCTGAGTAACAACATTACCACGCACTGTACTAGACATCTCGAAACGTACAACGTTATACCTAACGTTGTCAAAAACAAAATCTTTCAAACGAGCCAAGACAACATCATTTGCCAATAATTGCGCTTTCGGTGCAGAACCAGAACGCTCAACACCTGCAAAATATGGTTCAGGATTCGGAATAGCCTTCACACGAAATGTCATTTTTCCGAAATCCTTTGTACTTCCATTATCCATCTCGGCACGGACACTAATTACCGATTCGTTTCCATTACCAGGTTTCACAACATAAGTGCCATCAGGCTTCTTAGAAAGCGATCCGTTCGTAATACTTGGACGCAACTTACTCGAGGCAATTCCGGAAACACTGATTGACACTGGATTCTCAAGGCCACGATAAAAAACATTCATTGCCGTAGGTGCAATAACCAAAGCAGGTTTTGCAGCAATAAATGTATGCGTAAAAGGATATCGCTTTTCCTTGCCTGTTCCGGGTTCTTTTAAGACTATAAAACCTCCCCAGTTAACCTCTCCTTCAGAAGTTGGTTTGAAGCCGTAATGGGCAATCCCGTCCTTTACGTACATGCGCTCTTCAGCAACAGGGTTCTTCACATCCTCAGCAGTCCATTCGCTTTGGCCTTTTCCAGCAGTATCTATTTCCGTACCTACTTCCAATCCAGGATTATCAGTAGTGCTATATGCAGCTACGATAACATCTGCCTTGAATGAATCACCAAGTGTGATGTAACTACTATTCGCTATGACCTTTGCTTCTACCTTATCAAACTTAAAATCTTTGGCGCTAATTTGGCCAAAAAGCAAGTTTAACGCATCAGACTCAATGGTGCGAACCTCAGCTTGCATCCTACTTAGGTTTGTAACAACCGCTGCCAATGGAACATGGTAAAAGTTTGCCATTTCCCAAGGCTCCTTCTTACCTGCATTATCAATAACCATATCACTAAAGTCCATGGTCGCTTTTTGTTCTATTTCTGCCTTTACCTCAGGAACAATTGCTACCACTTCACGAATAATAGATTCGCTAAAGTTTTGCAATTGAGCTTTCATATTGGTAGCAGTCCTGGGACCTTCTTTCAAATTTGCTGGATCAGAACCAATCATGATATTTGTGGGCATATCATAGGTATCCTTTTTCTCCAACTTCTTGATTCCGAAAAGACTATCAACTTCAGGGGTGTATGAAGTTATTGCTCCTTCACTCTTTAAAGCTACATACTCATCTTCATTTAAGGCACCTTCCGTTTTCCATATGATATAACGCTTTAGCGTTGCAAGCGAATCATAAGTAGCATCAGCTACTTGCTTAATTGCAGTAGCACGCTCCAAGTAAGGGCCTACCTTGTCAGGATTAAGCGAATTCTGTGCTTCAAACTCGTTCATCGTTGATGCATTCTTTGCTGAGAACGCATCATTCGTATTTTCGATCGCACCATTAATAATGATGAATGAATTCAGTACTTCTTTGGATACGTTCATCGCCAAAAGTGCCATGAGTACCAAGTACATCATCCCGATCATTTTCTGCCGCGGGGTCTCTTTAGCTCCTGCCATGTTTTGTTGCTCCTTTTAAATGTTAAAACAAGTTCTATTTTCCCTTAAGCGCGTCCACCAGGGTTCATGGCATTAAGCATGTTTCCGTATACTGTATTCAACGAAGAAAGATTCTCAGATAACTCTGACATATTTTCTTTGTAACGCTTAGTATCTTCAACTGAAGCATTCAGATTTTCTAGAAGATTCTGAATACCTCCATACATAGAGTTTGTAACATCCATGTGCTCTGAAGAGCTTTTCAATTGAAGCTCATACACATTATTCAATGATGAAAGATTCTCTGATACCTTGCGTAAATTCTCCGCATAAGTCGCACCGTCCTCATTACTTACGGATAACCCCACAAGTGCTTCAGCAGCGTTTGCATATGAATCAGAAAGTGAACCAACATTTGTTGCTGCACTCTTAACATTGTCTACAAATTCATTCGTCGCACCTGCTGCATCTCCCAAACTGTTCATGTTTGTAGCGGTATCATTTAAATTGCGCAGACCCGAGCCTAAACTTTCAATTAATTCAGGACCAATTTTAGCCTGTTCGAGCATTGAATCTAATTCCTGAGTAGCACTTCCGCCGCCACCACCACGACTAACATGCTCCCCGTCATAATCTTCTGCTAGTTCAGGATAAACCAACTCCCATTGTGGGTCATCATGCAACGGCTCGAATGCAGAGAAGAAGAAAATAATTGTCTCTGTACCAAGACCTGCAATTAACATAATATCTGATCCAGGATAGTGTTGCAGCTTAAAAAGTGCTCCTAGTACCACAACGGCACCACCTATACCGTAAAGTTTCGACATGAAGTTTTTCCACTTCTTACTTCCAGGTCTAAATCCAGTTATCTCCTTGCTCATGGCTCAAAATTTGGGTTATTTAATCTCTTATTAATGGTTTAACTAAAATTCGTAATTATATCGCGTCGCCTTTGGCGCGGCCTAAGTAAGTTACAACGTTTCTGAATCCAATGTAACACTTAGAGGTGTCTTGATATTCGTATGAACGCGTACCTGTTTGTATGTAATATCCTACATCTTTCCAAGAACCACCGCGTATAACTTTACGCTTGAATGTTGGAAGATCATTTGGGTCAGCATCATATTGGTAATCCATATTCAAATCATGTGCAAACGAATATGCAGACTCATCAAAAGCATTGTTAGTCCACTCTGCAACATTTCCTGACATGCAGTACAAGCCGTAATCGTTAGGTGAATAAGACAAGACTGGTACTGTGTGGAATCCACCATCATCCACATAATTTCCTCTGAGAGGCTTAAAATTCGCCAAGAAACAACCTGCATCATTTCTGATGTAAGGACCACCCCATGGATAATGTGAAACATCTAAACCACCTCGTGAAGCATATTCCCACTCGGACTCAGTTGGTAAACGAAAATCTTGAATAAGCGGAATTCGTGCCTTGTCTAGCGCACTATTCATCAGGTTTGTTCTCCAGCGTGAGAATGCTACGCACTGTTTCCAAGTAACACCTACAACAGGATAATCATCATAAGCTGGATGCCAAAAATACATATTGGTCATTGGCTCATTAAACGAATAGGTGAAATCTGCCACCCAAGAAAGTGTATCCGGATAAACTCCAATCTCATCAGTTTTGATAAAGCTCGAACGATCCAAACCATCAGGCTCACCATATTCGTGACGCATACGACCTTTTGCAGCCGCCATCCTGTAATCAATCCAAGACCATTGATAAATCAATCGACGTGTATCAATTTGGCGCTTCCCATAATAACGCTCAGCAGGTGGATAATACATCACCTCAAGTGCATCGCGAATATCTTCATCATCAGAATCCCAAGGAATTTGCGCATCCCAATTTAATATCGGCTCATCACGATCATTACCATATTGATCCATAAGGATTAAATAATCCTCTTCATAGACCTCTCCTAATAATGTCAGAGCTATAGAATCTCTCACCCAATTTACAAATTGACGATACTCGTTATTGGTAATTTCTGTGTCATCCATATAGAATGCTTGAACAGAAACCGTTTTTGCCTTTGTAACGTGCGCATACGGTACATCCTGATCATTCTCGCCCATGACAAAACTCCCCATAGGAATATAAACCATTCCATACGGATCAATATCAGACCAAGGCGGACGATTTAATACGCCTGTAAGTTCTCCCGATTCGCGCACACCGCACGACGAGAGTATACCTAAGAGGGCCAATACATACAACAATCGTTTCATGCCAACTTATATTTAAGCTACAATGGTAGCTAATTTTCAACTAATAATTGTGGATAATTTCCTTGCTTCGCTCGTAAAAAAACGGCAATATACTCTTTTTATTGTCGGTTTTACAAAAATCTCACGGTCTTATGAACCTCTCTTTTAATCTTAGGCTGGATACTAAAGCAGTACCCAATCATAATTTCGTGCGAGCCGCTACTGTGCTGTCTGAGAAGTGATGTAGTAACGTCATAAGAATAACCAACCTTCAAAGTACCGCCCTTAACTCCAGTACCAGCAAATGCATAGCGCAAACCAGCAGTAGGAATTATTGCGTCTTGGTAACGGTAACTTAAGCCACCCCAAAACATCTCTTGGTACTCAATTAAAGCGCCGATATCGAAAGATGCTGAAACAGCATCCGTTCTCATAAACATATTTGGTTTTAATGTGAAGTCAGGGTTAATCTGATACTCATATCCAGCCATTAAGTAATAGTGTCTCACATTACCGTATCCAAAATTAGATGCAACTCCATTTGGATTCTCAGCTGTCTCTTGCAAATCAGACTGATTGATATGAGTTGAACTTAATCCGATATAAAGTTTTTTAGGTATTTCATAATAAAGACCGAAATCCATATCGAAAGCTAAATCTGACGCACCTGCATCAGGAATGCTTGGGTCGAAAGAGAAATCATCTACCGCATTCCAATCATTTGATATCGATTTATTAATCATGCCTAACCCCAAACCAACTCTCAAATTCCCAGGACCTATGGCCACTGGTATTTTAAATGAATACGCTAGTTTGAAGCCAATTGTAGACTCTTGACCCAGCTTATCTGACAAAACAGAAAGCCCAACCCCATGAGACTGACCCAACCAAGGATCTGTAAAAGGCATGTGTGCAGTTAATAAGTAAGTTTCAGGTTTCCCATCAAATCCTACCCATTGGTTTCTTCCTAGAAGATTCGCGCAAATAGCATCGTTACTTCCGGCAAAAGCAGGGTTTGGAAATAAACGATTGAAATAATTCTGGCTGAATTGCGGATCCTGCTGCCCAAAAAGGACGCTAGTACTAGCGAAGAAAACAAAAATGAGTATAAGTTTCTTCATAAGAGAGTTTGGGTTTGTACGGTTTAATTCGGTTAACTCGCTCGCTAAAATACTCAAATAATTTTTCGGACAAAAATTTTTTTAACAATGTGCATTTGAGCTGAGCATCAGGTTTGTGGATAGTTACAGCATGCGTTCATAGGTTTTCAACCATAGGTCAGGCATTTGATCTTCGCAAGCCTCACGATAATCCTTGTATGAACAAGGCACCATCTGATGCCTTTTGAAGACATTCCCATTCTTTGCGGGAGAAGGAACATTCATCCACCACCTATCTGTTTTCAAGCTTTTGTAGAAGACAATCTCTTGTTCATGCTCTGTTAAATTTACACGATACTTGAGGTACTGCCGATTTTCATCTAGCGGCATATCATCTTTTCTGGTTGAGTACCCATCAATGAAATACCAGAGCATTTGTGCGAGCAGGTCTGCTGTTTGATTATTTCGATCCAGCTCGGGGTGATACTCATAAATACCGAACGATGTTAACTTATCACTAATTCCAGCATAGCGAGCAACTTGACAGATCTCGTCAGAAGTAAGGCCATTTGGAGTGCTACGATAAGTCCCTGGAGCATCTGCAGCCTTTATGGAACTTGAATCAATCGAAACGATATCAGCATTGCGAACAATAGGCTCAACATCTTCAACATCGGACCTTACCCTTCCCAACCTTAATGAGTCAAACTTCAATTGGCTCATTAAATCATAGATATCCTCATCAACGAAATATTGCTGTTGTCCAATGTTGGCATAATTGAACAAGTAATTCGGCTGATGAAGCAAGACTCGAGTGAGGTAGTTCATAGCGTCCATTGGCTCATTCGAGTTATCACCAACATCGAACCTGCGGTCAACTGTAACGAGATTAACAATCATTTCCAGCTTTTCATAGCCTAAATAATTGGCATAGGTAATGTCTTGACTTCCACCAATGATAACAGGGATGCAGTTGAGCTTAATTAATGTACTGACTATATCAGCAACAGCATGAAAGGTGTCTTCCTTCTCTGCACCTGGCATAACATCACCTATGTCATATACTTTACCGAACGTATTACTCCAGTAAAGTTGATGAAGGGATTTCCGAATGCGATTTACTCCTTCTTCCGATCCACCGTGATTTCGCACCCCTCGATCTTCATGCACTCCAAATAAGACAACCCCAGGTTCATCGAAACTAGGAATAGGCTCTCCTTCACTGAAGGATAACACTTTAGACCCAAACTGTCCGGTGCTAAACTCATCCCTAAAATTAGAAGATAGCGGCTTGAGGTAAATCGAAAGATCCATTACTTCTTAGTTTTACGTGCTGTTCTTCGCTTCGTTTTTGGTTGATTTTCAGCTAACTCCGTGCACTGCTCTAATGTAAGATCAGCAGGCTCTACATCTTTGGGAATCTTGACATTTTGCTTCCCAAACTTGATGTAGGGTCCATACCTCCCGTTCAAAACTTTCACATCTGGATTTTCGTCAAACGTCTTAATCGTATTTCGCGCAGCTTCTTCTCGTTTAAACTTAATTAGCTCAATAGCACGATCAAGTGTAACAGTCATAGGATCGTCACCATCATCGGCTTTTAATGAAACAAAAACCCCATCATGCCGTATATATGGGCCAAACCTACCAATAGCTGCCGATACTTCTTTCTCTTCAAACTGTCCTAATTTACGCGGAAGCTTAAACAAGTCTAACGCTTCTTCAAATGTTATTGAAGAGATACTTTGGTTCTTCAGTAATGATGCAAATTTGGGTTTCTCCTCATCATCCACAGAACCTATTTGTACCATTGGTCCAAACCTACCAATACGCGCAATAAGTGGTTTTCCAGATTCAGGGTCTATCCCGAGTTCTCGCTCTCCAGTTGCGCGCTCAGAGTTCTCCAACGTATCTTCTACCCGACTATGGAATGGACCGTAAAAACTATCGATCATTTTATTCCACTCTAGCTGCCCATTAGCGATATCATCAAATTCCTTTTCTACATTCGCTGTAAAATTATAATCCATTATCCGATCGAAGTGATCAACAAGAAAGTCGTTTACCACAGCACCTATATCTGTTGGGAATAATTTATTTCGCTCCCTACCCGTGATTTCACTTAACGTAGTTGCAGCTAACCTTTCATCCTTTAAGACTAACTCTTGATAATTACGTGCCACTCCATCGCGTTCAGTTTTTTCAACATACCCTCGCTTCTGAATGGTTGAGATTGTGGGTGCATAAGTTGATGGTCTACCAATTCCTAACTCCTCCAACTTCCTTACTAAAGAAGCTTCCGTATACCTTGGCGGGTGTTTTGAAAAACGCTCTGTGGCTGTAATCGTTTCTCGAGAAAGGATTTGGCCAATAGAAACTAATGGAAGTAAACCCGTGTTTTCGTCTTCTTCGTTTTCATCATCGGTTCCCTCAAGGTAAACCTTAAGAAACCCATCAAATTTGATTACCTCACCAGTAGCAACAAACTGCTCATCGCTTCCTGTTACTTTAATTCTAATGGTTGTTTTTTCCAATTCAGCCTCTGCCATTTGAGACGCAACTGTTCTTTTCCATATGAGATCGTATAGTCGCTTTTCACCATTATCACCGCCTGCATGATGCTGCTCCATGTAGACAGGTCGAATAGCCTCGTGAGCTTCTTGTGCACCTTTAGATTTAGTAGAAAAACTTCTTGGATGTGCATATTGCTCTCCATAAGAGCTAATGATTTCAGCCTGAGCAGCATTAACGGCAGTCTCTGATAAATTCAAGGAATCTGTACGCATATATGTAATCTTACCCGCTTCGTAAAGCTTTTGCGCAACTACCATTGTTTGATTCACGCTGAACCCTAGCTTGCGTGATGCTTCCTGCTGGAGTGTAGAGGTGGTAAAAGGTGCGGCAGGCTTTCTTTTTAGCGGTTTCTTTTGAAGGTCACTAACCTCATATGTCGCTGTTTTGCAAACTTCTAAAAAGGCATTTGCCTCTGCCTCCGTTTTAAATCGCTTTCCTAATTCAGCCTTAATCTGCTCTCCTTTCTCTGTGGAAAAATAGCCAACTACCCTATATGATGATTGAGCTTTGAAGTTTTGGATCTCTCGCTCACGTTCAACAATAAGGCGAACTGTTACCGACTGAACACGACCTGCCGATAAGGATGGTTTAACCTTTTTCCAAAGCACAGGTGACAACTCAAAACCGACCAATCGATCTAACACTCTTCTTGCTTGCTGCGCGTTAACTAAGTCTAGATTTATGGACCTAGAATTTTCAATTGCCTTTAAGATTGCACCTTTTGTAATCTCATTAAAAACAATTCGTTTTGTAGCTTCTGGCTTTAATCCCAGCACTTCATACAAGTGCCAGCTGATTGCTTCACCTTCGCGATCCTCATCCGTTGCAAGCCATACCACATCTGATTTCTTAGCAAGCTTTTTCAATTCAGAAATGACAGCCTTTTTATCTGGGAGCACTTCATAATTCGGTTCAAAAGCATGCTCTAAGTCTATAGCTAATCCCTTTTTAGGTAAATCCCGAACATGTCCATAGCTCGACTTTACGACGAAATCTTTCCCTAAAAATCCTTCAATTGTCTTTGCCTTTGCAGGTGACTCTACGATCACTAAATTCATAAACTTACTAGTTGCGAAATCCGCCCATATATAAAGGTATAGTGAACTTCATATGTTTTGCAAAGTAAAGGCAATCAATACCGATTGAGCAAGCTCACACAAAAACCTATTGGATATTTAAAAAGATTATTTATCATAGATAAATAAGGTGGTAATAAACTTTTTTGAAAATCTGTTTTACCTGCCATTTTGACACCGCACTGTTTTTGGCTAGTTTTGCATGCTCTAAATGAATCAGTAGATGGAAGGATTACACGCAGGTGACAAGGTTATTGAAGAGAATCGTCAAGGAGAGGCGACAATTATTGATGGTTCAGGCAAGAAAAAACTATACCTCGAGAGCTATGGCTGTCAAATGAATTTTGCAGACAGCGAAGTGGTAGCGTCTATTTTGTCGAAAGCGGGATATGCAACAGTACCAAATCAAGAAGACGCAGATGTCGTGCTTTTGAATACTTGTGCAATCAGAGAAAATGCTGAGCAACGTGTAAGGAACAGGCTAGCACAATTCCACCGCACAAAACGGGAGAACCCTAAATTGGTTATTGGTGTGCTAGGCTGCATGGCTGAACGACTGAAGACTCAGCTCCTTGAAGAAGAAAAACTTGTAGACCTTATTGCTGGGCCCGATGCATACAGAGAACTCCCTGGACTAATCGATGAAGTTGAAGGTGGACAAAAGGCAGCAAATGTACTCTTGTCCCGCGAAGAAACTTACGCCGACATATCTCCTGTTCGATTAGATAAGAACGGGGTTACCTCTTTTGTTTCAATAATGAGAGGTTGTGATAACATGTGTAGCTTTTGTGTTGTGCCTTTCACCCGCGGCCGCGAAAGGAGCCGAGACCCACACACAATTGTTGAGGAAGCTACAGACTTGTTCAATAAAGGGTACAGGGAAGTTACTCTTCTTGGGCAAAATGTGGACTCATACAGGTGGAACATGACTAGCAAAGGTCGAATCAAAGACGAGTCTAAGCCTACTGTCAATTTTGCTCAACTACTGGAAATGGTAGCACAAGTTTCTCCTGATTTAAGAATACGCTTCTCAACGTCTCATCCAAAGGACATGCTGGACGACGTTCTTGAAATGATGGCGAAGTACGAAAATATATGTGACTACATTCACCTTCCAGTGCAAAGTGGGAGTTCAGCAGTTTTGAAAAACATGAATCGAGGGTATACGCGAGAATGGTACCTTGATCGGATAGCAGCAATTCGTCGCATTATTCCAGCATGTGCAATATCAACAGATATCATGACTGGATTTTGTGGTGAAACTGAAGCACAGCATCAAGAAACCGTGAGCTTGATGCATGAAGTAGCTTATGACTTTGCATATATGTTCAAATACTCAGAAAGGCCTCGAACTTTAGCTGAGCGTAAACTTGAAGACGATGTTTCCGAAGCTGATAAAACCAGGAGATTACAAGAAATTATTGCTGTTCAGCAAGAACATTCATTGAAAAGCAATCAACGAGCAGTAGGTAAAATCTATAAAGTTTTAGTTGAAGGCCTATCCAAAAGATCTGATGAACATGTTTTTGGACGGAACTCTCAGAATCAAGTTATTGTTTTTCCCAGAGAATCGTTTCAAGCTGGTGATTACGTAAATGTCCAAGTTCAGGACTGTACAGCAGCTACGTTATTAGGAAAGGCAGTGAGCAAAGAAGAGACTGTATTCGCATAACTATGGAAATTCAAGCAGTTAAACAACGTTTTGGAATAATTGGGAACAGCGAAGGACTGAACCGTGCAATAGAAACTGCACTGCGCGTAGCACCTACTGATCTTGCAGTGCTTGTAACTGGTGAAAGCGGAGTTGGTAAAGAGGCAATTCCTCAAATTGTTCATGCCTACAGTTCCAGAAAGCACAATAGTTATGTAGCAGTAAACTGTGGAGCAATCCCGGAAGGAACCATGGACTCTGAGCTGTTTGGACACGTAAAAGGTTCATTTACTGGAGCTTCAACAGAACGCAAGGGGTACTTTGAAGAGGCTGATGGAGGCACAATATTTTTAGATGAAATAGCTGAAATGCCACTACAAACTCAAGTAAAGCTACTACGTGTATTGGAATCTGGAGAATTTTTAAAAGTGGGATCCTCAAAGGTGCAAAAGGTAGATGTACGCGTTGTTGCCGCTACAAATGTTGATATCCCAAGTGCAATAGATAAAAATAAATTCAGAGAGGACCTTTACTATCGCTTAAATACTGTCCCTATCACATTACCTGCTCTTCGTCAACGCAAGGGCGACATTCACCTTATTTTCAGAAAATTTGCCTCAGATTTTGCAGAAAAATACAGGATGCCTACGCTTAGACTAGCATCAGAAGCAATAGAGCTTCTTGAAAACTACCATTGGCACGGTAACATTCGACAATTAAAAAACATTACTGAACAGCTATCAGTTTTAGAACAAGAGCGTCATGTGGATGCTTCAACACTGCTCAAATACCTGCCTCGCTATTCCGAAAGCAAGTTACCCATGGTGCTTCCGAAGGATGGTGACCAATCAACAGCTGATTTAAACGAACGTGAGCTTCTTTATAAAGTGCTTTTCGACTTGAGGGGGGACGTTACCGATTTGAAAAAACTTGTGCTTGAAATCTTACGCAATGAGCCTGGAGCTGCCACTGAGGATAACGCACAAGTAATTAAGCGTTTTTATCAGGATGTTGACCAATCTGGAAATGATCGCATGCGCGAATTACCTCAACCTGCATCTTCAGGAATAAATCATGACCCGGGTCAGCCTCGATTTGAAGATTTTGAAGAGCATATAGAAATCGAAGAGTCCCTTTCACTCGAAGAGAAAGAAAAAGAGATGATTATGAAGGCCCTTGAAAAACATCATGGCAAACGAAAGTATGCTGCTAGCGACTTGGGTATTTCGGAACGAACGCTTTACCGTAAAATCAAAGAATATAACCTTACCTAATGAGTGTTCTTCGCCAATTTGTTCTGCTAATTAGCATACTGGGAATAAGTGCCTGCGCAGTAAACTATAGTTTCACGGGAATATCAACTGATGCTAAAACTGTTTCTGTTCTTTATTTTAGAAGCTATGCTGCATTAGCACCCCCAACATATAGTCAGCTATTCTCAGAGTCCATGAAGGATATTTTTCTCCAACAAACCAACTTAGACCTTGTAGCTAAAAATGGACAACTGCAATTTGAAGGAGAGGTAGTTGATTACAAAACTCAACCGGTTGGAATAACCGGGAATGAAACTGCTGCTTTAAATAGACTTTCCATAACTGTTAATGTGCGTTTCGTAAACACATTGAATGAAAAGGACAATTTTGAACAACGGTTTACCCGATATGAAGATTACGAGAGCAATCAAAGCTTATCAGATGTTGAAGACGCACTCATTGATGCAATCAATCAACAGTTAACTCAAGACATTCTCAATAAAGCGATAGGAGATTGGTGATGTTTGAGGCAATCAACATACAGTCAATCCTTACCGATCTCAGTAAATTGGATTATGAGGACGAACGGAAGTTAAGGAAGCTGACAGACACCTTTCCATATTTTAATGTTGGACAATTGCTTTTAGCCATGCACATGCATCAAAAATCTCACTTGCATGTACACGGCCAGTTAAAGAAAGCTGCAGTTTATGCCCCTAGCAGGCGGGTACTTTACAACCTAGTTCACCGCACCAAACTGCTTCAAAATATTGAACGCATTGAGTCCAATAGTTCAGCCATTAAGGTAGAGCTAAATGAAAAGCATATTGTCATTCCCAATGAAGAACCGGCGTTTGATACACCTATTAAATTCGGTTCAATTGGTAACGTCTCTTCAATGCCAATCTCTGGTGATAAACAACAGCATCAAGAGCCATTAGAAACTCGGGATTTAGGTATGCTAGAAAAAGAAATCCTAAGCCATGCGTTTAGTTTGGGTATAAATGAGCCTACCACCTCGACGCCAAAAAAACAACTGCAAAAAACTGAAACTGAAACTGAAACTGAAGAGCTTTCATTTTCAGATTGGCTCAAGGCGGTTGAACAAGATAAACGAAAACAGGTTGAGGAATCTCCAGATCAACTTATTGATAAATTCATACAAGAGAAACCTCAGATTAAACGCTCTGAACAAAGCGAATTCTTTAGTCCGATAGGCTCTGCGAATTTAAGTTTACTTGATGACGATTCCTTTGTTACAGAAACACTTGCAAAAATATATGCGCGACAGGGAAACAAGTCTAAGGCTATTGCAGTATACGATCAACTAAAATTGAAATATCCCGAAAAAAGAACTTACTTTGCACGCTTGATTAACGAACTGAAATAAACGATTATGGGTGTATTATTAATGGTTTTGATCATGATTGTATGTGTTTTATTGACACTAGTGATTCTTGTTCAGAACTCAAAAGGAGGCGGCTTAGCTGCTGGTTTTTCATCAGCAAATCAAATTGGAGGTGTTAGACGCACAACCGATTTTCTTGAAAAATCAACATGGACTTTAGTTATTGCTTTACTTTTTCTAAGCATCGTATCATCTTCTGTATTAAGCAGCAGTCAAGGAGGCGAAGCTCAGACAGATGGATTAGAAGAAAAGGTTCAACAAGAAGTAACACCAGCAGCACCAGCAGGCCAACAACTACCTGCTCTTGAAGAACAACAACCTCAAGAAGCTGAGTAGTTAAATCGCTTTAATGAAATGAGTAATGTCAGCCTGTCATAAGGCTGACATTTTTTTTGCCCTTATCGCAACAAAATCTGACAAATTGTTACGAGTTATTAGATGGCACAAAATCTGACCATTGTATTTGCGTTAACAAAAATTCTAAAACTTAAATACAATGGCAGAATTAAACATCAAACCCCTAGCAGACCGGGTGGTTGTTAAACCAGCTGATGCAGAAGAGAAAACTGCAAGTGGAATCATCATTCCTGATACAGCAAAAGAAAAGCCTCAGAAAGGAAGTGTTTTAGCTGTAGGTCCTGGAAAGCCAGACGAACCGATGACTGTTAAAACAGGCGACACCGTTCTTTATGGTAAATATTCTGGCACAGAAGTAACGCTTGATGGAAGCGATGTGCTCATCATGCGCGAAAGCGACATATTCGCAATTGTTTAAATTATTCACGAACCCTTGAAAATTTATTAAAATGGCAAAAGACATTTTATTCAATATTGATGCTCGTGATCAGCTTAAAAGTGGAGTTGATCAATTAGCAAATGCAGTAAAAGTAACGCTAGGTCCCAAAGGAAGAAATGTTGTTATTGACAAAAAGTTTGGTGCTCCTCAAGTAACAAAAGATGGTGTATCTGTTGCTAAAGAAATTGAGTTAAAAGACCCTGTGGCCAATATGGGCGCACAAATGGTAAAAGAAGTAGCTTCAAAAACTGCTGATGTTGCTGGAGATGGGACTACAACAGCTACTGTGCTTGCACAATCGATGGTTAACACTGGTCTTAAGAACGTTGCTGCAGGTGCGAACCCAATGGATTTGAAACGAGGAATCGAAAAAGCTGTCGAAGCAGTAGTGGCTAGTTTAGCTTCTCAATCATCAACAATTGGTGATGACAACTCTAAAATTGAGCAGGTTGCTACGATTTCTGCAAATAATGATCAGAAAATCGGTAAGTTAATTGCAGAAGCAATGCAAGTTGTTGGGAAAGACGGTGTGATTACTGTTGAAGAGGCTAAAGGAACAGAAACTGAAGTTAAGACTGTTGAAGGAATGCAGTTTGACAGAGGGTACCTCTCTCCTTACTTTGTTACGGATACTGAAAAAATGGTGTCTGACTTAGAAAATCCCTACATCCTAATTTACGATAAGAAAATTTCAAACATTCAGGACATTGTGCCAATTCTTGAGAAGTCAATGCAGTCAGGCCGTGGTCTTCTCATTATCGCTGAAGACATTGATGGAACAGCTTTGGCTGGATTGGTTGTCAACAAACTTCGCGGTGGATTAAAAGTTGCTGCTGTTAAAGCTCCTGGTTTTGGTGATCGTCGTAAAGCGATGTTAGAAGACATCGCAATTCTTACTGGTGGTCAAGTTATTTCAGAGGACATGGGACGTAAACTTGAAGATGCGACCATGGATGACTTAGGTCAGGCTGAGCGCGTTGAAATCGACAAAGACAACACTACGATCATCAACGGTTCTGGAGCTCCAGCTGACATTGATGGACGTAAGAACCAAATTAAGGCTCAAATTGAGTCAACTACTTCTGATTACGATCGTGAGAAGCTTCAAGAGCGTTTGGCGAAATTAGCAGGTGGTGTTGCAGTTCTATACATTGGTGCAGCTACAGAAGTAGAGATGAAAGAGAAAAAAGACCGTGTAGATGATGCATTGGCTGCGACCAGAGCTGCCGTTGAAGAAGGCATTGTTCCTGGTGGTGGTGTAGCATTAATTCGTGCAATTTCAGCAGTTGCTGATTTGGAAGGTGAAAATGCTGATGAAACTACAGGAGTTCAAATCGTTCGTCGGGCATTGGAAGAGCCGCTTCGTCAAATTGTTTTCAACGCTGGTGGTGAAGGTGCAGTAGTTGTTCAAAAGGTACTTGAAGGTAAGAACGACTACGGATACAACGCTCGCACTGAGGTATTTGAAAACCTTTTTGCCGCAGGTGTAATTGACCCAACTAAGGTAACACGTGTAGCAATTGAAAATGCAGCATCTATTTCAGGTATGTTGTTAACTACAGAGTGTGTTTTAGCTGAAGAACCAGAAGACGAGTCTGCTGCTGCCGCTGCTGCTGCCGCTGCAGGAATGGGCGGAGGTATGCCAGGAATGATGTAACCACTCTTTAATATTCTTGTAGAATAAGGCTCCCATTTTGGGGGCCTTATTTAGTTTTTGTCACTATGGTATTGTATAAATGCCCTTAAATTTCCATTGAAGGTTTTCTTAAAAGTCAACTCAAAACTATCCTGCTGTGATTCGTACATATTTACTCCTGTAAAAAACGCGTTACTCGGGTTCCACGAAGTATCAGCAACAAATGCAAAACGGGTTGAGTCATGAAACCGAATGGTATCTATTCCCTGTCGAATCCGTTCAAAGAGCGCCTTTTTAGCAATTTCTAAGTGAGGAATCTTCTTCAGTGTATCTGGAAATTCCAAATAAGCCTCCTCTAAAAATTTTGCGGAGGAAATAACGAATTTTCTGAACTTGATTTTGTCCTCTTGTTTCATTCTATCTGCACTAATTCTTTTTTCTCCATCCGGAACTTCACTCGCAACAAACTGCTCCATTGCTTTCCGGCCGATAAATTGTGCCAGGTTTTCATTAAAAGCACCTTTGCTGGGATAATAAAATGTAGTGTGGGTTAGTTCGTGAAAAATCAACGTAGCTAGTGCCAGTGAGTCACGTTCTAACATAGATGACAATATGGGATCATCGAGATAGCCTAAAGTAGACCAAGCTTGCACCTCATACATGGAAGCATCGTATCCAAGTTCACTTAATCTCTTATGCTCAGCCAGGGCTAAGTCATACTTAAAATAGCCACGATAACCCAAATCACCCAAGATGGGATAACTCCATAAAAACGGCTGTAGTCGGTAAGGTCTTGAAGCTTGAACATTCCACAGAATAGGTTCTTCATTTTGATCGTAGAAACTAGAATAACTAGCTTCACCAGTCATACCCAATGAATCTAGAGCATACCGCTTTACGCTCTGAATCCATTTAAGTTTAGACCGTTGATTTCTTGTTAAGGTGGTATCCAACAACACCTCAGTTAATGGTCTACTATTATAAAGAATGTTCGCCTGACCTTTTGCTTGACCAAATAGGTAAACCAGTGTGACCCTATTCCAAAGGACAAATCCGAAAAGCAATAAGCCCAGAATCAATAACCATGACTTACTTTTTCGACTCATTTACATACCCTCTTCTGCAGCCTCTTAATACCAAAAAGTCCTTTAACATGAGTATACTCTATCCGATTACTTACAAATGAAACACAACTATCTTGACCTTGAACATAGGTTCTAAAACTAGGGAAACGTTCGAGAGCACTATCAGCTAGATGGAATCGATAAGCACTCTGACTCGCAAAAAAATTAGCACCTAGTTTTTCGTAATCAACAACCTGATACGAATTAACAGTTGGACGTTCAACAGGAATATAATTTAAGGTGATGAACAGGCTTAACAAGAGTGGTCCTGTTGCAAACAAATTGAAGAACACAATTTCTAGCCCTTCTATTCCTAATAATTGTTTGTAGTATTTCCAAGGGATTAGCAGTCCAATAAGACAAAACAACACCGTTAGTCTGAGGTAATCGTACATATTTAAAAAGAGTGAATCACCTAGACTAAATAGCACAACAATTCCAATAAACCATCCAAGTATCATTACATTGTAGCTCCAGTGCCAGTCTGGTTCTTGAATACGAACCTTTCCCGTTTTCATAGCTGCTGGACGCTTCTTATTGATAGCCTTGTCTTTATTCATCATGGTATGCGTTGAAAGATACCGTAATTTTGCGTCCACGCAAATTGAACATCACGCTTTCATGGCTTCAAATTCTAAACATGTGAATGCTCTTATTCAAGAGAGCAGCCCTTATTTACTGCAACATGCCCATAATCCTGTTAATTGGCTTCCGTGGAACAAGGAAACACTAGAGCACGCCAAAAAAACAAATAAACCAATATTAGTTAGTATAGGTTATAGTGCTTGTCATTGGTGCCATGTAATGGCCCACGAGTCATTTGAAGATGCTGAAGTTGCTCATATCATGAATACGCATTTCACCTGCATTAAAGTTGATCGTGAAGAAAGGCCAGATGTAGACCATCGCTTCATGGACGCTGTTCAATTGATTACTCAGCAAGGGGGCTGGCCATTAAATTGTTTTGCCCTCCCAAATGGCAAACCTTTTTATGGAGGGACATACTTTACTAAAGAAGCATGGAAAGAAGTTTTAATGAAAGTTAATGAGGCATTCGGTTCTAGCTATGAAGAAGTTCTCGAATATGCCCAACGACTAGAAAATGGTTTGAAAGCTACTAACACCCTAGTGTTGAATTCAACAGCTGAAGCATTTGACACCGATTTATTGAATGCCCTTGTAAAAACTTGGCAAACTTCATTTGATCAACAAAACGGAGGCTCTACCGGCGCTCCTAAATTTCCTTTACCATCTAATTACAGCTTTTTGCTTGCATACAGTTATTGGGAGCAAGATGAAGAAGTAGAGGCACACGTAAAACACACCTTAGAAAAGATGAGTGACGGTGGAATATACGATCACCTCGGAGGTGGCTTTTGTAGGTATGCGGTAGATAGCATTTGGAAAATTCCACATTTTGAAAAAATGCTTTATGACAATGCTCAGCTGATCTCTCTTTATGCTGATGCGTACAAACAGTTTCATGAGCCGAAATTTGAGCGTGTTGTTTCTTCATGTATTTCATGGGCTAATGAGTGGTTGTATGACCCTAATACAAGGAGCTATCAGTCGGCTTTAGATGCCGATAGTGATGGCGAAGAAGGCTCATATTACGTTTGGGATATTAATGAGTTTAAAGCCTTTTTAAATGCTGATGAAGCAACATTGTCTATTGACTATTATGGCTTAGACCGGGCAGGACATTGGGAAGGCAACAAAGCTGTTCCTGTTACTTACGAACCCAGAAGCGCTGTTGCAAAACGCCACAACATGACTGATTCTGAACTCCATGTTAACATGGAACTTATTCGATCAAAAATGTTGGCCTATCGCAATGAGAGGAATCCTCCAGAAAAAGATGATAAATCAATTACATCATGGAATGGGTTAATGCTTGTTGCATTATGCGATGCATATCGTGTGAACCCCTCAAAAGATCTCTACGATAGAATTAATGGTCTTGTACATTTCTTAACCATCACACAACGCGATGAAGTTGGTGGGCTATACCACACCAACCAAAAAGGGATTCCAAAAATTCAAGGGTTCTTAGAAGACTATGCATTTGCTATTAGCGGGCTACTAAAAGTCTTTGAAATCACCTCCGAAAAGTCTATTTACCAAGAAATCAAATCGCTCATTGTATTTGTAGTTGAACACTTTAAAAAAGAAGATTCACCCTATTTCAATTACACACACAAAACATCTGAAGATTCCCCGGGTGAGAAGATAGAGTTCATTGACAATGTTATGCCATCTTCAAATGCGCAAATGGCTCATAACTTATGGGATTTTGGGATACTCGACAATGATGGGGCCTATCAAAAACACGCGAAGCAAATGCTTCATCATTTGATTCCTCTATTGCATAAAGGAGCGGCCAATTACTCACATTGGTTGTCGTTGTACACAAAATTCACTTATAATGTAAACGAGGTCGTGTTAACCGGGCCAAATGCAACTGATTATCAGCGTGATTTATGGAAGAACTATGTTCCCGGAGGTATTACGATTGTCGCTTCTAATGAAGTTGAATTATCACTTTTTAAAGGAAGATATAGTGAAACTAAAAACTTGATTTATGTTTGCGCAAATAGGACATGTAACGCTCCTGTGAGCACAATAGAAGAAGCAATTGAATTGATGGAATGAGGTGGTTGATATTAGTCTTTTTATGTTGGAGTCAGCTACAAGCTCAACAAATCTATGTGGGTGAATCAAATGCACTTGAAGAATGGCCATTTTTCAATTTTGACTTTATTTCCAAGCATAATATCAAGTCCATCACATCTGAATATGCTTACAAGGACAACGATTGCCCCATCAGTTCAACGCGAATAACCAGGCGTTTTAAATTCAATTCTCGTGGTCAGCTGACTTTATTTTCCGAAACATATGATCTAGGGTTTAGAGTTGACTCCAATGCGGTTCGCTATTATTATAATCCAAAGGGAGCCTTAATTGCAAAAGATGTAAATGACATTTTAGGCAAGCACCGCTACGCTTATTTTTATGACAAAAAAGGTGAACGCATCTCATCACAATACTCCATTGAAAAAGACGGAGAGTTGATCAGTCGAAAAGAACATGCGGAGATAGAATACTTTACAGAGTCTTTTTACAAAAAGCTTTGGTTTAATGAAACCAATCGCATTTTTCAAGAAGAGACCATTAAACGAGACTCATTACATCGGATGCTATCGCATGTACTCAAGCGCGCAATTGGAGGAGTTCGTGTTGCTACAACCTATAACTATTCAGACACGCTTCTAACTTCTGTAGAGCGATATGCAAGCAACTCAAAAGCCACCATTAAGCGGATATACCAATATGGTGCAGTTGGTCAAGTTGAAAAGCTTGTAACCAACCGAAACGAGCGCGAACTTTCATCGATGGAGTTCATTTATAAAAATGAACTATTAAGCGCTCATTTAGAGCGAGATGCCCTCAGCGGAAGGATTCGCATCTGGCAATATGAGTACACCTTTTACTAAACAAGTTTTTTTGGCTTACCAGCTACAAAGTCTTTCAAATAGAAAGGTTCAAAATAGGCTGCATCTAAAAATTCTTTTCTAGCGAAGGCCTGTGATCCTGGTACCATTAAATCTTGTGCTGAAGGATGTACCCCTTTCACTAAATGAAGTTTGGGATTTGCTTCAACAAGAGGCGCTAACTTATCCGCTCCTGGCCCATACATTAACACAGGATCAGTATAGCTTGAGATTAACTCTTCATCAAAAACAAGTGCTTGGATGGGGTTTACTTTTTGGTTGTTTTTATATAAAGCCGTATAAACTTCCATCCTACGAGCATCAATCATTGGTGCTAATAGCATTTCAGACTTCAATTGGATAACAGCTTTGTTGTAAGTCATTGCATCAAGCGTGCTAATACCTATGACAGGAATACCAAGTCCAAAAGCCATTCCCTTAACGGTACTTACTCCAATTCTCAAGCCCGTATAAGACCCAGGACCCAGACTAATTACTAATCCATCTAAGTCATGAACAAGCAGCCCTGCATCTTTCAGGCACTGATCAATAAACATACTGAGGTGTTCAGCATGCCTATATCCGTCATTTTTCTCATGGATGCTTTGCAGCGCGTCATCTTTGCTCAACGCAACGGAACACACGGTTGTAGCCGTTTCTATGTGCAATAAATTAGCCACTAACGCTCATCAAATTCATAAACCTCCTCACGCGTACCTGACTCTACTTCATCACCGCTTTGAATTTCTTTTGAAACAAGTGTGTATGGACCAGTAATCAGTGTCGCATTTGTATCTATCCCCGATAAGATTTCAATATACTTATCGTCTTGAATTCCAGTTTGAACTTTATACTTTACCGCCTTGCCACTTTCCAATAGAAATACGCATTCTTCAAGGTGCTCATCATCAACATCTTCGAGCTGCACCCCTTCGCGTTTTGAAGAAGTTTTAACCGTTGAATCAGGGCGTACTGTTACCGCTTGAATTGGCACAGCCACAACGTTGTTTCGTTTGTTGGTTTCGATTTCCACTGTCGCAGACATACCTGGTCTGAAAGGTGACAAATGAGGGTTGTCAGTGTCCAACAAGTCAGCATAAGAACTCCGTAATATCCTCACTTTCACATTAAATACTGTAATCTGATCAGTTCCTTGCATACTGGTGCTTGATGAAGAGTTTGCGATTTCCGTGACTACTCCATCGAAAAAACGATCAACATATGCGTCAACTTCAACTTTAGCTGAATTCCCCAACTTTACTTTTACAATGTCGCTTTCATTAACTTCTACATTTACCTCCATTTGGGTTAGATCTGCAATCCGCAATATCTCAGTTCCCGCCATTTGACTTGTTCCAACAACTCGCTCTCCTATTTCCACATCCAATTTAGAAATGGTTCCATTTAATGGTGAAAATATGGTTGTTCGCTTAAGGTTATCATTTGCTTCTTTCAACGATGCAGCCGTACTTTTTGCTGAGTATTCAGACGAGCGCAAGGCTTGTTCAGCGGCTTCAACATCGGCTTTAGCAACTTCAAATTGAGACAAAGACTGATCATATTCTGCTTGTGATATCGCCTTACTCTCCAATAAATCTTTAGATCGCTGGAATGACGCCTTTGCATTAATCAATTGCGCCCGAGACTGAGCTACGCGGGCTTTTGAATTAGCAACATTTGCTTTTGCGGAGTTCAAACTCGCCTCCATCCTACTCTGCGCAGCCAAATAGAGGTCGGGATTGATATTTACAATCAGATCACCTTGTTTCACCAAACTCCCCTCTTTAAAAGGCAGATCGATAATTTCACCAGAAATTTCAGCTGTCATGCTGACTTCCTTTTCCGGTTGAACTTTACCATTTGCGGCAACGGTCTCTAGTATATCGCGTAATTCAACCTGCTCTGTAAGCACAGCTTGTTTGTCGCTAGAAAAACGTTTTTTCAATACTCCAGCAATGACTAGCACGACTACAAGAATTCCTAAAATGATAACTATTCGTTTCTGGTTCTTTTTCATTGCCATGGCTTAAGATTTACATTATAATGGGGTTACCCATATAAAAGTCCAATATTTTCATTGTAAACACGTACGTATACTTAGACCTTACAAGGTTAGACTGGGCTTGTGTAAGGTTGTTTTTTGCTGTATTGAAATCTACTGCATTAATCATCCCTACTTCAAATCGTTTTTGAGCATAATCATAAGCTGTTTGTAAACTACTTAAGCTCTTTTCCGTAGCTCTATAGTTTCTTAAGGCTGCTTTTGCATCAGCATACGCTTGTTCAATATCTTGCTTCACACCATTTTGAACCTGAAGTAACGTAGTCTTCGCTATTTCATTTTGAATTTTTGACCTACTAATTGCGTTGGCATTTTGGAAACCATTAAAAATGGGGATATTCAATGTTACAGTTATGTTTTGATTGAAATTATCTTGTAATTGATCATTGAAAGCTTTCGTCTGTCGATCCTGATCAAAGACTGGTGTTAACACTGTTTCCATAGTGTTTTCTGTAAAACCAATTGCCCTGGTGCCCACCTCTTCAACATCACCAACTCCCACTGTTTGCAAGTCGGAATATCCTGTTCCAATAGATCCATTTAAACTAAGCCTAGGACTTACACTGCCTTGAGCCACCTTAATTCCTTTTTCAGTACTCTCAACTCTAATTTCGGCTCCTTTGATGGCTGGAAGTGTTTCTTCAGCATTCGCATAAATTGTTGTCGATGAGTTGGTCATTTTAGCGTTTTCAGCTACCTCAACTTGGGGTTGAACAACCTCAAATTCTGTAGAAGCATCTAATTGCAAGATTTGTTTTAGTGATAAGTACGCTAAATCCACCTGATTCTGAGCATTCACAACGTTCGCCTCTTCATTTGCAAGTTGGGCTTGAACCTGCAATAAATCCCCAGCAGGAACGCTCCCGGCTTTAACTAACCGATTTGTTCGATCAACCTGTTGCCTGATTATATCCTGTTGAAATTCAGCCACCTTAAGCAGTTCATCATTCTGAAGGATTCGCAAATAAGCCAATGCCACTTGGAGTGAAATGTCATTCTTGGTGCTTTCTACATCATATTTGGCCGCCATTGCTTCCAACTCTGATCTTCTGATGGTGTTGTAATTTTGAAGGCCTCCAAACAATACCCAATTAGAGCTAAGCTGGAAATTATTTGATTGCACACGGGTTTCGGCAAATTGATTTGTAAATGGATCAATTCGCTGTCCAAAATTATAACCGTGAGTCGCAAACCCATTCAACGTAGGTAATGCACTTCCTTTTGATCCAACAACATTTTGTTCGCTCAATTGAGCCTGCAATTCAGATTGCTTTATAGTAATGTTATTTTCAATTGCGTAATTAACGCATTGCTCTAAGGTCCACTTCTCTTGACCTAACCCTACAATAGAAGTTGTTAGAAAAAGAAAAAAAATAACTACTTTCTTCATAATGCCCGATGAGATTTCATGAGCAAAAATACCCATGTTATTGAGTCTAAGAAGTAAAATATGGAGAACGGGCAGATTTCTCTACCAATGGTACAACCTGCAAATGAAAGGTTAGGCCGAATATTGCTTTTTGAACAACCAAATACCTCCACCAAATAACAAGGCATATGGGATTGCCATCAGGTAGAGAATGCCATTATTCAATCCTTGGCCGATATTACTCTCATTGTTCTCAACTACAGCCCTACACATAGAGCACTGAGCAGTGACATCCAAACTAACCACTAGTAAAACAACTATCAACCCGATATATACTGAAAACCTCATGCGTAATAAGGACTTATCATAAAGTAGACAATTACTCCTGTAATGGTGACATAAAGCCAAATAGGAAGCGTAATTCGCGCAATTTTCCTGTGCTTATCAAACCGATCAGATAATGCTCTTACAAACGTTATTAGCACCAATGGAACAATAACAATCGCAAGAATGATATGAGAGATTAAAACAAAATAATACAAGTACTTAAGGATACCCTCACCCCCATACACAGTGCTATCTGTAAACGTATGATAAGTTACATATGATAATAGAAAGCAAATTGACAATATCAAAGCGCTCACCATTATGCGCTGATGAACACGTTTATTACCAACAAAAATAGCGTATGCCCCAGCAATCAGGAGGACAGACGTTGAACCATTTAAAATGGCATTAAGAAGAGGCAAAAATGTTAAGTTCACTCCAGAAATGTCTGGACTTGGAAGAATATACATGAGCGCCACCACTATTGGAATTGCTATGCTTGAAATAATGATTACTTGCTTGCCTTGTTTCTCAGTTAGAAATGCCATCTCGTTCTCTTTTGGCCTCCATTCCCGGTTCGATTACATTTTTTAAATATCGTAACTGTTGAATGGCGTCCTTTAATTCTTTAGTATCTACGTATTGTGTCCCGTCGAAATAACCTCTAATGTGATTATGGTGATCGACTAACACAATTGTACTTGTGTTTAGTATTGAGTCATTATAGGTTACATTCTCGTTTGTAGAAAGTAACAATCCATTGAGAGCAAAGTTGTAGACTTCACTTAAAGATTCTGTTTTAACCGTTTTCCAAACTTCACTATTTGCTTTAAAACCCTTCCTGAATGCCGCAATTTGTTCTTCAGAATCACCATTTGGATTCAAGCTAAGCTGAATGATATTCACATCCTTTCCTTCAACTACGGATTCCTGAATGGCTGCAAGTTGTTCAGAAATCCGCGCGCCTTTGTAGTCGCAGGATACGCAAACGAAAGAGAACACCTTAATCTTTCCTGTGTAGGCTTCAGAAGAGACGCGCTCTCCAGAAAAGGTACTAAACTCGAAATCAGGAATATTGTAATAAATGGTATCAGGAGCACCTGACTTCAGTTTATCTTTTGGATGGAGAAGTTTTTCTCCATAAAATGGCAAACGGACAAAGTTGTGTTTGCCCGTTGCTGATAATACATATAATAAAGAAGGGAATACTAAGATTCCGAAAAGGATACCCAGTTGCTTTCCCCTTGACAGGTTTGCCATATCTACATTCCTAACATTTGTCGAATTTCAAACAAGCCATTCGATTCCGTGAGGACAATAAAAATCAGGTATAAGATAAATAGTGCATATGGCGCAAGGATAATCCACTTCAGCGATTTTCTTTCTTCTCCTAAGTGCATAAAGACAAGCACAATGTATGCTGCCTTAACAATGGTCATGATAACAAAAGCCGTTTTTATAACTGCAAATGTTTCAGCATCTACCATTGATTTTCCGAAAAAGGCTCCCATCAAAACCTCAACAACCGTTAATACTGATAGGATAATGGTAACCTTAAAAATGTTTTTTCTAATCTTTTTCCCCTCTTCTTCGCTATGATGAGCGTCCAAAGAATATTCTATTATATCGTCTCTTTCCATAATGCTTATTCTTTCAAATTATACGAGGTAAAAGAAGGTAAATACAAATACCCAAACAAGATCTACAAAGTGCCAGTACAGACCAATCTTCTCTACCATCTCATAGTGTCCTCGTTTATCGTAAACCCCTTTCATAACATTTAGGAGAATAACTAAATTCAGAATCACACCAGACAAAACGTGGGTTCCATGGAAACCTGTAATGAAGAAAAAGAAATCAGCATACAAACGATGACCGTATTCATTCCGAACTAGGTTCGCTCCTTTAACATACTCACTCGTAGCAGCAATGTTAGCCGCCTCTTTCCCGGTGGCAACATCTCCTGATGGTAACTGAACATCTCCTGATTCGTTTATTATTGTTGCAGGGTGACCATCAACCATAATGTAAGCTCCGAAATCAGAACCAGAGATAAAAGTACTCCACTCCCAAACCTGAGACCCAAGAAAGATAGCACCTCCGACAACAGTCGCTGCAAGCCACTTCGTAACACCTTTACGATCCATCCGGTGTCCTGCCTCCACAGCTAACACCATGGTAACGGAACTTACAATCAAAATGAACGTCATTAATGCCACGTATAATAATGGCAAGTGACTATGGTGAAAAAATGGAAAGTGAAAAAACACTTCCTCACTTACTGGCCATAAATCAACATATTTATGACGTGCAAATCCTAGGGCCACCAAAAGGCCTCCAAAAGTTAAGGCATCCGATATGAGGAAGAACCACATCATCAACTTTCCATAACTCACACTAAACGGGGATCTTCCACCTCCCCAGAGCACTTTGGGCTCAATTGCTTTACTCGCTTCTCCAGCCATGTTCAATTATTTATAATAAGGGCTCTGCAATACTAACGAATAAATAACAAAAATAACAGCAAATAAATCCATAGAAGGCCTAAAAAATGCCAGTACATCGCCGTAAGCTCCAATCCCAATGAATTTTTTTCATCATATCTGTTACGAAAGGCCTTAATCGTGCTTACTAATAAAGCAATTAAACCTCCAAATAAATGGGCCAAATGCACTGCAGTAAGAATGTACATAAATGACGCCGAAACATTTGTTCCTACAAAGTAGTAGCCCTGATCAACCATGTATCCATATGTGTAGAACTGAGCAAATACAAACCCAATTCCTAAACCAAGTGTAGCGAGTAAACCAATAGCGGCATTTCTTACTTGTCCCTTTTTTATAGAAAATTGCGCAAAGAATAAAAACGCACTACTCAAAATTATTAGGGCTGTGCTCGTAAAAAATGGCGTTGGCAAATCAAAAACCAACCAATTCGCATCTGCCTGACGAACGATATAAGCGCTTGTCAAACCTGCAAAAAGCATTACCATTCCAATCATGCCAACAACCATGAGGGACTTTCGTGTTTTCCGATGCCTCACTTCATCCTCTGTGTACTCAACCATAATTTCAAGGTGTTTAGATCACGCGATCTAGTAATAATATTATTTGGACTATTGGTAAGTAAACAAACGAACTAAACATGAGTTTAGTCGCATACTTATCTTCACACGTTTGGAATAACCGAAAAGCATAAAAGAGCATCCATAATCCCATGATTACAATTCCTATTGAGCCGACAATCCCTACAACATCAAAGTAGTACGGAGTAATTGATACTCCAATCATACCAATGGTATAGACCAGCATCTGAACTGCACTTGCCTTTCCTTTTCCTGATTTTGACGGAAGCAAGTAAAACCCAGCTCGTGAATAATCTTCATCCAATTTCCAAGCAATAGCCCAAAAATGTGGAAATTGCCACATGAATTGGATAGCGAATAGCAGGCCAGGGATTAACCCAAACTCCCCCGTAGCGCCAATGTAACCAAGCATCGGTGGGATAGCACCTGGAAAAGCTCCTACAAAAACCGCAAAGGGGGTTACACGCTTTAAAGGAGTATATAAACCGACATATAGAATTAGTGCTAGGACTCCTAAAAGACCACTGAGTTGGTTCAAAGAAAAAAGCATCAATGCGCCAGTTATTCCTAACACAGAAGACACCACAAATGCTTCTAAAGATGAAATACGACCGGCGGGAATTGGTCTCCCTTTGGTTCGGTTCATCATTGCATCCAAGTCTTTTTCTATAACTTGATTAAATCCGTTGGAAGCACCTGTTATTAAAAATCCACCTCCAATGAGGAGCATCAAGGACAATCCATTAAAGTCTTGCTGAGCAAGGAAATAACTCAGTACTGCAGACACCACAACTAAGGATGCTAACCGCAGTTTTGCAAGAGCCGCGTAGGCCTTAACTCGCCCAACGAATTTCAATTTAAGGGATATGACTTCTTGATTCTGGATAAGCGCTTCATTCAGGCCCCAAAAATACTTCTTTCTGGTTGAATAAATGCACGGTTTTAGGTCTTTGAGCTATAGTAAATGCTTACCTGAAATCTTTATACTCATTAAACAGAACTGTACTCAAGCCCACAGCTCCAAAAACAGATTCATAAGAGCGACTGCCTGCAACCTGTTCCTTTCTGTAACCGATTCGTGCAAATAGCTCCAAACGCATAGCGGAATTTACAAGGTAACTCGCTTTTGTATGAAGCATTAAGATGTTCTTTGCGTCGCCAGAAACTACAAAATACCCTCTGTCCTTTGATCGCGTTGTGTTGGACTTAAAAATATCTGACCCCACATTCTCATTCATAGCAACTCCTGTCATGATGAAATTTGCTCTTGCTTCAAACCTTAGTCTTGACTTCCAATAATAGGCTGATGCTATAACCTCGTGGAAATTAGCCCCCATTGGATGTCCCATAGGGGCATTGTAATGCCCATAATTTTGAACAGGATTAGAATGAGAAAAGGTGAAAGGGCGCACCCGATTATACTCAACCTGGAAGGCACTATTCTTAAGTTGAAATGGTTCATACCAATTCAATCCTGCTTGAATGGCATACTTATTTCCCCACCATCCATCCCTAGCAGTAACTTCATCAAGTTTAAATTCATCCAGCATAAGCTGACCATAAAGCTCAATAGCGTTCGAAATATCGAACCGTGATGATAAACCAATCAACACATTATCAGGTGAGCCTAGCTCAAACTCTACTGGTCTATAAAATATAATTGGATTCAAATAGCTTACATCAAAACCACGATGAAATGATGAGTCTTGTGCTTGCCATACAACAGCCTCAAATATTGAAATATTCCACCAACTAAAAGGTTGTATGCTTAAGTGGTGGATTGACATGTACTTTTCCTTAAAATTTGCTTCAACCCCATCGGCGCCTGCTATATCAACACCTTGAAGAAAGAGGTTCGTATACCGCACCTTTTTAAACTCAGTAGTAATTCTCAGGTAATTATTTTGGTTCGCAAAATCACTGAGCATTAAGGATCTATATCCATCTCCAATGAACTGCTTTCCCCTACCTAGTTCAATATGAAAATAGTCACCTGCTTTATATCCAATATTACCAGTCCAGTTTTGGGTAATAAAGCCAGTTCCTCGCTCTTCAGTTTTCGAATCACCAGGAAAAGCATCTTGCTCAGCAATAAACCTTTCTTCAAATGAAAGGGGGTTTATTTGCCGCTCCCAAATGCTCGCCTCTAGGGAGAATCTGGTACCATGAGTCACTGAAATATGACCTCCGTAAGTGAAACGTTGCTCCCTATTATCTGCACCAACACTCAGTTCACTATTTGGCTCCATGCCCTGTGTAACCTCTAACAATGGATATGCACCAAATACAAAACCACCTAACTCACCAATGTGATTCGGATTATAATTAGTTGATTTCTTGAAGAAATTATTCCCAGGAGATTTAAGCAGTTTGTAGCCTGAATTCACTAGGGGATATACAGCATGCACCCTTTGATTTGAGTCTCTCGTATCCAGTTTATACTTCAACCGATCGGCAGGTAGCATTAAACGTTGGTTCAAACTACTTTGCAAATGCGCCTTTAATCCGCTAACAAGAAAAAGGATAAGTATCAGGTATTTCATGATTTCATAACCGCCTTTCTCCTCTTACATAACATAACTGGAATTACCGTCCCTACTACTGAAACAACAAAAACCACAGCCAGCCTTAGGCTCGGCTCTAACTGCCAAAAAATTGCAACTGAAATAACTACTAGGGTGTACGCATAAATTATCAGCGCAACCACCCAGTGTTTCAATCCAAGACGGATGAGTAAATGGTGCAAGTGATTATTATCAGCACCAAGAGGCGGAAGGCCCTTTACAATTCGGAATACAAAAATCCGTGCCGTATCGATTAGTGGATATACAATGCATGCCATAGCAAAAATGGGCTTACTGATTGTTACAAGAAATGGGGATTCAACTTTTGCAATGTCAAATTCAATCATTTTTATACATAGGATGGAAATAATCAATCCTATGGTTAAAGACCCCGAATCTCCCATAAAAATGCGAGCAGGGTCGAAATTATAAATTAAAAATCCCAATAGCGCTCCACTCAGTGAAAAAGCTAATAATGAATCTGCAGAGTCTCCTGCTAACATAAACCACAATCCAAAAGATGAAGATGCTATTAGACCTACTCCAGCCGCTAACCCATCCACACCATCAATAAGGTTAAACGCATTCACAACTACAGTGTAAACCAGCACCGAGAACAAAATGCTCATCCACTCAGGCAACTCCTCTATACCAAAAATGCCGTACATGCTTGTAATTCTTATGTCGGCCATAATTACAAGGATGAAAGCCACTACAATATGTACTATCAGCTTTTTAACCGGTGACGTTCCAACAATATCATCCTTCAGTCCTAGAAAAAACATGGTGAGCATAGCTGCTCCAATAAACTTGAATTCCTTTAATGCATCGAGCAGTAAATCAATATCATAACTAGAAAATGGATACCACAATAGGTACGAGAATAACGACGCCAAAAATATTGCAATACCTCCAATGGAAGGAATTTGGCTTGAATGCAGTTTTCGCGGAGACGAAGGAGAATCCACCAAGCGCTTCATTATTGCTATCTGAATCAACGAGGGTGTGAAAATCGCAACAATTAAAAATGACGTTATTACAGCAAAAATGATATTCTCCATCTAAAAGTCGTAATAAAGGTTTTCAATGCTTGTTACAAAGCCAAATGTTACCCATGATACTTCGTCTAATCCCTCTATCTTTCTGGAAAGGTATCCGGAATACACACTAAAGTTAGCATGTGGATTGAACAAATATCCAACTTTACAATCTACAATGGATTGAGTATACCTCGCAGCAGAAAGGTCTCTTTCCCCTTGATGATACTTCAAATCCACCCATACATCTCTCCACCTATAATTTAACCTTACTAAAAATTCAGTAAAATCCTCTCCCCACGCATGCATCAACGGCTGACCTTGATGGGTTAAATCTACCTCGTCAAAGCCCGCTTGAGTAACAACACTTCTCTGGATTTGATTAAACTCTGCTTGAAGCGTCAATCCCTCTACAAATAGGTTGTGCTTTACTGCACCAACTTGACTTGCAAAAGCATCTTCGCTATAAGCTATTCGCATAAATTGCCCATATACACTGAGCGATGCATCAGGCTGAATATTAACGTTTAACCCTTGGAACATAGTAACCTGATCATCATTACTTTTTACAACTGAATTGCTAAAAATAATTGGGTTCACCATATTATAATCGAAGGGAAGGCTACCATATCCAGCTTCATAGCGCTGCCATATCCCTCCTTCTACCAATCCAAATTCCAACCACTGCGCAGGCTTTACTGAAAGCACATGAAAAGTTGCTCCTTTCCGTATTATTGCCGCCTCGTTATTTAAACTACTCGCGATACGATCATTATCGAACAGCTGAGACCACCTTAAATCATACCTTACTTTTCCACCAAATAATTGCTGAGAACCTGAAAGGTAAAGTTGATTGAATGCATTATCTGAAGATAACATACTGCGGTAACCATTGCCGTAGAAGTGCTTATCATTTCCGAAAGCAATGCTTGTGCCTTGTCTAGCTTCAATGAATACACTCCCAGAAGCTACAGCAAAATCAAAAACACCATCAGTGGACTTGGTGCGGCCTTGACCCGGAAGACTACCTCTGTCCCTAATTGTTGCTGTAATGTAATCAGGAAGTGCTACTTGATTTTCGAGTACGCTAGACCGAAAAGACACCCGCTTCCCAAAGGAACCATAAATTTGTGCCCCACGCATATTCAAGTACAACAGTTCATCAGGTTTATCACTTGAACTGCTCCATTGTTGATGAATCAGTGGGTCAAACCCAATAAAAACCCCATCATTATTATAATTAACTAAGGCTTCATTGCGAAGCTTACGCATAAACCAACTTTTATGCTCCCTTCGATTTGAAGTAGTTTGATCAAACCTTCTCCATGCATCATGAAGGGACTTTTCTACTTTAAAAATTCGAAATGCATCATGATTATTTGGGTTCTGGGCTTGAAGAAAGGCATCTCTTCGTCCATCAACTAAGTAGCTTTGGGTAAGGATTGGGGCATACTGTCCCCAAGCTACTTGAAAAAAGCAACACAAAAGGACCGCGCATAAAAGTGTATTACGAGCGTTCAAATCCAACCTCTTTTACTTGGCGATATACTTGGCGAATTCCATCTTCCAGCGATATTGAGGAATTCCAACCCAGTTTACTTAACCGTTCTACATCCATTAATTTTCTTGGGGTACCATCAGGCTTGGAAGAATCCCACTTTACAGATCCTTGATATCCAATTACTCGAGCTACTAGCTCAGCGAGCTCGCGAATGGAAACATCACTTCCAGTACCGACATTTACAAATTCGTCACCGTTATAATTATTCATTAAAAACAAACAGGCTTCCGCTAAATCATCAACATGCAAAAACTCTCGTTTGGGACTACCTGTACCCCATAATTCAACCTTATCTGCATTTTCAGTCTTGGCCTCATGAAACTTTCGAATCATTGCAGGTAAGACGTGGGAGTTTTGAAGATCATAATTATCATTTGGGCCATACAAGTTTGTAGGCATTGCTGATATGAAATCAACGCCATACTGAGCACGATACGATTCAATCATCTTAATCCCTGCTATTTTAGCGATTGCATATGGCTCATTTGTTGGTTCTAGTTCGCCTGTAAGGAGCGATGATTCCTTTAACGGTTGTTCGGCATATTTTGGATATATGCAAGAGGACCCAAGAAAAAGTAATTTTTGTACATGAAACACTTTCGCTGCATGAATAATATTCGCCTCCAACATGAGGTTCTCATAGAGGAACTCACCTCGGTAAGTATTATTTGCCATAATACCACCAACTTTTGCAGCAGCTAAAAAAACATACGCGGGTTGTTCCGTTCTAAAAAACTCCTGAACTGCCAATTGATTCGTAAGATCCAATTCAGACCTTGTTCTTAAAATCAACGAGTGATATCCCTTACTTTGAAGTGCCCTAACTATTGCAGAGCCAACCATTCCTCGATGTCCAGCAACAAAAATACGTGCGTCCTTTTCCACCTACTCGTTTTTAGTTAATATTTGGTAGCCACTGTCTAACAGTTGCTTTTCCCGTTTCGCTAATACCATATCAGCCTCTACCATTTCCTTCACCAATTCAGAAAACGTAACCTTCGGTTTCCAGCCTAATTTAGTGGCCGCTTTGCTAGCATCACCAATCAGTAAATCAACCTCTGCGGGTCTGTAATATCGTGGGTCTATTTTCACTACAACTTGGCCATTATCGAGTGATCCAAGTTCTTCTTCAGCCTCGCCACTCCATGACAGGTTCAACCCTGCATTTTTAAAAGCAAGTTCAACAAAAGTTCTAACCTTCTGTGTTACCCCAGTTGCTAACACAAAGTCTTCTGGCTCTTTTTGTTGCATCATCAACCACATGCCTTCGACATAATCTTTAGCATGGCCCCAATCACGCTCTGCATCCAAATTGCCCAAATACAGCGTGTCTTGCATCCCTAATTTGATTCTACAAGCAGCCCTTGTGATTTTTCTAGTAACAAATGTCTCACCTCGGAGCGGACTTTCATGATTAAACAAAATTCCGTTAGAAGCATGCATTCCATATGCTTCTCGGTAATTAACTGTAATCCAATATGCATAAAGTTTAGCGACTCCATATGGACTCCTCGGGTAAAACGGAGTTGTTTCAGACTGAGGTATTTCTTGAACCTTCCCGTACAATTCACTTGTTGAAGCCTGGTAAAAACGCGTCTGGGATTCCATTCCTAAAAGCCTAATAGCCTCGAGAATTCGCAATGCTCCAATACCATCAGCATTCCCAGTATATTCAGGTGTTTCAAAACTAACTTTAACATGGCTCTGAGCAGCTAAATTGTACACCTCATCAGGTTGCACTTCTTGAATTATGCGTGTTAAATTTGAAGAATCTGTTAAATCTCCATAGTGAAGCTTTAGCTTGACGTTTTCTTTATGTGGGTCTTGATATAAATGATCAATACGATCTGTATTAAACAATGAACTACGGCGTTTAATGCCATGAACCTCATAGCCTTTTTCAAGTAATAATTCAGCTAAGTAGGCTCCATCCTGACCTGTAATACCCGTAATAAGTGCTGTTTTGGCCATAATATGTGATAAGAGGGTAAATTTAGTATTTAATACCAGTCGAAATAATTTGCATCTATTTTCTCAAGTAACGAACTTACTAGACTACTTGCGCCAATCCGAAATTGATTGGGATTAATATCATTCCCAGTTCGTGTTTGCCACAGGTTTGCAAAATTTGAAGCTTCCTCCGCTGTTCTTATCCCGCCAGAAACTTTCAACCCAATTTGATTCGCAGCACCTGACATCACATCTAACATTATCGCAACATCCTCCAAACGCGCCCCATATGCACCCTTCCCGGTTGATGTTTTTATAAAATCCGCTCCACCAAGAATAACAGCCTCACAGGTCGCCCCTATTTGACCTGGCCTCAACAAGTCGCATGTTTCAATAATAACCTTAAGTTTTTGATTAGCATTCAAGACTGCCTTCACGGAGGCAACCTCATTTGCAATTAAATCAAAAGATGCACTGTTCACATGCCCTCGATTTATAACAAAATCAACTTCATCTACACCAAGCTCTAAACACGACTTGACCTCATTCACCTTGACATCTAAAGCCGCTTGTCCAGAAGGAAAATACCCAGTCACAACTGCAATTGCTGTTGGAGCAGTGCTAACCATGTCCTTCGTGAGTGTAGATGCATAAACACAGATAGAGGCAGGCTGTAAGTTACGTTTTTTCAGTTCTTGCGCTTTTTGAAACAAACGAAGGGTGCTCTGCTCATTATCAAGCGCATTTAATTGCGTAAGATCAACACATGACAAGAGTGATTTAATATCTATTCCATTCAACGATGCCATATAATTAAACTAAAAAACCTCGGCGTTAACCGAGGCTTAGATTCAAAACAATTCATTTTTACTGGAGGGTAAATCGTATGGGAAGGTTAAACTGAACCCTTACAGATTTACCTCTTTGTTTCCCTGGCTTCCATGAAGGCATGTTTTTTACAACACGTATAGCTTCTTCATCGCAACCGCCGCCTATACCACGAAGTACTTTCACTTGATCAATGTCTCCATTCTCCATAACAACGAATGTTACATAAACGATTCCTTGTATACCGGCATCTTTTGCCATTGGTGGGTACTTAATGTTCTTCCCTAAATATTTGAACATCTCCTCTTCACCGCCTGGAAATGAGGGGGGATCCTCAACGATTAAGAAAATCTCCGGCTCCTCTTCAACAACTTCTTCAGGCATATCAATAATCTCAATTGTTGTTGACTCATCAACTTCAGTCGACTCAATCTCAAGTTCTTCTTCAATCTCCTCATCATCCTCAACAATCTCTATGATTTGTTGGGGTGGCGGGGGTGGTGGCGGGGGTGGTGGCTGTTGCCTAGTAATTGGAATCATTTCTTCCTCTTCCAATTGAATCTCAACATTCCCTAAGTCCATAAGCTCTGCTTCGAATGCTTTCCATTCGAAGGCAACTAATGTAAGGGACGCTGCAAAAACCAACCCTGCTACAAAAAACAGGCGTCGTTTCTTTTCTAAATCTACTTCTGGATTTTTCTTTAAGTCCATGCTGTCTTAATTACGATGCTAAAATAATAACTTTTATGGGTGGAACAACTCGCCGATCACCTCTTTAACACAAAGTTTATTGGCAGTCGGTATAAAACCCGTACTTCCTGTCCACCCTGAAAACCAGGTTTCCAACGTGGCATTTCACGAACAGCTCTCATTGCTTCTTCATCACAACCCCCGCCAATTCCTTTTAATACCTTAACATCAGACACGTCACCATTACGTTCAACGATAAACTCCACGTAAACCATACCGCGAATATTTGCGTCTTTTGCACGTTCAGGATACCTCAAAGTTTTTCCTAAAAACCGAAATAGTGCAACTTCTCCTCCTGGAAATTCAGGATTCACTTCAGGTATTAAAATTGGTTCATCTGAAATAGGAGGCTCCGTATATTGATACTTGGAAAGATCGATACTATCAAACGAAAGGCCTAAGTCGGGCATTTTGTTTTTTATTGGGCTGGGATTTGTTACAACCACAGGATCAGTTTTGTGAGGCGTTGGTTTTGCCTTTGGTTTAGGCAACTCCATTTTCTTTTGTTCTTTCAAAATAACGATAGGCATTTCCTCTTCAATTACCTCATTCATCCAAGCGAAATCATCCTCTACTTGCAAAGCGTAAATCGTTTGCCATTCAAATGCAACAAGGCTTAAACTCAATGAAACAATTAGTCCCATTAACACAAACTGAAATCTCTTTTTTTCGAGCTTGGCTTGATCATTCTTTTTTGCGTCCATAATCCTGTGTTTTTAGTTTTCCAAAAATCAAGTAGAAGGATCCGATACCTATGCAAATTCCAAAAACATTTGCTACTACATCGAAAATTTCCACTTGTCGGTAAACAAACACCGTGCCTTGAATAATTTCAATACTTAAGCCGAGTATAGACGAACATATAAGTGCCCAAATCCAACCGTATTCATTGAGGTTCGAATATTGACGCTGCCTTAAAAAAGCATGCACTAATAAAAATACATGGACTGCATAAAAAAAGGCATGAACGACTTTATCAATGCCGTAAACGCCTTTATTGTTGAATTGATTATTTGGAGCAAGACTCAGTGCAATAATCACTAAAGTCCAAAGCCCTACCAACCATAGTCTTGTCCGCAGCACTTAGTTTAAGCGCCTACTTCCGACTGATATTCTTCTGCTGTCATTAAGCCATCCAGACTATTCAGGTCTGAAACCTTAATCTTGATCATCCAACCTTCACCGTACGGATCATTGTTTACTGTTTCCGGTGCATCCTCAAGCGATTCATTGAACGCAATCACTTCCCCTGCTATCGGCATAAACAAATCTGAAACCGTCTTCACTGCTTCTACAGTCCCGAAAACTTCTTCGGCATCTAACGTTTCTCCTTCTGTTTCAATTTCAATGAAAACGATATCTCCGAGCTCTCCTTGAGCATAATCAGTTATTCCAACAGTGACTGTTTCCCCTTCAACCCTTATCCATTCGTGGTCTTTGGTGTATTTTAATTCGCTTGGTATATTCATGCCTCGATGATTTTGGCCAAAGATAATGGGATTGACAAAAGCGAGAAACTAATTTCAAAAATTATGAGGTGATTGTAAATCGAATACTAACTCCAGCATTGGTGTTAGCCGTTGGGAATGAAAGGGAAATTACGGGATTGGTTACTATCCTATCGTAAAACAGCCTCAAGTTAAGCTTATTACTTAGGGAGTAATCAGCAGTAAATTTCAACGAAATAATCTGCTGACCGCCAGTTGGTTCATTAGGACGAATATTATTATCCAGTTTACGGATAATCGTAATATTATCCCTGAAAGAAATGTCACCACGAAGACGCAGGTCGCTTTGGATTTTACTCCGCGTACTTGGCTTTTGAAATGGAAGGGGCACTTTTGAAAAGGTATAACCTAGGCCAATAATCACCTCATTACTTCTCGATTCCGTTACTTGTGCATTTGCAAAACTCAACGACAAGTTCCTATCTCTTCTTACTTCGAACCTTGTAATTAAACTATTGTTCCAAGTCATATCAAGGTTAATTAGCGGACTAAACTGTTCTGAAACAGTTATTGATTGAATTTCATTTTGAGCGACAAAATTTGTCCCGTTCACCGGATCTCGTTCTGCCGTATACCCATCCCCATCCAAATCCTCATACAACACATTAGACCTGTATGAACCCACGCTGTAGGTAGATCGGTATCCGTGGTTAACTGTAAATGTCTTGAAGTGCTTTTTGAAAAAATCGATTTTCGTTAGCCCTGTGTAAGTCACTCGCCAATTTGGGTCAGGAATATCTAAGAAAGTAGCAAGGGAGGCTCCGTCGGCACTTTCACCTGAATACGCTGCCAAGAAAGCTGGTATTAACACTTCTGGCTGAGTAGGGCCATAACCATCGGCATACCCTGTTTCTGTGGCATGATTACCGCTTGAGTTGGGGTTTTGGGCAGAGAGTCTTCTTGAAATCGTTGTCCTATTCGCTGCAAACTGTTCAAACGCCGGAGACTCATAATCATCTCCAAAAGACTCAAATGAAGTTCGCCATGCATTAAATGAAACACTGAAATTACCTGCATTAATAGGGCTTTCCGAAATATACCCCCCATTAGGATCGTACGTTCCATCGTCATAAAACACCGTATCGTTCCACCTGAAAAATTCGCTGAAATTCCGATTCATTTGTCGTGTAGCATTAAGCTCAATTTTCAGATCATTAACCGGCTCAATGTTCACTCTAAAGTTCCACTGTTCTGAAAAGGTTTTGGAGTAGGCAGAGTTCAAATTAGACTCCTTGACGAGCCAATCATTATCCGCTGCATAACGCGCAAAACTTTGATCCCTGCTCCCAAATGACCCCTGCTTACCAAAAATAAAACCAACACCAGGTGCATCAAAGTTTGGATCCATTCCCATCACATTCGTTCGTGATGCATATCCTGGTAGCAGGATACCTTGATTATTTGAATACGTAACGTTTGCATTTTTGAACATCATCAAGAAATTAGCCGTGTGTTCAAGTATCGTAAGTTTATCTTCCTTTTTAGTAGAGTCTGCTTTTTGAACAACATTTCTTCTGGAATTCATTGGCCCAGCTCGTCTATTACCTCCGCGATTCTTCTGCCTAACTTTTCTGTTCACCTCCCTGAAAAATTTAACCTTATTATATAAGGTCGTCATGTTAAACGTTCCATTAAGTTGCCATTGAGCAGAATTCTGAATCGTGTTACCCAGTGAATCTGCAGCAAATAGCGCTCTTTGCCAATCATAAGATGATGAATACCGCACACTTGATGTAATCCAGTCGGTAGCTGGGATTTTATTCAGAGGAACATTGTAAGTGATGTTCGTATTGTGGTTGTAATTCATGGTTGTTCCAAAGTCCGAAATACTTGCCCATATGGAATCCCTCCAGTAGTCATACGTTTCTCGATCGTTGCGGTCAACCCTTCCAGCTGGTTCCTCTAATAACGTTTGGTTATTTGCATTAAAATCAACTTTAAGTTGCCTTGTTAGATCCCATCTCAAGTTATATGCTCGGTTCCAATTGAATGATTTGTTTACAAAAACAGGAAGGTTAACCACTACGTTTGGCTGGTTATTACGCATTCTGCTTTCTTGATAGTTCCTCGTGAAATCAGTTCTAAACCCTACTTGTTTTGGCGCAGGATAAAAGTTGAAGTCCCTTAACAACGCCAAATATTTTGATTTCTTGAGGAACTTTACATTTTGAAGAGGCCTTATATTCTTGGGGCTATTCGCAAAATTATAGGTTATTCCTCCCCGATGCTTTCGTGTTAAATCAAACTCCGTATTGTAGTCCCTTCTAAACAAATCAGAGTAAGAATAAGTCAATGAAAAATTTGATATATCATAAATCCGACTCTTTCCTGCTCCCTTGGTTTTTTCTTTGCGAACGTTTGTAAAATTGACACTCCTACGTATTGTTCTGGTTTCCTGAACTCGCTCTACACTATCTCGTTGAGAAGGATTGGGGAAGGATTCATTGACGTAGTCATCAAATTGAATATCTGGGTCAAGTGGAGCAAACTGAGGCTTTACTCTACCCTCTGCATAACCGACATACATAGGAATCTTCACACCCGATTCATCGCCAAAAAACTTTCCTAAATTAATATTGGCGCTGGCATCAAAATCCTGGATAGTTTCACGCTGTCGCTCACTTACTTTATCGCTAATTGATCCCCAACCCGGAGTACTCATGCTTCCAGAAACTGAAACCGTTGCAAAATCTGCAAGCTGTGACTGTACACGCGCGATTGCAGCCCAACCTGAAATGTTGTCAAAGTCCGTTAGCCGTAATTCGTTAAACCAAACTTCCGCGCATTTTGCCAGACCATCGTCGGAAAGGTTTGCAGACGTTCGTTTCGGATTTCGAACTCCGAGCATTACGGTTTTCACCGTACTTAAATTCGGATTACCCACCACGTATACTTTGTTATTCCCATCTTGAATTGAGAATCGCGTATTGTTTGTAACGTTTGACCCTGGAGCAAACATTGCTCGATTTCGACTGGTCTTGGCGCGCTGAAGCACTCCGAAGTCAATCACCATATTGTTGGCATCAGGCCAAACCCGTCTTCTCGTTTCACTGTTATTGTTGTTGTACCTACCAGGTGGGGTAATTGTTAACGGAATCTCATATTCATAGTAATTATTCTCGAAGTCGGTTCCCAGTCTAATGAATGCCGTCAACTCGCCATCTTCAACTGTCTCCAGTGCTTCTGCGGCTGTTTCTCCGTGCACGTACATCCTGATCTTACGGTATGATCGCACGTCTAAGTCAAGATTTCGATATGCCGCCCTTGCTTTTCCATCTTGTAAATCACAAACTTTGAGCGAAAGCGATTGCTCATTGAGCTGTTGCAGGTTTGTTGTACCGACGTTTATCTCACGCTCGATGTCTGGAGGTAACACATAATTTACCGGTTCCTTATTTCCATTTTCTTCTATATTAACTGCAGCTATAGCGAAAGAAGACTCGTCCTCTTCAAATAAATTGTCGCCTTCCGAACCCAAGTCTCCTAAATACCTTCTCCACTCGCCCCTTACCAGTTCAAGCCGCGCAAAGTGAAGGTGAATGGGGTGTTCAAATCCACGCATAAACATGCGCATAAAACGGATTGATCTAAAGTCAGTAATCCCGTTTACATTTTCTGGGTCTTGACGGATTGGAATTCTGAACTGATACCAACGAATCGTTTTTTCCGTTCCATTATCCATTTGGCGCGTAGTTTCACGCATATCGGTAATGTAATTCTGACCAATGTTAGCCGGATCTATAGCATTAGGGCTAATATCTACCCGATACTGCCAGTAGGCCTCAATCTCATCCAGGGTATTATCACGGTTAATGTCCTCTGCATTAGGCAGCTGGTTTGAAGACTCCAGCGAATTCACTTTTGAGTTCCCTTCCAACCCATTAAAAAACTTGTAACGCTCAAGGATATTCCCTGGAGCCTCGTTGCGATACCCCAAGAAATTATCATTTGAGGGATCTGCCTCTATTCCAGCAGCAGCTTGCGGCGCTATGGCAGAAGCAGCTTGTACATAGTTTGCAAAAAACTGTCGCTCTTGAGCGTCCGCTAACCCATCTAAACCAACATCTTGGAGAACGCGGTTATTTGGGTCATTATCAAATCCATTAACGATTTGCTGTCCCAAGGTTACTCGTCCCCAGTTTGATAAGGTATCATTAGATAGGTCTGCTACGTTACTCGTTGGCAAACCATTCTCAATGACCTTAAATCCATCACGCTGGACATCTTCAGAAATGTTTCCTAAGTTGAAATAAAGTGCTCCACGGTCTTTATCATTTGGAAAAGCATAATCACCGTGAAAAGGGTCCATCATCCAAAATTGAATAAACTCGATATTCGCAGCTTCAAAATCGTATTGATCAATGCGCCGCATGATACCTCCCCAACGATTTTCGGGCTCCTTCAATGTCCCATCTGGATTTATCCCATAACCATAGGGTACGCCATTTACATCTTGTCCATCAACATCATAATTATAAGGTCCTTTTTCGGCAGGATACATGGAAAGATTTAATACTGGAATATTACTTAATTGCCCGTTAGCCAGCTGTTGATTTGGGAATACCTCAGAGACATCGATGCGTCGCTGATCATGGTTACTTCGTTGTGCGTCGGTTGTAGATCGCAAACTTCCTGGTTGCTCTTGCCGTTGCAACGTAGGGTCAGTTTGATACCATGCCATTCTAGATCTATTAAAACCAGATGCAACATTGTTCCTCAACGAACCCTCTGGAAACAAATTAGGTTGGCCTTGAGGGGTGGATGCCAAGCTCCAGGCTATTTGGGAACGTAAATCTATAGTAGACTGAGAGCCTTCAAAGTCATCAATATATGCTGTTCCCCTACTCCCAACAGCTCGAGACACTCCGGGAATCAATTGAGCAAACTCTCCCGAAACTTGCACAGATGACTTCTCTTTAGTATCAATTCCTGGTATTTTATCAACCAGTCGAGTAAGGAAGTCTGATTCCGTGCGGTAATTTCCATCTAGCCCATAAACCGTATTGGACATAGGTTCATCTCCAACATTTACCTTTTGAGTCAATGGTCTTTCAGTGAGGTTCATGATTGTCGCTCCAAACTGCAAGTCGTCACTAACCTTATAATCAAATCGAGAAGCCAGAAGTGTTTTCGTTTGAATATTAAAAAGTGAATTACTCTCCAGTGAAATTTTTATGGGTGTACCAGACTCCATCAAACCTGAATTAATAATCTTGACACGGCCTAGTGTATAATCTACTGTATAGTCTACATTCTCCTGAAGTTGACGCCCTCCGGCAGTAACCCTAACTGATCCTTGGGGAACGTTCAATGCGTTCAGAGAAATCTCATTACTCGAAGAAGATTGATATTCCCCACGTATTGTAAATCGGTTTTGATCTGGAAACCTGACTTGAGCGTCACGTTGTGTATTTGAATAAAGTGAATCAAACCCATAAGCTCCCACGACATTTGGGTCATCAATTGCCTCGGTTAGATTACTTCCAAAAGGCTCGAGCTGTGGGAAGTAGATTCTTCCATTTTGGGGATTAATGGTTATTCTTGGATTATCTAAGAAATCAAATAATCCATCTGCTCGCGGATTACCATTTACATCTAACTTATCAAGGCCCATAACTTGAATAAGCGGGGTTCCGTTTACCTTTCCTGCAGGAATAAAATTAGTTTCGACACCTTGCTCACGGTCTAAATACCAGATATTCAAAATGAAGCCTTCTTTTTGCACATTAAATGCGCCAAGTGAGTATACATTTTTCATCATCAAATCCCACATCGGAATTTTAGTATTCAGCTCTGTACTCTTGAGCATCTTGAGCATTAAAGCATCTTGCCCTTGAATTCCATCAGTTGAAAACTCACCCACTTGATACGTTTGCCCCTGATAAGTATACTGAAAAGCCACACCTAATACTTGGTTGGGACGCAGCTCTTGATTCAAGGAGATGTAACCCAGCTGTGGATTAAAATAATATTCAGATTGCTCAAGTCTTCTTGCTGATTCAATTTTATGGTAATCTAACCTCGGATTGAAGTTGAAGGCATCTAAGGCTGAAGAGGCATTGATAAACCCCCTTACATCAGGGTCATTTGAAATCCGTTGGTAAAGGTTATTTGCATCATTAAAAGGCAATGGACGCGATCGCACTAGATTTGCCGAGTTATATAACCTATTCGATTCACCAAGATCTTGAAATGCAATCACATTTCTTACGTTTTGAGTCGCAAAATTGGTATTTGTAACCCACACCTCTATTTTAGTGATATTAACCCCCGTATTTAAAATTGGAGGTGATCCAACAGCTCGCTCATATTGGTTTCTAAAAAAATGGGATAAGAAAAAGTGTCGGTTAAAATCGTATTCATCAGCTTTTAATTCAAACTCCCGTTTTTGAGCACCGCCCTGCACATTAATCTCACTTTTCTGGCCACGTTCCTGTGAAAAAACGGAAGTAACTGTAAGCCTACCAAAACGCAGCTCTGTTTTAAGTCCAAACAGGCTTTGAGAGCCTGAAATCAAAGAGCTTTGAAGCGGAAGAGAAACATTTCCAGCTTCAATCTTCTGTATAATCTCATCCTCATAACCCGTATACTCAAGCTTCATTTGATTCTCAAAATCAAACGTTGCCTCTGTATTGTAGTTGGTTGTAAGCTTCAGCTTATCTCCAATATTTCCAATAACGTTTAACTGAATCCGTTGATCAAAATCAAACGTGCTAATTCTACGCTGGGCTTCTGGAATTGCAGGGTTATCTGTACGAGAAACATTTACACCAAAAATCAACTCGGCAGACCCGCTGGGTCGAATATCGATCGTATTCCCTCCAAAAATGTTATCAAAGAATTTACTTTCGACTTTTATAGGAGGTATTTGCCATTTATCCTCTTTGTTGAATTCATTTTCGGTCGCTACCTTCTCTGCCCAATAATTCTGAATACTTTGATTAAGTTGAAAGTCATCATACTCATCAAAGGTCATATAGTTGTCTGGCCTAAAACGCAGCCTGTCTCCTAGTCCTTGTTTGTAGACATATTTACCTGTTTCAGGGTCATATTCCCAAGTACCTGAAACATTACTAGGATTCTCCATAGAGAAAGGTCGATATTGATTCGACCCAAATGGAGTGTTGGTGTTATCGTCAAACGGGTACTTGAGGTCAACTTTATTCGTATCCCCTCCGGTAGTATCTAATTGTGTTAGTCCAGAGTTAGACGCACCAAAGCCTTGAACCGCCCCTAAGGAAAGCACCAAAGCAACGACTATTGCCAGTCGTTTGCCAACATAAAATTGGAACAAGGAAAATCTCACAACCCGGGGTCTACTACAACTGTTTAAGCGCTTTCTTTATCAATTCTTCTACGGAATCTTCCGCATTGGCAACCAGCAACTTATCAAGTACTTTACCAGCCTTTGATTTATCAAAACCTAAGGAAGCCAAGGCACTTAACGCCTCAGTTTTTGCAGTATTGTGTGATCCTTCTGAAAATTCCATAGAATCTTCAACCTTGGTCAATTTATCTTTCAAATCAATAATAACCCGTTGTGCAGTTTTGGCTCCAATTCCCTTCACGCCTTTGAGGGTGTTTACATCTCCCTGTACAATTGCATTAACTATTTCCTCAGCGTTTAAAGAAGAAAGCATTACTTGCGCAGTGCTTGTTCCAACACCGCTAACCGAAATGAGCATTCGAAATAATTCACGCTCACCAGCATCTGCGAAACCGTAAAGCACATGGGCATCATCCCTAATTGCGAGATGTGTCAACAGTTTAACTTGCTCTTCAGATCCCAGCTTTCCGTAAGTTGAAAGTGAAACATTAACATGATAGCCTACCCCGTTGCATTCGATTACCACAAATGAAGGGTTCTTTTCTACTAACCTACCTGAAAGGTGATGAATCATACTTTCCTTGTTTGTGCGTCTGCCGCAGCAATTGAAACCATGTTTACTATTTCTCGCACCGAACTTCCCAATTGCAAGACGTGATAAGGTTTGTTCATCCCTAATAGAATGGGGCCAATAGAATCTGATGCCGCCATTTCTTGAATAAGTTTGTAAGCAATATTACCAGCTGAAAGGTTTGGGAAAATAAGGGTATTAACTTGTTTTTTAGCTAGTTCAGAAAACGGAAAAATCTCTGACATCAGCTCCTTGTTTAACGCAAAGTTTGCTTGAATTTCCCCATCCACTAGTATTTCTGGGTGGTCTGTGTGCAATAATTTAACAGCTTCAGCCATTTTTGTTGCATCCTCTCCTCGGGACGAACCAAAATTTGAATAACTCATCATTCCAATCCTTGGCTCAATTCTAAAACGCTTTACTGCATCATGTACCATCTGAGTTATTTCGACTAACTCCGCTGCTGTAGGATTATAATTGATGGTTGTATCTGCCAAAAATAGGGGACCCTTTTCTGTTATCAGCACATACATTCCTGCTAGCTTCTCCACGTCCTTTGCCTTACCGATAAGCTCTAGGGCTGGTCTAATGGCCTGTGGGTAATTCCTTGTTAATCCTGAAATCCCGGCATCCACTTCACCGCTTTCCACCATGGCAGAAGCGAAATAATTTCGATCCCGAACCATTTTCAGTGCTTCGTGGTAAGTAACCCCTTTTCGATTTCGTTTACTGTAAAGCAACTCCGCGTATCGGTTTCTTCGATCTTCTTGATCATCCGCACGAGAATCTATTATTTCATACCCATCAAGATCAATGCTGTAGGTCTCAGCAAGCGCTTCCATTTTACCCCTATTTCCTAAGAGTACTGGAATGGCAATCCCTTCTTCTTGAACAATTTGAGCAGCCTTGAGAATCTTGTGATGATCTGCTTCAGTAAATACAATTCGCTGTAATTTTTTCTTTGCACGTTGGACAACACTCCTTACTAATTTGTTGTCACGCCCCATGCGCAATTCTAAATCCTTGCTATACTGAACCCAGTCTGTAATGGGATGGCGTGCAACACCAGACTCCATTGCCGCTTTTGCAACTGCCGGAGCAACTGAAGTAATTAACCTATAGTCTAGTGGTTTAGGGATAATATAGCTCTCGCCAAAAACCAAGCTTTTCTCATCATATGCTTCATTAACTTCTTCGGGGACTGTCTCTTTCGCAAGCGAAGCTAGGGCATGAACTGCAGCAAGTTTCATTTCCTCGTTGATTGTAGTTGCGTGAACATCAAGCGCACCTCGGAAAATAAAGGGAAACCCAAGAACATTATTAACCTGGTTAGGATGGTCACTTCTTCCTGTGGCCATGATGATATCAGGCCTAGCATCCATTGCATCTTTATAAGCAATTTCAGGATCAGGGTTCGCCATGGCAAATACAATTGGTCGATTCGCCATTGACTTTATCATTTTCTTTGTTACAATGTTTCCTTTTGAAAGTCCTAGAAAAACATCTGCATCTACTAGAGCCTGTTCCAAGGACTCCAACTTTGAGTCAGACGCAAATTCAGCTTTCTCTGCAGATAAGTTTTCACGTGTTTTGCGAATAACACCTTTGCTATCAAGCATCAATATGTTAGACTTTACCGCACCCATTGCTAAGTAAAGTTTTGTACAAGCAATAGCAGAGGCCCCCGCGCCGTTCACTACTATTTTTACCTCTTCTATTTTCTTGTCTGCGAGCTCAAGTGCATTCAACAGCGCTGCTGAGGAAATAATAGCCGTTCCATGCTGATCATCGTGCATCACTGGAATATTCAGCTCTTCCTTTAGACGTCTTTCAATTTCAAAAGCCTCTGGAGCTTTAATGTCTTCAAGATTGATTCCACCGAATGTCGGGGCAATATTTTTCACAGTTTGAACGAAACCCTCTATATCCGTTGCATCCACCTCAATATCAAAGACATCTATGTCTGCAAATATTTTGAAAAGCAGTCCTTTACCCTCCATGACAGGCTTTGATGCCTGGGGACCTATATCCCCAAGCCCTAAAACAGCAGTACCATTTGAGATTACCGCAACCAAGTTCCCTTTAGCTGTGTACTTGTATACATCATCTTCATTGGCAGCTATGGCCTTACAAGGCTCAGCTACTCCTGGAGAGTACGCCAGCGACAAATCTCGCTGAGAGTTATACGGCTTCGTAGGAACTACCTCAATCTTACCTGGACGTCCATCTGCATGATAATCAAGCGCTTCTCTATTTCGAAACTTCAACATAATACCCTTTCGTTTTGGAGCGCGTAAAATTAATCAATTCGCTTAGGCTCAGTGGGTAAATACGCAATTATTTGGAACAAATACCTTACTTTCATTACGCATGAAAAGAAAACGAAAAATAGTTGTACTGACAGGGGCAGGAATTAGCGCTGAAAGTGGACTTCAAACTTTTCGCGACTCAAATGGACTATGGGAACAACATCGAATTGAGGAGGTAGCAACACCAGAGGCGTGGGAACGCGACCCAAAGTTAGTCTTGGATTTTTACAATTCGCGAAGGATTCAAGCAAAAGAAGCACAACCTAATAAAGCCCATTATGCGCTTGCAAAACTTGAGTCCAAATTCAAAGTTGTAATCGTTACGCAAAATGTAGATGACCTTCACGAGAGAGCTGGGTCATCCCATGTAATCCATCTTCATGGATCATTAAATGAGGCAAGGAGTTCTCAGGACCAGAAGGAGGTCATTGATATCTCAGAATGTGGAATTCATTTAGGAGACTTATGCAGTGCTGGGCATCAATTAAGGCCAAACATTGTGTGGTTTGGAGAACCCGTTCCTTTGATGACAAAGGCAATTAAAGAAACTGCGGCTGCGGTAAAATTTATTATCGTAGGCACTTCTTTAGAGGTTTACCCAGCTGCTGCATTAGTTGATTTTTTCGGGGCAAAACCCACCTACTATATTGACCCGAACGCAAAGGCCCTTGAAAAATGGGTAACCACATTAAATGAAAAAGCCAGCTCAGGTGTCCCAAAGCTGGCCGATAAATTATAATCTTAGACTATTCTACTTAAAACACATTGAATTTTGCCGTTTTAAGCGATTTCCCAGAACTATCTTGCATTCTCAAAAGATAAGTTCCAGAAGACAATTCACTAATATCCATTACGTGAACCATCTGACCAGCAGCCATTGTACGTGTCATTACTTGAGCCCCTAACAAGTTAAACACCGAAACAGTAACCTTTTCAGTGTTAAAGGCTTTGTAATTTAAGGTTAAATAATCAGCTGCAGGATTAGGATAAACGTTGAATTCCGTTATGCCTGACTCTTCTACTGATAAAGGCGTAAACCTAGCTCTGAAGGTTACTTCACCTCTTGCATTATTTCCATTAATGCCGTTGAAAGCCACAGATAAAAACCCTTCACCATCTTCCATTTTAGGATCAACATAGAACTTAAACCCTGCAAAATCAGAACCCGCGTCCAATTTGTAAATCCCATCACAATCTACAGTTGTGTCTAGAGCAATTGAATGGTAATCACTGTAACACGTCCTACAATCGCAAAACTGAACTTCCCAAGCAGTATTTAACTGACGATCAGTTTCTGTCCACTTATATTCCAAATCCGAACTGGACCCGCTATTCTCTATTAAAATGCCGACATACCTCAACTCGTTGTTTGCCAATGACAATTCAAACGTATCGTGCTGAAAATCAAATTGGGCAAACCCAGTTAAACTTATCGTTAAGCTCAAAAAAAGTATGTGTAATATCTTCATAATTCGAAATTTGATCAAAAAT
>CBFIEM010000005.1:0-166759 GCA_965661625.1 Salibacteraceae bacterium
CAGCAACATCCCACGGGTTTAACCCATATTCAAAAAAGCCTGCAATTCTACCACATGCTACATAAGCGAGATCTAAAGCTGCAGACCCAAGTCTTCTCAATCCAGCACTTTGTTCAGTACAAGCCTTTAATAGGTTCATGTAATTGTCTAATCGCACATCCTTTACATAAGGAAAGCCAAAAGCTAAAACCGATTGGTTTAAGTTTAAAGTAGGAGAGGTGTTAATAGGCGTATTGTTGAGGTAAGCACCTCCACCTTTCCATGCATAAAATGCTTCACCCCTCGTAATTTCATAGACAACACCTAGTTGCAACTCCTGGTTATGCGCTAGCGCTACACTTATGGCATAAAATGGAATTCCATTTATAAAGTTTGTTGTACCGTCTATTGGATCAACTATCCATTGGTAGGAAGCCGTTTTATCCCGAATTCCCGACTCTTCAGCTATGAATCCTGCTTCTGGGAGGAGGGCATTCAGCTCCTTGACAAGTTCATTTTCTGCAAGCTTGTCTACTTGAGTAACATAGTCGTGCTGCTGTTTTTCGCTTACCTCTAATAGCTGGTCTTTTTTAGTAGTTTCAATTAAATGTGCAACTTTTGAGCATAATGAAACAACACTGTCTGTTAATTGAGGTAGCTCCATTACAGCGTTTGAGTTAGTGCAATTGGGATTGACTCGCAGACTAAATCACCATTAATCTGACCAACTTCGATTCGTTCAAATTCATTCACTTTTGACGCGTTGTAAGTGGACTTCACACGAACATAGTTCTCCGTAAAGCCATACATAGCACCATCACGTTCTTCGGTTTCCCATAAAACGGTGTGCATTTTTCCCACTTGAGATTCGTAAAAAGCGCGTTTCTTCTTCTCAGAAAGGATTCGTAGTTTTTTATTCCGCTCATTTCTAACTTCCATCGGAACTTGGTCAGAAAGTTTAGCTGCTACTGTATTTGGTCGCTCAGAATAGGTGAAAACATGGAAGTAACTTACAGGAAGATCCTTGAGGAAAGAGTAGGTCTCCATAAAGTGATCCTCAGTTTCACCCGGGTAGCCTACTATAACGTCAACTCCTAAACAAGTATCGGGGTTAAGCCGCTTGATGCGAGTTACACGATCCCTGTAATGATTGCTGTCATATTTCCTTTTCATTGAAGTTAACATGGCATCGCTTCCAGATTGCAACGGAATGTGAAAGTGCGGGGTGAATGATTCACTTTCATGACAGAAATCAATAATTTCATTTGTCAACAAATTCGGCTCGATAGAGCTAATTCTAAATCGTGAAATGGGCAATGATTCTAACGCTTGAATTAAATCAATAAACCCCTCTTCAGTTCCAGCGCCAAAATCTCCAGTATTTACTCCTGTTAATACAACTTCTTTAACAGAGGTGTTTACAAGTTCTTTAGCGCGTTCTATTGTATCCTGAACAGTACCACTTCTGCTTTTTCCACGTGCAAGAGGTATGGTACAAAATGAACAAAAATAGTCGCATCCATCTTGAACCTTAAAGAATGTTCGCGTTCGATCCCCAATTGAATACGAGGGGATAAAGGTTCTAACATGGCCTATTTTACCTGAAATAACAGTAGGGGTTTCCAATTGATTGGACTCCAAGTGTGATACCACATTAAACTTTTCATTGGCACCTAAAACGAGGTCAACACCTGGCATTTTAACAATCTCGTTGGGCTTTAATTGGGCGTAACAGCCAATAACTACAACCTTCGAGTTAGGGTTGATTTGTTTAGCGCGATTTACAATGTTACGGCACTTTTTATCAGCCATTTCCGTAACTGAACACGTGTTAACTACGTATACATCAGCGAATTCAGCATAATCTACACGTCCATAACCAGCTTCGTTGAAACTGCGAACAATTGTAGAGGTTTCTGAGAAATTGAGCTTACAACCTAGCGTGTAAAAAGCGACTGTTTTGTACGGATTCATAGCGGCCGCAAAGGTAAGTGATTAATCTGCCGAATGTATTATATATTCAGCGGTAATTGGCAAGTGATCCGATAGTAATACTTCGTTATGTGTGTTAAACTGGACGCATGACAGGGTTTCACTTGCAAATAAATAGTCTATGCGAAATGGAGGCATTGCTCCTTTTCCTTGATGGGTGAAACCAAATCCCAACCCTGCTTGCTGAAAAGCGTCTGAAAGCAGTTCGTTAAGCTGCGAATAGGCATAACTATGCGGCGGATCATTCATGTCGCCTCCAAGAATAACCGGATAAGGTGAGTTTTTGATGTGCTGACTAAGCACTTGAATTTCTTCATTGCGTTTTTGAACGGCATCGCGAATTTTGCGAATGATTGTTTTTGATCCCTCTAGTTGTTGATTACTACCACCTTCTGTAGGGTTCTCTAAAAACGCATAATCTTTAGGGCCGAACCGCAGCGAAACAAGGTGCATGTTGTAGACACGAATTATTTGTTCCTGCACTTTGATGTCGGCATAGATAGCACGTGCTTTATGCATCAAATCAGGGTCCTTATGCACAACTCCACTGCTGATGATGGGATATTTTGAAAATATGGCTAGTCCAAAAAACCTTCCGGGGTCTACTGGAGTGAATTTTTCAAAAAAGGAATACTCAGCTCCAATGGCATTTTTTACGTGATTGAAAGTGGCTAATTTTTCATGATTTTCAAGGTGATAGAATTCTTGGAAACAGGCAATGTCTGGCTGCTCATCAATCAAGAAATGGAGTACTTGTTCGCGGACGTTCGTATCAATTTTCCACCCATATTTATTGAATAAGCGCACGTTAAAAGAGAGGACTTTAATCGCGTTTTGATTAGCTGTTTCGGATCGATGTACTTGAAGCACACGCTTATGAATAGGCCATCCCAAGGTTAGGCCAATAATAAAGAGAAGGGCAATTCGCTTGCGTCGGATAAGTAGAAATAAGGTGTAAACAATTACCAACAATAGCACGTAGCTATAACCTAACGACCAAACGGCAGCAGGCCAAAACATACTGGGAGGAATGTAAATAGCTAAATATGTGGCGAATAAGCCAGTAAGGATTGAAATGTTGAGGATTAGTGACCCCTTTTTCAATGGAGCTGGCATTACCTTATTGTTTGCTTGCTTTAAACAAAAAATCGCGCTCTTCTTTTGTTAGACTGTCATAACCCGACTGAGAAATTTTATCTAATATAGCATCAATGCGCGCCTGAGAATCACTGGATGCATGTTCTTTTTTAGGAGGTGGAGTCTTAACTGATTTTTTAGAAACTACCTTCAATTTCGGCGAACGTTTGAAGAAGTTACCAAACGCTTGGGTAAGTGCTTCAAACCAAATCCCGATATCCTTACCCCGCTGTAATTGCTTGATGTAAATATAGCCAAATAGAGCTCCGCCGAGGTGTGCTAACTTGCCGCCTGTATTTACATTGAAATCTAGAAGAGTGGTGATGATTATAGCGCCCAATGCTAAATACTTCATGGGAACTGGACCGATTAAAAAGAGCCTTATGGTATAATTAGGAAGCAATGTTCCCGTTGCTGCAATCACCGCTAAGACAGCACCTGAAGCGCCAATTAGTTGTGTGCCATTAGGAACTATGCCTGTTGTGAACCCAATGAATTCATACATCAATCCTCCTGCAATACCACCGAGGAAATAAATGGTGGTAAAGCGTTTATAACCTTGGTACTCAGTAAGGATCCTTCCAATCCAATATAACCAAAGCATGTTAAACAAGATGTGAAAGAACCCACCATGCAAGAACTGATAGGTGAAGTATGTCCAAGGTTTTAACAGTCCGAAAAAACCATCTGCTATTAAAGCTAGCCAAGGGAGTATGATATGTTCAATGCCAGTAAGCGCAAATAGAACATTAAGTACAACGAATATGATCACATTCGCTACAATGATCTGGGTGAGTGCATTTTCTCCTCTAAATACACGCTTTAAATCATCAAGAATAAAATTTGCCATCTGCTAAAATTCTCTAAACTGATCAAATTGACGCTTTCGCCAGTACATTATTAAAAGGTAACCAAATAACATCCCGCCTAAGTGGGCAAAGTGAGCAACTCCATCACTTGTATTGTATACACCGTTATAAAGTTCCAGAGCACCATAACCAATTACAAAGTATTTTGCTTTTATTGGGAAAGGGAAAAATAATAGGAACAGTCGGGTATTCGGAAAGAGCATACCAAAGGCTAATAATACACCAAATAGAGATCCAGATGCACCAACTACATTTGGTAAGTTTAAAAAGTATGCTTTGTAGTCATTCATAAAAAACTTAACCTGTTCAAGCTGGGTAGAGTTAGCAGCATCATTTAGTACGGCGTTCAACGCACCCATGCTATCTTGGAAATCACTATAAATAAACGTGTTTTCAGACCTGAATTGAAATCCTACATGTTCTCTAAAGGCAAGCAGTGTTGATGAATTGGGATCTGCAATAACTGCATTAATGTACTCTATCGCAGGCCCTATTTCTCCGAAATAAATAATTACGTAATGGGTTAATGCCGCGCCAATTCCCGTTAGTAAATAAAAAATTAGAAATCGTTTCGGGCCCCATGTGTTTTCAATGGCGCTTCCAAACATCCACACTGCAAACATGTTAAAGAAAAAATGTGAAAAGCCTCCGTGCATAAACATGTAGGTTACAACCTGATAGAAAGCAAACTTCTCAGAACCTATCCAATGTAAGCCCAGCATGTCGTTTAAATCCACTTGGAACCTATTTTGTAATACAAAGGTGGCCAGCAGCATGATTGCATTTACAATCAGTAAATTCTTTACCACTTCTGGTAACACAGAAAACCCTGCAGGACGAAATTGTTGCATAATTAAAAGCGTTTATCTAGTTCCTCTAACGTTACGGTTGATAAAATGGTTTTACCAGATGGTGACGAATACGGGTTTTCACAGGCAAATAGTTCATCAATCAGTTTTTTCATTGCGCGTTCTTCCAACTTAACACCACTTTTGATAGATGTTTTGCGCGCTAAAGACGCTGCAATTAATTCTTGTTTGTTTGAACTATTTGAATCGCTATCGATAAAGTCTGCTAAAAATCCTTGTAATAACGAGCGTGCACCTTGCTCGGTTGTGTGGGCAGGAATACCTTGAACAACAAAGCTGTTTTTTCCAAATGCGTTGATATCAAATCCTACCCAGCGTAGATCTTCAAGAATCTCTGCTAATACAGCGGCCTCTTTTGCTGAGAACTCCACCGTTTCTGGGAATAATTGCTGCTGACTTCCTCCTTCATGTTGGGCTAAGTCCTTGAGGTACTTTTCAAAGAGTACCCTAACATGAGCGCGATGCTGATGAACAATCATAAATCCTGATCGAATGTGGGCGAGTAGGTATTTATTGTGCAATTGGAAAACAGTAGTAGTTTTTTCGCCCTCTTCAAAGTTGGCTGTTTTTAACTGTGCCTCTTGCTCATTATTTAAGCCTGATTGATCAACTACTGCATTCGCATAGAACTGATCGAGGGTTGTACCTGATGAAATGGATGTACGTGATGTTCCAATGCTGTTTGATGCATCAAAAGGGTTAAAAGACTTGTTGACTTTAACTTCTGGAGGTGTAATGTGCCCTTGAGCATTTGGCAGGGGAGAGTCGAACGACAATTCTGTGTTAAAGTCGATTGTTGGTGCAATGTTGTTAGATGCTATTGCCTTGCGCGCTGAACTGTGCAATATGGAGTACACTGCGCGCTCATCTTCAAATTTAATTTCCGTTTTAGTAGGATGAATGTTGATGTCTATAAATGAGGGATCGACATGCAGCCCAATAAAATAGCCTGGATGGTAGTCACTGGGAATTAAGTCCTTCGTAGCTTGAACCAGCGCATGATGCAGAGAAGGTGATTTGATGAAACGATCGTTCACGAAGAAAAACTGTTCCCCTCTTGTTTTTTTGGCTCCTTCAGGCTTAACGAGGAAGCCTTTAAGGGTGAGGATATTGGTTTCTTCCTCAATAGGAATGAGTAAATCTGTGTACTTTTTTCCAAACACCTGAATGATCCGTTTCCGGAGATTGGCGCGCTCAAGGTGGAATATTTCATGATCGTTGTTGCGGTAGGTGAATTTAATTGTTGGGTGGATGAGGGCTACACGTTCAAATTCATCAATGATTTTTCTGTTTTCGGCATGATCACTTTTAAGAAACTTTCTCCGTGCTGGAACATTGTAAAACAGGTTTTTAACGGAAATGGTAGTGCCGTTTTTGCATTGAACAGGCTCCTGGTTTTCAACTGTTGATCCAGCAATTTCGAGTAGGGTCCCCAATTCGGCATCTGTCAATTTTGAACGAATCGACATTTGACTGATCGATGCAATTGATGCCAATGCTTCGCCCCGAAACCCCATAGTTCGGATGGCAAAAAGGTCTTGGGCGTTATTGATTTTAGAGGTGGCGTGTCTTTCTAAGGATCTGCGGGCGTCTGTTTCACTCATTCCAGACCCGTTGTCAGTGACTTGAATGCGTGTTTTGCCTGCGTCTTGAACTACTAAATTAACTTCAGATGCTCCTGCATCTATGGCGTTTTCCAGTAGTTCTTTTACCACAGATGCCGGTCGCTGAATAACTTCGCCCGCTGCAATTTGATTCGCAATAGCGTCTGGCAATAATTTGATGATATCTCCCATGATGGATTTATGCAAATAAGTCAGTGAAAAATAAGAGGTATCCACCAACCGCTAAAATCAAGGCAATCACAAATACCCTGAAGTTTGACGCACGTCCTTCAGTTCTGCGATGGTCACCTGCATCCCAAGTTGACTTTAGTTTTTGTCGCATAGCTTCAGGGTCAAAATCAACCGCACGTTCAGACTTGATTTCTTGTCGAATGCGTTTTAAACGCTCTTCGCGTTGTTCTTTATCAGCATCGTAATACCTAGGACGGTAATTGAAGCCCTTTGGAGAAAGCATTTTAAATAACGTAATCCGCATGAAACAAAGCTACAATTATTCAAGCAGACAGCATCATTAGAACTAGCGCAACTCACTAACGTATTGTTAATAACTGAATTAGGTTGAAAGGCTTAGCCAGAGTCAATTTCAGTATACTTGTAACACGATGAAAATGCACATTAAACGTATATTAATTGGACTGGGATGTCTCGGTGTTCTTTCTTTCCATGCATCCTTTTGGATAGCTCCAAAAACAGTTGAGAGCAAGGTGCCATTTGAGGCAAAAGCAGACTCCATACTGAATACGTTAAGTACAGATGAAATGCTCCCTTACCTCATTTTTTCACGCGCACCTTCATCAGACGAATTGAACAATTTGATTCCTGGTGGGGTGGAAAGGGATTTTGCAACTCCAAATGAGGAGGGTAGTGGTTTAATGACTTTTTCATCCATAGAAAATTGTTTGTTCTCACTAGAAGACTCGTCTTTAACCAGTTTGCAAGGCCTCAACGCAATCGAGTCAGATTCGCAATTCTATGAAGTTGCAGCTTACATGGCGCATAAATGCGCAAATATGGGCGTAGACCTTGTTTTTGGTCCCGATGTATCTCTTGCTAAAGTTGATCAAGAAGCATCAACGCGTATTGGCGAGAATCATTTTCAAACTGCCCACCGGTTAAGGCTTATGTTAAGTGCATTTGAACAACAAGGAGTGCTGCTTGTGCCTACAAACGTACCCGGCGTTCACCATTCAGTATTACAAAATGGTACTGCAGTGGATGATAGGACATTTAACGAGCTTCAAACCGAAGCGCTGTTTATGTTACGGGAACTTATTGACCATGATGTGAAAGGGTTGGCATTTCCAAAAGTGGTCTTTCCAGCAATAGACACCACCAAAAAACCGTTGAGTGAATCCTCTTTTTTCTTGAATGACTTTTTAGTTGAACGCATGCATTTTTCAGGTATTCGTTTTCCAAACTCGCCAAAAAAGTATGGTAAAACTGAGTCAGTTGAAGCACTGAGAAATGGATTAGATATATTATGGGTAGATGATTATGGTGCAGTGCTCAAACAATTGCAAAAAGCCGTCTCAAAAGGCCAGCTCTCTGATTCATTGGTAAGGATTAAAGCTAGAAAAGTATTAGGTCTGGCATTGCTTGCCGAAGATTTGCAAAGTAAGGCTCCTAATGCGGCTTCGTTTTTTCCCATGAGGCACGCCGCTAGAACGGGAGTGATGCTTCGAAATGATAGTGACCTGCCCATTACAAGAACAGATACCCTTCGGTTAGGCTTGTTAGTAATTGGTGAGCACAATACTAAGGCACTTGCTGAAACCATGGCAGAGTATGCAGCAATTCAAGAGCTGCGCATGCCGAGAAACCCCACCAAATTCCAGTTGGATTCTGTCCTTCGTGAACTGGATAGGTTTGACCACAGCTTTGTGGCTGTTTTTCCGAGAGCAAAGCCTTATGATTACGCGGAGTTTGATGATGTGTTGAGGTATATTAATGAATCAGGTACTACTACCTTACTGGCTTTTGGAAATCCCCAATCACACCAGATGCATTGGAATAGATTTGCTGAAAATCAACATGTATTGTTGTTCTGGGGAATTGGTGATGCTCACCAGCGAGTTGCTGCTCAGATTGTATTTGGTGCTCGTGATGCTTTGGGCCAACTGCCTTTGAAATTAACAAACGCGTTTCCTGTTGGCCTCGGTTTACATCATAAATCAAAGAGTAGATTGGCTTTCGCACAACCTGAAGAGGCTGGGTTGAATACCGAAATATTGACTAAAATTGATTCAATTGTCAACTATGGAATCGAAGAGCAAGCTTTTCCTGGATGCCAAGTAGTTGTTGCGCGAAAAGGAATGCTTGTCTGGAACAAATCTTATGGCCATCATACCTATCAGGCCGAAAGACCTGTTTTAACCACGGATTTATATGATGTTGCCTCAGTGACCAAAATTGCCGCATCAATGATTAGCTTCATGTATTTGGATGATATGGGGGTGATTTCATTAGATCAAAGATTGGGAGATCTGCTTCCTGATATCGTGTCTGGTACACCCTATGAACAAATCATTTTACGTGATATGCTAGCCCATCAAGCTGGATTGAAATCATGGATTCCCTTCTACCAAGAAACGCTTGGAAAAACTGTTCCTAGGTATGATGTTTATAGCTTGGTAGGGAATGAAACTTATCCCTATCAAGTCGCGGAAAACATGTACATCCATCGCGACTATCCAGATTCGATTTTACATCGGATCACTGAAACACCATTAGGTGAGCGTGGAAAATACCTCTACAGTGACCTTGGCTATTATTTCATTCAGCAAATCGTTGAAAAGTATACCAAAATGCCACTTGACCAGTTTGTCGAACAGACGTTCTACGCACCTATTGGCATGGGCAGAACACTCTACAATCCCTTGAAGCGATTTGATCAAGATGAAATTATTCCAACAGAACGAGACGTAACCTTTCGAAAGCAGTTAATTCATGGTTATGTGCATGATCCTGGTGCTGCGATGATGGGAGGAGTAGCTGGACATGCAGGTGTTTTTTCAACCGCAACTGATATGGCTAAGCTTATGGAAATGTACATGCGGTTTGGAAGTTATGGTGGAATGCGCTTTTTACAACGAGAAACAATAGCTTCTTATACCAAATGTCAATATTGCGCAGACCCTTCTTCGGATAATAGGAGGGCGGCAGGTTTTGATAAGCCAGTTATGGATGGAGGCCCAGGTCCAACGTGCGACTGTGTATCATACAATTCGTTTGGACATACGGGATTTACGGGAACTATTGCGTGGGCCGACCCTGATGAAGAGGTGGTATTCGTATTTTTATCAAACCGTATCCACCCATCGGCATCCAATAAAAAACTGATTCGAATGGGGACACGAACTGAGATTATGGAAGTCATTTACGATGCAATAAGCGATTGAAATTATGCGAATAGGTATTGTGTGTTACCCTACGTTTGGTGGGAGTGGAGTAGTAGCAACGGAGCTGGGAAAGGAGTTAGCGGAAAAGGGACATTCTGTGCATTTCATCACCTACAATCAACCCGTTAGGCTTGATCTGGAAAATCCAAATGTTTTTTATCATGAAGTTAATGTTTCGCAATATCCATTGTTCGATTATCCTCCTTATGAACTCGTGTTAACCTCGAAACTTGTGGATGTGGTGACCTTCGAAAAACTCGATATTCTCCATGTGCATTATGCCATTCCTCATGCGTCAGCTGCGTATATGGCAAAACAAATTCTAGCTTCTAAAGGAATTGATATTCCTTTTGTAACTACCCTGCACGGAACAGATATAACACTGGTAGGAAAAGACGCCTCCTTTGAACCAGTCATTACATTTGCGATAAATAACAGTGATGCCGTTACTGCAGTAAGTCAAGACTTGAGACGGGAAACGTTTACCCATTTCGGGATAACACGCGAAATAGAGGTGATTCCCAATTTCATTTGTTTAGACCGGCATTCTCAAGTAACCAATCCACTTGTTAGAGAGCGGTACGCTCCAAATGGAGAGCGAATAATAATGCATATTTCCAACTTCAGACCTGTGAAGCGCGTTCAGGATATTATGCAAGTATTCAAACGGTTAAATGAGGTTGTTCCTTCAAAGTTACTTCTAATTGGCGATGGCCCAGAACGATCTGAATTGGAGCAATTATGCAGGGATTTAGGCACTTGCGGAAAGGTACATTTCTTAGGAAAAGTGAAGAACACAGAAGCGGTGCTTGCAGGTGCTGATTTGTTCATGTTAACATCAGAAAAGGAAAGTTTTGGGCTTGCGGCATTAGAGGCAATGGCGAGCAGTGTACCTGTGATTTCGACAAATACGGGTGGTTTACCTGAGGTAAACGTAGATGGGTTCAGCGGATACTTGCATGAAGTAGGCGACATTGAAGGGATGACTGCAAGTGCAGTGAAATTACTCTCAGATCAAAACCTCTTGGATCAGTTTAAATCTAATGCTCTAAAACAAGCAGAAAAATTCGCCATTCAACAGGTTTTACCCATGTATGAGAAGTTGTACAAGGCCGTGATTGAGAAAACGTATCATTCTGCTTTCCCAAATTCGAATGCATAAGATTTGTTGTAGCCATTAACTACCCCTAAACCTGCAAAATAAAGACTGTCCCCCGATTCATTCCCCTGAAGTACCAGTTGCATGGGGAAATTCTTACTGAGCGCTTTGAATTTAAATTCATTTGACTCCCAACTTTCTAGCTCATAGAAAAACGTGTCGGGTGCATTTGGCTGAATAAGAGCTAATCGAATTGGATGATCTAAGGATACCAGAAAGGTCTCCATCAGCGAAGAATCATTGTCGGTGATGTAAATTTGCTTGCCTTCAATAACATCAGAGCCTACCTTCCAGGCTTGAAGGTGTGTTGTTTCTTGAAAAGTCCGCAACCATGTTCCTGCTATAAAATTAAAATCTTTAGCTTTAGGAGAACAACTTGTACATGCCACAACAATTAATATTAAACATCTTTGGTACGTACTTTGGTAACTCAGGATCAAATTGTTCATCATGAAAAAGGCATTATTTATTCTGGTATGTGTTTCAATATTGACAGCGAGCTGCTCAAAGTGTTACGATTGCAAGCAAACAGTTGACATTAAGGACGCGCAGGGAAACGTAATTGATCAGCAAACGGTAAATGAAGAGGTTTGTACAGCTGATAAAGATGAAGTTAATGATAAAGAATCACAAGGGTTTCAATGCTCATAGTTTACTAACCCCCAGCGAGCTTTACGCTGTAGCCGTCATTCTTTAGAACTGCTTCCATTTTTTTTCGGTGGTCACCTTGGATTAGAATTTCTCCATCTTTAACGGTTCCACCAGTTCCCAATTGCTGCTTTAGCGACTTGCCGAGGTCCGTTAAATCTGATTCGTTACCAATAAACCCTTTGACTACTGAAACTAGTTTGTTGCCTTTTTTCCGATCCAGCCAAATCCTGAGGTCTTGCTCATTTGGATCTAATGTTTCCACTTCAAAATCGTCATCCGCTTCATAGTCGAAATCAGGTTTTGTGGAGTAGACTACATTAATTCGCTTCTTATTTTTCTTCGCCATGATTCGAAACTAGCACATTTAGTTTTATTGGATGAATCGAAAAGGTGAGCTTTTTATCAACAGATAAGCTCTCACCGTCAATATTGAGCAATGAGACTTGAGTAAAAAGTTCAACTACCTTGCCTTTATATATTTCAACATACCTTGACCTGTTCAAGGCTCCAGTAAATAATTGAGTTAAAAATGTTGGCAAAGCATGTAAGGGGGGTTTTTGAACAAAACAAACATCAAGCAACCCATCAGTAATAGAAGCACCCGGTGCAATTTTGGCATTATTTCCAAACTCCGAACCGTTAGCAATTACAACCATAAATGCCTTTCGTTCAAAGGTATCCCCATCTATAGCTAACTGATAGTTAATTGATTTGTAGTTCGGATACGCCTTAAGCGCAGCTTTAATATAACCGGGGAGCCCTCGAGTTTTGGTTGACTGAAATGATTTAGCGATATAGGCATCGAACCCAACTCCTGCCAACATACCAAATAGCTCACCTTGAACAATACCAATATCAATGTCAATTGCTTTGAAATTCAACAAGCATGCGAGGGAATCCATTAAGTTGGTTGGTATACCCAAATGTCGGGCTAATCCATTACCGCTCCCTACAGGAAGAATAGCCAACCTTTTATTGCTCCCATGAATGCCTTTCATTACCTCATGAACAGTTCCATCTCCTCCAACTGCAACAACCACTTGATCGGAATTATTAGGGATTTGATGAGCAATATGGGTAGCATCCTTTGCTTTTTTGGTAAGTTTAATGCGTGCTGAGATGTTGTGTTTCTCAATAAATGCGCTGATAACTTTAACGGTCTGATCGCCGGAATGCGTGCCTGAAATAGGATTTACAATAAAGGTGTAGTGCATAAAGCTAGTGACTGAGCTGATTATAGATCATTCGGGTATTATAATCTTGCCAGAAGGCGTGCATTTCCATTCGCATTGCTTTCAATTGCTCTGGATGTTGCTCAGCAATATTACGCTCCATTTTAAAATCCCGATCATGCAAGAAAAGGTATTCTTCTTCTTTATTGGTTTGGTAAATCCATGGATACTTAACCAATTGGTGTTTGTAGTGATGGTACATTACCGCCCCGCCGCTTGAATTCGCAAACATATTTGTGCCAAATGCAAAGTAGGGCTCGGGATACCCGAGGTAATCCAATATGGTAGGCATAATGTCTATTTGTTGCACTATGCTGTTGGTGTCATATGTTGGTTTGAGCTCTCCTGAACCATCAATTATACAAATAGGAATTTCAAAATTTCCAACGGCATTATTGTATCGGTCAGACTGTTGAACGGATGTGTGGTCAGCTGTTAGGATAAAAAGTGTGTTGCTATACCAGGAGGTTTTCGATGCTTTGCGCATGAATGCTCCTAATACGGCGTCCGTGTAACGAACGGCTTTATGAATTGGATGCGAACCAGACTCAAGACTGTCGTCAAAGGGTCCAGGAACACGGTAAGGGTGATGCGATGATAGTGTAAAAAGCGTGCTTTGAAATGGGGGTGACATAGCGTTGAGTTCCTCCAACCAAAAATCCATGAATGGGCCATCAAAAATGCCCCATGTACCGTCATAGTCATCGGAATTAGGGTATTCGTTTCTGCCAACATAATTGCTGATTCCAGCAGCATTTGTAAAAGAGTTAAAGCCCATGGTGCCATTATTCCCACCATGATAGAATGAAGTGGTGTACCCGTATTTACTTAAGGCTGCAGGCAAACTCTCAAATCGATTTGCCGCATATGAAGAACTGATGAATGGTGTTTCCATCAGGGTAGGGATAGAGGCTAAAATGGCTGGTACGCCGTCAATCGATTTTCGGCCATTTGCAAAGCTGTATTTATAGGTTACTCCTTCTTTTAGCAGAGAATCTAATTGCGGAGTATATCCTTCATCAGAATTGAAGAACCCGATGTACTCTTTTGAAAAAGACTCTAGGATTAGAACGACAACATTTTTGGGGTTAAACGGTCCCTTGGCCTGATGATCATGCGAAACCAAGGTTGCCAACTTTTGTTTAGTGAAAAACTGCTGTTCGGTTAGACCTGGGTTTTCAATTGATTTTATGAAGGTAAACGCGGTATTTAAAACAAGCGGTATATCACGCGATTGAACGACTTTCCCAGCATCAATAACACCTAATGGAACCAACTGAATACCTCCTCTAATGCCTATTCCCATTCCGATAACCACTAGTACTGACGCCGAAATGTTCTGCTTGAGGTTAAAAGGCCTGCTGAATGCATTGAACCGGTTTGGGATGCGTTCAACAACAACAAATAATCCCAGAAGAAATACGATGCCTAAAACAATGATGTACCAAAAGTCAGCAATGAATGCAGGTAGAATTGAGATCAAATCATTTCCATAAGAAATCAAGTCAAGCAAATCGGCAGTTGTGCGTTTCAACGTAAACTTAAAATATTCAATATCGATTAAATTCGCACCTACCGCAGGAATAATAGCTAGCCAATAGAAAGCCTTTTCAATGGTAAACAACGTTTTGTTTTTGGGAAACCAAATGTGAATCAATGAGATTAGGATGAATGGAGCTAATATCCAAGACAAAACAATAGCGTCAAATCGAATCCCGTGAAGGAATGCAGGCCCAACATCAGCCGAAAAGTAGTTGCTGTTAAAAATATAGAAAGCTAGTCTGCTAAGCGACATGAGTACAAAGGCCGATAATATCCGCCAGAAAACGCTAATTGCTATATTCATTGAGGTGTTCATCACAGCAAAAGTAATATCCCCAGCTGAAAGGAATGTACTTTAATTGAGCGACTTGCTCCGAGGGGGAAAAGTTCCTTTTTGACATGAGCCATTGAGGTACAAGAAATAGTACATTTGAGCAACACACAGGATTCATGGAGTACAAAAGGAAAGGTTTTAGCGACGACGAGTTAATTGTAATTTATAAGCAATTGATGCTTCCAAGACTGATTGAGGATAAGATGCTGATTTTATTGCGTCAAGGTCGGATATCTAAGTGGTTTTCGGGCTATGGTCAGGAAGCAGTAAGTGTGGGGTCAACGATTGCTATGGATTCCGAAGAGTACATCCTTCCAATGCATCGTAATTTAGGAATATTCACTACCCGTAACGTGCCCTTGGATCGTCTGTTTGCACAATTTCAAGGAAAAGCTGAAGGGTTTACGAAAGGCAGGGATCGCTCGTTTCATTTTGGATCTATCGAGCATCGACTTGTTGGAATGATTTCACATTTGGGACCTCAGCTAGGGGTAGCAGATGGGATAGCACTTGCTAACAAGTTGAGTAATGCCAAACAAGCAACACTTGTTGTAACTGGTGACGGAGGCGCTTCTGAAGGTGATTTTCATGAAGCACTAAATACTGCTGCTGTTTGGGAATTGCCGGTTATTTTTATGGTCGAAAATAATCAGTGGGGACTAAGCACACCTTCATCTGAGCAGTTTAGGTGTAAGCAATTTATTGACAAGGGAATTGGCTATGGTATAACTGCAGTTCAAGTTGATGGAAACAATATTCTTGAGGTGATTACTGCGGTTAAAGAGGTCGCAGAACAAGTCCGCCAAACCGGTAAGCCAATCTTGCTTGAAATGATGACCTTTAGAATGCGTGGTCATGAAGAGGCTTCAGGAACAAAATATTACCCAAAAGGATTACAAGAAAAGTGGGTTAATCGTGATCCTGTTGAAAATTTCGAGCGGTTTTTAATCGATGAAAACGTACTGACGGAGTCACTTGCGAAGGAAATAAAAGCAAGTATAACTGACGAAATAGCAAGTTCGTTGGAGCTTGCTGATAGCTACCCAAGGTTGACCTATAATGAACAAGAAGAGCTTCAAGATTTATTTGCTGAAGCTCCCAATACGCTTTCAGAAGCAGCAGGTGAGCTTCGAGAAATACGGTTTATCGATGCCATTGCCGAAGCTATGGATGAAGCCATGAAGCGTTGGGATAACCTCGTTTTAATGGGGCAAGACATTGGAAAGTACGGAGGGGTATTTAAGATTACAGATGGACTATTGGATAAATATGGTGCAGGACGGGTGCGAAATACACCGCTTTGCGAATCAGCAATTTTAGGTGCGGCAATAGGTTTGTCTATTAAAGGGCACAAAGCAATGATGGAGATGCAGTTCGCAGATTTTGTATCTGAGGGGATGACCCAAATCTGCAACAACATGGCTAAGCTCCATTGGCGATGGGGCCAACATGTTGATGCTGTTGTCAGGATGCCAACGGGTGCAGGTGTCGCTGCTGGTCCATTTCACAGTCAGTCTAATGAGGCTTGGTTTACCCATGTCCCGGGACTGAAGGTTGTTTACCCTGCTTTTCCGGAAGATGCTAAAGGGCTCTTATTAAGTGCGTTTAATGATCCAAACCCAATTATGTTTTTTGAGCATAAGGCGTTATATCGTAGCTTGAAAGGTGAAGTTCCTGCAGGTTATTTTGAGACTCCTATTGGAAAAGCAAGGATAGTTAAACCAGGAAAACGCTTAACTATTGTGAGTTACGGAATGGGAGTCCATTGGGCACTTGAAATTGCTGAGTCTTATGGTGATCAGATTGAGGTAATCGATTTGAGAACTTTGGTGCCTCTTGATCTTGATACGATTACCTCCAGCGTTCAACGCACCAATCGTGTTCTTGTGTTGCATGAAGATTGCTCCATTGGCGGGTATGGTGGAGAAATTGTTACCCAAATTTCAGAAACCTGTTTTGAATGGTTAGATGCCCCCGTAAAAAGAGTAGGAAGCTCAAATACGCCAGTCCCTTTTGCACCAGAATTAGAAGAAGGGTTTCTCGCAAAATCGAGACTGAAAGAAGCTGTAACTTCACTGTTGGATTATTAAAATTGAACCCTTCTTGTTATTTTTGAAATAATGAGGCTTTATTGCCGTTTCAAATTAGTTATGAGATTTGCATTCCAAATTATAGGTCTTTTTATTTTCTGCTGCTCGTTACAAAGCTTTGGTCAGGAGGGAATGGTAGTTCGTGGAAGAATCCTTGATAGCGATACCCTATTAATATCCTATTTACCTGTGCAGCAAGTAACAGCGCGCAGAACATGGAAGTCCAGAAGGGCGAAGCAAAAATACGTGAGACTTTCTAAAAAAGTGCGTAAAGTATACCCGTATGCAAGATTGGCTGGGCATCGTATGGAGCAGTATGCCGCTTCTTATGAAAAACTAGATTCAAGATCTGCTAAGCGTAAATTCTATAAAGAAATCGAAGAAGAGTTGAAAAGAGAATACGGTGCAGAATTGAAAAAATTGACCATTTCTGAGGGTGCCATTTTAATTAAACTCATTGATCGTCAAACAGGAGACTCCAGTTATGAGCTTGTTAAAGAACTAAGGGGTAAATTCTCTGCATTTTTTTGGCAGGGACTGGCGTGTATTTTTGGTCAAAATTTAAAAAACGAGTATGACCCAAACGGTGACGATCGCGAAATTGAATTTATTGTTCGTCAAATAGAGCAAGAACAACTCGCTTCCGGCTTAGTCCAGTAATTTTTGGCGCAGCAAGAACTCCAACTGCTCATTTGCCTTTTTAAGTTTATCCATCAGTTCCTTGTTTTCTTTTCTAAGCGCAAAAACTTCAAATGCATTTTCAATATTCATGCGCAGCTCTTGCTCATTCCAAGGCTTAGTGATGTACCGGTAAATTTGTCCTTTATTAATGCCATCAATAACCGCCTCTATGTCCGTGTAACCCGTAAGCAAAATACGAATTGGCTCAGGGTATTGTTCGAGAATGGATGAAAGGAATTCGACGCCTGTTTCTTCTGGCATGCGTTGATCTGTAATGATCAAATTCATAGTATGTTGCTCAAGTAGCTCACGCCCCTCAGCTGCCGATAATGCCGTAAATACCCTGTAATCACGTCGAAATGTTGCTTTAAAAGACGTTAAGTTGTTTTCTTCGTCGTCTATATAAAGGATGTTGATTTTATCTTTTGCCATTTTTATGCTTTCAAACTTGAAAGTAAATTTTCCTAATGTGCTAAGATAAGTAAATTCAAGTTGCTCTGAAATGGGGCGAGTTGCTAGGATTCTAGTTAAAATAAATGAACTCATGCTTTAAATTCCATGGGTGTCATTTATATATCTTTCAAAAGTTGGTATTGAACAAAAATCAACTACTGAAATTATAATTCTACAGGTTTCCACATGGGGTCAAAATTCGAGGTAATAGAGGATCAATTGTATTTTAATATTCCTAGGTTTAACCTATCGGACGACCAAGAAGCAGCATCATTTAATGAGTTGATACGGTCCAAAAAACCAAATCTTGTTAATCGGATCGACCACCAGCTCGTAGAACTCTATAAATGGAGGTGGCTAGATAGGGGGGCTGATTCTGAAGAAATCAAAGCAGAGGTAGAACATCAACTTTCTGGAAAGCGGGAAACATTTGGGACGTGGTTTTATTACCCATGGAATAACACGGTTGTTCACGTTTTGAATGAAGATGACTTCATAGACTTAAGAACTAGCAGGAATCAATTGAAGATAACCAAGGAGGAACAAGCTTCATTTGTTAACCGCACTGTAGGTATCATAGGCCTTTCTGTTGGAAATGCCGTGGCTACAAATTTGGTAATGGAACGCCTTTGTGGAGAGGTTCGACTAGCTGATTTTGATGGAATCGATTTAAGTAACTTAAATCGCTTGCGTGCGGGATTGCCTGACTTAGGTGCTAACAAAGCAACGGTTGCCGCACGTCAGATTAAGGAATTAGATCCCTATATGAGGGTTCAGGTTTATCAAGAAGGATATACAGCTGAAAATGCTCCATCTTTTTTCGAAGCGGGGGGTACCTTGGACTTGCTAGTTGAAGTTTGTGATTCAATGCAAGTGAAGGTAGACTCAAGACTGTATGCAAAAGCACTCAATGTTCCAGTTATTATGGACACGAACGACAGGGGGATGTTGGATGTGGAGCGTTTTGATGCAGAACCGGATCGACCTATTTTTCATGGGTTATTAGACGGTACCGATACCTCAAATTTAAGTTCCTTGGAGCCAGACGAGCGCATGGAACTCATTTCAAAACTAATTAGCCTTGATCGTGTTTCCCCGCGCTTAAAAAAATCTATGCCTCAAATTGGCAAAACTTTGATGTCTTGGCCTCAATTAGCATCTGGAGTATTTTTAGGCGCAGCGTTAAGTGCCAATGTTTGTAGACGCATTTTTTTGGGAGAAGACGTGCCTTCTGGGAGGTATTATATTGATATGGACGAGCTAGTTAGTAGTGATAAATTTGTTGGTTTATGATACGAATAAGAGCATTCAAAGCAACCTCAAATCTCGAGTCATGTAAGTTATTTGCGGACGGGCACGAACAGGTATTACGTGACTTTGGTGTATTGAAAGTAACTTCCGCCAATACTGACTGGTTTTATAATGATCATGTTTATGTGATCTTGGTTGAAGACAGTGAATCGGGAAAGGTATATGGTGGGGCACGCATTCACTTAGCAGATGGTGATAATCCGTTACCTGTAGAAGAAGCTGTAGGAGATATGGACCCAAACATTAAAAGTCGTATTCAAGCAGATTTGAAAGATGGAATGGGTGAGATGTGTGGCTTGTGGAACGCAAAAGAAATTAGAGGTTCAGGAGTAAGTATTCTGCTAACCAAAGCGAGTGTGGCCAAAGCCGGAGCAGCAATTGCGAATTTATTGAAGATAAAAACACTCTGGGTTTTATGTGCCCCTTATACGGTCGAAATGGTTCGAAAAGCCGGCTTTGAAATAGAGTCTGACTTGGGCGATCAAGGTACTTTTCCATATCCCAAACCAGATTGGTTGGCAACAGTATTGGCATGCAGAGATACAGACGCTTTGGAAAAAGCAGAGCCCACACAAAGGGAGGATATTTTTGACTTGCGAGCAACACCAACACAGAATAAGGTTGAGGAAGGTCCAAAAGGAGAGTTGATCATAGAATATGACCTGTTTATTAAAGACTTAACACTTTAAGGGATCTCCATGCAAACTAAACTTTTACTTAGTAGTTTCTTCTTGATTCTTTCAGGACTTTTATATAGTCAGGGTACTGTAGTTTATGACGACCCAGATCGGGCTGTTAAGATCGGGAATGTGGTTGAGGTTTTGGAGGATAGTATAGGACTTGCATTCAATAAGCTTCCGGAAACAGGGTGGGTGAAAAGCGAACTTGCTGTCCCTAATTTAGGAATTACGGAAAACACCTATTGGCTGAGGTTTAAAGTAGAAAACAGAACCAATGAAGCACGGTTATTCTTAGAAATCGATAATCCGATTATCAATTTATGCAACCTGTATAGTTTTCAACAGGGAAAAATTAGAATACAAGAGGCTGGGGAAGAAGTTGAAATCTCTGAACGGGAGATGAAACATCAAAACCCAATTTTCACCTTAATGATTCCACCTGGCAGTACCGAAATGTATATGCTGGAAGTAAAAAGTGGTGATCAGGTATTTTTACCGATGAGTTTAGGTGCTCCAGATGTAATCTTTGGAAGGCTCATGATCAAGGACTTGGTAATGGGTATTTATGTAGGAGTCATTCTTGTAATGTTTTTCTATAATTTCTTCATCTACCTAACCACGCGCGAAAAATCATACCTCTATTACGTATTTTATATTTTAAGTGTTGGCCTTGTACAAACGAGTTTACAAGGTTATACGTATCAGTTTCTATGGCCAGATAACAGTTGGTTTGCACAACATAGTTTGTACATATTTAACACAGCCACGGCATTTTTGGCAATTCTTTTTATGCGAGACTTTGTGCAAGTGAAGTCTTACTTTCCGAAGTTGGATAAGGTTTTTAATGTATTTATTGGGCTATACAGCTTGATGCTTATCCTAGCGCTATTTGGCCCCGAGCAAGTAGCATACAACCTGAATAATTTAATAGCGATGCTGCTGTCAATTTATATGCTGGTTGTCGCTGTTTTATTGGTAAGACGGGGAGCCCGCCCTGCGATTTTCTTTTTACTCGCGTGGTCAATATTTCTGGTTGGAATTATCCTGTTTGTGCTTAAGGATCAAGGTGTAATTCCACACAACCTGATAACCGCTTATATTTTACCTATTGGGTCGGCTTTGGAGGTTGTCTTACTGAGCTTCGGTCTTGCAGATAAGATCAACCTACTTAAAAAGGAAAAAGAATTGTCACAACGTGAAGCACTTCGTGTTTCAAAGGAGAATGAACGCATTGTACGCGAGCAAAACATTTTACTCGAAGCTAAAGTTGAGGAACGCACAGCCGAATTAAAAGGAGCAAATACAGTATTAGAAAAAACACTGGAGAAATTAAAGGATACTCAGGCACAACTTGTTGATCAAGAGAAAATGGCAAGTTTAGGTCAGTTGACAGCGGGGATAGCTCATGAGATTAATAACCCAATCAATTTCGTTACGAGTAATGTTAACCCACTGAAACGTGATATTGGTGATCTAATCGAAGTGCTGGATAAGTATGATAGTATACAAAGCGGTGATGAATTTGATTCTGAAAAAGCGGGCATCGAAGCGCTGAAAGAAGAAGTAGATATCGACTTTGTTAAAGAGGAAATAGCGAGTCTTCTAAAAGGAATAGGAGAAGGAGCTTCACGAACCGCCGAGATTGTAAGGGGATTAAAGGTGTTTTCGCGAATGGATGAGCAAGATATCAAACGTGTAGATATCATTGAAGGAATAGAGTCAACCATTACCCTGTTAAGGAGTTCTACTCAAGGTAGAATTGAGTTTGTGCGTGATTTCAATAATATACCAATGATTGAGTGTTTTGCTGGAAAGCTCAATCAAGTGTTCATGAATTTATTGAGCAATGCTATCCATGCAGTTCTAGCGAAAGAAGGTCTTGAAAAAGATGGGTTCATCAAAATTGGAGTGCGTGATGATGGGGACTTTATCAAGATCATTTTTGAAGATAATGGAACAGGGATGTCTGATGATGTGAAACAAAAGATATTTGAACCCTTTTTCACTACAAAGCAAGTGGGAGAAGGTACAGGGCTTGGTATGAGTATTACATTTTCAATAATTGAAAAACACCGAGGAACCCTTGAGGTTGAAAGTGAAGTAGGGGTTGGTTCTAAATTCATTATTCGTCTTCCAAAGGAGATAGAAGGTAATCAAGGGGATTCATAATATGGAAAAAGATAAAGCACGAATTCTTATTCTTGATGATGAGGAGAACAATTTGATTTCGTTTACTTCTGCATTTCGAAAGGAGTATACGATTTTCGCAGTTCAAGATCATCATTCAGCATATAGGATTTTGGAAGATGAGGAGATTCACATCGTTATTTCTGATCAGCGTATGCCTTCCGTATCAGGGGTTGATTTTCTTGAGTCAGTAGTACAACGTCATCCCGAAACCGTAAGAATGCTTCTTACAGGATTTGATGATTTTGAGCCTGCAATTGAAGCGCTTAACCGAGGAGCCATTTACCGCTATATTTCAAAGCCATGGGATGAAGTAGAGCTTCGTCTTAGCTTAAAAAATGCATATGCTACCTATAAGTCTCAAAAGCTAGTTAAACAAAAGAATCGCGAACTAGAAAAAGCTTACAAAGAGCTCGATCAATTTGTTTATAGGGCTTCACATGATATCAGAGGCCCATTGATGGGGATATTGGGTATTACAGAGCTTATCGAACTTGAATCTACAACAGATACAACGCGTGAATATGTAAGCATGATTAACGAAAGTGTCCACCGCCTTGACACATTTGTGCAAAACATGGTAGATTATTCAAAGAATGCTCGTATTCAGGCAAAGCATGCTTCCATGAATGTAGAAGAGGTGGTTAAGCGTGTATTAATTAAACTCTCCTTTACTGAGCCACTTTATAACAATGCGGCGATTGAATTAGACTATAAAGGAAATGAACGCATTGTTTCTGATGAGAGTAGGGTAGAGATCATTTTGAGCAATTTGTTGTCGAATGCAATCAAGTATGCCGATAATGAGCGTGAGGAGAAGCATATGGTAAAGCTTTCAGTATCCGCAGATGAAGACGGTGTTGAATTCATCGTGCGCGATAATGGTGTTGGTATAGACAAGTCGCAGATTGAAGATATTTTCAAAATGTTCTATCGAGGAACTGAGTTGAGCCAAGGCTCTGGTATTGGACTATATATTGTTCAAGAAGCAGTGAATCGGCTGAATGGCACCATTCTAGTTGATAGTGAAGTTCATAGTGGAACTACGATTACCGTAACGATTCCTCGACCTACGGCACTTAGCGTTTAAAGAGTTTTCCAATTTTTTCGAATTGATTCAACACCCATTTGAAAGCGTCTAAGTACAACATTATTATAAGGGTCAAAGTCATTCCCCAAATCACAATTATATTAAACCAATAGGTGTCGAACTGATTCCCAAATAAAAGTTTGTTCGGGGAGAAAAAATGGCTGCGATAACTTTTGGCATCTTGAAAAACCGGACTTTCTTGCTGAATTAAATGTCCATTGACTTCTACAATTTTATTGAGTTCAGCCTTGTTCAATACCATATCTGACAAACCTTCATTCACATAATGCTGCTTTAAGGCATTAAAGTATCCTGATGTATCAACTTCAGACTCTATTTTAGCAATCTTGTAGTCACGTTCATCGAGTGCGTCGAGGTACTTCGTGTTTAGGGACTTTTTCAAGTCTTTTAAGTATGCATTTAGTAAAGTAATGTCTCCTTGGGTAAGCTGAAGCGTATCTTCAATTCGTTCCAATGGAAATGCGGGAAATGGAACACTTTTATCCATGTAGCGCAACTCGTTTAATACAACTTTGCGTGCCCTTTCTGCTTTTTTCTTACCTGCATTTTTTTCGATTACCGCCATGCGAGCTTCTAACTCGGGTATCCAATATGAACGGTGGAAGTTAATTTGGCTTATTTTTTTGTCAACATCGAACAGCCGTTCTTCAACAGGGTTATTCTTAAATTGATTGACAGCTAAAGCTTCAAAGGCCCATCGCGAAGCCATAATTTCCCCAATAAAAGGAACGTGTGAACGCGAACTGATGCTAGGGTTTAATTTATCGAACTTGACAATAACACCGCTGAATATAAGCTGCGGAATGATGAGAAAAGGGATCAAAATATAAATGGTAACTGCACTATTAAAAGCTGAAGAAATATTTAGCCCTAATAAATTGGCAAAGCAGGCTGTTGAGAATAGAATACCGAAGTAATCCCAAAACATACCATCAACTTCCATGATTGCATTACCAACAAGAATAAAGGAGAGTGATTGAATAGCCGAAAGGGTAAACATGATCAGTATTTTCGACCAGAGGTATGACCCTTTAGATAAGTTCAGGAATCGCTCCCTTTTACGAATCCTACGATCTCTAATAATCTCTTCCGCACTTACAGTTAACCCAATAAATAAAGACACAACAACTGCCATAAAAAGGTAGGCAGGTAGGTTGTCATTGCTGATAAAGCGGTAAGCATGTGTAACCGGGTCATCGTTAGCCGAAAATTTAATGAAATAGGATAGAATAAGTGCAAGGATAGGAGCTTCTAAGAAGTTTATCGCTACGTATTGGTTGTTCGTCAGCTTGGATAGAACATCGCGCTTTAAAAAGATTAAAAACTGACTGAGGAGAGAAGGCGTAGAGAGCGTGCTTTTTGGGGAGTCTAAATTGGTGGAGTGCAGTTTATCATTGCCATCGCGTTGAATAGTTTCTAAAAATAACGCATTCCACTCCTTAGGGCTCGTTTTTCGCTTTTCAGTGGCATTTCCATATTCGTCTAGCACTTTGCTCTCTATGATGTTAAAGATTTGCTCGGGGTTAACATTTCCGCAAATTTGGCACTCACTAACATCACTATGAACATGATTAATTTGACGCTTAAAATGCAATACGCTGTCAAGAGGATCACCATAGAAAATTGGATACCCTCCCAAATCCAGTAAAAGCAATTTATCAAACATTTTGAATATCTCTGAACTCGGTTGATGGATGACAACGAAAACAAGCTTACCCTTAAGTGAAAGCTGTTTTAGCAAGTCCATAATGTTTTCGGAATCACGAGATGACAGTCCTGATGTCGGTTCATCAACGAAAAGAACAGAGGGTTCGCGTATTAATTCTAACGCTATATTAAGTCGCTTTCGCTGTCCACCTGATATTACTTTTTGAATAGGGTTTCCTACCTTCAAGTTTCGTGTTTCTGGCATTCCGAGCATCGTTAACAGCTCATCAACCATCCGTTCAATTTCATCATTAGGCGTGTCGGCAAAGCACAACTGTGCATTGTAATACAAGTTTTGAAAAACAGTTAAGTCTTCAATTAGTAAATCGTCTTGAGATACATAGCCTATTACACCTTTCAATTGGTTCTTCTGCCTATGGATGTCCAAACCATTGATAGTTACAGCCCCTTCTGTTGGTGTATGAATACCATTTAGTACATTGAGTAAGGTAGATTTACCAGCTCCACTTCCCCCCATAATACCAATCAATCGACCACCAGGTTCCTGAAATGATAAAGAATGAAGTCCGCGCTTACCATTTGGAAAATCAAAGGCTATTGCTTTTGCTTCATAACGAATTTCTCCGTCAGCCTGTTCAGTTAAAAAGCGTGAAGCAATATCACTGTAATAGAGTGTTTTGGATATGTCTCCTCGAATACTTGAGCCTTGGTTGAAAATATAGAAAACGTCAGCCTTAAGGAGCTGACCATTCAGGTAGAGTGCTTTATTACTGAAATGACGAAACACATATAAGTTTACACTTTCTACATAAAGGAACATTCCATAATTTTCAAAATTTGGAAGTTCATACCATTTAGACTTGCCTTTTTGTTTGGCACTAATCTCCATCACTTGCTCACCTTCTGGAATCGTATCAAGGTCACTTTTAGCAAAAGCTAGGCAGTCATTAAGCTCTTTTTCAGGCACATTGAATATATCGCATAGAATATGCAGGAATGATAACTCGTGAGATGAGATATTTCCATCCGCAAAGATGTATTCGAGCAGACGCACCAACACGATAACTTTTTGCTTTTGGATCAGACTTTCATTGATTGCCTGACAAATGGATTTAACGTGCTGGGAGTCGAGTCCACTTTCATCATTCTTGGAATGAAAGGCCACGATATTCTCGTCATACAACTTGAGGTAGGCAGGAACTAAATCACTGTTGAGCTCATTATTCAAAAATTCCTCAACAATTGATCTACTCTCATTTGTTAAGTCATCGTCACTTGATGCCAGTGCAAATAGCTGCATCAAGGCTTTTAGTAGTTGTTCGCTCATAAGTTAATTGGCAATTGGAGTAGTAGACGGTTTGGTTTCGAAATTAAGGTTTTCGATTCGACCATCCTTAGAAACGCGATAACACTTTAGGTGATTGTTAAATACTTCAGGCTTAATAATTGATTTACCCATGAGCATGCGTGCACATTCTTGAATTCCTTCTGGTATACTTGGATGGGGGTGGATTAGCTCGGCAAGCACCTTTACACTGGCGTTCATTGAAACCAACAGCGCTATCGCTTGAACCGTTGAAGAGGCATGATTTCCTATTACGCGCAGGCCCAAGAGTGTCATTTCCTCATCATCTGAAACCAAGACTTTAATAAAACCATTCACTTTTCGCATTGCAACTGCTCGGTTCACATACCTGTAATTCATTGAAGCTAAACGATAGGCGACCCCTTTTTGTCTAGCTTGTGTTTCATTCATTCCAACACTTGCAACCTCAGGGTTTAGGAACATTATTGTGCTTATGTTCTGATATATCAGGGGTTTGTTATGCTCACCGAACATGCGCTCTACAGCATGTCTCCCTTCCAGTTCTGCTACATTAACAAGTGCAATGTCGGCAGTAAAATCTCCAACAGCATATATGTTTGGAATATTCGTTTGGGTATCTTCATCTTCAGCAAACCCTCTATTGTTGAGTGTTACGCCAACCGATTCCAAACCAAGGTTTTCTGTATTTGGAACCCTACCTACAGAAATGAGGGCTTTTTGAACTGTTCTGATTTCTGAGCGGCCATCTGCAAACGAGAGGGTATATTCTACCTCTCCGTTTTTATTTTCCATTTTTTCCAAACTAGCTCCTCGATGAATGTGAACGCCGTTGGCTTCTAAGTTTTTTGCTACCAGCCCTGCTACATCTTCATCTTCAAAAGGCAAGATGCGGTCAGCTTTGTCAATGAGGTATACTTTAGTTTTACCATAATTGCTGAATATTGTTGCGAACTCACAACCTATTACACCAGCCCCTAATATTACAATGCTTTTAGGAAAGTTGTCCATTCGCGAAACACCGTCGCTCGTTACAATTGTCTTTTCATCTATGGGGATTTCTGGAAGGTACCTCGGTCTACTCCCTATTGCTAGCACTATGTTTTCACAACTGATTTGGGTGTCAGGCTCATCACCAGAATAGGTGATTTCTACCGTATGCTTATCCAGCATTTTTCCGTGTCCATTGTAAAATGAAACTTTTCCTTTTCGAATGAAATAGTCGAGTTGTTCTTTAAGCTGACTGTAGCGGGTATTTACAGCTTTATGCATTTCATTTACCACAGCATTGTAATTGAGTTCACTATCAAAAACTGTGAACCCCATGTCTTGTGACTTGGTAACTTTGAAGTTTTCGCTCATCTCCCAAAGCGTTTTTGATGAAAGAGCGCCATCGAAAATTCCCGCACCCCCAACTTTTTTTCGCTCTACTAGCGCCACACGCTTTCCAAAATCAAGCGTCGTTAGATTACATGAAAACGGTTAAAGTTTTAGCCGAAGAAGTTGGGTTTAATGAGGTTTATGCCTCAGATAAAATGTTTGAGCGCTTTGAAAAAAACTTAGGAAATCAAGATGAAATTTTGAGCATTCTTATCGACATTCAAGAAAAAACAGATGCCTATATCGAAGATAATGAACAACAGGATGAAGCACTGATGATTTTTACTGGCGCATGGGTTGAAGGAATGTACCTGGGTGTAAACGCAATGCCGACTAAAGAAAAGAGTAAAATAACCATCCGTATTATTGAGCAGATGACTGTTCTGGATAACATGCTAGTTGGTTTAAAGCGTATCAATCGCAAAAGTCCTGAGTTGATTGAAGTCGGGAAAGCACTGGAAAGTTTATACCGTTTTTACAATAACCTTCCAGAAGTAAAGGATTATGATGGTCCTTTGAGTCAAATGGATATCGAATATAGTAACCTCAATGAAATGGCAGATCGAATCACGACTATTCGTGAGTTGATTGTGAAATAATTGTTTTAGATGATGATGACTATGAAAAATATGAAACTTTACTTATTGGCTTTTGCCATTGGATTCAGTTTTAGCTTGCAAGCACAAGAGGAAGAAGGATGGGAAAACTCAGAATGGGAAGAAGAGTCCTGGGAAGAAGGTTCTTGGGAAGAGAGTGGAAGTAGCTGGGAAGAGAGCAGTAGCTCAGAGGATCGATGGGGTAATGAGCCTAAGGAGAAAAAATCTACGGTAAACAACTCTTGTGATCGCACTGCATTACGTAAGAAAGTAAAGGCCGAATTAAGTCCTTTTCGCTATTGCAATTCGAATACTACTACGATTACATTTAGAAAGCATCCACAACGTGTTCAGGTAGTGGTGCCAGTTTACTACGATTTGCAGCACCTATTAATTTTTAATACCGAAGGCTTGTCGCAAGGAGTGATCATCAAGGTTTTTGATGAGCAACCCGGTAAACGCAACCGCGAACCAATATTTCAAGCTGGAACAGATGAGAAACAAGTGATTTTTGAAACGCCAGAGGATTTTAAGGCACGAAAGCTCTTTATTGAATACATCGTTCCTCCTGTAGACACCGAAACTCCTGAAATGACAGAGCGCGGATGTGCAGTGTTTATGATGGGGTACATTGATGAAGCTTTTCAAGATTTAGCGAAAGAAGCCACTGCTAAATAGTCGGCTTTGCTCTGCAACAGTTAAAGGCGTTACCTAAGGGTGTCGCTTTTTTTTGCTTAATAACGACTATACGAGGCTTTAATATGCCGGGGTAAACATGATGCGCTGAGAATTCTTGCTCCGGTTACTTTTGAGTTTTCCAGCATTGTAATGAATAACTTATTTGTACATGGTTACCGTACCTTCTTGCTTCTTGATAGCTCCGTTGATATCCTTGAATTGGAGCTTCCAAAAGAAAATAGACTGGCTAGAATTTCCGTCGACACCATCTGCATCCCAGGCTTCATTGGGGGTAGTGGAATAAAATACAACATGTCCCCAACGGTCATAGATTATCAACTCGTACTCGGTAATCAAGCGTTCGGTAATAATGGGGGCAAAGGTTTCATTTAACCCATCTCCATTTGGAGTAAAAGCATTTGGCACATAAACTACAGGGAATTCAAAACGCGCCTGTATCATTCCATAAGCAGTATCGCTGCAGCCAAACGAATTAAATGCTACGTGTTGTACGTCATATGAACCACTATCTCGAAAGTCGAATGTGAAAGACTCTGAGTTGCTAACGCGCACACCATTGATACGCCACTCCCAATCTACGGCATTTAGTGTTGTTCCAGTAAATGATGCATAAGGCGATGAAATGGTTGTTACTTCATCAGGTGTAGAGGTAAAGCGGGCATTTGGTGAAGGATTTATGATAACAGCAGCGGTGTCTGTTCGAACACTATCACACACAGCAGAGGTGATTTGAAGTGTAAAGTCATAGGTGCCCGTATCTGGATATTGATGCAGCAACACTTGGTTTTGAATAAATCCAGCCGAACCATCACCGAAATATGCAAGGTAAGTTGATGCAGGGTCGTAAAAATCCAACATAAACCTTACTGGTGTATTTTCACAGACTGGATCAATGATGCTATAAGTATGTGCCCTGAATGTATCTACAAAAACAATTACTGAATCAACTAATGGAGAAGTATTGCAACCATCATCAACAGTAACGTAATATGTAGTAGTTGTATCCGGACCTGCAATGGTATTACTCTGGTTAGAACCGTCACTCCAACTGTAAGTGTAATTACCATCCCCACCAACGGCATTTACGACCATAACAGTAGAGTCTCCTATGCAATAAATAGGGTCAGGACTGGTAGTAATGAACATCGTGTCATATACATTGATTGTGGTAGTAGTTGATGTTCCAGGACAGTTCAAGCTATCTGTAACCGAAACTGTATATGCCGTTGTGGTTCCAGGAGAAATAGTTATGCTCGTTGTTGTATCACCATTGCTCCAATTGTAAGTATACCCTCCATTTCCACCACTGGCATTTGCAGTTAAAATAGTAACGTCTCCAATGCAGGCCTGTGAAGGAGGGATCGCCTGAACATTGATACTATTAGGTTCTGAAATAGTAAGTTGGGTTGTTGCGGAACAATTTCCACCATCCGAAATGGTCACAATGTAGTTGCCTGCACACATGTTTGGACGATAAGCTCCGTTGTACCCACCTGACCAAGAGTACGTGTATTGACTGGTTGCATGTGGAATAATGATGGTTGTTTCACCATCACATACGCCACGGCAAGTAGCACTCGTTGTACTTAAAGATATTCCATTTAAAATTCCTACAGTAACCACGGCGCTGCCGCTTAGAGAAACAGAACAACCAAGCCCATTTGAGGCGGTGAAAATACTCCAAGTTCGCGTACTATTGCCGGAGGATACAATTACTGGTTGGCCAGTGTTGATATCATTGCCATTTTGATCGATGGTATAATTTACCAAGTTAGTTCCATCGAACAACTGAATGTTAAAAGGCCCTTGGCCGGATGATACGCTTATGGGTAAGGTCACAGGAGTATTTGCACAAACTACAGTGTCTCCACTTATCTCCATTATAATCGAATCAACTACAGTATGCGTAAATGAACGTGTATATGAAGTTCCACAAGTGTCTGTAACAGTTACTGAATAGTTTGTATTCGATAGAGGAGTTGAAACAGGATTAAAAATGGTACTGTCGCTTAAGCTAACCCCAGGACTCCACTCGTATATATCACCATAAGGAGCAGTTACTTGCACTGAAGCACCTTGACAGTCGTAAACATCAGGCATTACATCGATGTAGGAAATGTAGTTTAAGCATACGGATTGCACGTTGGCATTAGCACCTGATGATGCGGAGAAACCCCAATAAACATTAGGGTCGCCAAAGAAAAAGTCTTGAATAATATTTCCATTGTACTGCAAACGAAGATCACAGTCAAACCAAACCGAGAATACTTGTGCAGCTTGGTCCCATTTGATGTGCAAATCATGAGCGAGGCTGTCTTCAATGTTACCTCCGTTAGTAAGTGCACTTACCGGACCTAAAATATTGTTGGCAGAAGCATGATTAAGGGTCGCATTTCTGCTTAAAGCCATGTGGTCTAAACCAATATCATTCTTTGCATTATTGCTATCTGTATCAATCTCGACAACCATGGAAGGGTTTGTCCCTGATATCCCGAGATTTCCAGCTCCAGATACGTTTACACCATTGCTAAATTGTTGAAATGCGAAAGCAATTCCATCGCCTCCAAGAGTATCTTGGCCACCCAGGTTAACCGAAGCATAAATTTCAAACCCATTCTGGAGATTAATGAGGTTAGAGCTCCAAATAGAACCATTTACAAAATTACCTCCACTCGTTAGCTGGTAACAGTCACTTCCGAGCGCCGTTGCAGAACCATTAAGGTTAAACTGCGCACTTGCGCCTGACATTAATGTCACCAGAAAAACGGGTATTAGAAGTGCCTTTTTTATGCTCATAGCCATATTTGGCGCAATTTACGACTTATCCAAGAAAATTGGGTCTTTGAAAAACGTGTTTTACCAACAATTAAACGGTGAGAATTTGAATTGGTTGTTTCATTGTCAAGTCAATTCTTTTGGTTGGTCAAATCTTGTTTTTAACTTGACGCACTGCAGGAATATTAAAGCTACAAATATGCGTGTTGAATCATTTAAAGAGTACGAAGAACTTTACGAAGAGAGTGTAACCAATCCTGAAGGATTTTGGGATAAAATTGCAGGCGAGTTTCACTGGAGTAAAAGATGGGACAAGGTACTGGAATGGAACTTTGAAACGCCTGAAGTAACTTGGTTTAAAGGTGCTAAGCTAAATATAACGGAAAACTGTTTAGATCGCCATTTGGAAGAACGAGGAGAACAGACAGCGTTGATTTGGGAGCCAAATAACCCTGAAGATTCTGTAATCAAGTACACCTTTTCAGAATTACATGAAGAGGTATGCAAGTTTGCCAATGGACTCAAGGAGAGAGGAGTGATTAAAGGAGATCGTGTTGTACTTTATATGCCTATGATTCCAGAACTGGCAATAGCAACCTTAGCTTGTGCTCGAATTGGTGCTATACACAGTGTTGTTTTTGCAGGTTTTAGTGCTCACGCTTTAGCTTCTCGCATCGTTGATGCACAAGCCAAAGTTGTGATAACAGCCGACGGGTTGAATAGAGGCACCAAACAGGTACCGCTTAAATCTGTTGTTGACGAGGCGCTGTTAACGTGTTCTAGTGTGTCCTTGGTTATTGTTAAGAACGTGCTTAATTGGCAAACCACGATGAACGCTTCACGTGATTATTGGTGGAGTGATTTTGTTGAAGGCATGGCTGTAACATGCAAAGCTGAGCCAATGGATGCGGAGGATATGCTTTTCATACTTTATACTTCGGGATCAACAGGTAAGCCTAAAGGAGTTGTTCATACCTGTGGGGGGTATATGGTTTATGCAGGTTATTCATTTGCAAATGTATTCCAATATGATCCCGGTGATGTATACTGGTGTACTGCTGATATAGGTTGGATTACAGGGCACACGTACATTTTATATGGACCCTTACTCAATGGTGCTACAACCATGATGTTTGAAGGGGTTCCAACTTTCCCGGATGCAGGAAGGTTTTGGCAAGTATGCGATAAACATCACGTAAATCAGTTTTATACCGCACCAACTGCTATTCGAGCCCTAATGGCCCATGGAGATGATCATGTGGAGGGATATAGTTTGAAATCATTAAAAGTGCTAGGAACTGTAGGCGAACCTATCAATGAAGAGGCTTGGCATTGGTATAATAAGCACATTGGAAAAAAACAGTGTCCTATTGTTGATACGTGGTGGCAAACGGAAACTGGAGGAATAATGATTTCAGGGTTAGGTGGACATTCACCTCAAAATCCATCGCATGCAGGGTTGCCTTTGCCAGGAGTGCAGCCTGTACTGCTTGACCAAGATGGTGATGAAATAATTGAAAATGAAAAAGAAGGATACCTCTGCATCAAATTTCCATGGCCATCAATGATTCGAACTACTTATGGTGATCATGATCGCTGTAAGAAAACGTACTTCTCTCACTTCAAAGGGCATTACTTTACTGGTGACGGTGCAAAACGAGATAAGCATGGACTTTACCGAATAATTGGCAGGGTAGATGACGTGATAAATGTATCCGGTCATCGCTTTGGAACCGCCGAAATAGAAAGCGCAATCAATTCTAACGCGCATGTGGTCGAGTCTGCTGTTGTGGGATTTCCACATGAGATTAAAGGCCAAGGAATTTATGCTTACGTAATTTGTCAAGAGGTTCCGGAGGATAGTGAAGAAGCCAGAAAGGCAATTATTAAGACTATAGTAGAAGAAATTGGGCCAATTGCAAAGCCCGACAAAATTCAATTCACTACCGGTTTACCTAAAACACGTTCAGGTAAAATAATGCGACGCATTTTAAGAAAAGTCGCTGAGGGAGAAGCTGATAAATTGGGAGATACTTCTACACTGCTCGATCCAGATATTGTGGAAGAAATTATAGATGGAGCACTTTAGGCTTATTTTACAAGCTTATTCAGGTGGTTGAACATGGTGTCGTCAGTCATGTAAGTCCCACTATTGAGCACATCAAACATTTCTTGTTCCCTCAGTTTCTTATACTTTTTGCTTGCTGTGTAAAAGTCAACGTCGTTTGGATGCTTTTTTAATGCAATTGATATGGTGTTGCCAAGGCTCCCTTCTGAAAAATCTATCGGGGACTGTTCTTTGGCTTTTACAACCAATAGTTTAACATGGTCATCAAAAAATTTGTAGGTCCTGAACTCATGTTTAGTGAGCTTCTCTAAGCACTGGCAGTTACTCAGTGCTTTCTCAATGATGATGTCGCTGAAAAGCTCAACCATTAAATGTACCTTTTTTGGCTCACGTTTTTTGAGGGACTCCCATTCTTCGGCAGTAATAGAATTCGAAGCTAAGAATGCAATAAACTCATTTTCAACAGCTTGTAGTTCTTCGTTTGTGAGTCGTCTAAATTTCAAAATGTGGTAAATTTATACGTTCAATGATATCTATGTTAAGCGCATTCAAATATGCAAGTATTTTATCATTACCTCTAACGGTTGCCGTTGCATTTTCGTTCAGAGGTTTGTGGACATTTCTACCTGTCATTTATGTTTTTGGTGTGATTCCAATTGTGGAATTACTTTTTAACCCAGTTCATTCCAATGTAAGTATAGAAGAAGAGGAAAAGCTGCTTGGTCAGCAACGCTATGATTTCCTTCTTTACCTGATTTTGCCCATTCAATGGGGATTCGTGTATTGGTTTTTGATGATTCAGTATGAGGGAGGTATTTCATTTACTGAACGAATTGGACTTGTTACTGGTATGGGAATGCTTTCAGGTGCAATGGCCATTAATGTAGCGCATGAACTAGGGCATAGGAGGAACTGGTATGAGCGTTTGATGGCAAAAACACTGCTGTTATCATCCCTTTACAATCATTTCTTCATTGAGCATAATAGGGGACATCACCGTTATGTAGGAACCCCAAGTGACCCTGCAACCGCACGCTATAACGAAACAATATTTGCCTTTTGGTTCAGGTCGATTTGGGGTCAATACATCAATGCTTGGAGGCTTGAATTCAAGCGTTTGAATAGCTCAAAGCCTTTACAGCGGATTGTGAATAATGAGATGTATTGGTACTTGGCCGTTCAAATTGGGCTATGTATTGGAATCACTATGGTTTTCGATGTTCAAACAACATTTTTCTTCATTGGTTCAGCAGGGGTAGGCATTCTGCTCTTGGAAACTGTAAATTACATCGAACATTATGGATTGCAGCGCAACCGAGTTTCAGAAATGCGCTACGAGCGTGTGCTTCCCATGCATAGCTGGAATTCAGATCACCAGATTGGAAGGGCGCTGCTCTTTGAACTTTCAAGACATTCAGACCATCATTACCTCGCAACGCGTAAATATCAAATATTAAGGTATCATAAAGATAGTCCTCAAATGCCTACTGGGTATCCAGGAATGATGCTCTTAGCCTTATTCCCGCCATTGTTTTTTAGGGTTGTAAACCCGTTGATTCAGCGATAAGCTTTCGGGTATGCTCTAATGCGTCGCTGTCACTCACCTCGTCGAGATCAATCCATTCTGCATCGGGGTAGCGACGGAGCCAGGTGAGCTGACGTTTAGCATAGCGTCGTGTATTCTGCTTTATTCGATCTACTGCTTGTAATTCTGATAAACGTCCATCAAAGTGAAGAAAAAGTTCGGTGTAACCTACGGTGTTGAGGGCGTGAAGTTTACGCTGTGGGTAGAGCGCTTCAGCTTCTTTTTTTAGTCCATTGCGAAACATTTGGTCCACACGCCTATTGATCCGGTTATAGAGGTTTTCCCTTTTTCGATTCAATACAATCATATGGTAGTCGAAACCGCGTTTCTTCGGACTTTCACTAAGGAAAGAACTGTAAGGCTTGCCACTGGTTCGAATAACTTCTAAAGCACGAATTATTCGTCTACTGTTTTTTTGATCAACAGAATTGAAGTAAGTGGGATCTTTTTCTTTTAACTCATCTAGCAAGGGGTCGATTCCAATGGTAAAGAGGTCCTGCTCGAGCGACTTTTTTACAAATGGTGAAATGGGAGGGAAGGCATCTACGCCTTTGATTACGGCATCAATATAAAGACCTGATCCTCCGGTTAATATAACAAACGGAGCCTCTTCGAAAAGCTGATCAAGCAGCGCGATAGCTTCTGTTTCGTATCTACCCGCATTTAATGGGTCTTTAATTGAGTGTGACTGCAAGAAATAATGCGGTATTCCCGCTCGCTCTTCAACTGGAGGGACAGCAGTGCCCACAGCCATTTCACGATAAACTTGGCGTGAGTCACAATTGACTACAGGCGCATTTAACACGTTGGCGAGTGCAATAGTAAAAGCTGTTTTTCCAACTGCTGTTGGACCAGCAACTACAATCAATTGCCCGCGTTGTTTCACAAATCTAAATCCTCTTCATCCTCTTCCTCTTCAGGTGAGTCACCATCAAGGCTGAAACTTGGAATCGCCCCAAATAAGTCTGAAGGCTCTTTAGAATACTGATCAGGTGAATCCCCATACATTAATGGGATATTAGGATAGGTAACATTCGGATCCGCATCATCAATTGATACAACTTCTATGTAGAAGCACCACATTAACATGAAATCAAAAACGTAAAGGATTTTTTGATGATTGCTTTCAATGATATCAGCTAATAGGGTATCCTTCATTAACCGGATTTCACCATCTTCCTCAAGTCCTACGTCCATGAGTGCAATTTCTTCACCTTTATCCCAGTCCTCATTACTCAGGTAAAATGAAGCCATCTGGCTGCCATCAAAATCAAAGGCTTCTTGAATAGCCTGATGAAGTTGCTCGCAGTTATCGAATGCGTTGATTTCTATATCCCTAAAGATTTCTTTTTCTTCAGCCGTATCAACCAAAACGCGTAATCGAAATATTTTTGACATGGTGTATGCTTTATTTATTGGTTTGAAAGGTCTAGCTCTTTTGCTTTTTCATCTAAGAAAGCTAGCGCTTCATCGTAATCATTTTTTATTGTACCATCCAAAATGGCATCTTTAACAGCAGACTTTAATGCACCTATTTGTCTACCCGGTTGTAACTGATAGCGATTCATAATCTCTTTACCACTAATTGGGGGCTGAAAATTGCGGATTTCATCTTTATGTTCAACCTCCTTTAGCTTAGCTCTAACTTGACGAAAGTTTTGCAAATAGCGCCGCATTTTGCGCTCATTCTTTGTTGTGATATCAGCTTCGCAAAGCAGCATTAAGTCGTCGATATCGTTGCCTGCATCAAATAACAACCTCCTAACACCGCTATCAGTAACGTCACTTCCAGTAAGTGCTGTAGGCCTAGAGCTCATTGATACTAGCTTCTTGACATATTTCATGGGTTCGTTCATGGGGAGTTTTAGCTTCCTAAATATTCCAGGAACCATCTTTGACCCGACAAATTCATGCGCATGAAACGTAAACCCTTGAACTGGATCTAATTTTTTCGTTTTTGGTTTTCCAATGTCATGTAATAGCGCACTATAACGCAACCAAATGTTGTTTGTTTCACGTGCAATGTTGTCTACAACCTCCAAGGTGTGGTAAAAGTTGTCTTTATGGCGCTGGCCATTAATTTCTTCAACTCCTCCAAGCTCCTTCAATTCAGGGAAAAAATGCTCTAATAAACCAGACTCATATAACAACGCCAAGCCAATTGATGGAACTGGAGCTTCTAGAATCTTATTAAACTCAATGGTAATGCGTTCCTGGCTTACTATGGATATGCGTTCGGCCATATTGGAAATGGCCGTTTTTGTTTCAGGCGCTATCTCATACCCCAATTGGGCTGCAAAACGTACTGCTCGCATCATACGGAGTGGATCGTCATCGAAGGTACGCTCTGGTTCAAGAGGGGTTTTAATGATGCCACTTTTTAAATCAGCAACTCCATTGAAAGGATCAATTAGGTCTCCATAGTTGGCTTCATTCAATGATATGCTTAGCGCATTAATGGTAAAGTCTCGGCGATTTTGATCATCTTCCAGCGATCCATCTTCAACTAATGGTTTGCGTGAATTTTTGCGATAAGACTCTTTTCTAGCACCAACAAACTCAATTTCCCAGTCGTTGTATTTGACCATGGCTGTTCCAAATTGCTTATACACAGCAAGCACAGCACCGTTACCGAGTTCCTCTTTTAATCGCTGAGCTAAGTCAATTCCACTTCCAACCGTTACAATGTCAATATCCTTGGATGATCGATTGAGCATTAAATCACGTACCCATCCTCCAACAATAAACGCTTGACAATTCGTGGTTAGGCATTTTTTAAGTGCGTCAAAAACAGGATGGGTGAGTAAACCGGCATAGTTAGGCTGGAGCCTGAGTGTCCAATCAAAAGGAGCGAAACTCTCCTCGAGAACCTCCATTTTACTTGTGCGCTTTACATGTCTACCCATTTTCATAGCGGTTGCAAAAGTACAAATACCTCCTCAACGAGATAAGGTTTGTAGTAACCGTTTCTCATCAATTTGCAGGGCGCAGTTAAAGTGAGTTAACGGACATGCCTTTTTACCATGTAAACCACATGGCCTGCACGCCAACTCCTCGGGGTGCTCTATAATGGTCGCTTTTGTGCTTAATGGGCCAAACCCAAATTTTGGAACTGTGCTGCAATAAATAGCAGTTGTAGGAGCATCAACACCGGAACACAAATGCATAGGTGCTGAATCATTCACATAGTTCATTTCTGCTTTTTCAAATAATGCAGCGCTTTCCAGTAATGAGAGTTTTCCACATAGGTTTATGGTATTTGGGTTATCGCTTAGAGTCCGGATGTTTTCACAATTATCAAAATCGCTTGGAGCACCAGTTAAGAAGCACGTATAGGAGGCAGGAAGTTGATTGATGAAGTCAATCCATTTTTCTGCTGGCCATTGTTTGGTATACCAAACAGACGTTGGGGCTATGCATATGTATGGTGTACTCTCAGAATAGGAAGAAACGGTTGAGTAATTAGCAGTACTTGGGTAAATTTTAGGCTTACAGTAAGTAACAGCAGGTAATGCGGCCTTTAAGAGGGCGAAATTTCGCTTGGTTTCATGTATCCCACTATTGACGTCGTGTTTGACAGTTTTTGTGAAAAATGAACTAAACGGATTTTTATTGAACCCTATCGTTCGTTTTGCATTACTAAAAACGGTAAAAAGTCCAGTTGAAGCAAAACGCTGAGCGTTAAAAACCACATCATACTTTATGGACCTCACTGCCTTTAAAATGCGAAGTAGGTCTTTGTATTTACCGTTTGCTTTGTCCCAAACATAAAGTTGGTTTATGAACGGGTGGCCGGCGTAAATAGATTCATTCCCTTTTCGAACTAGCAAATCGATAGCTTCAACTTGACCAGTTTGGTTCAATGACTCCAGCATCGAGCTTGCTAATATAGCATCTCCAATAAAAGCAGTTTGTATTACTAATACACGCATAAAAGCTACACGGCTACATTAAACTCGCGCAATGCGTCGTTCAATGAAGTTTTTAAATCAGTGCTGGGTTTGCGCTTTCCAATAATTAATGCAGCAGGGACACCATATGTACCGGCATTAAAGGTTTTCATGGTTGTGCCTGGGATTACTACACTTCCAGCAGGAACTACTCCACGGTGTTCAATTGGTTCGCTCCCAGTTACGTCAATAATACGTGTGCTTTTCGTTAAGGTTACATTGGCGCCTAGAACAGCTTCTTTCTCAATTTTTACGCCTTCAACAACAATACACCGAGAACCAATAAAAGCTCCATCTTCAACAATTACAGGGGCAGCTTGAAGTGGCTCCAATACACCGCCAATACCAACACCGCCACTGAGGTGAACATTTTTTCCAATTTGAGCACATGAACCTACTGTTGCCCACGTGTCTACCATCGTTCCAGAGTCTACAAAGGCTCCGATATTAATGTAGCTTGGCATCATGATTACACCTGGGGCAACATATGCTCCATAGCGTGCTACGGCATGTGGTACTACCCGAACTCCGAGCTTTTTGTAATTGGTTTTAAGCTTCATTTTATCGTGAAACTCAAAAGGACCAACCTCTATGGTTTCCATTTTTTGTATTGGAAAATATAGTACTACAGCTTTTTTAACCCACTCATTAACTTTCCAAGCTCCATTGTGAGGTTCAGCAACACGAATGTGACCATTATCAATATCTTCAATGACATCACGAATCGCCTGTTGCGTGCTTGCATCCTCTAATAAAGAGCGATCATCCCATGCTTTCTCTATAATTTCGCGCATAATTTTGTTGGATTGAGGCTACAAAAGTAAGTCACTCAACGGAAGTCCACCACATTAAGACTTACATATGGGTTTTTATCATATTCCACAGTTCTTGAGATGTACAATAGTCGTAGGTTTGCGGGATTAGTGAGTCGCCTCATTTGGAGTGATCAGAGTTGATGATATTTAGGTGAGTATGGATAAAAAAGAATACGGTCGAATTTTGGCCATCGATTACGGTACTAAACGGTGTGGCATTGCCGTGTCTGACATCAACCGTTTAATTGCTTCACCGCTTACTACCGTAGCTACACATGAGCTTCGGGTATTTATAGAAAATTACATCGAACAAGAGTTGGTCTCTGTCCTAGTTGTGGGTGAACCAAAGCGTTTAGATGGTTCAGCTTCTCCAGTTGAAAAAGAAATAGTGGGTTTCCTGAAGTGGTTTAAGAAGTCATTTAAAGGAATTTCAATTCACAGGGAAGATGAACAGTTTACATCCATTAACTCAAGTAAGTCCATGGTGGAAGCTGGGTTTGCGAAGAAAAAGCGTCAAATAAAGGGCAATATTGACCGTATTGCCGCTACGCTAATTCTGCAGAGCTATATGGAAAATAAGGGTGGAGATTAAGCAGAACCTTACTATTTTTGCCAATCATAAATTGATTGAAATGATATTACCTATCGTTGCATACGGGGATCCTGTTCTCAAGCGGGAAGCCGATGAAATAAATGCTGATTATCCTGACTTAGCTGGATTGATAGACAACATGTTTGAAACCATGTATAATGCAAATGGAGTTGGGTTGGCGGCTCCTCAAATAGGCAAGTCTATCCGTGTCTTTATTGTTGATGCAAGTCCTTTTGCCGACGATGAAGATCTTGATGAGGAAGAGCGTAAGTCGCTTGAATCATTGAAAAAAGTATTTATTAACCCAATCATTTTGGAGGAAGATGGCGAGGAGTGGCCATTTCAAGAAGGGTGTTTGAGCATTCCAACTATTCGAGAAGATGTATCACGTAAGGAGCAATTGACCATTGAATATTACGATCGAGATTGGAATTTGATTACAGAGACCTACACAGGATTTGGAGCTCGCGTAATTCAACATGAATATGATCATGTTGAAGGTGTTCTTTTTACGGATCACTTGTCTCCATTGCGAAAACGTATGCTAAAGAAAAAATTAAGTAACATTTCTAAAGGGGTTGTTGACGTAGATTACCGCATGAAATTCCCTCAATCTAAACGCTCATGATTATGATGAATCGCATTTTTACAGTAGTCGTTATATGCTTAATGGTAGCTTGTTCTGGATCAGAAGAACAGCAAGGTCAACCAACTGATAAAGGTGATTTTATAGCAGAAATAGAACGTGCTCAGAAGTTAGTTGAGCAGTCTAAACCCGATCAACAAGCAGGACATGCAAAGCGTTTATTGAATCTTTATTTGGATTATGGCAAGGCTTATCCAGCAGATTCACTTGCTCCAGAAATGATTTTTTCTGCAGCAAACGTATGCATTGGTTTAGAGGAATATGAGCGTTCCATTCGGTTGTTTGATCGCACTGCTGACCGTTACAAGGGGTATTTAAAACGTCCAGAAGCAATTTATTTAGCTGGATTTGTCTATGATGATAAACTCAATAATTATGGCAAAGCAAAGACATATTACCAGCGCGTAATTTCAGAGTATCCTGACCATATTTTTGCTGATGACGCAAAGGCAGCCCTTGAACTTCTCGGAAAATCAGAGGTTGAAATCCTGCGTATGTTTGAAGCGAAGAATAGCGCAGCAAATCAAGACTAAGGCTATTTATTTTGCTTCATTTTAGAAACAAGTTGACGGAGTAGTTCGTCACTATTTTTTATCGTGCGAATTGATCCCTCTTGGACAAGGGCAACTTCTCCGCGTTCTTCCGATACAACAAGTGCAATTGCATCAGTGTGTTCTGTTATTCCAACAGCTGCACGATGACGTAAACCATATTTTTTAGCGAGTCGTTTTTCAGATAACGTGAAAATACATGATGCAGCCTGGATAATTCCAGCCGAAATAATTACACCGCCATCATGCAAAGGGCCTTCTTTTAAGAATAGTGACTCAATCAATTCTGACGAAACCTTAGCATCCAATGCCCTTCCCGTTTCTACAATGTCATTTAAATCTGAAGTGCGTGTCAGGGCCAATAAAGCTCCAGTCTTGTGCTGGGATAAATTGAACAGCGCTGTGGAGATTTGCCTTAAGTCATTATGGCTCAGATCGCTTTCCTCTTGAAAAAATCGCCATTTCATCATTGTTTTACCGGCAGCATTGGATTTCATCCATTCTGACTTGCCCAGTACAATTAAGAACCGACGTAATTCTTGTTGAAAAATGATAATGACAGCAATAGCTCCAATTCCAATAAATTGTCCTAGAAGGTTGCTAACAAGCTCCATGTGAAGCACTTCGGTTAGCTTCCAAACAATAATGATCATGAGGATGCCTATGAAAATGCGGATAGCTGCGGTTCCTTTAACTAATCGGTAAAGTTGAAATAACAAGATTGCAACGAGCAATATGTCAATGAGATCGATAAGTCTGAAATTGATGAAATCCATAGTTACGCAAGATGCAATTTTTGAATGAGCTCAATGCATTCAACCGCTTCGGTTGTATCATGAACGCGCAATATTTGAGCACCTTTCAATAAGGCGATAGTGTGGAGCACAGTTGTTCCATTTAGCGCATGTTCAGCGGATGTTTTGAGGGTCTTCCATACCATTGATTTTCTCGAAACGCCAATAACTAGTGGAAGTTGAAATGTATGTAGGGCTTCTAAATTATTCAGTAATTTAAAGTTTTGATCAATGGTTTTAGCAAACCCAAAGCCTGGATCAATTAAAATGTCATTAAGCCCCTTCCTTTTTAAGTCATTCAATTTTTCCGAAAGTTCAGTAACTACTGTTCCTGGGAATGCATCGTATTCCGTATGATTTTGCATGGTTTGCGGTGTGCCACGCATATGAGTTAGAATATAGGGTACATTCAACGTAGAGATTCTATCATATAACTCCGCATCCAATGTCCCACCGGAAACATCATTGACCATATGTGCACCTGCTGCTACTGCTTGTTCTGCAACATTTGCCCTAAAAGTATCAACCGAAATTAGAGCTTGAGGAAACGATTTTGAAATTAAATGGACGGCAGGAATTAAGCGTTCTAGTTCTTGTTCCTCACTGATATTTCTTGCACCCGGCCGTGTAGAGTAGGCTCCCAAGTCAATAAATGAAGCTCCAGCATTTAAGTGCGCTTCACAGGAAGCTATAATTTCTTGATTAGCTTGCTTTCTACTTGCCTTGAAAAAAGAATCAGGTGTAATGTTAATGATTCCCATAACGTGGGGTCTCGTTAACTTCATTAAGTTGCCACCAATGTTCAACGTCGATTTTGGCTTAAAAAAAGTATCTTGCGCCATCTGAAAAGCTGTCAATTTTGAATCATTTATGAGTAATACTAACGAGCAGTATTCCACGGTAGTAGCCAAATGTAAAGATATTTTCACCAAAAAGATGACTGATTATGGAACGGCATGGCGCATCTTAAGACCTTCATCAATTACGGATCAACTTTTTATCAAGGCTAAACGTATATCAATGTTGGAGCAATTGGAAACCAAGAAAGTAGATGAAGGGGTTATTCCAGAATATATTGGACTAATTAACTATTGCATCATGGGGCTAATTCAATTGGACAAAGGGCCTAGCTCTGAAGCAGAACTGTCGCCTGAAACAATTGAAAACCTTTACGATCAATGGATAGGTAGTACGCAAGACCTCATGAGTAATAAGAACCATGATTATGGTGAGGCTTGGAGAGAAATGCGTGTTTCTTCCTTGACTGACTTGATACTCATGAAGATTAATCGCACCAAACAAATTGAAGATAACAAGGGGCAAACGCTGATATCAGAAGGGATTGATGCAAATTACCAAGACATTATTAATTATGCCGTTTTTGCACTGATTAAGTTAGGAGAGCACAAGAACTAGTTTACTAACGATTTGTTAATCCACTACCAAACACATAAACGAACCCTATTTTTATCAGCAAAATATATAGCACATGAAGTTGTTGACGCTTATTTCAAGGTTATTAGTAGGATCATTATTCATCGTTTCGGGATTAATAAAAGCAAATGACACGCTTGGTTTCAGCTACAAGCTACATGACTATTTTGCAGAAGAGGTCTTGAACCTGCCATTCCTAGATCCCTTTGCATGGCATTTGGCTTACTTAATCTGTATCGTTGAGATCATTCTTGGGGTTGCGCTCATCTTCGGTTATAAGAGCAAATTAACAGCATGGTCTCTTTTAGGTATGATTGTGTTCTTTACGTTTCTCACATTCTACTCTGCTTACTTTAATAAAGTAACCGATTGCGGATGCTTTGGCGACGCATTGAAATTAACGCCTTGGGAATCCTTTACAAAGGATGTTGTTTTACTCGCATTTATTCTTGTCGTTTTCTTCCAACGCAAAAAGATTGAACCCAACACCTTGAACCAAGATGTGATTTACAGTGGAATTACTACTGCGCTTATATTAGCCTTCAGTGTAGGTGTAATCCAATGGTCGTTTCCGGTAATTTTCTCACTCGTTCTTTTTGGTTTAGTTGTTCTTATAAAGAAATTTACCACTGAAAATCAACATGTTGCACTCATATTGGGCTGCTCATTAATTTTTTCGGCTGGATTTAGTTATTACACCTACGCTCATCTTCCAATTCGTGATTTTAGGCCATACGCTATAGGGAAAAACATACCTGACGGAATGGAGATGCCAGCAGATAAAGAGCCTCCAAAATACATGTATTATTACACCTTGACCGACACTACTTCTGGAGACCAAGAAGAGGTTAGCTCGATTGATTACTTAGAAAAAGAGCTTTGGAAGAACAAGGCGTTAAAAATTACCAACACTTCAGAACCTGTAATGTATCAGGAAGGATATGTACCTCCTATTCATGATTTTGGTTTAGAAGAAATGACTTCGGGAACTGATTATACGAATCAGATATTGGCCGAAGACTATGTGTTTTTGTTAGTCGCCTATGATATCTCAAACTCTAATGAAAGTGTTCAAAATCAGGTAAATAACTTCCAAGAACAAGCCGAAGCATCGGGCATTGGTTTTTATGGCTTAACAGCTGGACTTTACGATGAAGTAGAACAATTTAGGCATGATAATTCCAGCATGTTTCCCTATTTGAGTTGCGACGCGATAACCCTAAAAACGATCATAAGATCAAATCCAGGTCTAGTATTGTTGAAAAACGGTACGGTAATCGGTAAGTGGCATTACAATGATTTCCCCACTTTTGATAAAGTGAAATCGGAACTCATGTGATAGATGGCTAGAAAACAAATTGTTGCAGGAAATTGGAAAATGAACCTGCTGCTCAATGAGGCTGAAGAGCTTTTTGAAGCGCTAAGATTAAATTCAAATGGAGATATCAAGGCGGATGAGCTGATTATAGCGCCGTCGTATGTGTATCTCCCAATAAGTTCTAAATACCTAACTCCGGGACTCCCAATTAAATTAGCCGCTCAAGATTGCGCTTCCACTGCCAATGGAGCGCATACGGGCGAAGTCTCGGCAACACAGTTGAAGTCGCTCGGTGTAAGTCACGTTATTCTCGGACACTCTGAGCGACGAACGGACCAAGGTGAGTCAAATGAGCTTATCAATGCCAAATTGACTCAAGTACTTGATGCTGGCTTAACTCCAATCGTGTGTGTAGGAGAGTCGTTGCATGATCGTAAATCGGAAAATCACTTAACAGTTGTACGAGACCAACTCAAAGGCTCTTTAAAGAATCTTTCACAGCTCGAAATGCAACATGTAATATTGGCTTATGAGCCAGTTTGGGCCATAGGAACAGGTGAAACAGCAACACCTGAGCAAGCACAAGAGGTCCATGCTGATATGCGCTCATTTTTAGCTAGCAGCTATGACTCAAGTCTTAGTGACAAGATTTCCATCTTGTATGGAGGTAGCTGCAAGCCTAGTAATGCTGCTGAATTATTTGCAAAGGCCGACATCGATGGCGGGTTGATAGGTGGGGCGTCACTTAAGGCGGCAGACTTTATAGCCATCGCTAATTCATTTTAAGGTATGAACTACATCGAAGTTTCTTTTCGTATTTCTCCTGCTAATCCATGGGCAGACTTACTTGCCGCCGAATTAGGAGAAATTGGGTTTGAAAGCTTTTCTAATGTGCCTACAGGATTGCTTGCATACATTCCGGAAGCAGATTTTAATGAACAGGCTATTCAGCAGGTGGATACTTTAAATAATGACCTGGTGAACGTCACTTTCAAACATAGCATCTATGAAGGTGAAAACTGGAATGAAAAGTGGGAGTCTGAGTTTGATCCCATCTTAGTTCAAGACAAGGTCGCTATTGTTGCTTCTTTTCATGAACCGCCAGTTGTAGAAACCGTAATTCATATTGATCCAAAGATGAGTTTTGGAACGGGCCACCACGCAACAACATATGTGATGATTCAGCATATGATGGATATTGACTTTTCCAACAAACGTGTTTTGGACATGGGGTCAGGAACAGCAGTTTTAGCAATATACGCGGCACTGAAAGGCGCATCGGAAGCACTAGCAGTGGATAACAATGAATGGGCCTTTGATAACAGTGTGGATAACGTAACAGCGAATGGTGTAGCCTCAGTTGTTGAACTGAAACACGGAGAGTGTGAGCAAGCTGAAGGACGCACATTTGACGTCGTTGTAGCTAACATAAATCGAAATATTATTTTAGAACACCTACCGTTCTATTCAAGTGTGCTCGCCAAAGGAGGTACATTAGTAACCAGTGGTTTTTTTGAAGAGGATGCCGAGCACGTGAAGAAAAAAGCATTGGAAAATGGACTCGAGTATCAGTCTGCAATCGTTAGGGATAACTGGATTGGCTTAGTGTTTACGAAAAAGTAATTATGAAGTACTTCTTACTTTTAGGTGTTTTGTTGTTGAGCTTATTTGGATTCGCTCAAGAAGATATATTCCCTGAAGATGACGCTGGTTTTATCCGTGAATTCACAGCTTACTTAGATCGCGTTGACAAGAAGACCACCAAAAGCCTAATGGAAGATTTTAGTCCGATTTGGCTTGGGACAACATTCAGCTCAGCGGAGAAGAAGCGCATTATTGATCTATGTAATCAAATGGCAATCTATAAGATGAGGCCATACCCTGAAATGTCAGACTACATTGAAGGACTCATTTTATACGGGAATACCCCTGCGCTGAAAAAGCATTTTAGCAGTTGGCACACCATGTTGGAAGCCTTAGCTGTGAAAAAGGAAACGAAACGTGATTTAGCAGACTTACACAGCTTTGTGCGTTACTTTTTTAGGGATAAGGTCCTGCATCAAACTCGCTCTAAATCAGTGAACTGGTTTACGGATAACTTGGATTTTGAATTTAGCATGAAAAGTGGATCTCCTCGTGTAACATTCGAAAAACTGAACCTGAAATGCGAAGCCAAAGGGGACAGCATGGTTATCTACAACACCAAGGGGGAGTTATACCCCCTCGATGAATCCTGGGAAGGTGAATCAGGTTTGGTTGATTGGTCTAGAGCTGGATTTTCAAAAGAATTGATGCAAGCCAAGTTGTCAAGCTATTCCATTGCTCTAAGGAAGCCTAATTATACTGCTGATTCAGTGGTGTTTGAGAATAAAAAATATTTTGAAGATCCATTGATCGGGCGGCTAGAAGATAAAATCCTTGCCGACGTGAAATTAGAGCGCGTGTCTTATCCAAGGTTTAACTCCTACAACAAGCGCTTATTGATAAAGAATATTGCCAAAGGTGTAGACTTTGATGGTGGGTTTGCTCAGCACGGAAGAGAGTTTCTGGGTTCGGGAACGCGCGAAAATCCATCGAAACTCATTTTTTACCGGGAATCCAAACCGTTCCTTATTGCTCAGTCCAACCAATTTGTAATTAGTCTGAAATCAGATGAAGAAGTTGAGGAATCGAAAAAAGATAAGGATGAACGGGTAAAAGAACGGGATAAGAGCAGGATCATATCTAAAGAAGCATATGTAGTTATGGCACTAGATACCGATACCATTGTTCATCCAGGGTTGAATTTCAAGTTTTTTATTGATGATCGCGAGTTGAACCTCATTCGAACAGGAGAGGGCATGAGTAAGGCGACTTACGAAAATAATTACCACAATATTTCAATGGATTTTGAGCTGATGTCATGGAAACTGGATGAACCCATTATTGAGTTTAAGTCGCTTGAAATGTCTTCCAGTCAGCAAGCTGATTTTCGATCCCTGGCATACTACACGGAAAATGAGTTTATGAACTTGATGGGTACACGCTCCAAGCATCCCTTATCCGAACTTAAACATTGTGCAGAGAATTTCTTTTCAGATGAATTACCGTTGGAAGAGGTAGCGCGTTGTTTGAGCTTGCCCATTACTCAAGTAGAGCCCATGATGTTTCGCTACTCCTATGATGGCTACGTAGGGTATAACAAGGAAACACAAACAGTAACGATTAAGGAAAAACTCAGGCACTATGTAGGAGCAAAGTCAAAAATCAATGATTACGATGTGCTTCAGGTTATTAGCAATGCATCGGCTAGTACCAATATGGTAAATGCAACTTTAAATTTGTTGAATTATGAGTTAACAATGAAAGGAGTTCGCAGGGTTGTTCTAAGTCCTCAGCATCGCGTGGCCATATATCCCAAAGGCCAGCAAATTGTAATGTCAAAAGATAGGGATATCGATTTTTCTGGGTTACTATCTGCTGGAAAGCTTGAATATTTTGGCTCTAATTTTAAGTTTGATTATGAACATTTTATAATCGACATGCCCATAATTGATTCCCTCCAAATTTGGGCTGATACCGAGCAAAAAGATAAGCAAGGATATACCTTGGAAGCGCGGGTTAAAACGGTACTTGAAAACTTGAATGGAGAGTTAGTGATTGATGTGCCGAACAATAAGTCAGGTCGCTATGACATTGCAAAATTCCCCGTTTTTACATCAGAGCGCGAGTCATACGCCTATTACGATCGAAAGGAAATTTTGGGTAAGGTTTATGATCGCGATAAGTTCTACTATCAAGTAAATCCCTTTGAGCTCGATAGCTTAGATAAATTTACTAATGATCAAATTAATTTCGAAGGAACCTTTGTCTCAGCCGGAATCTTTCCTGATATCGAGGAACCATTAAGACTTCAGGAAGATTATTCACTCGGGTTTAAGGTACAAACGCCTCCAGGCGGATTAGAAGCGTATGGCGGTAAAGGAACCTTTGAGAATAAAGTTCAACTCAGTCATAAAGGGCTAATTGGTGATGGAAACATTAATTACATCACTTCAACAAGTAATTCGGAAGCATTCTATTTTTTCCCCGATTCGGTTAACGGATATACACGCTCATTTGATATTGAAGAACAAATGGCTGCGGTGGAGTATCCAACAGTTACCGCAAAAGAGGTTTACGTACACTGGGAACCTTATGAAGATCATTTGTATGCTGCGACTTTACCCGAAAAAGAAACGTTTAACATGTACGCTGGAGTTGCAGCGCATACCGGTGAGTTAGATTACTCTCCAACTGGGCTGGTTGGTCGTGGAATAAATGAGTTTGAAGGAGCGCGCTTAACGAGTAACCGTATGGACTTCAAATTTTATGAGTTTTTCGCTGATACCGCTGACTTCGTGCTGTCTACAGATACCATGTTCAATACCATTGATTTCAGTACATATCAGATTAATGCTCATATCGACTTTAAAGAACGCGTTGCTAAATGTAAATCTAACGGAGAGCCAACACTCACCGTCTTTGATGTTGTGCAATACCAAGCATACTTAGATCGCTTTACATGGTACATGGATAGTGAAGAAGTTGAGTTCTCTGCTGAAGGTGGAGAGACAAATAGTGGAGCAGATGCCGTCGAATTAGAAGGTGCTAAGTTCACCTCGATAAACGCCAAACAAGATTCACTTTCTTGGTACGCTAAAGCTGCAACTTATAATTTAACGGGAAAGACCATTACCGCGAAAGAGGTTGAACAAGTAGATGTTGCAGACGCGCGGATTATTCCTGTTGATGGTAGGTTGTTTGTTCGAAAAGGGGCTGACATTGAACCACTTGAAGACGCGAAAGTAATAGCTAACCGTAAACTGAAATATCATCAGATGTATGTCGCTAATGTGGATATCCTAGGTAAATGGAAGTACACAGGAAGTGGGCTATACGACTATGTTGATGAAAACAACAGGAAACAGACACTTACCCTAGACCGCATAGGTGTGGATACCACCCGTCAAACTTATGCAGAAGGTAGTATTGCAGATTCAATGAGTTTCACCCTGAGTCCTGCGTTTGGTTTTGAGGGAGATTTTCGAATTGAGGCAAGCAGAAAAGACTTGGAGTTTGATGGCTATGGAAGCTTGAATCACACGTGCGAAATGATGCCACCAGCTCGCTTCTCATTTAAAAGTGTGGTAGATCCTCGAGATATTGTGATAACCATCAATGACCCTGTTAATGCAGAACGGGATGCGCTCAACTCTGGAGTAATTTTACCTGTGGATTCAAGCTTGCTGTACAGTACGTTCTTGAGCAAAAAAGAATCTAAACGCGACGAGTCTATGATTGATGCTACCGGTTATTTGGTCTTTGATAAAGGGTCTAAAGAGTACCGGATTGCATCGTTGGAAAAGTTAAATCAACGCTCATTTCCGGGCGCTTATGTATCGCTCAATACGGGCAGCTGTATGTTGGAGGGAGAAGGGAAATTGCTCCTTGCAAAAAAGACAGGTCTAGTTGATGTGATGCCAGTTGGCCGAGTAAAACACAATACCATAACCAATGAAGTTTCAATTGAAGGAGCCCTGTTGCTTAATTTCTTGTTCGACAGTAAAGCGTCCGATATTATCCGGAAAGCTATCTTAAGCTATGAAGGACTTGAGGCAACAACGTTAGATAGACCCATATACGAATTGGCTTTGCGAGAGTATATAGGCGTAGAGGAAGCCGAAGAGCTAATCGGTAAGATTAGCTTAGGAAAGAACTTTAAAACGCCAGATGAACTGGAAAAAACGTTCTTCATCAATGATGTTAACCTTAAGTGGAGCAAGAAAGAAGAGCTGTTCTACTCTGAAGGGCCTATTGGAATTGGAAACATGGGTAAGGATGAGGTAAATCGTTATGTGGATGGTAGACTGCTTATTGAAAACGGAAGATCAGGCGCTGAGATTAACTTATTAATTGAGCTGGATAGTCGCACTTGGTTTGTGTTTAACTTCAAGTATTCTACAGGATATATGCGCATTTACAGTTCTGTTGAAGCGTTTAATACGGCAATTCAAGATGTGAAAGGGGACGATCGTAAGATGAAAGGGGAACGCGGAACAAAACCTTACATCTTTATTAAAGGAACGAAGCGTCAACGAGACGACATCATCAAGAAATTTGAAGATTTGTAAGAAATCTTTTCTTTGCAAAAACCAGTGTTTTGGGTACCCAAGTTTTAATCATCATATTGGCATATTTAACAGGAGCCATTCCCACCGCGGTTTGGGTGGGAAGGTGGTTTTATGCTATTGATGTTCGTGAGTATGGAAGTGGGAATGCTGGTGCGACAAATACATTTCGTGTGCTGGGTGCAAAAGCTGGTGTGCCCGTATTGCTCTTTGATGTTTTAAAAGGGTTTGCCGCTGTTCACTTGGTACGTATTACCGAATTCACGCCGGGTACAGAGCCCTTTGTGAACCTTCAGTTAGCATTGGGTATTTCGGCACTTGTTGGGCATATTTTCCCTATTTATGTTGGGTTTAGAGGAGGGAAGGGTATAGCAACCTTACTCGGATTCATGCTTGCTGTTGAGCCGCTGGCATCGGGGCTTGCTATGGCCGTATTCATTGGTGTATTTGTTACAAGCCGAATAGTAAGCGTATCGAGCATAGCATCCGCAATTGCCTTTCCGCTAATCGTTAACTTCTATTTGATAAGTGAAGTCAATAGTTTGCGCCTATTCTCGATATTTATTGCCATTTTAGTACTGATTACGCATCAAAAGAACATTGAACGACTATTCCGAGGAGAAGAATCACGTGTGAACTTCTCTAGTAAACACAACCATGAAGATAACACTGAAAATTAATTCATTACTGGTAAAACGATTTACTGGCTATTTCCTTCTTTTATGTTGTGTGTTGTCTTCCTTTGCGATTCAAGGTCAAGATACAGATGACCTGAAGCAAAAAGCAAATGAATCATTTGAAGCAGGTAACTATTCTGAAGCTAAAGGGCTTTACAGTCAGCTGACTTCATTTTTCCCAAAAGATCCTACATATAACTACAGGCTAGGTGCTTGTATGGTTATCGTTGATAGCGATAAAACTACTCCACTAAAGTACTTAGAGTATGCCGTTTCAAGACCTGGGGTAGAAAATGCAGCCTATTACTACTTAGGTAAAGCCTATCAGTTAAATTATCGCTTTGCAGATGCAATTTCCTATTTCGAAAAATTCGAGATGAAAGCTTCTAGCAAGGAAAAAAAATCACTTCCAGTTGAACGTGACTTGAGGATGTGCGCCAATGGACTCAACCTGTTAAGTCAATTCAACTTGCTTCAAGTACAGGGAGCAGAACAGGTTAATGAAGCTACCTTTTACTTGAGTTATCAGCTTGATAATGAGCTGGGTAAGATCTTAACCACACCAGAAGATTTAAGGCTAAAAGAAGATGAAAAGCGAGGTTTTGCTGGACTAATGCATAAGCACGGCAAATCAGAATGGGTTTACTTCACTTCTTATGGTGATGATGGCGATTTTGAAAAAGACATCTACCGTGTTCGCGTTGGTTCATCTGGATTGACTTCGAGTAAAGAACGACTTCCAGATCAAATTAATACCATTTATGACGAGGAATATCCGTTCTTGGCGGCAGATGGTAAAACACTGTATTTCGCATCCAAAGGACATACAAGTATGGGAGGGTACGACATCTTCCGCACAGTGTATGACTCTTCAAGTGGAAACTGGTCAGAGCCACTGAACCTCGATTATGCTGTAAATACCCCTGATGATGATTTCTTGTACGTGCTTGACCCCAAAAAACAGCAAGCTACCTTTACCTCTTCCAGAAATAATAACGTAGGCAAGGTAAATGTATTTAGAATCAATGCCATTGACGACCCTAAGCCCGTGCACATTCTCGCGGGAACATTTAATGCTCCAACAACGCGTGTAGCATCCTTAGAAATTCACGATGAAGCCACGGGAGAGGTTGTATTCACTGCTCGAACCAATAAATCTGATGGGTCTTATGTACTTCGTCTAAAAGGCGGCTCCCGGTATAAGTTTATTGTAGATGCCAACGGCAGTGAAGTCCTTCATGCAGGAATAGTTGAAATTCCATCATTCCCTAACTCACGTGTACTAAAGCAAACAATGGAAATAGTTGAAGGTGATGATCAGCCCAAACTAATCATTACCAATCTATTTGATGAAGGCTTAGAAGGAATTGATGGTGGACTCCTGGCGCAAGCTTTTATGGGAGCGGCACAAGGCAATGAAGTAGAAGAACAAGGCATTGTTCGCGAGGAAGTGATTTCCGCTATTCAAACGAGTGCAGGAGAAGTTCAGGCATCCATTTCTCAACTCGATGAACAGCAGAAGATTGCGGCTGGTACGGCAGAACGCAAAGCTAAATTGGCAGTTGATGAATTGACCTTGGCTGATCAAATTGAAGGAACAATTGGATCTAAAGCCACGTCAGAAAATCAAGCTAAACGAGATGAAGTTAACCGATTGAAGTCGGAAGCGAAGCGTCATGCATTGGAGGCTGATGCAGCAATGGAATTGAATGAAGAACTTAAGTTGATGCTTGACAATCAGCGCAAATTTGAGTCTGATTTGGCTGATTTAGTTATGAATTCAGATAAGATGACTCCTGAGCAAATGAACATTAAGTTCAATCAGCTTGATACGGAAGTAAATGTGAAGTCTGCTGAAGACGCTTTTTCAAGCTTAGAAATAAAGACAATTGCTAAACGGGAAGAAGCAAGGTTAGTTCAACAGGAGGCAGAAAACGTTGCAACTGAGGAAGCGACTCTTAAAAAGGATCTTGCTTATTACCGAGGACAAGCCAATCAAACCCGTGATCGTGAGTTGAAAAAGACCTTCTTAAATGAAGCAGCTGAGATTGAGCAGGTTATTGAGGGAAATAAGGAAAAGGCAATACTGAAATTTGAAGAGGCTAAAGCGATAGAGGCAGAAGCGTCATTCATGGAAAGTAAACTGAATACGTTGAAGCAGGTCTCGTCTGATCTTGCAGCTACAAGTGAGGTCCCTTCTTCAACAAAACCTGTAGAGGTTCTAAAAAAAGAGGTTGATGAGGTTCTTGAAGCAACGGCAGACATTGCCTTTGTAGCTTCAGAAAACCCGTATAACCAAACAGAAGAAGAACTCGCAATTAGCGAGCCTTCAGCTCCTGATGAAGGCAACCCATTAGATAAGGACATGTACGAGGCGGAACTTACTAAAGCAGCAGCGCTGCCAGTAGAAGAAGACCGTGTTCAAGCTCAACTTGAAATAGAGGAAAAATGGCTTGCGGATATTAACAAGCGCATGAGTTTTTTGGAGAAAGAGAAAGAGTACAATCCAACGAGTTCAGCATTTGAAAATTGGAATGAGGAGCTCGAAACGTTGGAAGCGTTGGCTGATGTTCGAAAATCAACCATTGATGAATTGCGCTCAATAAACAGAAAGTATGCGGTTGATGAGGAGGAGGTGCTAGCTGAAGCGCTTGCTTACGATGCAGTGAAAGATTTTGAGGATCGCTTTTATTTTGATTATCAAGAAGCCAATAGTACACAAGGTAAGGCTGCTCAAATGCAGCAGCTAAATGAGGTAGACAATGCTTATATCGATGCAATAAATCAGCGTTTACAAGCTATTGGTCAAGCTGCTTCAACAATGGATCCAGATGGTGGCGAATATCAAGACCTCATGGGCGAAGAGCGTGTCTTAGAACAGTTGAGTGCACTGAAAGCTGGACAAATTAGAGAAAGGGAGGCTGCTAATGAGCTGGCTGAAGCTACTGCGGAGCAGACAACAGGAGAAGAGGAGACTAATGAGCCGATTGAGACATCAGGTGTTGCTGAAACTAGCGAGCAACCGGACCTTACAGCAGAAGTTCCTGAAGCAAACAACACTGGTGATGAAACAGGATCATCTGAAACAGAGCCATCTGAAACAGAGCCATCAGAAACAGTTCAAGGAAATGAGTCGAATGTGGCAGCTGAACTGCCGAATACTTCTGGAGAGCCTACTGAGAATGCCACAGGCTTAAACAAATTGAGCTATGATGATTTGATAGCAAAGTACGATATTGAAACGCTTCGAAAAGCTCCGATTAACTTAACAACATCTTCGTATAACTTTACTTATGAAGAGGCATTGGCAGACGCAGCCCTCATAACGGGTGGTACTGACCGAGCTATTGCTGTAGACTCAATTAATGAAGCCTGGTTAGGATCAATTGAGAAAGAAGTGGCTGTGTTGAGTTACAATCGTGAAAACAGCAGAAATGAAACAACGCGTGAGTTACTTACCGAAAAAATTGATGCGTTAAAAGGTGTTTACAAAGAAAAAGAAGAGCAAGTAGCATTCAACAAGGAGTTAATTGCCCAAGCAGATAGAGCTGCTCAAAGTAGCACTGATGTTGAATCGGGTACAGGTACCTCAGAAAACCTTGAAACGGCTAGTGTGTCAGCTGAAGAAAACACAACAGAAGAGGAACAAGAAAGCGCCGCCAATACTGATCAACCTGAACGTTTCGAATCAGATCAAGCAGCAAATGCAACAAGTGATTCTAGCGGAGAACAGGAGAGTCTAGGCGATTCACAAGTCAATAAACCGAATAGAGAACAGCTTTCCAGTCGTGAGGTAGCTACTGCACCGTTAACTGCAGCTACAGTATCCGTGCAATTACCTGTTGCATCAGGTTCAAAAAAGGCTCAAGAAAAGGTTGTAGAACTTGATCGTGCATTGGAATTGCTTGAACTCAATAAAGAGGATGCAAAACGCAGGGAGCGCAAACAGATTGAAGCTGAAATAGAAGTTGTTAAAGATCAGCGGAAATTAGCTCAAGCACAAGAGCAAAACTGGCAAGAGCTGGCGGATCTTGAAGCAGCAATTCAGGCTTACACCCTAAATCCAGCTGAGCAAACCTCTCCAACCAAAACGTATAGCAATAGAGCTGAAGAATTAACTGAAACCTACGCCGATTTGCAGGATCAAATTGCTGCAAAAGAAATGGAGCTTCAAGATGTACGCAAGCGCAAAAAGCGTAAGGTGCTGATGGCAGAAATAATTGATTTGAAGCGTGAAGCATCTGCTGTGCGTGACGAAGTACAAGCAATCAGAGCACAAGAAAAAGCCATAGAAGAAATGGAGTGGAGAACGGCCGCGATAGCATCGCCGTGGAAAGATACCAATATGGTGCAATTACCAGAAGTAAGCGAACCTATGGACCAATTAGAACTAGATAGTGCGCTAAATGGGGGTGTTGCTAAGCGTATTTTAGACGACCGAAAGCAGGCAGAAAAACTGCTGCTTGATGCACAAGTGCTTTATGCAGAATCTGCTGAATTAGAAAAGGCATATCAGGCGGAAGTTAACGCTCGAGGGAATGCTTCAGATTCAGCCGGTTCAGATGCGGATGAGGAAAGTCAGCGTATCTTGGATTCGTTGCAAATCAGGTATGACTCAGTGTTAAACGAAGCGCGAACAAAGGCTTCAGGTGCCCAATATTTAATCAATAAGAATAATTCAGCTATCTCAAAAATAGAAGACCGTAAGGTTTTGGCGGCACTGGTTTATACCGTTTCAGGAACTACTCCGAAAACAAGGGAAGAGGCTCAACCAGTAGCGCAGGCAGAGGTTACTTTAGCGACAATTGATGAGGTGCCAGAAGTGTTGAGTAAACCGATTTTTGTTCAGGATGAAGCGGCGGTTTATTCAGATGACAAGCCTATTCCTGTGAATACAAAAGTGCCTAAAGGTCTGGTGTTCAAAGTTCAAGTTGGTGCATTTAGAAACCCAATTCCTCAAGAAACATTTAAGGGTTTTGCACCAATTACAGGTGAAACAATAGGCAATGGTATTACTAGGTATACAGCCGGACTGTTCTTGGCATTTGCTGAGGCCAATGATGCGAAAAAAGCAATTCGTAGTTTAGGTTATGGTGATGCTTTTGTAGTTGCATACAGGGATGGAAAACGAATCTCCGTTGCTGAAGCGCGAAATGCCGCTGGTGCGCCAGTTGCATCGAATACAACGGAAGATCTTGTTACACAAGCTGAACCTAATGAGGCACCGGAATCTACCGTGCCCGCTGTAACAAACGAAATTCCGAAGGCATTGGTTTCTGGGGAATCACCAACAGTGAATGAAGTTACGCAATTGCCCCAACTGTTCTTTACCGTGCAAGTTGGTGTTTACAGTACATCGGTAGATCCCGCAGCACTTTATAACATTACCCCACTAAATGCAGATCGATTGCCAAATGGAAATGTGCGGTACTCATCTGGAATCTATAATTCTGCTGCATCCGCTTCGGCAGGAAGACAAACGATAGCAACCTTGGGTATTTCTGATGCCTTTGTAACTGCATATTACCAAGGGGAGCGGATAACGGTTAGCAAGGCTAAAGAATTGCTTGCATCAGGGGCATCAGTTGATCAACCATTGCCGGTTAGTACGCCCAAACCAATTGCTGCCCAACCGACTGAAAGTGAAAACATTACTTATCGCATACAAATTGGTCCTTTTGATGGGGAGGTTCCAACTTCAGATGCAACGGTGATTTTACGCTTTAATGATGAAGGTGTAACTATGCGTTCAGACAATGGAGCAACAGTTTATTTGATGGGAGAGTTTCGTAATTTTGCGAAAGCTCAAGCTCTTTTAGCAGAATTAAAGGCAGAAGGACTTAGTCAATTGGAAATCGTGACTTTTAAGGATGGTTTCCGGCAGTCAAATTGAAGGTAGAAGTTCAAATCATGGTGAAAGCTGAAGAAATAGAAGTATTACCAGAAGAGGAGGTTGATGTTCTAACTGACAAGGAGAATCAGCCTGTTCTCATGTTGTATAACGATGATTACAATACGTTTGATTACGTGATTACGTGCTTAATCGAGGTATGTGAACATGAAATGGAACAAGCTACTCAATGCACATACTTGATTCATTACAAAGGAAAATGCGATGTGAAACGAGGGTCGCGCAAAGACTTAGAGCCCCGATGTAAGGAGTTGTTGCGCAGGGGATTAACTGCAAGTATAAAAGAATGAAGAGATCATTATTAATAGTCGGCTTAGCAGTTTATTTCATCGGATGTTCCACCGTGCCCATTACCGGAAGGAAACAGGTTAATATGTTACCTGAATCAGAATTGATGAGCATGAGTTTAACACAATATGATCAGGTGTTGAGCGAAAGTTACGTTGTTGGCGATTATGACGAGCGCACTCAACAGGTAAAGCGAGTAGGGAAAAAGATTTCAGAAGCTTGCCATGCATTCTTAAAAGAACAGGGACAGTTAAATCGGGTAGAAGGTTTTCAATGGGAATTTAATTTGATTGAAAACGATGTGATAAACGCATGGTGTATGCCTGGCGGAAAGGTAGCTTTCTACACTGGAATCCTGCCTGTATGTCAAGATGAAGCCGGTATTGCAGTTGTGATGGGACATGAAGTAGCTCATGCTGTTGCACGTCATGGCAATGAACGGATGAGCAATCAAATGTTGGTAGCGATGGGGGGAATAGGCATAGCATTGGCTCTGAATGAAAAGCCGACATTAACCCGCGATCTGTTTTTACTCAGCTATGGGGTTGGTTCTCAATTAGGCGTACTAGCATTTAGCAGAAACCATGAATCTGAAGCGGATAAGATGGGGTTGGTTTTTATGATTCGAGCAGGTTATGATCCAGAATCAGCGATTTCGTTTTGGCAAAGGATGTCTTCACAGGGTGGAGGAAAACCACCAGAGTTGCTCTCTACACACCCATCAGACGAACGTCGAGTTCAAGAAATTCGCGAATTTATTCCTATTGCTAAAAGCTACGCTCCATGACATTAACTACCGCATTATTATTGGTTTTAGTAGGTATAGTCCTATTGCTTGTTGAGATCCTCGTTATTCCAGGAACAGGCGTTGTGGGAATTATTGGCCTATTGTTTTTAATTGTTGGAGTTTATGCTGGCTATACACTTCCTGGAAATCAAGGGCATTATGTATTAACCGTTAGCATAGTAGCCTCAGGAGGGTTGGCTTACTTGGCATTGAAACCTGGAACCTGGAACAGATTCAGTGTAAATAGTAATATACTCGGTAAAACTAACCTAACAGATGTCAATACAATTAAAGTAGGCATACAGGGAGAAACAACCACGCGCGTACAGCCTATGGGAACAGCCAGATTTGATGCTATTTATGTCGAAGTTTCTGCATATGGTGATTGGATTGAGGCCGGTAGTAAAGTAGAAGTAGTACAGGTTGAAGGAAACAAAATCTTCGTTAAAGCCCTGTGAATTAATAAATGTAACTTGTCGCTCAAAGCAAACTTATGAATACACTTACAGTTCTTTTTGACGGACCACTAGGCGGAATGGGTGCCTTAATAATCATTGTAGTATTGGTGATTGTTGGTTCTTGGATTTTACTTTATTTGATACCTGTAGCCCTTTGGTTTTCAGCCTTATTATCAGGTGTTCGGATAAACTTATTACAGCTTGTTTTTATGAGGTGGCGTAAAGTACCGCCATCTGTAATTGTAAAAGCACTAATTAACTCAACAAAGGCAGGCCTGTTTTTATCACGTGACCAGTTGGAGGCGCATTACCTTGCTGGAGGAAACGTAATTAATGTAGTAAATGCGTTGATTTCGGCAGATAAAGCTAACATCACATTGGATTTCAATTCTGCTACAGCTATTGATCTAGCAGGTCGCGACGTATTTGAAGCTGTTCAAATGAGTGTAAACCCAAAAGTGATTGATACTCCTCCTGTAACCGCTGTGGCTAAAGATGGTATTCAGTTAATAGCGAAGGCCAGGGTAACAGTTCGTGCCAATATTCAACGTCTTGTTGGTGGAGCAGGTGAAGAAACTGTTCTAGCTCGTGTAGGAGAAGGAGTTGTCTCTTCGATTGGTTCAGCTTCTAGTCATAAGGCTGTTCTTGAAAATCCAGACTCCATTTCTAAAACGGTTTTAGCGCGTGGTTTAGATAGCGGAACCGCATTTGAAATACTATCGATTGATATCGCTGATGTTGATATCGGGAAAAATATTGGTGCAGAACTGCAAACAGACCAAGCAGAGGCAGATAAGAATATTGCTCAAGCTAAAGCTGAGGAACGCCGAGCTATGGCAGTAGCTGAAGAGCAAGAGAATATTGCAAAAGCACAAGAAGCACGAGCGCGTGTGATTGAAGCGGAAGCGGAAGTTCCCAAGGCATTGGCCGAGGCTTTCCGAAGTGGGAACTTAGGTGTGATGGATTATTACCGTTATAAAAATGTAGAAGCTGATACAGCCATGCGCAAGTCAATTTCTAAAGATGGCGGTGGAAAAGGTGAAAAAGAACAATAAATTAAGGAAAGTGAATGGAGAATGCGTTTAGTTTTTTACATTTGCAATCCGAAAGGAAAAAGGCCTCGTAGCTTAACTGAATAGAGCACTTGATTACGGCTCAAGAGGTTCCAGGTTTGAATCCTGGCGAGGTCACAAAAGCCCGGAGTTTTCCGGGCTTTTTTTATTGGTAATATTCAAGAATCGGTACGTTTGTAAGATGGAACAAGATCGCGATGCATTTTTTACCAAACTCAAACAACAGCTGGATGATCAAACCGAATTTCCTTCAGTTTACTTGTTCAAGTTTATCATCCCAAACGACAATCAAAAGTTGGCTTTGGTAGAAGCGCTATTTGGCCCTGAAGCTCAAGTTTCAATAAGAAACTCCAGAAACGATAAATACTTAAGCATAAGTGCTAAAGAGTTAATGCTCAATGCAGAGAGCGTTATTCAACGCTATGAGAAGGCCAGTACAATAGAGGGGATTATTTCGCTGTAAGCTCGAGAGTGACTTCATACCCACTAAATTTCCGAACATTCATTACGAGCCCATTTTCAAAAATCAAATATTGACCTCGAATTCCGATAAGCGGAAATGAAAAGCTTGGAGTTTTATCGAGGTTGATGGACTTAACCTTTACAGGGTATTCTAAAACCGGATAAGACAAGGTAGCAACTTCATCATTTTCTGAAAAAAACTGTTGCAAAGGATCGGGAATATAGGCAGCTAATTCTTCTTTGAGGTCTACTAGGTCTGTTTGCTCATCGGAAATGTTTTTGAGCATGCCTTGCCAGTGTGTTTTGTCGGAGATGTGTTCCTTAAGCGCTACTTCAATAAGTCCAGCTTCATGCCTATTATTTGTTTCGGCCAATCGAATGGTTTTCCACGCACCTTGATCAATCCATCGTGTAGGAATTTGTGTGGATCGCGTGACGCCAACTTTGGGAGCACTCGTAAGCGCCAAGTATACAACATGGGGTTGAACATGGTGTTTTTGCTCCCATTCAGGGTCGCGGCCTTTTCCTGCATGACCTTCACAGAGCTCAGGACGGATAATACATGGTGAATTGGCTGGAGAATCCCTGAAACAAGGAAAGCACAGACCTTGTCCAAAGCTTTTTTTGGTTTTTCGGCCGCAATTAGTGCAAAAAATATTACCAGTAAATGCAATGTTAAATGTTCCTCCAATAAAGGAATTCATGCGTTCATTACTGTCTGCAATTGGTGAATCATACTGAATACTTGTTTCAGTAATAAGGGCGGGCATTTTACGAAGTGTTCCGGTTTCTTTCATGTTTATTCCTTCCTTTGCAACTAAACGGAAATTCAAAGATGGAGTTTAAAATTGACGGAGAATATATCCACCTAATTCAATTGTTAAAGTTATTGAACTGGGCCGAATCCGGAGGGGAAGCTAAAATGTTAGTAGAAGAGGGGCTTGTTGTGGTGAATGATGAGGTGGCATTTGAAAAGCGAAAGAAAATTCGTGTTGGAGATCGTGTTAGCTTTGAAGGCGAAGAAGTTGAAGTACGGTAAGAGAACCAATATGCTTTTCAATGGTTACCTAAGTTATGACTGAACTACAATTACGGAAAATCGCCAAGGTTACAATAGCAATTATAGGTGTGCTCACCTTATTGAGCATTTTTCCGCTATCCAATCTGCGCTTCAATTATGAATTTGAGCGGTTTTTTCCTCAAGGAGACCCTGAACTTGAGTTTTACGAATCTTTCCGCGAACAGTTCTATCCTGATAATGATTTTGTCCTCGTTGGTATAGTCAATGAAGAAGGATTGTTTGATGAGGAATTCCTTCAACAAATTCAGCATTTATCTGATACGGTAAAGCAAGTCAACCGCATTCGTTCAGTTAATTCAATTACTAACACTAGTCAGTTGATTGTAGGGCCTTTTGGCCCAATTGAGGTTCCATACCTCCATGTAGATGAACCTGAAAAATATGCATCTGATTCAGCACGGATTTATCAAAGTGACGTACTTGTCGGGGCGCTTGTGTCAGACAGCTTGCCTGCTTTGTGCATTACAATTCAAACAGATCCATTTCTAAGCAAGCGCACAAGCGATAGCCTTGTAGATGTACTTGATGCTATTTACGCCACCTATGAATTTGACGAAATGCACGTCTCTGGTCGAATAAACGGGCAAAAGTATTACGTCACAAAAATGCAATATGAGTTATCCATTTTCGTAACCACATCGCTCGTATTGTTGGTGATTTTCCTTTGGTTTTCTTACAGAGCTTGGTGGGGAATTTGGGTGCCAATTACGGTGGTAATGCTTGCAATAATATGGCTGTTGGCGGTTATGAGTTTACTTGGAAGAAGTATTGACTTAATGACTGTTCTGCTTCCAACCATTTTGTTTGTAGTAGGTATGAGCGATGTAGTGCACATTCTTACTCGGTTTTTAGAAGAGCTCAGAAATGGTCAATCTAAAGCAGTTGCAGTAACCATTGCTTTCAAGCATATTGGAATGGCTACATTTTTAACATCCCTAACTACCTCCATCGGATTTTTAACGTTACTTACCGCCAAGATAGTACCTGTTCAAGAGTTTGGTGTAAATACAGCAATAGGCGTATTTATTGCGTTTATTTTGGCTTTTTCCCTTCTTCCTAGTCTATTAATTCTCTTTAAACGTCCGCGTGTTGCCGCTCATCAAAATGAACGACTCTTTTGGAATAAGCGCATGCATGCTTGGTTTGGGATTGTTGTGGGAAATTATAAAAAGATTGTAGCTGTGAGTGTGATCCTCATCATATTGTCGTTGTGGGGCATATCAAATATTCGGGTAGACAATTATTTGTTGGAGGACTTGAGTGAAGGAGACCCCCATCGGGCGGATTTTGAATTTTTTGAAAACAACTTTGCTGGGGTGCGCCCTTTTGATTACGCCATTTGGGTAAAAGACTCCACCAAAACCCTTTTTGATGAAGATGTGGCTTACGAGGTTGATAAACTTGAGCAGTACTTGAAGCAGCATTATGAACTGGGCTATGTGGTTTCAACCAACACGATTGCCAAGGGAATTAATCAAGCCATAAATGGGGGCTCACCAGGCAAGTTTGATTTACCCGAAGGGCCAAACGAATTCAAACGATTGAAACGCCTTATTAACGTCTTAAAAAAACGTCCAGAATTTCAGGCCGTTATCTCAGAAGATCTAACTCAAGGGCGAATTAGCGCTAAGGTTCGTGATTATGGTGGTAACCGTATGAAAAAGCTCAACACGCTAGCAGAAGAGGAATTAGCCATGCGTGTGGATACCAATGTGATCGGTTTTCGGCAAACAGGAATGGCCATGCTTATTGATAAGAACAATGAATCCCTTGCATCAAATATGATGTATGGCCTACTCATAGCATTTGGCATTATTGCCATAATTATGGGCTTTTTGTTTAAGTCGATACGCATAGTGGTGATAACCTTAGTCCCGAATGTGGTGCCACTACTTGTAATAGGCGGGTTTATGGGGCTTACGGGTATCGATTTGAAAGTAAGTACATCAATTATCTTTACCATAGCATTTGGAATAGCTGTAGACGACACCATTCACTACATGAGTAAATTAAAACTAGAACTGAATAAAGGCAGGAGCTTGCTCTACGCCTTAAAGCGAAGTTCAATATCAACGGGTAAAGCTATTACTGTTACCTCTTTGATATTATGCTCCGGATTCGTAACCTTGATTCTTTCGGACTTTACCAGTACCTATTACATTGGTTTGCTGGTAAGTATGACACTTTTATTTGCAGTTTTATCTGATCTATTCTTGCTTCCGGCATTGATGATTATGTTCGGCAAACGGAAGTGAACCGGTTTAAAGTGAGCGTATACTAACTCAGCGCTGGTTCGTAGCGGATAAATGCCTTTCTCCAGTCTGTTGGAACGGGGGTAGATGTTTGCAAGTCATGATCGCGACAAACCAAAACTGTAGAACCACTGACACACTTTACAGGCGTATCTCCTCCTAGGATATGTAATTCAAAATCAAATGACATGCTTGTTGTTCCAATCTTAGTGCATGCGACACTGCAAGTAACAATATCGTGCAGGAAAATAGGTGCGTGGTAATTAATCGTATTGTTCACAAGCACCAGACCTTGCTTTTTCCAGTCGTGCTCTTTTCCAATAACCGCTCTGAAATATGCAATACGAGCCTCTTCGATGTAAGAGAGGTATACAGCGTTATTCACATGGCCAAGCGCATCGAGATCCCTAAAACGAATGGAGGTTGGATGGATGAACTTCATTAGTCTACCTTGCTTTCTGCATCAAGCTGCGCATACAGGCTGTTTTTAGATTTAAACTCGGGCACTATAAGCTTCATTTTCTGGACGATGCTCATATTGTTTTGACCAACATATAGCTCAATGAGCTCATTAATCTGAGTCTTTATCTCTTCGTAGTTGGCTTCCCTTACTTGAGCGATCATTATTTGAGGGTGGTGGGTTTTAATGGTATTCTCCTTTTTCGCGAGTAGCTCTTCATATAGCTTTTCACCTGGTCTTAACCCGGTAAATTTTATTTTGATGTCTTTGTCTTCGGTCAGCCCAGAGAGTCGAATCATCTTCTTTGCCAAATCAACAATCTTCACAGGATCTCCCATATCAAAGATGAAAATTTCACCTCCTTCACCCATCATTCCAGCTTCTAGAACGAGTTGACACGCTTCCGGAATAGTCATGAAATAACGTATGATTTCAGGGTGTGTAACTGTAATCGGACCACCGGCTGCAATTTGAGACCTGAATCGTGGAATTACCGAACCATTTGATCCCAGCACATTTCCAAATCGGGTAGTAATAAACTTGGTTTTACCAGCTGTTCCATTTTTAGCTTGGGCATAAAGCTCAGCAATGCGTTTACTAGCTCCCATCACATTGGTAGGATTAACGGCTTTGTCTGTTGAAATCATGACAAATTTAGAAACCTCATATTTAGCCGATAAATCAACTAAGTTTTTGGAGCCGAGTATGTTGGTTCGAATGGCTTCACTTGGATTATATTCCATAAGTGGAACATGCTTGTATGCTGCAGCATGAAACACGACCTCAGGCCTGAACGTACGAAAAACGTTTTCTAAGCGCTCACATTCTCGAATATCAGCTATTATGATTTCGCATGTTCGATCACCAAAAGCTTCTTTAATTTCGTATTCTATCTCATACAAGGGCGATTCGGCTTGGTCGAGCATTATGATTTTTTCTGGAGAGTACCCTGCAACTTGCCGCACAATTCCAGCCCCTATAGACCCTGCAGCTCCTGTTACAAGAACAACTTTACCTCGTAATTCTTCTCCAATTTGTTCTTGATCGAGATTGATCGGCTTTCGTCCTAGCAGGTCTTCAATACGAACCCGCTTAATTTGGTTGATGTTAAAGTTATCTTGGATCCATTCAGTTACTGGAGGAATATTAAACGGTTTCGCGTTTACTGAAAGCGCCAATTCAATAAGTTCTGCTTTTTTCTTATTGTCTACAGCAGCCGCTATTATGAACTGCTCGGGTTTATGCTTGATGGCAAATTTTTGAAATTGACTGAGGCTAATGATAGGAGCTCCTTCGAGCACTTTTCCCGATTTGGATTTGTTCTCATCAACGAATGCGAGAATAGAATAACGCTTGTCTACCACGCGATCCATAGCCCGCTTAACCGTAATTCCAGATTCTCCCGCCCCAAAAACAACCACATTGACCTTCTCCTTTGATGATCTCAATACCTCCTGGTAAATCAACTTGACAGCTACGCGCAAGGAGCCCATCAAGAAAAATGAAAGTAAAAACTCAATAATGAGTACCGAGTATGGAAGAATAAAGCGAGAGTCCAGTAAGTAATAATGAATGAGGTTAATGAGGCCTAGAGAAAAGGTTCCTGCAGTATTTGCAATAAAAATCCGTTGAAAATCATTGATCGAGGTATGTCGGATAATCCCTCGATAGGTCTTAAAAAGGATAAAAAACACGAGTCTAACCAGAAGTACAACTGAGAATGCTATCGGAAAGGTCTGAAACTCGTTCTCGGGGATAGCAAAATTGAAACGCAAAAGGTAAGCAAAGGAAAGTGCAAATAGGCTAATTCCAAGGTCTATGGAAAAAACGATCCAACGCGGGGTGTTTTTATCTTGGTGAAGAATCTTCATGTGTTCGTTTACTGAGCCCCAAAGATAATAATCCGTTGCACTGAACCAGTTGTCAACGCGGTTTATTGAAACCGAATGTTATCTTTGCCGCACCTTAATTAAAGGCAAGATGAAAGAGATTGTATTAAAGGAAAAACACATCGCATTAGGGGCTAAAATGGTTCCGTTTGCTGGCTTCAATATGCCATTGCAGTACGCAGGCCTCAAAGTTGAACATGAGGCAGTAAGGCGGTCGTTAGGCGTTTTTGATGTTTCGCACATGGGAGAGTTTTTCGTCAGGGGAAGTGAAGCAATGGAGCTTGTCCAACGCATAACTACGAATGATGTAAGGACCCTAAAGGATGGAAAGATTCAATATTCGTGCATGCCGAATGGTAAAGGGGGTATTGTTGATGATTTGCTAGTTTATCGCATAGCTGAACAAGAATACATGTTGGTTGTAAATGCTTCCAATATTGAGAAAGACTTCAGTTGGATAAAAAGTCAGAATACTTTTGATGCTGACCTTAGTGATGAGTCTGATGATTACGTGCTGCTTGCAGTGCAAGGACCGCTTGCTGCTGAGGCTATGCAGTCTTTAACCAGCATTAACCTATTAGAAATGGTTTATTACACCTTTGAAAGCGGGACGTTTGCAGGGGTGAATAACGTGCATGTATCAGCAACAGGGTATACGGGTTCAGGAGGGTTTGAGTTGTATATCCCTAAAGAAAGTGCCACACAAGTTTTTGATGCTGTTATGGAAGCGGGAAAGCCCTTTGGTATTATACCTGCGGGCTTAGGAGCCCGGGACACACTTCGCTTGGAGATGGGTTTTTGTTTGTACGGAAACGATATAGACAACGAAACATCACCAATTGAAGCCGGTTTAGGTTGGATTACGAAATTTACGGATGGCAATGATTTCATAGACCGTGATTTACTGGCCAGTCAAAAGGAGCAAGGTGTCAGCCGTAGGCTCGCAGCGTTTAAAATGATGGATAAAGGTATTCCACGCCAAGGATATCAAATTTGCGATGCTGAAGGTAATGAGTTGGGAGTCGTGACTTCAGGTACAATGTCTCCCTCGCTAAACGAAGCTATTGGTATGGGTTACATTGACGTTCCGCACCACAAATCTGGAACAGAAGTGTTTATCCAGATTAGAAATAAATCATTACGAGCAGCAATTGTTCGCCCTCCATTTTACAAGAAAGGCTAAGGTCAGCATATGTTTAAGGTTGAAGTAAGCTACACACCAGAAACGTACTCCGTTTATGAAAACACTGAGAGTATCGTAGTTGTTACGGACGTGTTGCGCGCAACAAGTGCAATTTGCACGGCTTTAGGTAATGGAGCTAAATCAGTTATTCCTGTTTCCACTGTTGAGGAAGCTAAAGCTTTTCAAGAGAAAGGCTATTTAGTAGGAGCTGAACGCAATGGGGAAAAAATTGAAGGCTTTGATTTTGGAAACTCTCCCTACAGTTATATGTCGAGTGAGATTAAAGAAAAATCGATAGTACTCACCACAACAAATGGTACGAAGGCCATTAACATGGCAAAAGAGAGTCATCAAGTCGTAATCGGGGCTTTCACCAACTTGAATGCGGTGGCTTCTTACTTACATGAGCAAGATCGTGATGTACTGATTCTTTGTTCCGGATGGAAAGGGAGGTATAACCTTGAAGACACGTTGTTTGCGGGTGCTTTAACTGAGGCTTTAAACCACCGTAGCATGCTTAATGAAATTGAAGACTCTGCGCTTTCAGCGATGTATTTATACAACCTGGCAAAAGGCGATCCCTATAAGTTTTTGATGAATTCATCACATCGCAGAAGGTTGAAAAAATTAAACCTGAAAGAAGATGTAAGGTATTGCTTACAGTTGGATAAGGTCGAAATTGTACCGATTCTTAAAGGTGATGAAATCGTAGTTCTTTAAGGGGTATTAGGCTTGCTTAAAATAGCCATCGTGAGTGTTACAGTGCACACGAGTTTATTGTCGTCATTTGATAAGTTTATTTCCCAAATGTGACTCTTTTTCCCAAGGTGAATAGGTTTACAAACACCAGTAACATGTCCATCAATTCCCGGACGGATATGATTGGCCATTACAGATTGACCAACACCTATATGCTCATCATCCAGTACAAGCATTGTGGCAATGCTTCCCAATGATTCAGCTAAAACAATTGAAGCACCACCATGTAAAATACCATGAGGTTGTTTCGTATTAGCATGGATGGGCATGGTACCGACAATGCTATCCGAATTAAGCGCTTTAATCTGGATTCCTAGTGGCTCGTGAATCGTTTGCGCACAAAGCTTATTAATAGCAGCTATATCAGTCGTTTTATTCCAGATCATATTGAATTGTATTAAGTGTAACCTGCGTTACAAATGTCCTTGGATAGACGTGTTACCTTTGCTTCGAAAATACTTAAGATATGGCAACAGTTAATTTAACTACAGAAGATTTTAAAGATATATTTTTTGATTACAATAAATCACAAGAATGGGCTTACAACCAGGACACTCCTGCTATCATTGATTTCTATGCAGATTGGTGTGCGCCATGTAAGGCGGTAGCTCCTGTATTGGAAGAGCTTTCTGAAGAATACGCAGGAAAACTTACCATTTATAAAGTGAATACTGAAGTGGAGCAAGAGCTGTCTTCAGTATTTGGAATACGGAGTATTCCAAGTCTCTTGTTTGTTCCAACGAAAAACAAGCAACCAATGATGCAAGCAGGAGCTCTACCAAAGGAAACATTAATTGAAGTAATTGAGAAAGAACTCGTAGGGTAATTAGATCAGGTTTAATTAAAAAAGGCAGGGTGTTCAACCCTGCCTTTTTTTGAAGTTATGTATGATTTACTGGAATGAATCAGCAACAACTAGCTCCTTAGTTCCATGTGACCAATTATAAAATCCCTCACCAGATTTCACGCCCATTTTGCCTGCCGTAACCATATTCACAAGCAACGGACATGGGGCGTATTTCGGGTTTCCAAAACCTTCGTGCAACACATTCATGATACTTAGACACACATCTAAGCCAATGAAGTCAGCTAACTGGAGAGGCCCCATAGGGTGTGCCATCCCTAATTTCATCACGGTATCAATTTCACTTACACCAGCAACGCCTTCATGCAATGATATTATCGCCTCGTTAATCATGGGCATTAAAATGCGATTAGCTACAAACCCTGGATAATCATTTACTTCAACAGGAACTTTCTTGAGTTGCTTCGAAAGCTCCATCACAGTTGTTGTAGTTTCATCAGAAGTCGCATATCCACGAATAACTTCAACAAGCTTCATTACAGGAACGGGGTTCATAAAGTGCATTCCAATTACTTTGTCTGGCCGATTGGTAGCTGCCCCAATTTTGGTAATGGAAATGGAAGAGGTATTTGAAGCAAGAATAACTTGTTCATCAGTTAACTTACTTAACTCAGTAAAAATATTCAGCTTTAAGTCAACACGTTCAGTAGCGGCTTCCACAACCAACTTTACACCTTTAACCCCGGCCGACATTTCTGTATGCGTGCTAATTCGGCTAAGTACAGTTGTTTTTTGATCTTCAGTTAAGACCTCCTTTTTAACCTGACGATCAAGGTTTTTGCTAATGGTCTGTATTGCACGATCTAAAGAATCTTGTGAAATATCAATTAAGTTGACTTCGTGTCCACTTTGTGCAAATACGTGGGCAATTCCATTCCCCATAGTTCCAGCACCAATTACAGCTACATTCATACAGTTTAATTTAAATTACAATTCGTTCGTGTTACAAAATTAGCAAACACCATTAAAATGCCTTTGTTTGTTTTAGCCTATTTGCCGCGACCTTGAAATACAATGATGACGGTGTAGATTAGTATTTTAAAATCCACAAATAGGGATAAGTTTTCGATGTAGAGGACGTCGTATTTTAACCTCCGAACCATTTCATCAACATTTTCAGCATAACCATACTTCACCTGTCCCCAGCTGGTAATTCCGGGTTTCACCTTATGAAGGTGCGTGTAATGTGGAGCGCGTTCAGAAATTAATTTGATGAAGTGTTTTCGTTCAGGTCTCGGTCCAACTAAAGACATGTCACCTTTTATTACATTATAAAATTGTGGCAACTCATCAATCCGCATTTTACGCATGAATTTACCAAAAGGGGTAATGCGAGTATCTTCGCTATGGCTTAGCTGCGGACCTTGTTCTTCAGCGTGCTCATGCATTGATCTGAATTTATAAATCTCAAAAGGAATTCCATTTTTTCCAATACGCTCTTGAGAATAAATAATTGGTCCTTTGCTCGTTAATTTAATGATGAGCGCAATGAGTGCATATGCCCACCAGAACAGAATTAGAAATGAAATGCTTACAACCAAGTCAATACTGCGCTTAACAACTTGCTGCCAAGCGGGCATTATTTCATGCTTTATTTCAATAAGTGGGGCTCCAAAAATCGATGACATTTTAACTTGACCACTCACAATGTCATACATATCAGGAATAATTTTTACCAACACATGGGTTGTTTCCAATTGGTTTAAAATGGTTCCAATTTTATCGTGCTCTGAAGATTCAATTGCAAGGATTACCTCTTCAATGTGATGTTCGGCAATGATTTGTTGAATATCTCTAACATGACCAAGGTGGTTGAGCTTATTCGTCATCAGGTCTACTTGGGCGCCGTTTACGTGGGTATATCCAACGAACCTAAATCCAGAAGAACGCTTTGAGGCTTCCATTTCATCGTATAATTGAAGCGCGTTTTCGTTACTTCCTACCAACAATGTATTAAATCCGATTTTCCGTTTGTGAATTTTGCTTGCCGTAATACTTGTAATAACCAGTCGAAGGGTGAGTGTTGCGCTAAAGTGGAACCCTACTAGCGCAATGAATAGGCTATAATAGTTTTTGTATGATGCTATAGCGTCATCCAGCACAAAGGCAAAAAACAAAACTACCGTTCCTATGAGTGTATGCCAAAAGGTACGCGATAGATCTTGAAGACGACTTTTCCGGTAAATTTGACGGTAATAGCCTGTGAGGTAATACAAATTCAACCAGAACACAGGGATTAAGATTAGCGCATAAAAAAACTGATCTGTGAAACTGAGCGCTATGGGTCCACCGAACTTTAAGGGTTCGATGTAGAGCTTCCTAAAAGCGTAGAATGCTACCCATGCTAATCCCGCAGCTACTGCGTCGCCAACGAGATACTTTATGACCTGAATCCGTTTATTCAATGTTTACCTCCTAACCAGTTTAAGGTTGTCGAAATAAACAACACTGCTATCCTTTGAACTAGCATAAGCTGCAGTTAATCCTACCCCAAAATTAGTGGCATCGAATTGAAAGTTAACCGGGTCGGTAATATTTAAGTAGAGGTGATTCCATGTTGAAGCATCAAGCGGATTTGTTGGATTGAGGAAAATAACGGCTTCTTCGCGTCTTGGTGATCCGTCGCCTGGCTGAATAATTAATGAAACAACGAGTTGAACATTCGAACGGTAATCCATTTCTAAATAGAGTGGAGCACCATTTTGAGGAAGGAAATATTCCTCATTCGTGATAGCCTTGAACCCGGGGTTAACTTCGGTCATCTCTACACGAGCAATAAACCCACCATAGGTGATAGGGTCAAAATTATATGGAACACGCGAGAGCTCAGTATTACTTGAACTTATGGTGTCCATAGAAAAGCTGCTATCTTCAAACTCCTCAATCCAAGGCATCGAAACGCCTTGATCATAGTCTACCGCAGGGAAAATGGTATCGGTTAATTCAGGTCGCAATTCAACAGTTGTTTGATAGTCACTGTAAAAGGGAAAAATCGCTCGTGTTGCTGATATTCCATTAACCTTTATTCCTGCACCTATGCGGATATTCGTAGCACCTTTTGTTAAAATTGGAACTTCTGCTGGGAGCTGAAATGCCCCAATAAATTTCTCGTCGGCAAAAACCCAAGCATCGGTGATATTACTGCCTGACCGTCCTGTAGTATTCGGATTGGATACGTTTAGCTCTAATTCAGGAATGTATAGGTATGAAGGTATATCATCATCGCCATTATTGACTTCGCAGCTTAATGCGATTAACGAAAAGAAGGCAATAATGCACTTATTGAGCATGGCTGGATTTTGAATGTGGAACGAAAAAAAAACTGTTCTAGTATGCCTTTTTTAAGCATTCATTAAATTAGGAGAAACACGCAATTTTTCAATAATTTGATGAGCAACATTTAAGGCTTTATAACCATCATCAACTGTAACAATCGGAGTTGAGTTCTTTACAATTGCATCAGCAAATGTGCTTAACTCTTCTTTAATGGCATTTGATTCATTGATTTCAGGCTTATCAAAATAGATCTGTTTGCTGCCTTTCGCTTCTCCCAAGTCAATTGTAACCGCGAGTGGATCTGGCTCACCAATAACTTCTTTCATTTTAACAACCTCAACTTCTTTTTCCAAAAAGTCTACCGATACGTAAGCATCGCGCTGAAAAAAACGAGTCTTGCGCATATTTTTCAATGAAATTCTGCTTGCAGTTAGGTTTGCAACACATCCGTTGTCAAACTCTATACGTGCATTGCAGATATCTGGAGTGTCACTTAATACTGCTACTCCGCTAGCACTAATTCGTTTGATATTGGAATTGACTGTGCTGAGCACAATGTCCAAATCATGAATCATCAAGTCAAGAACTACTGAAACATCTGTTCCCCTTGGGTTAAACTGTGCTAACCGATGCGTTTCTATAAACATGGGCTGATTTAATGCACCCTGGGCAGCTTTGAAAGCAGGGTTAAATCGTTCCACATGGCCTACTTGCACTTTTACGTCCGCTTCATGTGCATAGGCCATAAGTTTTTTCGCTTCGTCAATTGTGTTTGTGATAGGCTTTTCTATGAATACATGCTTTTGTTTACGGAGAGCTGCTTCAGCACAATCAAAATGAGAAAGGGTTGGAGTTACGATATCTACAACATCAACTGCGTCAATTAAAGACTCCATTTCATCGAATCGGGTTAAGCCCAATTCCTCGATGACTTGAGCAGCATTTTCATCAGAGGGATCGAAAAAACCTACGAGATCATACTGTTCGTTTAAATCTTTCAACAACCTCAAGTGAATTTTTCCCAGATGACCAGCGCCTAATACTCCAACTTTTAGCATTCCTTTGATTTTGAAACAAAATTAAAAGAAGGTGTGATGCTAGGCGACCCTTCTGAGTGCTTTTATCAACATCAATTGTTAACAGAAACATGGCAATCCAACGTAAGGATAATTTGAAATTCCAAGGCATGCGTAAGCAAATGATACGCAACATGCGCAGCCGATTAGAGGAGGTAGGAGTTATGGATGAAAGAGTTCTGGGTGCAATGATGCAAGTTCCACGGCACTATTTCTTCGATAGTGTTTTTGATACCAACTTCGCCTATGAGAATAAAGCATTTATAATTGGAGCCGGTCAAACCATTTCTCAACCTTTCACAGTTGCTATTCAAACCACCTTACTCGAGATTAATAAGCGAGAAAAAGTATTAGAAATTGGAACGGGGAGTGGTTATCAAACAGCAGTGCTTTGTGAAATGGGAGCGAAAGTATTCAGTATTGAACGTCAAAAACTGCTTCATGATCGCAGCAAACAAGTGTTGGATGCGATGAATTATAATCCGCGCCTTTTTTACGGCGATGGATATAAAGGCAAACCAGCATTCGCACCATTCGATAAAATCATCATTACCTGCGGTGCACCTTACGTGCCTGATTCACTCAAAGCTCAATTAAAAGTCGGTGGCCTGATGGTTATTCCTGTAGGAGAAGGAGAGGTCCAAACAATGTATCGCATTCAACGCATTTCGGAAAATGAGTATGATCAACGCGATTTTGGTGAGTTTAGTTTTGTGCCGATGCTTACCAATACTCAGAAGTAAATTATTCAGTCTAAAAGACTAAAAGGTAAATTACAGTTAACGCTGTTGTAGAAATAACAGCAATACCAAGACGATTTAGAAATTTTTTAACACGTTGTCTTTTAGGAGTTTCCATATTCGTATAACACCAAATTGATAAAATTGTTTAGACCGTAATTAGGTTCTGGTTTAAGAAGGTTTATTTGAACTTAAAAATGAAGGATAACCTCGTGAACTTGGCTAACGAAATGCAGTCTGAACTTGTGCGTATAATGGATCAACACCACTTGGTAGATCCGATGGAACGTGAAGTTTACAGTAAAACTTACGGAATCTTAGAACGACTAAAAGGCTTATCGACACATTAGCGGAGCTTAGCCAATCGGTCAATGCTGCGCTTATCATCTTTTTGCTTTAGATCTTCGCGCTTGTCATATAGCTTTTTACCCCGTGCAAGTGCAATTTTAAGCTTGGCATAGCCTGATTTTGCGATGTAAAGTTTGGTAGGAATAATGGTTAAAGACTGATCCTTGAGCTTTTTAGCAAGTTTATTGATTTCATTTTTGTGCAAGAGTAACTTGCGTTTTCTTGTGGGTTCGTGATTTACAAAGCCACCATTATCATACTCAGCAATATTCATATTAACAACAAAAAGCTCCTCTTTCTGAAAGGTGCAATATGCTTCTGAAATGGAGGCCTTTCCTGTTCTCAAGGACTTAATCTCTGTTCCTTGAAGCTGAATTCCTGCTTCAAACACATCCAAGAGCTCATAATTGAATGAGGCTTTTTTATTTCTTATGTTAACATCGTTCGTGTTCAATGTGATAGTTTTTTGATGTAAAGATTCTGTGCAACACGGTTTGATATGGTCATTTCGCTTGCCATATTAATTGTGATTAGCATAGATTGGTCATAACCAGTAACTTCTTTGATACCAATTGTTTTACCGAGAGTTAGTCCCGACTTTTCTAAAAATTGCAAAAACTCGCTTGAGGTATCTTTTAAGCCGATAATCATACCGAACTGATTTGCCATTAAATCAGCAATTGTAACTTCCTTGTGAAGGGCTACGTTCCCATCGCGATCTGGAATTGGGTCTCCATGAGGATCGTGCGAAGGGAAGTCCAGAAACTCTTCAAGCTTATTGATCAGCTTGTCAGATTGAATGTGTTCGAGTTCTTCGGCTATTTCGTGCACTTCATCCCACTTGAACTTTAGCTTTTCAGCCAGAAAAACTTCCCAAAGTCGATGCTTTCGAATGGTTTTAATTGCCCATTGCTTGCCTTTATCCGTTAAAGTTACTGGCTGATAAGGAGTATAGGCAATCATCTCCTTCTTGGATAGCTTCTTTAGCATATCAGTAACAGAAGAAGCCTTCGTATTCATTTCCGCAGATATTTCATTGGTACTTGCTCCATTCCCCCCACGTTTGGTAAGGGAGTAAATGGCTTTCAGGTAATTTTCTTCAGTATATGAGAACATGCTACTTATTTGTGCAAATATAAGCAGGGTATTTAGTTTTTCAGGGATAATTAGAGTACTCTAAAAATTATTTATAGCTTTGCTAAAATTATAATTGAACGACATTGAAAACACTGATTTACTTTGTGTTATTGCTGGTAATCGGTACGGTTTCACATGCACAACACGTGATTGTAACTGGAAAATTTGTTTCGAATGGAAAAGGAGTTCCGTTTGCGCATGTTTTACAGGTAAATACCTCACATGGATCAGTTGCAGATGAAGCAGGCTTTTTCAGATTAGAAATAGAACCAACTAAGGAAGCGTCAATTGTTTGTTCTGCTTTAGGTTTTCACAAAAAGGTGATTGAGATACCAATTGCGGAGCTTGCTGTTGACTTAGGGGAAATTAAACTTGAGCCAAGCTTAATGAAGCTGGATGAGATCACGATTACAGGAGGAACTCGAGCACAGTTTATTAAAACATCTCCAGTAAAAATAGATGTAATTAAAACTGACGCTATCCGAGAACTTGTTCCTGCGGCTAATGTAATGGAAACATTCAGTCAGCTAAATGGAGTTCAAGAAGTTGTTGCATGTGGTGTATGTTATACCAATGCGATTAGTATTAATGGCTTGCCAGGGCCTTATACGGCAGTATTATTAGATGGTATTCCGATGTATGGAAACTTAGCTGCGGTTTATGGGTTGAATGGAATTCCAACACCTTTAATAGATCGGTTGGAAGTAATTAAGGGGCCACAATCTACTCTGTATGGGAGCGAAGCAGTCGCTGGAGTTGTTAATGTTATTACAAAAGATCCCAGCATGTTGCCAACGTTGAGTTTAGAGAGTCAGGTGAATAGTAATGGACAGTCCTCTATAAATGCGCTAGCTTCTTTTGGTAACAAATCCTGGAAAGCGTTAATCGGTGGAAATCAATCGTTAGGTTGGAGGTTTCTGGATCGCAATGAAGATGGGTTTGGTGACTTGGTTTTGTACGATCGATATAGTGCTTTTCAAAAATTCACTTTAAAGGGGAAAAAAGACCGTCAATTTACCCTAGCGAGCAAATTTTATTATGAGGACAGGCGAAATGGAGTAGAAGAGTTTGTGAAAAGTGATGGGCATCGCAAATTGAGAGGAAATGACTCAATCTATGGAGAAAGTATTTATACCAAAAGGGCTGAAATTTATGGCCGCTATGATTTTGGGCGTGAATCGGATTTGCATATTGATTATGCTTACAGCTGGCATCATCAAAACAGTTATTATGGAAACATTTTTTATAAAGCGAATCAACAGATAGCTTTTATCAATGCGGTATGGAACCATAGCTATGAGAACATATACATGGCTTTTGGAGGGGGTTACAGGCTCAATGTATACGATGATAATACTGCAGCTACCCAATCAATTGATGGGGAGACCAACAAGGCTTCCATTCAATCTATTCCTGGTGTTTTTGGAGAGGTTGAGTATCAAGCATCATCTGCTTTTTTAGTGGCCCTAGGAGGAAGGCTAGATCACTACAATGAACATGGCTTGATTACTTCACCGCGTTTGAATATGAAGTATGAACTTGGTTCATTCACAACAGCGAGACTAAATGCAGGAACAGGATTCCGGATAGTGAATTTATTTACAGAGGATCACGCCTTTGTTTCAGGACAGCGTGTTGTAGAAATAACGGAAGAGATCCGTCCAGAACAGTCTATTAATGTAACCTTCAATTTAAATCATATCTACACACTATTCGACAATCAAAATGGGCAGCTTGATATTGACCTGTATTATACACATTTCCAAAACCAGATTATACCAGACTATAGTAACACTGGAGTCATTAAGTATGAAAATTTATCAGGTTACTCTTTTGCACGCGGATTATCAATAGGAATAACGCATTCACTTAGTCGTCAATTAGGCTTAGGAGTTGGAGGGAACTTTAATGAAGCAATTGAAGTTTCGAAGGAAAAAAGAGGTGTTACTTCGCATCAGCCGGTCCCATTTTCTACAAACTTTACGGGATATGCAAATTTAAATTGGCGATTACCATCGTTGAAAATGATTTTAGCTTATTCTGTTGCATTTACAGGTGCAGTTAATTTACCAGAGGTGCATGATGTATCTGCAACTGGAAGTTTGTTACAAGAACCGAGAGCCACAACTTCCAAACCATTCGCGCTACATACAGTTCAAGTGACAAAGGATTTTGATTTTCAATTGCAGTTATTTGCGGGTGTGCAAAATTTATTTGACTACCTACAAAAAGAGTCACCACTTGTTGGTTACCAAGATCCAAATCACCCTGTAGGCTTTTCGCCCTATTTTGATACCAACTATAGCTATGCTACTTTAAACGGAAGAAGCGTGTTTTTTGGACTGAGGTGGTACTTATAAAAAAAGCTCCCCATAGGAGAGCTTTTCAAGGTCTATTGATGAATTAGCCGTTACTTGCCAGCTTCATACCTTTTACTTACTTCATCCCAATTAATCACATTAAAGAATGCATTGATGTAATCAGGGCGACGATTTTGATAATTCAAGTAGTATGCATGTTCCCATACATCTAAGCCCAAAACAGGAGTTCCTCCACAACCAATTCCTGGCATGAGTGGATTATCTTGGTTCGGAGTTGAGCAAACTTCTACTTTTCCTCCTGGGTGAACACATAGCCATGCCCAGCCAGATCCAAAACGTGTTGCAGCTGCATTAGCAAATGCATCTTTAAACCCATCAAATGAACCAAAGGCTGCTGTAAGTGCTTCTGCAAGGGCACCTGAAGGTTCACCGCCACCATTTGGGGACATCACTTTCCAAAATAAATCATGGTTATAATATCCTCCGCCATTGTTGCGAACAGCGTTATTGTCCATGCCTTTTTCAAGGATTTCTTCAATTGACATGCCTGCCATGTTAGAACCTTCTATAGCTCCATTTAGTTTTGAAGTATAACCTGCATGATGTTTTCCGTGGTGAATTTCCATGGTACGTGCATCGATGTGCGGTTCAAGTGCGTTGTAATCATATGGTAAACTAGGTAATTCGAAAGCCATATTTAGAGTTTTAGTTTATTAATGTTAAGTAATCCAAAGTTACACAACCCAATCATACTGACTGTTGATGAACCATTAATATCCATTATGAATGTATTAAGAGCCGCAATACAAAGAGATACATTCACGTGTGTAAAAAAACGCATTTGGTGTTTTAGACTAATCTAAAAATAGGTAATTTCGCAACTATGGAAGAGGGAAACGTTTTGTTTGCTTTACTGCTAACTGCATTTGCTGGATTGTCCACCGGAATTGGCAGCGCGATTGGTCTCTTCGCCAAACGCACCAATTACAAGCTTCTCTCACTAGCAATGGGGTTCTCTGCTGGAGTGATGATTTACATAAGTTTTGTAGAGTTATTTATGGTAGCCAGGGATTCCCTCATAGATGAATTGGGTGTTGTTTCGGGCAATTGGGTAGTTACGTTAAGTTTTTTTGGAGGAATTGCAGTAATCGCCATAATTGATAAACTCGTGCCTGACTATGAAAATCCGCATGAATTTGACCATACGGAAGACCTGAAGAAAAACGAAGCGGTTATTATGAAAAGTAACCGGCACAAGCTATTGCGAACAGGAGTTTTTACTGCACTAGCAATTGCGATTCATAATTTTCCAGAAGGAATAGCGACCTTTATGGGTGCTTTAAAAGATCCTAAGTTGGGAATTCCCATTGCCGTAGCGATTGCTATCCATAATATACCTGAAGGATTAGCGGTATCGGTACCGATTTACTACAGTACGGGAAATCGCAAGAAGGCATTTTGGTATTCTTTCCTTTCTGGTTTGGCTGAACCACTTGGTGCGCTTGTTGCATTTTTGATTCTATTTCCTTTCATGAATGATACGGTTTTAGGAGTCACGTTTGCCAGCATTGCTGGAATTATGGTTTTTATTTCCTTAGATCAACTGCTGCCTGCGGCAGAGGAATACGGAGCACACCATATTACGATTTATGGACTTTTAGCTGGAATGGTTGTAATGGCCTTAAGTCTACTTATGTTTCTTTAATCAATACGCTGTTTTTGAAATTTTAGTGAACCACGTGATTTTGCTATCTTAGCGAGCTTTGAAAATGGGGTTAATTAGGAATCTTTGAACACACACAACTCAGGGTATATTCAGCTTTTTAAGCTGATATGCATGTCGGGAGTAATACTGACCTGCCTTGTCATTGCGCCCCATTCCTCCATTGCTCAGAGTGAAGAGGATATTCTTGAAAGTATTGGTAGTGAGTTAGAGTCGGAAGAGGAAAAGAAGAAGGAGCTTGAGAAGAAGGAAAAAGAATATGACGACCTTAAGGGTAAAGCCGATGGTTATCTCAAAGGACAGAAATACGATAAAGCCAAGGACTATTATAAGCAGATGGCCAAAATATTTCCTGATCGGGACTATCCGAAACGTCAAATACAGCTGGCAGACCAGCTTTTTGAAAGGGAGCAATATGCATTAAAGGAAGAACAGTACAATGAGTTGATTGCTTCTGCAGATCAACTATTAGCAGATAAAAAGTGGGACGCTGCTTCTGCTAAGTTTAAAGAGGCATCTGCAGTACTTCCGGAAGAGTCTTACCCCAAGCAAAAAATACAGGAAATCACTGCTGAAAAAGCTGCTGCGGAAAAGGCGCGTCTTGCCGCTGAAAAGCAAAAGAAATACGACGATGCTATTACTCAAGCTGATCAAGCGCTCAATGCGCAAAAGTGGGACGATGCAACCCGTTTATACAAAGTGGCAATTGGGGTAAAGCCAGATGAAAAATACCCGAAAGATCAAATAGCCCAGACTGCAAAATTGAAGAAGGAAGCTGCTGAGCGAGCCGCAGATGAGGCTAGAACTGCAAAATATAATGAGTTTATTGGGGAGGCAGATCAGCTTTTAGCTAACAAGAAATGGGATGAGGCTACTGCAAAATATCAAGCAGCTAGTAAAGTGAAACCCGATGAAAGCTACCCGAAGGATAAGATCGTAGAAATTGGTACCCTTAAAAAACAGGAGGCAGATCGTAAAGCTCAAGAAGTGCTTCTGGCAAAATACAATAATGCCATAGGAGAGGCAGATAAACTCTTCAAATCTGGTGATTGGGATGCTGCAATCGCACAATACCAAGTTGCCAAAGGCATCAAATCGGATGAGAGTTATCCCGATGATCAAATTCAGCTAAGCGAAACAAAGCGACAAGCGGAACAAGACGCGAAAGAAGCTGCAAAAAAGCAAAATGAATATGAGGCCATCATAAAGGAAGCGGATGCTTTATTCGCGAGTAAAAAGTTTGACGACGCCATTGTAAAGTATGAATCTGCGCAGTCTGTTTTACCGAATGAAGCGTATCCAAGAGAACAGATTGAGCAAGCTGAGGCAGCAAAACAACGTCTAGAGCAAGCGGCGCAAGAGGCTGAGCTTCAAGCGAATTTTGATGCTGCTATGACCGCAGGAAATCAATTACTTGCAAATGATGAATTCGATGCGGCTATAGCGAAATTTAAAGAGGCGCAAGGAATACTGCCTAATGATGCTACTCCAGCCGCTAAGATTAAAGAAGCCGAATTAAAGCAACAGGAGAAAGCAGCCTCAGAAGCTCAAGCCGAAAAGGAAGCTGCTTATAACCAAAAAATTACTGAAGCCGATGCGTTGTTTAATCAAGGTGACTTAGAAGGTTCCATTTCAACATATAAGGAAGCACTTGGAATAATCCCCAATTCAGATTACCCTACGGATCAAATTTCAAAGGCTGAGACCAAAATTAGAGAGCGTGAGTTGGCAGCGGAGGAAGCAGAATTACGTAATGCCTACAATGATTTGATAGCCAAAGGCGATGAAGCTTTTGAAAACAAAGATTATTCAGGAGCTAAACTCAGTTACAATGAGGCATCTGAACTGATGCCTTCAGAAAAGTACCCTTCCAAGAAACTCGAAGAAATTCAAGCCATTGAAACGCAGAATGCTAATGAAGCAGAGCGCGAGGCTAAATATGCAAGCCTACTCGCTCAAGCCAACACACAAATTGATGATGGGCTTTTAAAAGAAGCGTTAGTGACTTTAGATGAAGCGAAGGGCTACACTGATTCAAAAGATGAAGTAGATGCTAAAATTGAATCAGTAAAGGGATTGATTACTGAAGCTGAAATTGCTTCTAAGCAAGAACAAAAACAAGCAGAGATTCGCTCTGAATATGAAGAGCTTGTACAAAAAGGAGATGCTGCTTTTTCCGCTGGAGAGTGGACAGATGCCTCTTCGAATTACAAATTAGCATCAAACTTATTGCCCGATGAGCCTTATCCGATGGAACAATTGGCGAAGGTAGAAGCATCAAAACAAGCCGAAGAAGAAGCTCGCTTGGCGGCAGCACAGGAAGAAGCTGAAGCGGCAGCTGAAATTGAGGCATCATTTAATGCTGCACTCGACGCTGGTAATCTTGCTTTTGAAAATGAAGCATATCAAGAAGCGATAAGCTCATATGAAAATGCATTGGCTATTAAGTCCGGTTCAGAACGCGCTAAGTCGCAATTGGAGTTGGCTAAGAGTAAACTTGCTTTACAAGAAGAGGAAAAAGAACGTGCAAGGAATGCAGAACTTGCTGCGAAACAGGCTCAAGAGGAAGTTTCGCGACTAATTGCCGAGGGGAAACAGGCAATAAATAGCGGCAGTTGGGCTGAAGCGCGCCAGTTGTTGAAGCAAGCCGAAACCAATGCTAGTGAAAATGAAGAAGTAAAAACGCTCTTGGAAGATGTAGACCGATTGGAAGCAGAAGAACAAGCAAAGTTAGCTGAAGCAGAGGAGGCAGAGCGTGCAGCTCGTGAGGCGAGAGAGGAAGAGTACAGCTTAATCATTTCCAAAGCGGAGTCTAAAGTTCAGGAAAAAGCATATGAGGAGGCAATAGTGGCGTTCAAGGAAGCATCTGAGCTCAAGCCAGAGGCGCAAGGCCCTTTGGAACGTATAGCAGAGGTTGAAAGGTTAATGAAAAAGGCAAAAGAAGAAGCTGATCGACAAAAAGAGCAGGCTGCGCAACTTGAAAAGTTGGAATCGGATTTTGCGAATTTAATCGCTGAAGGGGAGGGGATGATTCAAGCTGCAAATTGGGTTGAGGCTAGAAATGCCTTTAAGCAAGCTGGAAATTTATTTCCAGACCGTGAAGTGGTTCAAACTAAATTAGATGAAGTAGATCGTTTGGAGGCTGCCGCTGATGAAGAAGCAGCGCGCATTCGTGCCGAAGAAGAAGCTAAACGTAAAGCAGAAGAAGCTGCTCGCTTAGCAGAACAGCAAGCTGCAGAGAAGTACCAGCAAGCAATCGATAGTGGAGATGAGTTCTTGGCAGTAAATAATTTTGACAAAGCGGAACAAGCATATGAGGAAGCTTTAATAGAGCGTCCAGAAGCTGAATACCCTCAAACACAATTGGCAGAATTAGGCCGCTTAAGGGCTGAATTTGAAGCAGAACAACGTGCTGAGGCAGAACGTCAGCAGCAACTTGCTGAGGCGCGCGAGCGTGCTCAGCGATTGGCAGAGGAAAAGCGCAAGGAAGAGCTTAAAAAACGGTTAGCTGAACAAGCTGAAGCCCGCAAAAAGGCTAGAGAAGAGCGTTTGCGTAAAATAAGAGAAAGTTCACCAGAGGCTCTCGCTCAGCGATATCCTTCTGGCCTGACTAAAGAACAGTACCAAGAAGGAATAAGGAAGGTTACCAAGGTTGTGATTATTGAGAGTGGAAGGGGAAGACAACTGCTTGAATATGCTTACCCTTGGGGAAGGAAGTTTTATTTCTTGAATGGCAAGCAGATTACTGGCGATGCTTACCATTGGGATCAACGCAATTATAACTAGAATCAAGCCGGAAAAATCATCGTAAAGGTTGATCCTTTTCCTTCGTCACTTTCAATTTTAAGTTCTGCATTGTGAATTCCTAACATTTTCTGAACGAGGTACAATCCTAAACCAGTTCCAGTTTCAGTCATAGTTCCTTGACGTGACTCAGATCCAACATGTTCCTTATTTATAATTTGTTGAATAATTTCCTTTGGAATACCAATCCCATCATCGCTGATTGAAACCTCTAAAGAATCGTTAGTTTCTTTTACAAGAAATGCAATCTTTCCTTGCTTATGGGTGAATTTAAGTGCGTTGGAAGTGAGGTTTCTCAAAATCGTTCGAATCATCCTGCGATCACCATTCATGTGAGCACTTGAAGATACTTCAGCAATTAATTCAATCGTTTTCTGTTGAGCGATTGGCTCAAATTCGCCAATAATTTCAGTTATGATTGAGTTAAGGTGTATGCTTTCTTCTTTATACGACGAAAGTCCTTTCTCCTCTTGGGCCCAAGAAACAATTTCTTCTAATAAACGCATAGCTCCTTCCGAAGAACTCTGAAGTTGTTGCAGCAGTTCTTCTAGCTCTTCTTGGTTGCCTATTTCTTCTTTCGCAATTTTAGAAAGCGTAGTCAGATTCCCTATTGGACCGCGAAGGTCATGGCCCAAAGCACCAATAAGGGTAAGTCTTGATTGATTGAGCTCCTGTAACCGTTGATTAACTACTTGAAGTTCTTGCTGATTAGATGCAAGTTTTATGTTCAGCTTTTTCAGTTTATTGTTGCTAAATAAGATATAAGTTGAAATAAGGGCAATTAATATCCCAACAAGTAATGCTCCGATATTAATGAGGTGCTGGGTATCTAATTCGGCTTGCTGCTTGAGCCTTTCTACCTTTAATTTTGTATTCTCTTCAAATGCTTTAGAATTATCATATTGATGTTGAACCTGCAATACGGCCATTGCATCAGACTTTTCATTAAATCGTTTATTAATTGAGAGGAGTGAGTCTAAACCAACAGCTAATAGTTCTGTGTTATTTTCAATGCGTGCTAGCTTCACCAAGTTAGTATACCCGATGAGCTTTAATTGGTCTGAGTTAATTGAGTCAGCATTTGACACTGCAGTTTTAAGGAGCTCTAATCCTTCTTCCTTTCTACCATTATGGTAAATGAGTTCTGCAACAGAAATGGCAACCTGATAGGTGTGAATAATATCTTTGGATTGATTTATCAATTCCTGTGCTTTAAGCATGTAGAAGAGCGCACTGTCATACCTTAACTGATCTTCATAAATGGATGATATTCCGGCATAAGATTGTGCCCTCAGCTCAGCAAATGGCGCTAGCTTTAGCCCTTTGTTGTAAAACTCTAATGCAGAGTCAATTTGATTGAGTTGAGCATAAGAATTTCCAAGGTTGTTATAAATGTATGGGTAGTAAATCGAGTCATTAACCAATTCAACATGACGCAGTTATTTATTCAATATATTTCTAGACTTCGTATAGTTTTCATTATCGTAATACCATTGTGATAAGTTGAGCTCAGTTCGAACAAGCCCAGGATAATTTTTTAAAGAGTCTTCAATGGAGTAAACTTCAAGTAGAAGCTGTATCTCCATGTCAAAATTGCCCAGGTCATGATAGAGAAGTGCAAGGTTATTTTTTGTTCCAGAAACTTCCTTAATGTCATCTATCTCTTCTAGGTCGTGTAATCCTTTAGTATAATACTTCAATGCAGAATCATATTGAGCTCCATAGTGATAGGTAGTGCAAAGATCGCGCAGCAAGAGAGCACGCTGTAAGCTTACAGAATCTGTTTCTATCTTTTTGAGGCGGTTTTGGCAAAATTTGATGTTCGCTTCTAAATGGCTATGGTCAAGGTAAGCGTGGATGATTTTGGATATGAGCACTTTGTTAAGGGAGTCGTTTTCAACTAAGTCCAGTAGGTTAGAAGCAGACTCGGTGACACTTAAAATTGCCTCGGGATTTCCATAATTTGAGTCAATTTTTTCAACTGCATTACTGACTTCAGTTCCGGGATCAATAGCTGGGAGAGCATTCAAAGAAAATGCAAGAAAAAGTAAAAGTGTTGCTAGCCTTGAAATCATGTTTACGACTTTATAAGTATGTTACCTGTCATTTCTTGAGGCACCTTAATTCTCATTAACTTAAGAATTGTAGGAGCAATGTCCCCCAATTTACCATCGCTAATATCCATAGGGATATCAACTCCCACTAAGTAACAAGGCACTGGATTAGTAGTATGTGCTGTATTTGGGCTACCATCTGAATTTATCATCAAATCGCTGTTTCCGTGGTCTGCGATAATGATGAAAGTGTATCCGTTTTCTAGCCCACATTCAACAAGTTGTTTAGTGCAACGATCTACAGTCTCACATGCTTTTATGGCGGCATCAAAATCTCCTGTATGCCCAACCATATCGGCATTAGCATAATTTAGACAAATGAAGTCCGGCTCTTGGGTTACTAAATGCGGTAATATCGTTGTTGTGATTTCTTCAGCGCTCATTTCTGGCTGCAGGTCATATGTTGCAACTTTTGGTGAAGGAATAAGGTGCCTTTTTTCTCCTTTAAAGGGAGTTTCTTGACCACCACTAAAGAAAAACGTAACATGTGGATACTTTTCAGTTTCAGCAATCCTAATTTGCTTTTTGCCTGCTTTTTCAAGCACTTCTCCCAATGTGTTTCTAAGGTTGTCTTTTTCGTAAACAATATGAACCCCCTCAAAGGAAGCATCGTACTTTGTCATTGTCACATAGTGTAAGTTCAGCTTTTGCATGTTATGATCAGGGAAGTCTCGCTGAGTAAGTGCCATTGAAAGTTGTCTGCCCCGATCTGTTCTGAAATTGAAATTAACTACAACATCTCCAGCTTCTATTGCCGGGCGTGATTCACCTTCCACATGTATAGCATGAGCTTCTAAAAATTCATCGGTAACATTTTGCTTATAAGACGAGTCAATAGCTTGAATAATAGCATTGGTTTGAATACCAGATCGATTAACGAGTAATTCATAAGCCTTTGCAATCCGCTCCCAGCGATTATCCCTATCCATGGCATAGTACCGTCCAATAACCGAAGCAAGTTGAGCAGATAAGTTGCGTGTTTCATTGAGTAGTTTTGTGATAAATGCCTTTCCACTTTTAGGGTCACAATCACGGCCATCGGTAAATGCGTGGATAAAAACGTCCTCGAGACCATATTCGTCTGCCATTTTACAAAGTGCAATGAGGTGATTGATATGGGCATGGACCCCACCATCCGAAACAAGTCCTATAAAATGAACTTTTTTTCCTGACGATTTAGCGTGCTTAAAAGCATCAATTAGTGCTGGCTGTGAGAAAAAACTGCCATCTTCTATGGCCAGATTTACTTTAACTAAATCTTGGTAAACAACTCTTCCGGCACCTAAGTTCATATGGCCTACTTCTGAATTCCCCATTTGTCCTGCTGGCAGACCAACATCCAGCCCAGAAGTACTTAGCTTACTCATGGGGTATGTTGATTTGAGCCCATCAATAAATGGGGTTTTAGCATGGTCAATAGCAGATACGGATTTGTCTTGTGCAATTCCCCATCCATCTAAAATTACGAGTGCTACCTTGTGATTCATAGTGGTATTTGATTCGAAAATAAATATGCTAATGAACTAGAATGAAAACTACGTGTTCAAAGTAGTATTGCAAAGCATTTTCTCATTAATTTGAAGGTATGAGTTCAAAAAAGAAATTTGTTAACCCGATTGACCCTGAAAAGGTAATGGAAAATCCAGGTTTAAGTGAAATAGCACATCACGTTGGCTCAGCTCCAATTAAGCCTGTTGACCGTGGAAAACTAAAGGGAAAAGCTATGGTTGCGATGACAGAGCAAACCGACATGCAGCTGCAACAGATTTACGAACAGATTCAGACCCTTGCCGACCAAGCAAAGAAAATACAGAATCGAAAAGATATTTCTGCATCCATCTACAATGCTGAAATGAGATTTGAACCCTTAATAGGAAAGCGTTACTTCCTATACGAAAAGGATAGTGGAAAGCATGTGTTAAGCATGGTGAACCCAAATGAATGGGGTAGACGCATTCCTTATGCTGCTTTCATTTCTGAAGTAAGCCTTCTGGCTGATTATACGTGGTATATCCACGAAAATGAAAAGGTGGAATAAAACAGGTGTTAAGGCACTCCATTTGATGAGTGTTCTTTTCTTTGTGTATGCTCTTGTATTTAATCATTCTCGCAACTGTTTTAGTTTCTATCCAAGGATTTAATAATCGCATTTTGCTTGAGAAATGGGAATATATTCCATACCTCGTTCATCATAGAAATGAGCGCTACCGCCTATTTACCCATGCTTTAGTTCACGCTGACTTTTTTCACTTGTTTGTGAATATGTACGTGTTATTCCTATTTGGGTCATGGGTTTATGATGCCTTTCAAGAACTATTTGGCATTCAAGGGATAGTGTATTTCTTAGTGCTTTATGTGATGGGGGCTGTTTTTGCGGCCTTGCCAGGATATCAAAAGCACAAAGACAATCCCTATTACAGGGCTGTAGGAGCTTCAGGAGCTGTTTCAGCAGTCGTATTTAGCGCAATTGTTATGTACCCAACAGCGGAATTGAGGTTATTTTTTGCGATTCCTATGCCAGCTGTAGTTTTTGGAGTGATTTACCTGGTTTATGAATATTACATGGATAAACGGTCTGAAGGTAACATTGCACATGATGCTCACTATTGGGGTGCTTTATTTGGAGTAGCTGCAACGTTGGTATTTAAACCGAGCTTAGCACTGCGATTTGTTGATCAGTTGTTAAGTTTGTTCTCATGAGATATCCGTGTTTATTTTTAGATCGGGATGGTGTAATTAATCACGACCCGGGTGATTACACCAAATCAGTTGATGCTTTTCGCATTTTACCAGATGTTATTCCAACACTAAAAGCATTTCACGAAGCTGGATGGAAGTTGATCCTAATTACCAATCAGGGAGGAATAGCTAAAGGACTTTACACCCATAAAGATGTAAGTGAGATCCATACTTATTTAGCTAAGGAGTTAGCTAAATCAGGTATCGCGTTAACCGATATCTTTTATAGTCCTCATCATGATGAATTTGGCAAATCGCTTACACGTAAACCTAAGTCGCTTATGGTGGAGCGTGCAATTTATCTGCATGATATTGATATATCAGCATCAATTATGGTCGGAGATAAAATGCGTGATGTTGCATGTGGAGCAGGAGCAGGAGTGAAGGGAATTCAAATTCCTACAAATGGATCCATTCATTTTTTGATTGAGGAATACCTGAAATGATTTACGCTGATAACCAGGGACAATTAGTGCCCAACGAGACGTTGGCTGGCCTTCATTTGAACCGTGCTTTCCGCTATGGCGACGGTTTGTTTGAAACAGTTAAGGTGATTGATGGAAAGCCATTACATTTTGCTCTTCATATAGAAAGACTCAATAAAGGAATGGCAGTTTTAGGTCTTGAGCTGGATTCAAGTCTATCGTACCACGCAATGCTTGATCGGGTTACGAAGTTGCTTGAAAAGAATAAGGTTACAGGAGGAGGTCGCATTCGAATGGCGGTGTTCAGGGTTGGACCTGGGGGGTATAAGCCCGAGCACGCTAAAGTGTCGAGCATGCTAGTTTTTGAAGAATCTGCGAACGAATATGCACATCAGGCTCAAGGGGTTGCTTTAGGAGTTTATACAGAGCATTGCAAGTACGCTAATGGTCTTTCACATTTAAAATCAAGTAATGCATTGCTATACGTGCTTGCTGCTAAATGGGCAGGTGGTCATGGTTTTGATGATGTGTTGCTGCTAAATGATTCGGGGCGAATTTGTGAAGCTACAGCTTCAAATTTATTTTTGGTAAAGGGTAATACCATATTGACTCCAAATCTGCAAGAGGGGTGTGTAGCTGGGGTAATGCGTAAAGTAGTTATTGACCTTGCTATAAAGGCAGGATTAAACGTGCGTGAAGGAAAAGTGGAAAAGGAAGATTTACTTCAGGCGGATGAAGTTTTTTTAACAAATGCTATGCGCGGAGTACAATGGGTTTCGGGGTATCAGAAAAAACGCTATTTCCAGCGTGTAAGTAGGGCACTTCAGAAGAGACTAGTTTAAAGAAGGGTCTTCTGGAAAGTTAGTCATGACTTCATATGGCTTGCCCAAGTCACCAACTAGTTTTTCCCACATGAGTTCCGGTTTTTCAAATAAACGCGAATAGATAGGCTTGCAGGTAATCCAACTGCGTGTTTTTGTCTCTTCGAGGAGCTGCTCTGGTCCCCAACCAGAATAGCCGGAAATAAACCGAATATCCTTCTCTCCAAGTCCATCATCTAAAATTCGGTGAATGAGCGGATTAAAATCACCACCCCAAAATAAATTGGGAGCAATTTCAAGCGCATTGGGGATACCGGTGATTTGATGAATATAGAAAAGCTCATCATTACCTACAGGACCACCGATGTAGAGCTGATGATTACCGAGTGAAACTCCTTCAATGACATCCGACATTAAAATGTTGGCAGGTTGATTCATCACAAACCCAGTGGCACTCTCATTGCTGTAATCTGTAAGCAAAATAACCGATCGCTTAAAATGTGGATCAGTTAAAAATGGTTCACTTAACAAGACCACCCCTGTTTCTAAAGGGGCTCTTTCAAACGGCATTTGGTTAAATAAGTCTTTCATTAGTGTAGCGCTGAACGAATGGGTAACTGTTTAATGATTTCAGCTTCGGCAAGCAATAAATCGGCTAACCTACGTGCTATTATTTCTTCATCATAATAGTGCTTAGCCATATTGATAAAGATTGTTCCATGTTTCTTTTCGCTATTGTATAGCATGGTGTAAAATGCCTTTAACTCAGTATCGTCAATGTGCTTGGCTATCAAGTTAAAACGTTCAGCACCTCGAGTTTCTATAATGGATGCAAGTAAAAGGCGATCTAGAAAGCGTGCATCACTGCTTGACCTGATATGTTTGTTCAATGCTGAAATGTAGGGATCTTTTTGATTCTTCAATGGAATTTGAAGTCCCCGTCTTTCCATATGTGCATAAACTTGTTTGAAATGAACCATTTCCTCTAAAGCAGTTTCAATTAACTCCGGAATAATAGCCGTTCTATTAGGGACTTTGTAAATTAAACTCATTGCCATAGCTGATGCTTTTCGTTCGCAATCGGCGTGATCGATTAAGAATGAATCGAAATCTAGCAGTACGGCATTTATCCAAGCTTCAGATGTAGCAGCTTTTAATTGAATTTCTGGTTCTGCGATCATAGTAATAGCCACAATGAGTTTACGTGTTACCTTTGGTGAACGAAAGTACAACGCATGTGTTAAACCCTAAAATGGTAAAGCATGATAGAAGAAGTATCAAATTATTTAAACAGCGTTCGCCACGATTTTAGCAATAAACCTTTCGATGAGTCGGATGCATCCGATAATCCAATGCATCAATTTGCAGAATGGTTTGAAGAAGCGGTTGGTGCTCAGGTTTTAGATCCGAAAGCGATGGTTATTTCTACAGTAGATAATGAAGGAATGCCTCATTCAAGGGTGGTATACAATCGCGGTATTCGTGAATCGGGAATTGTTTTTTATACGAATTATAATTCGCAGAAGGGTGGGCATCTTGATCAGAACAACCGCATAAGTGTGAATTACTTCTGGCCTGAGCTTGAGCGTCAAATACGGTTTAACGGAACGGTTGAAAAATTGACCGATGAAGAATCAAATACTTATTTTAAAGGTAGACCTAGAGCCAGTAAGATAGGAGCATGGGCTTCTGAGCAAAGCGATGTTATCGCAGAGCGGTCGCTCTTGGAACATCGTGTACGTCAATTCACCGCCAAGTTTGAAGGAGAGGAAGTACCTCGTCCTCCGCACTGGGGTGGTTATTTGATTCGAATCGCACTAGCCGAATTTTGGCAAGGTCGCCCGAGCCGGCTTCATGATCGTATTCGTTACGAACTCCGTAATGGAGAATGGACAAAAGCTAGATTAGCCCCTTAGTCTTCTTTCTTAGCTGTTTTGGCTTTGGTTGTTGTTGCCTTTTTAGCTGTGGTTTTTTTAGCGGTAGTTTTTTTAGCAGCAGCCTTTTTTGTGTCAGCCGTTGCCTTTTTTGCCGCAGGTTCAGCAGCTTTTTTCTCAGTAGCTTTCTTTGCAGCTGGCTTTTTAGTTGCAGCTTTCTTTTTTGGTTCAGCCGCTGGTATCACTACACTTGAGCTTGGTTTACGAGGTCTTGATTTTCCGTATGAACCATTAATGCGTTTACCGCGAGCAGTTTTTTTATCTCCTTTTCCCATAATAGCTTTCTTGTTTGGCTTTGAAAATAAAAAAAAGCCCCCAGAAATGGAGGCTTTTTTTAATGTTGTTCGAACAATTTCTAGTTCACAGCATCACCTAGTTCAGCACCAGCTTTGAACTTAACAACGTTTTTAGCTGGAATTTGAATTTCTTTTCCAGTTTGTGGGTTTCTTCCTGTTCTAGCATTTCTTTTAGAAACAGAGAATGAACCAAAACCTACTAAAGAAACACGGTCACCTTTTTTAAGCGCACCTGAAGTAGCTCCAATAAAAGAATCTAATGCTTTTTTAGCGTCTGCTTTTGAGATTCCAGCACCTTCCGCCATTGAGTCAATTAATTCTGCTTTATTCATAACAGTTATAATATTAGGGTTAAACAATATTTTTAAATAGGTTACCAAATTTATAGGAAATACAATGCTGGCAAAGGATACAGCCAATAAAAGACTGATTTTGTTAATAAAAGTGCTGCATTGTTAATAACCGGGCGTGTTTTTCAGCATTCTAGCGTTATTTAAGGCTTCCACGGGGATTCCAGTTTTACGGCATGACGATCATTACCTGTAAACCTTGGTGCTTGAATGCTAATAACTTTTAATGGGTTGGAACGTGACGCTTTTACAGCGTGAACCGTATTTCGTGGAATATGGATGAATTGCCCTGGTACTAATTTAAATGTACTGTCTCCCAAAAGCATCATTCCAGTTCCTTCTATAATGTATACTGACTCAGTGTGCTCATTGTGGGTATGGGGTGGTACATTTCCTGAAACCCATATAACGAATGAGCTTTGATCGTTAGAACTGTATAACGTTTTGACTTGATTCACTGCACTATTTCGGGTCAAGGTGTCAGTTCGCAAACACTGTGCATTAATAGCTACGGCGTTTAAACTAATCACAAGAAGTGTTAAGAGTAGTTTCATTCGGTTTCAAAAGATGTTAGCGTTTGCTGCATGCCATTAAGCGCATCAGCAACATTCATGCGCCTTTTATTGGGTAATTGAATTTCTATTAATTCAATAGGAGATGTCTTAGTTCCTACAAAAAGCCGCTTGTTTTCAATACGAACCTGGCCGGGCTCTAGCTCGAACTCAGAAAATGAGATTTTACAATCATGTAGTTTAACCATAAGTTGGTTTTCTGTGTTTGTAGTGGCTATACCATATGCACCTGGAAACGGCGTAAGGCCTCGAACATGATTAAAAATAGCTTCTGCCGACCTATTAAAGAGCACGTTGCAATCAGCTTTGAAAAGTTTAGGAGCATGCTTTTGACTAGGAGCTTCGGGCTGCGGTTTAGGACTTACCTCGCCAGCAAAAAGGCCGTCAAGGGTTTCTACAAGAAGAGATGCCCCCATCGCCATAAGCCTATTATAAATGGTTCCAGCATTATCGCTCGAATCAATAGGAGTAGCTTTTTGAAGGAGTAAATCTCCAGTATCGATGGCGTGCTTCAGTAAAAATGTTGTGACACCAGTTTCCTTTTCACCATTGATGATAGCCCAATTGATTGGTGCCGCTCCGCGATAAGCGGGTAGGAGTGAGCCGTGCACATTTACAGTTCCTAGCGGTGGCATATTCCAAACGGATTCAGGGAGCATCCTGAAGGCCACTACTACTTGAATGTCTGCTTGGAAATTTGCTAACGCGCGATGAAAATCTTCATCTTTTAAATTTGCGGGTTGTAAAACAGGAAGGTGATGCTCTATGGCACATTTTTTCACGGCAGATGGCATGAGTTTTTGTCCTCGACCTGCAGGCTTATCTGGAGCTGTTACAACAGCCACAACGTTAAACCCCATATGAATGAGTTGTTGTAAAGATGCAACCGCAAAATCGGGAGTGCCTAAAAATACAATGCGTTTGGCTTGTCTACTCTTCATGTATAGATTGAATGGTTATTGCTGCGCCATCAACGCAGTCATTTGTGATTTTCGATTCGTAATCATATTGAACTTCAAGGCTTTTACCAGCTTGTTTGTATTTCTTGGCAAGTCTGTTGGGAACGAGTGTATCTCCCCGTTCTGAAACGAAAGCATATCCGCATGAGTCGGATAAGAGAACCACTGTGAGTTCTTCTGATTCTCCGGTAAAGGTATCCGTTACAATAAACAAGCGATCTAAAACCCCAGTATCACCATTTAATATCAAATCGCGATTCAGGTAACCTACAACACATCCAGCAAGCAGAATTAAATACCACAATTTTAAAATGCGCTCTTTCATGGGAAAGTCAAGTAATCAGTAATGGTAATAATTTTTCCCTTCATGCAGGTTGATGCCATGTTTTTTTCATAATGGTATTTGATGTAAATCGGTTTTCCATCCACTTTGTAATCTGCCGCTAGGTTTAAGGGCTCATAAAATTGATCGGCAGCATCTTTTAGTAAAAAATCGCAACCGGCAACTTGCTGCTCTCTGGTTACTATAACATGTGTATAGCCAGAGGTGTCCGGATTCGGCTTGAGTGTTGAACATGCCATGCAAGCAAAATATACTACTACGAGTTTAATCTTCTTCATCCCATTCATCCCAGCTCGAAAGAAAAGAATCCATTTCCCGGCGATCTTTTTTAGTTGGTCTTCCCAAGCCCTGTGCGCGTTCATGTTTAACACGGACCCGCATCAAATCCAGTTTCTCGAGCTGGTCATGAGGGGTAATGTCTTGTGTAAAGGTAGGGACTAGTTTGGCACCGACACGTCCTTTAGGAAACTCCAGTACCTTGAATTTAAAATAGATGTGGAGCTTTTCTGCTTCGATGGTATCACCTAACTTGAGCACTCGTGAGGGTTTTACCACATCCCCATTAACACGTACACGGTTCTGTTTACACTTTTGTGTTGCAAGGGTTCGAGTTTTATAAAGCCTAATGGACCAAAGGTATTTATCAACGCGCATAGGGTTGACCAATTTAATAGGTTACGCATTAATGGACAACCTCCGGGCGCAGCACTTAATAACGCAACGTTGTTAATTAATTATCAATTATTTAGCTAGGCGAGCTACGTTTGTTTTGATATTTTTACCCCAACAAACTTGAACTCCCTATGCTAAGGTTGTTTTTCATCTTAGTTCTACTTTCTACTTATGCAACTTCTTCTATCAGCCAAATAGCAGCTGATTTCGGGGCTAGTGTTACTCAAGGGTGTAATCCTGTATTTGTGTTGTTTACAGATCAGAGTACCACTCAAGGACCAGCGATTAACTCTTGGAGTTGGGACTTTGGTGATGGTTCACAAGCAACTTCTCAAACAGGAAGCATTACCCACACCTACACGACTTCAGGTATATTCAACGTGACGCTAACCGTTACCAATGGAGCGAATACCACAACAGTCACTAAGGCAGCATTTATCCAGGTGTTTGAAGATCCTATTGTGAACTTTTTGTTCAACCCTGCATCGGGATGTCAGCCTCATTTTGTTACGTTTTTAGATAACAGTGTGTCTCCTGATGGCACTCCCATGGCAAGTTGGAATTGGTCATTGGGAAATGGTTCCACCTCATCTTTAAACAGTCCCAATGGCTGGTATACGAATTCTGGAACATTTGATGTAAGCCTTGAAGTGACAGACGCCAATGGTTGTTCGAGTTCTAAAGATAGTATTGGAATAATAAATGTTCTGCCCAAACCAAATGGATCGATAGGGGTTACGAGTCCAAGAAAAGCATGTGATCCGCCATTGCTTGTTAATTTTAATGGTGGAGCTGCCGGGGGAACTGGTCCATATGCTTTCAATTGGAACTTCTATGCCCAAGGGACGAGCATCTTGCAACAACCTAGTGTAAATTACACGAATTTTGGAAATGCGAGTGTTTGGTTGGAAGTTACAGATGCAAATGGATGTGTTGACACCACAACAGCAACGAATTATGTACAAATAGGGACACTTTCAGTTAATTTTGCATTCAATAATCAGACGCACTGCATAGGAGATACGGTGTTTTTCAACAATACTTCATCTGGTGCGAATGGTTTTACATGGACACTCCCAGGAGGAATTACATCTAATGCAACAGATACTGCTTTTGTAGCTTTTGGGGGAGGCCAATATCCCATTAAGTTAGTAGGGACGAACAGTCAGGGTTGTGGAGATTCTGTAACATATTTCGTTAATGTAGAGGCCGTTAACGCCTCCATAAGTGGCTCTCCAGTATTAGCATGAGAAGTGCCTCATTTGGTGAGCTTTCAAGGGGCCTCAACGAATAACATAACAAATTGGCAGTGGAATTTTGGTAATGGTACTTCTTCAAACCAACAAAATCCATCAGCAACCTATGGTTCTACAGGAACGTTTACGCCTTCGCTAACCGTAACTACCATCAATGGTTGTGAATTAACAGTTTCAAATCCATTGATGATTCACGCTTATTCGGCTACAGCCTCTTTCAGTGCAACGCCTGTAAGTGGATGCCTACCATTAAATGTACAATTCACAGATACTTCATCGCCATTCGATTCCATTATAAGTTGGGCATGGGACTTTGGTGATGGAGGAACAAGTTCACTTCAGAATCCATCACATACATACAGTCAGCATGGTGACTATACAGCTACACTGACCATAACCGTTTCAGGAGGTTGTACCTATTCGTTTTCACGTTTAATAGAAGTAGGATTCCCACAGGTTCCGGCTTTCAGCGTTTCAGACTCTAATTTCTGTGCTTCTACAACGGTTCAATTCAATAACCTCTCAACTGATTTAAGTTTAATTGATGGTTACTTATGGAATTTTGGTGATGGTAATTTTAGCAGTGCATCGAACCCATCTCATCAATATTTAGATACTGGTTTTTTTGATGTTTCATTAACAGTGAGTTACAACGGGTGTGATACCACTGTAATGTATCCCAATTTTGTTTACGTGAATGGCCCAGTTGCATGGGGAATCCCAATTGTTGATTGCAACAACCCCTATGATATTACGTTTGATGCAACTTTTATTGATACCACAGATTGGACGTGGGACTATGGAGATGGCGATCCGTTGGATACCAATTTACTCGGACATATTCATACGTATGATACTACGGGAGTTTACAGCTATACCTTAACTGCTTTTAATGCTCAGAATGGCTGTAGTTTTAGCTTTACGGAAGACGTGCATGTATTAGATATTCAGGCGGTTATTACGCTAAGTGATTCGGGCTATTGCATTTATAAGCCTTTTCAGGTAGATGGAACAGGTTCAAGGGATGAATCAACCTATGCTTGGAGCTTTCCTGGTGCGGTAACTACTTCATCCACCAACAGTATCCCTACTGTTACATACAATTCAGGTGGGTTCCATACCATAACCCTGATTGCCACAGATTTGAATGGTTGCAGTGATACTGCCAGTACAGACGTTTTTACAACAAAGCCAATAGCAATCTTTGGAATGGATACAACTTTTGGTTGCACAGGACTTCCAGTGAGCTTTACGGATTCTTCCACAAGTGATACCAACCTTGTAGGTTGGTCGTGGGACTTTAACAACGGAAATTTTTCTACCCTTCAAAACCCGTCAACTTCATTTCCGTATTATTCCAACAATGGGTATGATATTGAGTTGATAGTTACCGATACATTTGGCTGCACAGACACAGCATTTCAACAAGGAGCAGTTACAATCATTCAACCGTTTCCAGAATTTTCGGTAGATACCCAAACGTGTGAATTGGAAGTGATTACGTTTAATAACCAGAGTACAGGACAAAATTGGACATATGCGTGGGATTTTGGGGATGGCAACACAAGTTCAGCTATTAATCCGCTTCATGCATACGCAACATCAGGTTGGTACGATATCACTTACCAAGTTACAGATTCACTAGGCTGTGACAGCACCTTAGTTAGGCCTCAATACATTGAAGTTCAAGCACTTCCACAAGCAAATTTTGGAGTTAGCGATACCTTTAGCGCTTGTTGGCCTTTTGAAGTGAGTTTTTACGACTCAAGCACATCACCATTTATTACTGATTACTACTGGGATTTTGGGGACACCTCTCAGGTTCTTCAAACCAATTTAACTTCCGTTAATTATACTTACAATTTTGCTGGCGATATAGATGTGGGCTTAATTGTAGAAACAAATTACGGCTGTAGAGATACCCTATATCAGAATGACTTAATCGAAATTCAAGGTCCATTTGCGATTTTTCAAGCATTCCCTGACACGGTTTGCCTAGGGGAACCTGTATTCTTTACAGTAGACACCGCGATCAATGTGCTGAATATCACCTTCAATTTTGGTGATGGAAATTCTGCGGCTGTTGGGGGAGATGCCGACACGGTGAGCCACTTATTCACTGACACTGCTACCATTACCGTTGATGTTATTTATGTAGATAGTAATGGGCTATGTCCAAAGTACGATACATTAGATCTTTTCATTCATAATGTGGTTGGGAACTGGAACCTCGGATCTTTAACAGGATGCACGCCATATGCATTTCCAGTAGAGGATGCTTCCATTGGCTCGAATGCTTGGATATGGGATTTTGGTGATGGCGGCTCGAGTTCATTGGATTCGTTAACCTATACTTACCAAGACTCAGGAAATTTTAACGTTCAATTAATCGCCTATAACGACACTACAGGATGTGCCGATACCATTAGTGCTGCACTTGATATTAATAGTCCTCCAGCGATTTATACTTTGGGTGAGACGTTCATATGTGACGGGTTATCAGTTCCATTGAATGTTTTTGGCGGGCTAAACTATGAGTGGTCACCTGCGATAACCTTGACAAACCCATTCGTTCCCAATCCAACCGCATTCCCATCGGCAGATGAAACTTATTACGTTAGCGTTACGGATGACATTGGCTGTCTTAGTGTTGATTCGGTTAATGTATACGTACAAACTAAACCTGAGATAGTACTCTTTCCTCCTGATGTCTCATTGTACGATGGGGAAGTATTTGAACATAATGTTCAACTGAATCAGGATTATGAATTCAGTTGGAGTCCAACTCAGTTTTTAAATTGTCCAAGCTGCTTGAATGTTTCAACAAGAGGGCGCGAAGACATTACGTATACTTTAACCGTTTGGGATACGAATAACTGCTTTGTAATAGACTCAAGTTTTACCGTTACATTAGACTACAACGGGGTATTTATCCCGAATGCCTTCTCACCAAATGGAGATGGAAGAAATGATGTGCTTTACATATACCCGCGAGGCGTTAAGGACCTTGTTTCCTTCAATATTTACGACCGCTGGGGTTCTCCTGTATTTAGCGCTAGCAGTTTTGATAAAGGGTGGGATGGTTCAGTAAATGGCGAAGTACTTCCGGGTCAACAGGTTTACATGTACGTGGCAATTATTAGACTCTTTAATGGGGATGAACAAGAGTTGCGCGGTACCATTCTTAAAATAGACCGCTAATATTGTCTAGAAGCGGAGTGTTACAAATCCTGATTCACTTTCTTCAATTTTTTCCTCACTCACTAATAGCTTATAAATGGCAATCACTTGTTCTTCGCGATACTCTTCGGTTAAAGCTTGAATCAATTCGGATACCGTTAAGGATTCGTTTTTAATGGTGTTTAACATGGCCTGTTCAACCACTTTTCCCGTTGTTTTTCGCTTACTCAAGCAAACATCACATTTACCACAAGTTGTAGTTGTTTTCTCACCAAAATAGGCCAAAAGCTGAATGTTTCGGCAGGTTGACTCGTTAGCCAAATAAGCCAGAACAGCATCCAGCTTCTCTAATGATCTTCTTTTTAATTGGTCATAGGTATCCGGAGCGATTTGTACACGTTTGGCATCAAGTTTTGGAGAGGTAAACGTAAGTAACGGTGAGTCGGACTCTTTGCGGTAATCGAGTAGTTTAAGTTTACTTAAGTAGGAGAGCTGCTGAACAACCTCCCCCTTATTGCTATCACATCGTTCGCCTATTAGCTGCTCATTGATGGTGATGTAATCATCAAAATACCCAGTATATGACCTAAGTAGCACATCAATAATTGGAGCGAATTTTGGATTGGCAACTTTGTACTCATAGAACCTGCGCTGTGTTGTTGTAATCATTAAACTACTGGGCATGTAATCATAATCGGAAAGGCTTACTAACCCATTCTTAGCTAAGAATTGAAGGGCAGCGAAAACAGCCCGGTAATTCATGTTGTAGTTATTGCAAAAGTCTTGAATTGCAAAGGGAAAACTTTCGCCTAAGCCACCTCCATTGGCCAACCTGAAGTAATTGCCTAATGCCTGATAAACTTGTTTTATAAAAGCTTTTGGTGGGTAGTTCTTTGCTAATTGTTCACGGACCTCACGAATATCATTTTCATCATAAAACAGCACTGCGTATGCCGGTAACTCGTCACGTCCACCGCGCCCTGCTTCTTGAAAGTAAGCTTCTATTGAACCTGGTATATCCATGTGTGCAACAAACCTTACATCGGCTTTATCGATACCCATTCCAAAGGCATTCGTAGCGCAAATAACCTGGGTTTGTCCAGTTATCCAAGCATCTTGTTTGTGATCGCGTTCAACCATGGATAATCCACCGTGATAATAATCCGCTTTTATTCCCATTCCGGATAGATAGCGTGCCAATTCTGCAGTATGCTTTCGCGTACTCACGTAGACCACACCGCTTCCTTTTGACTGTTTAACTAGCTTTACTAAACGCTCCCATTTATTCGGTTCATATTGAACTACATAAGTTAAATTAGGACGTTCAAAGCTCGATTGAATGGTATGGGAAGTACTGAATGCAAGCTTTTCCTGAATGTCAACAACCACCTTTGGAGTAGCAGTAGCAGTAAGTGCTAAAAATGGAACCTCAGGAAGTAGCTTCCTTAATTCAGGAATTTCTAGGTATGCAGGACGAAAATCATAACCCCACTGAGAAATACAGTGTGCCTCATCTACTGCCACAAATGATACAGGCATGCGCTTTACTCGAGCTAAAAACAATTCTGTTTTTAAGCGTTCAGGTGAGACATACAAGAATTTATAATGACCATGGACGCAGTTATCTAAAGCAACGTCAACTTCGCGTTGACTCATTCCACTCATTATAGCCACGGCTTTTATTCCTCTTTTGCGAAGTTGATGCACTTGGTCTTTCATAAGTGCTATGAGTGGTGATACTACAATGCACACCCCATCCTGCATAAGTGCTGGAACCTGAAAGCAAATGGACTTTCCTCCTCCAGTTGGAAGTAATGCGAGTGTATCTTGACGACCAATAATTGCATGAATGACCGCTTCCTGATTTGGTCGAAATTGATCATAGCCCCAATAGGTTTTTAGTATTTCAAGGGCGGATTTCACAAGGGCGTAAATACTTATTGAACTACAAATGGAATAGCCGTGGATTCTTCTCCAATTTCAAGCTGAACAAAATAAGATCCACTTGCCCATTTACTTGTTGACTGTGTCCACTGTGACACATCTGACAACTGTACGTGGTCTTGAGTTATAACCCTTCCATTGGCGTCTAAAATGGAAATTTGAACAAGGCCATATTCCTGAGTGGTAAATGAAATGTTGAGCTCAGATGAAACAGGGTTAGGGAATAGCCTTACTTGGATATCAGCAAGTTCTTCCTCTATGGCTAATGCTATATATTCAATGGATATGCTATATGCACATCCGTTGGCATCTCGAACAACAATGGTGTGCATCCCTGCTGCAAGGTTGTTAAAGGTATTTGTTGAGCCAAACTGCTCATCATCAATTTTATACATATAGCCTGGAGTTCCTCCGGTTACAGTAACGTTTATTGCAGTGCCATTTTGCGATGCGGTAGCACTCAAGCTATCTGGCTGACTAATAGTGAACGTATTGGAGGAAGTACAACCATTTACGTCTTGAACATAATAAGTATAGGCACCAGTATCGAGGTTATTGAAACTACCAGAACTTACAAAGGAATTGTTATCTATCGAGTAGGTGAGCCCTCCGGAACCACCAGTCCCCGTGATGTTTATTTGTCCATCAGCTTCACCAAAACAACTAACATCAACGGTACTTGCATTACTTTGCAGGGCAGGTGGCTCGCCAATAGCGATGCTAGGGATTGTGAACGAACAACCCGTTCCATCAGTTATTGTCACTGAATAATTTCCTGCACTCAAATTGGTAAACAAGGAGTCATTCTGACTTCCCTGACTAGAAAGGACAAATGTGTAATTCGAAGAGTTTCCGCCGTTTACGGAAAACTGAAGCGCTGCAGTTGCATCACCGTTACACAGGATAGTGGCCGTTTGGTTATAAGAGGCATTTAAGCCATTGCACTGATCATCAATGGTAAAGCCCGCTACACGTGTGTCCCACGTTGATGAAGGATTATACTCTCCGGTAAACCAAAATGTGGAATCATCGGCAGGGTCAACGACCATCGCAAAATAATCTCCATAGCGGTTACTCGTATTACTACCATTACCACTTACGATGCTTTGTTCTTGAAGGGGCATAGCGCCAGCTGGATCAGTGTCAACACGTCCTGTGTAGCGTAAAGATGGAAATGTGGTATTACTGGATACAGCATAAGCCAAAGCGATATTACCGTTTTCATCCATGCTTATTGTAGCCATCCAACGATTGTCGGAATCGGGAGAATAGGTACCTTCTTGATACAAGGACCAAGGACCAATTCCATTTCTTCTAAACTCATACCAGCGAATTCCTGCAAGGTCATTACCTGTGACATCGGTTGCATGACAACCAACAATCACTTCATGCGTTCCAAAATTTCTATACTGCATACGGTTCATGAATACTTCCCGCAAAGGATCTAATGAGATACTTGAATTTGGTTGTGTAATTCCACTAAATGCAAAATAACCATTGATATCACTATCAAATTCGGTCACATTTATAGTTAAGGGTCCTTGAAGAACACTATTTGCCGAGTTGTTAAAATCCGGAGTCAGTTCCCAATATTGCAAGAAATCAGATGTGGGATTACTTGAGCTAGGGAAGTGAGCTTCATCGTCAACATGCCTCCAAAAAAGACCAGGAGAATTTGAAGCGGGCAGTGTAGTTCCATCAAAATCTACAGGGGTAAGAGCTTGAAAGCCAAAAGAACTTAAATCTGGCACTGTAAAACGCTGTGCCGTCGTATTCAATCCATTCAACATCGCACTTCTATCCAGCGCATAAATTGCTGTTTGACTTTCATTGGTGGTCACAAAATAGGCATTGTGCCAAATGCTATATTTTGGGTAATCAGGAAAGGTTGGTGTATTGAACTCGTATGCGTGGTATGTTCCCATCGGATCTGGAGAGGTAGAAATGCCAATCAAAAGTTTGTTTCCGACAGATGAGAACTCGCTAATAAGCCAGCGATCTGCTAATTGATCGTAGCAAACAATTGGGTCACCAAGGCCTGTAACACCAAATTGGTTCCACAAGTTATTGAGGTTTGCAGGGCCATATAATGATACCCCCGCTTTATCCCAAACTTCCATAGTGGCACCCCCCGGCGCGTTAATCATTTGAATCACGTGATTAGGTCCTACTTCTAAACAGGGGTCGGGAGGTTGTACACCATTAAACCCCATACCGGCCCAATTTTGTGTGAGGCTAGTTGATGCTGTTCGATTAGATGTTGACCGATAGCCATATTGTTTATTTGTTAACAGTTCATCTGGACCGCCATTAGGGTTATGACTTACAGGACCCGTTCCTCGTCCGTTGAAGTTGGGAATCACTTTAATGCGATGAGCAGGAGCATTAGGTGCGGCGTCATAGTCGTTGTGATTTACTAAGTCATCAGATTCTCCCAAATAGGTTACTTGAATCTCCTGATCAATGGTGTATGAATTGGTTGATGTATTTAGGTGCTGCGCACTAATTATGAGACTAGAAAAACAAAACAGTTGGCAAAAAAGGTATTTCATCTTAAAAGGCATTTTTTATGGCACCCTAAATATACTGCTACTTTTTAACGGATGGCTTCATCGTTAATAGGATTATCTCTTAACTCGGTTTGTTTATCTATTCCATCGATTACCTCTATGTAAACGCCATCGCTGAGTCCCAAGGTTACCTCTTGTTTGATAAACTCCTGATTACCAGTTTCAACCATCACAGAGGTGGCGCCATCTTCAAATGATACAAGACGTTCTTCAATGGCAAGTGCGTTTTCACGCTTTTCCAGAACTATAGCGGCAGTTGCAGAATATCCAGCGCGGATAAAGTATCCGTCTACAAGTTCAATAGCTGCTTTAATCGGAAACTTGATGGATCCATTATCATCTTGACCTTTTGGTGAAATGTATTCGAGTGAAGCTTTGAACGATGAGCCATCAATTGCACCAATAGTTAGAATAAGCTCCATTCCTTCTTGAACTCGAGCTACTTCAGACTCGTCCAATAGACCTTCAAAAATCATTTCTCCCATATCTGCTACCGTTGCAATGGTTGTTCCTTCGTTAAACGTATTTGACTCAATAACTTGATTTCCTTGTTTAACAGGAACATCGAGGACCATCCCATTTATTGTGGACCGCACCAGCGTGTTTGTTGAATTGGAGGCATTTTTAGAGATACCGTCTTTTATAATCTGCAGGTTGTCTTCAGCTCCGACAACTTCTAGCTGCGCATTTTCTAATGCAACACCAAATGGTTGAAAAGTAGCTTTAGAAATAACGCCTTCTTCCAGTAAGGCTTGGTTCCGATCATAATCAACTTGAGCATTATTAAGTTGAATACGGGCGCGCTGAAGTCGGTTTTCGGCATTGCTTAAACTCGCCATGTCGGGAATAATTTTAATTCGTGCAATGAGGTCACCTTTTGTGATTTTGTCACCAGCTTCAACAAAAAGCTCATCAATGATTCCAGAGACTACTGGTTTTATAAGTATCTCTTTGCGGGGCACAACGGACCCCGTAGCCACAGTTTGATTTATTATTGTTTTAACCTGCGGCCGAGAAGTGCTGTAAATTAAGTCTGGCGCTTGGTTCTTAGCGTAGAGAAAGTAGAGTGTATATCCAAATAGACCGAGAATTCCCGCTAGTAATACAATTCGAATTATCTTTTTCATAGATCTTATTCTGTTCTTAGTGCTTCAATGGGTTTTATACGCAATGCTCTGCTGGCGGGAATAACACCCGCCAAGGCTCCGCTTATTATCAGAATGGTTAATGCTGTTAAAGCAATATTTAAATTGATTTCAGGATCTGTGAAAAAATCGTGAGCAATAAACTTACCAGCAAGTTCAATGGTATACACCCCAGCTAGAAATCCAATTATTCCGCTAATTGCTGTCAAGGTTAATGACTCTAGCACAACTTGTGATACGATGCGGATAGGGGTCGACCCAAGTGCTCGCTGAATTCCAATCTCTCGTGTTCGCTCTTTTATTATAACCAACATGATGTTTGAAATGCCAATTATACCTGCGATTAGGGTAAGCACGCCTACAAACCACGACAATGCCTCTATCCCTACAAAAATGCGCATGGTGCGCTGCATGTTTTGTTCTAGGTTCCATGAGCCAAACGCACGCACATCTTCAGGGTGGATATGGTGTCGTTTCATCAGCAGTTTTTTCACATCAGCTTCTGCCTTTGAAGCTGGGTATCCGGCTTTTGAGGTTAGTACTAGCCACCCAATTTTATCTCCTTGATTGAAAACATGCTGAAAAGTTGAAAACGGAATGTAGATAGAACGATCTTCATCTTCAGCATCATCTCCTGATCTCCCAGAATTAAACTGACCAACAACCCTGAAATTTACACCTTGTATGTTGATGTACTCTCCGATAGGGTTTGCGCCTTTAAACAATTGGTCTCTAACGATCTTACCAACCACACAAACCTTAGTCTTTTCTTCAATATCTCGGTTATTGATGAATCGCCCTAAAGGGATTTGTAACAATTTTATTTTGAGCGCATTGGGATAATATCCATTGATTTCAAAAGCACCTGAAAGACCGTCAAAGGTTACGTTATTGGCTCCACGCCAGCCACCTAGCTGTAACCCCGGAGAGACTACATCAACTGATTCAACTTGTTTTTGGATAGCTTCGGCGTCATCATTATTCATTTCAACACGCCGTCCTTTCTGAAAGCCTTCATAAGCTATGGATGTTGATTGTGACCAAAGCACTACGGAGTTTGATACCCTTCCGGCAAACTCCCTACTCACACCATTTTCTAAGCCATTACTTGCACCCAACATAATCATGAGCATGAATAGCCCCCAGCTAACACCGAAAGCCGTCAGTGCAGTACGCAATTTATTCCGGGTTAGCGTTACCCAGATTTCATTCCATATATCGCGTTCAAATAGCATCATTAGTCGTTGCGTAAGGCTACTATGGGTTTGATTCGTGAAGCTTTAAGGGCTGGGATAATACCTGCGAGTGCTCCGGAAACAACAAGAATACCTAATGCTCCAAAGGCTACACCTAATTCTACACCCGGATTATCAAAAACATTACTTCCTCCAGATTGAACCGAAATAAATTCAAGTAAAAAGATGCCAGATACCAGGCCGAAGTACCCAGCAATTGACGTAATGATAACAGACTCGAGCACAATAAGTGAAACGATAGAGGCAGGTGTAGCTCCAATTGCCTTGCGAATGCCAATTTCCTTGGTGCGTTCTTTAACGATGATTAGCATGATGTTGCTCACACCAACAACACCAGCAATAATTGTCATAAATCCAATGATCCAAATGAACACCTCAATTCCGCTAAAAACAGATTGAATTCGGTTATATTCTTCTACATTGTTGTTCACATAAAATGCACGGGTGTCATTTTCCGCGAAGCCAAGTTTGTTTGAAAAAGCTTCACGCGTTTGCTTGACAATTGCTCGCGACTCTGCCAAGGAAGCGTCACCGATTGTGAACATAAGTCGATCAATGCGATCACCTCCGTTAAAAACTTGCTGGGCTGTTGTTATCGGAGCATAAATCATACTTGCCTCCATGCGGCTTCCTTCGTCTACAAATGTTCCTACAACTTTAAAAGGAATGCCGTTGATATTGAAATAAGCGTTAATGGGATCCTTATCTGGGAATAGCTCCTGTGCAACATTTACTCCAATCACAGCAACCTTGCGTTTATCATCAAGGTCTTTTGAATTGATAAACCTTCCTGATGTGATGATTGAATTTTCGAGGTAAATGTGGTCCGGGTGGACTCCACGGAAACTAAATGTTCCGCCATTATCATTTGTGGTAACTAATAGACTCCATTTAGAATGCCTAGCGGTAATGTGTTCTACTTGATTCACCTCGTTTTTGATGAATTCTAAATCTTGATTTCTCATGGTGATTCTCCTTCCCGGTTTCATCCCTTTGTAGGGAACTGACATCTGACCAGGAGTGATCCAAATGCTATTGGTAGCATCATCTTTGAAATCGCGCGACACACCATTTTGAAGACCTTGACCAGAACCAAGAAGCAAAATCAACATGAAAACACCCCAGGCTACGGAGAAGGCAGTGAGAAAAGTACGCAACTTATTGGCGCGAATCGTTTCGTATATTTCTATCCAAAGGTCGCGATCAAACATGAACTTCTTTTTGAACTTCTCCGTCTTTTAATCTGATTTCACGGTTGGTGCGCGATGCAATATCCTCTTCGTGGGTAACAATTACTATGGTCTTTCCTGAAGCGTGTATCTCGCTCAACAAGTCCATCACATCATGAGAGGTCTTACTATCTAATGCGCCAGTTGGCTCATCGGCAAGAATTACTTTTGGTTCTGTTATGAGGGCTCGAGCTATAGCTACACGTTGTTTTTGACCGCCAGAGAGTTCATTGGGCATATGGGTGGCCCAATCAGCTAAACCCACGCGTTCAAGGAGGTGCATTGCTCGCTCTAAACGCTGTTTTCGTGGAACTTTCTGATAATAGAGTGGAAGGGAAACGTTCTCCAGTGCATTTTTAAAGGATACAAGGTTGAACGACTGAAAGACAAACCCGATCAATTGATTTCTTTTAATGGCTGATTTCGTCTCATTTAGTTTCCAAATATGTTCACCGGCTAAATGGTAACTGCCACTGTCGTATGTGTCTAGAATTCCTAATATATTTAAAAGGGTGGATTTGCCAGATCCAGATGACCCCATTATACTTACGAGTTCGCCTTCATTAATGGTCAGTGATATGCCTTTGAGAACATGTAGCTTGCGCTTGCCAACAGGATAGGATTTGTTAATGTCTTTCAATTCAATCATGGTTTGCAAAGATAGCATTTGAGAGCCTCATTGGCTGTGTTTTATTGAGGTTGGTAGAATATAGTCTATGAGTTGATTACTTTTGAAAAAATTAGCTATGCCAGCGAATAAATATGCCCTCATTCGGTACCGTGTAATTGATCGCTTGATTACCAATAAATACCGCACCTATCCCTCAATTGAAGAGTTAATTGAAGGTTGCAGTGAGGCTATTGGTAAGGTGGTTTCTAAATCTACCATTGAGAAGGATATTTATGCCATGAAGAATGATGCGGCGTTAGGTTTTGAAGCGCCCATTGCATTCAGTAAATCTCATGGCGGTTATCATTATACGGATCCTGAGTACACCATTAAAGATGTTCCCTTAACCGATGAGGAAGTTCAGGCGATTCAGTTTGCAGCGCGGACTTTGTTTCAATTTAAGGGCATTGGAATTTTTGAGCAGTATGAAGCAGCTATCGACAAAATTCTAGATCGCATTCAAGTAAATGCTGCAAACCCCAAGGCACAGGAGCTTATACAGTTTGAGCAACTTCCTACTACCCGTGGAAATGAGTACCTGATTTTATTACTTCAAGCCATTCGCAATGGAAAACGTGTTCAGTTTTTCTATAAAAGCTACAAAAAAGGAGCCGGCAAGGTGCGCATTGTTGCACCATATTTACTCAAGGAATACAGTCACAGGTGGTACCTCATTGGATTTTCAGATGAGCATAATAGGGTAGTGGTTTTTGGACTTGATCGGATTGAAGACTTGGAATTGACAGCTGATTCATTCAAAATAGATGCAGATTTTAATCCTGCACAGTTTTTCAAATATTCACTTGGAATAACTTCATTAAGTGATGAGCCACAAGAAATTGATATTCGTATTGATGATATTCTAAAACAATATTTAGACTCTCAGCCCATACACGCAAGTCAGAAAATCACGGGAACTCCCGGCAACTGGCGACTTAATCTATACCTATGTGTGAGCTATGAACTCATCGAAAAAGTGCTCAGCTTTGGCGACCAAGCTGTAGTTGTGGGACCAGCGTTGTTGAAGGAACAGGTAAGCTCTCGACTTAAACGCGCATTGGATCAATACAGTTAGTCTAATAACGTGCGCAGCATTTCAATAGATTGCTGATTTTCAGGCTCATATATAGAGCGAATGATTTTCTCCTTTTCCTGCCGTGTTAAATGCCAACTCAGTGAAATATTATCGGCCTCCGTTCGCTTTAAATGAAGGCTAATGATTGACATTTTATTTTTCATCATTGCCGATGTTTGACTTAATATTTCATCCTGACTGTAATCCTGCATGATGAGGTAGTTGCCATAAACACGAGCAATGGGGTCGATGAGTGACTCAATGAGCGATTTTTCAGGATTTTCAACAATAGCTACATTCTTATACCGATCCCTAATTTGAAGGATAACAACCCCCGAAGTATGCTCATTAATCCACGACTTGAAGGTGGTGATGTAGCGAACGGTATTGAGTAACCCAAAATTATCACGCACTCCCGAGTCAACGACTTCAATAGTTGGATTTGTGGGAAGTGTAATGTTTGGCAGCACATATGGAAAAGTTGCACTCATGCGGAGTGCAGTTAAGTAAGAAAGTGAATCGGGGTGATTTGGTTGAAGTAACTTCCTAAATTCCACCGATTCGGTTAGCGCAATGTGGTTTAAGTTGTCGATGGGATTTCTTTTAGTCATAAATCCAACAGGCTGAGAACTAATAATCATTCTTCGCCCGTCATTATTGATAACTGGAGAAAGCATCATGAGGGGAACATCGCTGTAGTATTCTGGTTCTTTGAGATCACCAATGGTTTTGTCCATTATCCGACCTGTATTTTCAGACAACTGTCTTTCAAATGCATAACCCCGATCTTTATGGTAAGTTTCGCCCATGTAATCAAATGTTCTTAACCTGAAAAACCAATCGTGAAGGGCCATGTTTAAGACAACGGGGTTTAATAAATCCGTTGATATTGAAGCGCGATACTTAGGGTCAGTAAATGAATCTAGTTCTTGGTTTATGCGATTAAAATGCAGGTCACGCGCATAAGCGGCACCTATAAGTCCTCCGGATGAACCCGTTATTAAATGGGTTTGATTGATTAAAGGAATTGTTAATGCCGTATCGAGGTACTGCATAGCCCAAAGGCTCCATAGTGCCGCACGCATTCCTCCGCCCGAGCAATTGATAAACACTAACTTGGGTTTTTCTTTACCTGCTTTTTTTTGTTTTTCCAGCCAACGATTAAGAATTGTTAAATGATGAGCCTTATCAGCAGCGAATGCAGCAGAGTCAGTAGCCAGTGATTTAATTACCTTGTTGTTGTATGCTACAGTTGTGTCATAATCTATACCATATGCATAACTCCTGAAGCTGTAATTGGGGTCCTTAGATACTTGATTAAACAGAAGAAAAATGACAACAAAAATCATATTTGCCCATCCTTTCAGCCAGCTATACATGGCAGATCCAAGCATAATTAATAAGGTAAAAAAGAGTAGGATACTCGCTCCAGCAGGTAAGGCAAAAAGTGGAGTTTCCCGATAAAAACTAAAAAATACAATGGACAAAATGACAACTACTTCAAATAACGAGGCGTTGAGGTGATTTTGCGCAAATACCGCATTCAACATGTGTTCGTCGTAGTGGGTCGTTTTTCGAGCTAAGGAAATTCGAAAAGGACTATTTAAGTAAGTAACTACGCGCCATGGACGTTCGGTTCCTATCCGAGCAAACCATTTTTCACGCTTGCCTAAGAGGTTCACAACTGGCGCTGTTCGAATGCGTGTGCGTTTTGGTTTCGCCTTCTTAAACAGTTTATCAATATTCCAATTGGTTGAAAGAAAATAAGTTACTGTAACACCTATAAAAAGCGCCACACCAATTAAAAACGCGACTAAATGAATGATAACATCGTAAACGGGTACAAGCTCCTTTTCAGTCTGATAGTAATAGGCTTGATAGCAGTAAAATGCAAGAAATGATCCCGGCAGAATAAAGTTATTGAGCAAGTATTTGGCAAAAGGTCGGGAAAGTGTGGCAATGAATGAAAAACGACGTCCATTTACGATATACGAACTGATGTTGAACGCCATGATAAAACCGCCAATTGCAAAGCCCAAAATAAAATGAGAGGTGTAATCTGTTTTACCCAGGTATTCCGGGAATAGAAAAAGGTGAGGAATACCATAATTGTTTGCTATAAGCTCACTGATAATTCCAAATAGGAGCAACCACCCTGCCAATAAGATTTGGTTTCTTTTGATATGAATCAGTACCAATTGAAACGGAAAAAAGAACAACACTCGTTCTAAGCGGTTCCATATGGCAGTAATCCATTTCATAATATCCAATTAGTCAATACGTTGCTGTGATTTTATAAAATCAGTAATTAGGTAACTAATAGCTTTGCCAACATGCCAAGCAGTATCTTTTTTGGGAGCACCTTCCGCAATGTGAAGGTAGCAACACCTTCCTGTTTGTCCTGTGCGATGCACAATACGCCTGACGTCATTTAAACGGAATCCCGACGGCGTTTTTGCGCTAACTGGCATCAACTCAATGCTGTCAAGATCTATTTCTAATCCGTATTTACCTTCCTGTAAATGCGTAATGGCCTCTTGCAATAAATCATGTGATGGTTCAGCTTGAAGAATACGCTCAAAGGTGATGTAATTTAAGGCTTCCTGGTCATCAAATGCTTTGAGCATTTTGGAGTTGTTGTAGGATTCATGAAGCCCGTAAACGGAATAGCGGTTTAAGTGCCCGTGCTCAAAAGCATAACTAAATCCATTTCCACTATGCCTTCCTTCTAACGGTCTGAAATCGGCATGAGGGTCAACATTTAAGCAGTTTATTGCAGTCGCTAGTGCTTTGTGGGCTCCAGCCAAGCAACCGTATGAGTTGTTATGACCTCCACCAATTACGATTGGAATCGCTTCTGCTCGAATCAATTGTTCAATAACTGCTTCAAGCCTTTTGTCAACTTCATAACAGAGTTCACGCAAGTCATTAAGGCTGGCAGCTTTAGCACGCTTTTGAAGATCTGCCACTTCCAAATGGCCCAACAATACGAGTTTGGTGTGGTCTAAGAAAGAGTTGACTTGCACATTGAGTATTGCTGGAAGAACAAGTTCCCAACATGATGCGGCTCCTGGTACACCATGATTACCGCGTACGCCAATATCTTCTGGTACTCCAACTAAGACAAACCGTCCTTTTACATCCGTAAGCAATTGCTCAAGAGAACCATCTCCAGAACATGTAATTACCTCGCCCAGCTTTTGTTCTCCTTGTCGTGTGGAGGTCTTTTCTAGAAGGTACTCGCGGGTGTAAGTTTGCAGCATCATGTCTGAATAACACCAACATTAAAAGGTTCCGTGATGGGTTTTTTATTGGCTGCTTCTATTCCCAATGAAATCCAGGTGCGTGTATCCAATGGGTCAATTATCGCATCAACCCACAGGCGAGACGCAGCATAATACGGAGACACTTGCTCGTCATACCTGTCTTTAATGTTTGAATACAGTTCTTGTTCTTTTTCAGGAGTAATTTCTTCTCCGCGTGACTTCAAACTACTCACTTCAATTTGAAGCAGCACCTTAGCAGCTTGTGCACCGCCCATTACAGCAAGTTCCGCAGTTGGCCAAGCAGCAATTAACCTTGGATCATAAGCTTTTCCGCACATGGCGTAGTTACCCGCTCCATATGAGTTCCCCATTACAATGGTGAATTTAGGCACAACACTGTTAGCCATAGCGTTGACCATTTTCGCACCGTCTTTTATAATGCCTCCATGTTCAGAGCGCGATCCTACCATAAATCCGGTAACATCTTGCAAGAATACCAGTGGTATTTTTTTCTGATTGCAATTCATAATAAAACGAGCAGCTTTATCTGCCGAGTCAGAATAAATCACTCCTCCAAATTGAACACCGTCTTTTTTGGATTTTACCATGGACCTTTGATTGGCAACAATGCCAACACTCCAACCATCAATTCTAGCGTACCCAGTAACGATAGACTGGCCGTACCCTTCTTTGTATTCCTCAAATTCACTTTTATCTACTAAGCGGCTTATGATATCCCTAACTTCATACTGCTTGGTACGGAGCTCAGGTAAGATGCCGTATATTTCTGATTCTTTCTCCTTGGGTTTTGCCGGTTTAGCCCGGTTAAAACCTGCATCATTAGCTGCACCAACCTTATCCATTATTGTTCTGATTCGTGTTAGGCAATCTTTATCATCGACGCACTTATAATCAGTTACTCCAGAGATTTCGCTGTGTGTAGTAGCTCCTCCTAGGGTTTCATTATCTATATCTTCGCCGATGGCAGCTTTTACCAAGTATGAACCTGCTAGGAAAATACTACCTGTTTTATCAACAATCATAGCTTCATCGCTCATAATCGGAAGGTATGCGCCTCCAGCAACACAACTGCCCATTACCGCAGCTACCTGTAAGATGCCTTTTGAAGACATGACAGCATTATTCCTAAATATGCGACCAAAGTGTTCTTTGTCTGGGAAAATTTCGTCTTGAAGTGGAAGGAAAACACCCGCTGAATCTACCAAGTAAATAATGGGTAAATGATTTTCCATTGCAATCTCTTGTGCCCTCAGGTTTTTCTTACCCGTTATTGGAAACCAGGCCCCTGCTTTTACGGTTGCATCATTGGCTACTACAATGCATTGCTTTCCAGACACGTACCCAATTTTAACAACCACTCCTCCTGCAGGGCAACCCCCGTATTCTTTATACATTCCATCACCCGCAAAAGCACCAATTTCAATGCATGGGGCTTTGTCATCTAAGAGGTAATCAATGCGTTCGCGAGCAGTCATTTTGCCTTGCTTGTGCTGCTTTTCAATGCGCTTTTTCCCCCCGCCTAATGCTACCTCTTTGAATCTATGATGAAGCTTTGACAGCTTGAGTTTCATGCTGTCTTCATTCTTGTTGAAGTTTAAATCTTCGCGTTGAGCCATGTGTCATTAATTAGAGGTTCAAATATAACGAATGGAACTGTGAGAAGGAGGTGATATTGACCTTAAAACTGCTTTCTACGCTATTCATGTTCAAAAATGGGTGGCTTGCGCTAGCGGGAGCAGCGGCATCCCTTAATCAACGTAAGTTGCATTAAGGATATAGCGGATAACGCGGTGCCCCAGTTAGGATTGTGTATGGCGGGGTAAGCGCCCTCATTAAAGGTATGATTGCGTTTAGTCATTTTGTTTCATTATTTAGTGGGTATTGGCAGGGTTGAACTTTCACTTACGCCATCATTTTATTGTAATTTCCGAGCTCAATATCTTTTAATTATGCGAATATTATTCCTTGCAGCCAGCTTAGCATTAACAGGTGTAGCTTATTCTCAATCACCATCTTGGTCAATGCTAGAACCCCAAATTTCCGAGGCACTTGAATTCCGATGTATGGGTCCATTTAGAGGTGGTCGTTCTGCTGCAGTATGCGGTATACCAGGAAACCCAATGCTTTACTACATGGGGTCTACAGGAGGAGGAGTTTGGCGAACCAAGGATGGAGGAGGCTCATGGGAGAATATCTCAGATGGGTACTTTGGCGGTTCAATTGGCGCAATAGCAGTAAGCCAGTCTGATCCCAATGTGATTTATGTTGGGGGTGGGGAGGTTACGGTTCGCGGAAATGTTTCTTCGGGTAGCGGTATGTGGAAATCTGTGGATGCGGGGAAGACTTGGACTCACGTTGGATTGCCAGAAAGCAGACACATTACACGTATAGCGATCCACCCAAATGATCATAGGTTGATTTACGCTGCTGTGTTGGGAGATATTTATAAAGATTCAGAAACGCGCGGTGTTTACAAATCAGAAAATGGTGGGGGAACATGGAAAAAAGTGCTTTTTGCCAATGAGAAGGCTGGTGCGGTGGATTTAATTATGGACCCTACAAATCCTCGAATTCTTTATGCTTCAACGTGGAACATGCGCAGAACCCCGTATAGTTTTTCAAGTGGTGGTCCAGGCTCTAAACTCTGGAAAAGTACAGACTCTGGGGAGTCGTGGGAGGAAATTTCAGCAAACAAAGGGTTTCCAACAGGTACAATGGGAATTATTGGAATAACGGTATCGCCCGTATCTAACGATCAGCTTTATGCTATTGTAGAGCATAAGGAGAAGGGTGGTGTTTACAGTTCTAGCGATGGTGGGGAAACGTGGGCTTACCGCAATGCAACCCGCGCTTTAAGGCAAAGGGCATGGTATTATTCGCGGATTTATGCCGATTCGCAGGAAAAAGGCACGGTATACGTCATGAACGTCCGATACCACAAATCAACAGATGGTGGCAGGTCATTCAAGGCGTATAGCGCTCCTCATGGTGATCACCATGATTTATGGATAGCTCCGGAGGACAACCAACGCATGATCATTGCCGACGATGGCGGTGCTCAAGTTTCGTTCGACGGTGGTCGTAATTGGTCTACGTACATGAATCAACCTACTGCCCAGTTTTACCGCATATCAGTTGATACGGATATCCCTTACCATATTTTAGCTGCTCAACAAGATAATTCGACTGTAAGGATGCTACACCGGAGTCCTGCAGGAGTAATTGATAAACGCCATTGGGAAGCAACTGCAGGTGGTGAATCTGCTCACCTAGCTGCTGACCCAAACAACCCTGCATTAGTTTATGGAGGCAATTACGGTGGGTTCTTGGCGCGTAAGGATCACAAATTGAATGCAACACGAGCTATTAATGTTTGGCCTGATAATCCGATGGGGCACGGTGTTGAAGGTATGAAGTACCGGTTCCAATGGAATTTTCCTGTTCAGTTCAGTAAGTACAACGATTCATTGCTCTTCACCGCCTCTCAAGTGCTGCATGGGTCAACAAATGGTGGTTCGTCTTGGGAGGTTTTAAGTCCTGACTTAACCCGCAACGACAGTGCTACATTTGGTCCAAGTGGTGGTCCGATTACCAAAGACAATACTGGCGTGGAATACTACGGAACCATTTTCGCCCTGGCTGAAGATGCTAATAATCCGAATGTGATGTATGCAGGATCAGATGATGGACTATTGCACATTACGCGTGATGGTCGTAAATCTTGGCAGGACATTACTCCTAAAGGATTACCTAAATACATTCAAATAAATAGCATAGAAGCAGACCCTAATGAGTCGGGTGTTGTCTATGTAGCCGCTTGTAATTATAAAAACGGTGATTATAAACCGTATTTACTTATTTCACGAGATTACGGTTCATCATGGAAGATGAAAACGGAGGGCATTGGTGAACCTCATTTTGTTCGAGTAGTACGGGTGGATCCAACAGATTCCGATATCCTATTTGCGGGTACTGAAGGAGGACTCTACATTTCCCTGAATGGTGGAGAACGCTGGGAGTGGATTGGCTTAAATATGCCAGAGGTTCCCATTACCGACTTGGTGATAAAAGACAACAGCTTATATGTGGCTACGCAGGGCAGGAGCATTTGGGCGTTTGATGAGCTCAATGTTTTACATCAACTCAAAAATGGTGCATTAGAACAGCGAACATTGCTTACTCCACCAATAACCCTATTGATGCCTGGTTATCAGCGTAGCGTATTTAAAACGGCAGGTCAGAACTACCCACATGGAATGCGCATTTTTTTCAACCTGGATCAAGAGCCAGATAGTTTGTCAGAAATATCAATCACACTCATTGATGAACGAGGAGATACGGCTGTATCGGTTAACAAGCAAGACTTGGGAGAACTGCGCAAAGGGCTGAATTTTTGGCGTTGGAACCTTCAGTATCCAAAAGCGAAAGGAATTGAAAACCTCATTCTTTGGTGGGCAGATTTGAAAGGCCCGAAGGCAATTCCGGGAACCTATAAGGTAGTGCTAACAATCGGTGAAACAACGGTACAAACGGATGCTGTGATTAAAGGAAACCCCATTACTCAAACAAGTCAAGAAACGTACTTGGCTCAATACAAGTTTACTCAGTCGATTGTTGAGGGGTTAAATCAGATTCATACGAATATCCGTGAAATGCGCAGGGCATCTTCGTCATTGTCGAATTGGAAAAAGCGGATAAGTGACGAACCTTGGGCGGACTCACTTGTAGTTCAAATAGATTCGGTTGTGAAAGCTATCAGTCACATAGAGCAGCAGTTGTACCAAACTCAGAACGAATCGGGTCAAGATCCACTGAACTTCCCCATTAAACTAAATAACAAGTTGGCTCATTTGAAATCATTGATGAGTTACGGGGAGTATCCACCAACCAAACAAGCAATTGAGGTCCGTGATGAGCTTATTGAGGAGGTTTTGTTAGTCCTTGATGAGTGGAGCGAGATAAAACGACAAGAGCTTGTTCATATTGAAAAACGTCTAAAAACAAAAGACCTACCACTCATCCAATATTAATTCAATGGCTTAGGCCTTTAAATAGGCAAGCGATTCTGGGCCTAAGTTAAAAATCAAGTCGAAAACACTTAAGTCGTTTACAAAGGGATTGTTGTAGCCGAATACTTGCTGGTATTGTGGCAATTCCGGTGATTCAGTTTTCGGAGAAAAAATCAACCTAAAATCGTTAGCTGTGTAAGGCTCAAACCCTTTGCTCAAGAACGAATTATCATTAAAATTTATTGCTTTTAAAATAAAAGCATGAATGGCAAGGTTGAAGTCAATTAAATGTTTTGGCTGAGAATCGAAGATTGGAGCTAACAAGTAATCGTAGTATTCAAAAAAAGGTGAGGCTCCATAGGCGGTTTGTAATGCACGAAGGTGATGTTTTGGCCACGGTTCTGCATAGGAAATTTCAATCGACCGCATCGGAACTTTTGCGTGAGGCTTTGCTATCGGAATAATCAAATCTGCTATTCCTTGAGCAGTTAAAATGCGACACCGATTTCGAAATGTTTGTTTGATGAAATTTTCATGAACATCGAAGGTTGGTTTCTCCAAATCAATCAGGGTTCTGTAAAATGAGATTGGACCTGCATATAGTAATGGAACGGGATGTGTCATAAGCCTCGAAAAAAGCGCCCCCAACGCACGGTTTGTTTTGTTGAAATGTGGTCCAAGCTAAATAACACAAACCTCGGTTTACCCAGGATGTGTGATTCTGGAACAAGCCCCCAGTAGCGGCTATCAGAACTGTTGTCCCGATAATCTCCTAATACCCAATAATAATTAAGGGTCGGGGTGTATGAATTGGCCGCTTTACCCTTAACATAAAACACACCTTCTTCGTAAGTAATACGCGCCTCCTCATGCGCATTGAATAGTGGCGCATAAAGGACCATGAAGGAAGGAGTTAAGGTCATTGCCGAATCGCGTTTAGGTAAGTATAGCGGGCCATAAAAATCTGCATTCCAAGGAAATTTAGGATTATTAGGAAATATTGCGTCATCATACTCCAGAAATGCACGTTGAATAGGACGGAGCGTATCTCTTCCTATTTTATTCGCTAACAGGCTTGCCTGCTCGGTATTCAGAGGGATAGGAGCTTTTTTTGCGCGATGTTGATTGTAAACACCTAGAGTAATTTGATCCAGGGCCGTGATTCCCGTAGGAGGGAGTCTGTAATTGAACAACGTATGCGGTTTGATGGGTAACTGCTCATTGCCAATGTACAGTACTTTATTTAAACTACTTATTACTTCACCTGGAAGGCCTACTATGCGTTTTGCAATAACAGTCCGGCGATCAATGGGTTTCCAATTTTCAACCGGAATATTAAGGGCTATTAAGTCGTAACGTTTGATTTCCGTGGGGGTCCCTAGACGCATGTATGGAAGTTCTACGATTGAAGTGTAAACATCTGAATTTGAAAACGGAAGACCTAAGGGAGTTATTGGGACTCTACTTCCAACCGAAAGCCGGTCAACAAATACAAAATCACCTGGAAGCAAGGTTTCGCCCATTGATTGGGACTGAATCACATAGAAATCGCCAATAAACAGTTTGATACCAATAACCGTTATAAAAGCAATGAATAAGGCTTTTATCCAGCTTTGTTTGCGTTTACGATGATTTTTTTTGGATTTCACGCTTCAAAGGTAAGGCTGAAAAAGGTGTGTTATTTTTGAAAAGTAGAATGATTTTTCCATATTCACAGTTGGAGGAACAGTGAAGAAGTATTCAATAAAAGATATAGAGTTACTCACCGGCATTAAGGCGCATACATTGCGTATGTGGGAACAGCGTTATCAATTTCTTATTCCTCATCGGTCGGATACGAATATGCGGTTTTACGATCAAACCCAGCTTAAAACGCTGCTGAACGTAAGTCTTTTGGTGCACAATGGTATTCGAATCTCCCAGGTAACATCCATGTCTGATGAAGAAATTAACAGCAAGGTTAAGGATGCTTTTGAGGAGAAACTTGGTGGAAAGTCGGCTGAGTCTGTCGAGCTTGCTATAAGTGGATTAATTCTCGCGATGATAGAAATGGATGAGCCGCGATTTAATCGTGTTTTCGATCGTGCGCTTGCTGAATTCTCAATGGAGGATGTGCTTACTAATATCGTAGAACCGTTCTTAAAGCGCGCACAAGTTATGTGGAGAACAGGGGAGGTTTCAGGAGCGGTGGATCATTTTATTCAATCCCTAATACGACACAAAGTAATTGTTGGCATGGATCAATTGAATTCGGCCGAATCCAACAATGAGAAGTACCTAGTATTTCTGCCTGAAACAGAATACAACGACCTCCATATCTTGCTGTACATGTATATGTTGAAATTAAAAAAACGCGTTGTCGTTAATCTCGGTCAGGATATCCCTATTCAGGAATTACTCGAGGTGGTTCGCGTTACTCAACCAGATGTTATGCTCACATTTTTTGGGGCTCCATATTCTCCAGACTTTGTGGAGTCATACATGAATCGGTTGGCAGATACTTTTCCACATAAGCGCATATTATTTGCTGGACAAGGAGAGGGAGGACATGGGATGAAGCTGAAACGCAATACAGGAATGATTCAATCGTTGGAAGAGTTTTCGGATATGCTTGACAACAGTTAAATGTGGTTTTGGATCCTCGCTAATTTCAATTTACAGTTTCAACAAGTTTAATTTCAACACGTCTGTTCTTGTTTCTACCTACTGGGGTGTCGTTAGAGGCCACAGGGTCGAGTTCTCCTTTTCCAATAAAAGCCATTCGCGATTTAGGTACACGGTTATCAACCAGGTAATTATAAACGGATTTAGCTCGTTTTTCGCTGAGTTTCTGATTTGCTGATGAACCTCCCACGTTATCGGTATGACCTATAATTTGAATTTTGGTGGTGGGATTTGAATTTAAATATTCAAGCAGAAGCTCTAAGTCATCATAACTGTAGGCCAATAATTCGCTGGATCCAAACTCGAAACGAATACGGTCTAAAACAACACGTTTATTGGAATCGTTTTCAATGGTATAAACGTAATTTTCTTCTTCAATATTAAATTCAATACTATCTGGAGTAGCATAAAAATTAGAGTCATTTGCTAAGGTTAATGAATCTAGGGCATCAGCCTCTGAAACGCTGTCGGCCATATACAGTGGAATGCCTTCATCGTTTACCTCAACTAGGGAAATGTCATCGATGAAGTAATACGCGTAAATTCCAGTAAATGGTGGCAGGTACCAAGTTGTCTTCTTCAGTCTTCCGCGAAAAGCTTTTGTACTGAAGTTTCCAATTGAAAGGTATTTTTCACCTCCTTTTGCCCTGTAAATGCCGCGTACTTTGGTCCACGTTTTACCTACCTCTTGTCGTATTCCTTTTTTGTTGGTCAATAAAATCTGCGGTTCGTACCTAAACACGTTGAGTGGGATTGTGTATGCCGGTTTCCTGAGGTGTATAGAGGCACCTATAGTGCGAAGCATGTAAGGAGATTCCTCGCAGTAACTGATATACATTTCAAATAGATACAGCTTACCATCCTCCAAGCGACTATTGAGTCGTATCTGTAAGAACTCTCGGTACTTAGGGTGAACACGGATTCCGGCATACGCTTGCCCTGTTCTAGGTTCGGGTAACTCAAATCGCTCTGTGCCTTTTGGTCGGAAGCGCTCACCATCATGGTAAAACAGGTCAACAGTATTCGTCAGTCGCCATGGTTTAATGCTGTACTTGCTTCCTCGCTTATCTTCAAATGACCCATTTGAAACCAAGTTTTGAGCAGCGCTTGAAGCACAAGTCAAACTAAAGATATAGAACAGTATTAAGCGATACATGAACCAAAGGTCCGGATTTCAGCGGGTGACTTAGCTTGGGATTTTTGATTTTATTAACACAGAATCATGTAAATCGTTGTGAGCCGAAAAACTAATGAATAACATGGCCTGAGCTATTCCATAACTAATCATTATGAAGGCTCCAGAATGCTCAATTGGAGCAATAAAACGATCATACGCCAGCAGCGAATCCGATCCCACGAAGAGCAATGCTCCGATAATACCGTAGACCAAACTTTTGCGATTGGTTTTAGCGCTCCGTGTCACAGCCGAAAGTGTCATCAATGAAATAACCATGAAATATCCAAAAACCGGAATTTTCATCTCGCCTAAATGAGGAGCCAATAAAAAAATAAAGTAACTTCCAAATAGTACATAAAGAGCGGTGATTAGCCAATTCGACTTCCAATGGAAGGAGAATTTAAGTGATCCTTTTTCATTGAATTGAAAGGCCGAAAAGTATGCTAAATGAGCAAGCAGAAAGCAGCAAAGTCCAATGATAAAAGCATTGCTATGCCATGTGAGTTCTAAAATTTCATCACCAAATAGTGAAGCAATAAGCCCGAGCATTACCCAACGATTAAAACTCCATGTTAAGGTTTTTCTCCTGCCGTATTGATAGACCAGTGAGAGCAGGATAAGGGGTTTAAAGAAAAAAATTAAAACAGAGTGTGGGTCGTACCATTCTAAAAAAACAGTTCCGAGCAGTGCAATTGAAAAGATTCCCCATTTATAAATTGGCTGGTTCATATTACAAATTCAATGATGGGTGTTGATGGCTTTGGAATGCTAAAAAGGCAACCCATCCAATTGAGATTAAACATATACCAATACCTAAAGTCATGTAAACCCCTGAAGCAATGGTGAACATCGTTAGCGTAAAGATGAGCAGACGAAGTAATTCAGACTTCAATCCAAATGTAGGGTTGTCAAATACATACCCAATCGAAAAAATTGAGCCAATCACAAGTGCGGCTCCGATTAACAAAACAGGCGTGCCTAGCTGTTTGTAGCTAAATAATAACCATGCTGCTAAGCCTAAGACGATGAGGTATTGAACCAATAGATAAGCAGACCACCGAAGCGGTATCGTGGTTTCAAACTTTATGAACGTGTCTTTATTAATTTCTGGAACGGCTATCCTTCCACCTAATTCATCTGGTTGCCATCCAGGAGGATTAAAAACAACCTTCAGTTTGTTTGTGAATCCAGGGGTAGATTTAACTTGTTTGGCCAAAAGCGTTAACGGCTGAATGTGAGCAACAACAGGGTTGAATGTGCGGGTAGGAGTGGTGATACCATATATTGGTGGCTCTACCTCAGGCTCAAAAGTGCCAAATAGTCGATCCCAAATGATAAACGTTCCTCCATGATTTTTGTCTATATATTGAGGGTTTCTACCATGATGAACACGATGATGACTCGGCGTGTTAAACACATACTCAAACCAAGCTGGTAACTTGTTAATAGTCTCGGTATGTATCCAAAACTGATAAAGTGTTGTGAATGCACCGATGAACAAGAACCAAGTTGTTTCAAACCCAATAATTGCCAATGGAAGCATGAATGCAATGTTGAACAGTTTTTGCAAAGCTCCTTGTCTTATCGCAACACTTAAATTGTAATCCTCACTTTGATGATGAACCACGTGGCCCAACCAAAGCAGGTTTACCTCATGATCTAATCGATGGGCCCAATAGTAGAGAAAGTCAACTCCAATGAACAGCAGAATACCAGTGAAAATAGACTCCTCAATATTTGCCAAGCGAAAATACGTGTAGCAATAATGGTAAATACCAATCGTAATTACCTTAATAAATAGACCCGTAGTTTGTTCAAAAATACCACATGAAATGTTCGATAATGCATCGCCTAAGCGATAGAGACGTTTGCCTTTGACATTGTCATAAACAACTTCGATAGCAATTAAAATGAAATACACAGGTATTGCTAGTACGATTGGATTGACATTCATAACTTCGAATTTACAAAATCATATGATGCTCTTAAGTGCAAATATCAGCTTCAGGCAACTTATTTGAAAGCACGTGCATCTATATCCAGAAGTAAGTTATGGACATGTCCGATGCAGAAATTGTAGAAGGCTGTATTCTTGGGAATGCTAAAGCACAAAAGCTGCTGTATGATAAGTACAGCTCTAAGTTGTTTGGGATTTGTATGAGGTACGCCAGTTCTGAGGCAGAAGCTTACGATATGTTGCAAGATGGATGTATAAAGATCTATGGAAGCTTCAAATCGTTCAACGCTTCAGGAAGTTTAGGCGGATGGATATGTCGAATTATGGTTAATACCTGTTTGGATACCCTGAGGAGGAATAAAAAGCTCAGAAACCAAGTTCAGGTAGAGGAAGTGAGAAATATGGAGCATTACGATGCTTCAGTTTTAAGTCAGATTAGGACTGATGATATTTTAATGCATGTTCAAAGGTTACCTGATGGTTACAGAACGGTATTTAACATGTTTGCCATAGAAGGATACTCACACAAAGAAATTGCAACGCATTTAGGCGTTACAGAGAATACAAGCAAATCGCAGTACCGCAAGGCGCGATTGCAATTAATGGAATGGATAACGGAACAAGAAGAATATATCAATCGTGAAACAAAAGCATCATAAATCGTTTGAAGAGGCACTTCAGGAGAAATTCGATTCTTTCGAACCTGAGGTGAAGCCTGACTTTTGGAGCCAAATCGAGACTCAACTTCCAAGCGGAGCGAGTTCTGCAGTATCAGGTTTGAGCGCTGCAACCAAAGGTTGGATGGTAGCAGCAGCTGTAGTTGTAACCGGAGCAGCTATTGTAGGAGTGAATCAGCTTACACAATCAACCGTTCAAGAGCAAACACAAACAGAAGTAGTTGTTCCTGTTCAAGAAATCCAGAAACCAATCCATGTTGAAGGTCAGGAAGCACAGCCTGAAGAAGTAGTTAATGAACGTCTGACGACTGTTCAACATGAACGCGGTGATACGCACTCAACTTCAAACACTTCGACTGAAGAGGTTAAACCAGATCAATCTCAAGATACTCAAAAGGCAGAGCGTCCACGAATTAGTACTCAGCAAGAAGAGACGGATTTAGCTGAAAGTAATGGTGCAACCTCATCCGAAGCAAGCGAAGAAAATGAGCACGCATTATTTGATTGGGATGATGCAAAGCGTAAGAGTTTAGTAGCAAGTCCAATTTCTGGAAATGCACCATTGAATGTTTCGTTTAAGTCTTTTGATGCTGTATCCAAAGTTCAGTGGGACTTCGGAGATGGCTCTTCTTCAAGTAATGAAGTAAACCCAGAACATGCATTTGAAACACCCGGGTTGTATACGGTTACGATGATTGCACAACGAACAGATGGGTCTTTTTACATCGATAAGACTACCGTTGAGGTTCTGGAGAAATCAGAGACACGCACCGAAGATTTAGCGCATCCATCCAACATCCAAGTTCCCAATGTGTTCTCACCTAATTTTGATGGAATTAATGACACGTGGTTCGCTCAGGTAGAAAATATCAAGCGGTTTAACGTAATAATATTCAATCGAGGAGGTCGGGTTATTTTTGAATCCTCTAACGCAGAAGAACGTTGGGATGGTCGTGATATGAACGGTGAAATGTGTCCTGAAGGAGTTTATTATTACCAGATTACAGCACGGGGAATCGATGGTAACCTTTACGCACCTAAAGGGTTTGTGAATATCATGCGCTAAGTGTAATTAAATTTAAACACAGACGTAAAAACATTAACATGAAAAGGGAGGCACAGGTGTCTCCCTTTTCATGTTTGGATTAATCAAACTCTTCGTGTAGTGCTTTTTGTTCCCGTAAATAGATTTTTGCTTGCTCCATAGGAACTTTACGGTTGTAATTCCAAGCGGTAATGAAGGCATCTGAAACACCTATATCTTGAACGATCTCCTTAAAGAATTGTGCAGCATCATAGTTATTAAAGCTGCCTACTGTTAATATGGTTAAGTCGCCTTGTTGTACTTCAGAAATACTGTCTAACTGAAGGTATATATCCATGAGGTTTTCGGGAATTGTATCTCCACGAAAAGCACCAATCTGTACCCTGTAATCTACCGTACCAATCAGGGCTTTATGAATGGACTCTTGGTTGATGGTAATAACCTCCTCAGTGTAACGTGTTTTATCCTTAACATTGACTATGAATGCATCTGGATAGCCAGCTTCTACAATAGATTCCAAAAGTCGTTCTGCTTGTCCTTTGTACAAAAAACGACCTACAATGTATCGGTAAATCCCGTTATCGTCCACGTAAACTTCAACGTTCTTAAGTCCCTGAAATTTGTAAGTAAAAACAGGATCAATCGTGGCCGATATTTGGACTCCATATTGACTAGTTTTATCCGTATAATTTACTGATTTAGTCCCAATAACAGCTTTTTGTTTATGCGTTGTGGCGATAGGTTGAGCAGGAGGGAGGTCTTCAGGTTTTTCGCGTTGAACACATGAGAGGTGCAAACGCTGACCATCTATTAAGTACCACTCATTTTCATAGCTATAAATGGAATAGAAATGATTAAGCGTTTTTAACGTTTGGTCGCAGTCACCGTGGAGTGAATAAGCCTTTAATAAATAATAATATACGTATTCTGAAGACCGCTTCTCATGGTAGTTACCTCGATGATAATCGGGCGAGTATCCTTTAGCTGCTTTCCTTAAATAGTGTATAGCTCTTGATATTAACGTGTCTTGATTTACAAGTGTTTGACCGTATAAAAAGGCAAGGTTTGCGTTGCTTGAATCGCGTTGATACAGCTGTTTGAAAATACGAGAAGCATCTTCAAGTTGATTATCGGCTAGAGCTATCCTTCCGCGATCAAACAAGGACTCAACGTCGTTGGTGGAGGGTTGGGCAATGGCTAACTGAACGGAGCAACACAGGATTAAAGCTAAGGTCGTTTTCATATGGCTAAAATTACTCTAAACCACTAGGGAATATAGAAACCTTAGCACTTAACTTTTACACAGTGGCGGGTGGAAAAGAGTTAACATGAGCTCAATTCAACGCTGCTCCTCATAAATATGCCATTGCCACGGGCAATTACTTTTCCTTTGTCATTCTTCACTATTGCAGAAGCATGAATAACTTTTTTGCTTGCTAATTCAAGGGTGCCATAAGCAGTGTATTGTCCTGGTAGCGCATGGCGAGCAAATCGAATGTCAAACTGAACCGTTGTAAGCAAGAATGTTTTTTCAAAGCGTTGAGCGGTAAAAAAAGCAGTATCGTCAAGGAGCTTAAATAACACAGCGCCATGACTGGTCTTTCCTGCGTGACAATCACACGCGCGAATTTCTTGCTTGATCACTGCACCCTCTTCTTCAAATGTCAACTGTGGCTTGTAATAGCTATTAATAGGTGCCTTTTTGTAAGTCGCAATTAATTGATTTTCAAATTCCATACGCTGTGTTTCACACAAGGTTAATCTGTTTTCTGAAAAATCACTCCTTTTTTCATGATTTCCTTATTTGAATCACAATAGCTTTTATAGCGCATGATGTAGGGAAAAAGGTTGCTATTAGACTGTGATAATCCATTCCATTGGATCTCATCATTGCCCTCATAAACAAGACTTCCCCAGCGATTGAAGATTTGGAGTTCTAAGTTAGCTATTGCTTTGCTATCATATACGACTTCAAAACGGTCGTTTATATTATCGCCATTCGGGGAGAATGCGTTAGGAACATATACTTCGGGATTAGTTTCTATAAGCTCCAAATTAATGGTGGAGTTATAGAGTTGTCCGCAACCGCCATAAGAATAAGTATATGAACCTGGAACTGATACGTGCTTAACCTGTGAGGAATCTCCATCTCCCCAACTCAGAAATGATGATCCAACTTGTGGGTTTAAGGTTACTGAGTCAGATGAACAGGTTTTCCATGTTGAATCAATTGCTTGAAGGTTCAACGTAAATGGAAGAACAACTGTAGTGTCGTTAAAGCTACATCCTTGAGCATATCCAGTGTAAATGTAAGACCCCGGTGTAGCGATATTCAGCGTATCGGTGTTTGTTAATACCCAAGATCCGCTGTCAGGCTGTATTGCTGGAAATAGCAAAAGGGAATCAGAATCGCACAATACACGCGTTTCATCCAGCCAGTTAGGAGCTGGCACGGTTGAAACCATAAATGTATCTGCATAGTCACAACCACTGGACGAATAGTTCAGGGTATTTGTTCCAACAGAAGTAACGGCAAATTGATAACTACTAACGGTGCCATTCCACAGGGGAGCTTGATATATAGACGGAAGAGTCAATATGAGTGAGTCATTTTCACAGAATATAGTATCAGGTATGGCATAGGGGCGTTCCGGTCGTGAAACCCAACTAGAATCAGTCAATGTACATCCTTGATAGGTTAAGCTCACTGTGAAAGCTCCCGAATTGACTGTTGATAAGGTTGAAGTTGTATCTCCAGAATTCCAAAGGTATGCTTGCGCCCCTTGAAAAGGGGACAAAGTAATAGGCGTGTTCAAACAAGCCAAAAAAGTATCGGGCAAAATGGCAAGCAATGGTGAGTAATTCACTTCAAAACTGTCTATTTCAATACAAACGCCATTCGAAACAGTAACGGTGTAAATTCCTGCAGTAGAGTCAGTTATTGTTTGAGTAGTATCAGAAGTGTTCCAGGTGTAGCTTCCGCCAGGGTTCTCGGCACTTAACGTGAATGAGCTATCGCTGCATATTAATGTATCAGTTCCGAGGTCAACAAACGGGGGAGAAATGAAGTTAACACTAAACGTATCTACCTGAATACAATTCTGGCGCGTAGCCAGTACATTGTATTCACCAGGAGCAGAAATTGCAAACGAATCAGTAGGAGGTAATCCACTCCAACTGTATGTGCTAAATGTATCGGCAGGAAAAAGGAAAAGTGTATCCCCTTGACAGAGTAATGTATCGGAAGTATTCTGTAAATCAGGTAAAGGGTTTACAGTAACGGTGTAAAAGGCTGTATCTGAAGAAAGACATCCCTTCGCAATTAACCGGACGTTATATGTTCCAGTATCTGAAAAAACATGTGATACTGAAGACCCCGTATCTGTATTTGTTGGTGAAGTCAAGTCGCCAAAGTCCCATGTTAAGAATCCAGAACTATTAGGGGTTTCAAAGGTGGTAGTGTCCCCAATGCACGTATTAGAAATGGTGGTGGAGTCGATGCTTTCTGAGCACGGATTATTGTGGGTTGTATACTGAAAATCTGTTATGTTATTACTGGTTTGAAGAACTGAATTTGCCACAGGACCCCCTGTAGCCAGGTCAATCGTGAACAAGAAATACGTTCCGTTCCCATTGATCATCATTTGATACAGTTCATTGGTGAATGGATTAATGGTAGCCTTGGTGGTAACAATGGTGAAAAGATTGGCCCAATTTCCAGGCAAAGTAGCACAGTTTCCTGTAATTGGATCAACCGTAACAAGGCGGTTATTCCCAAAGGATTCACGATAAATAGCGTAGAAATTTTGGTTTAAGCAATTATAATTAAGCTGAGTAATCGAACCACTACTGCCCGTGAAGGTCATATTGTTTAGTGTGATAGCTTGCTGAGAATGTGTAGCTGTGGCTAATTCGACTGTATGGATAAACCTTACACTTCCTGCCCATGAGAAATAGTGGTAAGTGCCATTGATAGGATCTATTACGGCTTGATCACTAGCACTGTATTGATGATTGGGGATGGAAGTTATAGGCACTAAAGTTGGATTCTGCTCAGAAAACCTTACGAGCTCATGGAGTCCTGTGGCATTGTTGATACGGATGGCATAGATTGAATCGCGTTGACAATCATAAGCCATTTTAATAAGTTCTTGTCCGTTAGGGATTGCAAAGGATGAAGTGATTGTTCCAGTGCTCAAATCTGCGGCGCGGAAAAATTTGGTTAATGAGGCATTGAGATCAAAATAGTACATGCGGTTATTTCCATCTGAAATAATGGGGTAATCCACAATGTTAAAAAATGAAGCACCCAAGCTTGAGAAAGGTATAACGCTAGGTATACCGCTAGCGGGGTTAAGTGTTGCTAGTTTATTAACACCAAAACCATCTTTGGCAAAGGTATATAGCTGAGCATGAGCGTTTAACCCAACCCAAATTAGAAACGATGTAAGCAGTAATGTGCAGTACTTTTTCATCGTAAGATGAAACATTTAAAATGCATTATTGTTTACGGCATCAAATCTATGTTCATTTTTGCCGAATGAATTTATATTTCAGAATAATTGGATTAATTCTTTGGTCATTGGGGCGGAAACCAGACCGCAGAATAAAGGTATGGAAACAAAACTTTAGGGTTATGCCGTGGGACTGTGATATGTTTATGCACATGACTAACTCGAGGTATATTGCCCTTCAAGATATTTCTAGGTCATATGCAACTGTTGAAATGGGGTTAGTTCCGCACTTGAAGAAAGCAGGTATTTACCCAGTCTTAAATGCTCAAGAAATTTCTTACCTCAAGCCACTAAAACCCTTCCAGGCATTTGAACTCTCAGCAGAATTTGTATACTTCGATGAAAGGAATTACTACATTGAACATCGATTTACATCACGTGGAATATTACATGCTAAGAGCATGGTTAAAGGTGTTTTTCTAGATAAATCCGGCGTAGTTCCAATGGAGAAGGTGATGGACCTAGCTGAAATTAAATTGGAACAGTTGAAACCAAGTGATAAAATTGCCGCTTGGATAAAGTTAATCGAGGAAAAAAAATCAGCAATCGATTTAGAGCGCAAGCAAGGATAGTCAATAGCTTAGTTTATATTTGTTGCTCATGGTACAACGCGTTTTGCTCGATCACATACAATTGGAACTAACCATTAGAAGGTTAGCACACCAGTTGGTTGAAAATCATGGAGATTTTTCTAAAACTGCAATTGTAGGATTACAACCCAGGGGGGTAGAACTTGCAAATCGCATTGTAGACACCCTAAATGAAATTGAACCAACAAATAAGCTGAAGTACGGTAAACTAGATGTTACGTTTTACCGAGATGACTTTAGAAGAAGAGAGCAGCCAGCAGTAGCCTCTGAAACGACCATCGATTTTTTAGTAGAAGATATGCACGTGGTGCTTGTGGATGATGTCCTGTATACAGGTCGTACGATTCGCAGTGGTCTTGAAGCTTTAATGAATTTTGGAAGGCCCACTGATGTTGAGCTACTAGTCCTCATAGATAGGAGGTTTAGCAGACAATTACCCATTCAACCAGATTATATAGGTAGAACAGTCGATTCAGTTGCATCTGAACGCGTTGATGTTGATTGGACAAAAGATAACGGCAAAGTCATACTTAATACCTTGAAAGAAGCATGAGTCAGCTGAGTGTAGATCACTTGTTGGGTATTAAATACCTGAATGAAGCAGATTTGGACTTGATTTTTCAAACTGCCGACAATTTCAAAGATGTAATCAATCGCCCGATTAAGAAAGTACCATCTTTAAGAGATATTACGGTTGCAAACCTATTCTTTGAAAACTCTACGCGCACCAAATTATCATTTGAATTAGCAGAGAAGCGTCTTTCTGCTGATGTCGTGAATTTTTCAGCTAGTGGTTCCTCAGTATCTAAAGGAGAAACGCTTGTGGATACCGTGAATAACATCTTGGCCATGAAGGTCGACATGGTAGTGATGCGTCACCCGAACCCTGGAGCTGCAATCTATTTATCTAAACGCGTTGATTCACGTATAATTAATGCTGGCGATGGAGCACATGAACACCCAACTCAAGCTTTACTTGATGGGTACTCTATTCGTGAAAAGCTCGGTGACGTTAGGGGCAAGAAAGTGTTAATTGTAGGCGATATCATGCATTCGCGTGTAGCCCTGTCAAACATTTATTGCCTGATTAAATTAGGAGCAGAAGTAAAAGTATGCGGACCTCCTACATTGATTCCTAAATTCATAACATCTACTGGAGCTCAAGTTGAAACTGATTTGAAGAAGGGGTTAGGGTGGTGTGATGTTGTAAATATGCTTAGGATTCAACTCGAGCGTCAGGACAAAGCATACTTTCCTTCATTGAGGGAGTACTCAATGAGGTATGGCCTAAATGCGGAAGTTGTAAACTCAATCGATAAGGAGCTTGTAATTATGCATCCAGGCCCCATAAATAGAGGAGTAGAGATCTCATCTGAAATCGCCGACTCCAAACACAGTATTATTTTAAACCAAGTTGAGAATGGAGTTGCTATCCGCATGGCAATCCTCTATTTGTTGGCAAGCAAAATTGATAGGGAATGAGTAACTTTAAAGTTGAAAAGCATGAAGCTCATGTAGAGTTGACTTGGACGATAAGCGCAATTGATGCAACTGATGTAGAAGTTGCAATTGCTGAGGTTGGAGACCAAAATGCAATTCTTATTTTCACCAAAGTTGAGTCAATCTCTGAGGATGCAGCAAACAAGTTAACTCAAGAAATGAGTGACAAGCTAGATGCAAATCGCTCGTTCAAGTTGGCTGAAGTGAATGAACAATTGCAAGCCGTTTTTAAAAATATTGAGCTTGTTCCAACGCTGACCGAAGCGCAGGACTTATTGTTTATGGAAGAAGTTGAACGCGATTTACTAACCGATTAATACACATAGATTATGAAAAGTATAATTACACTTTTAGGCTTATTTATTTTGGGTTCTGGAGCGGCAAATGCACAATGTGTTCCGGATCCGCAATTTACCCAACCAGGAATCCATCCTGTGCTGAGTAGCATCAGCACCACCATTGTGGTAGGAACATCTTTTACGCAAGACTTGACAGTGGTTATTCCAGCCGATACGACCATTTTTGGTCAAACCTTTACTATTGACTCTGCGCGGTTGTCGGATGTTTTAAATGTTCCGCAAGGAATGGGTTACAGTTGTGATGTTAGTGATTGCACATGGGATGGAGGTACTGCAGGATGTGCAAGAATATCAGGTGTTCCAACTCAAATTGGCGATTATAACTTGATTATCCAAGCAGAATTCTTTTTAGATGGTCTAGGTTCAACTACAATAACTGATACGCTGGAGGTAAGTGTGGTTCAGCAAACAGCTGTACCCGAACTAAATCCTGAATCTGTTGCGATTTATCCCAATCCAGCACAAGAACAATTAACAATTCAGCTTAAAGATGCTTTCCAGTTTGGTAGAGCAGAGGTTATGAACGTTATGGGAGCCCAAGTTAAGGAGGTGTTGCTAAATAATGGAACAAACGTTCTTTCCTTAAATGGTTTGACATCAGGAGTTTATTTTGTAAAACTAACTACAGATCAAGGGTATTGGCTTGAGAAGTTAATTGTTGAGTAACCTGCCCTATGAAAGTGCTTATTCTGGGTTCTAACTCAGCAATTCCAACAGCGAATCGTTTTCCCACAGCTCAATTGCTTGATGTCAATCATGCTTATTATTTAATAGACTGTGGTGAGGGCGCGCAAATGCAGCTTCGAAGAAATCATATTAAAATGCAGCGGATTCGCTGCATTTTTATTTCACATATGCATGGCGATCACTACTTTGGACTTATTGGGCTGTTGAACACAATGCACTTACTGGGGCGAGAAATTCCACTGTCTGTTTATGGCCCTCCAGAGTTAGAGCCGATAATTCGCTCCATGATGCATGCCGCACATTCAAAATTGAGGTATGAACTGAATTTTCATACCATGGAATTTGGAACTCGTGAAGAAGTGTATGTGGACGAGCACGTGAAAGTAACTTCTCTTCCAATGGATCATCGCATTCCGTGCAACGGCTTTTTGTTTGAAGAAACTCCCAGAAAACTTAAAGTTAAAAAAGAAGCAATAAAAGAATTTGAGATTTCACTCAAGCAAATTCCAAACCTCAAAGATGGAGAAGACTTGGTATTAGAGGATGGATCTCGTATTCCTAATGCTCTCGTTACAGAAACCCCAAATCCATTAAAAAAGTATGCGTTTTGCAGTGATACACGTTACAATGAACGACTTATAGATTGGGTTGATGGTGTTGACATCCTTTATCATGAGGCAACGTTTGCACAGGATATGGAAAAACGTGCTCGTGAAACGTATCACGCTACAACAACACAAGCTGCAACGATTGCGATGAAGGCTGGTGTTAGGAAACTGGTAATTGGTCATTTTTCTGCGCGATATGCTGAGTTAGAACCTCACCTTCTTGAAGCAAGACAAACGTTTAAAGAAACATACTTAGCTGAGGAGGGAATCCAGTTTGTCTGTTAATAACTCAACTGCTTTTTTTATAAAACTTAGCAAAACCTTATGGGTTCGACGAAATTCTGAGTTACATTTGCTTATCCAGAATTATTCTAAATAATGAATGCAGTTCGAGTTATTTTAGCTGATAACAATTACCTCATCCGCGAAGGATTGAAAACGGTTCTGAAGGAGCGCGGTATTGAAGTTGTTGGAGAAGTTGAGTCTTCTTCAGAACTCCATAAAATGGTAAGTGCTTCAAATCCACAAGTTGTATTGTTGGATTATAGTTCTGTAGCATTTGATATCACAGATATAGAGAAGATTGTGGCATTGCATCCCGATGTCGCCGTTGTGGCAATTACTGAAGAGGCAGATCGGTTTCAGATTGCATCAGCTATGCAAAGTGGTGTTAATGGTCACTTGATGAAGGACTGTGATCGTGATGAAATTATGGAAGCTGTCCAAGAAACGGCGGCGGGAAATAAGTTTTATTGTGGTAAAATATTAGACCGAGTAAATGAAGATTCAAATGGAGACCCTAGCTGTGAAGCTGTTTCATTATCTCCACGAGAAATCGAAATTATTCAACAGGTATCTAGTGGTTTTACCAATAAAGAGATAGCTGATCAATTATGCTTGAGCCAGCATACAGTAATGACACATCGGAAGAAAATTATGGCCAAGCTTGGCATTAACAATACTGCAGGACTTGTTATTTATGCAGTGAAACAAAACCTGATTTCTCCAAACAAATTTCTCTTTGATTCATAGTAAGTTGATGTAAATCATTTTTTAATTGGCACTGCATCTTAGTTTTGCAATCTAAATCAATCACATGAGTAAAATAGGACTCTTTTACGGATCGGACACAGGATGTACTGAGGCGGTTTCTGAAATGATCGTGGAGCAATTGGGAGAAGACCTCGTTGACCTGCACGATGTTTACGATATATCAAAGGATGATTTTGATGCATATGATAAGATTATTATCGGGTTATCCACTTGGCACGACGGTCAGTTGGTAAGTGCATGGGATGATTTTTATGAAGATTGGAAGGAAGTAGATCTCAAAGGCAAACAGGTCGCTATTTTCGGATTGGGAGATCAATACGGTTATAGCACCTATTTTATTGATGGAGTAGGGATATTAGGGAAAGTAGCTGAAGAAAATGGAGCTGAGCTTATTGGCTTGTGGCCAACCGACGGTTACGAACACGATGAGTCAAAGGCAGACTTAGGAAATGGTAAATTTATGGGCTTGGCTATCGATGAAGATAATCAGGATGAACTAACGGAAGAACGGGTTACGAAATGGGTAGACCAAATTAGAGCCGAATTCAACCTATAGTTACCAATTCTCGGCATCCTCATCCAAGAACATAAGTGCTTCAGTGAGCTCCCCAATTGTTTTTTGATCGTTCTGTTGCTTTGCAACTTCTTTACCTTTTTTATAGGTAACGATAGCAGCTTCTGGTTTGCCGGCCTCTTCATACAATTTGCCCAGCTGATAATAAGCACCTAAATACTGCGTGTCAAAGCTTAGTAGATGTTCTAACGCTGATATGGCTTTATCGAACATCTCTAGTTTGCGGTATTCCAAGGCAGCTGCATAGTTTAGGAAAGAATCGGTAGGATTCTTCTTTAACATATTCTCTATCAAGGGTAATCGATCTTCGCTCATGCGTTACTTGATTCTGCGTTACCTACAAAAATAGGCTATTTATAACTGGATAGTAATCGTTTTATCCGACTTAAGAAATGAAAATACCCATTAGTTGGTATTGTGGGTGAAGTGGGTAGGAAATAGATTTGCGGTATCAATTAATTAAGACTAATTCTAAATAAGAAAATTGAGCCATGATACTCAAAAACCGTTACTTAGCGTTATTCATAGCCGGAGCTACTCTTTTCGCTGTTGGCTGTAAAGATGATTCAAGCCCTTCAAGCTCGCCAAAAATTCCGTCATCCTATTCAAGCGACGATTATATTGTGAATACGGCTGATGAGCGCAATTTGTATGATGAACTAAATGCATTAGTAGCGGAGCTAGAAGCTTTGGAAAGTTCTTCAGTTGCTGTCCCTGTCGGCGATCTGACAGCGTTTTGGGAGGGAACTTCGATGAAAAATCAAGTAAATCCAGCTTTTGAAGTTGTTGTAGATAACTACCTTTTAGAAGCGGCTGAAGCATCTGGAAATCAGTATGATTCCTTAACTGGTGAAGGAGGTGTTCTTGCTGGAAGGCTGTTCAACGAGCATGGTGTTGAGCCCCTTGAAATGGTTGAAAAAGGGTTGTTCGGTGCATTGTTTTACAATAGAGCAATTGAGCTAGCCACTACCTACAATGAAGCAGATTTATGTGACAAACTAATTGCGCTGTATGGAGCTCATCCCATATTTGCAAACACGAGCAATCATCCGGAAAACCCTGACCGTGGGCCAGCTAAGTATAGTGCACGACGCACGCCAATGAGCGGTGGTTTTTATTTAGATATAAAATCACACTTAATTCAAGCGAATTACTATTTAAGTAGAGGAAACACGCGAACAGATGCTGTTGTAGCAGAACCTTTAGCTGCAGTGCTTGCCACTTGGGAGCGTTTTACGGCCGCCACAATCATAAACTACCTCCATTCAACAATAGGCACCCTATCTCAAACGAACCTTTCGCCTGAAGACCAAGCATCAGCTTTACATGCTTATTCTGAAGCTGTGGGTTTCGCGCGTGGTTTGCTTGTAGTATCGAATCGTTCCATTGCAAGTAATACACAGCTTAATGAGGTACTCACCGCAATGCTTTACTCAATCGAGAATTCGAGCTACACTGGAAATACGTTGCTCACAGATCGCGTTAGTGGTGTTCAATCCCTCACCAATGCGTTGAACTTGGTAAAAAACATTTATGGCTTTACAGATGATGAAGTCAATCAGTTTAGGATGAATTGGATTAACGAAGAACAGCGCTAAATGACACGATACTTAATATGCTGCTTATGCGGCGCGCTTTGGCTTTTCATGTTAGGTTGCGAAGAGTCTAAAAATGCTCAAGGGGAGAATGGTTACAACCGTTCTGCCCTTTTAGCTGATATAGCTGATCAGGTGATCATACCCAATGCACACGAGGCCGCCTCAAATGCTGCTCACTTAGAAGAGTTGATAGCTGACTTGGATGGTCAAGAGCTTGCCGATAACTCATTGTTAGAGGCCGCTTGGCTTGAGACCGCGAAATCTATTGTGAGCATATCTGCGATAACATTTGGTCCTGGTGAGCGTATGCAAGGCTCTGGAATTCCAGCACATCAAACAGGAACGCTTGCGGAAAATATTGCAGTGTTTCCAGTCGATACAGCACTAGTTGAGGCTTTAATTCAAGCTCAAGACACATCACTTGTGAATTTTGATCGTGATACTCGAGGAATTTATGCGATCGAATACTTCATATTTGGAACTCAAAACAAGCGATTTTCAGCGACGAGGAGAGCTTATTTAAAAGCGATTGTAAGCGACCTTGTAAAAGCTACATCCGATTATAGAGATGCTTGGGTTCAGTACCGCACATCTTTTATTGGAAACGATGGTACAAATGCAGGTAGTTCTGTTTCAATGCTTTTCAATTCACTCTCAAGGTATTATGAAGGTGCGAAAAATTTTAAAGTTGCGCTACCATTAGGGCTTCGCCCAGGCCAAGTTTCTACAGTTCCTGAATTGAGGGAGTCGCGCTTTGCGAATCGTTCCATGGAATTACTTCAGGAGCACCTTGAAACATCATGGAAGCTGTATTCGGGGAATGCGTTTAATGCTGGAGCAAACTACCAAGGGTTTGATGATTACTTGCAAACTATTCCGGGTGGAAGCGAATTACTCAATCAAACTACCGCACAGTGGCAGGTTATTATGCAGGGGTATATGGATGTTCAGCAAACATCTACAACATGGGTTAACGCTATAGAGCAACATGAACTGCTTGCCCAACAGTGGCATACCGAACTCCAAAAGCACACTCGCTTTTTTAAGAGCGACCTTTCTTCCTTACTTGGTGTAGCAATAACTTATGATAGTGGAGATGGGGATTAGGTGAAAAGCTTGAATACATATCGAAGTTGGTTAATGAGACCAACGAGCATTGCTCCATTGGTAACCTTCAGGATGTTTTTTGGAGTCGCCATGGTGCTAAGCACACTCCGGTTTTGGTATTTAGGGTGGATTGATGACCATTACATCAATCCACTTTTTCATTTCAAGTACTTTGGTTTTGAATGGGTACAAGTGCTTTCAGCACAAAGCATGTACCTTATTCATGCAGTAATGTTAATTGCTGCACTTGGTATTGCTATTGGCTTCTTTTACAGGACCAGTGCTGTCTTGTTCTTTTTGACATTTTCTTATACGGAGCTCATTGATTTAACCTATTACCTCAATCACTATTATTTTGTTAGTCTAGTTGCACTCATAATGGTTTTTCTGCCCGCAAATAAGGCTGTATCTATTGATGCCTTATTAAATCGTTCAATACGAAAGGCAGCTATCCCATACTGGACCATAGGATTAATTAAGTTTCAACTAGCTGTAGTTTATACCTATGCGGGAATTGCTAAAATTAATGCGACATGGCTTTTTGAGGCAATGCCCTTGAAATTATGGCTTCCTGCTCATGCGCATTTACCAGTTTTAGGACAGTTATTCGCTGCTCCTGAAACAGCCTACGTGTTTAGTTGGATAGGGATGATTTTTGATTGTTCAATCGTCTTTTTTTTGGTGTATCACAGAACACGTGTTTTAGCTTGGATAGCATTGCTCTTCTTTCACCTAACAACGGGTTATCTGTTTCAGATTGGTGTTTTCCCACTAGTTATGACAGGGGCAACGCTCATTTTTTTTAGTCCACTGGCACATGAAAGATTTCTAAGTCTATTTCATTTAGAACTATTCCGATCATCACAAAAGGTAGTTAGAGAGCACATGTCGTTAGGAGTAAGCATACTCATTGGACTCTACGTTTTATTTCAATTGGTTTTTCCGTGGCGGTTTATGCTGTACTCTGGTAACTTATTTTGGAATGAGGAAGGATATCGTTTTTCTTGGCGTGTAATGCTCATAGAGAAAGCTGGTACGGCAACATTTTTCGTACATGATTATGACACGGGTAGAGAAGGGGTTGTGGTAAATTCAGATTACCTCAATCATCATCAGGAAAAACAAATGAGCTTTCAACCTGATATGATTCTTCAGTTTGCACACTTTTTAGGTGATACCCTAACTCGAGCAGGTGTAAATGTATCCAGTATCCGATGCGAAACGTATGTAACACTTAACGGTAAGCCTTCGAAATTACTCATTGATCCTGAGGTTAATCTCTTGGAGTATTCAAATTCATGCAGTCAAAAATCTTGGGTGTTGCCATGGGAAGATTAAAATTAATCTTAGCGTCACTAGTACTCGTTGTGTGTTTTACTCATGCCATGGCTCAGTCCTTAGGGGGGAAGGTTGTGGATTCATCTGGGAAACCTATTGAAGGTGCTGAATGTTTTCTCAATCCATCTGGAAAAGCGGCATTTACGTCTAAGGATGGCACATTCAAGCTAAGTGTGGAATCAGGATCCTATCAATTAATTGTTTTCAAAAAAGGGTTTGCAAGCCTTGAAATGGTGGTTGATGTAAATGGAAGTCCACAGGTGGAAATAACTTTGCAAAAACTACAGCACGAACTTCGCGAGTTTAATGTAAATGGCTCTCGTAATGTTGCTTTTGGAGTTGGAAGGTTACGCTCCGTAGATGGTATGGCGATATATGCCGCAAAAAAGAATGAGGTAGTAATTATAGACAGCTTACTCGGAAATAAAGCCACCAATAATCCGCGTCAGCTCTTTGCTAAAGTTCCCGGACTCACCATTTGGGAAAGTGACGGAGCTGGACTTCAATTAGGAATCGGGGCTAGGGGGTTAAGTCCAAATCGAACTTCTAATTTCAATACCAGACAAAATGGTTACGATATAGCAGCAGATGCTTTAGGATACCCAGAGTCATACTACACCCCACCAGCTGAAGCATTGCAGCGAATAGAGGTGGTTAGAGGAGCAGCTTCCCTTCAGTATGGTCCTCAATTTGGAGGGATGATCAATTTCGTTTTAAAAAATCCTTCTCCTCGAAAAATCGCTGTTGAGTCACGACAAACTGCTGGGTCTTTTGGATTGTTCAACTCGTTTAATCGGATTTCAGGAACCACCGGTAATTGGAGTTATCAGGGGTACTATCAATATAAACGAGGAGACGGGTGGAGGCCAAACTCTGGTTTTGAGCTTCACAACGGATATGCAGAATTAAATTACGCTGTACAAGATAAATGGAGGGTAAGTGCTGCATATACTTACATGAAGTATGTTGCTCAACAACCTGGTGGATTAACGGACCGCATGTTTGAGCAAGATAATCAGCAAAGTGTTCGTAGTCGAAATTGGTTTCAGGTTAACTGGAATTTGTTTGCCCTCAATGGATCATATAGCTTTTCTAAAAAGACTAAACTGAACACACGCTTTTTTGCACTACTTGCCAATCGCGATGCCTTGGGGAATTTGGAACGTATCAACGTTGCTGATTTTGGACAAGAACGAACACTCATTACCAGTGATTTCCAGAATATTGGAAATGAAACGCGTTTGCTCCATCATTATCGCTTATTGGGTAATCCTTCAACTTTTTTAACGGGCATTCGAGCTTATTTAGGCAATACGCATACCCTTCAAGGTAATGCATCAACTGGTTCTGGACCTGATTTTAACTATGTTTCAGATGGAGAAGTAGAGAATAGTGATTATACTTTTCCAAACAAAAACTACTCATGGTTTGCCGAAAATGTGTTTCGTTTATCTCCCAAATTAACCTTTACGCCTGGAGTGCGCTTTGAATCGATTCGAACCAATGCTGATGGATGGTATAAACAGCGCATATTTAATTTTGCAGGCGATTTAGTAAGTGAAACAAAATATAACGATGATAGAAACCTAGAGCGGTCATTCTTTTTAGCAGGCGTGGGAATGGGGTATAAGCCTATATTAAATATGGAGGTGTACGCCAATTTTTCGCAGAATTACCGGGCTGTTACGTTTAGCGATATGCAAATTGATAACCCCAACTTTATTATCAATCCTGATTTAAAAGATGAAACAGGATTTAACATTGATCTAGGGTTTAGAGGAAACCTCAATGATAAATTATCATTTGATATGAGTTTATTTTATTTATCATATCGTGATAAAATCGGTTTACTGAATGTAGCCAATGAACCACCATTATTTCTCGATCAGCGCTATCGCACAAATATTGGTAACTCTAGAACTTGGGGAATTGAGGCCTTTGGTGAATTAGCGGTTTTAAAAACGTTGGGGGTTAAAACTAATCACGGCTTGAATTATTTTGCCAATATAGCCTATACGGATGCCGTCTATCAAGATGTAAGCGATGAATCAATCAATGGAAATCAAGTGGAGCTTGTGCCGGAGTGGAATGTGAAAACCGGATTGGCTTATCGGTACAAAAACATAAAAATTAGCTACCAAATGGCATATGTTTCAGAGCAGTATACGGATGCAACAAATGCAACATTTGTATCAACTGCAGTTAGTGGTTTGATTCCAGCATATTATGTTCAAGATTTGAGTGTTTCCTTTCACTATAAATGGTTTACCGTAGAAACCGGAGTGAATAATTTGGCGAATCGTGCATACTTCACGAGAAGGGCAGTCGGGTACCCAGGGCCTGGGATAATTCCAGCTGATGCTCGAAACCTATACCTAACCTTAGCGGTTACTTTTTAGTTGGGCAATATCTGATATTCAAATGTGATGCGATCGTCGTATCCCATTGGAAAAGCATGATGTTTACGCTTACTTCTGATAGTAATGTGAACATTTCCCGAGAGTTTAATGTGTTTGTCTTCTATTTCAAAGAAAATCACGTTGCTAACTTGCCATTTGTAAGGGTGAATACGATACTCCAAGTCTACATCCTCCGGGTCCTTAGCTGTAATTACAAATTCCAATACATCTCCTACATGCAATGAGATCCCCGTTTTTATTTTCTTGGGCTTTCCTATAACCCATAGGTTGCCCAAATTATCACGAACACTTTCGATTTTTGGAAAGCCTTTTTTTCCATGCTCTTTCCAGCTGCGATATAAAATAATACGATTTCTGAGAACACCAGTTACTCCTAGAATAAGGTGTTTCTGATGGGTTAGTAACGCCCTTCCTGTTTTATCGGGATCACGGTATCGCTCAAGAATTTTTAAGTAGGTTCTAAGTGTTTCAGCATCTCCAAAAGCAAGCTCAAAGTCTCCCACCCATTGTTTTTCAATAATCTGAGAAAGGTCTAGAAAATCTGCATAATTAATCAATTGATTTTCTTCAGATATTGAGTTTTGTCGCGACTCATAATGTTCTCTTCGCTGCTCCAATTCTTGAAGGCGCGAATCTGGCAAGCCTGAAGACTTTATCCAATCTTCACCATAAGTTTGACGCATTATCAATGAGATGAAATCGCGTAAGGCTAATTCGGTATCTAAAAGGGTTTGTCTGATTTCCATGCACAAATATTCAGACGATGAAGATAGTGAAATGAAGATGATCAAAGAATGCTTTTGAATTTGAAGTGTTCCCGTAACTTTGAAACATGAAGGAATTAATGATTATTGCTAGCCTGTTGGTTTGTGCAACGTTGGGTATTTCGCAAGAAGATGAATGTCTTGAAGGAGATTGTAAGAATGGGTTTGGGATTCTGAAGTGCGCCTGCGGATATACGTTTGAGGGAATATTTGAAGAAGGTGAAAAAGTGTCTGGTAAAATAATAAAACCCAAACTCACATATACGGGACCATTTAAGGACGATATGGCCCATGGAATAGGTGTAATGGAAACAGAAGACGGAGCGAGATACGAAGGGATGTTTCACCTCAGTCAACCAGATAGTTTTGGAACATTCTACTTGAAGTCAGGTCATGTTTATGAAGGTTATGTCAGCTATTGGAGCTATATGGGAGCTGGTATGTATTACAGTGAAGATAGCGTAGCTGCAACTAAGGATGTTCGTATTGGAAACTTTGAAAACGATCAACTTAATGGGTTGGGGTTCCACTTTGATCCGAATGGGGATTTTTTCATAGGAGAGTTATATAAAGGAAGGTACGATGGTGTAGGTATGTACTTTTTTAGGGACAGCCAAGTCGAGTTTTCGCGTTATAAAAGAGGCAAGGTCAGGGAAGACTTGAGCATTGATGAATCTTTTGAAACTCAAAAATTCTCAGCCGAAGGGGAGCGAGGACAATTGATTTTCACCTTGAATTCAGATCTTCAGGTTTACACGAGCTCTCTGTACAATGAACATGAAGAGATGATTGAGGAACTTGTTTATAATGAGCAATCACATACGATTCAATACCGCAATACTGTGAATGATCAGGCAATGTTGTACACCATTAACCCATGCTGTTCTCAAAAGCCTGTAGCACGTGATTAGTTTAAAAAGAACTTGTGATCAAGAGCCTGCTCTTGTTCGAAAAGGTTCAGTACTAATTTAAGGTGGTTTTTTAGCACTTGCTGTTTTCTTGTCATTAAGGATGTTTTGATGAGTTTGTACTTCTCATCCTTGCTAAGGTTAAGCGTGTTTGCGATGTCATAAATCTGAATAGTAGGGTGGTAATCATACTTTTTTTCGTTCAGTACATGCTGCACATATGTCTGAAATAAACTCAAAAGTTCGCTGTCTTTTGAATCACCTGTTGCTTCCTGAACTTCAGTCACCTCTCCACCAGGATAGAGCTTAGCATCCATCATTGGTTGAAAAGACTCAATGCGAATTAATGAAACTCCCTCAATGCGGATATCCATGCGGCCATCTTTATAAAACCGTTCTATATCGACAAGTTTTACGCGTGTTCCAATGGACTGCGTTTTGTTTTGGTGGTAAAATGGAATGCCAAAGTCGGCATTTGAAGCAAAGCAATCGTTGATTAGTTGCTTATAGCGTGGTTCAAAAATGTGCAACGTGGTTTGCTCTCCTGGAAGAACAATGATACCTAACGGAAATAAACCCAACTGATTTTTTGTTTCTATTCTCATGTCGCAAGGGATTGGTTACATTATTAAATACGACTAAATGAAGAAAAAGGTTTGGGCAATATGCTAATGAGTGGGTTTAACATTTACGAAAACCTTGAAAAACAAAGCTCCCAAAGTGTAGCACAGAACATCAAGCCAGTCTGCATAATAGTTTGAATAATTAAATGGAAGAATCAGCTCGAAGACAATAGCTACCAAAACTGCTGTTGATCCAATCTGGAAATTGCTTAAAATATGATTGTTATCCCTGTAAGTAACACTGCGTTGAAATACCAATGCTATTCCGAGAATTATGGGAAGAGCCAAAAGGTCTTCAAAATAATTGCGCATGAAGTAAGGTGGAAAAGCCAAAAACTCCCAAATGCGATAAGCTAAGAATAGGGTGATTAATAAAACTGTCCTATTCAAACTGTGCATTACCCAACGGCCCATGTGGTAAACCAGACAAGAAATGAAATAATTACATAAAATATCACCTGGCCGAAACGTACCACGTGCTTTCCTAATTTTATAATTAATGGGTCGCTCGATGGAATTTCGATTAAACGAGGCTTTAAGTCTCCCTTAGAAGACCGCTGTTGCTGCTCGCGGAGTTCAACCTCCCTCAGCAAATACTGGCAGTGCTGACAGTGCTCAAGATGACCAGGGGTCCAATTGGTACAACGCGGACATTTTATTTCGTGCATGTAACTTTAAACCTTGAGAATTAACCTTTGTTTACGAACACAAAAATAGGAGATTGTTTGGGGGCTTCATTCAATATTTTACACCTTTGCAACAAAGCAAAACACAATGGATTCAGTAAGCCTCAAAGGATTTCCAATCAGATTGCACAATGACCTTCCAGCTGAAGGTATTCAAGCAGAAGATTTTTACTACATCAAATCAAATTTAAACGAAGAAAGTTTGCTTGATTTAGGAGATCAAGTAAAGCTTATTGTCAGTGCTCCAAGTGTTGATACAGCAGTAGGGTTAGTGATTGCTAAGAAATTTCAGGATAAGCTAACAAAGTCAAAACTGAAAGGGTTTACTGCATTGATGATTACCAAGGATTTACCTTTCGCGTCGAAACGTGTATTCGATAATGAGAAGATTACAGCGCTAGAGCCCGTTTCTGATTTCCGATACGGAGATTATGGTGAAGATTATGGTGTTTTGATGCTAGAAGGAGCATTGCGAGGTTTGTTGGCTAACTCAGTATTGGTCCTTGATAATGATAACAAAATAATCTATTCGGAATTGGTTTCTGAGATTTTCGCAGAACCCGATTACGATTCTGCAATTGAAGAAATTCAAGATTTAATTAAGTAATCTTTAGACCGTAAAAAGGTTACGTTCTACGAGGATATGTTTGTCATGTAACGTTAAAAACCAACGTCATGCAAACAAGAAAAGAAGTTCAAAAGCACGTACATTCCTTTAGCAGACCTACTAACTTTAACATCAATGCGTGGCATACGCTGCAGAAATGGGCTATTGCCGTTTGGGAGTCTAAGCTTGCTTGTCAAACGTGGCACTATTCGTACACGGTAACTTGTAAAGAGGCTTATCAAATGATTTGTGATGCTCAAGGAGCATGCATCATAAAAGATGAACGCTACCTTAATTTTAAACGTTCAGCTTCGACTCAAAAATGGTTAATTGAGCTTATCGACTTGAGTACTGACCTTGCTGAACAAGGAGAGTACGAAGAAGCAATTGACCACCTTAAAATAGCTGCTCTAATTTCTCCAGACGATCATCATGTGTGGAATAACCTAGGGGTCGTTTATCATAGTATGAAGCAGTATAAGTCTGCTTTTACTGCTTTCGCAAAAGCCCAGGCAGAGGCACCGGCGGCCGTTCAAATTTACGTTAATCGCGCTGCACTTTATCAAGAAGTAGAGTGGTATGAGAAAGCCTGCGATGATTATGATTTCGCATTAAGACTCCATGGTCCAAATTGGACTTTAGCGAAAAAGAAGTTTGAGGCGATGTTTCAAGCTCGCCCTTCAGGCGCTTCAATTGCTTGGCTAAGGGAACAGGCAACCTATTATGCTAATCAGGTAGGATACTGGACTGTTTTAGCAAGTGGTCAACTTAATGTGGGAAGCACGCAATGCGCCTTAGCAAGTATTCATAAAGGCTATGGGTTAAATCCTGTTCATCCGGATGTTATTGAGCTAAAAGCGCTTATAGCAAATAAGCTCAAGGTCGAGTTAAAAGAGAGAAGTAGTCATAATAAGTTTAACCAAAGAAAAATGCGCAGTGCTTTTCGTTTCTGATATAAAGTTTCCTTCCTTCGTGCTATGCGATGGAAATTGATTCTGCTTTTTATAGTGGTGGGTTCAGGCTTACAGTGTCAGCCACCCACCGAATTGGATAATAAACTTTCTGTAGTCTGGCACCGCAATGATAGCACTGAAACGGGCATTCAAGAGGACAACTACTTGATTTTAACAATGCGCTTTGGAATTGGAGATTCAGTATGGTACGATTGTGCGCTCACCGAAATGGGCCACTTGCGCTGGCATGTAACAGAGCCGGACTATCGCGGAGATATAAACTTAGCCTTACTTTCGGCATTTCGCAAAGATTCCCTCACGCTGTATATTGCACCTAACACCTTTTTTCCGAGATTCTTAAAGCAGGAGCGACCTCGCACTGTATCTGCGAAATCAGTGGTTTGGATGGATTTAGTTGTAGAAGAAGTGTTTACCAAAGATGCTTACACGTCCTTTTTAGCTAGCGAAAAGGAGGCAAAGGCATCTAGTGAATCTTCTAAAATAATTCAATTCAAGCGCGCGCTCACAACCAAAATGGATACGTTAAATGGAGGTGTTATCATTTCAATACTCGAATATGGAAATGGTAATAAACCCGTTCAAGGGAGCAAGGTAAAAGTAAGCTACACCGGCAGGATACATACCGGAGAAATTTTTGACCAAGATCCAGCAGGTTTTTCTTTTGAAGTAGGTAGTGGAGGAGTTATAAAAGGGTGGGATGTCGCGATTCCATACTTAAATGAAGGATCTACAGCATTGATTATTGTTCCATCCAACTTAGCGTATGGAGAAAGTGGAGTGCCTGGCACCCCTATTGGTCCTTTTGAGCCATTGCTATTTGAAATATCCTTACTCAGCGTTGAATAAGCAATTGAGCTCCTGTTGAAGCAGATCTAGGGTCGAATACTCGCCATAGATTAATTGGTACTTGTAAAGGCCATCTAAATAGACTGCATTATTTTTCAAATCGGCAGAGGCTTCCATGTCAATGGCATAGTCAAAATCATGGTCACGCGCTAGTTCTGATAATCGGTATAACTCGATTTCATAAATGTATTCTAAGGCGATTATATTGGAGTTACTTTCAACTTTATGAATGAGTAATTTTGCACTTTGAACAAAACGATTCCTAAAATAATCAACGTAACTAAGCGTGTAATATGGATTATAAATAGATTCAAAACTGGTGTTTTGTAGGTGCAAGTCCTCTGCCAAATACAGTTTTTTCTCAATTACCCTGGCTGGAAAATCTTCTAGCGCCAAGCTTTTTCGATGCTTCCAAACCTCATCTAACCCCCTGTATTGATAACTACCTATTCTTAACTTATAGTCGAACTCGCTCGGCTTATCCATTACATATCCAGGGTAATAGTATTCGAAACCATTGGCTAAAGCATACTTAACCTCAGCCAACATTGTACAGTAACCAAGACTATACTTGCTGTACCGTTCATCAAATAGTGCTAAGAGGCTTGCTATAGCATGTTTACCTCTGTCAAAAAAACTGCATGCAATCAATACATTGCCATGGTAAATACAAATTTCACGCGTATTGAACTCAGGCTCGAAGCCATATGGGTTGAACACTTGGTTTAAGTCATCATATAGAAACCCCTTAAAACGCGTTTTGTGTTTTTGGTAAAGTATCTCTTTTTCAGGGGTTATATCAATAGGACCTTCTTCAATTCGAAACTGCCTGTTGATCCTGCGCATGCGTTTGCGCTGAGATTTAGAAAATTGAAAATCGGATAATGCGAGTCGGATGTTTAAAACAGAAAAGAGTTGTTCATCCAAGCATATGACATCAGACTTATTTAGAAGTGCACCATTTCTAAACCAGCCTTTTCTAAGAAAACTATCGAGTTGTTCGGGTTGAAAATTGCGCGGTTGGTAAAATTGAACTAGCATCTCAGTTCAATCGCGTAAGGCTTTCTGCTCCGTACTTTTGTCCGGTTTTGTGATACAAATAATACGTTTCCTTTTCAATTTCAAGGATAAACCAACCTTTACCAAGGATTTCTACTATGCTACAGTTAAGCGGCAGATCTGAAACTAAATCTCCATAAATATTCATATCAACCTGTACATCAGGAATAGGGTTGACAGGAAAACTGTTTTTTCCGACTTTGGTAATACACTCAAATCCAGAGGTTCCTGAACCATAAAAGTGGTATAGAAACTCTACTTCGCGTACTTCGATCGTATACCAATAGTTGCCATGCATACTAACTATGCTCATTTCCTCTGGTAAACGATTCTGAAGACGCAGATTTTCGTCACGAGGCTGAGCGATACAGAAAGTCGTCACTGCAAGGAAGAAAAGTAAGGAAAGCGTATTTTTCATGGCTAAGTGCTTGAAAATGGAGGTGCAAAATAGTTATAAATTATTCTGGTGCGCCAAACATTAAGGCGGGAATTATCCATAAAATAACACGGATTTCAATTGAATTGTTAATATCTCATTCCGTGCTTTTTAATCGGGTTTTAACTTCGGATTCATCGGTGTACCTTTGAGTCATGAAATCAAGCAGTGCAGACTTAATTGCTCGGGTAATTTTAGGCTTTTTAATTGTAGCGGGTTTAATGAGTATTGGCATCTATTCTTTTGGAATAGCTATGATGACCCTTCCGCTTATTTTATCTGGAATTTTTTTAGCACTCTTTATTGTTACTCCGTTTATTCTTGTATTCCGTGCATTTCGCAAAAAGAAGGATTCCGATTCTGGAGTTAGCGGTTCCTCTGACCTTCCAAATGAAGGAGCTCATGTGCTTTGGCGCAAAGATGATTAGCGGTAGGGCAAAGCGTTTATTCGTCACCTAGATTATTCTGTTTTGACCATAATCAGTCAAGAAAACCGAAGCTTACGTGCAATCAAAAAAAAATCCTCACACTAGAATGGTAAGGATTTCAATTGTAATGAAGTGATCGCGACAGGATTCGAACCTGTGACCGTCTGCTTAGAAGGCAGATGCTCTATCCAGCTGAGCTACGCGACCAGGGCAAAAAAAAAGCCTTACACGCTGTAAGGCTTTGTCGGGGCGGCAGGATTCGAACCTGCGACCTCCTGCTCCCAAAGCAGGCGCGATGACCGGGCTACGCTACGCCCCGAATTGCTTTGTTTGCAACCGGACGGCAAAAATACATATTGGAAACAAGAATCCAAGCAAAACCACTATTCATTTTGTAAAAAAATGCAATTCTGATATTGACGAATAAACACGATGGAGTTTTTAGGATAATGTTACTACAATACAATCTCCAGAACCAAGTTGAACTCCTTTAATATCGCTTTTAAAAGCAGTGTCGTAAGTGGTTGAACTTGTCTGTGTTACTTGATAATAGAAGTACGAATAGTAAGCAGGAACAACCGGTAGGATGGAGGCCTTATTGCATGTTGATTCACAATTCGGTGCAAAGGCATTACATGTGTCCGTGATATTGCCTATGTATTGGTTATTAACATAAACTGCGAGGTATACATTCCAAGTATTTAGAACTGGGCGGTTGGAAATGAAGTTAATTCCTCCATTGTAAATACAGGTCCCATCATTTTCCCGTGCTTCGGGATCAAAGTTTATAGCGCGATCATCTGTACAACCCTTATATTCACAACTACCATCTTCTTTTTCAGCATTGTAAGAAAAATTGCTCGCGGTAGGGTCGGTACACCCTTTTTCTGAACAAGAGGCTGTAATCGCCACAAAGAATACTGCAAAACAGAGCCTGATAATGCGCTGCATATATAAGCGTTTATTGTACTAATATACCTCCTTTAACTGATTTGCGCTTAGCTCACCCAGTTTATCATGTAGAATATGATCGGGATTAGCTTCTATCTCATCAACAAAACTTTGCATCACATCCAATACCTTCGGGCGTTCATCATTATAGACATCACCTGATAAAAGCTTTAACACATCCTTGTGGTATTTTGGGTGATCCACAAATAAGGTAAACAAGACATTTAGTCGGTAATAAATTGTAATAAACTCATACCAAATCGCAGTTCCTTTTTTTAGCGCACTGGCATATTCGTCCATGTTTGATTTGGAGAAATAATGTCCGTGTCGCAATTTATTTTTGTGTTGAATGATATTACTTGCCAATATCCGACTGCTATTTAATGCAATACTAACACCTGAGCTAAAAATTGGGTCAACAAAACGGGCAGCGTCGCCAACTAGCGCCCAGCCATCGCCTGTGATTTCTTTCATCGCATAACTGTAATCTCCCTCTACCTTAAGTGGCTTAACTTGCTCTGATTGGTTGATTTTTTCAGCTATTTGTGGATATTCATTCAGGCATTCGTCGAAGAATTTTTCAGGTCTTATTCCTTTTTCTTTGAAAGCTGTTGCTTGAGATACGATACCTATACTTGTAATGTCATCAGTAATTGGTATTTGCCAAATCCAAGAGTTTGGAATTGGTAAGAAATGAACTTGAATATGCGTTGAAGCTCGGTCACTACCACGATCAAAATTCTTGAACCAACTGTGTATCGCAAATTGATCAAAATGCGGGTCCTTTACTTTGAGTTTTAAACGGTTACCTATGAAGGTAAACCTTCCAGAGGCGTCAACGACGAGTGCAGCTCTCGCAGTGGCTTGATGGCTGTCCTTTATGAAGATTACTTCGTGGTAATCATCTTGGTGGAAATTGACCTTAGTGACTTTGGCATGTTGTTCTACTTGCGCTCCTTTGGATTCGGCATGATTGAGCAACAATTGATCGAACTTACTTCTGTCTACATGAAAAGTGTAGGCATCATTCTCTTCTAAGTCATTAAACTCAACGCCAACTTTACAATCATCTTCAATACCGTCCCACCCATGTTGATGGTATCTTTTTCCATCAGCAGTCCAACTAGCGCCTGTTTTCTTTTGAAATCCTGCCTGTTCCATTACTTCCATAAAACCAATTTCATGAAAGACGCGATTACTGGCAGGTACAAGGGACTCGCCAACATGGTCACGCGGAAATGACTCTTTTTCTAAGATTAGTGTTGTTATACCCTCTGGAACGAGGTAGCTAGCCAAGGCAGCTCCGGCAGGACCGCCTCCAATAATTATTACATCAAAATCTTGCTTGGTATTACTCCATGGAAATTTGCTCATATTAGGAAACACGTTGAGCAGGCAAAAAGGTTTGGTTTGGCAGAGCGAATTTAAGAACGAAGGGTTAAGCGCAAAAAAAAAGCCGATTCTGTTACAAATCGGCTTTTGCGGAGAGACCGAGATTCGAACTCGGGGGACGCAAAACGTCCACAGCTTAGCAGGCTGCTGCATTACCACTCTGCCACCTCTCCTGAATGGAATGCAAAAGTAAGCATCCTTGAAATTCACACAAGCGAAATCACAATTTATTCATCCGGATATTCAATCCGAACATGATAGATGCTCATAAGCCGTTTTTTGAATAGCTTTTTGAGCTCTGAAATGTCTTTAAACGTAATGTCGGCGCGAATGAACTGTTGCTCTCGTGCTTGACCATCTATAATCTGATCAACGAGATTGCTGATACTATCCACAGTATGCTCTTTCAAGCTTCTCGAAGCGGCCTCAACACTATCTGCCATCATTAGTATTGCTGTTTCTTTTGAGAATGGGGTAGGGCCTGGGTATTGAAAGCCGGAGATGGCAATTTCTGGATTCTGTTTTTTACTCATTGCATAAAAATAACGAGTAACCGTAGTTCCATGATGCGAACGAATAAAATCGATAAGTTGCTCAGGAAGGCCTTGCTTTTTCCCCAATTCTATTCCGTCAATAACATGGTTTATGATTACCTGAGCACTTTCTTCATAACTGAGGTCGTCATGTGGGTTGTGATTTCCCGATTGATTTTCAATGAAGTAAATTGGGTTTAATGATTTTCCTATATCGTGGTACAAAGCACCAGTCCTTACAAGCAAGGCGTCGCCATTGATCGCTATAGCGGCTTCTTCAGCTAGATTCGCCACTTGTAAGCTATGTTGAAAAGTTCCAGGAGCTTTGCTCGCTAATTTTCTGAGCAGTGGGCTGTTGGTATCAGCCAATTCCATCAAGGTTACATCACTAATAAAACCGAACAGCCTTTCCAGAAAGTACATCAATGGATATGATAATAACGTGAGGAGTGAACTAATAGCAAAGTATCCAATGTTAGCAAAGTCGATTTGATCGTATGTGCCTTCTTGAATTACTGAAAACCCCAAATAACTGAGCGTGTAAGTGATAAAAACAATCATAACCGTAACAAGCAATTGAGAGCGTTTTCGCAGTGAGGCCAACGAGAAAACAGCAATGAGGCCGGTAATGGTTTGAATAAAGACAAACTCAAATGGGTTTTTAACCATTAATCCAATAACAATAATGCTAACCACATGAATGAAAGACGCCAAGCGAGTATCGAAAAAGGTGCGAATTATTATAGGTAATAAACAAAAAGGCAAAACATAGGTGTCTATGCTGTCGATGAGCCCCGGAATAGAAGCTAAGTAAGCATTTGCAGTGAATAAAAATAAGATGAAAACTACCTTCTTGGATGCTGTAATAATGTCTTGACGGAAGATAGAGAGGAAGAAAAGCAGGACAAGCACAGAAAGTGTTACAAGAATTATTTGGCCGGAAAGCACATAATCAACCTCATCCGCATTCATTTTATTCGCCAACTCCTTTTCAAGACTTTGAAGCCTTGAGATTGTTGCCTCCGTAACTAAATCGCCCCTGCCAATTATTTTTTCGTTTTTAGCGACTTTACCCGCATACTTGGGCAAGGAAGCGATTTGGTCCTGGATAATTTGCTTGGTAAGCAAGGGGTCGAACACGACATTAGGAGCGAGTATACCCGCCAACCAATTGTCAATTATTTCAAACTCTTGTTGCGCTGTAGATTGAATAAGGCGATTACGAACACGGTCAAAAGCTCCTTGTAAAGTGTGAAACTGACTCCAGGTATATTCAGCTTCTAGTTTGTTGTCAATTAACACAATTAAGTCATCATCCGACAAGCTATCACTCCAATCTCCTTGTTCTCTAATGCCTCGCTTATAAACGGACTCAACAATAGACTGCGTGGTGTGAAGCACTGCGCTATCTAATTGCTCAGTTTTATTGGCAGTATTGTGGATGATAAATTGATTTCTAAGTTGCTTTTGGGCCTGAATTCGACGGTTGCTATCTAGTTGAAAATGTAAAAGCGTTGATGACTCAATTTGCGTACGTTCTTGTTTAACTTGTTCTTCACTCTTCAGTATTGCATAGTCAAAGGGCGCAATTAAGTCCTCATGAAGCCAAGGGCTATTCTTCGTGTATTCATACTGAAACTGGACTTCTCGTGGAAATATATACACGATTAAGCCGATACTTATTACGGTAACCAAAATTTTAAACAAGAAATTGTGGCTATTTCGAATTTGCTCAATTAAGTCTTTCATCGCGATACGAAAGTATGGAAACAGAAGCAGAGTAAAGTTGCAAAAACTACCCTATAATGGTTATTTTTGCATTCCTTAATTTATCATCGGAACTAAACAGGAATAACATGAAAGAAGTATATATCGTATCCGCAGTTCGCACGCCAATTGGAAGTTTTGGAGGGGCATTAGCATCTATTTCAGCCACTAAATTGGGTTCAATAGCCATCGAAGCGGCTATTGATCGCGCTGGTATAAAAGCAGACCATGTTCAGGAAGTATTTATGGGGAATGTACTGCAAGCTGGATTAGGTCAAGCACCTGCTAGACAAGCGGCCAAAGGAGCAGGAATTGGAGATAGCGTTCCTTGTACAACAGTGAACAAAGTGTGTGCGTCGGGTATGAAATCAATAGCCTTAGCTGCCCAGTCTATTATGTTAGGTGATAACGATGTAGTTGTTGCAGGGGGGATGGAGAACATGTCGAATGTTCCTCACTACTTAAAGAACAGCCGCAACGGGTTTAAGCTAGGGGATGCAAAATTAACTGATGGGTTAGTTTTTGACGGCCTTACAGATGTGTATAACCAATATCATATGGGAAATGCCGCTGAGCTTTGTGCTAAGGAGTGTGATTTGTCACGTGAGGCTCAGGATACTTTTGCTATCAATTCCTACAAACGTGCCGCTGCAGCTTATGAAGCTGGAAAGTTTGAAGATGAAATTGTACCTGTTGAAGTTCCTCAACGCAAGGGTGATCCCATTATCGTGAAGGAAGATGAAGACTATAAAAAGGTGAACTTTGATAAAATTCCAGCTTTGAGGCCGGTATTTCAGAAAGAGGGAACAGTTACTGCAGCAAATGCTTCTAACTTGAATGATGGTGCTTCTGCGCTGCTCTTGATGAGTAAAGAAAAAGCTGAAGAACTTGGTGTTAAGCCAATGGCTAGAATACTTTCATATGCTGATGCAGCTCAAGCTCCTGAATGGTTTACAACTGCTCCTTCAAAGGCGCTACCTAAAGCACTTGATAAGGCTGGTTTAACCAAAGACGATATTGATTTTTGGGAAGTGAATGAAGCATTTTCGGCTGTTTCTTTGGCTAATATGCAAATCATGAACCTCGATCCTGAAAAGGTGGATGTTAATGGTGGTGCTGTTGCAGTGGGTCATCCATTGGGAAGTTCTGGGTCTCGCATTGTAGTAACACTTTTACATGTGTTAAAACAAAATTCAGGTAAAAAGGGCGCCGCCGGAATCTGTAATGGAGGGGGTGGTGCTTCGGCAATGGTCGTTGAGCTCGTGTAGAACTCATACTGATTTGTTGATAAAATATTTTGAAGGCTTGGCAGGAAAGGAAGAAGAAGTTCTTTTTTTGTCAAGCTTTATTCGTTTATGAAATACGGGATTACCACCATAAGTATAGTGCCTTGTAGGGCAGAACCGTCGGATAAGAGCGAGCAGGTTACTCAACTTCTTTTCGGAGAATGTTACAAAGTAATTGATGAACGCTCTAAATGGGTTAAGGTTCGCATGTCCTTTGACAAGTATGAAGGATGGATTGACCGAATACAGCATACCGAGTTGGTGCGTGAAGATTATGAATGCTACCGCGATCCGAATCAAGCCGTTTTGCTTGCAGACCTCGTAAGTGTAGTTAAAAATGAATCCAATTCAGAAATGATTCCCGTTGTTATGGGAAGTCGGTTCATACAGCCAGATTCGGGTAGTTTTGCGATGTGTGGCACTTCATTTTCTTTTGAGGGCCTAACCAATGAAGCTTACCAAGATCACAGGGAAAGAGTTGTAGAGACGGCATATACGTTGCTCAATGCGCCCTACTTATGGGGTGGTCGGACAGCATTTGGTATTGACTGCTCAGGTTTTAGTCAGCTTGTTTACAAACTACATGGTGTTGCTTTGCCTAGAGATGCTTCTGAACAAGCCGAGTACGGAACAACATTGAGTTTTGTGGAGGAGGCAGAGCCTGGGGATTTAGCATTTTTTGACAATGACGAAGGCGCAATTATTCATGTAGGGATTTTGCTTTCCGATAATTACATTATCCACGCTAGTGGAAAAGTTCGGGTTGATCGCATTGATCATCAAGGAATTTATAATGCTGAAAAAAGGGATTACAGCCATAAACTCAGGCTAATTAAGTCAATCTTGTAGAGCGAGCTTAACCCTAATTGCTCTCACTTTTTCATTACTTTTAAGCATTGGATGAATTTGTTGGTATCAAACTGTCCAGAATAAACAACTATTCCTGCTTTTATGCGTATTAGTTAAAGGCAAAAAGGGATTTAATTCAGAATATAGGGGTTGTTAAGATTTAAAAAAATAGCTTTTGTTGTTTCGGTTTTGTTGGGGTTCCTGATACCTAACAACCTTTATGCAACCCATCTTATAGGTGGAAACCTAGGTTATGAATTAATTAGTAGCACTTCAGACAGCGCCACTTACCGCGTAAACTTTTCAACGTACATAGACTGTACAAGCCCAGGTTGGGGATCAACTTTTCCTGAATTTTTATTGGACGTTGGTGTTTATGAGGGAAGTATCAATTCCCCTGTAGCTATGCCATTAGTAGCTGAGTTTTCCATGCTTATTGATGATTCTGCGCGTATTGACCCTACGCTTCCTCCAAATTGTAGCATAGGAACACAAACGTGTATTTATATCGTGAATTACACTTCAGTGATTACTTTACCAGTAAGTCAAGTAGGGTTTCACCTCATTTACGAACGCTGTTGTAGACCAAGTGGGATCATCAATTTGGCGGGTTCAGGAAATCAGGCAATGACTTTTCAGGCGTTCATTCCTCCAAATGATCCATCAACTCCTCAGGGAATTCAGAATAGCGCTCCAGTTTTCACAGATACGTTGGTGGCATATATCTGTGTAACAGATACAACAACCATCATCAATTCAGCATTTGATAACGATGGAGATTCTTTAGTTTATAGCATAGAGAAGCCATATTGGGGATATACAACCCCCAATAATCCTGCACTTGTGCCAAGCCATCCAATATTGAATCCATACTCATATCCGCCACCGTTAGTAAACTGGGCTAGTACAGTTTCAAATGCAGATCCATTTGGGCCAGGAGGCCTTGTTACTGTCGACCCACTTAGTGGGATAACGCAATTTGTTGCGCCTCAAATAGGTATTTACGTAATTGCTGTAGAGATTAAAGAGTTTCGTAATGGTCAACTCATTGGCCGAACAAGGAGAGATATTCAGCTACATTCGGTAGCATGTCCATCTAATCCAGCACCTCAGGTTCAAGTCGTCCCATCTTCTCCTAATGCAACTGGGCCAAGCACCATTTCAATAGAAGAAGGAGAGTCAACGTGTGTGCCCTTCGATATTGATGATTTAAATAATAACTTCATCACGGTATCCGCATCTGGCCCAATATTCAACTCGCTCAATGGCCAAGTTCAGTTTTCAGGAATGATAGGTTTGCCGCCTTTAACAGCAACATTATGTGTTCAGGCCCAATGCGGACAAGCCAATCAAACACCTCATTTTTTAAATATCATTTCAAAAGATGATGGATGTCCACCAAAAACTTCAGTTACAGACTTATCTGTATTTATCACCCCTTTTCCAGGTCCTGACTCGATAATTGGTCCAGATACTTTGTGTTTTGAGTCTAGACAAGGGGTCCAGTATGAAGTGAATAATACGACAAACATGACCCTAAGTTGGTCGGTAGATGGAGGTGTTATTGTTGGACCTAATACTGGTGATGATATAGTAGTAAACTGGAATGGAGACACAATTGGAGAAGTTGTTGTTAGTTCCATAAGTCAATACGGGTGCCCTGGAGATGATGTTTCTAAACGTGTATTGATAGGCGATAGCTTATCATTTAACATGAAGGCAGATACTTCGATTTGTTATGGGGATTCGATTCAAATTGGAGGTACTGCTACAGCCGGTTATCAATATAACTGGAGTCCTTCAACAGGTTTATCCAACCCAACAAGCTCCAATCCTTTTGCAGCCCCACTTGATACAACAAACTACCAATTGGAATTAACCAATTTAGCGGGGTGTCCCTTTACGGAGAACGTGACCTTAAACGTATACCCAAGAATTCAAGGAGAGGTAAGTGTTTCTCCTTTGATTTGCGAAGGAGATACTGTTCAGCTTCAAGCTATTGGAGGAGCATCTTACAGTTGGAGCCCATCCATGTTTTTAAATTACGACACCATTCCCAATCCACTTGCATTTCCTGATTCGACAACGATTTTCACTGTTGACATTTTTGATCAATACGATTGTGTAATCGAGCGGAGTATCGGCGTTCCTGTTCAACAAATACCGCAGTTCATTTTGGAATTTGATTCTGTAATTTTTGCTGGTCAATCGCTCCAGGTATTGGTAAACAGTAGTATGAACTTATTGTATACATGGACTCCTCCTACGGGACTAAGTTGTACCGACTGTCCTAACCCAGAGGCTGACCCTGGCATAACAACGGAGTATCAGCTTACCATTGCAGATGAGTTCGGCTGCTTTCAAATAGATACAACTGTTCTTATTGAAGTTATTCGGGAGTTTGCTTATTTCATTCCGAATACATTTACTCCCAATGGTGATGGACTTAATGAAACTATTGGCATTACAACGTATGGCATAAAGTCTATTAAAGAGTTTAGCATTTTCAATCGTTGGGGAGAAATGGTGTACACAACAGATCAGCTGAAACACGGTTGGAATGGTATGTACAATGGTAAACTGCAACCCGCAAATACAATCTATGTGTATCGAGCAGTTTTGGAACGATTCACAGGAAGTGATATTGAACTCACCGGAAAGATTCTTTTAGTTCGCTAAATAACACCTGATTTCACCTTATTCTCTCGGGTTTATCTATATTAGTTGGATAACCTAATGTAATCACTATGAAGAAAATAATCTATGCAGTTGCCGCAATGCTGGCGCTTGCAGGATGTGCTGGTGGAGGAGATGCCAGCTCTGTAAATCAAGAACAGACAGAAGATTCTGCAGCAGCAGATCCTGCTGAAGAGATGTTGGAAGAAGAGGAAGAGGTTTCTATTGTGCTTCCTTCTGCTGTAGAAATAATGACTGTATTTAAGTCGGCAGGCCTATCATACGAATCCGGATTAGGTCTAGAGTCAAATAAAGCTTCGAGCTACAATACCAAGCATGAGCGGAGTATTGTTTTGGGAGTATATACTGCTGATCTAGCTTACAATGTATTGAATGGTCAAAGTCAACAAGCGATTGATTACTTGAATGCCGTAAAGTCAATGAGTGAATCGTTGGGGCTTTCGAGTATTTATGAGAACGAAGCCCTACTAAAAAGGTTTGAATCAAACGTAAGCAATGAGGATAGTACTATTGCAGTATTATCTGAAATTCAAATGATAACAGATGATTTTATAGAAGAGAATGAGCTGGAGCGCGTGGCATTAGTGATATTTACTGGGGCGTGGCTTGAGGGAATGTACCTCGGTGTTGAGGCAAATGATGATTATAACGTCAGTGCTGTAGCAGAACGTGTCGATGAGCAGATGAGGATTTTAAATAACCTTATCAAAGGACTTGAAAGTCAGGATTATGAGCAAGGACAAACCTTGGAGTTGATCGCGTCCTTAAAAGCAATAAATAGTGCATATCGATCTAAAGTGGAAGCGAATGGCGGCGAAACGTTAAGCCTTAAAGAATTAAAATCGCTAGCGGATCAAATTGTTGAATTGAGAAATACTCAAGTGTAATGGTAGGAGCTATGAAAAAATTAAACCACCTGGTGGTTGCAAGTATTTGCATCATGTCATTTGCATTAACAGCAGGTAAATCAGTAGAGATTTTGGACTACTGTACTAAATCCAGTGCGAAAACTGCGAATATGCGAGAAATGAATCCTTATCGCTATTCAGGCAATAAAGTGAAGCCGTTTTACTGCAAGGCTTTTCATCAGACTAAAACAACAGTAGTTGAGTTACTGAAAGGAATGCCTTACAAAATTGTATTCAATCGAGCAGGAATGCCGGATGGTCAAAAATTGGAAATTAAAATATTTGATAGCGAAGAAGGAAAGAAGAATCGGACTATGATTTGGAGCGATAACTCCATGAAAGAGCAAGTCGCGTTTGAAACGAAATCAGTTTCAGACTTCGATTACAGAACGTTATACATCGAGTATGTTTTGCCAGCATATGAGAAAGAAGATATAACAGATGATATTCGTAAAAAAGGATGTGTTGTTATGACAACTGGTTATATGAATGAAGTGCTAGAAACTAAAAAATAGGAACACTCACACTCACAAAAAGCCGCTAAAAGCGGCTTTTTTTATGCCATATTGCCAGTATAATCGAAGTCTAACTGTCAAATCTACCGAAAATCGGCTAATGTTCTTCATTGGAAGTGTTTTTGCTTCTGCCACTTCAAATTTGAAAAGATGGATTTAAATAGATATACAAACAAGGCACAAGAGGTTATACAACGGGCTCAGCAAATAGCTTTGGGTAATGACCATCAAGCTATAGAAACCGGACATTTGCTTCAGTCAATTCTAGAAGTAGATAAGCACGTAGTTTCGCACTTGTTTAATCAAATGGGAGTGGATCAAGATTCCCTTCAAAAAGCACTTTCACGAATCGTAAATGGTTTTGCAGTAGTTCAAGGAGGGCAAACCTACCTTTCTCAGCAAGCTAATCAGGCATTGGCAAAGTCAGACAAGTTTGCTCGGGAAATGAATGACGACTATGTTTCGGTAGAACATTTATTAATTGGCTTGTTGGCAACAAAAGATACAATCAGCTCCTTATTAAAGGATAGTGGGGTAGATGATGAGAAGTTGAGGCAATCCATTGCAACACTCCGAAAGGGGCAAAAAGTAGACAGCAGAGGTGCTGAAGATCGTTATGATTCACTTGCTAAATATGCAGTGCATTTAAATGATAAGGCTGCAGAGGGAAAACTTGACCCTGTAATAGGTCGGGATGAAGAAATTCGAAGGGTCTTGCAGATTCTATCAAGAAGGACAAAGAACAACCCGATATTGATTGGGGAGCCTGGAGTTGGTAAGACAGCAATAGCGGAGGGTATAGCACATCGAATTGTGGATGGAGATGTACCTGATAACTTGAAGCAAAAAGAGATTTTTTCATTGGACATGGGTGCGCTAATCGCTGGAGCCAAGTACAAAGGAGAATTTGAAGAGCGACTCAAAGCAGTAGTGAAAGAAGTAACTGAGAGCAATGGAAATATCATTCTGTTTATTGATGAAATACATACCCTTGTGGGTGCTGGTGGAAGTGAAGGTGCTATGGATGCAGCTAATATTTTAAAACCGGCACTTGCTCGAGGAGAACTCCGGGCTGTAGGAGCTACCACCTTAAAAGAGTATCAGAAATATTTTGAAAAAGACAAAGCACTTGAACGCAGGTTTCAACAAGTGATGGTGAATGAACCTTCTGCAGAGGATGCGGTATCTATTCTTCGTGGAATTAAAGAAAAATACGAAACGCATCACAAAGTGCGCATTAAAGATGAAGCGATACTTGCTTCAGTAGAGTTGAGTCAGCGATATATTACTGATCGTTTTTTACCTGATAAGGCCATTGATTTAATTGATGAGGCTTCATCTAAGATGAGAATGGAAATTAACTCCATGCCAATTGAACTTGACGAATTAGAACGAAAATTGCGACAGCTAGAAATTGAGCGTGAAGCGATAAAACGAGAAGGGGATTCGTCTAAGCTGACATTACTTGAACGAGACATTGCTCAATTGAAAGAGGAACGTTCTATCCTCAAAGCACAATGGGAGAGTGAAAAAGCGGTTGTTGATGGCATTCAAACGGTTAAAGAAGAGCTAGAACAGCTCAAGTTAGAAGCTCAGCGTGCTGAACGTGAAGGAGACTTAGGTAAAGTAGCTGAGATACGATACGGGCGTATGGTAGAGGCCGAAAAGCGAATGCAGTCTCTAGAAGTTCAAATGGAACAACTTAAAGACTCAGAAAGTGTACTGATTAAAGAAGAAGTAGATGCTGAAGATATAGCTAGTGTAGTTTCGAAATGGACTGGTATCCCTGTGTCCAAAATGATGCAACGTGAAGTAGAAAAATTACTGGCTCTTGAAGATCAGTTGCACAAACGAGTCGTTGGTCAAGAAGAAGCGATTACAGCTGTTTCAGATGCTATCAGAAGGAGTCGAGCTGGGTTACAAGATGAGAACAGACCGATAGGTTCATTCCTCTTTTTAGGTTCTACGGGAGTTGGTAAAACTGAGTTAGCTAAGGCATTAGCAGAATTCCTGTTCGACAATGAACAAGCGATTACGCGAATTGATATGAGTGAATACCAAGAACGTCATGCTGTATCGCGCCTGATAGGTGCACCTCCTGGATATGTTGGCTATGATGAAGGAGGACAGCTCACGGAAGCGGTGAGGAGGAAGCCCTATTCAGTAATCCTTTTGGATGAAATGGAAAAAGCACATCCCGATGTATTCAATATTTTACTTCAGGTTCTTGAGGATGGACGACTTACCGATAATAAAGGTCGCGTAGCAGACTTTAAAAACTCTATCATAATTATGACTTCTAATTTGGGAGCTACAATTATTCAGGAAGGTTTTGACAAGCTGGATGATATCAATCGTGATGAACGAATTGATGCTACGCGCTCTGCTCTTATGGAGGTTGTACGCTCGTCATTGAAGCCCGAATTTCTCAATAGAATAGACGAAACAATTATGTTCTTGCCCTTGGACAAGGAGAATATCAGAGGGATTATAGAATTACAGTTTAACGAAATTCAGAAACGTCTTGATAAACAGGGGATAATCCTTATTCCTGCTGAAGAAGCAATCGAGAGACTTACCGATCAGGGATATGACCCACAATATGGAGCGCGACCAGTAAAAAGGATATTGCAGAAAGAAGTCATGAACGCACTTTCTAAAGAATTACTGAAGCAAGAGGTGAAAAAAGGAGATCGGCTAGTCTTAGACGTATTTGATGATGCATTTGTTTTTAGAAAAGCGATTAATTCAGAAGAAGAATCGAAGTTTAAACTGTTGGAGGACGCTAAAAAATGAATCAATAGTTAAAAGAAGCAAACTTTCTGTGAAAAATCTTTTGGCCTTTTAAAATATCCAACCTATATTTGGACTGTGTGTTAATAAGTTAGTCTTTATACTTTTTTGGTTTAACTAAAAGTATTAAAGATCGTCTCTTCAAGGGGTTGGAGGACGTGGTTAGTAGGTACAAAAAGAGGAGTTTCTCCTCTTTTTGTCGTTTATAACCATATTGTTAGTACAGATTTTCGCTATAGAGGTATACTTCCTGAAGTGACCCAAAACCTCGATACAGATAGAAAGCCTGGTCATTCCTGATCATTAACTTCTCAATATATGGGTGCTTTAACTTGATTCCGGACGCTAGTTTCCCGGTTGATGTATCGAAAGGAAAGGCATAAGTAAAGCCATTCATTTCCTTAATTACATAAAGCTCCTCGCTCAATTCATCTTGAAGAATCTGATTTTTAAATTTTGGAGATCGTGGCTTATTATGATGATAGTTAATCGGAACAGCTTCATATGATTTTCCATATTCGTTGTACTTGTATAAGCTATCATTGTAGTGGTTAAAAATGTTGATGGTGTCATTCCGAATGAAAAGAGGCGCAAAGAGAGGCTCGTAATAGAGCGATTGATGAAACCCTGAATTCAGAGCGGCAATATTTTCGCGGTCAATTCCAGTACGCTCTTCTTCACGAGCAGCATTGAGCTTTTCACGCAACGTCATGTATTTATAGCTAGAGCGATATAGTTCCATTAGTTGCTCGTTAATTATTTGAGAAATGTGTTCATTCTTTTCAGAATAGGAATGGTATGAATAGTAATTGAATGCAGGAAAGTACCACCTGTAATCATCATATAACAAATGGTTTGAAATGGAATCAATTATAGGAGCTATGCGATCATAGTAAAAGCTCATCTCTATTTGCTTCAAATTGTATGAGTCCTGAATTTTATAAATGCTTTTGTCATAAAGCAGGTAGTTCTCTCCCCGGTAACTTTGATGAATCCCGGAAGGATTGGGAGGGATTGACTGGATGGAAATTTCTTTCTCTTTCTTGATAACCCTAAGTTGCGGATCACGTTTAACCGAACGTTTGAAAGTTATTAGAATCAAGTCGTCTTGGTTAAATGCGAAATCATAGATGTTGTATAACTCTGAGCCATGATAGACCCTTGCTTTCCGAATATCAGATATTTCTGCAGTCTTTAGTTGAGTGGCTTTTGGATACAAATAGATATTTACAGGGGCTTCAGTTGTTTTTCCCAAAGAGTCCGACGATGCAAAGGCCGTGTCATATCCAATATGTGTAATTCGAACCACTATTGACGATGGGGAAGGTATAGCTGCCATACCCATTTTGTTTGTTGCAGTTATAAAAGCTCCTTTAAGAGAAGTTATAGAGGCCTTAACTAATGGATGGCCAGTTTCACCATCTATGACTGAAACGAAATGTGTTTGTGATTTAACTGAAGTTAAACCGAAGAAGATAAAGAGTAAAAAGAAAAGCCTAAACATGATACTAGGATGCACATTTAGGCTCAATTTCATAATTCAATTAAACCAATCAGATTACTAAATTCCATTTGCGATCATCTGCTATTTTACCGCGTTTTAGATCGTCCAAATAAACATTGACTTTATTAGAAAACTCCCTGCCATCTGGATTTGGCAATACGAAATTCTCCCCATCAATACTGATTTCCGCAATATGTGCTACAGTTGCAGCTGTACCAACGCCAAATAGCTCGGTTAATCCACCACGTTCGATACCAGCTTTAACTTCTTTTACAGCAAGTGGTCTTTCCTCTACGTTGATTCCCCAATCTCGAGCTACCGTCAATACTGAGTCGCGAGTAACACCAGGTAAAATAGAGTTTGAAAGCGGAGGAGTAATTAGGGTTCCATCTATCATTGCCATAAGGTTCATGGTCCCTGATTCTTCGAAGTACTCATGGTTTGCACCATCTGTCCAAATCAACTGGTCAAATCCTTCATTCTGAGCAAGTTTAGCTGGGTATAATGCACCAGCATAGTTTCCAGCTGCTTTGGCAGACCCAATACCGCCAGGAGCAGCACGTGTATAGTCTCTTTCTACTTTTACTTTTACAGGTGCGCTATAATAGGATCCAGAAGGAGATAAGATGATAAGAAAGCGATACGACGAAGAAGGTTTTACCCCTAAAAAGCTATCTGAGGCAAACTGAACAGGCCGAATGTAAAGTGAACTGTTAGGTGTAGTAGGAATCCAATCAGCGTCAACTGCCAATAATGCTTTTAATCCTTCCATGAAAATTTCAACAGGAACTTGCTCCATACAAAGTCTCTCAGCAGATCGTTGTAAGCGCAATGCATTCATTTCTGGACGAAAAACTAAAACCTCACCCGCGTTATTTTTAAAGGCTTTTAGTCCTTCAAAAATGGATTGACCATAGTGAATCATGCTGTTAGCTGGACTCAATGTGATGTCTTCAAATGGACAAACTTCTAGGTTCTGCCATTTGCCATCAACATATTCAGCTGAGAACATGTGATCCGTGAACGTTTTTCCAAAGACTAAGTTTTCTTGGTCAAATGAAGCCAGCTTTGGTGTGCTGGTCTTGCGAATGTTTATGTTAAGTGTTTCCGTGCTCATAGAAGGTAAATTGCTGCGCGAAAATAACCATTTCCGTTGCCAATTTCAAGGGAAAGGTTTGGTTTGGTGTTGATTTTTAAATCACTTCTAAAGCCGATCGCTTTACCCACCCCGTGTTTCCATCAGGTAGTTGAATTTCTACAAACTGTTCTTGCTGTTGCAGTATTCTAACTTTTAATCCCTCATGTATAACAAAGAGGTCAGAACCGTTAGTGGTCGGCTCGCTTTTAACATGTACAGAAGTCTCAAAAATAATCGCAGAATCTTCGCGAAACGATTCTAGCTTTTGTGCAGTGCCTAAGGCAACTGTTAATCCCCATAACACACTCATTAACAGGGTTAAGTTCAGGCCTAAACGTTTAATTTTGCTGGACTTACCCAATAAGAATAATCCAGTTGTTGCAAGCGCCGCAAGTAAAAAAACAAACGCTAATAGGGTCCAGGTCGAAATGGAAATCAGGGTTGAAATCCATTCTTGCAAATCAGCAAATGCAGCAGTTGGCAGTGCGTCAATTTTATCAATGGTCTGGGAATTAGCAAGCTTCAGGTTATGGAGTGCATCTTTGTGGCCTGGGTTAGCTTTTAAGGTTTTTTCGTAATACAGAATGGCCTTAATCGGTTCATTTAGTTTGAAATAGGAGTTGGCTAAATTATAGGTGAGGTCGGGGTGTGTAAATCCAGCCTCAATTATTTCAGCATAAGAAGCTTTTGCAGCAGTGTAATCCCCTTCACTATAAGCGTTATTCGCTTTTTGAAACAGGGTTTGGTAGTGCTCTGTTCCATGAGCATTGCTCGTGATTATACACAAAAGCAGAACGATTATCGAATAGCACTTCATAATAGCTGTTGTTCCAGTTTAACAATAAGTTTCGCTGACCGCTCAAATAGTGTAGCAGGCTCTACAGAGGAAGAAGGCGCAAATCGCGCTTGATAGCACGCGTTGAGTACTTCTGACAATTCTTGACAGAGCGACTCGTCAATTGTACGGTCTTTAAGCAGGCCAACCACAGCTTCTAAACTGAAGGAGTCATTAGACAGTTCAAGTCGTGTTTTCAAGTAGCGTTCAAGACCATCTGACAAGCGCTGGTAAAATGTTGATTCGTCATTTTTATTAAGCGCTTGTTCTGCTTCTTTGAGTTCTCGTTTTGCTTTTTTTAAGTCATTCCGCTTGGCTCGCACAGCAATAAT
>CBFIEM010000006.1:0-3629 GCA_965661625.1 Salibacteraceae bacterium
CCACCAATTGGTAAATGACTTGCCATTGGGTAGAAATGTTGATGAAGCACTTCGTATGATTGATGCGCTACAGTTCTTTGAAGAAAACGGAGAAGTTTGTCCTGCAAACTGGAGCAAAGGTGCTGAAGGTATGAACGCTACACACGATGGTGTTGCTGATTACTTGAGCAAAAACTAAGTTTACGATTGACTTGATGATAGAAAGGCTCCCGCCATTTGGTGGGAGCCTTTTTTTATGCTGCTTGAACAGGCAACAATTTGCTGCAATTCTTTTTTATGGATGTGAGAGCTTGTGCTATTTGGAATGAGGGGGAAGAACGGAAAGTATAAAGGGAGTTTTTAATGCCCTTTATACAATGTTGGCAATTCGTTTTTATTTTAAAAACTCAGTCTGAGTCCGATGTTGCTATAGAAAGCATTTGCTTTAGCATTATCGCCTCCTGTATATACTGGAGTTAAGCCAAGTTGATAGCCCATATCGATGTAGAAAATAAATATGTCTAGACCCAATCCAAAATCTGCAGATACGATTAGGTTGGAGAAGTCACTGGCATCAATATCATCAAGTGCACCAGATTTTGTGGAGTGATCAACTGAAATCACGTGAGAACCGTCAAAGCCTCCAAATACTCTAACGTTAATTAGGTTTTCAGTCTCAGGGTCGATTAACCTGAATCCTACTTTTAAAGGAACTGATATTGCCTTAATTGTAGTTTGGTCTTCCCATTCGTTATCTGTAACTATATTTTCATTCACAATTTCTTTCGACAGAAAAGAATATTGAATTCCTGGTTGAACGTAAAATCGAGACCCAAAAGTAACAGCAGCACCAAACTGCGCTCCTGGACGACCTGATACTTTTTGATTATGAAGGACACCGTCAATGAGCGAAGTTCCTTGGTCGCTTGTTAACTGTAGAACATTAACACCTCCATAAGCTCTGATGTCAAAATGCTGTGCATAACTTGAGGTAATTGCCAAGGCTATTGTAGCGGTAATAAAGATTATCTTTTTCATAGTATTAAAATTTCCCTGCTCTTATAAGGTTTTTCGGATTACACCTTGATTAGAATTATTTCTTTTTAAAAGTTACATTATAATGTTCACCATCTTTAGATATCCCAAATACAAAGGAATCACTGCCAATATTCAAAATATGAGTGCCTAAAAACTCTCCATCAGAAATTGTAATTGTTCCCTCTGATAAATCTTGCTCATAAGTTCCAATATTGGTTCCTGATGTAATGTTCTCAATGTAGCCATTTGAATGAAACTTCCATACTTCATAAAGGTTATGAGCCTTAAGCTCCCCTTCTGAATCATAAATTACATCACTACCACTCGTTGCATTAGTGGTTTCAAAATTGTGACCTATAAGAGCCATAGCTCTTAAATCCTCCTTAAACTCTTCTTTGTCACAAGAGCTTAAAAAAAACACTGTTGTGATTAACAACAATAAAAATGTGTTTTTTTTCATAGTATTAAATTTAAATTTCATCCCTACTCTTAAGGTTTTTCGGGTTCCACCATATCGTTATATTTTTTTAATCTCCATTAAATGAATGCCAACGTAGGGATAAATGCAATTGCATTTATATCTCCTATGTGTTTAGTAGACTAAGCTAAGGGATTTTGATGGAACCGATAGCTGATTGGGCTGCTTGGGTGCTGCATTGGTGCTTAAGCTTGAGGAGGTTTCTAAACACGTTTTAGTGATAGCGAGACAACAATTGACGACAAGAGAAGCCTCCTTCGTTGCAGGGTGATTGAATTAATGTGAGCATGTGGGGTAAGTCGTGGGTTAAATGGAGCAACAAAAAAACCTAACTCATAAAGAATTAGGTTTTTAATTGTTGTGTAGAGGTCACGAGCGGATTCGAACCGCTGTACAAGGTTTTGCAGACCTCTGCCTAACCGCTCGGCCACGTGACCATCAAGTCGTGCAAATTTAGGAAATTGCGCGCAGTAAACAACATTAAATTGTAACCACTACCGCTACTTCCGCGACATCTTGTTCTATTGGTGCCCTTACCTTGGTAATTCGTATGCTAATACGGTCTAAATTGGGATGATCAGATCTAATTTGATTTGCAATGGCATAAGCGGCTTTCTCAATCAAGTTTACGGGTATATCCATGATTTGTTTGACTACTCGCGACAAGTATACGTAGTCAATGGCGTCACTCAGGTAATCTGATTCTGCAGCCAGTGCCCAGTTGCCATACACGCTAACATTGACTGAAAAGTGTCCTCCAACTGAACGCTCTTCTTCTATGCAGCCGTGGTAGGCGTAACACCTGATATCATTTACATGAAGCTCATCCATTATGCGGGGAGTACTTGCAGCGCGCGTTCAAGCCTATTCATAACTTCACGCTTACCTAGAATATCACATATTTGGAATAAGGAAGGCCCCATCCCTTTTCCTGTTAAAGCGAGGCGGAACGGAAGGCCAATTTTACCAAAGCCCACTTCTTCATCGGCTAAAAGCTGTTTAAATGTCGCTTCAGTGGTTGTTGCGTCGAACTCATCCAGTCCATCAAACCGGTCATGGAGTTTCTGAAGTAATGCAGAACTATCGGCTTTCCATTTTTTGGCAACAGTTTGTTCGTCATAAGCTTGAGGTGCTTCAAAGAAGAACTCACCCTCTGATATCATTTCTTCGATGAACGTTGCGCGTTCTTTCATCGGCTCACTAATTTGCGCTAAATATTCAAGGGGAAAGGTGTAGCCAGCACGTTCTACGTGGGGTTGCATTAAGCGAGCGAGTTCATCTGCTCCAGTAGCTCGCAAGTACTGTTGGTTGAACCATTTCGTTTTGTCAGCATCAAACTTTGCCCCTGCTTTACCCACACGGTCTAAAGAAAAAGCAGCGGTTAATTCTTCTCGTGTAAATACCTCTTGGTTAGTTCCAGGGTTCCACCCAAGGAACGCAAGCATGTTTACGAATGCATCGGGAAAGTAGCCCTTTTCGCGGTACCCAGAGGCGATGTCACCAGTTTTTGGGTCTTTCCATTCCAGCGGAAAAACAGGGAAACCGAGGCGATCACCGTCGCGCTTACTGAGCTTACCATTTCCATCTGGCTTTAGTATAAGCGGAAGGTGTGCAAACTTGGGCATGGTAGCTTCCCATCCTAAAAAACGATAAAGCAAAACGTGCAAAGGGGCTGATGGCAGCCACTCTTCTCCACGAATTACATGGGTAATCTCCATTAAGTGATCATCGACAATATTTGCCAAGTGATATGTTGGCATTCCGTCCGATTTAAAAATCACTTTATCATCAATGTTGCTGGAGTGAACAACCACCCAACCTCGAATTTCATCGTGAAAACGCACCTCTTCATTACGCGGAATTTTTAACCGTATAACATAGGGTTTACCGGCCTTCATGCGGGCGTTAACTTCATCTTCCGACAAAGTCAATGAGTTTTTCATGGTTGAGCGAGTTACCGCATTGTATTGCGGAGAAGCTACTTTTGCACGTTTGAGTCTCTCGCGCATGGCTTCGAGCTCTTCTGGTGTGTCGAACGCGTAATATGCATGACCATCAGTTACAAGTTGGCGCGCATAATTCTCATAGAGGTGTTTGCGCTCACTTTGCCTGTAGGGACCATAATTACCGCCGT
>CBFIEM010000006.1:3728-68423 GCA_965661625.1 Salibacteraceae bacterium
CAGTTACAAGTTGGCGCGCATAATTCTCATAGAGGTGTTTGCGCTCACTTTGCCTGTAGGGACCATAATTACCGCCGTGCTGCGCACTTTCATCAGGTTCAATGCCACACCACTTTAATGCTTCGAAAATATAGTCTTCGGCACCATTGACATAGCGTGTCTGATCAGTGTCTTCAACACGTAAAATGAAGGTTCCACCTTGATTCTTTGCAAAAAGGTAGTTGTATAATGCGGTTCTAACACCTCCCATGTGAAGCGGTCCAGTAGGACTAGGAGCAAAACGAACGCGTACTTTTGATGAGCTCATACTATCTTGATTTCGGGCTGCAAAGATAAGAATCTAACCCGTCCTCAGCGTATTACTTTCCGAGCCCAATTTTACGCGATAAGGTGACTTGCCAAAATATGTACGTATCATTCCGATCGGGGTTACCGCGGATGTCACCAACCGCTTTGGGGTCGTTTTGTACATGGCGATCAGCTAGTGCCGCTGAAAGCGGACCATTAACTAAAGCAAGGGCTTCAATATCATAGTAATCTGTGCTCACATCGTCCATATAATCGGTGTTGGTTAAGCGCACACCAATTTCTGCACCGATTGACCATTTTTGTTGGAACATGAATTTGGCTCCTCCAATCACGGGAACAGCAAACCCAAGTGAGCTATATTCTGCGCGGCCATCTAAACCCTGTCCTTCAGTACGCAAAGGCCTGAGGTCGTACCAAGTTCCCTGAAACTCAGCTTGTGGGTTGTAGTAGAATCCCGAAACACCCGTAGCTACGTACATGCTAAACTGATTCCCTGGACGGGTGTTTTGTACCCACCTTCCCCATCTTCGTCGTGAAGGGAAGGATTCTTTAATTAAGAAAAACTCAACCAGGGGGGAGAATTCAATAATGGTAGAGCGAAAGTGCAGGTTCCGGTCAAACCGTCCCTGATTTTCAGATAGACTGTCAGCACCAGATACTGATCCATAGGATACTGACGCACGGAGGTTAATGCGTTGACTTAATTTATACTTATAACTTACGGTTGCTGCAAATTTGGTTGCTTCAATATTGATGTGCGTAATACCTACTCCTCCCGACTCTGAGCCACCACCTAAATCGCCGAGGAAGGTACTTCCTCCCAAACCGATGTTAAGTTCGTGTCGGTAATAGCGCCAGAAATCCCGTACCTTTCTCCGACCTTTGTATTGCGCTAATACAGGCAACGCAAAAAGCAGCGAAAAGGCAATCAGAAGGACTGATTTATTAAAAGGATGTGATGTTTTAGACATGTGATGCATGTTATAAGTCTTACAAATATGCTAAATAGCTGAAAGTAATTGTATTGTATTCCATAGATTTTGGAACTTTGTGCCTCAATTATGAATAACGAAGCAAAAATATTCACTAAACCGTTAAGCGATAAGCTCGATCGTTTCATTAATGGCTTTTACACACACCTCCTCAAGGTTGGTGCGGTAAAGTTGCTTTTAATTACTTCAGCGATCTTATTTACGGTGCTTGCGTTGGAATGGATGTTTTATTTAAAACCGAGTATTAAAATAGCATTAATAGTTGGCGCTGCATTGGTTACACTGGTGGAATTGTTTCAGCTGGTATTGCGCCCACTGGGAAGCTTGCTTGGTGTTTATGGCAGGATGTCGCACGAGGAAGCAGCCGTTCTTGTGGGTAAAGGAATAGATGAAGTTGACGATAGACTGCTCAATGCGGTCCAATTGATGAAGGCTAATCGCAGTCAGCTGATTGATGCCGGAATAGAAGCATATAACCAAGAGTTGTCCAAGTTTGATTGGCTAGAGGTTATAGACCGAAAAGAAATCGTAAGATGGGCGTTGTTTTTAGCAAGCTTATTAGCGCTTGTAGCAGGAGTTAGCGTGTTTCAGGGCAAAGCATTTAGTGCTGCGGGGTTGCGGCTGCTGGATGCGAACAAGAGTTTTTCAGCACCTTTACCTTACCGTTTGGTTGATGCCACCTACCCCAAGCAGGCTAAGGTTGGAGAATTGGTTGTGATATCGGGAAAGTTTGAGGGATCCATTTTACCGAGCACAATGCGTGTTTCAAATGGAAAAGGTTCCTTTTTTATGCAAAACAAAGGGAACGGACTGTTTACTTATGCTTTTACTGTTTCAGCTCGTGAGAACGAGTTGAGGTTTATGAACCATGAATATAGTTCCGAGACGTTCCGTGTTGAAGGTGTTTACCCACCTAGTCTGTCTGCTATTAACTTTAGAGTAGAGCCCCCACCCTATACAGGTCTTCCAAGTTTGGAGCTAAATGCGCTGCAAGCGCAACATGTTCCTAAAGGTTCTCAAGTTACCATTCAGATTAGTGGACTACATGTTCAAGAATTTAGGGCGAACAAAACAAGCAAAGATTGGGTAGAAGAAAATGGTGTCTGGACGTACAGCGCTCGGATAATGGAACCGATTCAAGATACGCTAGCGTTTGTAGGAGCTGAAGTGCTTTCAGAAACCCTTGACTTAAACGTAATAGCAGATTTGGCACCCAAAGGAGAGGTGAAAAGCAACCTCGATACGGCTACAGGTTATTTTGAGGTTATAGCAGAGGTAAGTGATGATTATGGGTTGTCGCGCATAGTATGGATGGTAAACGACAAGGTAGTTGCAGATGAGTCGGTTCAGGGTAGTCAGTTACGTAAGGTTCGTGTGTTTGAACAAGATGATTTAAACGAAGTCGTTGTGCGGGTGTACGACAATGATGGGTTAGCTGGCCCGAAAATGACTGAATTGGGTCCAATAAGGCTTAAGGAATTAACGCGTATTGAAAAACGTAAAATTGAACGGGAGTTGGCCTCTCAGAGTGGCCAGATCATGGCTGAAAATAGGAACAGGTTGAAGGAGGTTCAAGAGGAGGTTCAAAACCTGGTTAACCAACTGAAAATGGGCGGGGATTTATCTTGGGAGCAAAAGCAAAAACTGAGTGAACTCACAAAAGAGCAACAAACATTGCTCGAAAACCTTAAAGAAAAGACAGAACCACGGAATAAAGAGGAATCGAGTGAAAAAGTGTTAAATGAGTTGAGCGAACAGCATCAGGAAAAGCTTGATGAGTTGGAGCGTTTGCTAGATAAATTAAAGCCGGATGAGTTGCAAGAGAAGTTGGAGGCTATGAAACTCTCTGCAAAAGAAATGGAGGAAGCTTTGGATCGTAACTTGGAACTCTTAAAGCGAATGGAGGTTGAGGAAGATTTAAAGGCAATAGCGGATGAGCTGGACCGGCTTGGAGATGAGCAATTGGAGCTTTCAAAGAAAGCAGATGAGCAGCACAAAGCCCAAGAGGAGATATCAAAAAAGACAGACGAGGCGTTGGAAATGCTTGAGGAAGTAATGGAGAAAAACAAGGACTTAAAAAGCCCACTTGATCTCCCAAGCACACAAGAGGAATCAGGTGACATTCAGAACGAACAAAATAAGGCTGAAGAAGATTTAAAAGGCGATAAGCAGAATGCTGCCAACAAGAGTCAAAAGAAAGCGGGGGATCAACTTAAAGCAACCTCTGGTAAGATGAAAGGTGGGCTGTCGAGTGCCCAAAAGAAACAACAAGAAGAGGATCTTGAAGCATTGCGTCAGTTGCTAGACAACCTTGTCGTAATGAGTTTTAATCAAGAACGGGAACTAGAGGTTGCTAAAAAGTTAAGGAGTAGCGACCCGGATTGGAAAAAAACTTCGGTAGAGCAGCAAAATATTGCAGACGATTTTGAGCATGTTGCTGATAGCCTGAAGGCACTAGGTGGGAGGTTACAGCAATTACAGCCCATTATCGCCAAAGAAGTAGCTGATGTGCGCAGTAAGTCGGGGTCCTTAACAAACGGCTTTTTTGACTTGGCAATCAATGAGCGATTGGTTAAACAACAAGAGCTAATGATGGGTTTAAATAATTTGGCACTGTTAATTGATGAAGTGAGTAATGCAATTCAGAAACAGATGGCTGAATCCAAATTTGGCACAGGAGCGTGTAAAAAGCCTGGAGCAAGTGGTGCACCAAAACCTGGCAAGATCAAAGGGATGCAAAAGGAATTGGCGGAGCAGATGAAGGGGATGAAGCAAAAAGGGGGAAAGGGAAAGAAAGAAGGAGGACAACCCGGCGGTAACTCGAGTAAGGAGTTCGCAAAAATGGCGGCTAAGCAAGCAGCAATTCGCGAGGCAATGCGCAAGCTTGAGCAATCAATGAAGAAAGGCAAAGGTGGTGGCGGCGGTCTTGAAGGTATTGGAAAGAAAATGGAAGAAACAGAGTGGGACTTGTTGAATAAGGAAATCACAGAAGAGACCATTAAACGACAAGAGGAGATTCTTTCGCGCCTGCTTGAAGCAGTGGAAGCTGAGCGTGAACGCGAGCAGGAGGAGCGTCGAGAAGCTGAACAGGCTAATCCTGAAGTGATGCGAAAGGAAGCGCTTGAGAAGTATTTAGAGAAAAGGAAAGCGGAGCTTGAGCGTGTGCGGTTTGAGTTCCCCGACATGTACAAGTATTACAAGGAAGAATTGGAGCGCTATGAACGAGCCTTGGATTGATTGGGAAGGGAGCGAAAACCTTCCAAATGCGCTAAAGGAACATTCCCTGGCGTTATGGTTGGCAAGAGTGATTGAATTAAGAGAGAGACAGCCCGAAGAACTCAGTGTAGTTTTTATGGATGATGAGAGTCTTTTAGAGTTGAATAACAACTACTTAAACCACGACACTTTAACTGATATCATAACTTTTGATTATTGTGAAGGCACACGCGTGATTGGTGAATTGTGTGTTTCACATGAGCGGGTTGTAGATAACGCAAAACAGTTTGGTGTGAGTCGAGAGAGTGAGTTTTTGAGGGTGCTTGCCCATGGTGTGCTTCACTTGTGCGGTCTAGGAGATAAGTCGGAATCTGAGGCAGTAGCAATGAGAGAAGGAGAAGCGGATGCTATGGAGCTATATCATGATATGTTTCACGTGGAACACAAAGGTTGATGGAAGAGTTATATGATGTAATTGTTGTGGGGGGTGGTCATGCTGGCTGTGAAGCGGCAGCGGCTGCTGCAAACATGGGTTGTAAAACCTTGTTGTGTACAATGGATATGGGCCGCATGGCACAAATGAGTTGCAACCCAGCAATGGGCGGTGTGGCCAAGGGACAAATTGTGCGAGAGATTGATGCGTTGGGTGGTTTAAGCGGAATCATTTCTGACAAAAGTGCGGTGCAGTTTCGCATGTTGAATCGCAGTAAAGGCCCTGCGATGTGGAGTCCTCGGACACAAAATGATCGCACACTTTTTACCCTTGCGTGGCGAGAAGCGTTGGAAGCGATAACGAGTTTAGACTTCTGGCAGGAAATGGTAGTGGAGCTGCTGATTGAAGACGGTCGAGTTGGTGGTGTCATGACAGGAATGGGTCTTCCAATTAGGGCAAAAAAGGTAATCATAACGAGTGGGACATTCTTAAATGGGACCATCCATATTGGACGTAAACAGTTTGGTGGTGGTCGTGCCGGTGAGTCTGCAAGTAAAGGTATTACCGAACAATTGGTTGCAGAGGGTTTTGAAGCAGGAAGAATGAAAACAGGAACTCCACCTAGAGTAGACGGCCGCTCATTGAATTACAAATTAATGGAAGAGCAAGCTGGAGATGTGTATCCAGAAAAGTTTAGTTACTCAACTGAAACAACACCGCTCTCCCGCCAACTAAGTTGTCATATTGCATATACAAATCCTGCTGTTCACGATTTGTTAAGGGGAGGTTTTGAAGACTCACCCATGTTCAATGGTGCGATCAAAAGCATAGGGCCGCGTTATTGTCCGAGTATTGAAGACAAAATCAATCGGTTTGCGGATCGTGATCGTCATCAGTTGTTTGTTGAACCAGAAGGTTGGAATACAGTAGAAATTTACGTTAACGGTTTCAGTACCAGTTTGCCAGAGGATATTCAAATTAAGGCTTTGAAGCAGGTGGTAGGTTTTGAAAACGTGAAAATGTTTCGTCCGGGTTATGCAATAGAATATGATTATTTTCCTCCACTACAACTGAAACATACGCTTGAAACAAAGGGAATAGAAGGGATTTATTTCGCTGGTCAGATTAATGGGACCACAGGTTATGAAGAAGCTGCTTGTCAAGGTTTGATGGCTGGCATCAATGCTGCCTTAAGTGTAGCTGATAAGGAACCCTTTATCTTAGACCGTGATGAAGCTTACATCGGGGTGCTGATTGATGACCTGATAACGAAAGGTACAAAAGAGCCTTATCGGATGTTTACTTCTCGCGCCGAATATCGGATTTTGTTGCGTCAGGATAACGCTGATTTGAGGCTCACGGAGAAAGGATTTAAGCTCGGTTTAGCATCAAAAGATCGCTTGTTGCGGGTAGAGAATAAGGAGAAGTGGACGGAAGAAGTAATTCATTTTCTTAAGCATACGAGTGCAACTCCAGAAGGAATGAATGAATTGCTGGAGGAAAAGGGAGCCGCTCAATTGAAACAAAAAACGAGGTATAGTAAGCTTGTTGCTCGACCTCAAATTAAATTAGAGGATGTTTTAAAAGTTGAGCCAAAGTCGCTTACGTTAATTGAGGCATACGGTGATCAACAAAAAGAAGTGTTGGAGCAAGCTGAGCTATTGATTAAGTATGAAGGTTATATTGAGCGGGAGCGAGAAATGGCAGATAAACTAAAACGTTTAGAGCATGTTGTGTTGCATCCTGATTTCGATTACGCCAGTGTTAAGGCATTAAGTGCAGAATCGATAGAGAAATTTTCACAAGTGAAACCTGCGAACCTAGGACAAGCGAGCAGAATTGCTGGAATACGGCCTGCTGATGTTTCCATCTTATTAGTTCACTTGGGCCGATAGTTTCACGTGGAACTAATGACATGAAGGATTTAAAGCGGTTTTAAGAAGTTAAAGCCTTTCGCTAGTAAGTATACCTTGGCGGATCAAAGATGTGACAAACCTGTAATACTCTATAAATCAACGAGATAGCTTGATATACGCGAAACAATTATTATACGTTATCGGTTGGGATTGATTGAAGTTGATATTTGAATAAAAAAGCATACATAGCATGAAAAAGGCGATACTGTTTATTTTATTTATTGGGCTTACCCTCTTAGGAATAGGGCAACCTGTTCAAGTAGGTGTTTGGAGAGACTACTTGCCGTATAATAGTTTGCACATAGTTGTGGAAACAGATGACTTTGTCTACGGTGCTTCTGATTTTTCATTAATAGCTTTTGATAAGCGAGACAATAGCGTGTTGTTATTGTCAAAAGTCAATGGGCTATCCGATATTGGCGTTACAGCTATGGGCTATCATGAGTCTTCCAATACGGTTGTTGTGGGCTATGAAAACGGAAACGTGGATTTTATTGTAAGTGGGAGAATAGAGAACTTAGCCGACATCAAACGTGCTGCTATAACAGGGGTAAAACAGGTAAATAACATTCATTTTATTCAGGACAATGCATACTTGGCTTGCGGGTTTGGTATAGTAAATATTGATATGACTTCCCGGTTGATTCGGGAAACCTACTTTATAGCACAAGCTGGGGCGAACTTAAATGTCAATGACATTCACGATGATGGCCAATTTCTCTATGCAGCTTATGATGAAGGACTTATGCGTGCTCCGCTGAACTCCGTTTTATCTGATTATCGGAACTGGGAGGTTGATGCGAGCTACCCCTACCCCAATGAACCAATTAAGACATTAGCTTCGTTTAACAACAGGTTCTTTGCTGTGATACCATCTGAAAATAAAATATCAGATACTTTAATGGTGAGGGAGAATGGGGTATGGTCTGAGGCACAGTTCATTAACCGCAGAGGCTTTAGGGAGCTGCGTGTATTTGACAATGAACTTTACCTCTCCATAGATGGCGGATTTAAGGTGTTCGATGATCAGTTAAACGAAGTTTATTTTGTTTTTTCATTCCTAAATAGTGACCCCGCTCAACCTATGTCTGTATGGAAAGGTAAGTCAGGCACGTATTGGGTTGCGGATGATATCTACGGACTAATACAGAATAAAGACCCATTTAATTCTCAGGGATATTCTCCATCAAGCCCGTTTGGAAATTCGGCTCAAGACATTGAAATCGTTGATAATCATGTTTGGGCAGCAGGAGGTGGAAGAACTACAAACTTCTTACATGTTTTTAACGGAAATGGATTGTATCATAGAAAGCCAAATACAGATTGGGTTGCGATTAACCGCACACAACCAGCTGTTTCAGAAGATTTTTATGATGTGCTTACTGTGGAACCAGTTCCAAATGACCCCGGTCATGTCTTTGTTGGAACATTAGGAATGGGACTTGTCGAGGTTGAGGATGATGAAATCATAGCGGTTTATGATCAGACCAACTCCCCCATTAAACCGAAGCCGCAAACGAACTCCGAGGCAATAACAGGCCTCGCTTTTGATCGGGGAGGAAACCTTTGGATGTCCAATGGTTTTCATGGGGATGGTTTGCGCGTGCTTACACGTGAAGGGCAATGGATTAGTTATAATTTTTCAGATTATCTCGACGAGGGTATTTTAGGTAAAATGATCATTACTCAAACCGGCCAGAAGTGGGTACTTGTACAGGACAAGGGAAGGGGAATAGTTGTTTTTGATAATAATGGAACTTTTGAGACAACAGCGGATGATCAAAAACGACTACTAGGAGCTGGAGCTGGAAACGGTGGGCTACACACAACAGACCTTTTTGCGATTGCCGAGGATCAAAATGGAGAAATTTGGGTAGGTACAAACCTAGGGATTGCAGTTTTTTATAACCCTTCAGCAGTCTTTTTACCAGGTGTAAATACAGATGCACAACGCATTTTTGTTACGGTAAATGGGTTTACGCAGTATTTACTGGAGACAGAAACGGTAACAGCAATTGAAATTGATGGCGCAAACAGAAAATGGTTGGGGACAGCAGGCTCTGGAGTTTTCTTAATGAGCGAGGACGGTACCCAAGAGATTTTCCATTTCACAGAGGAAAACAGCCCGCTGTTTTCCGATCAAATTGTAGATATAGACGTAGATCCAGAAACAGGTGAAGTGTTTTTTGCAACAGAACGAGGTATCCAAGCCTTTAGAAACTCTGCTACAGGACCCGACCCAACCTTCTCAAAGGCTTATGCCTTTCCAAACCCTGTTGAACCTGATTATGACGGACCAATCGCCATTAAAGGACTGGCGGTAAACTCGAGTGTAAAAATAACCGATATAAATGGCCAGCTTGTATTTGAAACATTTTCTGAAGGAGGACAGGCCATTTGGAATGGTAAAACCATGAACGGTGACCGTGTGCAAACGGGGGTTTACTTGGTTTTTGCAACCGACGAGACCGGACTAGAGGATGTGATTACTAAAATTCTAGTGGTTAACTAAGGATGTTAGCACGCTCAAGGGCTATAGTTCTTAGGAAGATCGCATACAGCGATAGCAGCATTATTGTTACACTTTTTTCGGAGTTAAATGGCACCCAAGCAGTCATTGTGCAAGGGTTAAAAGGAAAAACAGGTAGGAGTAAAAGGCATTACTTTCAGCCGCTCTCATTGGTAGAGGTTGTTTATTACCACAAAGAATCACATAACCTAAGCCGGCTGAAAGAAGTTCGGTTCGCACACACCCCTCAACACATACCATTTGAACCCGATAGGAGTGCTATTGCTTTTTTCATTTCAGAAGTCTTGTACAAGAGCTTAAAGGAGACTCCACAAAACAAACCCTTGTTTGACTTCCTTTATCACGCAATTACATGGTTGGATACAACCCCAGAAACCGTTGCTAACTTTCACCTTTTTCTATTGGCGCAAACTGCGCGATACTTAGGCTTTAAACCAACGCATCAAGAAGCGCCGATATTTGATCTTATGGAGGGAGAGTTTACATCAGTCTACCCGTTACATAAACACTTTGTTGATGGAGGCTTAGCGCGCGTATTTGGGGCGCTTTTTCCGGCTGACCTAGACGATGTATCAAAGAGCGCCTTTACAAGGCAGCAGCGGCGCGCATTATTAAATACGATGATTCTCTACTACCGCCTCCACGTCCATGATTTTGGAGAGGTAAAATCACTTGATGTACTTGAATCGGTTTTTGACTGATTAGAGAAATAGCATGCACTACATTGAGGCCTCGAGCGAACGGTTCTTTTGCGCTGCCTTATAACCTAACAGTGCCATTGGGATGTATGCAAAGCCTAAATCTAAGATGAGGAACCAGAGCGGAGCTGGAATTTCAAACGACATTTTTATTCCACCCATTAAAAAGGCCGCTCCAATTAGAATAGCTAGAACCAACTGTTGACTCGCAGCATATTTAGCAACAATCCAAGCACCAACAAGCACCCCAAACGCATGAGCAAGTAGTGGAAAAATAAAGAATTGCGGACCTAAATCCTGAATCAGGAGCTTCATGGTTTCTTGATCCTGACTCATTAAATCTGCTGGAGGAGGAAAAACCGCATAGCCGAGGTAAACGAATAACATGTTTACCATACTTCCTACCACTAACCCAACAACTACGAAAAGGGTATTTTTCAAAATTAGCTTTACCATGAGTCAAAGTTATTTTCTTTCATCAGATATGAAGCAAAAAAAAAGGCGCCCTTTTGGACGCCTTTAAAAATATGATTTAGACTTTTTAGCGCTTAATCAAGCGCGCTTGATAATCTTTTCCTGTGTTATCAGTTGCACGAACAACATATACTCCTGGCTTCAATGTTTGTATTGAAACCGTGTTTTGTACCACTCCAGGAACATTAACCTGCTGTCCGAGTGCATTGGAAATTTGCACATTAACAATTGAAGCACCACCAGTAAAGCGGAATTCATCATTTGCCGGGTTTGGATAAATTGAAATTGCTTCAGGTCTGTTGCGGTCAGCAACACTTGCAAGTTCATCCAATTCATACGTCCAAACGTCATTCAATAACACTTGTGTTTGTCGGTTTAAACCGCCCATGAAATACACATTCCTTCCTAGTACAAAAGATCCAGGTGCCCAACGACTTAAGCCTGGGTGAGGAGGAAGTGATGTCCAACTATCATTGGCAGGGTCATACTCATAAAATTCACCTTGTTGCATAAAGCTATGGTTATCCCCATCACCGCTTAACACATAACCTTTATCACCATAGTCGAACTGTGTTCCAGCTACACGAGCTTCACCAGGAAAGTCATTTAGCTTAGTCCAAGACTCACTAACAACATCAAACTCATACCAGTCTTTGTAAATCCCATTTGAGCCGTGACCCATTCCTGCATATACATGATTTCCTGCTTTGAATTGAAAAGGGTGATGACGCGTTGGCCCAGGAAGAAACGGACCTTGGGTCCATGTATCAGAATCGATGTCATAAATCCACCAATCACTGCGATTTCCTGTTGCTCCATCTCCTAATCCGATGTAAACCTTTCCTTCACGGACAACAAAAGCAGGGTGTCGACGACCAGCACAAGGGCAAGAGGTAAGCTCTGTCCATGTGTCTGTGCTCGCATCGTATTCCCATAAATCATTCAAATATTGAGAGGTAGTAGCGCCAAAGCCAAGGTAACCTTTACCATTGTAAGCATACCCGATAGAAAAACCACGAGCCTGTCCCGGGAAATCAGAAAGTGTCTGCCAAGTATCTGTAGACTCTATGTAGCGATAAAAAACATCTGTTGGAGCGCCACCAGAATTGGTACCCGTAACGACGTATCCCGTATCATTTATTCCCCAAGTAACCGGGTGGTGTAATGATGAAGGCATGTTGGAAACCTGAGACCACTGGCTATGTAAGGAATTTCCTAAACAAAGTAGTCCCACAACAAGTGTGAATGCGTAAATTTTTTTCATAGTTGAAATTTTGGCTAAGATAATGACCTAAGCCTAGTTAATAAAATTAGAACACCGGTTAATTTGTATTGTTTGTCTGCTCCATTACATTTTGGACAAACAATATGCTAACAATAGTATTTCTGTGTCACCAGTTCTGACAACCTGAAAGGACGGAATGCTCTTGTACCTTGCATTGATTACTTTACACAGCGAATAGCCATTCCCATGGTTATTTCATTCAAATTGGAATGAATTCCAGGAATTTCACCAAGAATCATCATAGATACCGCCTTGTTATGGTACGAAGGGGATATACTTGAGGTCCAGTACATGGCTGTCGTGCCTTTACCTTCAAAAGATCCGTCACTATTGACCACTCCTGAAGGCTTTGCATTGAACCCGGATGTGTTTTCCCCATCGGTGTATCCATCCCACCCTGCAGTGGACTTGAGTTTTTTACTTCCGGAATCATAGTCGACCGTTTCAATCAACTGGGCCCAATCTGATTCTGTTGGGACGCGCCATCCAGCAGGCGCAATGTGGCGTGGTTCGCTAACAGCATACCAATTGTAAAGCTTGCCATATTTTGATCCTAATGAAGCGTCAAAATTATAATAGCACCATGCTGGCTGCATGTTTTCACAAGCCTCTACCCATGCTGCTTTTGATGTTGCGTGTAATATTTCGGATCCATCACTAAATTGAGTTACATCGAGGTTTTTGCTCATCCAAACTTGCTCCCCGATGGTTATTCCAGGAAACTCGGTTTGTGCATTTCCTGACAAAGAGAGCGCAAGAAAAATAAATGGTAATATTCGTTTGATCATAGCATATGTATTGAAAGGATGAAGGTAGTTGTTTTAATTCAACTCCTCAACACCAAGCCAAGGAGGAGATTGAGCCAAAACTTCTTTATAAACCGGACAAGAACTAACATGAGCACCTTTAAGGTAGCCTGTGCTCATTAAAAATTCATTGGTAATTTCACCACCGGTAAATTTAAACGTGTTTTTAAAAGACTTCACCCAATTGTCTTTGGTTAAAGGGTGCTGACCATCTAGCCAAGCTTTAAACGATCCAAAATTTTCTTGGAGGGAAGTTATCATTTGAGCGTTGTGAATAATAGCATTCACTTTGAGTTTATTCCTAATAACCCCGGGGTCCGACAATAGCCGTTTGCGATCATTAGCGGTAAAATTTGCAACGGACTCAATATCGAAGTTGGCATATGCACTGCGAATCGCAGGGGCCTTATTTAATATGGTAGTCCAAGAAAGGCCCGCTTGATTGATCTCTAAAATGAGTCTCCCGAATAATTCATTATCCGATGTAATTGGGAACCCGTATTCTTTGTCGTGATAGCGTTTGTGAACTCGGGGCGTTGATGGTTCGGAACAAAATGCACAGTAATTCATAGCTGAGATTTGATCAAAGTTCGACTTTCTAGTCACTTTTGAAAACCGCAGTATCAATTACATCTCCGTTTTTATCGTAATACAACCAAGATCCAATTTTCCTGCGAGAAATACCTGGCCTATATTTCAGCTTGCCGCGCGCTGTAACTTTTGAATCAGTGTCATACGCTGTGTAGTTGTAAGTGGCAACATGGTCAAAGGGAGCTTGTGTTGCATGACTGCTTGAAATTAAGTACTCTTGATCAATGCGAGCTCCCTTTTCGTCGTAACGAACTGATTTCAAGATGAGTATAGGTGCTGAATACGTGATGGTTTGCCACAACATTCCATTTTCATGGAGCAATACTATGTTTTGTGGAAAGATAGAACCGGCAATATATTCAACTGAGCGGATATGTTTTCCGCTTTTCCCATAGCTTTTCCACGTCCCAACACGCTCTCCAGATTTAAATTCACCTTCATGTTTAACATAAATGGTGTTAGTGGGGTCGTAAATAGTAGCTGTTCCGTCGAGTAACCCTTCCACGGTTTCACCTTTAAAATCCAAGAACCGGTTACCGTTATTATTAAATGTATAGTGCGAAACTTCTCCGGTATGTAGCTTGCCATTGAGGTAGTTGTAGCCAATGAGTGGCTCTCCTTTACGTTGAACCTTATACACACCTCCGTGGTAAGGTGGTTTAGACAAACGCTTAAAAGCTCCAGTGAGCGTATCTTTTCTCCAACCATTGGCAGGAGATAGCTGGAGGTGTCCATTTGTGGTGTGTATATCGTAGGTTAATGCGTTTTGATGTACGGTATCTTTTTGCGCAGGATGAAATGCGGAATCTTGTTGAGCGCTGGAATAACTTGAAATGAACGTTGCGACGATAAGGACAAAGGCATATTTCATAAGTGTGTTGTTTGGGCGGTGGAGAAGCAAGGATTATTCCAGAACTGCGAAAGCAAAATACTTGGCTATGGTGTGGCCTCCATGGCCGAATCGTGACGTCTTAGGATTTATTATGTGGAGAGCATCGTCTTATTTGAGGGTAATTGCGGCGGCTTTTTGTTTGCTTTTAGCACTGGTTAGTAGCGGGCAAGATGCAGAACAAGCTAGTTTGCAAAAGCAATTGCTCACAGTTCGGGATTCATCCCGCGTTGAAACGTTAATTCAGCTTGGAGAATTGTTGGCGGATGAAAACATGGGTGAAGCCATGGGTTATGATCGGGCCGCGTTAGGATTGGCAAAAAAGCTAGGCAAGCCACAACTTTTAGCCCGCGCTCATCAGCGGCTGGGTAGACTCCACCTGTTGGTTGCAGCTTACGACTCTGCCTTTTTTCACTACCGGGAAGCGATGGCGTTATTGCGGAGAGTCAATAATGCACAAGGTCTAATTGCAATGCACATTTCATTGGGGAATGTCTCATACAGGATTTCAGCTTTCAACCAATCCATTGGACATTATCAACAAGCACTTCACCTTTCAGACTCCATTAAAAATTACAACCACCAAGCAACGATATTAAACAACTTGGGGCTAGTTTATTTATCTCAGAATCAGTTCGGAAAAGCAGAGGAAGTATTCCGAAAAGCACTTCAACTGAATTTTAAACAGGGTAAAAGTGCGGCATCAACGTATAATAACTTGGGAGATTTATTTTTTCGTCAACAGGTGTGGGACTCAGCCCTGTTGTTTTTTAACAAAACACTTGAGCTTGATCTAGAAGCTGGCGATAAGCGAGGTATAAGTGGAGATTACAATAACCTAGGAATCGTATATAAAAACCAAGGGAACTTCGAAAAAGCCCTAGATTACCAGCAGCGTTCACTCGCTATGAATCGCGAAATGCAGAGTGTAATGGGGATTGCGGGAAATTTGAACAACCTGGGAACCATTTATAAACTTCAAAACAACTGTGAAGGAGCAATACAGACTTACTTAGAGAGCATCAACTTAGCCACAAAGCACAATGACCGGAACATTCGATTGGATGCATTGAATAACCTTGCTGATGCGTATAAGCAATGTAAAGATTTTGAAAAGGCATTTGAGACTTTAGGAGCTGCCAATGCTCTTAGGGACTCCATTTACAACAGCGAAAACCAACGGCAGTTTGCCAAATTAGAAGAAAAACTAGCCGAAACAGAACAGTCGTTGGAGCTAGAGCAGAGCAAAACGAAACTAGCACAAGAAGTTGCAAAGCGAAACACGTATATTGCTGGAATACTTATTTTTATGGGGTTGTTGGTTGCTGGAATAAGCGTCTATTTTGCCGCACAACGAGCACGCAACAGGTACCAGCTTGCCAACTTACAGAGCAAGGCGCTGTACCTTCAAATGAACCCACATTTTATCTTTAATGCCATTGGAGCGATTAGCGGGTTTATAACTCAGAATCAAAAAAAGGACGCAGTAAGTTACTTGGCAAAATTTGCAAAATTGATGCGTTATACGCTGGAACGCTCTAAGCAATCGGAGTCTACAGTTCATGATGAGGTAGATTTATTGGAGCGTTATTTATTGTTAGAACAACTTCGGTTTAACGGAAGGTTTTCTTACCACGTTACCATTGAGTCGGGTGTAAATCAAGCAACTAAAATACCATCAATGTTGATTCAACCTTTTGTAGAAAATGCGATTAACCACGGTGTTGTTCCCAGTCCTAAACCGGGTGTTATTTCGGTTGTGTTCACCCAGCACCCCGTTGGCATAGCGTGTACCATAACAGATAATGGAATTGGCAGGGCAGAAGCTGGAAAGCGCGCAACCGATAGCCAGGCAAAACACTTAAACGCATCCCAATCAATTAATGCCAAACGGATTGAGGTAATGAATGATTTACATCGAAAACGGCATGCCATGCAGGTTGAAGACCTAATGGACAAAGCTGGAAATGCAAGAGGTACGCGTGTAACACTTATTTTTGATGTAAATGGGTGACTTAATTACGGCTGTTATCATTGAAGACGAAAAGTTTTTGCAAGCCTCTTTAATTGACTTGTTGGAGCTTTTTTGTCCACAAATTCAACTTGTTGGAACCGCTGAAAATATTGCTGATGCCGAACGCTGGGAGTTGGGAATTTCGGGGTTTAACACAGGTGTAGTTACCGAACCTGTTTCAGCTAATCTTGAAAAGGAAGGCCACTCATCAACCACATTAGACATTAGGCTGCGCTATAATTTTCGGGAGGCAAACCAATTGGTACCCGCCATAGGAGTTCAATACGCCTACAGTGGAGTAGCGCTTTCAGATCAAGGTACTAGCCCAAGTCACCTCTTAACTGCAATGACATATCAAGAGTACAAGTTTGTGAACCTCACCTTGAATGGAAGTGTGGTGCTGATCAGTGAAGGTTCGAATGTAGAGTTTACAGGAGCGGCCACGCTAGGGTTTCAGTTATCAGACAAGTTTTCTGTATTTGGAGAATATTATGGTGCTTCTGATGATTTTGCACATCATGGACGTTGGGATGGAGGTGTTGCTTTTTTAGCCACTAATAACTTGCAATTTGACTGCTTTGCGGGGTATACTGAGGTTAATCAAATATCCCTTCCAATAGGTAGCAGGGACTCGTATAGTGATTTTTTTGTGAGTCTAGGAATTAGTTAACGCGTACCAGTGATGCGAGCTAATCAACAAACAACGTTACACAAGCCACTATGAAAACGCTGCTTTTTTCAGGGATTAGCGCAATAACAGTCCTTGTTTTAGGATAGGAAGCGGATGCATTTGATATACCAGGAGGTATGCGCATAGCAATTGCATTTTAGCCAGGGAATATGATGGTTAAGGGCACAATCGCAAATTAAGCAAATTCGAATGCTGAAGTCTGGTTTGTGAGTGGTGCTTTAGAGCGCATAGAATTGCGCAAGAACTCCGGGGTGGTCGCTTATGGAAAAAGGAACATCGCTAACGCATATCATGTAGGCACATTTTCTGCCGGATGCTCCTACCGGCTGCTGAAATAATTTAGGCGTGTTACCAATTCAGTAACCGGTTATACGTTGCGTTTATTACCCCAAAAAGCTCAACCCTTCTGGCTTGTAGAGTAGCCACCCTGTAAGGCTGTGACGGTGTTTGTTAGCGCGCAACACGCGGTGTGGAACAGCTGCACTTTTAAAGAGCACACAGCGACGGGCAATAGGTTCAACTACCACAGAATTTCCATTGAGGTCTTCAAGCTCCAGTTCACCGCCGTCGCCTGGGTGCCAATTTGGGTTGAGGTATATGACCATTGAAATAATTCGGTTATTGCGACCTAAGAATTGATCTACATGACGCTCATAATGACCACCAGGCGGATAATCAGCAAAATGGAATTCATACCCAGACAAGCTCAAATAGCAATACCGGTTTAGCATGCTTATGGTTGCTTCAATGAGTTCCCAGAAAGCGCTCAAATGGGCTTCTTTTTTTGGTTCTAGCCAGTAGGTGCGATCTCCTCGAATTTCTGTTTGAATGGTGTTGAGGTGTAGGGTTCCAATTCCCGCATCCGAAAAGGCAGGAAGGCAGGTTAAGAAATGCGCACGAACGTGCTCATAAAGCTCTTGGGACAAGAAATTATCTACGATTACGTAGTTGTTGGCGGACAGCATATCCATATGGGATAGCCATTCCTCGGGGTTGTGATCTGTTTTCAATGCAATGCATGAATCTATATCAATAGTACTTAAAATAGCGGCCTGAATTACGACGTATACAAAGGACTACTGATTGACTGTTTGTAATGCCTATTGCGGTTTATCCAAGCTTTCCTTGAGTTACAAAAGATTAGTACTTTTAACAACGCACGGCATCAACACTTCAATAGCTAGTTTGCTAACAGCTGGCAGCAAGCGTTTCTGAAAGGTTTAAATAGATGAGTACCGTACAAAAGGCGACAGCCTCTACCTTGTTTTGAAAGGGAAAAACGGCGGCCAGCAGTCAGTGATGAGTTATTTAATCGAAGATGAAACGTTAATCAGGAAATGGGACCGCAACGGAAAGGGTTTTGCCGAACAGTTGGAAAAAAGTAATGCAGCAATAGCTCGGCTGAAATACTGAGTAAGCCTCTTGTGTTTATAGGTTAGGTCGATTTTTTTTTCACCATTACTCAAAAGCCTTGCAGGACATGATGACTTAAAAACTGGCGCATGTTGTTGATAGGAGGTGAATTCAATACAATGCATCGGTATTTCGGGGAGGGGCTTCAAAGCCTTTTAATTGATGTGTATAAAACATGACATTACATACGATACAAACCATGATAAGGGTATTCTTTTTGTTGTTAATTATGTCTAATGCAGTCTTTGGAAAAAGTCAGGAGATGAGGCTTTTCTACCTTTACCCCATTGATGCTGAGTACCCCCAGAAGGGAGCTTTTGTATCGTTATCTGATGAGCGGATTTGGATGAACGAAGAATTTGCAGATGCAGCATATAACCCTTACAATATGGACGAAGGGAAAGCTCGAGAGGATAGCATTGTATTGGGTCAGGAGAGGGAGGACTTCCTCAGGGCAGCTCGGGTTAAGGATACAGACAAATTACATATTTATAGCATGTTCCTCGACTCCGTTTTAACGTTTGAGCCCACTGAACTTGCTCTTATCAAACAAACACATGCACATTGGGGAGTGGATATCGGGTTTAAACTTACAGCTGTAAACCTGGAGAAAATGGGGGATTTTTACTGGAATGCTTTCGCATATATTGGGCCTTCTAACCCATTTCAGACAGGAACAATCCACCCCATGGTATGGAAGCAAACCGAAAAGGCCGTATTTCCGAAAAACGTTGAAATCCCTAGTCAAACCCCATCAATAGTGCAGTTAAGCGCTGGGGAGGTTTTCGAATGTGTGACTGAAGATTACACCTATTTAGTTCAAGATTTAATCGATAGTACTTCGTCTCGTATTCGTGGCCGACACTTGGTTGTTTTTGAAAGCGAAAGCGACACCCTCATTTTTAATAAAGTGTTCTTCAATACCGAAAGCAAGTCGCTAACACCTTTAACTGGTGAAGGGGAAAACATCCAATGGACGGGACAGCCTTTTCAGCATAAACCTCTAATGGTGTATGGGTTCGTCTGGGTCTCGTTTGGTTGTCCGGCGATAGATTTTATCGGACTCGAAAACCAGTCTGTCGAAATTTTATGCAATAACAGGCATTAGGATCGGGCGAATTGAATTCAGCAGTCTATTAAAAAGATAGCTGCTCTTTGATTAAATGGAGTTCACACATGGTAGCAAACAATTGGCGGAACATAGGTTAAATCAGCACAAGAATTATGAAACCCTTGTTGGGATTACTAGGTATGGATAGCGTAAGAAGAATCGCTAAGACAATCGTGTTGGTGTTATTGTCAACGCACTTGGTTGGCCAAAACCCGCAGGATAAAACCAACATGAATACGGTGCTTTTTAAAATTACAAGCAACAGCACTGCTCATACCTCGTGCATCTTTGGAACGCACCATGCTTTTGGGAAAGCCTTTTTTGATTCGTTGAGAACCGCCAATCAAGCACTGAGCACCTGCGAACTTGTCATTAAAGAAAACTTGAACATTCCAGGACAGATGGCAGGGGATATTATCAATAAGCGGACGGCTATTACCCCATGGAAAAAATTCTTAACAAAGGACGACATGGAATTCGTTGAGGCGTTGTTCAGCAAAAGCCCAACGGACTATACTAAAATGACACCAACCGAACTGTTTGTGTTTCTAAACAGGTATTTCAATCAGCACATATGTTTAGGACAAGATAAACGAGACACGTCGCTCTCGTTGGATGATTACATTGGGTTGAAAGCAGCAGAGCAAAGCATAGCTCAGCATGGACTTGAAACAACTGCGGAGCAACTTGCTCTTATTGATCGAGATGTAGCCGGAATGCCCAGGAAGGTTCATAAAAAGCGGTTGGCAGGTGTGGTTGATAACATTAGGCATGAAAAGGCCAATTTGTGTGGAGAAACAGCTTGGTATAAAGCAATGAACATAGATTACCGTCTCGACGCCCCGTGTGGAAACAAGCTTATGTTAACGGATCGGAATGCGAACTGGCTTGTTTCTATCAATGCATTACTTGAAGCAAACAATTGTTTTATCGCGGTAGGGTTGGGTCATTTAATGTACGAGTGCGGATTGATAAACCAATTGAGAAAGCAGGGCTATTCCATCACCCCAGTAGCAATAAATTGATGCTCAGAACACGCACCCGGCATTGCCCAAGATTGAAGAGTTGAAATTCCTGTATCGGTTGTGTTATTGCCCATGATAAAAACAGTACTTAACTTCGAAAGATGAAAAATCACCTCAATGTGGTCATTATTTCCTTGACCATTTTAGTTGCAGTAGTGCTGTTAACTACGGCGTTTAAAAATCGGGCAAGATCCAATGATATCATAAACGTAACCGGACTTGGAAAACAAGACTTTAAATCAGATTTGATTGTTTGGAATGGATCATTTGCGAGAAAAAGCATTGAACTCAAACTGGCTTTTGAAGCGTTAAAACAAGACAAGAAAAACATACAGGAATACCTCATTTCTAAAGGGGTGCCTGAAAAACAGATCGTTTTCTCCTCGGTGAGCATAAACAAGGAGTTCGACTATGGTTATGATAAATCGGGAAATCGACACAGTGAGTTTTCGGGATACCGATTGACGCAGCAGGTTGATATCGAATCAAAAGAAGTCGAAAAAATTGAGGCCATTGCTCGAGAAATCACAGAACTCATCAATTTAGGAGTAGAGTTTTATTCGAGTAGTCCGCACTATTATTACACACAACTGTCGGCTTTAAAGTTAGAAATGATCGCCGCTGCTACTGAAGATGCAAGGTCTAGAGCAGAGAAAATAGCAGTCAATGCTCACGCAGAAATTAGTGAATTGAGGCATGCTCAAATGGGGATATTTCAAATCATTGGTCAGAACTCAAATGAAGATTATTCATGGGGTGGGACATTCAACACCACTTCAAAAATGAAAACAGCTACAATTACCATGAAGCTGCAATTTGGAATTGAATAATAGCATTGCTGGGCCAAGGTTGATTTTCGAGCGATGTGTTGAGGCATTTGATTGCTGAGGGAACGATATACTTGCCTGATCACTGTCTTTTAAGCTTTGTTGCCTGAACCAATTGTAACGTACTACAACGGTGTTGTTGGCATTCAACAGGTGGAGTTAGACTATTTGACCGCCTATGAAGAAGCATGGTTAATGGGAGTTATTTTTGGCTTATGCTGTTAGTTTTGAATTCAATTCAAGTAATGATTGGGTTAATCAGCATGCATAAAGTACAAACGGAACCTTTTGTGAGGAAAGCAGGGGATTTTTCTATGGAAAAAAAGAATCAGGAAGAACAGTAATAATAAGGACTGCCATTTGGCCGTAAGCTTTCAAAACACAAACTCGTGAAAAAATCTACAAACTACTTTACCTTGGCTGGACTCTGCTTAGTGGGTTACCTGGCAATAACTTTTACAGATATTTACGGTGATCCAGGTTGGTTCAAAGCCTTTCTAATTATTCTGGGAATCACATTTCTTATCAGCGGGATCGCTCAAAAGAGTAAGGGTTAAACTCTTTTAACCCCCAACTACTGCTTCAGCAGTAACCCCAAATACGCTTTGAAATGGGTCAATTGCTTTGCGGTTAGTTCAGGCTGATTGAGGGCTTTAGATAGGATGTAAGCCCCTTCTACAATTACGGCAAATTGATCGGCGAGCGCTGTGATATCTGTATTCAAGCTTTCAGCAACCTTTGCCTGTTTCAATAAGTCGAGAAAGGTTTCCCTCCACTTTAAAATGGACTGCGTGATTAAAGCTTTCGTTTCTTGGTCAAACTGGGTTCCTTCATTGGTGTAAGAAGCGTATAAGCAGCTAGGAGGTTCTTCAAGTGCTCTGGAACTGTCAATGAATGCTTGTACAAATGCCAAAAGGCGTTCTCCTGGGCTATGCGCTAGTTTTTCGGTTGCCTTGAGCGCACTTTCTAAATGATGCGCATCTTCTAAGGCATAGGCTTCAATTAAAGCTTTTGCTAAGTGGTTCTTTGTTTTGAAGTGGTAGAAGAACGCGCCTTTGGTAATGCCCGTTTTTGAGAGTATGGCATCTACCGAAGTTCCTGCAAATCCATTTTCAATAACAAGCTCCTTGGTATGGGCTAGTATCTTGTCTTTTGTGAGCTTTCCATCTTTTGGCATGACCCAAATATAAACAAACTATACCAACTAGTTTGTTTAAGTGGTTTGTAATTCTATTTTTGCACCAACTAGTTTGTTTAAAACACACATTAAACTTGGATTTATGATGAATTATTTGGCACAATTCCCAACACCTTTTGAGCTGGTGTTTAACCCCATCTCGTACTTAGTTTTTGCAATGTACCTCGGATTAATGCTCTGGGAGGCAGTGCTTCCGGCAAGGAAGCTACCCCATGTGAAATTCTGGAAACTCAAAGGGATAATAGCGTTCACGCTTTTCTTTTTCCTCTCATCCTACCTGCCAATTATTTGGGACGGATTTTTTGCGACGTATCAAGTATTTGACCTTTCTGGATTGGGTACAATTTGGGGAGCAGTAGTTGGCATTCTTATCTATGAGCTGGGGGAATACGCTTGGCACGTTACCATGCACAAAACCAATTTTCTGTGGAAGGGAATGCATCAAATGCACCATAGCGCAGAACGCTTAGACAGTTATGGCGCTTTTTATTTTAGTCCGAACGACATGATTGGTTGGGTTCTGTTGAGCAGTATTATGCTGGTGCTGGTTGCCGGATTTACACCAGAAGCTACTACCTTGATCATACTCAGTACTACTTTCCTATCCATTTTTCAGCACAGTAACATCAACACTCCCCACCGGATTGGCTACCTTATTCAACGTCCAGAATCACACGAAATTCATCATGCAAAGGGCATTCATGCTTATAATTACGCCGGCATTGCACTGTTCGATATACTATTTGGAACCTTTAAAAACCCCAAGCATTATAAGCATGAAACGGGTTTTTATCAGGGCGCTTCGGCTCGCGTTAAGGATATGCTTTTATTTAGGGATGTATCGAAAGAAGAGCCCAACCTCAAACCTGCCAAATAAGGCTTGTATGTTGAGCATGGGCCTTTTCAGTTGCAATGCCATTGACTTAAAATGCGCAATTCATACGCAATGCGGCTGAATTCGTTTGGACGTGCAAAGGATCCTTAGGTCACCTTCGGATCCACTGCACTACTTCATTCCCAACGTGTATGAAATAGCGCCCCGAGGGCAGTTTTGAAAGGTCTACGGGTGTATGTGGGGTGTAGTTCTGCCTGTAAACTGCAGCCCCCAATTGATTGTAAACTACAAGTGGGGTTGATTGCGTGATGCCACTGATGGTTACTTGAGCTCCTGGATTGGGGTGGATTGTAATTGGGTGTGATGATGTGTGATTTATGGATGAAGGGAGCACAACTACCGTATCTGTTGCTATAATGGAGTCGCATGACCCGGGGTAGGCAACAATTGAAACAGGATAAACACCAGGATTTGGAAAGGTGTACGAGAAGGTATCGCTCGTTGAAGCTTGGCCATCATAAGTCCACCCGATGTTTGTGTTCTCAGTTCCCGTATACTCAAAAAAGTAGGTGTTCCCTTGAACTTGGGCAACATTCATTGTACGGTTAAAGAGGTCATTGCCGTGTGTCCATGTTGGTAAACTATCGTAAACCACAGTTTTGGCAGCGTCGCGAATGGTTGATGCTTGAATTGCAGTAAGCGACCCATCAAAAGTTAGGAGTGTAGGATCCTGCTTGAAGATTAGGGTGTAGAAGGCTGTTGCTGCCGCATACGAGCCGGCAAAAGATGGGTGACTACCATCAGAGGTGTAAAGATCAATGCTTGGATGATTGGTTCTGAGGTAGCGCCATAAACGGCCAACTGGAGCAACCTGTGCTTCATTATCATTGGCCATTTGCATGTAACGCTGATAAAGCAAATCGTCCATTCCTTCATACGTGCAGATTGGCGGCCAAACAACACAGTTTGAAGCATCGCCATTTTCACGTCCCCACGTCATGTAAAAGAGCGTCTGTACACATGGATTTCCTACTCGCGCTAGCGAATCCAGTTTCTTGGCAAATGGAAAAACGTCTTGCTCAACCTGCCCTTGAGGAAAAGATGGACGCTGGCTCTGCTCTTGAAATACAACGAAATCGTAATTTCCAGATGCGAGTTTTTGAAGGGTTGTAGCATTTGTGGTATGACCTTCCAGTGTATATCCGCCAGGGGTGTTGCTATCAACTGTAAGGTTTTCACCAGCGCTATTTGCCAGCTGATTTACGAGTGAAGGCAAGTTGTTATAATTGGTGTAGCTATTGCCTAAAAACAGCACCGACGGTGCCTGTCCAAGTAGTAATGCGGGAAATAAAAGGGCGAGGATTCCGCTGATAAATGCTTGCATGAGTGAAAGGTTTACACCTAAACGGAGAAGTAACATTCCCGTTGCCTCTATGCGTGTAGTTCACCTATTTTATATTGGCAGATGAATGCCTGCATTACCATTACTTTTTAAGTACGGGGAACGCCTGTGTTGAATCACCACTTTGGATATGCAATAGGTAGAAACCAGTAGGTACACCACTTAGGTTAAGTTCAAGTTGAGACTGATTGGCGACTACATGTTTCATGATGTTACCCTGCAGGTCGATCAAAACATGGGTGCGCTGTTCCTGATTAGGATAGGTTACCGTAAGGATATGTTGAACGGGGTTAGGCCCAAGTTTGATGACACCGCGCTCGTATTTAGGGGATGCATTTGTTGCCTCATAATGCAGTATTAGGCGTGGTCTTTTTTCTACATCTTGGGTCTCGCTGCTTCCAAAGGTTAATGCGCTGTACCCTCCATTTTCATCCGTTAACTTGAGTGCCCACCCGTTAGTGTTCGTGGCCATTTGGTGGTTTACCAAAGTGGTTACATCTATGCGGTAATTTTGATTTGAAGCATGAGATGCAGAAAGTAGAACCGATGGTGTTGCGCTAGTTGTGGGTTGGGTATTCCAGTTTACTGTTGCTTCATCCCAAGGTGAATCAATGGGAACAAGCATCGCCTGGTTAGCTCCCGTGTGCGACTGAAAATTGGGATTTTTAAAAAAGTCTAACTCCAAGTATGCTGCGGTTAAGTTTGCCGGAGATATAAATTCCGGAAGCTGAAAGTACATGAGCGACCTAATGGTGTCCCAAGTTCCTGCAGTCCACTGCCACGTTTCGGCTCGTGTTACATTATGAAGGCCGGAGTTTTGGGCATTGGGCTCACCAAAATTTACGCTGCGCGCATTGGCCCATGACCATACCCAAGCATCTTTTCCCGTATTGTCAGAGAGCACTATGCTTATTGAGTCTGTTTGTCCGTTGGTTACGAAGCATGTAATGCTACCAAGGAAGAGAATGATTAGTTTTTTCATGGAATAAAGTAATTATAGGTTCGGTTTGATTGGGTAATGAAGATGAGCTGATTTTTAGGGAGTAAAATACCATGTGTTGGAAGCTTTCCGCTGAAAACTACCTGTCCATTTATTGTAGTAATCACCACATCTTCTCCGTTACCAGTGGGAGTAATGCGATTTTGGAAAAGTCGGAATGCCGCTTTTTTATTCCTGTTTACAACTGAACTTGGCTCATCAACTACAGGGGTATAGGTAATCGTGGTTCCAGGTGGCGGAAGGGTGTTGAATTTAAAATGTGGGAACGGGAAGAGGTGTTCCTTTTACGTCGCAAACAGTTCCTCTCAACGTTGTTTGACCGTAGAGGCAAGCCTGAATTACAATAAGCATGAATAAACTAAAAAGGCGCATAAGTGCTAAATCGATGACTCGAAACTAGCACTACCACAAGGTGAGTGTACCTACAAATTGACGACCAGTAAACCTATTGGGACGAGCGGTAGGAAACCACTAATGAGCAGGAGGAGAGGTAGCTTCCAAATAAGCTTTTATAGGCATGTCATCAATAAAGACCTCCTGCAATACAGCTTTACCTGATTGGATGGAAACAGCAGCATGAGCATGAAGCTTGTCTTCCTCGCGATTTGCTTCGTTATACATACGCTCCGCCTCCGGCGCTTTTGTTTCTTCCATATAATACCGATTGAACGGCAGATCAACATATACACGTTGTGTGTGCTCATTGAGGTGTGAAACAGTGGTTTTGAGGTATGTTTTAGTATGTGTAGGAGGAACTGTAGAAATGGAACTCGTTTCGGCAAAACCATCTTCACCTACCTCAAAAGTTACAAACACTTCAGCACCACGGGCATAACCATTAACATCACTCACCACAATGTTATTGGCCTCGTAGTTAAGCACGATGTACTTGCCACGAAAAGGATCAGTAGGGTCCACTGGACGTGTTTTGAATAGGTATACGGTGCCATCCTGTAGAACTTGCTCACGCTCAAAAATCATTGATGCGGGAACCGCAAGCTGAATAAGCACAACAAGAATAAAACCGACGATGAGTGCTGATTTATGCATGGGACTTACGTTTAGAAATTAGCATGTAGTTGGCAACAAAGAAACCGATACCGACAACGACAAAAATGAGCCCTCGAATAACAAAACTGAAATCGCTGTCTAAAAATCGGGCGGTGATAAGCGCCACAACAGTAAGCAGCCCCATATTCAGGGTACTTAACTTTAGCTGATTTGCACCCCGGTATATGGATTCAACCCCAACCAACAGAATAAGTAAGTTCACAGCTAAAAAGGCTTTCGTGGTATAGGCGGTGATAAAAAACAAGGGAATGAATAAAAAGCTGAGAAAAGTGGATTTTGGGAGTGCGCTAAATTGATGTTGCCTCCAGGCGAAAACGAGCAGTAAAATGAACAGGGTTAGTACGGCAAGTACACCAACAATTTCTAACGATGAAATTGCTGGTAATCCCTTACTTAAATCACTTCCAATGGACTTACACACGTCACTAAAACTGGTGATAATAAGCACAACGGTAGCTCCAACGTATCCCAAAAACCCGTACCCCTGCTTGATTGAGGAGCCAATAAAGAGCTGCCTAAACACCATAAAAGACCCAAATAAGAGGATATACGTAATGAAGAGAAACGCTTCATCGTTGGCGTGAAGAATACCTAAAGAACAGGTCAGTGAAAGGGGAATAACCCAGTTGTGGAAAGCGGTAAAATTGCTGTTAGGACTTGTTCTTAAAAGCTGAAGGTAATGTGGAAGGCCTCCTAGCACAAACACCCAATACCATTGTGGGGAATATCCTTCGGTGTGCGACCAATACCCACTTTCCAATGCAAAATAGGTGATGCCTGCCCAGTAGAGAAGGGAAGTAAAATGGCTTTTGGTTAAATAGATAAGCGGGACACCCAAGAGCATCCAAATCCATATAAAACCAGTGAGGTTTCCCGGAATGTGGTAGATCTGACTAATTAAGGAAATGGTTGATGCGATGGTCAAAAAAACAAGCACGCCACTTGCCTCAAGCCAACCTTTAGTTTTGAACTTGAACAGCGCCAGGCCTGCCATAAGCTGAGCTGCAAGTAATGGGAGGAAGGCCAAAGTTGTTTGTGAGGATTTAGATAGGTTGTCCCAATTGTGAGCTACAATAAGGGTAATTCCAAGTCCAACTAAAAGAGCACCCAACAAGCTAAAAACTACCAGTAACCGACTGGTTGAGTTGTTTTTTTGTGCGGCATAATATGCCCTAATACGCGATTCAGTTTCCGCATCAATGATGTTAGATTCTCGCAATTCATCTAAGTCGTTTTGTAAACTCATAGGACACGGATTTTCTACAAGGTAGGTTGAAACACCTGAAAACAACCCTGTAAGAGCTGTTAAAATGAGTTAAACGAGCATACCAACTCCAAGAACTAGCATAGCGATTTGGCAAAAGTGGCGCATAAAAAAAGCCCCGCATAAAGGCAGGGCTTACTGTAATGGATACGGATTAATTATCCGATTGAAACTACTTCAATGTCGAAGGTTAAATCTTTACCAGCAAGTGGGTGATTTGCATCTACAATGATGCTTTCCTCACGTACTTCAGAAATGGTTAATGGCATTTCAGATCCGTCTGTAGCCTTGCTCATTAAACCTAAACCAACTTCTGGTTCGATATCTGGTGGCAACTGTGCCTTTTCTACTTCTTGGAAAAGTTCGTCGTTTACTGGACCGTAAGCTTCAGTCATTGGAATTTCAATGGTTTTCTTCTCACTCACTTTCATGTCAACAACACCATTTTCAAATCCTGGGATTAACATACCAGAACCTACTGTAAACTCAAGTGGTTCGCGGTTTTCTGAACTATCAAAAACTTGTCCGTCTGCTAATTTACCCGTGTAATGCACCTTAATGGTGTCGTTCATTTTTACTTGACTCATAATAATCCTTTTCTTCTGGATGAAAAATTAGTTGCTGCAAAGGTCCTATTTTATTAAGGATCAGCAAATAATGAACAACTTTTCTTCGAATTTGCAGACTTTAGCGGATCAGTCGAACAACAAATCTTGATTCTTCGGTGTGTTTTAAAAAACGGTAGGTAAGTACGCAATTGTATATTCCTTGTGGCCATTTACCGCCATCCCAATGCTCCTTCCAATCGTGTGAATCAAATACCAATTCGCCCCATCGCGAGTAAATTTGCAAGTGGTAAGCCAGTGGTTGTTCTTCAAAAACCGGCTTAAACCCTTCGTTAATGCCATCTGAGTTCGGGGTAAACGCATTTGGTAGATACACTCCATGAGGGCATTCGGGTAGCGGAATGGATATTTGCTCGTTCACAAATCCACACTTGTATGCCAAAGATGCGTTCACATTTAACTCATCACTTGAATATATGGGACTTTCAGATCCGTTGGGCCAGGTTACGGGGAGTGAAGTGCGATAGTGAGCAATTTTTGAGTTACAATCGAAGGTGTTTAATGTTAGCTCAAAAGAAGGAATAGGGTATTCAAATACTGTTACCGTATCAAACCAAACGCAGGTTTCTTTAGAACGCGCATACCAATACGTGCCAGGTGCACTCACGGATATGGTTGAAGATGTTGCACCTGTATTCCAGAAATATGATCCAGCAATGGGCAAGGAATCACCAATCAATATGGTTTCTTCTGAACAAATGTACTTGTCTTGTAAGGGGGCGAGGCTTTCGCACTTGGGATTAATGATGTAAGCTCCTGCCAAATCTGCCATGCCGTTGGTAAGTAAAAACTCAATTTCCAAACCCACAACTTGTTGGGAAGCGTTGAGCCCAAAGTCAGCCGAAAAATCGATTTCCGCTACCCAGCGGGAATTGGGAATAATGCCCATGTTACAATCGGTGAATGCAAACACCCATGTGGTATCGGAAATTTGCTTCCACCTTGGACCATCGACTAGCAGGGCTGTAGTTGTGGTCCCATTTGCTAACTTGAGTTTCAAGTTGATGTTATCGGAATTGAAACTAGACTCCAACAGTAAGTCTGGTCCAGACAGATCACTATGGGGTTGTGAAAAAAGGCCATCCATTTGCATACCGTCGTAAAAATTCACCCAAGTTGAGTCGTCGGGCCAACCAGTTACATAGCCAGGATTACATCCTCCCGGGTGAGATGCGGTTACCAGGTGATCTTTTAGCCAATGTCCATCTAGGCGTTGCGCATAAACTTGAGTGGAAATCAACCAACAAGTGGCAATGATCAAAACGTTTCTGAAGCTATAAGTCACACAGTCAATACGCAGGTTGTTACGCAACAGTTGCTGGAAAAAGGCGAGATTAGATGAACGGCAGAGTTTCGAACTTAACCGGTTGTTTTTCATGTAAATTCTTCGCTATCTTGCTTGCTCAACCCGAATCCAATGCCAGAAATAACCTGTTTAAACTGTGATACCAAATACGAAGGGAAAAGATGTCCTGAGTGCGGCCAGCGGGCTAGCGTAGGACGCCTTACACTCAAACAAGTATTTGCTGAAGTACCGCGAGCAATTCTCGATTTCCAAGGAAGGTATTGGGAAACCATTAGAGATATTGTCGTGAACCCCGGAAAAATGGTCAAGGCATATTCGGCTGGTAAACGCAAATACTACGTTTCACCGATACAGTTCTATTTCTTTTTTGCCACGATTGGATTATTGATGAATGAAATCGTTGTGGTTGATTATGAACCGTTGCAAGTAGGGGTAGAGAACTCTTCGGGTTCGTTAGACCCCCAAATTGCTGAAGCCATGCAAATGGAAGCACTTGAAATTGTTAAGTGGGTAACCATTGATAATCAGCACTATTTCTCCTTGGGATATCCGTTGTTTTTAGGATTAATACTTACCATATTTTTCAGAAAGGTTTTCAACTTGGCTGAGTCATTGACGTTCAGTTTTTACACCTTGGCAATATGTACTCAGGTTATTCCATTATTCACAGACCTCATTCCTTTGGATGGTTGGACTCAGCCGCTTCAAATGATAAGTTTGGTAGGATTTACAGCGTATGCGTTTTATACCATTGGAACGCGAAGAGTTGTTAATATGCTACTTGGGTTAGTATCGATAGTGGTTGCTACTTTCCTGTATTTTGGACTGACGCTCATTGTAATTCTTCTGTACATCATGAATAAATACGGCCTTTTATTCAGCTAACCCCAGTTTCAATCTTCAGCAGTTATAGTTGCGTGGAGAGCAAATTGGTTTGCAAAATGCGGGGATGGCGTCAAGCAGGTGTGTGAAAAGACCGTTGCTGTCAATGCATCATTTAATTGCAGTTAAAATCCTGCGAATTTTCACGAGTACGGATGGTCGCTCATGTTTCAGCGCTTGTTCACAGCGCTCCAGAAATGCTGGTTTTGCATGTGAAAAATCATTTAAAAGTTCCCAATAGGCCTCGTACGACGCTGCGCGTACAAAAACAGCATGAGAGGATAGCAAGCGCTCCACAGTAGGAAGAACCTGTTCAGCTAAATCTTTAGGAATGGGTAGGCAGGGGATTACTTGCAACACATGTAACTGTGCTGGCCAATCGGTGAACTCAGTAAATGCATTTAACAGCGAAGCAATGGCCTCAGGGGGCAGCTTTTTTCCTTTAGCAACATGAAACTTTACGAGCCAAGTACCTCCTTCTTGAATTTCCTGTTCATGCGGTAACAAGGAAATGAGGTTTACTATAAACGCATCGGCTTGTGGAACAGCAACGTCATAAAGTTCCTCTAAGTAGTCTGTATGGGACTTGTCCCAGTGTACAATCAGTTCTGCTAAACGGTGGAAGTTATTCACGAAATTATAGCTTAACGTTCACCGGGTCGGTAGGTGCTAAACATGCCTTCTTTCCATGCCGACTCTGAGTATTGCGACTCAGGAATAAGCACAAGAGGTTGGTTGGCATGTTCGAACATGATAGATGGGGATTTGGGATCTAGCGCGAGCTTAAAAGGAAATCCCAAGCCCAGATTTTCAAATGCAACTTTTTCGAACACAACCTTCTCCCTGATTTCACCCGTGAACTCATCTATTTCCATAACAAATTCTTCTACTGTCCTTGCCGAGTCCAATGAAACAAGGTCATTGTTTTTATTCATTAGCGGCATGTTTTGTTTGGATAAGTAGGCATGATTAAAGGTTGATAACCCCCACGATTTTACCACCTCAACTAGAGGTTCTTGCATATCCAGGTATTCCACTTCTTGACCTTCAGGTTGAAGTGGTAGGGTAAGCTGAAAGATGTATTCTGACTGTTCGATAGTGCGACGATCAAATACGGTCTTACTCAATAGTGGGTTTATTATGGGGTGTAGGTTTGCAGGTAGGGTATATGCATTCAACTTTTGAAATGGAATGTATACAGAGGAGCGTGGTAGTGCTGTGTATGAATCAAAGAATATAGCGCGAATTGCCTTTCCTGCAATGCTAAACACCTCCTTATCAACATCGTAACACATATCAAAAACAAGGTGCAACTCGATCACTTCCTCTTCACTTATTTTTGGGACGATTGTATCTGTTTTAATAACCCATTCACCATTTTCATCAACATCTTCAAAATCAACTTCCACCGTTAACTCACTCAATAAGGTGTCCATGTTCAGGGCCACTAACCCTTGTTCATGAATAGAAAGAAACAACGCCTTTTCGGGATAATTAACAACCACATCTTTTACATACTCTCGTAAGGCAAAATAAGGTGTTGCAGAACCATAATTCCCAACATCTGCTTTCCAATCAAAGGAGAACCCCAACGGGTTAGTTGACTCAATGGGTTGGTTTTCAGATTCATGATGATAGGAAAAACTACCTAACCCCAATGTTGCAGTTATGTGTTGGGAAGTAAGTGTTGTGCAAGTAAATAATACAATTACAGCGGTGAGTAACAGACTTGAGGAATGCTTCATAACTTGAAAGTAACTAAAAACAATGAGAAAGAAAGTGTTGTGGATGTTTGAGGGGTTTCCGTGATAATTTAACGATATCAATAATCCGTTTTATGAAAAAGCTTGGTGTTAATTGTAACCTTGTTTTTAAACGGGAAAGGAGTTTTTAACCCTCCAATTACAATAGTATTCTGATGACCTATGCACCCCTCTTGCTGAGATAGGCTCAACTTATGTCTATGAAATGAGCGAGGTAGCTGCACCTGAAGCAATTGTTGGTAAGCAAATGAACTTACCCCTTTTACCAAGAACGATGAAACGGTTAATCAATAGTTGGATGGGAACCGTTAGTGCTTGCAATGCGTGTTCAGGGAAGCGTAAGTTTGGTGAGCCGTAGGCTAATTTTGTTGCGGTTGAAGTTTGTCTAGAATACCTTTTACAGCATCTCCCTCTACAGGTTTTATAAGGTAATCGGTAACTTCAGATATTGACTTAGCACGATCAATATCTTCTTTGTTAACCGATGAAGAAACCATGTAAATGGTAACTTGCTTTGGTAGGTTAGGAACCATTTTAGTATACTCTTCTAAAAATTCCCACCCATCCATAACGGGCATATTTATATCTAAGAAAACAACATCTGGAATGTCCTGGGCGTCTTTGATATGAAGCTGTAAAAAATCAAGTGCCTCATATGCATTTGAAAATACCATAATCCGCTTGGCGATATTTACCTTCTTCAGGCTCTGAGTGAAAGTGAATTGGTAAATGTCATCGTCATCAACCAAACAAATGATTATTGGCTTCATTTCGTAGTGCTATTTTTGTTAATGTCCCTTTTCTGAAACATAATGATAAACTCGGCCCCTTCATTTGGAGCGCTTTTTACATGAATTTGGCCCCCCATCGCTTCAACTTGCGTTTTTGTCATAAAAAGACCAACACCTTTGGCATCTGAGTTTCTGTGAAAGGTTTTATGTAAGCCAAAAAGTTTACTTCCATGCCTTTTCATGTCAATCCCTAAACCATTATCTTTCACTGAAAGGTACGTATTTTCCGTATCCTCCCATGATTTGATAAAAATTTCCAAAGACGAATCTATTTTGCGGTACCGAATTGAGTTTGATATTAAATTGAGCAAGATACTTTCCCAATACTGACGCGTTCCATAAATTTTTTCAACCGCTAAGTCAGTGTCAATTCGTGCTTTGTTTTGAACAATTACCTCAGACAGCGAAGACAAAGCGAAGTTCAACGCTTTTTGCAAGCTGATGGTTCGCATAACTGTGCCAGCCATGCTTTTGATAAGAAGTGCGTCAACCAGCTCGTTTAGCGTGGTGTTAAGGTTATTTACAGACTGGGATAGCTTATCGAAAATAACTGCTTTATCATCAGTGTTTTCAGACTCCAAGTAAAGGTCTCTTAAGATGCTTAAATTGGCAATAGGAGCGCGTAAATTGTGCGAGGTAATATGTGCAAAATCAGACAAGCTCCGATTTTGTACCGTTAACTTATCTGTTAATACGGTGAGGTCTTTATTGGCCTGTTGAAGTTTTTTCGAAAAGCCACAGTTTCAGATATATCCTCAATTTGTGAAATAAAATAGAGGGGTTCTCCTGTGCCATCTTTTACAATACCTACACTTAACGTTGCCCAAAATACACTCCCATTTTTCTGGAGGTACCGTTTTTCGATTTGGTAATTTTCAATTTCACCTAAAACGCACTTTTCAGCAAACTCCTTGTCTTTTTCTAGGTCGTCAGGGTGTGTGATATCTTGGAAGGTCAGCGCTAACAACTCCTCTTCAGAATACCCAAAATAGTTAATCAATACCGAATTTACACGTAGCCAAGCACCATCGAGCCCAACCAAAGCCATTCCTATTGCAGAATGCTCAAAAGCACTCTCAAAGCGCTTGGTATATTCCAGTAATTCCTTTTCACGAGCCTTGAGTTCGGTAACATCTTGGAAAACACCGTTTACTGCTATTGTTTTCCCAGCTTTATCTAAAACAGGCCGTCCAATTGTGCGTACCCATTTATGATTTCCTTTTGCTGTAATAAGTTCTAAAAACTCATCAAAAGGCTGCTGATGCTCAATACAAGCAGTAAAAACTTTACTTATGGTGTCCCTTGAGTGTCCTTCTTTGTAATAGTTAATTCCCTGTTCAACACTAGGGACTTCTCCAACTGGAAGGTCGTGGATGTTAAACGTTTGCTCATCCCAAATTGCTTTTAGAGATGGAAGAGGCACTTTCCAACTACCTATCTGAGCCACTTTTTGAGAGGCGTTTAAAACCTCCATTAGCTCTTCACGCTCAAATTCAGCATTTACCCTATCCGTAATGTCTTCAGTAAACATAATAAGGCCTGCAACTTCTTCATCAATAGTTCGCCAAGGTCGAATATCCCAGCGTAAATATTGTCTTGATCCATCAGCACGGACAAAAAGGTCTTTGTCGTTGCTTTCATTGCTTCCTTGCAAACACTTTTTGTGTATGGCTTTCCAACTCTCCCCAATTTCAGGAAACAATTCATAATGTGATTTGCCAGCAACGGGACGAGTAAGCCCATACTCTGCTACCCATTGGTCGGAACAAGCTAAATAAACCATGTTCTTGTCCACCATCGCCACGGCATTTGGGCTCTGCCGAACAAGCTGGTGATAGGTTGCTCCAGCTTTTTCTGCTTCGCGCTGTAAGTTGATGTAGCTGGTAATGTCTTGGTTTGTTCCAATAATGACTACATCACCGGATTCGTTAATACTGCGCTGCGAGGCGCTTGCTTTTACGTGACGTATCGAGCCATCCGATAAAATGATGCGGAAAGTATAAAGGTATTTACCTCCTGACTCCACCGAAAACTTAAATGCCTCTTCAGCTCCAATGAGGTCTTCAGGATGCACGCATTTGCGCCAATCTTCAAACGAATGATTGAATGCTTTTGGAGAGACATCATACATCTCAAACATTTCTTCGTTCCAAGAAAGCTTTCCAGATTTTGGGTCAAACCGCCATATTCAAGCTTAGCAACGGAACTAATGTGATTTCAGAGATCGGCGGCGGCAATTTGATCAAATAGGTTCATCTAGTCTAGTATTCGCTCATCAAGGTAATATGACTGACCGTGAAAAACAAACACTCGAAAAGAAGCTACCTAATAATCTTGGTATGTACGACGCTTCCTGAATTTAATTGGATACCAATAATGTAAACCCCATGTTGCTCAGGAACTTTCAAATTACTTAAACTAGTGACTTGAGTGATCATTTGGCCGTTAGATCGGTAACAATATGCTGATTGTATTTCAGCACTTGAAAGGTTAGTTCGAACGTTTTCCCCATCAAACCAGATTCGGTTAGCGCTTACATTTCCTTCTGTTATTCCCGTTGTTGCATCATTAGACATAGTAAGTCGAAAGCGTTGTTTCGGCGCCAATGTATCATGCGTAAAATGCAACGGAGACTGTTTCAAGTTTGCGGTATTCCCCGTAAATAAGTCGGTACAATACACGTAATCGTAATAGCCCGAATGCTCATTGCTTAATTGTAGTGTGAATGGCTCGCCTTGCACCGAATAGGCAAAAGATAAATACAGGGGCAACTCATCCAGCTTCGGAGCAGTTTGAATGTGATAGGCGACACTGTCTAATGTATTCGTTGAGGATAGTTCAGCCGCATCAGACCAAGAAGCAACATGATACGCATCGTAATGACCGTCAAATTCATCGGTGCTTAACACATGCTCGGTTACCCAAGAACCAATAGTGTCACCCGCACCAATGGCTTGAAAGTACAATTCAGGTTGTTGTTTGAATAAATTTGAAAAATTCCCGGGAGTCGAAGTTCCAGCGGCATTATCCATGACTAACGTTCCTGTTGCTCCGGTACTTTGAACGAAGAAAGCTTGATGAGGTGATAAGTATTGCGCCTCAATATCCCCAGCGCCAGATTGCGTGAAACTTTTGTAAGAAGTGCCATCAAAGACATAAACTGCGCTGTTGATGTTGGCCAATGTGAGCGCATTCCAAATTACATAAGTTTGAAATGGATGAGCGATGAAATTCCACCCATCACTTGATGAAGTAGACCAGTCCGTGCCATTTGAAGTGCTGTCTCCTTGAACTGCACCCGGGTCATGATAAGCAATCGAGACATTCACATCTCGAATGTTAAAGTCGCTATTTGCCACTGGAAGTGTTACTGAACTATTTGCTGAATCCACATACATGGCAATGGGAGTCTTTACAAGCGAACTGGCTCCAGTGGGATATCCCCATGCTGATGTGCTAGCGTCCCAAGTAAAGATGCTCTGTGCGCTCGTTCCCGAAAGGTCTAATGTATACCCTGAAGCTGTCAGCTGGCTCATCGTATTTGTTCCTTTAGTTGGAAATGAGAGGTGATGCCACCCAACACGGGAAAAGCTGCGTTCAACAAGGAATGTACCTGTTCCAGCTGTTGAAATAGCATTAGGAGCAACAATTCCATGATCCTTGATTAGTATTGAATCATTATTGATTAAGGTACTTGAAATTACAATTGAATCGCCGGGTTCAACGGTGAGCTTACCTGACGATACTTGTAGGTTGGCAACAACTAAATTACCAGATGAGGTGGAATAATTTTGGCCATCTATAAAAGCCTTATCTGTGATACTCACAGAAGCTTTTGTTGATGTCGCATTGGTAGTGGCTTCCCAGTTGGTTCCATTCCATTTGTAACCTGTTGTGCTCAAGTTCACAGGGCTTGCAACATTTGCGATTCCTACTCCATTTATTGTCCCAGTTCCAGTTAAACTTGTGGATCCGGTAACCGAACCAGAGCCTGTAATAGAGCCATCAACTACAAAAACATCACCTACCAGGGTTCCTGTTAAAATCACATTGCCGTTTACAATAAACTCATCACCAGCAATTACCGACCCCTCAATTAGCGCTGTTCCAGTACCAGAAATTGTAACGTTATTGTTTGCAGAACCACTATTATCAAGTGTTCCAGAAGGGGCAACATATAGGTAGCCGTTGTTCACTAAGGCTAAATTAGAAGAGGTGTTTACGGTTCTATAGATGCTAAAGTTCGTACCACTTTTAAACGGAATGCTTTTATTGTTTCCCTGTGTTTTGAGGGTCATCGTCCCTGCTGAATCAACCTGAATATTCGCTTCTACTGTTACAGGAGCAAAGATTTCAAAGTAGCTCGTATTTTGAAGCACCACTACGGTATTTCCGGGTGCGTTCCACACGGCACAACGTTACACGTTCCATCTCCTGCTGGATCAGTAGTTACAAAGCGCGACGTCCCAGGTGCGGTGGTACATGTGTAGTACGTGGTTTGTGCAACGGTAAAAAGACTTGCAAAAAGACCAGTGAAAAGAAAGAATAAGTTCTTCATGTTGTTTTCTTTTGAACGGACACATATGTGCCGTAAACCAATGCTGCTGCAAGCAGTATATACCAAGACCCATTAATGGGACTAGCATCTGGAGCAGGAGGAGGTAATGGCGATGCATAAACCAATTGGGAAGTACCCAATAAGGTGATAAGTGCAAAAAGGAATTTCTTACTCATTGTAACTGCAAAAAGAATTCATGCGATAAGGAAAACCGTACCATAAACCTTGAGAATATGGCAACCTTAACCAAATGCAACAAAGCAGTGATGAATATGTTCTCCGGCGCCCATTGACTGGCTAATGAAATCGTCCCAAATTGGGAGCTATTACCCGAATTTGAAACTAAACAGGATCAATGCTTATGGGTTTATTCAGGTTCAGTGAGCAACAAATCCTCTGCAACTCCGGCAGTTCGGTTTTCATCAATCCGGTTGCGTATGGCTTGCACGCAGCTATCAAAGTTTGTAAAACAATAGGACCGTTTTACAACGCGCGGAACCAGATCTGTTTTTTCAAACATTTCGAAGCTGCGTGGGTCTTTGCAAGTAATGTATACCTGAATGCCCCTATCGTGCCAATTCACAATAGCATCTTCAAGCACAACAAGTCCACTTTGGTCTAGGAATGGAATATTTTCAAGCCGCATGATTACTCCAATAACATCATCAATGTTGTAACAATGCTCTCGGAAACGATCAGCAAAACCAAAAAAGAGCGGACCATCAATAGACTTAACATGAATTTTATCAGCTAAATCAACAGGTAGCGTTTTGCGTTTAACAAGCTTTCCGAGTACCTCTGTGTGCACAGAATTGTTCAGTGCGGTGCTCATTTTACCAATGAATAGCACGGCTGAAAGTATGAATCCAACTGCGACGGCATCTAATAAGTTGTCAAATAGGGTAACGAGCAATACGATGACCCAAGTAATTGCATCAGCGCGAGGAACTTTGCGAAGCATCTTAATGCCGCGGTAATCAATAATTCCAACTCCAATGGTGATTAATATTCCCGCAAGAACGGCCATGGGGATGAACTGAACGTATTCGGCAATTCCAACCACGATGAGCAACAAAAAGACTCCTTTTGAGATTCCTGAAACGCGTGTTTGAGCTCCCGACTTGATGTTGGTTACGGTTCCCATTGTTGCACCGGCACCTGGAATACCTCCAAAAATTGCTGTTACTAAATTACCTACACCTTGACCAATTACTGTCCACTTGCTGTTGTGTTTGGTTTTGGTGAGGTTGTCGGCAACCACCGACGTGAGTAACGAGTCAATTACACCCAGACTTCCCAAGATAAGCGCTGGGGTAATGATGTACTCTAAGTCGGAGAGGTGTAGACCTAAAACGTCCGTAAGGTGGATTTTTGGAAATTCCCGAGGGATTTCACCAATTACAGGGACATCCAGTTCAAAGAAAACAGCCACAAGGGTGCCTAAAATAAGGGCTGCTAAAATCGAGGGAATTTTCTTGGTGATAAGTGGCAGTAAATAAACCACGCAGATGGTTCCTAACCCAAGTAAAAGTGCCTCGGAATTGAGGTTAGCCAATGGCTGTCCGATAGATGACCAAATGCTTACAAATCCGCTGGGAGATTCATGACCCAATAACGGAAATACCTGAACCGAAATAATGATTACGCCAATTCCAGCCATAAACCCCGAAAGAACCGGGTAGGGCAAATACTTTACGTATTTACCGAAATCTAATATGCCAAAAATTAATTCGAAAATACCTGCAAGCATAAATGTGGCAACAATTAGTGGCCATGCATTTTCAACACTGCCTGCCTGAGAAATCCCCATTGAAACTACGGTAGCACCTACAACCGTCATAGGACCCGTAGGGTCGGAAATTAAGGTGCGCGTTCCTCCAAAAAAAGCACCTACAATAGCTAAGATAATCGCAGTGTAAATTCCTGCTTGAGGTCCTAAACCAGACTGCACACCAAAAGCCAACCCCATTGGTAAACCGATGATAGCGGCTAGCATTCCCCCGGTTAAATCTGATTTAAAAGAAGGCTTGTATTTCGCTATGAGCTGCTGCAGCATGATGCAAATGTACGTTCTCCGCGGAAAGTACCTTGCACAAACCAGCATGTTGGTAGTAAACGCTGATTAAAACACCATACCATTAAACCACCATGCGGTGCACCCCCATTGTAAAAGGCATTTCAGCACGACCAACTAAATCGGTGTGTTGACAGTTGAATCACCAATGCATGTGCAGCGTCCCGCTTAACGCACGATCCAACCATTGTTCAGGTGATTAAGGGTGAGACGAAACATGACATTTAGCGGGATTTCTATGGTATTACAAACTTGATTTTGGCAAGGGTTTAATTACCCAGCGAAAGAGTGAGGCCACCACCAGTGAAATGATGAGTCCGATTGGAAATAACTCTAGAAACGTAAACCCTAAACGCAAGGGCATGTTTGAGCCATAAGATTCCATCATCTCTTTTTCTGGAGCAAGTTGTTCATTGACTTCCGTCTCAGATAATCCTTGTTGCTGCAACTGTTCTTGAAGAAAAGCGAGGTACTGATCTGAAAAATCGGAGGCGAAATTTTGAAAGAAAATCTCCCAGCCTATTACATATAGTACAGAAGCCACCAACGTAATTAATAATCCTAGGGTAAAGGACTTTAAAAAAGTAGTGTTACCGTGTTCTTTACGGTATTGCCAAACAGCAATAAAAATGGTAGAAAGGGATAAAATCATGGCCAAATAGCCAAGCATATGGCCATCTTCAAAATTCATGGGTTCGCCGGCCTCGGGTATGTCAAGGTAAAACATACCACCACAAATAACTCCTGCTAAAATCCCAAAACGCAATACATATTTTTTCATCGTTTATTGATTTGATTTGTTTTGACAAACCTGCTTGAAACCGATGTAATTGGCCTCATTCTTTTGGGTGATTTTTGTAATTCACCCATTAGGGTGAGCTAATCGCGAATCAATTGAAGCTCCCTTGCTCTGCGCACGGCCTGTGTTCTTCGCCCAACATCTAACTTGGTATATAGGCTTCCTATGTGTGTTTTAACCGTGTTCACCGAGATGAAAAGCTCCTTGGCAATTTCATGATTTGTCATTCCGGTTGCCATGAGCTCTAGCACTTCATATTCACGATTACTAATATCAAATTGATCTGGATTGATTGGGGGCACAGTTTCAAGAGAGACCTTTTGCTCCTTGTTTATCACGGTGGTCCCAAACCATATTCCAACACCAACAAACACGAGAGCTAAAATGCCAATGTAAACCTCAAGTCGGGTTGTTTTCATCAACAACCAATAATCTACGGCTTGCAACACGAGAATTAAGGCCGCCATAAAGGCACTGTATGTCAAGATGGTCTTTTTCACCCGGTGAAATTAAAAAACCCACTCAATCGAAGGGTTCAATTAGTCCATTTTTCCTTTGTGCTTATTGTAGAGGAAAGAAGCTAGTAACAGCAGCGCGCCAAGAACCATAAATACGAACGTTTTGGCGAGCGTACCCATAGATTGGAGGTCAAAGAGCACCACTTTAAGCAGCGTAGCACCAAAAAGAACCAACGAACCGATTCTAAGGTGTTGCCAACTTTTGGCAATACCTATGCTCAATAATCCCGCAGCGTAAGCCCCCCATAAAATACTCATCCCCAGTTTGTAAGCTGCAGGATAGCCGGCAATATCGTACCAGTGAATGAGCTCGCTACTTAATACCCACACTACTGCTGCGTGAGCAAAAAGCCGGTAGGTTTTACCGTATTTCCCAGAAGCTAGCTGCATGATTTCGATGCGTCCTATAACGAGGACAAGGGCAAAAAGGGCAATGAACACATACCGCAAGAAAACAAAACTGATGGAAGGATTTGATACTGCATCAAGGTAGCTACTGCGCAATTCGCTGAGGTTGTACAGTCCAGAAATCAGTGAAACAAGTACTACGCCAACGGTAATAAATGCATTGAAATAGCGCAACTCAACCTGCTTAAAACGCAGTTGATTCAAGCGCATTAGAGCAGCTATAAAAAGCAAGGTATAATTAACCTGCCACACCTTGGCCAGGTGAAGGTAGTCATGATTAAATTGGTTGTTCGCATAAGATCCTTCATAAAGTTGATCCCAATAATTGAACACCTCCAAGCGCATGCCGTTGTAAGCGGCGAAAATGCAAACCGCCGGAACACCGTAATGAATGAAGGGAACTAAAGTTGTCGGAGCTTTCCACGCTTTGAGCAAAGTTTGTTGGTGAAACCAAGCAATGAACCCTGCGCCCAATGCCACCGCTAGCGATGTGATAAAGTGAATGTTTAAGAATGGTGTAAGGTAACTTTCTGGGTAGCTGAGGGAGTAGTTTCCATATGAATCGGACCAATCATCTAACAAGCTGAAAAAGGAGAGAAGTAAAAACCCGTAAGCGAGTCGTTCAAAAACAACCGTACTTTTTGAGCGCGAAACCCAAAACAAGAGAGAAGCTTGCCCAACCCAGAGTATCGTTACCCAACTACCATCGAGTTCTATTGGTATTGAAAGGCCCAAAAAGAGCACGGCTAACCCTGCAATTACATCAACCAAAGCCTCATCGTGGTTTGCTTTACGCATTAGGGTAATGGCCACAATAACATGGATTGCGCTATTGAAAAGGCAAAACACACCCTGTAAATGCGGACTAAACTGTACATCGGAAAGCATGAGGTACCCAGCAGTAAAATAAAGTAGCGAATTAGCTAGTAAAAGCGCCAAATCGAATCCTGTGTACGGTTCACTTTTAGCAACTTTAAATACGAGGAAAACTGCATAGAGCAAGACGTAAAAAGCGGTGCTAAAAATAATTCCTGTTGTGAAATAATGAGTGGAATTGTAACCCGTAAAATACCACGAAAAAAAGATGAGCCACGTAAAACCGAATGTGGTAAAATAAAGGAGCTTCCAATATTGCTTAAAGGCAACTACAAGTATTCCGCAATTGATTATCAGAATATAGCTAAAAAGCACATTGGCATTGCCTGATCCATCGCTTAACAGAAAGGGAATGGCATACGCCCCAACCATTCCAACATGAGCAATGATTTGCTTGCGATATTGCAATGCCGCCCATACGGTAAACGCGGTAAAAACTACCATGAGCGCAAAAGCAGCTAATTGTGGTATTAACTTAAAAAGGCTGTGAGCCGCATAGGTTACAAGGTACATGATAGCTGCAGATCCACTCAACATTACAGCGCTCATCGCCCTAAATTTATGGCGCATCCAGTAGGCGATTCCCATCAGGATTAAACCAACGCCATACCCCATTACAATGCGCATTCCCGGCCCAATTAATTCGTGCTCAACCGCGTAATTTGCGCCAATAGCAACACCTATAATCAGCACAATAATTCCCACCTTGTTAATCAGGTTTTCTCCAATAAAGGCTTCCAAACCACGTGATTTGTACCTGGTATTGTATCCTTGATTCGCCGAACTGTTAAAGGATGGCGGTTTGTTTATGATTTCTTGAAGGGGGGGACTTGATTGAACTTGCTTAGGAGTGTCGTCAGGAGTCAAATCCGCTTTGGCGCTGGAAGTTGCTGAGTCTTCAGGGTTACGCTGCAGTGTTATAAGCTCTGCTTGCAACGCGCGAAGCTTTTGGGTAAGGGTGGCATGCTCGTTTTGCAAAGAATTTACTTGTGCCTGAAGCGCTCTCAATTTTTGATCTAAACTCATATTTCAGCAACTTGATAGGCCAAGTTACATTTTTGAAAGGAATGAAGGTGATGCGTGCCCTGTAAGCTGCAGCAAGGAAGTTTTTAATCATTCATATTAACTGTTTAGAAAAGTTGTTACTACCAATCAAACACAGGGTTAAATGCTGTTTCTTTGACATGTTATTCGCTAAGTTCGCCGCGATGAAATGGTTCCTCATTAGTTTGTTTATTCCAATCTTGCTTGTTGGAAATGCCCAGCACCAAAGTAATGTGGAAAAATACGTGTTCGCGATTGACCTGCAAAAAGTAGGCGCTCGTCCCTCAAAATTCAACCTTTTCTTGGTTGATGAGGATAGCAATCCATACCCTGAGAGTTCTCAAAACCAACACCGTTCTGAAAGCCAGTTTAAAACCTTTCAACGTGTTGAAAAAGTTACCCGTCCAACACGTTTGATTGCAACTGAAACCCCCTTTCCACTCCATAAGTACTATACCGTAGCAATAGCCTTACCCGATCCGCCTTACCCCGTATATCAAGCAATGTTAGTTGTATACCGATCAGGCGGAAATGATACTACTCTGGCGCGTTTTGAAATTGAGCGTGCCGTTCCTCTATCCCAATTTAAGCATCAGGTACTAATGGAGGAAGGAATGATTAAGCAAAAAGATGGGGGGCTATTTGAACCGCTTGTTTTAGTTCGAGGAAAGGATCAATCCTGGGATAGACCTGATACCATACAGCGGTTAATCACTACCCATAATTGGAAACAATGTGGTGCCGACTCGTTTCAACTGAGCTCGTTTATTATTCGTGAATATCAATCGCTTGATACCTTGCAAAACTTGGCGGGTTTTTTCCGACGAAAAGTACAAGCTAATGATACCAATAAGGTGTTAAAATTTCTAAATTGGCCACCTATTTTAAACCGATTTAAAGGCATAGCGATTGTTCAAAAAACTGAAGCTGGACCTGGAGGTTTTAACGAACAGTTTGCCGATTTTTATCGGTGGGAAGATGAGCTACAACAGTTCAAAAAAGTAGACGCCTGGTCATCCGTACCCAATGTGTACTGGCATGTTGGCAACGAACGTGTTCAGTATAAAACGCGCATTGAAGAACAAGGAGCGTTGGTTACACGAACGTATTACTGGGATATAGAAAGGTGGAAGTTGGCAAACTCGCGCCGCTCGCCGTTAAAGCAAGAGACCACTGCTCGTTGTGTTTTTTCAGACACACCAAGGGATGTTACAATTCCACTTCAATATATAGACTGGGAAGGCCCCAATTATGTGCGAGCAAGCCATGCTATTTCCATCACCAATCGGTGTCATGTGGTGCAGCAGGCTAGCCAAAATTTGTCAAATGGGAATGTTCATTTTCCAGCGAGTATCAAACCGGGAGAAACAATTGCGGTTACATTGAACGACTCTGTTCCCATTCACGCTCAAACGCTGTTGGTTCACGAATGGAAGTTTTCTTTACCCTACCCTGAAACACATCATGATCAGTTTTATGTAGCAATTCCATTTGTACACCGAGGTCTTGCACTTCCTGGATCTTCTAATGGCATAACACGGTTTGAGCGAATAGAATCCCTTACCGGGTTAAAAGACCACTTAGAAGTGAATCATTTAGGTCAGTTGATGGCTTATGGAAAGCAACAAGTGGGTCGAAATAAACGGGTAGGGGTTTGGAAATTTTGGAAAGACAACCAAAGTCGCCCAACCGAAGTGCGTTATTCAAAACACATGCTTGCTTCATTTTTAAACCTTGATCGCTCGAAACCATTTACTATTGAAACCTGCGAACAAAACACGTGGACGACACTTGATCTTCCCTTTTTTGGCAATCAGCTTCGTCTTGATGTGTTTGAAGAGACCTCTGGATTTAGGGTGAGTCAAGGAGAATCACAGGTTTATGTGGATGTAGATTTTAATCAGCTTAAACCTTCCACTTACACGGCGTATTACTTACTACACCCTGATGATGAAGTGGTTCGCAGTGGGAGTATTGATGCTCCAATAAAATGGGACTCTTCATTCATTCTTCATTGGTCGCCAGAATTTCACAAGCAGCTTCCGCATACCATCAATAAGTACGACTCTGCACTTGCTGCCCTTAATCGGGCTTATCCTGAATTACAATTTTCATTGGTGGAAACCACACTGCATGCTGAGGCAAAAAATAAGGCTGCTGAAATTACGCCAATCCTGGCTACACTTTTGCAAGCTGAAAAAGCGTTAAAGGCAATGAGTCAATGGGTAAAAGTTGGTATACAAGAATTCACCTATTTTGATGATCAGGTTTCTGTTACGTTAGCTGCAGGAATTAAGCTAGCAGAAGTGGATGAAATTGCAGAGCAGTTTCACTTGAAACGCACGGGCAGGACTTATGGGGAGATGTATGTTTTTAAGTATACAAAGGATCATTATAACCGTGAGATGGTGGCAGACTTTAATGGATTTTGTAACCTAGGTTTAATTGAACAGGGATGGCTGCATTACCGTGTTGAATATGATCATGACAAAAAGGTTGAACACAATGAATGGCGGTGACTAGGATATCAGTTATCAAACAAGCAACTCTCGAACAGCTCATATCGAGCTCCATTGTCCAAAATCATGCAAGCTGAAAGTAACAGTGCCAAAAGCAACCCCGTTGAAGCTTATCGTCTATGCACATCACCCCTAAGCGCTGGTTCTGGAAAAGCGTTGGCCCCGCTGAACGCCGGGCCAGGGTAAAGGCAGAGAATGGCGGTTGCGTGAAATGGACAACGGCAGTACGCTGTTAGGCGTTAGCCTCCAACGCGTTGATCCATTTAGCAGCAAGCCAGTGCGGGATGAAGGATCGTTCAGCGAAAGACTTTTTTGTTTCGTTTTTTGGTCTTTCAAAAAATGAAAAGGGTTAAAAAGCAACGAAAAGCTAAACATCTCCCTTAAAAAACACGAATCCATTCAACAGCGAACACCGCGAAAAAAACTATTCTTTCCTAAACGTTAAACCAAAACTCCTACCTCAAAACAGTTACTTGTCCAATGTACTTGCGCGCATCGTAGCCTTGTTTTTCTACCCAGATTTTGTAGTTGTACACTCCGGACTGAACGGGTTTTCCTTCAAAGGTTCCATCCCAAGCAATGCTCGGATTATCGGAAGCAAAGAGCTCATTTCCCCACCTGTCAAATATGCTGAGGTGATATTTATCAAACCCATCTCCTTTGGGGAAGAACACATCGTTTATACCGTCAGCATTGGGTGAGAAGGCATTGGGTTTGAAAAAAGTAATGCCACAGTCGTCTACTAAAATCACATCCTCGCCACTGCACCCTAACTCATCGGTAAAGGACAATCAGAAATTGATTGGCAAAATAATCATGGTGTGAAACGAATTACTATAAAAAGCTAAATAGCCAATCTACGAAGAGCGTAGATACAGAAGAGTTGGTTTTCATAACGTATTCGGTTTGAGTTTCGGTCGTAAAGACGCAAAAGTCCACTCAAAAGTTACAGCATTATAGAAGTTGTTCGATGAGCGCTTTAGTTTCCGCCACAAAAGCTGTGTAATATTCACCAGTTCCAGGACCGTAAAACCCTGAATGAATTCGCACCACTTGCCCTTCTCGATTAATAAAAAGCAAGGTAGGGAAGGAATTTATTCCTGAAAGCATGGGGAACGCTTCCGAGGCCCTTTGCTTATTTGCTTTTCCACCATAGGCAACGGGATAAGGAATGCGCATATCCGCGATTGCTTTTTCAACTGCGTCACGCGCTTCTTCAAGGTTGTTCCCGCGCTCAAATGCAACACCTACAACTTCAAGTCCTTCTTCATGGTAAGTTTCGTAGAGCGTTGTGAGCAATCGGCTTTCGTCCATGCAATTTGGGCACCATGATCCCATGATACTAACGAGGGTTACTTTACCCGTAAATCGCTGACTGGGAAACGTAAGTGTATCCCCATAAAAACTTGGAAATGAAAACTGAAACGGCTCGCCAGTAGGGTTGAGTGTGGTGATACTGTTTGGATTCGTTAATTTAAAATTGGGATTTAGAACACCCTCCCAATGTGCTTCATAATGAATACCTGATAAGAACCTGCCCTCACTGAGTTTGTTATCGTTTTGGGTGCCGGTGAACAGGTATGCATGTGAGCCATCAAATGTACTCAGGGTCCATTGTGCTCCATGCTCTGTGGGCTTAATCCTTCCCCATAGGTGTCGGTAATCCCCCGTCTCTGTTAAAAAACTTCCGGTGATGGTTTTTCCACTTTGGTTAAACAGACCAACAGCTTTCCACGTTCGCTCATCGTTAAAAGTGATTTCCCATTTTGATGATGTTGCCGGTGTTTGATGAAGAATAGCCTTCCAGTTTAATGTACGTTGTCGGCTGCCTGAAAAAGGAACTACGTAGCTTGTTCCTCGCGCTAAATTATGCCATGTGCCTTGCAGGGAATCGCCTAGTAGTTTGAAGCGCAGTTCCGATTGAAACACGGGGAAAGCAGCTGTAACTGAATCGTTATTTACGGTAGTTTGTAACGGAATGATTTCACCGCCATTAACTACTGAATACAGCCCCGGTTGGTCCGAATCCATGACCAATCGAAAAGGCAATTTGTCTTGTTTCAAGTCTAGTTCACATTCAAAACTACCCAGTTCGCCCCCCCAAAATCCAACAACGGATACGGCTGCTTCAAACATTCCACTCACCTCTTGGTAAGTATCAATGCGGTAGCCTTGGTCTTTAACAAACCACACGTGTTGATGTGTAGTGTGAAAAGGGTTTTCAATGGAGCGTTCAACGTATGCTGCCTGCCAACTTCCGCCGTGCATGAGGTAGCGCACTTCGGTAATCTCTGCATCAGCTGCCAGGGGTGTTAAATGTATCAGTTGCTCGTTACTCAACGGATAATTAATGGTATCGGCTTGATAGAGCTCCATGTTACGCACGGAGTTAATATCGAGCTCCCGAAATAAGCGTAGCTCATCTTTCCAATTGATTGTTACACGTCGCTCTACAGTGGATGAGTCGGTAGTAACGCGCTTCCAAACTTCGGGACTTTGAGCACTTAAAGACTGATGGAGAGTGTGAAAATTGGGTAGCGCATCGCTATAAGGTTTCCAAACTTTTTTCTCGCTTAACTGGCAGCTAGCCAGCAGCAGGATGCAGCAAAAAAGTGCACTAGAAGTTATGTAGTTGAGTAGCTTCACCTTATTTAATCACGACCAGAGAGCATTGCAAGTAAACGAAGAAGCTCAATATATAGCCAAATAAGTGTAACCATGAGGCCAAATGCACTGTACCACTCAATGTATTTTGGCGCTCCTTGTGCGGCTGCTTTTTCAATAAAATCAAAATCGAGCACTAAGTTAAGCGCGGCTACACCAACAATAAGTAAGCTTATTCCAATGGTCATCATACTCGCACCTTCAATGGTGAAAAAGGCCATTCCAAAAAAGCTCATAACGAAGTTGATCATGTACATAAGGAAAATACCTCCGGTAGCGGCCATCACTCCCATTCGGAATTTTTCAGTAACCTTAATGATTCCGGTTTTGTACAGGAACAACATGGCGAACAATACACCAATGGTAAGGGTAACTGCTTGGAAGATGATACCACTGTAGACACTGGCAAACATCTGAGAGATGACTCCTAAAAACATGCCTTCAAAAATTGCATAAATGGGCGCAGAGATGGGTGAAGAAGTAGGCTTAAAAATGGTTACTAGTGCAGTTATTAATCCACCAATTGAACCTACAATAAGGTAGCCATTACTCGGATTGAAATAGGTGTAAATGGCACTGATGAGTACCAAGGCAGTCATGATTATGGTTTTGTTTACGGCACCTGAAACGGTCATTATTTCGGATGTGCTTCCGTAAAGACTCTCAAGTCGGTCGGCTTTCAGTGCCGGATTGGATGATTTATTTAATCGCATGATAATTTGTTTTTAATGTTTTCCAGTAGAGCCAAATCCTCCAGCTCCACGTGTTGTGTCTGTTAGTTTTTCAACTGGTTTCCAGGTAATGGTTTCATGTTTTGCAATTACCAACTGAGCAATGCGTTCACCGGGTTCAAGGGTTACCGCCTCGTTGGATAAATTTACCAAGATAACACCAATTTCACCACGATAATCGGCGTCAATTGTTCCGGGGGCATTGAGCACGCTCAAGCCTTTTTTAGCTGCAAGACCCGAACGTGGACGAACTTGAGCTTCGTACCCATGTGGAAGCTCCATAAAGAGTCCGGTTTTAACTATTGCCCGATCAAGGGGTGAAAGGGTTATCGGCTCCTCAAGTACAGCGCGCAAATCAAGTCCAGCAGCTCCTGCCGTAGCATACTCTGGTAACTCAAATGGACTTTTATTTACTACTGGTATATTCATCGTTTTAACCATTTTAAAAATGCTGCTGATTCGCGTTTCCAAACTACAACTACAAACACAAAGAGCAGTAAGCTATTTACAAGAATTGACTTTCCTGTTTCCTCCCACTCAAATATCCTGCTAATTGATGCAAGTATGACAGATAGTCCGATGTAACCCAATGCGGGTCTTATGCGGTAAGGAATTCGAAAATGTTTTTGACCGAGGAGGTAGCTAATTACTGCCATGGTTGCATAAGTTGCCAAGGTGGTGTAAGCGGCTCCCGTGTATCCCAAGCTCGGAATTAATAAAACATTTAATCCCAAGGTAATGGCAGCTCCAATGAGTGCCATATAAGCTCCAAATTGCGTTTTATTGCTCATTTTGTACCACACGGAAAAGTTGTAATACAGTCCTAAGCAGATGTTTGCCAGCAGTAATATGGGAACAATATGAAGTCCTTCCCAATACGCTTCCGTTCGAATAAAACGCTTGAAAAGATCGAGGTAACACACTACAACAACAAAGATGAGTGAAACCACAATTACGAAATAGTGAAATACCGTTGCGTATACCTGCCTACCATCAGATTCTGTTGCTTTGGCAAAAAAGAAGGGTTCTGCAGCATAGCGGAATGCTTGAATAAACAAGGTGATTATAATAGAGAGCTTGTAACACGCACTGTATACTCCCACTTGGGCAAGGGCTGCCTGTGTTCCAATATCTGCTTCAAGCAGCAAGCGAATTAATCGGCGATCAACAGTTTCGTTAATGATTCCCGCAAATCCGGCCAACATGAGTGGTGATCCATACTTGAGCAAAGCTCTGGCAATGGTTTTATCAATGGTAATGCTGAAGTGCCCGTAAGTGGGCAAGAGCATAATGAATTTCACAGCAGACGCTATAGCGTTCGCTAAAAACACATATTCTACGCCGCGTTCGGGATCAAAAAGTGTATGGGCCCAGCTGGGAAGGGAGTTGTTTTCAAATGCGGCATAACAATACCCTATGAAAAATACATTGAGGCCAATATTTGTAGCGATGCTCGCAAAGTTCACAACCGCAAAACGTATGGGTCGATTTGTTTTGCGCAACCATGCCATTGGGATTGCAGACCAAGCGTCAAACACCAGCGCAAGTGCCATCCACTTAATAAATTCAGGGTTGTCAGGATAGCGCAACCACGTTGCAGTTTCTTGACTAAAAATCAGGGTAACAGCCAAGAAGATGGCACCGGAGAAGAACACCATGCTCAAGGCAGTTTTGAGCACTTTCTCTGGACTGTAAGTATCCATGTTGGCATACCTGAAGTATGCCGTTTCTAGCCCCCAAGTGAGCATTACAGCAACAAAAGCTACAATGGCGTAAACATCACTTACAATTCCATATTCTGAAGTGATGAATTGACCCGTATGCAGGGGTACAAGCAAGTAATTGAGAAACCTTCCCAAGATACTCGGCAAACCGTAAATGGCGGTCTGACCTGCTAGCTTTTTAATTGCCGACATGTTGCGGGTTACTTACCCGGGAAATTTGGCTTGCGTTTTTCAATAAATGCTGTTGTTCCTTCTTTAAAATCAGCAGTTCCAAAGCTTTTTCCAAATGCATTAATCTCAGCTTGGTATCCGTCTACGCCATGCTGATAGCCTGCGTTCACTGCTTCAATAGCTGCAGCTATAGCAACAGGTGAATTTGCAGTGATTTTTTTGGCAATTCCCATACAGAATTCAACGAGTTCCGCCTGCTCTACAACGTGGTTTACAAGTCCCCAGTTGAGTGCTTCTTCGGCTTTAAGCATTCCTGCTGTGAAGATCATTTCATTGGCTTTTCCTCGACCAATTAGCTGAGCTAAACGTTGCGTTCCTCCATAACCCGGAATCACGCCTAGCGACACTTCGGGTAAACCCATCCGTGCATTCATTGATGCAACACGGATATGACAAGCCATTGCTAATTCTAGTCCACCGCCAAGAGCAAATCCATTTACTGCAGCAATGCAAGGAGTTCCTAGTTGTTCAACCAAATCGAAAAGCGTATGCTGCCCGTTTGCAGCGAGTGCTTTTCCTTCATCAATACTAAAATCTGCAAACTCTTTAATATCAGCTCCAGCAACAAACGCTTTCTCACCGCTACCTGTAACCACAATCGCTTTGGTACCTGGGTCTTCATCAGCAGCTTTAAATGCTGAGCTCAATGCTGCTATCGTTTCTTTGTTCAGGGCATTGAGTTGTTTGGGGCGGTTGATGATAATCAGCTGAACAGCATCATGTTGTTCTGTTGTTATTGTTGAATTGCTCATAGTTCCTGTTTTGTCGTAAGTCAAAATTAAGGTTTCGCAGGTGATTCCTCTGCGTAAAGGGGCAAAGAAACGTAAAACGTAGTGCCAATCTCAGTTTCGGTTTCAAACCATATTTGTCCACCTGCAGTTTCCACTATTTTTTTAACCATAGCTAGCCCTAACCCCATACCGCTAGATTTTGTGGTGAATGAAGGCATGAAGATTTTGTCGATCATGGTAGAGGGAATACCAGACCCATTATCGCGAATACTCACCAAAACGTTTTGTTCATCACGATCAATCCCAAGAACAACTTTACCATTCGGATTATCTTGTGTTGCTTGAACTGCATTCTTGACCAAGTTTCCAAAAACACGCAAGAGCTGTTCTTTATCTGCCCACACATGTGATTCAGGGAATGGGGTTTCTTTCAGCACCAGCTGAGCACCATTACCTTCTTTGTCGTTATAGAGGTCGACCACAGAGGTGAGCACATCATATATGTTCAGGGATTCGAGTTTTGCTTTAGGCATTTTGGCAAAATTCGAAAACTCAGTAGCTATCCTTGAAAGGGTGTCGATTTGTTCAATCATAGTATTGCTAAAACGAGCTAGCTTGCTGTCGATATCTGCTGGGTCTGCCTTTAATGTGCGTTGTAAATGCTGAATACTCAGGCGCATTGGAGTAAGCGGATTTTTAATTTCGTGGGCTACCTGCTTGGCCATTTCTTTCCATGCTGTTTCACGTTCGCTCTTTGCTAAGCGCTGAGTGCTGTCCTCCAGCTTATCTACGAGGTTGTTGTAGCTTTCAATTAAGGCACCAATTTCATCGTTACTGTTCCACGAAAGCTTTTCGTTTTTACTATTGATTTTAAATGCAGTAATGCGGTTACGAATGCGATTTAACCCTTCGGTAATGTAGCTTACAAGAAAATAAGCGAGCAGTGAAGCACCGATGAATAGTCCCAGGTAAATTTGTGCTAGGGTAGATAAAAACTGATTCAGCTCCCGCTTGTTTTGTTCTTCACTTTTGAGGTACGGAAGGTTTATTATCGCTATGTTTTGGTTATCAGCATTTACGAGGTAGAAGTAGGTTGAAAGGTAATTCAAGTCGTAGATCTGTTCATTGATCAAGATTTGTTCGTCCGCATTTGCGAGTTGAGTCATTACCGTGTCCGAAAGTTTTAGCGGGCGATTCTCATTTTCGTACATGTCGAGGTTTGTAGAGCCCAATAAGTCACCATCAATGGTGTAAACATTGAGGTCAAGGTTGTGAATATCGGCTAGTTCTTGAATTTTATTTTCAAGCTGGACATTCACTTCTTGGATGTTGTTTTCGGTAGTAAAATAGTTCAATGAGAGCATGATGCTATGCTCTTTACGTTGAAGTCGATCGCGGTGATAGTTTTCGTTTTGGCGTTTAAAAAACGCAAGGGTTCCAATCCCGATAACCACCAATGATAGAGCAATCAAGGTTACCATTGACAGGTATATCCGCGTGCTTAGGCCTAAACTAAATCGTTGTTTTTTCACAATTTGGGTTGGATACGAAAGATATCAATTTTCATGCAGGAGTTGAAAGTGGATTTGCCACGGATAGGGGCAAAAAAAAACCCTTGCAAAATGTGCAAGGGTTTTTAATATACGTTTTGGATTTATTACCCATTCAATGCTTCTGCTCCACCAACAATCTCAAGGATTTCTTTGGTGATCGAAGCTTGACGTGCTTTGTTATACGTCAAACGCAGGTCTTTCAATAAATCAGACGCGTTATCAGTTGCTTTGTGCATGGCAGTCATACGTGCACCATGTTCGGAAGCAAATGAATCAAGCACCCCTTTGTAGAGTTGTGTTTTTAGTGTTTTCGGGATTACCATTTCCAAAATTTCTGCTTTTTCTGGCTCGAAGATGTAATCTGAAGCGGCTTCACCTGCATCCTCTTGTGGCGGCAAAACAGGAAGAAACTGTTCGGCAACTACTTCTTGAACAGCAGCATTCTTAAAACGGTTATACACCATCACCACCTTATCGTAGTGACCGGAGGCAAACGCTGCCATAAGTTGTTCAGCAATGCGTGCTACCTCGTCAAAAACGAGGTTTTCATAAACGTCGTTAAAGTTTGAAGGCATTACTTCTTCTGGAACAACATTCGGTGTGCGTTTGAACGCATCTAGTGCTTTTTTCCCAATACTTACCACGTGCACATCGGCATCAGCGTAAGTTTCGTTGATTTCGCGGCCAACTCGTTTAATAATGGACGAATTAAAAGCACCACACAAACCACGGTTGGAAGTAATCGCAACAACTAATACGCGTTTAACTTCGCGTTGTTCTGCAAATACACCTTCCGAGCTATCCATTTCTGATGAAAGGTTGGACAGGATATCCTGCAACTTTTCGGCGTATGGACGCATTTGAGTAATGGCATCTTGAGCTTTTTTTAGCTTAGCGGCAGAAACCATCTTCATAGCAGATGTAATCTGCATGGTGGAATTTACCGATGTAATCCGCTCTTTTACCTCTTTTAAACTGGGCATAATCCCTTGCGTTTAAGTTCTTTAATTAACGTTGGCTTAGTATTTCGAAGCCAAATCAGCACATACTTTTTCTATGGTAGAGATGGCATCGTCTGATAATTTACCAGCCTTAAGCGTATCCATCACATCGCGATGTTGTGCTTTCATCAATTCCAAGAATTCAGTTTCAAACGCTTTAACCTGGTTAACAGGAACACGTTGAATTAAGCCTTTAGTACCGCAGTAGATGATTGCAATTTGCTCTTCAACTGTTAGCGGTTTGTTTTGTGCTTGTTTTAGTATTTCCACATTACGTGCACCTTTGTCGAGAACTGCTTTGGTAGCAGCATCGAGGTCAGATCCAAACTTCGAGAAGGCCTCAAGTTCACGGTACTGTGCTTGATCTAACTTCAAGGTACCAGCAACTTTTTTCATGGACTTAATTTGAGCAGAACCACCAACGCGTGAAACCGATATACCCACATTAATTGCTGGTCGCACTCCTGAGTTAAACAGGTTCGTTTCTAGGAAAATCTGACCATCAGTAATCGAAATTACATTGGTAGGAATGTATGCAGAAACATCACTTGCCTGTGTTTCAATAATTGGAAGTGCAGTAAGTGAACCGCCACCTTTTACTTTGCCTTTAAGCGAAGCAGGAAGGTCATTCATTTGGCTTGCAATCTCGTCTGATGCATTCATTTTTGCTGCACGCTCAAGTAAGCGAGAGTGTAAGAAGAATACATCACCTGGATATGCCTCACGACCTGGAGGACGACGAAGAAGTAGCGATACTTCACGGTATGCAACTGCTTGTTTCGATAAATCATCAAAAACGATCAATGAAGGACGACCTGTATCTCGGAAGTACTCACCAATTGCTGCACCTGTAAATGGAGCATAAAACTGCATTGGAGCAGGATCAGATGCATTTGCCGCAACAATAGTTGTATAGGCCATTGCTCCAGCATCTTCAAGTGTTTTTACAATTCCAGCAACTGTAGACGCTTTCTGTCCAATAGCAACATAAATACAATATACAGGCTCTCCGCGATCGTAAAATTCTTTTTGATTGATGATGGTATCAATCGCTACGGTAGTTTTACCCGTTTGACGGTCACCAATAATCAACTCACGTTGACCACGTCCAATTGGAATCATCGCATCAATTGCTTTGATACCTGTTTGAAGTGGTTCGTTAACTGGCTGACGATAGATTACACCAGGTGCTTTACGCTCAATTGGCATTTCAAATGTCTCACCTTCGATCGGACCTTTTCCATCGATTGGATGTCCTAGTGTATCCACTACACGACCAACAATGCCTTCGCCAACTTTAACAGAGGCAATCATTTTAGTACGCTTAACAGATGAACCTTCGTGGATACCTGTGCTTGCTCCGAGCAATACAGCACCAACATTGTCTTCTTCTAAGTTTAGCGCGATACCGCGAAGACCGTTTTCAAATTCGATCAACTCACCGTATTGAACTGACGTCAATCCGTAAATACGTGCAATTCCATCACCAACTTGTAGAACGGTTCCTACTTCCTCAAGGTCAGCTTCGCTTTTAAATCCTGCTAATTGCTCCCTTAAGATTGCTGTGATTTCTCCTGGTTTTACTTCTGCCATTTTATGAAGTTTTAATGGGCTGATAAACGCAGCCTACTCAATCTATTTTTGATACGTAATGATCATTAATTAATGCGCGCTTCAGATCTTCCAATGTATGCGAGATACTCGCATCAATTTGACGGTCACCTACTTTTAAGATAATTCCACCAATAATGGATTCATCTACATGCTCAACGATCTCTATGGTTCCGCTCACTGCTTCAGCCACAATTTTCTTGATCGTTTCTTTCTCGGTTTCGCTCAACGCATATGCCGATGTAACTTCAGCAGTTACAATATTCATGTGCGCTTTATATTGGCGTTCGAATGCCAGAGCGATTTCGCTCATAATTGCTTCGCGACTGTGGCGTATGATAAGCAATATGAAGTTGTATACGAGTTCTGACAAACTGCTTTTCAGAACGCGTTCAACTACCGCTTCTTTCTGATCAGGTTTGATCACCTCGCTAGCTAGAAAGCTTCTGAAATCTCGCGAGTCATGCAAAACACCACTCAGGGTTTGCATGTCTTGCATTGTCACATCAAGGTGGTTTTGCTCAATGGACAATTCCAAAAGTGCTTTGGCGTAACGAATGGCTGACTTTGTTCCTTTCATGTCGGAATTAGTTCATTTTCACATCGTCGAGCAACTTGCTCACCAACGCTTTTTGTTTATCGTCGTTTGCCAATTGATCGCGTAGAACTTTCTCTGCAATTTCCAGTGAGAGAGAGGCTACTTGTGTTTTGATCTCAGCCACAGCTGACTTCTTCTCGTTTTCAATGGCTTCTTTCGCCTGAGACATTACACGGTCAGCTTCGACTTTGGCATTCTTTTTTGCTTCAGCAATTAATGCATCTTTCGTTTCACGTGCCTCTTTCAACAGGTTGTCGCGCTCTTCGCGTGCCTCTTTCAATAAAGCTTCGTTAGATGCCTGCAATGCTGCCATTTCCTCTTTGGCCTTCTCTGCCGAGCGCAGTGCTTCTTCAATATTCGATTCGCGTTCTTTAACAACGCCCAAGATTGGCTTCCACGCAAACTTAGTGAGTAAGAACAATAAGATAAGAAATGCAACCGCAGTCCAAATGGCTAAACCCACATCTGGAGTTACTAGTGGCGGAAGGCTTGCTGCTAATATCATGATTGTATATTTTGTTGTGTTCTTTTTTTAAAAGTTGGGCCTACAGCCAATCGCTGCAGGAGCCCAACTTTGTGCATTTTTCTGCTTAGAAGAATGCTGATGCAACAACACCGAATAAAGCTACACCTTCAATAAGTGCTGCAGCGATAATCATTGCTGTTTGAATTTTTCCTGAAGCTTCAGGCTGTCTTGCCATTGCTTCGGTTGCAGATCCACCAATACGTCCGATTCCTAGTCCGGCTCCCAATACTGAAAGACCTACTCCAATTGCTGCTAATGTACCAGTCATGTTAACTTGATTTATAGAGATTAAAAAATTCCAATTGTTAATGATGCTCTTCAACCGCCATTCCGATGAATAGTGCTGATAGCAAAGTAAAAATATATGCCTGCAATGCTGCTACTAATAATTCCAGGGTATTCATAAATACCATAAATGGAATTGAAAGTGCCGACATAGCAACTGATTCAAAAATAAAAATCAACGATACTAAACTCAAGATAAGGATGTGCCCTGCTGTGATGTTTGCAAACAAACGAATCATCAATGCAAATGGCTTGGTAAGTAACCCAATTACCTCAACCGGAATCATAATAGGATAAAGCCACCATGGAACAGGAGGCATAAACACGTGCGACCAATGCCCTTTATTGGCAGAAACCTGAGTGATGATAAAAGTGAAACACGCCAAAACTAAAGTTACCGCAATATTCCCTGTAAGGTTTGGTGCCAATACTGGAATTAACCCAAATAAGTTGTTTACCCAGATGAAGAAGAATACCGTCAATAAAAACGGCACGAACTTATTTACATGGCGTGAAGGAATGTTTGGACGTGCAATGTCGTCACGAACAAAAAGAACTAGTGGTTCCATAAAACCAGCTAAGCCTTTAGGTACGCCTCCTGTCTTGCGATAAGATTTAGCCGTACTTCCAAAAAGCCAGAGCAATACAATCATAGAAAGCAACATAGCCGCTACATTCTTCGTGATCGACAAATCCAAGGGCTGCTTATTGAGCGGGTGGTGGTTTTCGTCGAATTGGAGACCAGCTTCATCTACAACGTAGATTTCGTTGTGGTACAAGGCATAAGTGACATCACCTTTCGTTACGGTTTCTTCACCATGGTGGAATGCTGACGATAAGAAGATATCTACTGAGCCATTGTGCACCAAAATAACAGGCAATGCAATGCTTACCGGATGAACATGCCCTTCTGCGTCACGCGTGTCCCAAAGGTGCCAATCATGTGCATCAGCAATGTGATGCATGATCATTTCTTTCGCATTGAATGAAGACTCCTCAGCTGTATCAGCACCATGTTCTGCCGCAGATGCGAACGAATGTTGAATTCCAACGAAAGACATCAATGCCGCGAGGGCAAATGCTGTAATGTTTAAACGACTCAATTCCTGCATGTTATCAAAATTTCGGGCTTCAACGCCTTCCAAAAATCGGTGCAAATTTAGGCAAAAAAACATAGTGGCAAGGTTAAAAGTTAGCGTTTTTCACACCTGTTGATAACCAGAAAAAATCCTTGATAATCAGTTAGTTTGCTTCACCATGAACATGGCTATGAAAGCTTCTGCTCCCAAATAGATAAAGTAACTTATAAAAAAGTGTCCTAAGAGTACTTTGGGTAGGGGGTCGTTGGCCTGAGATTTAAGCAGAACAAAGTATACCGCAACAACTACCAATTTAAGCAGAACACTCGCTAGAAACGTCACTCCAATTTTTTCCCGATCTACGTTTGAAACGGCCTGCAGGGCAATAAGAACAAGGAGCGACATTACACCAGAGATCAGGTGGATTTGTAATACCCAGTTGCTTGGAAATGCCCAGCCCATTGCAAAAATAGCTGAAGTGTGAAGCAGCCAAAGCAAGAGGGTTATGGAAGTGGCAAAAAGTGCATGCCGAACGTATGCATTCATTTGCTGTCGTGTAAGAGTTGTCTAATAACCAAGTAGATTGCTGCAAAAACAGCGAAGAGTGAACATATTAGGGTGTAAAGCGGGAACTCGGGGTTTTCACCATCAAGCCAAATGCCAAGCCAAGTGCCGAGCCCAATTACCGCGGCCATTTGGATACCAATTCCCGTGTACTTCGCAGCTACCTCAAGCGGTTTTTTCTTGCTGGGACTGTTGTTCGCGTTGTCGCTCATTTGTAATGTCTTTCAACTTACCAGAAAGGGTAAATTGACCTTCGAGTGCAGCTCCTGGTTCAACCGACATTTTGCCGTATACCATTTCACCGCTAAATACTCCTGTTTCTTGGATGCTTACCATCTCTGTTGCGTGAAGTTTACCTTCAATTTGTCCGGCGATGTTTGCCATAGCGCAACGCGCTTCTCCGCGTACAGTTCCCGTTGGACCTACAACAAGTTTTCCTTTTGAAGTAATTTGACCGTCTACTTCGCCGTCAATCCGAATATCGCCTTCTGCTGTAATTTCACCGACGATTTTTGTGCCTTGTGCAATGTGATTACGCAAACCAGTGTCTGCTTCATTATTCTTAGCCATTGTTCCGGATTTTTTAAACATAATGAGTACTAATGGTGGGCAAATATAACAACTTCATGCTAGGTGGACTTTCAACGCTTACTCATATTCATTTGCATGAAAGTCAGCATACTGCTCAATAGACTTGAGCTTATAGAACGTGGCGTAGTTGGTGTAAGAGATTACGAATATGGAGTAATCAACACTGTTTAGCTGGGCCAATTTGAGCTTGTCGTTTTTAAAAGCCCTTAAATAGTTTAGGGCGCGCTTTTCATCGCTGAAGCTTTTTACGCTCACCATGGTAGTGTCTCCTTTAAATCCTACTGAAGAAACTTTGAGGTCATCTGTTCGGTAATTAGCGCGATTAAAGTTAGAGATTGATACTTCAGTATTGCTGAGGTTTACAACCTTTTTACTTACTAAAATGATCACATTATGTCTGGAGCTCTTCTCACTAACATAGGGCGATTCAGTCGCGGTTTTCATTTCAGTATTTGCTGCTGTTTCCTGTTGCGCCGTTTCTTCATCAGCGAGCTTTGTATAGAGGTCGATTAAACGCTGCGCCTCTTCACCGATGGGGTCTTCACCGAATTTAGCAACAATTGATTCAAGCTCTGTGATGAGTGCTCCTTTACCCTTGTTCTTGCCTATGGCAAAAGCGCGTAATAAATGAAACTTCGGTCCAAATTCGGTGTTGCCATATTTTACGATTCCCGTTTCCGCATCTAAACCTGCTTGCGTGTAAAAGCCACGCTCATAGTAGCCGTAAGTCTTGGTGTAGAACTCTTCGGCTTCGCGATCTTTTTGGTTAGCACGCTTGAAGTATTCCGGATCTTCAATGAGTTTAGCGTAATCTGAATCCGGAAAACCATTGATAATCAGGCTTTTGTAGTATTCCGATTTCGTATAGTCTTTAATTTCTTCACACATCCGATAAAGCCGATAATATGCGCTCAGTTGATATTTGTTGTCGGCAAAACGCTTGTTCATGGTTTCCAGCGTTTCAATGGCTTTTTCGCTGTCTTCCATGCGTTCCTTATAAATCACTGCAAGGGCATAATAGGCCTCGAGTATCATGCTATCTGAACGGGCCTTCTGCTCATCAGTAAGCGGGAGGTCTTTGAGGTAATATCCCGGCTCTTGCCAATCGTTGGTTACTTCAATAGTATCCCCATCCTCCGTTACAATAAACTCGGGTTCTCCATCTTCTCCATCTGGAGTATCGGTTGTAATAACGGTTGTTTTATTTGAACGGCGCCAGTTGTCTTCAAGCTTTCTTGAGCCCCAAACTTTTTTAAATTCCGATGCCCCAAAGCCCATTGCAGTGGGATTGTAAAAATACCAATCACCCGAACCGTTAGCCAAACCTCCAGCTCCTCCTCCACCGCCTGTTCCAGATTGAGCGAAAAAATCATCTGCTTGCATGGCGCGCTTCTTCTCCTCCTCAGCTTGAACCCGTTCTTCAATCATGTCTTCAATCATGGCAAGGCGCTCATTTTCGTCCATATCAGCTAAAGCGCGCAAGCTGTCTTGAGTTTCAATAATGGTTACCTGCGCTATAAGGTCGTTGAGGTTTTCGCTCAACTTCACCAAGTCATCATAGCCCGGATAGGTTGGTTTTAAAAAGGTAACTGCACTATCGTAATACGTTTGGGCGTAGCTATATTCTGGTTTGGCAAAAAAGATATGGCCAAGCTTTAAGAACGAGAGACCTTTTTGGTGGTCATTTGATACACTTGCTTGGGTTGATTTGCGATAGTAGTCAATGGCTTCAGGCTCACGTTGATCCCGCATTTCGAGCTCTGCTAAGGCAAAGTATATTTGGTCCCGATATTCAATGTTTTTGTCGTCGGAGAGCATTTTAAGAAGTTCTTTGCGAATCTCTTCTTTACCGCCTAAATCTTGACTAAACATCAATGCCCGTTGAATACGTGCGTAGAACTGCATTTCGTACTCAGGTTTCATAGCAATAACCTCAGCGTAAAGTCCAGAAGCAATGCCATTTTCTCCTTGCAGGGTATAAAGCTGAGCCAGGATGTAAATCAGGCGGGCGCGTTCTTTTTTCTTTTTAGTGAGTTCAATGGCCAAGCGCATTTCTGAAATGGCGAGGTCGTAATTTTGTTGCTTGATGAAAAAGTCGGTGTAGAGTAATTGGAATTCTTGTTTGAGCCGCTCAGGAAAGGTTTGATCATTTCCCAATAGCCGAAGTACTCGCTCTGAACGCTCAAAATTACCATCTTCCAAATATGTACGAGCCAACCAAAGCAAGGCATCATAATGAATTTCCTGTTCTTTAAATTTACCTGAAACGTACTTGAACATGTCTTTGGCTTTCCCATAATCCATTTTATAAAAATGGGCCTTACCCATGAGCAGGTAGGTGTCGTCAATCCATTTAACATATTGCGTTCCGCGCTCTTCTATTGAGTGTTTGCTTATGCATTTGGTGCATTTTTCAATAGCGCGATCCATTTCAGGATAGATTGTTTGGGCTACCTCTTCATCGCCATATTTAAAAATGGGGAGCAAGGTGCTGTAATCGTCCTTAATGGCAATGGACATTTTTTCTACACCCTCTTTTACGGATTCATTTGCGTTGAAGTAGTAATTGTAGCGGGTTGTTGTATTATGATACGTACGGTGAGCCCACCCCGTCTTCTCTGTAGAACAACGGGTGAACATACCGACAGTCACAACTGCCGTTAGCAAACATGTAATTAGTGCTTTCAATCTATATCGCAGCCCTCATTAAGGACAAGTCTGTTAACTCTCAACGCGCAAAAATATTTTAATTTCTACAGGAATTATGTGAAATCTGGTTTATCACGGAGTGACTCCCTGCTATTTTTAGATATTTGTTCCAGCATCATGGCAAAACAAGGCAAAAAAGATAAACAGCAAAAGCAGCTGTATAAACGACTGAGGAATCATTATCGGTTAGTGATTTTAAACGACGATACCTTTGAGGAAAAGTTTTCCCTGAGGTTAACGCCATTAAATGTTTATACATGGGGCGGATCTATTTTTGCGCTGCTTATTGTAGCTACCATCTCCTTAATCGCCTTTACTCCTTTGCGAGAATACATCCCTGGCTATGCAGATACCGCAATGAAGCAACGTGCTTCCCGAGCTGCTTTTGTCTCAGATTCACTTGCGGTAGAACTTGCACAGCGCGATGCATACTTGCGCAATATTCAAGCAATTCTGAATGGTAACCCGCCAATTGACTCTGTTGATTTAGAGAAGGACGAGAGCATAGACTACACCGATATTCAGGTTCGACGAAGTCCTGAAGATTCGCTTTTTAGGGCGCGCATAGAGGCTCAAGACGAATATAACATCAATATAGCTGAAAACGACCAGCGCAATGCAGAGGGATATTTCTTCTTTACGCCAGTAAAAGGGTCGGTTTCCAGTAGTTTTAATCCAAACAAAAAGCACTACGGAACTGATATCGTAACCTCAGATAATGAGGCGATTAAAGCGGTACTTGAAGGAACGGTGATTTTTGCGGAATGGACGAGCGACAACGGGCATGTTATTCAAGTTCAACATAGCCAAAATCTAGTGTCAGCATACCATCATTGTTCGGTTTTACTGAAAAAAGTAGGTCAGAAGGTTCGCCCTGGAGAAGCGATTGCTATTGTTGGGAATAGTGGACACCAAACTACGGGGCCACACCTTCATTTTGAGCTTTGGGAAAATGGTACACCGCTGAATCCTCAGCAATACATCGTATTTTAAATTATGGCAAACATTACCATTTACACGGATGGCTCTGCAAAAGGTAATCCGGGACCGGGCGGCTATGGCGCAGTGCTCATGGCCGGAAAGCATCGCAAAGAGTTATCGGCTGGTTTTCGAAAAACTACCAACAACCGCATGGAGTTGCTGGCTGTGATTGTTGCACTCGAGAAATTAAAGGGAGAAGGACATCAAGTAACGGTTTATTCAGATTCAAAATACGTGGTAGATTCTGTTGAGAAGAAGTGGGTATTTGGTTGGGAGAAAAAAAGCTATAAAGGGAAGAAAAACACGGATCTTTGGCAGCGTTTTATGCGCATATATCGCAAACACCACGTACGCTTTCAATGGGTTAAAGGGCATGCCAATATTCCAGAAAATGAGCGGTGTGACCGCTTAGCTGTAGCTGCTGCAGAGCAATCAAATTTGCCTGCTGATAATGGTTATGAGTCCGGTTTAGCGAGTTAAAGTTGTTTCAAAATCCGTTCGTTGAGGTCTTGCTTCTTTAAGCGCTCAATTGCAGCCTCAGCAGCTGAAATCACTTCTTCGAAGTAATTAATTTCGCGTTCTACAGCAGTTCTTTCGCCTGCGGTTAGTCCGCTTTCTGTGTTAGCAATGTCCTGTTCAAGTGCGCGCTTTTGTGACTTTGCAAATTCATTCACCGCATGGAGGGTGTTCACAGAGCTTACTTTAATGAACCACATTCCGCCTTGAGTACTAATGTCTGTTTCAAGCAAAACAATCGACTTGATCAATTCGCTGTTTGCATTTCCAGAGGTTAAAAAGCGAGAATATGCTCCCATAAACCCGAAGCGTTCGAAGCCTGAAATGACTGAAAAATTGGTTACAAAGAAATGACCATGATCTTCGCTTCCATATTCGGCATAGAGGTTTGCGATCGTCATGACCATGCTAGCAGAAGGATTGTCTTCAAGTATTTCTGCCGCTAA
>CBFIEM010000006.1:68630-147826 GCA_965661625.1 Salibacteraceae bacterium
AGGAAAATGACTTTTTAGTTTAAATGACTCTGCTAACGCAGTAGAACGCAACACAGGTGAAGGGTCGTTGAGGGCGTCTAGCAGGACTTGTGCAGATGCCTTATCCTTGTAAGCATATTCTTTCACCCGGTCAACAGCTTCGCTGCGGTCTAGGAAAAGTGGAGCATTGTAATATTGAAACTGATATTGTCCCAATGACTTCTTGTCTGACTTAGTTCCAAGCAGCATTTTTTCGGCATCTACATTTACCAAACTCGGAGCTTCACTTACGTTAAAAGTGAAGGTTTGTTGTGCGCTATCTAGCACAATAGATTTCCGCTCAACACGGTCACCAATGTAGAGGTCTACCATCATGGGTAAACGATAAAGAGGAGTTTTTTCTAAGTCCTGCTGTTGTTCAATAGTGATTGTTTGAACGGCAAGTGAGTCGTTGTATGCATATGTAATCAATAGGTCAGGATGTCCGCTTGCAAAAAACCATTGATTGAAAAACCAATTGAGGTCTTCACCAGAAACCTCTTCCATAGCAATTCTAAGTTCGTGCATTTCAACATCCGTGTATGCATTGTCAACCAGGTACTTATTTAACCCAGTAAAGAATGCATCATCGCCCAAGTACTTGCGCAACATGTGCAAAACACGACCACCTTTTTGGTAAGAGTGTGCATCAAACATGTCCTCTTTATCGTCGTATTTGAAGCGAACCAAATCTACCTGTTTGCCAGAACGAGCCTCCATCAAATATGCAAAGAGGTCTTCATTCAGTTTAGAATCAGCGTAATCTCTTCCGTGACGATGCTCATTCCAAAGGTATTCGCCATAGGTTGCAAACGACTCATTCAATGGGAGGTTTGACCACGATTCACAGGTTACGAGATCGCCAAACCAGTGGTGAAATAATTCATGGGCAATAATGTCTTCGTTATTTCCATCGATGAGTTCGCGCGTGGTTTGATGCAAGAAATCGCCATGGATAACAGCAGTTGTATTTTCCATGGCTCCAGAAACGTAATCGCGAACAACAATTTGAGCATACTTTTCCCAGGGGTAATCGTAGTTAAGCACACTAGAGAAAAACTCAATCATGGCAGGAGTTTCTCCGAAAATTGCCTTAGCGTGGGGTTTATATTTTTTTTCAACGTAATAATCGACGGCCATGCTATCACGCCAAGTGTCTTTTACTACAGCAAAATCACCAACTGCCATCATAGTTAGGTATGGTGCGTGAGGATCTTGTTGCGTCCAATAATCGGTGCGGGTCCCATCGGCATTTTCAAGGCTATACTCGCGTGTTCCGTTCGATAGGGTTACAAAATCAGCATCTACAGTAATGTACAATTCTTGGGTCATGCGTTCGTTGGGCTGGTCAATGGTTGGGAACCATGCAGAGCTGGCTTCCGTTTCGCCTTGGGTCCAAATTTGACGCGGCTTGTTTGGATCGGCTCCGTCGGGATTGATGAAGTAGAGTCCTTTATCACTTGTTATTGCGGCACTGCCACCCGCTTCTCTTTCATTGGGCTTGGCAGTGTAGTTAATAACTAAGTTGAACGTGTCTGTTCTGGAGTAAGTTTTCCCCAGGTTTACGGTAAGGACTTCCCCATCATAAACATAGTTGAGTTCAGAAAGCGTATGAGTTGAGCTGAGGTTTACGTTGTGAATGTCGAATCCTTTGGCATCTAATCTTACCTCTTGAGTGGGATAGAAGTAGGGCTTCATAGTTAATGTTGCCTTGCCGTTAAGGTATTGGTTCTCCCAATCAAATGTTACGTTAAGTGCACTATGGATAAGGTCTACATGGCGAGTCTGAGAAGCGCGGTAGATTTGTGGCCCGCGGTTACCGACAACCTCAATGGTATCCATTTCTATGACTTGGGTGGTAATCGCATTTTTTGTTGTTCCACATCCGGCTAAAATGGCCGTTACTGCTCCAATAAGTGCAACGTGTAATTTCATAGTAGTCTAATTTGGGCTTCAATGTTACACCTTTAGTTTTAAGTCGGCAATTCCAGTGTATCATTTCCGCACGGTTAATTGACCAATGGTGATTTTGAATTATCAGTGGATGTTTATCTTCGCACCATGTATCAAGTTAAGGGAAAAGAAAAACGGTTTGACATTGAGTTCACCAATGCTTCGGGTTCTATTGGAAAATTGAACAACGAAGGGTTTGAACTGGATCAGTTACATATTGATGAGCAGCGCATGCATGTGTTGCGCAATGGGAAGTCGTACAATGTAGAGCATGTGGGCATTGATACAACGGAAAAAACGGTAACCATAAAAGTGAATGGAAACCTTTACACCCTAGAGGTGAAAGATCGTTTTGACCTGTTATTGGAAGAAATGGGCATGGACAACCTCGCTGCAGCTAAAGTGAGTGAACTGAAGGCTCCGATGCCCGGACTTGTGCTAAGCATAGAGGTTGAGGCAGGGCAAGCGGTAGCTAAAGGAGAGCCATTAATTGTCTTGGAAGCAATGAAAATGGAGAATGTAATTAAAAGCCCAGAAGACGTGGTTGTTAAAACGGTTAATGTAAACCAGGGAGTGGCTGTAGAAAAGAATCAAGTGCTTATTGACTTTGAATAGTTTATAACACTGGAAATAGAAAAAGGCATCCAAATGTGGATGCCTTTTTTTTTAGCAATGCCCATTAATCGTTTACCAACGAAATGTCGAACTGCACTAAATCTACGAAGTCTTGAACGCGCTCATCCAGTTCACCTTGATTCAAGTTTTCGATGCGTTCTGTGCCAAATTTTTCAACGCAAAAAGAAGCCATAGCCGAACCGTAAATGATGGCGCGCTTCATGTTTTCAAATGATATGTCTTTGGTATTAGCGAGGTAGCCAATAAATCCACCAGCAAAAGAGTCGCCAGCGCCGGTTGGATCAAACACCTCTTCAAGAGGAAGTGCAGGAGCAAAAAATACTTCGCTATTTGTGTTGAAAAGAAGTGCTCCGTGCTCGCCTTTTTTGATTACGAGGTACTTGAGCCCCATAGCCATGATTTTTTGTGCAGCTTTTACTAAGCTGTATTCTCCGGAAAGCTGGCGTGCTTCTTCATCATTAATGGTGAGCACATCTACCTTGGCAATTACTGCTTTGAGTTCTTCAAGAGCAACATCCATCCAAAAGTTCATGGTGTCAAGCACGATTAGTTTTGGTCGGGTTGTCATTTGCTCAATAACCTGAAGCTGAACAGCTGGGGTTAGGTTCCCCAGCATTAAGAAAGACGCATCGCGATGTTTCTCAGGAACGATAGGGTCGAAATTTTCCAGCACGTTTAACTCGGTAGCTAGGGTGTCGCGCGTATTCATATCGTTGTGGTATTTACCCGACCAGAAAAATGATTTTTCACCTGGTTTAACCTGCAGACCTGCCGTATCTATTCCGCGCTTTTCGAGGTGGGCGATGGTGGCGTTTGGAAAATCATCACCAACAACGGAAACGATGCCCAGGTTGTCTGTGAAATAGGATGAAGCAAGTGATATGTAGGTTCCGGCTCCACCTATGATTTTATCTGATTTTCCAAAAGGGGTTTCAATGGCGTCAAAAGCAACTGATCCAACAACTAATAAACTCATGTTTCTTAAAATTTTATGCGAAGATATTGGTTAATATCCATAAGAGTCGTAATATTGCCGTCCGAATTTGGAAATTCCTCAGTAGCTCAGTTGGTTAGAGCATCTGACTGTTAATCAGAGGGTCGTTGGTTCGAGCCCAACCTGAGGAGCACATTTCGAACGAAGTCCAGTGGAAGCACTGGACTTTTTTTATGCCTTTTTATTTGGGAAGTAAGCACCTACTTCTGAGTCGTTAGCAGGCAGCCCACAGTTGAGTGATGTACGAAATGTTGCGCCAGGGATTGAAGCGAGCTACCGCGTAGCGCGAAAAGCCCGGTGCCGAAGGTAGGCGCCCTAGAAAGCGAATTATGAAACGGTTGTTTGATTGATTTTAGCTTCGAGTACCTCCATGATTTTGACCATAGCCAGCGTATCTAGTTTGCAATAAGCGAGTAAATCTTCCCGGAGCTGCTCTGAATTGCCGGGGTATGTGCCGTCTAAATACTGTGCAAAGCATGCATTTGCATCGCCACCTTGCTGAATTGCCAGTTGATTGTAGGAGAACCCTGGGACAAGTGCTGGCAGTACTGTTTTAATGGAGTGTCTACCCTTCATAGCGGGAACGTATACCCAGTGTTTTTGAAAAGGGCGCATGAGGTCCACGAGCCGTTGAGCAGCGTTACGAAACTGAGTGGCATGCTGAGGAAATAAGTCGGCAAGCTGATTGAGTTGCTGACGTTCGAACGTGGCATTATAAACAATAATAGCACCTGAGGTTCCAAGGTCAGAGGCAAGCTGATTTGCCAGTGCCAAGCGGAAGTCGCCGGTATCTTTTTGAGCTAAAAATTCTACATGAGTTAATGGGCCGTTCGGTTCATGTTGAATGTGAAGGGAGTATTGAAACGGGATATTGCGATTTGGCTGAGTGTTGTTGAACGGCGGGATAGAGGGCATTACCGTCTCGAAATCAAAATAATACCTTGGAAAACTACAGGTTTTTAGAAAGCTACTAATGGCGGTTTTTTTCCAAATTTCGGCACCCGTTTTAGCACCGTTTACTTGCATGGCTTGTGCAGGTGTTAGGGGTGTAGTTGAAGGGATGTCAGCGAGCTTTTCAGTTCCGCTATTGAAAAGTGCCCAGCCTTTTTCGTGATCGTTGCTTAAGTCGAAAACAGAATCTTCTGGGATGCTTTGCCAGCAGTGGTGTTTAAACCTACACGGGCGTGGCGTATTGCAGTGTTTTCCGATGGGAATCTGGGGAGGGTGCTCCTGTTTCAGTAGGCGCTGAAAACGGGTGAGGTTTTGCGCAATTGATTTTTGGTACTGAGGCAACTCGTCAGTGATGGAGCGAATTTCAAATAACGCGTTATAATCGAGCTTACCATGACGCACATAACTGCTGTTGAGGTGAACAATATTGAATGACGTTATGGAATAGTTACAGCGTTCAATAACCCATGCTTGGACTCCCGCATCGAGCAGGTGATGGGTTTTAAGTGAGCTGCTACTTTTGACTTCGTAAGCTGCAACCCCACTCTTAGCAACCGTTAAGATATCTACGGCTACAAACACTCCTTCAGCCATGAAGGCGGCTTCATAAATAGTGGATGCGCCTTCGGTTATAGCCTGCTGCGTGCGGGCAATCCAATCTGATTTGTTGCGGTTTGTTGATGAACTTACATCAACTCCTCCAGGAAAAAGTTTTCGAGCAGCTATTCCAACTTGATTACCTGCTTGTTTGCGCTGTTCTACAGTAGGGTTAGTCTGGTTTTTGAGCTCAGGGTTGTGAACAGAGAGGTATAAGGCTTTTTCGCATTGCATGCCGGAGAGGTAGCGAGATTTGCTTAATGTAACCCCTGATTCTGACCGCTTTTTCATGACTGCAATGATACGGATTCTGATGCTTATGTTTGTTGAGCAAAAGTTGCGAAAATGGCATTTAAGCTGCTACTAAACACGCCGAGTTATGGAATGGAACACCCTCAAACCGCTTTCAAATTCGTACACGAATAAGGGCATTATCAGAAAGCACGATCAGTTAGTTAGGTTGTTAAACGCTATTCAAGCGCACACGATTCCAGCAGTAGTGCAAACCCAAATTAATTATCAGGTTGATCAAGTAAATGCTGCATTGGATATGCCGAAGACATTCAAAAAAGTGTTGCAGGTGGCCTACAAGGAGATCTATAAATTGGCAACTGTACAGTGCAAATTGGTGCCCAAGAACCTACACCGAACCACGTGGATGAGTGTAGGAATGAGTGTGTTTGGGATTCCTATAGGCATTGCTTTTTCGGTAGCCTCCGACAACTATGGGTTGTTGGCAGTAGGCTTACCCATTGGGATGGTTATTGGAATGGCCGTAGGTTCTGGCATGGATAAAAAAGCAGCTGAAACGGGCAAACAGTTAGACTTTAAGCTGGGTTAAGCGAAGTTTAATGTCAATACGTGATGGTGGGCGTTTGCTCGATTTAGAGCACGCTTAGGGAAGTGAAGTTTTAATGCGGCTAAAACTTGATTACTCCATAACATTTTATAATGTCCAGTACCTGTAATCCGAACAAGTTGGCATAGCGGGGTTAGCTCAATGCTGTGTTTTATAGGAAATACCCGATCTGCTTCGTCGTGAATAATAACAGTTTCTGCTGCAGCTACATTTGAAATTAGTTGCTCCATGTGGAGCGAATCAACAGCATGTCCAAGAAGGTTTTCTGCGCGCGTAACGATGTGGTTGATTACCTTGATGTTAACATCAGTTTCCTGAGCGAATTGGTTCAGGATATGCAGAAAGCTTTTCGGAAAGGTAAGTAGCACTAGTTTTTTTGGGGAAAGGTTCAGTTGAGAAAGGGTGTGCGCAGCTATCATTGAGCCCAATGAGTGCGCAACAACTGAAAATTCTCCTGAAACTACTCGCTCTTGTTTTAGTATGGCCTCAAAGTAGGCGTATGAACTCTTAATGTTACAACGTTTGTTGAGGTCATTTCCATGAGCGGGTAAATCAAACCACACAACGCGGTATCCCTGGTCTGCCAAGCTAGTTGCAATTCCTTTCATACTTCCAGCATTGGATTCCCAGCCGTGCACGAGCAGCACCAAATGGCCTGATTTTGGACCTTGGCAATAGTAGTTTACTAGGCCATAGGATGTCCGCACAATTGATGGTTCATTTACGAAATAAAACGCGCGTTCGTCAGAGCGCATTTTTTTATTCCAAGGGATTTGAAAAAGGTAGAAAGCGGCCTTACTCGCTAGTCGTGGCGAAAGGAGCTGAAGGGATTTGAAGCATAGTTTGACAAGCATCATGTTGTTGTTATTTAATATACCAATCGGTATAATTAGTGGTAAATTTTTTTAGGCGATCAGTTCAGTATAAATCATTTGATCAATGTAATTCATCATCTGTTTTAAGGGCTGTGAATCTTGTTTCATCATCGTAGTAAAAATGGCACCTTCAATCATTGCATACATCCGAGTAGCAAATTGATGTGCATGAACTTGTGTGTTGAATGAACCATCATGTTGACCAAGCACAATAAGCTGTTCCATATTGCCAATAAGCTTATCGATTATTTGTCTCACGCGCTCCATGAGTGCGGGATTGGCATGATTTGAATCGGCTCCAACTTGAATGATTGGGCATCCGCCCAGTTGGAAAGTAAACTGGTCGTAGCCCCTGTAATAGTTGGTAATTGCAAAGAGCTTGTCGGCAGTGCCATTGGCTTGGTCCATCCGCACTTTTAGCGGGTCAAGTACGGTGCGTATGTTGTGGTTAAAAGCAGCAAGGGCAAGGTCTTCTTTACTGGTGAAATTGCCATAAACAGCTCCTTTAGAAAGTCCAATTGCTTTTACCACTTCGCTTAAAGATGTCCCATGATATCCACGCTTGTTAAATAATGGAGCAACTTGTTCTAGGATATGAGTCTTGGTGCGGTCTGCTTTTGAGATGATGCAAATGTAGATAAAAATACCAAACGGTATAAAATTAAAAGCAGCGGTTGTTTTGTTGCGTGATTCGTTGGTTAATGGAGTGCTTTAAGATGCATTATTAGCTTTGAGCAGGTCGCGAATTTCCCTCAAAAGCATAATTGTTTCAGGCTGTTCTGCCCCAGGCTGAGCTTCACGTGAAGGAGACTCCTTACTTGACAACAGGTCCCTTTGCTCAATAACTAGGTCACGGAACTTCATGGCATCATCAATAATTCCAATAAGCGACATGTCTGCCGATCCATCACTGCTATTTCCTGCTGTTTCAATTTTCAACATACGCAGGTCAAAATGCCTCAGAATTGGATTGTCTACGAAGGTTAAATCCTGAATGTTATCCAGTGGAATGGTTTTTTCGACCCGAAAGAAAACGCCTTTTTTAAAACTCAAGTTCTTTTGGGTTAAGGTGCAGCTCAGGTTTTCGTAATACCTTTTTGTGTAGTACTTGCCCCAGCCAAGTAGCCAGATGATAAGTAAAGGGATCCCAATCATTGAAACGGTTAACAAGATTGAGAAAAGTACGAACAAATAGGTTTTGATGCGGGGATTAAAGGATGCATCCTGAATGTGTTTAGTTGCCATAAAGTTGATTTCGTTAAAATTTACACTTTCCACAGTAATGAGCCATCGCCATAGCTCAGAAAACGGAAGTTATGATTTAAAGCGTGTGCATAAACGCTTTCCCAATCATTGCCAATTAGTGCGCTTACTAGAAGGAGCAACGTGCTTTTAGGTTGATGAAAGTTGGTAATCAATCCAACTACAACCCGGAATTGATAGCCCGGAGCAATGATGAGTTGGGTGCGCGTAACAAGTTGTTCCTTGTTATGGTATTTTAAGTGTTCACGAACAGCTTTTAGAGCTTCGGTAACAGTTAAAGGATTTTGGAGCTCATAGGGGTCCCACTGATGAATTTCAGGGGTGGGAATTGTGGGATTTTCATAAAGCTTAATCCCGATCCAGTACAACGATTCAAGCGTACGCATGGATGTTGTTCCCACCGCTACAATTGGCTTGCTCGCCTTCAACTTTTGGATTAATCCATCAATCATTTGAGCACTTACTTCAATAAACTCAAAGTGCATTTCATGATGTTCAATTTCTTCAGTTTGAACAGGTTTAAAGGTTCCCGCCCCAACATGGAGGGTTAGGTAGTTCAGTGAATTCCCAGTTTTTTTGAGGTTGTTGAGCAGCTCGGGTGTGAAATGTAATCCAGCCGTTGGAGCTGCCACCGAGCCATTGTTTTCAGCATAAACCGTTTGATACCTGTTTTTGTCGCTTGTTTCGGCGTCCCGCTTCATGTAAGGCGGAAGTGGTGTTTCTCCAATGGTCTCGAGCAGTTCGGCGAAACTTAAGGACTCAGGGCTCCAAGAAAAGGCAATGGTAAAGTTGGGTCCATCCCTGCTTATTTTTCGTGCTTGGATATGAATAGGATTGCCGTTGAATGTTACGCTTGCTTCGAGAACATCCTCCTTCCATTTTTTAGCTCCGCCAACCAAACATGTCCAGGTTACACCTCCAGTTTGCGCCATTGCACTGGTTATTTCTTGCTGGGATTCGCTCGGTTCCAAGCAAAACAACTCAATTGCTCTTCCGTTGCGGTTTTGAAATCGAAGCCTCGCTTGAACAACGCGTGTGTTGTTGAAATACAGCGCAGATCCATTGGGCAAGTGGTTGTAGAGGTTACGGTAATTAGACTCTTCAATGGTCCCTGATTTATACACTAAAAGCTTAGAGGCGTCGCGCTGTGCTAATGGGAATTTAGCAATGCGTTCTTCGGGCAATGCGTAGTCATATGAAGCTATTCGAATGCGCTTTGGATCCATAATTTGCAAGTGTGGAGCGCAAAAATAATGCTTAATGGGTTTTTATGAGCTTGAGTGTGTGCCGATTTCTGATTCGGTACTTTTTACGCCACCCTCCCATAAGTGCAGAGCCAGCCACAGCTCCACCCCAAATAACAGTTGGGGTGATGATTTGAGGGTCGTGAAGTGTTTCCTGGTTTATTAAAGCATTGAATGCTGGAATGCCCGAAAACAGGATTAACCCATAAGTTCCTAGACCTATCCCAATTTCCCACCCGCTGCGTTTGCGGTAAAATACCTTAACCTCATTAAGGTTGATAACGTCTTTTTCAATCATAAATAAAGAGTCATTGAACAAGGTTAATGCGCCTTGAACCACTTCACCAGTGTGTAATTTTAATTTCACGTTATCTTGAGCGTAAAACCGATACCTTTTCACACCGGTTATTCCATATGCATCTAAGGCAAGTGTCCATTGTGCCTGAATACTAACTGATAGGCAAGTAACAGTAAACAGAAAAACAATGATGATGCGACAAACTTTCACGTCGAAAAGATAGGAATCAATACCTTTGCAACCAGCTTAATAATAACCGATCCACAAAAGTAGTATAGCATGCAACTGTACAATAAAGTAGATAAACGGGTATTGAAAGAGCGCTTAATGGCAGAGCCATTTAAGCGCGTTACGGTCTCGTTTTACCGTTATGTGATACTCGATAAACCTTATGAAATGCGCGACACCCTCTTTGCAGCTTGGAGTGAGCTGCAGTGTTTTGGTCGCATTTACCTCGCTCAAGAAGGTGTTAACGCTCAAATGAGTGTCCCCGAGCACAATTGGGAAGCCTTTGAGAAACACTTAAATAGCATTGCTGAGTTCAAAAATGTTCCGTTTAAAATTGCTGTTGAAGACGATGGAAAATCGTTTTACAAGCTAACCATCAAGGTGCGTAAAATGATTGTTGCTGATGGACTTACACCTGATGATTACGATGTTACTAACGTAGGAAAACACCTCACGGCGCAAGCATGGAACAAAGCAATGGAAGAGGAAGACTCGATTGTAGTTGACATGCGTAATCACTATGAAAGTGAAGTAGGTCATTTTAAGGGTGCTATTACCCCTGACGCCGACACATTTAGGGATGAGTTACCGCTAGTATTGAAAGAATTAGAAGATAAGCGCTACAAGAAAATTTTGCTTTATTGTACAGGAGGAATTCGTTGTGAGAAAACAAGTGCATATTTAAAGCATCACGGATTTGAAGACGTAAATCAGCTTTTAGGAGGTATAATTGATTACCGCCGACAGGTTGATGCACAAGGGCTGGAAAACCAGTTTATTGGAAAGAATTTCGTGTTTGATCAGCGCTTAGGTGAGCGTATCACAGAAGATGTAATTGCACAGTGTCACCAATGCGGCGCTCCATGCGATGATCATACGAATTGTGAAAACTCTGATTGTCACTTACTTTTTATTCAGTGCGATGCATGTAAAAAGAAGTATGAAGGCTGCTGCAGTGTGGCATGTTCGGAAGTGAAAGCTCTTCCAGCCGAAAAGCAACGTGAGTTAAGGCGGGGGCAAGTTAAAAAAGGCGACCAACGCAATGTATACCGGAAAGGCCGATTTCGTCCGAAATTAAATGAAGTGCCCCGCGATGAAATTGATAAATCCCGCTTCAGCACAGACTAACTGAGCAATATCATTTTTTAATGCACTTCGCTCCTTTAATTTTGGGAGTCTCAAAATCAAGGAAACGCATATGCCATTATATCACAAGCTGGGAAAAATCCCTCATAAGCGCCATACTACCTTTAAGAAACCAACTGGCGAACTCTACTATGAACAGTTATTTGGAACTGTAGGTTTTGCGGGAATGTCTTCTCTGCTATATCATGTTCATCGTCCAACAATGGTAAAATCCATAGGGGAGGTAAAAGATGTAAAGCCAAAAGTGGTGGAATCAAACAACATGAAATCCTATCGATTAAAAGGGTTTCAAGTTCCCCCGGAACAAGATTACTTGGAGAGTAGAAAAGTGCTGCTTACCAATAAAGATGTCAACATTGCTTTAGCAGCTCCAAAGGAAAGTACGAAGGACTATTTTTACAAGAATTCGGATGCCGACGAAATGATTTTTGTGCATCGCGGCACAGGAACGCTCAAAACTTTACTTGGAAACATCGCATTTGGATACGGTGACTATTTAATCATTCCACGTGGCATCATTTATCAAATAGAGTTTGATACGGAAGATAATCGCTTGTTTATAGTTGAGTCATTTCAACCACTTTACACACCTAAGCGCTACCGTAACCATTTTGGGCAGTTATTGGAGCACTCTCCTTTTTGTGAGCGAGATATCCGCCGACCTGACGTACTAGAAACGCATGATGAGCTTGGGGACTTTAAGCTAAAGATTAAAAAGCAAGGTGAACTTCACACCTTGGTTTATGCTTCGCATCCCTTTGATGTGGTAGGATGGGATGGGTATAACTTTCCTTATGCATTTAACATAAAGGATTTTGAACCCATTACTGGACGGGTGCATCAGCCACCTCCCGTACATCAAACATTTGAATCGGATGGCTTTGTGGTTTGCTCATTTTGCCCGCGTGTTTATGATTATCACCCAGAAGCCATTCCAGCACCATACAATCACAGCAACATAGATTCTGATGAAGTGTTGTATTACGTTGATGGTGACTTTATGAGTCGCAATGATATTGAAGCAGGTCACATATCACTTCACCCAGCGGGAATACCTCATGGACCACACCCTGGTGCTTATGAGCGCAGTATTGGTAAAAAGGACACGGAAGAACTTGCAGTTATGGTAGATACTTTCGCACCTTTGATGGTTACTGAAGAAGCGAAGAAAATAGCTGATGAAACTTATTATCAATCTTGGCTAGAAGACTAGAAAGGGGCTATCGGTTGGCGCAGTTTATGGCCATGGGATAATGGCATCACGACCCGCGATTATACCGATTCTATTTTACGTTAAACCTGATAAAATTTGCGCACATGGCAACAGATACTACATCATTAAAACTCGAAAAGATATTTGAAGGTGCCGAGGACTTTCTTCCTTTGAATGGCACGGATTACGTTGAATTAATTGTTGGAAATGCCAAGCAGGCGGCACACTTTTACAAGACTGCCTTTGGTTTTCAATCTATGGCCTATGCCGGACTAGAAACCGGTGTTAAGGACCGAACCTCTTATGTTCTGGCTCAAGACAAAATTCGGTTGGTACTTACAACTCCAATGCTAAAAGATTCGTGGATGAACGAGCATTTGGCTAAGCATGGAGATGGTGTTAAATGTGTTGCGCTCTGGGTAGACGATGCACGTAAGTCATTTGAAACAACAATTTCTCGTGGTGCAGAAGCAGTTGATCAACCTGAAGTACAATCGGATGCGGATGGTGAAGTGGTTACTGCGAGTATTAAAACATACGGAGATACCATCCATCGTTTTATTGAGCGTAAGAATTACAACGGAATATTTCTTCCTGGATACAAGGAATGGAAATCTGAATATAACCCCGCCCCGACCGGATTAAAATACATTGACCACATGGTAGGTAATGTTGGTTGGAATGAAATGAATAAATGGGTAGAGTTCTACGCAAAAGTGATGGGCTTTACACAGTTAGTTTCTTTTGATGACAAGGACATTTCTACTGACTATACGGCATTGATGAGTAAGGTTATGACCAATGGTAATGGCCGTATTAAATTCCCAATTAATGAGCCTGCAGAAGGAAAGAAGAAGTCTCAAGTAGAAGAGTATTTAGATTTCTACAATGGATCAGGTGTTCAGCACATTGCTGTAGCTACCGATGATATTGTAACTACGGTGAAGGCAATGCAGGCCCGTGGAGTTGAGTTTTTACATGTTCCAGATACCTATTATGAAACCGTTTTGGATCGTGTAGGTGAAATTGATGAAGATTTGGCTCCATTGCGTGAACTTGGTATCCTCATTGATCGCGATGACGAAGGGTACCTGTTACAGCTATTTACAAAGCCAATATCAGATCGTCCTACGTTGTTTTTTGAAATCATTCAACGCAAGGGAGCACAGTCATTCGGTAAAGGAAACTTTAAGGCATTGTTCGAGGCAATTGAACGCGAACAAGGAAATCGAGGAACACTTTAAATCACTTTCAGAACTTGAATTGAACGCCAGTTGATTTTTCAGCTGGCGTTTTTTTATGTTTTCTCCTTACATTTAGGTCATGAAAGGGGTATGGGTTATTTGTTTTATAAGTGTGAGTGTGTCACTGTTTGCCCAATCTACCTTTACTACACATGAGCCAATTCCTGGAATGCGAGTTCGATTCAAAGCGCTTAGCACCTCACCTGAGGTACCTAATGGCCCATATTCTATCCACTTCGATGGTCGTCAGCAACTCAAAGGAAACGCGATTCAAGGATATAAACATGGGTTTTGGCAGCGGTTTCATGACAATGGAAAAGTAGCAGTACAAGGACAATACATTCGCGATAAGAAGCACGGAAAGTGGGAGGCCTTTACAAGTGAAGGAGTATTGAGCGCAAGCTGGGTTTATGATCATGGTACCCCAGTGGGACAATGGTCGGCGTGGGATAATGGCTCGAAGTCACTTGACGTGATTCACGATCGTTTTGGCAATAGAAAACAACTGGTGACGTACTACACAGGGGGCAAGGTAGCGGTGAATGTAACTTATGAAAGACAGCATGGTTTTCTAAAGCGAGTTGAGAATCACTATTACCGAAATGGTCAATTATTCAGTTACAGACAATACCGCAATGATACCCTACACGGGAAATGCATTACTTACCATCCCTCTGGGTCAATCTGGGAAAAGTGTACGTATGATCAAGGGAGGTTAATGGAGGTCTCAGAAATGCGCGCCTACACTGGACAACCGCTTCGTATTGGTGACTTTTCTGCTGGTACCGGAAACCTTAATCGGTATTATGCGAATGGATTGATTTATGAACGCTCAGGATGGAAAGCAGGGGTTCGGCATGATAGTATGAGACTATATGACAATGCTATTGTAGCTGTTGAGGGCTCCTATTCTGAGGGAGAACCAACGGGAACATGGAGAATAAGCGACCACTACCACCACCTTCAGAAGGTTTTGGATTTTGAATCTCAGCAACCATTAATTTGGAGCAGGGAGTTTACGGAAGCAAATCAGCAAGAATCAATTTCTGGAACGTTTGATCGGTTTGGGAGGAAACAAGGACCTTGGAAGCGATACAACTATTACCGTGAATTGGTTGATTTAAAACATTATAAAGACGGTTTACTTGATGGCAGGTATGCCGAATACAGTGGGGAGTTACTTTTACAAGAAGGATATTACAAAGCTGGCCAGAAGGTAGGTCATTGGGATTATTTTAATGGCTGGGGTAAACATATGTTTGAAGAGGACTTCTTTAGAAACGTGAACTTCAACAAGGTGAAAGCTGCAGCATTTGATGCGCGTTTATTTCGAATTACTCCTACTTATAAGAAACTGTCGCGCTTGCAATACAACGAGCAAGTTCAAGCATCTATTACTGGCAGGCCATTACCAGTTAATCGCACACCTGAACGAGTGCGTGTTTGGCGGGATGAGGCATTCTACATACATCGTAATTTGGTTTTTGCAGACCCCACAAATGATAATTTCAAGCGTCCATTTGAGTGGCGATTCATACCGTTTGAGCAGCCCAATAGGTTTGACTTTGTTTCTGAGTTTATTCCCCCTCGATTTGACGGGGGAGACGAAACCTTAAATGATGTATTGCTACATGCTATGAAATATACTCGGCAAGCGGTTGAACTGGGAATTCATGGCGAAATGCGTGTTCAGTTGGCTATTAACGAGTTAGGTATGGTGTCAGAAGTGGTTATTCTGCGTTCATTGGGACATGGTTTGGATGAATCAACCAACATTTTATTGCAACGATTACCCCCATTTCAACCAGCGACTTTTCAAGGTTTGCCCGTACCTTGTTTTATGGTCGCAAGTCTCTATTATTGAACATGAAGTAGCGTGTAAATTGTTTACCTTGGAGCCGTTTGGATTGAAAGGATGCTTAAACCCATAGCTACATACTTGGTTTTTATACTAGCTGCTTCTTGCGTGATTGCAAGTTCAGGAATAGATCAAGCTACCGGTTTAGACCTGTCTAACTATAACTTCAGTGAATCCAAAAAAATACGGTTAGATGGAGATTGGGCTTTTTATTGGGATGAGCTAATATCACCTGAGGAAGTTTCCCAGATCAATCCTACCGAATAATTACTCGTTCCTCACCTTTGGAATAGAGCTAACGACGCTGGAAACTCATACCCTACTTATGGGTGTGCAACCTACGCAAAATGCGTGGTAATTGATGCTCAAGCAGCTCCCAATCTCGGGTTTAGAATTCCAGATGTTTACACCAGTTATCGCTTTTACGTAAATGGAACGTTAATAAGTTCAAACGGAATTCCTGACTGTGATCAGGAGAATTCCCTACCGAAATGGTCAACTGAACTTAGAGATTTGCCGCGAAATACAGACACATTGATGCTCGTGCTCCATGTTTCAAACTATGACCATAGTAAAGCGGGAGTTCGCGAGTCAATTACACTAGGATTAAAGAATGAACTAGAGTGGGAGCGCGATCAAGAATTTGCAACGACCTTATTTTTAACAGGAGCACTTGTAATGGGTGGGTTATTCTTTATTGACTTGTATTTATTTGAGCGCAAGGATACATCGATCTTGTACTTTTCACTGTTTTGTTTGGTATACTCTTACCGCATTATTGGTGCGGATTTTTACTTTTTGCATCAGTTAATCCCAAGCATTCCTTACTGGGCAGCTATTCGAATGGAATACTTTTCACTTACTGCTGGACTCGCATTATTTGGGATGTTTGTTTGGAGGTTGTTTCCTAAAGAAAGCAATGATTATTTGGCGAAGGGGCTTGTTTCGGTGAGTGCAGGTTATGCCTTGTTGAGCATTGTAACCCCTCCGTTTATTTTTACATCCTTGTTTGAGTATTACCTCGCTTTTTTAACCGTTTTCATTTTTTATGGACTTTACATTTATATCCAAGCTGCAAGGAATAGACGAGAGGGAGCCAATTTTGCACTCTGGAGCGGTGTGTTGATGATTGTAGCGTTTACACTAAAAATAGTAAACTACCTCAGCTTTGTTTTAAACATTACTTGGTTGCTATTAGGTTGTTACGTGGGTTTTTTCTTTCTCCAGTCGCTCATTTTATCCTACAGGTACACCTTGCAAATATTGCGAGCATACAAAGAGGCAAATGCCGCCGCGGCAACTAAGGCAAACTTTTTAGCAACTGTGAGTCATGAAATTAGGACCCCCCTAAATGGCGTGCTTGGGATGGCAGAGTTGCTCGGACAAACGGAACTCAAGGAAGACCAACAAAAATACCTATCCATTATCCAGAAGAGTGGTGGGTTTTTGTTAGATATCCTTAATGATATATTGGACTTTTCGCGGAATGAATCTGAAGCATTTCAACTTGAATTAAAACCTGTTGCGCTTGATGTTTTAATGGAAGAAGCGGCACTAATTTTTTATTCACGAGCAACCGAAAAGGCACTGGGATTTGATGTGCATTATAAGAATTCGAATGACCTGGTTTTATTGGACCCACTGCGCTTGAAGCAAGTCCTTTCGAATTTATTGAACAATGCGATTAAATTTACGTCGGATGGCCGTGTTGATTTATATGCAAACGTATTATCTGAAAATGCAGAAGAGCTCACGGTCGAGTTTCGCGTGGTTGATACAGGAATAGGGATTCCAGAAAACAAACTTGAACAGCTTTTTCAACCCTTTAATCAAGCAGATTCAAGCATCAGCAGGAAGTACGGAGGATCTGGTTTGGGTTTGGCTATCTCCCGACAGTTAGTGGATAAGATGGGCGGCGAACTAACCGTGGAAAGCAAAGAAGGCGAGGGAAGTTGCTTTACGGTTACCATGACTTTCCAAAAACCAACCGACAAACCTCTAGTGACTGTAGTAAAAGAGGATGGGAAGTTGGTAATGCCCAAAAAAAGGGAAGTGATGCGTCGTGATTTTCGGGTTTATGTTGCTGAAGACAATGAAGTAAATCAATTATTAGCACGTAAGGTTATTGAAGGATTAGGGATAAATGTTGAGGTGGTACCAAATGGAAAAGCGTTGATTGATGCATTTGAAAAGAATGACATCGACTTGATACTAATGGATGTACAGATGCCTATTATGGATGGTGTAACTGCTACTGAAACACTAATTGAACGTTTTGCACATCGCAGTAAGCCCGTAATTATTGCCATGACTGCAAATGTTTTGCCTGAGGACAGGGAGAAATACGAACAAGTAGGAATGGACGATTACATTTCAAAGCCATTCACCCAAGCAGAGGTTAAACAAAAAATCAATAAGTGGTTTAACTTAATTTACTAAGACTCACCATCGTAAAATTCGCGTAGTAATTTGCGATATGCGGAAAACAATCGCGATTTAGATACAAAGCCAATGTAGCGTTGATTTTCGACTACCGGAAGGTTCCAAGCACCGCTAGACTCAAACTTTTCCATCACAACTTCCATGGTATCGTTAACTTGAATAAACTCAGGAGCAGACTGCATCAACATGTGAATTTGTACCGTATCGTATTGCTCCTTGTCGAACATGATTTCTCGAATATCATCTAGGGTTACTACACCTAGAAATTGGTTCGATTCATCAACTACTGGAAATAAGTTACGGCTTGAGGCTGATACCACTTTGACTAAATCTCCGAGTGATTGATATGGCCCTACAGTTTTGAAGTTTTTTTCAATTTCATTTCCCAATTGCATGAGCGTAAGAACAGCCTGGTCCTTGTGGTGAGTAATGAGTTCTCCGCGCTTGGCAAGTTGCATGGTGTACACAGAATGCGGAACAGCATACTTGACGGTCATGAATGAAATGGCTGTGGTAATCATCAGGGGCAAAAACAATTCATAACCTCCCGTAATTTCAGCAATAAGGAAAATGGCTGTTAGTGGTGCGTGCAGCACGCCCGACATTAGTCCAGCCATGCCAACGAGGGTAAAATGACTGGTAGAAAGTTTGGCAATATTTAGGTGCTCCATAACGGAAGCAAACACAAAGCCCAGGGTTGAACCCATAAAAAGTGTTGGGGCAAAAATTCCTCCAATTCCACCACTTTTAAAGGTAACAATTGTGGCTACTACTTTTAGCAGCATTATTCCTATCAATGCAAACAGCATGGCCCAAAATGACTGGGTGAGGTCTACGTACCTCAATTGACCAATAACCTGCTCCATGTCTCCTACTACCAAGGCATTTATAACACCGTAACCTTCACCATAAAGTGGTGGGAAAAGGTATATTAACAAGCCGAGTAATGAACCGCCAACAATTGCTTTAAGGTACTTTCCGTTGATTTTGTCAAGGGTGTTGGAAAAGAAAAAATACACTGACGAAAAATAGATGGATAGCAATCCGCTTACGAGACCAAGCACAACATAAAACGGAAGTTCCCAGCTCTGAAAACGCGCCGTGAGGTCGAAGTGAAAAAGTACATCATCCCCTAAAAAAATAGTTGAAGTTAAGGCGGCACTTACCGAAGCGAGAAGCAGTGGAATGAGTGAAGCTGCTGTGAGGTCTATCATAATGACTTCAATTGCAAATACTATAGCAGCTACAGGTGCTTTGAAGATGGATGCCAGAGCTCCAGCTGCTGCACATGCAATGAGCAGCGTTTTGGTTTTATAATTAAGTCTAAAAAGTTGTCCAACGTTTGACCCAATGGCTGATGTTGTAGCTACAGTTGGCCCCTCCAGTCCGCAGCTTCCACCAAATCCCACAGTAATGCTAGCTGTGAGCACCGACGAGAAGGTATCTTTTACCGAGATATTTCCATTTCCTTTTGAAATGGCGTAGAGCGCTCCTGGAATCCCATGCCCAACTGGAGCTCGAAGAATGAACTGGATAGTTAGAATCGTTAAGAGGATACCAGCTAAAGGGTATACGAAATAGAGGTAATCATCTACATCGCGGATTCCCTCTGTGAGTAGCATTTCAACGAGGTGAACAGTGTTTTTAATAATCACAGCAGCCAAGCCACTTAGCAGTCCAATACCAATTGCCAGCAGGTAAATAAACTGCCTATTGGAAATGTGACGGGTGCGCCAGATTAATATTTTCCGGATGATTTCTTGAAACTTCATTCAGCCGGCAAAATTGCGAAAGCTCAATTGATTTCGAGCAATTCGTTTAAGACTTCTTCAATATCCCCTGAAGGGCGTGAAGCGTTTGCACTGATTAGGTTACCTTCAGGATCGATTAACATAAACCGCGGAATACCGTTGATGTTGTATTGCTCTGTAATGGTGCTTTTCCAAGCGCCCTCTGCAAAAAGCTGAATTCCACTTAGCTCTTGCTCAGTAACCATTTTTCGCCAAGCTCTTTTATTCTCGTCGATTGATACACTTACAAAGCGTACGGGTTGATCATGGAACGTACGCTCTAAGTTTTTGAGGTAAGGGATTTCTCGTTTACAAGGGCCGCACCAAGTTGCCCAAACATCAATATAGACGTAGTTGCCCAGCAGGGAGTCTAATGCAACGGTACCTCCGTCAATGGACTCGTAATTAAAGCCAGGTGCTTTCATTCCTTTTTGAAGGTGATCCCAAGCTGCGATTGAAGTATTCACATCTTCGATAAAAGCTATTGTTTTGACGTGTTTATTGAAGCCCTCAATCAAGTTCTGGTCAAGCTCAGGAGACTCATAGCGAACCATATCGCGAATACTTGTATACCTGAAATAATCACTAAATATGGGAACAGAGAATAAACTATCTGCAATATTCCACTTTGACTTGTAATAGGCAAAGCGATCGGCTTCTGCTTCTTCAAGGTGGGCTTCATAATATTCAGACACAAGCGCCTCATGTTTTGCACCTAGAAAGGAAATGTATGCTGGAATATGCGCTGAACTACTGTCGTTAAGGTCGATAGCAGCTAACGTAGCTTTATACCCTGGACTGAGCGGTGCGATTGAATCTGCTTGACTATAGTATACGCGGTATTTTGGATACTGAACCATCCATATAGCTGTGATGTAGTAATTGCTCAGGCCTTGGTTTTTAATGAATGATTCGTTGAATCGGGAATTATTAGTAGAAAACTGCACAAGCATAGAATCCAATAACTGTCTGGAAGAGTCAACTTTAGCGAGAAATTCATTTTCCGATAGGGCATACATGGCAGTGCGTTGCTTTTGCAATTCGTTAAGCACATTACTGCGCTCGTAAAGGTAGGTAGCGGCTTTTTTCAACTTCCCTTGAAACGCGATAGTTTCATAGGGGTTAGCAGCATCAAATTGAAAGTAAAGTGATTTGCCCGGAGCGAGGTAGACATCAAAAAATGATCGGCCATGAATAATGCGATAAAGCCCCTCATTTCGGTTTATCTTAACATCGATACCATTGTTAGTATCTAGGACAAACGTATCAATGACCTTACCTTCCATAACATCTTGAATGGAAGTCCCTAATTGCTTGAGGTAAACTACGCTGTCTTTTGGATTTAATACTTCACCACCAAACGAGACAGGTTCTGGCCCGGTGGTCTTAGTGCTACATGCTGCAAAAAGAACAGCTACCAGTATAAGTAAAAAAAGATTCTTCATGACTCAAAGTTAGGCATGCTAGGGCAATTTTTCGCCGTAGAACACAACTTTGTAGATCCCACCTTTGTTATAGTCGCCATATCCGATGAAGGATAGGGAGCTATCGGCGGATAAGTATGCGCCTTCAGCGTTGAATAACCCTTCAAACTTATTGGTGCCTGCGGAAGGTTTATTCAATGAAATTTCAGCACCATCCCCCAATGAACGAATACTGAAGGTGCCCAAGGAATCTACCTCGGTATGTAAGTCGCGTGTGCTGAGTCTGTTAAAAGTAGCTTCGCCTTCGTATTGAAAATGCTCATCTGGAAAGGAATCATAGACGAACTGAATTGAAACGGTGTACGTACCACTTATCATAAGAGCACTTTCCGGAAAACGGGTCGGGGCAGGCTCTTCTTTTTGACAGGCAAAAATAAAGAGGCACAACCCACATAGTATGCTGTTAATCCACTTCACGCTTGCGTAAAGATAATGCTAACTCTTGCAATTGCTCAATGTCAATGGTGGCAGGAGCATCAATCATCACGTCACGGCCAGCGTTGTTTTTTGGAAATGCGATATAGTCGCGGATGGATTCATCACCACCAAGCATAGCTGCCAAACGATCAAACCCAAATGCAATGCCTCCATGTGGCGGAGCACCATATTCGAAAGCAGTCATGAGAAAGCCGAATTGAGCTTCAGCATCGGCTTTGCTAAAACCGAGCAGATCAAACATACGAGATTGCATGGCTTTATCGTGGATTCGAATAGACCCACCACCTATTTCTACGCCATTAATAACCAAATCGTAGGCATTGGCGCGTACATTTGCGGGATCGGTTTCGAGTAAGGAAATGTCTTCTGATAAAGGGGAAGTAAACGGGTGGTGCATAGCGTGGTAACGCTTTGTTTCCTCATCCCATTCAAGGAGTGGAAAGTTAACCACCCAAAGTGGAGCAAACGTGTTGCCTTTACGCAGGTTTAAACGGTCTCCCATTTCTAAACGCAACGCTCCCAAAGCTTTTCGAGTAGTGTCTGTTTGACCACTCAGAATGAGAAGTAAGTCGCCGGGCTTGGCGTTTGCCGCATCAAGCCAAGACTTCAAGTCATCTTCAGAATAGAATTTATCTACTGCAGATTTGAGGCTCCCATCTTCATTGTATTTAACCCAAACTAATCCCTTCGCCCCAATTTGAGGACGTTTAACCCAATCGGTAAGTTTATCGATGTCTTTTCGCGAGTATGTTGCACAGCCCGCAGCATTGATTCCAAGCACAACTTCTGCAGAGTCAAAGACCTTAAATCCTTTGTTTTGTGCTTGTGACGTGAAGTCGACAAACGTCATGTCAAAACGGGTATCCGGTTTGTCAGAACCATACTTTTCCATGGCATCACGATACTCCATTAGCGGAAAGTCGGGTAAGTCAACCCCTTTGAGGGTATGGTAAAGGTGCTTCGTTAGTCCTTCGAATGTGGCAAGCACATCATCCCGTTCAACAAAGCTCATTTCACAATCTATTTGAGTAAATTCAGGTTGCCTATCGGCGCGTAAATCCTCATCACGGAAACACTTTACAATTTGAAAATACCGATCATAACCAGCAATCATCAAGAGCTGTTTGAATGTTTGTGGCGACTGTGGGAGTGCGTAAAACTCGCCTAAGTTCATTCGCGATGGCACAACAAAGTCGCGCGCTCCCTCAGGCGTGGACTTTATCAAGTAAGGGGTTTCTACTTCAAAGAAGTTTTGACGGTCCAAATAGTTCCGCGTTTCTAGTCCGAGCTGATGGCGCAGTTTGAGTTTTGCTTGAAGGGGACTCCGGCGTAAATCCAAGTAGCGATACTTCATGCGAAGTTCTTCTCCTCCATCCGTATTTGATTCGATGGTAAAAGGAGGCGTTGCTGCGCCATTTAAAACGGTTAACTCATGCACAACCACCTCAACTTCTCCTGTTGGAAGTTCATTGTTTTTGCTGGAGCGCTCGATGACCTCACCTTTAATTTGAATTACAAATTCACGTCCTAATTTACGCGCTTGCTCACACATCGCGGCACGATCTTCCATGTTAAAAGCAAGTTGGGTAATGCCGTAGCGATCCCTGAGGTCTACAAAAGTCATCCCGCCTAAATCGCGAGCGCGTTGTACCCATCCCGACAAGGTTACAGTTTCCCCTTGGTGGGATAATCTCAGTTCGCCGCAAGTGTGAGTTCTGTACATGATTTGTAATGTTTGCCGCGAAAATACGGGTTTCCAATCATTTAGATGATGTGAATTTTAAGCCAATTGAGAAAAAATGAATATCAACTGTAACAAATTGAAACGGTGATTCGTATTACCCGCATACCAATCAAAATTATCATGAAAAAGTCGTTATTTTTAATCGCTATTGGCCTCATTTCATATGATGTAATGGCGCAAGAAACAAACCCATCAAACCCTGCGGTTAACGGAACGGAGGAAATTGAAGAACCAGCACCGCTTAACCTTCCTGAGATTCCAGAAGTAGAGGAAAGCCGACTAAAATCAATTAGTCCAGACAGCACGAAGTTAGATACCGTTGAAATTACAAGTGGTAGGAATCGGATAATTATTATTAGTGAGGAGGATAATAACCATGATGTAAAAGTGAATCGATCAAATTCGAGTTACTCGCAGTGGTCGGGTTTTAACTTTGGAGTATCGAGTATTGCTTTTCCAGAAGGGCCAGATGATTTCGCATACGATTACTTGCAAGATCAAGATTATTGGAAGTCGATTCACTGGAGCATCAATTTCTATGAAAAGCGTTTTCGGGTAATAAAAGACTATGTTCAGGTTGTAACTGGAGCGGGATTTGAGTTTCATAACTACAGTTTCAACCACAATAAACGTATTGGGTATACTGAAGATGGAGGTGTCTTTGGAGCAGAAGATACCACGTTTAGTTTGCTCAAGAATAGACTCAAGACATCTTACTTCAACATACCACTTATGCTTGCCTTTAATACACACAATGAATCGAAAAAAGGAATGCATGTTGCAGTGGGCGTTATTGGTGGTGTTCGATTGGGAACAACCTATAAAACAAAATGGTTTGAGGATGGCAACAAGAAGAAAGTCAATACCAAAGGCCATCATCACATGAATGACTTTAGCGCTTCGGCTACAGCTCGAATTGGCTTTGGAAGAGGGCTAAATGTATATGCCAACTACAATTTAATCCCAATGTTTGATACGGATAAAGGGCCTGAGGTTAATCAGTTTACAGTTGGCGTTCGTTTAATACCTTTCTTTTAATCGGACTTCAATTGGTTAAGAAGTAAGCTTGTTGCGTTCAGATTGCTAATTTTACGCTCTTAAATTCAGAGCGCACTATGAAAGAAAAGCTGGAAGATCTCGAAAAGCGAATTGCCGAAGCCAAAATGGGTGGTGGTGAAAAGCGTATCGAAGCACAACATAACAAGGGGAAGTTAACAGCGCGTGAGCGGATTCACTTCCTATTAGATGAAGGTTCATTTGAAGAAATGGGTATGATGGTTACACACCGTTCTACCCTTTTCGGTTTAGATAAACAGAAAATATACGGCGATGGGGTAGTTACCGGTTACGGAAACATTGCTGGTAGGTTGGTATATGTTTTTTCACAGGATTTTACAGTAATGGGAGGGTCGCTGGCTGAAGCTCATGCCGAGAAAATTTGTAAGGTCATGGACCTCGCAATGAAAAATGGGGCTCCAGTTATTGGGCTAAATGATTCTGGAGGAGCTCGCATCCAAGAAGGCGTAGTTTCTTTAGGTGGATATGCCGATATATTTTACCGTAACACGCGGGCATCAGGTGTAATTCCCCAACTATCTGCTATTATGGGGCCTTGTGCCGGAGGCGCGGTTTACAGCCCGGCTCTTACAGACTTTATTATGATGGTTGAAAATACCAGCTATATGTTTGTGACAGGTCCTAATGTGGTAAAAACAGTAACTCACGAAGAGGTAACGAGTGAAGAGCTCGGAGGAGCTTCTGCCCACAGTTCGAAATCAGGAGTAACACACCTCACAGCCGCCAATGAGATTGACGGAATTAACAAGATCAAACAACTTCTTTCGTACATGCCCCAGAATTGCGAGGAGCTTCCAGCATCCTTGCCATATGAGGCGGGAGATGAATCGCGGCCAGCCCTGAACAATCTTGTTCCGGAAAGTGCTAACCAGCCCTATGACATGCGCGAAGTAATTGAAGGGTTAATTGATACTGATTCTTTTTTCGAAGTGCATAAAGATTATGCAGAGAACATCGTTGTAGGTTTCGCGCGTTTAGGTGGCAGATCAGTAGGAATTGTAGCAAATCAACCGGCTGTTTTAGCAGGAGTACTCGATATTAACTCTTCAAAAAAGGGTGCGCGATTCGTGCGTTTTTGCGATTCGTTTAACATCCCATTGCTTGTGTTAGAAGATGTGCCAGGCTTCTTGCCAGGAACAGACCAAGAATGGAATGCAATTATTACGAATGGCGCTAAGCTCTTGTATGCTTTCAGTGAGGCAACGGTTCCTCGAATAACTGTAATTACCCGCAAAGCATATGGTGGTGCATACGATGTAATGAACTCAAAACATATTGGAGCTGACCTGAATTACGCTTGGCCAAGTGCAGAAATTGCTGTAATGGGTGCAAAAGGGGCTGCTGAAATTATTTTTAGGAAAGAGATTTCAGCTGCTGATGATCCTGCCGCAAAGCTCAGTGAAAAAGAAGCTGCTTATGCAGAAGAGTTTGCACATCCATACAGGGCTGCTGCTCGCGGATATGTAGATGAAGTAATTCGTCCTGATCAAACACGCGAAAAGCTAATTAAGGCCTTCAAAATGCTGGAAAACAAAGCAGAAAAACTACCAAAAAAGAAACATGGAAATATCCCGCTTTAAGGGTTAAGCTATCGTTAAACCATTGGTTTAAGGCAACGTTTTTTCTTTTTTGAGGTATTATTAACACAAACGCACAAAAAATAGTAGTTATGAAACGATACATTCTTTCTTTTTCAGTGCTTTCATTAGCGCTAGTTGGACTTATGGCAATGAGCTTTATGAGTCCAGCCACATCAGATTACCACAAGGCATTTGCAAAACAAGTTGAAGGAATTGATGGCTCGACCAAGGTTCTTCGTGAATACTTAGGTGAGCAAGGAATACTTGTCGTGTTTTCTTGCAATACGTGTCCATTTGTTGTGGCATGGGAAGATCGTTATAACGATTTGGATGCTTATGCGAAGAAGCATGGCGTTAATATGGTTTTGGTAAATTCAAATGAGCTTTTCCGTGGAAATGAAGACTCAATGTCGTCCATGAAAAAGCATGCAGATGATTTGGGTTATAACATGCCGTATGTAATGGATTACAATCATGAAATAGCGGATTTAATGAATGCAAAAACAACTCCGCATGTTTTCCTTTTTGACAATCAAATGGACTTGGTATACAAGGGAGCGATTGACGATAACTATAAGGATGCTGGAGCTGTGACCAAAACTTTTGCAAAAGATGCAATTAAAGCGATGGTAACGGCAGGTGCAGCAATACAAACCCCGCAAACTAAAGCTATTGGCTGCAGCATTAAGCGGATGAAAAAGTAATTGGCTGTAAAAATTTTTAAGATTAAGGCATATCCATCCGGGTATGCCTTTTTGATTTCATAGAGTTAGCTTTCTTTGCAAAAAGCATCTCCATGAAAATACTGGTCCTCGGTTCTGGAGGCAGGGAACACGCCCTTGCCTGGAAATTGTCTGAAAGCGCTCAATGTGATGAGTTATTTATTGCCCCTGGAAATGCAGGTACAGACTCGGTTGGGGAGAATATAGACCTATCTGTTACTGATTTTGAAGGCATCAAGCAGGTTGTGCTAGACAAGCAAATTAATTTAGTAGTTGTAGGTCCTGAAGCTCCACTTGTTGAAGGAATTACCGACTTTTTTAAGCAGGACGCACAACTCAGCTCGGTTGCGATTATTGGTCCATCTCGAGAAGGCGCTCAACTTGAAGGAAGCAAAGATTTCTCGAAAGACTTTATGAATGAATTTGGTATTCCTACAGCGCGTCACAAAACGGTTACTCCTGACTCACTGGAAGTGGGGAAGCAATTCTTGGAAAAACTAACTCCCCCATATGTATTAAAAGCTGATGGACTTGCGGCTGGAAAAGGAGTGCTGATTGTAGACCATTTAGAAACGGCGAAAAATGAGTTGGAAGCCATGCTCGGCGGAAAGTTCGGTGACGCAAGTTCGCGCGTTGTAATAGAAGAATTTTTAGATGGCATTGAACTTTCGGTTTTTGTACTAACCGATGGGTCAGGATATAAGCTGTTACCTTCTGCCAAAGACTACAAGCGCATTGGAGAAGGAGATGCGGGCTTAAATACTGGAGGGATGGGTGCAATATCTCCTGTTCCTTTCGCGGATGAAGAATTTCTGAGTAAGGTTGAAAAGCGCATTGTTCAACCAACAGTTACCGGGCTTCAAGATCGAGGAATAGATTATAAAGGGTTTATTTTTATCGGGTTGATGAATGTGGGTGGTGACCCATATGTAATTGAGTATAATGTGAGGATGGGAGATCCCGAAACGGAAGTAGTAATTCCCCGCATAAAATCTGATCTCGTTGACTTGTTTAGAGCAGTAGCAACGAACACCCTTGAGCATGAACCAATGGAAGTAGATGAGCGAACAGCTGCAACAATTATGCTCGTTTCCGCTGGCTACCCCGAAGCTTACGAGAAAGGAAAAGCAATGACAGGGTTTCAGCATGTTCGGAATTCAATGCTGTTTCACGCAGGTACTAAACTCAGCAGGTCAGGTATTGTAACAAACGGCGGGCGAGTGCTTGCGATTACCTCTTTTGGAAAAAACAGAAAAGAGGCATTGGAACTCTCGTATCAAAATGCTGCGTTGATTAAGTATAATGGAAAAACGTACAGGAACGACATTGGATTTGACCTCAACTAAAAAGCCCCCAAGCATTGCTTGAGGGCTGTTGTGTATAGTTTAAAACGAGAAGACTATTTCATCGTTCCGTTTTGCTCTGCTTCTTTATTGTAATTTGCTTGCTGCTTTACCCAGACTACAATCAGTAAAAAGAGTGCAACAATGTAAAACCAATTCACAATGCTATCAGTGTTATTGATTGCAGTGATTTTTAACAAGTCAAACGAGGCAAATATAAGATCGCCTATTCCGTATATAATTTCATTCCAAGACATGCACGTTCAATTTTGTTAGGCAAATTTAATATTTCTACCATATGCTCATCAATTTTTTCAAATCAAGTAGGCCCCATGCGCTTCTTTTGCTTCCTGTTTATGCAGTAGCATTGCGATTACCGTTGGTTTGGAATGGCAATTTTGCTGTGATGAGCAATTTTGATGAGGCTGGTGCTTTTGGACAGATTTTTACCCCAATCTCCCAAATAACGTGGCTTACCATTTCATTGGGAGTGTTGTTAAACCTATTTCAGGCATATTTTTTCAATGCCTTAATCGAGCAGCACGCGCTCTTAAAAGAGCGTAATTACTTGGTGGCGTATGTGTTTTTGACCTTAGCAGCATTTGTCCCAGAATTAATGACATTTACCACTGTCTCTGTCAGTTTGCTTCTCGTGCTATTTGCGTTGCGATTTATGTACAACATGGCAAAGTCTGAATCGAGCAAAAGTCTCTCGTTCAATGCAAGTTTGTTGATTGGCTTATCCTCATTGTTCTACCCACCGAGTATATTGCTTTGGGGAATGCTGTTTTTTGCCCAAGTTTACTTTCGGACAAGCGGTGTGCGGGAGCTCATCGTTGCGTTCTTAGGAGTTGCAACGCCTTTTGTGTTTTGGGCATGTGCCGATTATGCAATCAATGGAGCTTGGCATGAAGCAGTGAATTTAGTTCTTGTTGACTTCGTTGGTGGAGATGCTTTCCATTTTATTAAACAGCAGCATATGGCATTGACCCTTGTTCTAGTGGTGGGCTTAATTAGCCTTCCCAACTACCTCAAGTCAATTCAGGTTAATACCGTGAAAACACGGAATATGCTCGTGCTACTTTTGTGGATGATTGTTTTTACAGCATTTCAATGGGCCGTGGTGAAGCCGCTAGAAGCGTCAGTTGCATTTTTATCCCTTCCATTGGCCGTTATATTATCAAATCATTTGATCTATATAAAACGCAGGTGGGTGAGTGAACTGATCTATGTACTGTTACTTGCATCACTTGTTATGGTGCAAATTCAAGTTTAAATAGCTCGCTTTCCTCACGAAAGACTTACTTTTGTTGCCGAAAAACAGGCATTATGAAGTTCGGAGTTATCACATTTCCTGGGTCCAATTGCGACGATGATATGGTTTACGTGTTAGAATCAATTCTCAATCAAGAGGTTGTTCGTTTGTGGCATAAGGATACAGACCTTCAAGGCTGCGATTTTTTAATTTTACCGGGAGGGTTTTCATACGGAGATTACCTACGGTCAGGAGCAATTGCACGGTTTTCACCCATCATGAACAACGTAATTGAACATGCCAACAATGGTGGATACGTGCTGGGAATCTGCAATGGATTTCAAATTTTATGCGAGGCTGGACTGTTGCCGGGAGCGCTACTTCACAACAACTCTCAGAAATTCATTTGTGACAACATTTACTTGAAAGCTACCAGCACCAACACACTGGTAACAGCTAATGCCGATAAAAATCGCGCATATAAAATTCCTATTGCCCATGCCGAAGGGCGCTACCACATAGCAGATCAAGACCTTCGAGAGCTAGAAGCTAATGATCAGGTACTGTTTCAATACTGCACTGCGGACGGAGAAATAACAGACGCGGCAAACCCAAATGGATCATTGCATAACATTGCAGGGGTTACCAATAGCTCAAGAAATGTATTCGGAATGATGCCACACCCAGAACGAGCGGCAGATGCCGAGCTAGGTAATGAGGACGGACGCGTTATGTTTGAATCCATTCTTGCTGAGGTAAATGCCTAACCAAATTTATCGCATGCGTTAAGTATCGGCTTCAATTCGACCCACTTGCTCCAAAGCAATTGCTATTTTTGGGCACATGAAGCTAGTCGATAGTCATACACACTTATACGTAGATCAGTTCAATGCTGATATTGACCAAGTTGTAGAACGTGCTCTGGAAGCTGGTGTATCGGACTTTTTCTTACCCAACATAGACGTGTCATCTTTACAGGAAATGGAGTTGCTGTGCGAACGCTTTCCACACGTAATGCACCCTATGGTAGGACTTCATCCATGTTCAGTTGATGGCAACTATCAGTCACAGCTTGAAAAGTTGCGGGCGGCTTTTAATCCAAACATACACTGTGCTGTTGGTGAAATTGGTATAGATAGGTATTGGGATGACTCGCACCTTACCGAACAAATTGGAGCATTCAAAACACAGGTTGCTTGGGCAAAAGAATGGGATGTCCCAATTGTGATTCATGTTCGTGATGCTTTCAATGATATCTTCGAAGCGATGGATGAAGTTTACGAAGAAGGACTTACTGGAATTTTTCATTGCTTTACGGGTACAGCGGAACAAGCTGCACGTATTCTGGATTATCCTGGATTTTTACTCGGTATTGGCGGTGTAGCAACGTTTAAAAATGGCGGACTTGACATGTCCTTAGCAGAAGTGCCTTTAGAGCGCATGGTGCTAGAAACAGATTCGCCTTACTTAGCGCCAGCTCCCCATCGCGGAAAACGAAACGAAAGTAGTTACATTGAATTGGTAGCAGAACGTTTGGCAGGTATAAAAAACACCTCCGTTGAAGAAGTGGCGTCAATAACCACCACAAATGCACTTGAACTTTTTGGAAAAGCATGACTAAAGCGAGGATCTTACTTATTTATACTGGAGGTACGGTGGGAATGGTTGAGGACCAAGCGTCGAAATTCCTAAGGCCATTTGACTTTGACCACCTAGTTGATCAAATTCCGGAATTAAAAAAACTAAACGTTGATCTTCATTCTATTGCACTGGACAAACCCGTAGATTCCTCTAACATGCACCCCGTTGTCTGGGTCGCGTTGGCAAGGATGATTGGTCAGCATTACGATGATTTCGATGGTTTTGTGGTGCTGCATGGATCTGATACCATGTCTTACACCGCTTCTGCTTTGAGTTTTTTGCTGGAAAACCTCAAAAAACCCGTGGTGCTTACAGGTTCACAATTACCAATTGGTGTTATCCGAACCGATGGAAAAGAAAATATTTTAACGGCTATTGAAATTGCTGCAACACGAAACCCTGACGGAACAGCAGTGGTTCCAGAAGTTGCGGTATATTTTGAATACAAACTCTATCGTGGAAACCGAACCCACAAACTCAGTGCAGAGAACTTTGAGGCCTTTGCTTCCCCTAATTACCCTGTGCTGGCTTCTGCTGGCGTCCATATTAAGTTTGATGAACAAGCAATAATACAGCCCAACTGGAACGATGAGCTGAATGTAAACCAAATGATGAGTGATGAGGTTGCGATTTTACACCTCTTTCCGGGAATCAGTGAAGCTGTAGTACAAAGTACCTTAAACTTGGACGTGAATGGCGTACTCATCCGCACCTTTGGTTCAGGGAATGCCCCAACCTATCCTTGGTTTATAGATGCCCTTCGCCAAGCTAAGCTAGGGGGAAAAGTGTTGCTAAATGTAACACAATGTCATACCGGAACAGTTGAACAAGGCAAGTATGAAACCAGTCAAGACTTGGTGAATATTGGCGTAGTTGGAGGAAGAGATATGACGTTAGAGTCGGGAATTACTAAGATGATGTACCTTTTTGGACGAGGACTATCCGAAGAAGAAGTGAACCATTATTTAGCCGTTTCATTGCGCGGTGAATTAACAGCTTAGCTATGGCAAAGAAACCAGAAACCACTCCCCAACAACCTTGGATTAAGCGGCTGCCAATCCTAATCTTTTCCATCGGGTTTGTACTTTATAGTAACACCTTTCAGCACGATTATGCCCTCGATGATAAAATCGTAATTACTTCAAACCAGATAACAAAGAAGGGGTTAGCCGGCCTCTTCGACCATTTTTTTTACGACAGTATGGATGGCTTTTGGGCGAACAACTACGGTGTTGATGTCTCAGAGCTGAATAAGGCTGCTCTGGTTAGTGGTGGCCGATATCGACCATTAACCATGGTGACTCACTCACTGGAATATGCTTTTTTTGGGACTAATCCGAGTATATCACACGTTGTAAATGCTGCACTATTTGGTGGTACAGCAGTGGTTTTATTTTTGGTGTTGCTCAAACTCTTTCCTTTTGAACGCCGCAAATGGTATTGGAATATACCCGTTCTGGCGACATTTGTTTTTTTGGTACATCCCATCCATACAGAGGTGGTGGCTAATATTAAAGGCCGTGACGAGCTCTTGAGTGTATTTCTTGCATTGCTCGCTGTGCATATATTACTAAAGTCTGATGCTCAGTCAGGTAAGGCCCACATAAGAAGCGCGGTATTAGGGGGTGGTGTATTCTTCCTTTCTCTATTGAGTAAAGAAACTACATTGCCATTTGTGGGGCTCTTTCCACTACTGATTTATTATTTTCAGCAAAAGCCGGCTAAGGCAAGTATGCTGAAAGCAATGCCCATGCTAGCGGCTACTGTCGGATACTTGGCAATTCGGTTTATGGTCCTCGATGCTTCTCCTGCGGACCAGTCTAGGGAACTAATGAATAACAACTTTGTACTAGCTGAAGGAGGCGAAAAATGGGCGACGGTTTTATTAACGCTCGGTGCATATGTTAAACTGCTGTTCTTTCCTCATCCCCTAACACATGATTACTACCCGTTTCATTTACCATTTACACCAGCAGACCAACAGTACGCGCAATGGACTGACATTCCTGTGCTATTGAGTGGATTGGTGATTCTTGGTTTAGTCTACCTCGTGCTCGCGGGTTTTCAAAAGCGAACCATGGAGTCATTCGCCATACTTTGGTTCGTTGGAGGTATACTCTTGGTAGCAAACATCCTGTTTCCTATTGGCGCGTTTATGAATGAGCGTTTCTTGTATTTGCCTTCTATTGGCTTTGCCATTTTAGTTGCTCACTGGCTTATGAAGCTTACTAAAAAAGAACAAACACCCATGACGGCTGGATTTTTAATCGTTGTTTTCATGGGCTTGGGCTTCACGTATAAAACCATTGAGCGTAACGCAGTTTGGGAAAATGATGAAACACTGTCGCTAACAGATGTTCAAATTTCAGAGGGAAGTGCTAAGGTAAAGATGTCTGCAGCCCTGCAATTGATAAACACTGCTCAACAAATGCAATCAGGATCAGCAAAGTTGAGTTTATTGAACCAGGCCATTGGGCATTTAGGAGAAAGCATATCAATTTACCCCTCATACATATATGCGCACGCTCTGCTCGGGCTCGCATACCTCGAAGCTGAAGATTACAACGCGAGCTATACCTACTACCAAAATGTGCTGCGCATCAACCCAGATTTTGATGGGAAGATTGCTTTACGCGCTTTAAGAACGATGGTTTTGCGCTTAATTGAAGCTGGAGAAACGGATTTGGCATTACGGATGCTTGCAACAATGGAACAGTACCAGCCCAATCAAGCATTCGTTTATGCCAGTAAAGGAGAGATTTATGGGAGGTACCTTAATAATTATCAAGAATCGGAAAGATTCTTACAAAAGGCCTTATCGCTCGACCCGAATAATGCAGATTATTTGCAAAAACTAGGCGTCGCTTTTGCGGTTCAAGGAAAATTGGGTGAGGCAATTAATTACCTCGAAGAGTCGTTGAAAGTCAACCCGAGCAACACTTCAGTGATGAAAAACCTTGCGGCTGCATACTACCAAATTGGAAATACTGCGCGGGCTCAAGAGCTTATGTCTCAGGCTTCAGGATCAACCCAAGGGAATAATTAATAAGTAGTTCCGTTAAACATCGTACTTCTGCAGGCGTTAAGTAATGTTTAAGAAGCTAAAAAAATGAATTTTTAAGAATAGATTTTTTTGTAGTTTAGTTGCGCTTTAAAGGGGGCTATTCCTAGTTAAATTTGAATGTTGAGGAAAAAGGGAGTGAAAACACGACTACTCAACAGAAGGATTGCAAGAAGGAGTCGCAATCAGAAGCAATTGATAATGAATTATTTGACCAAATTGAAAACAAAAAATCAATCAAAAACATCAGTTATGAGAAGATTATTTGCATTGCTGACAGTAGCGTCAATGCTTACGTTTAGCACATATACTGTAGCACAAGATGGAGAAGATTCCACGATGATGCAGGAAGAAACCACTAAGGTGGACTCTGGAGCTACAGACATGGACTCGTCAGCAGCAGCTGAACCTGTTATGGAAGAAGAAGCTCCTGTGGAAGCAGCAGCTCAATTGGAGGAAGAGCCAGCTCAAGAGCGCGGATTCCACCAATACGTTAAAGACAAGTTCATTCAGGGTGGTCCTGGTTTCATGAGCTTGGTAATGCTAGCCTTGATTATTGGTATGGCATTAGTGATTGAGCGTGTGCTTTACTTAAGCATGGCTACAACAAACACGAAAAAATTATTAGACGAAGTTGAAGGAGCTCTTAAGAGTGGCGGTGTGAATGCAGCAAAAGAAGTTTGCCGCAATACTGCTGGTCCTGTTGCTTCAATCTTCTATCAAGGGCTAGATCGTGCTGGTGAAGGAGTTGATATGGTTGAGAAATCAGTTATCTCTTACGGGTCAGTTCAAGTGGGTAACATGGAGCGTAATCTTTCATGGATTTCATTATTCATCGCACTAGCGCCAATGCTAGGATTCTTCGGAACAGTTGTAGGGATGATTGATGCCTTTGATGCGATTGCAGCGGCAAATAATATTTCACCAGGGATTGTTGCAGGTGGTATTGGAGTAGCACTTATTACAACGCTTGCTGGTCTTTTGGTAGCGATGATTCTTCAGCTTTTTTACAACTACATCGTTTCTAAGGTTGATAGCCTTACAAATGAGATGGAAGATGCTTCGATCTCATTGGTTGATCTTGTAGTAAAGCACATGGAGTCTAACAAGTAAGAAATAAGACATTATGCAAAATAAATTGTCTACATATGCATTGTACGCGTTGCTCGTCTGGGCGGTGGTTGTGTTCGGCTTAGGTTTCTTCGCCGAATCATACACACCAATGATTATCAGCGCATACATATTCGTAGTAATATCCTTAATCGGAACCTTAGCGGGTTCAGTTTTCGGATTGATTCACAAACCACAAGCGATTAAAACAATTGGGATAGGCCTGGTTGCGCTAATCGTACTTGGAGGCGTTGCATACGGTATAGCTGATGATACTGTGACAGTTGCTTATGAACAACAGGGAATAGATGGGGGCACTGCGAAAATGGCTGGAGCTCAGATTTACTTGTTTTATTTCATGTTTTTCTTAGCAATCATCGCGATTATATATTCGTCAGTAGCTCGTTTAATCAATAGATAGACCTAGTTATGGCTAGAAAAGAAGCACCAGAAATTAATGCAAGTTCAATGGCGGATATCGCCTTCCTGCTCTTGGTGTTTTTCCTTGTGACAACAACCATGGATACGAGCTTTGGGTTGATGCGGAAATTACCTCCGCCCATCCTAGAAGAAATGCCGGATCCACCCCCCATCCGTGACCGCAACGTTTTTGTTGTGTTAGCGAATGCGAATGATCAGCTGTTGGTTGAAGGAAAGCTCATGCAAATTGAAGAATTGCGCGAAGCAGCGAAGGAGTTCATTGTGAACCCAGCTAACGATGAAGGTCTCCCTGAAAAGAAACCTGTTGAAGTTCCTTTCTTTGGAACCTACATGGTGTCAAAACAGGTGATTTCACTTCAAAACGATAAAGGAACTTCTTACGACTTGTACATTCAGGTACAGAATGAATTGGCTGCAGCTTACAACGAGGTGCGGAATGAATTAGCGATGAGCAAATTCAACCTTTCATTTGACCAATTGCTTGAACGTGGAGAAAAAGAGAAGGTAAAAGCAATTCAGAAAATCTATCCTCAGCGCATTTCAGAAGCTGAGCCAAAAGATGTAGGAGGATAACCATGTCGAAGTTTAAACCAGAACAAAAACGAAGTTTACCGGCTGTATCAACTGCATCATTGCCCGATATTGTTTTCATGCTCTTATTTTTCTTTATGGTTACTACCGTAATGCGTGAAACAGAATTGAAAGTAACGATTAGCGAACCAGAAGCAACGGAAATAGAAAAGCTTGAAAATAAAGCACTTGTATTTTACGTGTACATAGGTGAGCCAGTTGATAAAGAAAAGTACGGTACCGCCTCAAGGATTCAGCTGAATGACGCATTCGCTGAAGTAAACGAGGTTCGTCCGGCAATTGAGTCATTCCGCTCTGAAAAAGATGAAGCTGAAGTTCCGCTTATTACAACAGCCCTTAAGGTTGATGAAGAAACTAAAATGGGAATTGTTACGGAAGTGAAGCAAGAGCTTAGGTTAGCGAGTGCCTTAAAAATTAGTTACTCTACGCGGGAACGCCTAGATTAACTGTTTACATACATTATAACTGATGAAGGGGGTGTTTTACATCCCCTTTTTTTGTGCGGTAAATTGCATAAAAAGTACCTAGACCAAGCATCATCATAACCAATGCGATGATAAGCTCTTCCTGCTTTACCCCGAAGTATGCCGACTGATCTTCTAGGTAGCCGAGCTCAATAAAATGATTAATTAGTACAGCAACGGCATTGTTTACGAAATGAGCGCAAACAGGCACCCAAATTGAACCTGAAAAAACGAGCATATAACCAAAAATAGCCCCCATTACAAATCGAGGTAGGAAACCTAAAAACTGCATATGAATGGCACTAAAAAGAAATGCAGTTATCCATACCGCAACATGTGTGTTGCGCGTCAACTTTCCAATGATGCGTTGAAGTACTCCCCGAAAGAGAAATTCTTCTCCAATAGCAGGAATAACTGCAATAACTGCCAGGTTAACTAAGAGTATCGCTGTGCTATCGGTGTTGAGCAATTGTTCCAGAATAGCACTGCTCGTTGCTTCTAAGCTCCGCACCCAATCTTCCAGCCATGTTAACCCTTCAGGCAGGTGTATGTTACTATTCCATTCTCCCAAAAGATTTACAAAGGGCATGAGTAAAAACATGGAGACTCCACCTAAAAACAAATGCGTGCGGCGGCTTGGAAGAGCTAGTTTTAACCACATTTTTGGTTGCGTGGAAATGAGGTAGGCAAAGAGAAGGGAGGGAAGAATGAATGTTCCCAAACTCACAATGGTTTGTACAATGCGAATATAATTGGGTAATTCGGGGTTGTTGGACCCAGGAGAAGCGAGCCAATAAAGAGACTCTGACCCATATAACAGTATGCCAATACCGAGCCCGATAACTTCAAAAAGGGTTATTCCCGCAAGAATAAATCCACAGATTAAAATGAGTTGTCGCCATGGTGAGGCGGATTGCAATATACCTTTACTAAACATCCGTTTACTTTCGTAATTTCGCGCCAAGTTAAACAATGGTTAAGATAGGTGATATATGTGTTGGGGAATTTCCCTTGTTGCTCGCTCCTATGGAGGACGTGAGTGACCCTCCTTTTCGCGCATTGTGCAAGGAGCACGGTGCCGATGTTATGTATACTGAGTTTATTTCTAGTGAAGGGCTTATACGCGATGCAGCTAAAAGTGTTCAGAAACTCGATATCTATGAATATGAGCGTCCTGTTGGAATCCAGATTTTTGGGAGTGATTTAGATGCCATGATTGAGGCGACGGAAATCACGGCAAAAACAAATCCCGATATCATTGATATAAATTTTGGATGCCCGGTAAAGAAGGTGGCTTGTAAAGGTGCTGGAGCTGGTATATTACAAGACATCCCAAAAATGGTAAGGTTGACAAAAGCTGTGGTTGAAGCTACCAAATTACCTGTAACTGTTAAGACAAGGTTGGGGTGGGATGATAATTCCAAGTTTATTGTTGAGGTTGCGGAACAGCTCCAAGATGTGGGGATAAAAGCCCTTTCAATTCATGGACGAACGCGTAAACAGATGTATAAGGGTGAGGCCGATTGGTCGTTAATACGCGCTGTAAAAGAGAACCCACGCATGCACATACCAATTTTTGGCAACGGCGATATTGACACACCCGAAAAAGCTGTTGAATACCGCGATAAATACGGTGTTGATGGGATAATGATAGGTCGGGCTGCTATTGGGTACCCCTGGGTTTTTAACGAAGTTAAGCACTTCATGAAAACGCAAACTCACCTCCCCAAACCAACCCTTCAAGAACGTGTTGACGTTGTAAGAACACACCTGAATAGGAGCGTTGAATGGAAAGGAGAGGGGCTAGGGATTGTAGAGATGCGCCGTCATTATGGCAATTATTTCAAAGGAATAGATCATTTTAAGCCTTTCCGTACGCAGCTTGTAACGTTAACAGATCATCAGGAACTGCTAGCCGTACTGGAAAAAATAGAACAGGAATACGCAGGTTACGTTTTTGAGTAATACTGTAACTTGCCTATGAGTCTGGCGGGCAACCATGCTGCGGCATATCCAATTAATAGCACCGTAGTGGCAATGGTTAGTACATCTTCCCACTTCACAAGAATGGGATATGAATCCACGAGCAAGCCTTCAATTTTTATAACTTCAAATTGGACTTGAATCCAACATACAAGCAATCCGAGCACGATTCCAGAAAACCCACCAATCCAAGCAATCATTTGGCCCTCTAAGTGAAAAATGCGCACAATATTTCCTTTACTAGCACCCATGCTTTTGAGGATTTTTATGTCGTGCTGTTTATCTAAAATAAGCATGGTTAACGAGCCAATGAGGTTAAAAGTGGCGATGAGTAGAATAAATGCTAGAATTAAAAATGTAAACCATTTTTCTGACTGACTCGTTTGATAGATGATGTCGTTGCGCTGTTCTCTTGTTTCAATCCGGTATACGGGACCTAGAATTTCGGCCAGTTCTGCTTGTACTTGTGCCGCATCTGCTCCGGGCTTTAAATCAAGTTCAATAGCCGATACATACCCTTTTAGACCCAATAATTCAGCCGCCCAATCGTAGTCAGCTAAAACGTATTTGCTATCAAATTCAGCATTGATGGAAAAAACTCCAGAAGGGAAGATTGGCTCCACACGAAAAGCACTTTCTGCACGAATAGCAAATCCTTTTGTGCGCTTTGGGGCGTATACCCTAACGGGGTCAGTAATGTCGTGCAACCTGAGGCCCATTTGGTCGGAAACTAAATAGCCAGGAAGAATAAAGTTTCGTCCGTCATCAGCTTTCAAGGTAGAAGACCCTATCCAGATCATGGTGTCAATTCCAGTCATTGCATGAAAGGTTGAGTCGACACCTTTTAAGGTGGCAAAGACCTGGTTGTCTTTGTACTTAAACATTACAGTTTCTTCAACTGATCGCGTAAGATTAGCTACTTGATCGTGCGTAACTATCGCAACGCCAGGAAAATCATCCCAAGCAAACGTTTTCCCATAGGCAGCCTCAATCCGGAGGTCGGAATCGAAATTGCTGTAAAGCTTGATGATAAGGTCTTCCAATCCATTAAAAACACTAAGAATGACCACTAAAGCAAAAGCTCCCACGCCAATTCCAAACATAGAAATGCGGGCAATGATATTAATCACATTTGTACTTTTCTTAGCTAATAAGTACCGCTTCGCTATGTAAAATGGAAAATTCAATTACCCCAATAATTCGTCGATATTTTCAGCATAATCGAGTGAATCGTCGATGTAGAAAAATAATTCTGGAACACTTCGCATTTGCTTACCGATAAGTTTTCCAAGGGCACCACGCACTTCACTTCCATGAGCACGAATAACCTTTAGTGCTGCATCTTGGTTATCAGGTGAGGGAAAAACACTAAGGTAAACCCGGGCAGAGCGCAGGTCTGGGCTAACCCGAACAACCGTAACACTGATCATTTTACCAGGTTGCATGTTGGTTCCCTTATCTCGAAATATTTCAGCTAGATCGCGCTTAAGCAAACTGGCTACTTTTTCTTGTCGAATTGAACTCATGATACAAAAGTAACATTCCCCACGTCACCGGCGGCGAGCTAGAAAGGATTCCGTGGGCGGAGATTCCTACTATATTTGCACCGATGAAAAACTTAATCAAAATCCTCGGCTTGGCGAAAGCCTATTTGGGATACGCGTTGCTCAATATTTTCTTCAATATTTTGGGGGTGTTCTTTTCAGTATTCTCCTTAGCGATGTTGATTCCGGTATTGGATGTGTTATTCAAGGATAATTTTGATGATATCTTGGCCTCTAAACCTGCGTCTGGGTTGAGCATGGATACCTTAAAAGATGAGTTCTATTTTTACTTGGCTGAGCTGATTCAGAATAATGGTAAAGAAGAAGCGCTCTTGTTCATTTGCTTTGTGCTAGTAATAATGACCACCTTACGCAACTTGTTTAAGTACTTGGCCATGTATTTTATTGCTGCCATTCGGAACAATGTTGTTCGCGACATTAGGCAATCCCTGTATAATAAAGTACTGCACCTTCCCTTGGCTTATTTTACCGAAGAGCGCAAAGGAAACGTGATTAGTAAAATGACTTCCGACGTGCAAGAAGTAGAATGGTCGATTATGACATCCCTAGAAGCGGTCTTTCGCGAGCCTATAGCGATCGTAGTTTTCTTAGGAGCACTGATTTATACAAGTCCATCGTTGAGTATTTTTATACTTGTTCTACTTCCTATTGCAGGCCTTATTATTGGCCAAGTTGGAAAAAGCCTAAAGAAAACATCGTCGCAGAGCCAGGCGAAATTGGGAGACCTATTGAGTAATATTGAAGAAACACTCACAGGACTCAGAATCATCAAAGCGTTTAATGCTGAACGCCTTTCGGAAGAACGCTTTCAGGGTCAAAACCAACAGTATGCGAGTCTTATGATTCGCATGTATAGGAAACGCGACTTAGCTTCCCCGCTCAGTGAATGGATGGGAGTCTTAGTTGTTTCAATTGTGCTGCTTTATGGAGGTCGATTGGTATTCTCAGGCGATTTATCGGCATCGTCATTCATTGGCTTTCTTGCTCTTTTCTCACAGTTAATTACTCCTGCAAAGGCCCTTTCAAGTGCCTCATATCACGTACAACGCGGTTCGGCCTCAATGGATCGCATCAATGAAATACTTGACGCTTCACAAACGATAGTGGACCCTAAAAAACCAAAAGCACTACCTCCATTTTCCAAGCAGTTGGAGTATAAGGATGTGACATTTAACTACAATAAAGGTGCAAGGGTGCTCGCAAATTTTAACCTAACCGTTAAAAAAGGCGAAACAGTTGCATTAGTTGGAGCCTCGGGAAGCGGTAAATCAACCATAGCAGATTTGTTACCTCGTTTTTATGATGTGACAGCCGGATCAATAACGTTAGACGGAGTGGATATTCGCGACATCAAACTTACAGACCTAAGGGCCCAGCTCGGAATAGTAACACAACAGAGTATTTTATTCAATGATACCGTTGCAAATAATATTGCTTTTGGACCAGGATCTTATGAACGAAGTGCCATAGAAGAGGCAGCCAAAATAGCCAATGCTCACGAGTTTATTACACAACTTGAAAACGGTTACGATACCAATATTGGTGATGGAGGTAGCAAGCTAAGTGGAGGTCAACGCCAGCGTTTGAGTATTGCACGCGCAGTGCTTAAAAACCCTCCAATAATGATCTTGGATGAAGCAACATCTGCCCTTGATACCGAGTCTGAAAAACTTGTGCAGGAAGCACTCGAAAACTTAATGAAAAATCGCACCTCACTAGTGATTGCACATAGACTTTCGACAATCCAACATGCGCATAAAATTGTGGTTATCGAGAATGGGGCTATCTTAGAAGTTGGAACTCACGAGGAGTTAATCGAAAAAGGAAGAAAGTACAAAAGTCTTTATGACTTACAATCGTTTAAATAACACACTATGAAACACATATTCACCCTCTTTTTTGCAAGTATTGTAACACTAGCCGCTGCCCAACCAACAATTGATACAGCTGATTTTGGTAGTCCAGGGGATACGGTAGTTTTATTGCGAGACAGTATTGTAAATGGACTCACAATTACACCTGGGTCCCCGAACATGCAAGTATGGGATTATTCGGCATTAAGTGTTGATCAAGTATATGAAATGCCTTTCGTTCAGCCTTCCAGTGTGCCGGCTACAATATTTGCCGGTTCTGATGTTGCGATTGATTTGTTTGGCATTCAAGCTTTTCTAACTAAATCCACCGCTGGAATTTTTATTGATGGTGTTTACGGTGATGTGTTGAATCAAAACACACCCATTAATTTACCTTTTTCACCCAGTCAGATGGCCGTTCCTTTTCCATTAACGCTAGGTGCAACAGGGTCAAGTAATTCTGTTTTCGATACCATAGTTGACGGTTCTTTGATTGATGGCTCGCTTGATTCGGTGCGCTTCAAGCGCATAACAGCACGCGATATCATAGCAGATGCATGGGGTGACCTTATAACACCCGCAGGTACGTACAATACAATCCGACAGTATACGAATGAGCGAACCGTAGATTCTATTTGGGTTAAGATTCCAATTTTCGGTTGGCAACAATTTCAAGACAATACAGATACCGTCCATACTTACCAGTGGATGACGGATAGTATGAATTATTTCGTTTTAGAAGCTACCGCAGACGCTCCGAATGGAAATATTGAATCAGCTAACTTCTTGATGGACACGAACTTGGTGGCTTATATGAAGCGTATAGCAGGTGTTTCATGCAATGGAGATACGGATGGAATAGGAGCGGTGGGAGCTTTAAGTGGCTCAGGTAACTATACATACACGTGGAACCCTTCTACGTTATCGGGTGATTCTGTTTCAGGATTGGCACCGGGAACCTACGATGTCACTGTTGATGATGGAGTGAATCAGGTACAGTTGAGCTTTACAGTCAGTGAGCCCGGTGTATTAAATGTTGCGGGGACAATCGTTCCTGATGCTGCTGGAATACCGGGTGGGTCAGGATCAATAACGTTAAACATTAGCGGTGGTACACCAATTTATAGCTATTCATGGGAGGATGGATCAAACGGAATTGCACTTCAAAATTTAGAAGCCGGAACCTATTCGGTAACGGTTACCGACAATAACGGTTGTATTGCGATTGATAGTTTTGATGTGGCGAGTACTTCCATTGATGAACTTGCATCAAGAATAGGCTTAAAGGTGGCTCCGAATCCGGCGTATGGACAAGCCCAATTAACCATAACTAAAGGCGCTTTAGAGCAGGTCCAGTTAATGAATTCCGCAGGTCAGGTAGTTGCTGATAGATTCGTAAATGGACGACAATTTACCTTAGATGTAAGCAGGTTTAAAGGCATTTACTTCTTGCGCATAACGACTACTACTGGGACTGTTGTTACACCACTGGTAATACAGTAACTCAGTACAAAAAGTCGTTATATGGAAAGCGCTGAGCGTGGATCTCTTTTATGCTTTGATACAATAAATCGCGTAACTCCATGATATTTATTTTCTGCTGAGCAGAGATGAATATCATGGGGTTGTCAAAACGCTTTCGCAGGCTCTTTTCGACATCTTCTAACGAAACGTGATGTTCTTCATCTCCAGTGTAGTCGAACTCGCCAGCATCCATTTCACGATACCGATCAATCTTATTGAACACGAAAATAGATGGTTTCTCCGTTCCATCAATTTCGGAAAGCGTCTCGTGTACTGAGCGCATATGATCTTCAAATTGAGGGTGTGATATGTCAATCACATGAACAAGCACATCTGCTTCCCGTACTTCGTCAAGAGTACTTTTAAATGACTCAACCAATTGGTGAGGAAGTTTACGAATGAAACCAACGGTGTCAGTTAGTAGAAAGGGTAAATTATGAATGACCACCTTGCGAACAGTAGTATCTAAGGTAGCGAACAGCTTGTTTTCCGCAAATACTTCTGATTTGCTAAGAATATTCATTAAGGTTGATTTCCCAACATTCGTATAGCCAACAAGCGCAACACGAACAAGTTGGCCCCTGTTCTTACGTTGGGTGGCCATTTGCTTATCGATGGTTACTAACTTCTTTTTTAAGCGGGTAATTTTATCACGGATAATCCGACGATCCGTTTCGATTTCCTTCTCACCTGCTCCTCCACGAGTTCCTGTTCCTCCTCGTTGACGCTCAAGGTGAGTCCACATCCGAGTAAGTCTTGGAAGCAGGTATTCATAACGGGCCATTTCAACCTGAGTTTTAGCTTGGGCTGTTTGAGCTCGACTTTGAAAGATATCCAAGATGAGGAGGCTTCGGTCATATATCTTGACCTTCAGTTCTTTTTCGATATTTCGCATTTGAGATGGTGTCAAGTCATCATCAAAAATCACAGTATCAATTTCTTGATCTTTCACGTACGTATTGACTTCATCTAGCTTTCCACTTCCGAGAAAAGTGCGGATGTCTGGCTTCTCCAACCGTTGCGTAAAACGTTTCACGCTTTCAATCCCCAAGGTTTCAGCTAAGAAAGCAAGCTCGTTGAGGTACTCCTCAGTCTTAACCTCATCTTGCTGTTGGCTAACAACTGCTACAAGTACTGCACGTTCTTTTTTATCTTCTGTTTGACCCATAGTTTAACCGAAAAATCTTAGTTATGCTGAGGCAAAGGTAAAACAATGAAAACGCCTTTCGGTGAAGCATGTTGACTGAAAAGCTGTGAACTAAGTCTGTATCTCGCTGTTATCCATTAAATTCGCCAAAAATAGCACCATGTATACAGGTTTACTTCACACGCACAGCGGCTTGCGCTGGATTCTATTAGTACTTTTAATTTTCATTGTAATCCGCACCCTGATGGGATGGGCACAGAAAAAGCCTTTTGGTCCTGCAGAGTTTACAATAGCGCGGATAACGTTTATAATTTCTCACATTCAATTACTTCTTGGTTTTATACTGTATTTCTTGAGCCCAATTGTTCAATCGGGAATGGATGATATGGGTTCAGGAATGAAGGAATCAGGAATTCGCTTTTGGCTTGTGGAGCACCCATTGCTAATGGTAGTTGGGATAGCACTGATTTCAGTTGGGTTTATTAAAAGCAAGCGACAAGAAGAAGGTGTTGCAAAACAAAAAACCATTGCAATTTTTTACGGTATAGCACTGTTGGCTATTCTTGCTGGGATCCCTTGGGACCGCATGTAACCATTAAGGAGTTTAACCATGAGTTCGCAAGGATTGATTAGGAGCGGGTTGCTGCTAGCGGTTTGTGTATTGGAATTTTCAAAAATTCTATTTGCCCAGCCAACAGCATTACAGAATAAGGTCACAGATAACCGCCACACATTATATGCATTTACGGATGTAACTGTAGTTGTTGCGCCAGGTGAAATGTTGGAGCACGCAACATTTTTAGTTCAAGATGGAAAGGTAAAGGGTGTAGGAACAACGCTTGATATACCGGATCATGCAGTTCATATCCCAAGTAGCGGCAGGTATATATATCCTAGCTTTATTGATCTTCATTCAGCCTATGGAATGCCTAAAACCCCGCCTAAGAAGAAATCTTCGAAGCCTCAATACTTGAGGCGATCTAACCTGCCGTTGGCCGCAAATGATGCGGTTCATGCTGAATTTAATAGTGCTGAATCATTTTCTCCTGTTTCTGAAAGTGCAAAAAACTACAGAGCTGCAGGTTTTGGGAGTGTAGTAACAAGTAGGCACGATGGTATTTTTAGAGGAACTGCGTCATGGGTTTTTACCGGGGAGGGGATCGCAAACTCCTTATTAAAAAAACCGCTTATAGGGCAAGCACTGTCTTTCAGTAAAGGAACTTCGCAGCAAGCGTATCCATCTTCATTAATGGGTGCAATATCGCTGATCCGACAAACCTATTACAACGCCGACTGGTATAATCAGTCGGAGAATAGAACCACTCATGACGCGAGTTTGGAAGCAATCATAAATGGGCCAGAACAGGTCATATTTGAGGCCAACAGTGCGCTGAATATTTTGCGGGCATCGGCTGTGTTAAATGAATTTGAGTTAAATGGCTTATATATTGGCGGTGGTGATGAATACCAGCATTTAGATGCGCTTGCTGCACTTGAAGCACCAGTAGTTATTCCGGTAAATTTCCCAGATGTTTATGATGTGTCTGACCCCTATGATGCACTGCAGATTTCGCTTGAAGACCTGCGGCATTGGGAAATGGCTCCGCACAACGCCCGGTTGCTACACGAAAAGGAAATTCCTTTCTTCTTTTCCGCACATAAACTAAAGGATAAAAAGGATTTTCTGACCCAACTTAGAAAGACCGTCCTCGCTGGGCTAGGCCCCGATAAGGCTTTGGAGGCACTTACCACTGGACCTGCAAATTGGTTGGGAGTTGCAGATCAAATTGGAACACTTGAGAAGGGCAAATGGGCTAACTTTATCATTCTTGATGGTCCGCTTTTTCAAGAAGGTAATCTTCTTTCAAATTGGGTATTGGGCAAACCCTATAAAATTCAAGAAAGACCTCAAGATGTGAGGGGAACATACGCACTTGTAATTAATGGTAAGGAGCACGAACTAAAAGTTTCTGGAAAAGAGCAAAAGCCAAAAGCTCAACTGTCAGACACAACAGAGCACATTTCTTTTAGTCGCGAAGGCAATTTAGTAACACTTACATTCCGGTTTAAACAAAATCCGCCCGTTGGTGAGTGGCGCTTGTCGGGAAAAATCAATGGTGCCAGCAAGATTTGGGATGGACGGGGACAGGACCCTCATGGAAATTGGTTCACCTGGAGTGCAATCAGGCATAAAGACCATCACGAAAAATCAAGCAAATCAGCTGATAGCTTGGTGGCTGCTAAAAGATGGTTTCCGAATCGTGCTTATGGTTGGGATTCACTACCTGAAGCGGAAGATTTCATTATCAGAAGGGCCACCATTTGGACATTGGATTCGATGGGGACCTTTATCGGTGATGTGCGCATTCGCGATGGTAAAATTGAAGCGGTTGGGAAAGATTTAGAATATAATGACTCATACAAAGTTTACAGCGGGAAGGATATGCACATCACCCCGGGAATAGTAGATGAACATAGCCACATTGCAATAAGCAATGGTGTAAATGAAGGCTCATTCAATAGCTCATCAATGGTGCGCATTGGGGATGTCATTAATCCCACAGACATTAATATTTATCGCCACCTTGCTGGTGGAGTTACTACCGTACAACTGCTGCACGGATCAGCAAACCCCATCGGTGGTCAATCGGCCTTACTGAAGCTGAAATGGGGGTTTGATACGCGCGAAATGAAAATTAAGGATGCTCCGGGGTTTATCAAGTTTGCCCTAGGAGAAAATGTTAAGCAGTCAAATTGGGGAGACAACAATAAAACTAGATTTCCTCAAACCAGAATGGGTGTGGAACAGGTTTATTACGACCAGTTTTATCGAGCTAAAGCATATGCTGAGCAACAACAGGTGTTTAGAAATGAGCAAAAGCGGATTACCGTTAAAAAGCTTCCAATAATAAAAGGACTAACTGGCTATCACAATGAGATGCCGAGACGCGATTTGGGATTAGATGCACTTGTACAAATTTTAGATACGAATCGGTTTATCACATGTCACTCCTATATGCAACATGAGATTAACATGCTTATGCACGTTGGTGACTCTATGGGATTTCGGGTAAATACGTTCACCCATATTTTAGAGGGCTATAAGGTTGCCGACAAAATGAAAGCGCACGGTGTAGCGGCTTCTACCTTTTCAGATTGGTGGGCGTACAAGTTTGAAGTGTATGATGCTATTCCATACAATGCATCACTGTTAACGCAAGCAGGAGTGCTTACGGGTATTAATTCTGACGATGCCGAAATGGGCCGGAGGCTTAATCAAGAAGCTGCTAAGTCAGTAAAATATGGTGGGCTTTCGGATGAGGAAGCCCTTAAGTTGGTGACGCTTAATCCCGCTAAAATCTTGCACCTCGACCACCGTATAGGAAGTATTTCTCCCGGAAAAGATGCTGATTTTGTGGTGTGGAGCGCACACCCGCTAAGTCAATCTGCCCAAGTACAACAAACTTACATTGAAGGAGTGAGGTATTATGATGTAGAACGCAACGCTAAGCTGACTGAACGCAACAATACTGAGCGCATGAGGCTCGTGGCTAAATTGATGCGCGCCAAGGCTAATGGAGCAAAAGTTGAAAAGAAAGTTTCAAAAAAAGCAAAGCATTACCACTGTGATACCATGCTAGAAAATTACTTGGAAGAATGAAAAACTTATTGCTCTTAGTACTTAGTCTGATTGTGACCGTTGTGCATGCCCAAGAACCAGCTCCGGAAAATCCAGACTATTCAAACCCCTCTGTATTGATACTAGGAGGGGTAGCTCATATTGGAGATGGTGAGGTTATTGAGAACAGCGCCATTGGAATTGATGAAGGGCATTTGAAGTTTGTAAAGAATCAATTGGTTTACCGCATAGACGTTTCAAAATTTGATTCGGTAATTCACCTGAATGGACAACATGTATACCCAGGATTTATTGCCCTTAATAATGAGTTGGGATTGCGCGAAATAGAAGCTGTTAGGGCGACCAATGACTATGATGATGTTGGATCTATTAATCCCAATGTGCGGAGTTTAATTGCATTTAATACAGATTCGAAGATAATCCCGACCACTCGAGTAAATGGGGTATTGATGACCCAGGTAACACCTAAAGGTGGACTTATATCTGGAACATCTTCAATAGTAGATTTAGCCGGATGGAATTGGGAAGAGGCAGCAGTGCATGCTGATGATGGCGTTCACCTTAGGTGGCCAAGCAGGTTTAAGAATTCTGGGTGGTGGGCAGCTCCCGGAAAGACGAAACGCAATGACAAGGTAAAGGAACAGAAGCAGGAATTAAGGCTGTTTTTTCAGGAATCACGTGCATACGCATACGATACGAATAAGGCCGAAATAAACCTCAAGATGGAGGCTATGCAGGGACTATTCACAGGCTCAAAAAGGCTTTATGTACATGCAAATTATGCGAAAGACTTACTGGAAATTGGACAGTTTAAAAAGGACTTTGACATTGCCAACCTGGTAGTTGTTGGTGGATATGACGCATACCTTGTTCCAGAGGTGTTTAAAGATTTAGCGATACCAATAATTTTGGAGCGGCCTCACCATTTGCCTAGCAGACCTGATGATGACATCTTTTTACCGTATAAGCTTCCAGGAATCTTGGATGCAATGGGGATCACGGTTGCGATTGATCCGTCAGGGCAAATGGAAGGAATACAGGTAAGAAACCTACCATTTACAGCAGGAACTGCTCGTAGTTATGGTTTGGAGGATGAAAAGGCTGTACAAGCTATAACCCTAAATGCTGCTAAAATTGTTGGTATTGATGAAAACTATGGGAGTTTAATGCCCGGAAAACGAGCTACCTTATTCGTTTCTGAAGGAGACGCTCTGGATGCACGCAGCAACAAAGTTTTATTTGCGTTGGTAGACGGAGTTTTTGTAGATCTTCAGAATCATCAAGAAGAAAAATACCAGAAATACAAAGATCGCTACCGAAAGCAAGGCTTAATTCAAGATTAACGGTTATCCTTTCGTAAATTTAGCAACATGATACGGAGGAGTTTTGTGGTGGCAGTCTTGTTTTTGATTTTGGGGTGTAGCAAAGAGGAGCGAACCTGGACGGTAACTTATACGGTTAATAAAGTTGGAAATGGAGACGCTACTTATCGAGCAACCTACTTACTTGCAAGCGGCGCAGAAAAAGAAGAAGGTCCAATAGACGGTGCATGGACATCCTCTCCCTTGCGGCAATTTGAAGATGGAAAGCGTGTAATGTTGAGGATTGAACGTATTACAGGAACCGCATCGTTAGAACTGAACATCCTTAGAGATGGAGCTGTACATGAACAAGGGGACCTTCCTAGTGGCACGGCTCAAGCCGAAATAAGGGATAACCTATAAATCCTTAAAACCAACTTTGCTCCTTACACGATTGAGAACCTCATTTGCCACCTTACTAGCTTTAATAGCGCCAGCTTTTAGCACGGCATCTAACTCCTCACGATGATCCATGAAATACGCATAGCGTTCCCTTACTGAGTTATAATTTTCAAGAATCAATTCATAGATTGCCTTTTTGGTGTGACCATATCCGTGACCGCCCTCAAGGTATTTCCTCCTCATGTCAGCCGTTTGCTCCTCACTGGCGAGTAAAGCATAAATGGCAAAAGCGTTACAAGTATCTGGGTCTTTTGGCTCTTCGAGAGCTGTGCTATCTGTTACGATGGAGTTTATTCGCTTTTTGAGTTGCTTTTCCGGTAGGAAAATATTGATGTAATTGTCTCGAGACTTACTCATCTTTTCTCCATCAATACCTGGAACAAGCATCGTTGATGATGACGTCATCGCTTTTGGGAGGATTAAAGTTTCGCCCATCTGATGATTAAACCTGCTCGCCACGTCGCGTGTCATTTCTAGATGCTGAAGCTGATCTTTACCTACCGGAACATAGTGCGCATCATAAAGTAGGATATCAGCAGCCATGAGCATAGGGTAAGTAAACAAGCCACCATTCACATCAGTAAGGCGATCCGCTTTATCTTTAAAAGAGTGGGCAAGCGTTAAACGCTGGTAGGGAAAGTAACAGCTTAAGTACCACGATAGCTCACTCACTTGGGGCACGTCGCTCTGTCGATAAAAAACACTGCGTTCAGGATCGAGTCCAGCAGCTAACCATGCAGCGGCTACTGCATAGGTGTTTTCTCGAATAACAGTTGGATCCTTTATCTGAGTGAGTGAATGCATGTCAGCAATGAACAAAAAGGAGTCGTACTTCTTGCTATTGGCTAACGCTACAGCTGGAAATATGGCGCCCAAAAAGTTTCCTAAATGGGGGATGCCTGTTGCTTGAATTCCTGTTAATACCCGTTCCATGAACTTCTATTGAATTGAATTCAAAAATAAGTAAAAGCGATGCGTTTCTGAATGAATATAACCCTATACTTGAAGCACTTTTCCAAGTGTTTGTTTATTTTGTTGGCCTTCATGGAGCAATGGATTAAGATACCTTTCCGGCTTTTATATAAAGTCTACTTCCTTGTTGTGTTTTATATAACACTGGCTCTGTTGTACCCTATGTTCAGCTATCTCTTAGCTGATGAATCGCGTTGGGCAAAAGCTTTCACTTGGATGAAAAGATGGGGTATGTTTTTGCGGTGTTTTACCGGAATTTGGGTTAAAACTAATCCAGAGCGATCATTTCCTCCACCACCATATGTTGTTGTGTGTAATCACCAGTCATATATCGATACCATTTTAATGTACGCTTGTGTTCCAGACTACTTTGTTTTCTTGGGTAAGGCTGAGCTAAGTAAATGGCCGCTTTTTCATATTTTTTTCACAAAGGGCATGAATATTTTGGTGGATCGCAGCTCGGTAAGAAGATCCCATGAAGCTTTTCAAGACGCCCATAATCGATTGACTCGTGGAAGAAGTGTGGTGTTATTCCCAGAAGGAGGGATTCCTCCCAATACACCAGAATTAGCTAGGTTTAAGCATGGGGCATTTCGACTGGCAATTGAGCATCAGGTACCCATTGTACCTATTACCATTGTGAACAGTTGGAGGCACTTCAATAGCAATGCTTTATTGACGGGAGAAGGCGGTCCAGGTAGCTATAAAGTTGTTGTTCACCCAGCAATAGATACAGCAGGTAAATCAAGTCAAGATTTAGTAAATTTGCGAAATCAAACCTTTGAGGTAATTAACAAACCTTTACTCAACGATGGAAGTAAACGATGAATTAGTAGACCGAGTAGCAGCCCTTGCGAAGCTCAAGTTTGAAGGAGAGGAAAAGGCTGCTATCAAAGGTGATATGCGTAAAATTTTAGATTTTGTTTCTAAGCTAGATGCAGTGGATACCGCAGGTTTAGAGCCTCTGATATATATGACAGACGAACCTATGCGCCTTCGAAAAGACGAGGCTATTCAGGTGATTTCACAAGATGATGCACTGCGCAACGCTCCGTTAAAAGATTCCGATTACTTCAAATTGCCTAAAGTCCTCGACAAATAAAATCTTCTGAACTTTTTCGTGCCCATGCAGCCCTGTTTGGTGCCAACCTAATTTATGGGATTAATTATTCCGTAGCCAAAGAAGTGATGCCCGAATTCATCGAACCGATGGGATTTATCCTGCTTAGGGTAGTAGGTGCAACATTGCTATTTTGGAGTTTTACCCCATGGATGAAGTGGGAGCAAGTAGCGTTGAAAGATTTAGGAAGAATGGCTTTGGCCGGATTTTTTGGAGTGGCTGCAAACCAGTTGATGTTCTTTCAAGGGTTAAATATCACCACACCTATTAATGCCGCAATTATCATGACTACCAATCCAATATTGGTATTGGTAATCTCGTACATTGTGCTGAGTGAGGCGATTGGCATTCGTAAACTAGTCGGAATAGGGATTGGTTTAATTGGGGCAGTGCTAATCGTGTTGTTTAAAAGTGATGGTAGCGGAGGAGCGCTAACGTGGTCTCAAGAAACCGCATGGGGAGATTTACTAGTTTTTCTGAATGCCACGAGTTATGGCATTTATTTGGTCGTTGTGAAGCCGTTAATGAAGAAGTATCAGCCCTTTACGGTAATTCGTTGGGTTTTCTTATTTGGACTGTGTTTCGTTATTCCATTTGGCTTTAACCAATTTACAGAAATCAATTGGGGAATTATGCCAAACAATACCCTTTGGCAAGTCGCTTTTGTTGTAATAGGCACTACATTTTTTGCATACTTGTTCAATATATATGCCCTTAAGCGTGTAGCTCCTTCAGTGGTTAGCACTTACATCTACTCCCAGCCAGTTTTAGCTGCATTTATTGCAATATACTGGGGAAAAGACGATTTAACCTGGTTAAAGGTAGTTGCTGGAATATTGATTTTTACTGGGGTTTACTTAGTCAGTATCGCTCCTAGTCGTTCAACTCACGACTAAGCAATACGGTACCTTTATCGTTATGAGAGACTCCATCAAGGTCACGGAAACTCAAAAGCCATACATAGAGGCCTTCTGTTGCATCACCAGCATCCCAAGAGTGATCGAGTGAATTGGTAGTAAACATAAGTGTCCCCCACCTATCGAACACTTGCAAATGGAGGTTGTATATATTTTCGCCAACAACATTCCAGTTTTCGTTGAGCCCATCGCCATTAGGAGTAAATGCGGAAGGAACATAATATGACGGCGGACAATATGATTCGAGGGTAATGGTATCACTACCAGTACATCCAAATTCGTTTTTCACCCAAACCATATAGCTTCCAGGTACTTCAAGAAAAGCTTGACTACCCTGTGTTCCGTCGCTCCAAAACACATCTGCGTAGTTAGGGTTCACCAAAACGTCGTAATACTCACCCGGACAAAGAGATGTATCACCAGGTAGAGTTACCGTGGGGTTTGGACGCTCCCGAACTTCAACAGTATGCTGATCCGTACCACAATTATTTGTCGCTGTAAATGTATATACCCCGGGGGCATCGACTTCGATATTAGGTCCCAACCACCCAGTGGACCAGCTTGCTGTCTGGGCGTGCTGTGCACTTCCCCGCAGTTGAACACTTTTGCCTTCACACAAAGCTGTGTTACCTGTAACACCCACTTCAGGAAGAGGGTTAAGTGTAACACGCGTTGAATCAGCGAAAGAACCACATGCATTTGAAACGGTAACCGAATAGATTCCTGAATTGGTTACGTCAATTTGAGCTAAAGTTGACCCATCTTGCCATACGTATTGATCCGCATCTTCATCAACCTCTAAACGTATTGTTGACCCCTCACAGTCAGTTATGTTGTCCCCTAAATCGATCTGCAATGGATGATCTTGCGTAACATGAATGGTATCTGTTGCGAAACCGCATTGGTTTGAGCTAGATACCCAGAAAGTGCCAGGGCCTTGGACGGTATAAGAGTCGTTTGATGAGCCGTCATGCCACAAAATTTGTGTTTGCGGATTGGACTGTACAGAAAACTGCAGGGATGCGGAAGAACAAATGGCAGTATCTGGACCGAGTGAGGCGCTTGGAGAATTAATGAAATCTACTTGTATTTGATCAAGATCATTGCCGCAGGCATTAGCTACAGTAACAGCATATAATCCTGAACTTGAAACATCAAGTGTTCCGGAATCTCCAGTATTCCAAAGCAAGTCAAAATGGGTTAAGCCTCCACCGAGGGTAAGCGTATTGCCCTGACAAAGAATAGTGTCGGCTCCTAAATTTACCTGCGGTTGTTGGTTCGCTGAAACGTGGATGGTATCCGTAAGGGTATTACATTCATTTGTTGCTTCAATCCAATACGTTCCTGGAACACCAACTTGCATGAATTGACCAAACCCACCAGTATTCCAAAGAATTTGATCGGCGTGCTGCATAGCCTGCAGTTGCAATGTAGATCCGGGACAAATACTCGTGTCATTACCCAAATCACCACTTGGTGAATATTTCCGGGTAAAGGACATCGTATCGCGAGCAGAGCACACACCATCGGTTACGAGCACCGAGTAGCTTCCAGAGTTACTAGGTTGCAAAATAGCTCCAGTGTGCCCGGTATTCCAGAGGAAGTTGACATTTGAGTTTGGAACGCTTGCATCGATGTTAATTAAATTTGCATCACAGGCCGAGGTATCGGGCCCTAGATTTAACTGAATGGGATCATGAACTTCAATATGAATTAAATCAGGCCACACGCGGCCACATGAGTCAGAAAGAGTAACGAGATAGTTACTGCTTGCTGTTGGGTAAAAAATAGGTTTATCAGGAACGTTTGTGTTTACGCCGTTTGTATTCGACCAACTGAATGAGTCACCACCCTCTAATTCAATCACAACACTATCACCTCTGCAGATTGATTCCGATATGGTAGGCGTTTGAAACGACGCATCAAGAAGGCAAAAAGAGTGATTATTAGTTGCTACATCAGCACTTGCTGTAAAGCCCCAATGAACATTTGAGTTACCACTAAATAGGGTATTGATGACATCAAATTGAAAGGTGTGATCGATAACGGTTTGGCAATCGACAGAAATTTTAAGGTTTTGCGTTGCAGCAGTCCAGTCAATTTCAACTTTACGCTCAAGGCAATCTTCAACATCAAGGGTAAATGGACTGATACTTACAGGTCCTGCTAGGGTGTTCGATGTTCCATGGTCTAAATCGCCATTGATAACTAAAGCTGCATGGTCAAAAGCAGGATCAAAAGAATTTTGGTAGGTGTCAAATTCAACGCCAATGCTATTTAACATCCCGCCGTATCCTAACTGACTCAAATTGGTTGTGTAGTTGGCTGTTGAAGCTAACGCGAAGACCATTCCTTCACCACCGCCATCCTGACATCCAAAAACTACTGAAGTATAAATGTTGAAATCGGAGGTTAAGTCAAGTTGATTGATATGCCAAGCAGCACCTGTACCATTATCACTGACATCTGTAAGCTGCACGCACTGGTGGCTTGATGCAGTCGCTTTTCCTTGGAGACTGAATTGACCAAAAGCCACAGTTCCTAGAAGCAAAAATAAACAGCTAATGAAGGAAGTTTTCAAAATGTAATTCTCAATGGTATGCTAAAGTAATAATTTTCAGTCTATTAATCCACTCTTGGGTCAAACTCCAATGAAGCTGATGCAACCACAAGTACTTATTAGTGCCGTGTGATAACATGAATTGTACCAAACCGTTCATGTTTGTTTCCAGCGGAATCTTTAAATGCTATCCTACACACATATATACCTTGAGGAGCGTTTTTGCCATCCCAAGATGCTGATAAGACCGTACTTTCAAACTGAAGGTTGCCCCATCGATCAAAGATTAAACACGAAAAATCATAGAGGTTTGAACCCACTGCCGACCATGTATCATTGATGCCATCGTTATTCGGACTAAATGAGTTGGGAACGAAGAGAGTAAAGGGGCAATTGGGGAAGATAACAAGCGTGTCGGAAGCTGAACAACCAATAGAGTCGGTGACCTCAACAGCGTAAGTTCCAAAACTGACATTAATCAATGGCGACGTTTCACCGGTGCTCCACAGGTATGAATAGCCAGGTTGGGAAGTAACCGCTAATGGGACTAAAACATCGCGACAGGTTCCAGAGTCGGCTCCGAGTGAAACTAAAGGTAAGGGGATTGAAGTAACCACCATGGTATCCCAAACAACCATGCATTCATCTTGTAACTGGCCAATGTAAATTCCTGCGTTTGAAATGGAGATGGATTCACCCTGCAAGCCAGTATTCCAAGATAATTGGCCGGTAGTAGCAACTTCTGGGCTTAGCTGAAAGGAGGACCCTTCGCAAATCAGGGTGTCCGCTGGTAACACAAGTTGGGCTTCGGGACGTTCAATTACAGTTGCAGTATCACTTGTGCTGCCACAACTGTTTTGCACTGTTAATATGAGGGTTTCACTGGTGTCTGATGAAGCTGTTGGTAATGCAGATCCATTGCTCCATAAATAGGTTGTAGCTCCAGGCGTAGCACCGTTAAAAACCGCAACTTCCCCGGGACAAATGATACGTAATGAGTCGATTGCGGCAACTGGTATGGTTAAGTTTTGTAGTGTGATTTGATCTGTTGTAAGCCCACAAAAGTTGGTAACAGTAACTGAATATGTTCCTGCCGACCCGATTGTTAGCTCGGATTGTGTGCTCCCGTTACTCCAAATATAGGAGCTAGTATCAAATGCTGCATTTAACGTAATGGAATCTCCTAAACACAATGAGGTGTCATTTCCAAGGTCAATAACTGGAGGAGGAGTAAGTAATAAGTTGAATGTGTCTGCTACCGAAAAACAAGTATTCGATACCGTAACGGAATAAGAAGTATCTGCGGTTGCTGGAATCGATGAAGAACCTGCACCAGTTGACCAGGAATAAGAAACCGGATGATTTTGAAATGCATCCAACACAAGTCCATTTCCCACGCAGAGGTTGGTGTCATTTCCAAGGTTTACTGAAATGCTTGGAATGGAGTCAATGTAAACAGAGTCCATTGCAGATCCACAAGGATTTGTTACTTGAATTGAAACGCTAGAAGCCGGCTGATTAGCAATGTAGGTTGGAAGCACCGATCCATCTTGCCACAAATAGTTCGCACTATCATTATACGCTTGGTACACCAGCTGGTTTCCAGGACATAAAAAGGTGTCCGGACCAAGGTCAACAATCGGGGGGTCAATAATGGCCACATACACTGTATCCGATTTTGAGCAAACCCCACTAGTGTCGGTAACGGTAACACGATAATTTTGTGTGGCTGAAGGGGTTATAGCTGATGATGTGTCGCCATTACTCCAGAGGTAACTGGCAAGCGGATCACTTACAGCGGCATCTAATTGAACGATGGTGTTCGAACACATCAGGGTATCACCTCCTAAATGCGGTTCAGGAATGTCAAAAACGGTTATTGTAGCTGTGTCGCTCCATATATTGCCGCAGCTATCTGTAATTGTGACAATGTAGTTGGTGGTTGAATCAGGTTTAAAAAAAGGGTTGGCAATGGTGTCATTGCTCAGGGTTGCTGCGTTGTCCCATACGTATGAAACTCCTCCTGAAAAAGTGAGCTGAACCGAGTCTCCTTTGCATACATCAGCTGCCTGATTATTAGATACAAACGTACTGTTAATCAAACAAAAACGATGTTCATTAACGGCTCCACCTGTGGCAGCAGTAAAACCCCAATGCACCATTGGGTTGCCACTGAAAATGGACTGCACCGGATCTGTCGCAAAGGTATGAGCCATACGCAAATCACAATCGAACCAAACTTTCATTTCAAAGGTGTTAGGACTCCAAGTAATTCGTATTCGGTGGTATTGACAATCCTCAACATTATTCTGGTTTGCGACAATTTGAACGGGGCCAGCAAGGGTGTTTGCTGTGTTATGATCAACATTTCCATTTTGCACGATTGCCATGTGATCGTAAGTTGGATCTGCAAGGGTTGTGTTCTGCCAGGTGTCAAATTCAACGCCCAAAGAAGGCACAATTCCGCCAAAACCCATGCCTTGTCCGGGGTTTCCTGCTGAGGTACTTACGGGTTGAAGTCCAAAAACCATCCCATCTGCACCATTCGCGTCCAAACACCCTAGGTAGATGTCAAATTGCAAGTCAAAAGAATCGTTAAGGCTAATAAGGCTTGAGGACCAAGCAGTTCCTAACTGGTTACCAATTGGCTGCGTTAAGCGGTAACAGTCTCCACCCAATGATACAGCTCCGCCATTCAGCACAAACTGTGCTTTGCCGCTAATACCCATGCTCAAAATCAGGAGTGTTAGGGCCGTAAAATGAAGGAAACATTTATTCATTGTTATTTACAAATGTAGTTTACCCCAATTGCATGGGCAACTCCCCTGCCTAGGAGGCTCATTATGTTTACCTTTGAGTCAAAATTTGTGTGCATGATCGCATCCATGACTGGCTATGGAAAGGCCACCGATTCATATGAATCAAAGAAGATTACCATTGAGTTAAAATCACTCAATAGCAAGCAGGGGGATTTCATTATACGAATTCCCTCAAAGTTTCGTGAAAAAGAACTTGAAATTAGAAGCTTGTTAGCAGATCACTTGGTTCGAGGTAAGGTTGAGCTGAATATTCATATCGACCAATCTGCAACAAAATCGAATCAGGTTTTTAATTCGTCTTTGGCAGAGAACTATTATACGGAGCTGAAAAATTTCGCAGATCAGGTAGGTGCCGATTCAGATATCATGAGTCACGTGATGCGTATGCCGGATATTTTAACCTCAGAACGGGAGTCCCTTTCAGAGGAAGAATGGGATTTTTTAAAGGCACTTTTGGTTGACTGCATTAAAGGCATTCAAGAGTTTCGCGACCAAGAAGGAGCTAAGCTTGCCGATGATTTTAAAATGCGTATTGCTGCTATTCGCGAGCATTTAACTGCTGTAGAAAAGCGAGATCCTGAGCGCGCCAAGAACGTTCGCGAACGTATCGCAAAGCATTTGTCAGATCAAGTAGGGAATGAGCATGTTGATGAAAATCGGTTCGAACAGGAACTTATTTATTACCTCGAGAAACTTGATATCACAGAAGAGAAAGTGCGCTTGAAAGCCCATTGTGAATACTTTATGGAAACGTTGGCCAAAGGAGGTCCGATTGGAAAAAAACTTGGATTTATTTCCCAAGAAATTGGACGAGAAATTAATACCATAGGATCAAAGGCTAACGACGTGGTTATTCAGAAAGTCGTTGTTCAAATGAAAGATGAACTCGAGAAAATAAAAGAGCAAGTACTGAACGTCCTTTAATGAATGGTAAAGCAATCATTTTTTCTGCGCCATCGGGTTCGGGTAAAACAACCATTGTTCGCGCATTATTGGAGGAGGGAGATTTTCCCCTGGCCTTCTCAATTTCTGCTACTAGCAGAGCTCCCCGTGGGCAAGAAAAGGAAGGGGAATCCTACTACTTTTTGAGTCCGGAAGCGTTCAAGGAAGCCATAGCTAATAAGGAACTGTTGGAATGGGAAGAGGTATACACAGACCAGTTTTATGGAACCCTTAAACAAGAAGTAGATCGTATCTGGAGGGAAGGAAAACATGTGCTCTTCGACGTGGATGTTGTGGGAGGCTTAAACTTGAAGAAAAAGCTTGGTGATCGTGCTTTGGCAGTTTTTATACAGCCACCAAGCATAGATGAGCTGCGTGAGCGTCTTACAAAGCGAAAAACCGAATCTGAAGAAAAGATTGCGATGCGACTGGCAAAAGCTGAAGAGGAATTAGCCCGTGCAAGCGAATTTGACACGATTATTTTAAATGATCAACTTGATAAGGCTGTTGCTGAAACTCGGCACGCTATTTCAGGCTTTTTAACTCAATCAGCATGAAGGTAGGTTTGTACTTCGGAACATATAATCCCATTCACGTAGGACACCTGATTATAGCCAACCACATGGTTGATTATACAGACCTTGATCAGGTTTGGATGATTGTTACTCCTCAAAATCCAATGAAGCGCAATCACAACCTTTTAGAGGATTACCACCGATTGGCTATGGTGAAGGAGGCTGTTGAGGGCAATGATAGACTTCAGGCTAGTGATATTGAATTCGGAATGCCTAAACCTTCATACACGATACATACCCTTGCTGTTTTGCGCGAAAAGCACCCAACTTATAATTTTGGTCTTATCATGGGAGAAGACAACCTCAGGACCCTGCACAAGTGGAAAAATTATGAGGAGATCCTAAATAACCACCTCATTTACGTTTACCCGCGTGCATTAACCGAAGAGGAACAAGAAAAGATCAATAGAAAGCAAAACCGATTCATTGACCACAGCAGGGTAAGGCTGATTGATGCTCCAATCATGAAGGTTTCTAGTAGCCTAATTCGCAGGGCAATCAAAGAAAAGAAAGACGTAAAGTATCTACTTACCCCGCCGGTGTACAAGTATTTAAACGAAATGAATTTTTACAAGTAAGTAATGCCGATGAAGATTTTAGTGATTCGGTTTAGTTCCATAGGAGACATTGTGCTTACAACACCTGTTCTTCGCTTATTACAGACGAAGTGGGAAGGAACCGTTGAGGTTCATTTTTTAACCAAAAAGCAATTTGTTCCACTGCTCAAGGCTAACCCCAATTTGGACAAGATTCATGCGTTAGAGGGGCACGTGAAAACCATTATTCCCGCACTCAAATCTGAGGCTTACGATGTTATCATAGACTTGCATAACAACCTGAGATCGTTGCATGTAAAAAAGGCATTAGGGGTTCCTGCACATGCATTTCAGAAGTTGAATTTTCAAAAGTGGTTTTATGTAAATACCAAAATCAACGTGATGCCAGATGTGCATATTGTTGATCGCTATGTAGATACCCTCAAATCATTTGGGATTGAAAATGACAACAAAGGGCTCGATTATTTTATCCCAACAGAAGATGAAGTAGCAGTGGGTGATGTTTTTCCGCAACTCAAAGAACAATCCTATATCGGCTTTGTAATCGGGGGAAGTTATCCCGCAAAAATGTTGCCTGAACACCTGTTGCTGGCGCTTTGCAAGAAGTTAAATCCCGCCTTTGTTTTGTTATTGGGCGGCCCTGAAGATCAGCCCAAAGGTGAACGTATAGCGGCACTGCTTCCCAACCGCGTATTTAATGCCGCTGGAAAATTCTCAATCAATCAATCAGCCTCTTTGGTTAAGCAGGCAAATGTCGTTATTGCGCATGATACGGGGTTAATGCACATTGCAGCAGCATTTAAAAAGAAGGTGATTTCCATTTGGGGTGCTACGGTTCCACAATTTGGCATGTACCCTTACTTACCTGGAAAAGGGTCGGTTGAGGTGGAGCCAAAAGGCGTTTGGGATAGGCCGTATACCAAGTTGGGGAATAGACCTTTTTACAAGCCGAAATTCAAAGGAATGGAGCGTATCAACCTCGATGAAATTGTGTGTGCTATTCGCGATTAAGCGCTCGGTGTAAGTAACGCTGAAGTGCTTCCCATTCCAAATTGACAGCTACAACTTCGCCCGTTTGATCAATTAAATAATTCATAGGTAATGCGTTTACGTTATACGCAATAGCATTTGGTGACCTATAGGCCTTTTCCCGGGTAAAGACAGGCCACGTAATATGGTCGGTTTCTGCTGCACGTTCCATTGCCGATTGACGGCTGTCTAGACTAACTCCAATAATCTCGAAGCCTTGCTCGTGGTAGTCTGCATAGATATCCACTAAGTGTGGATTTGCGGCTCTGCATGGGCGGCACCAACTCGCCCAAAACTCAACTAAGGTGAGGGTGTTATTTGCGAATCCATAGGTACTGCCGTCAGGCATCTCCAATGTAGGAGCTTTATTTCCAATACTTGTTTGTTTAAGCCGCTGAAATAGTGCTGTCATTTCATGAAAGTCTGGAGAATTGCCATAAACCGATTGATAGGTTTCCAGAGCTTGAGCAATGGCGGCAAGGTAAGCATCCCCTTTCCAGCGCAATGCCGCATACTTTAAAGCGATATGGTTGGCTAAATGTCGAAAACCATAGTGCGAAATGGAGTCGATATAAACTCCATATTGTTTTGCTTCCTCTCCCGTTAAGTTTTCTGCCTGCTCCGCATTTCCATCGCGAATAGCAGATTTGAGCTTATCCCGAACCGGCGTTACCGTTTGATTAAAAATGGCTTTCCGATACTTTTCATAACGGATCAGTTCGTTGGTTTCAGGGCTTCCAGAAATCCCATCGCCAGGAATAAATTCTATATACTCAGTGCCATTTGTAGCTAGCCAATACACCTCTTTGTTGCGTTTGAGTTGGTATAGCCCAGGGTTAAGTTTTACCGTAGTTTGTTGAACAGGTTGAATGCGTTCTGTTTTACGTGTAAGCGGATTCCAAGCACTTAAGTCAAATGCATTACCCGGATATGAGCCGACCCTGAGTTCAGTCTGGGCCCAACCCAAGTAGGTGAAAGCAATGGCCAATGTTGTGAAAAGTAATTTCATGTTACGAAATTGATGGAAAACATTAAATTGAGCTGTCAGTTTCGCGACCTTTAGAAAGGTATTAACACTTAACTTAAAACCTTTTTTAAATCACATGCCGTGCAAGCACAAGCAGTAATCTTAGCCGCAGGAAAAGGATTGAGGATGGCCTCACCACTTCCCAAATGCTTGATTCCAATGATGGGCAAGCCTATGTTGGAATTTCAAGTTGACGCCTTGCGAAAAGCGGGAGTTGGCCATGTGGTAATGGTTGTAGGACACAAACGGGATCTCATTCAAAGCTATTTTGGAAACGATGTTAGTTATGCCACTCAAGAGTTACAACATGGCACTGCCCATGCTGTTCAATGTGCGCAAGGACATTTAGACAAATCCATACGTGATACGTTTGTGTTTGTTGGCAATACGCCGTTGTTGCGTCCTGATACGGTGATGCTACTGCATGAAAGTCACCTCAATACAGGTGCTGGCTGTTCTTTTTTGTCGGCAGATTTTCCGGTGGATTTCCAATACCCCCGAGTATTGCGAAATACAGATGGAAGTTTTGAGCAAGTAAAGGAGTTCTCTCAGTGCACTCAGGAAGAGTTAGCTGTGCGGGAGTACTTAACTGGCCACTACCTTTTTGACCTTGAACTACTTTTTGAGCACGTTTTCTCCATTCGTCCTAAACAGTCGTATCGGTTGGCCGATATACTTCCTTTGATTGCAAGTGCGGGTGAAAAAATCAATGTGGTAAAAGCACCCTTTTGGCAAGAGCTCACAAATGTGAATACGGATAATGATTTGCAGCTGGCCCAAAACTATTGGTATGATGCAATTCGCAAGAAGCCGAGCTAAATTTGAGCGCAGCATGATTTGGGTGTGCAACCCATTTTCATGACTAAATTTCTTACTCTATTAGCAGACTCAAGGTAGCTTTGAGTGGCTTTGAGCATTCCGTTTTCCGCATCTAGTTGATCTCGTATCGAATGCATACAGTTCGGGAAAGAACTGTAATGCGCAGTGTGAACATCACCGCGAAACGCTTCGCTTAGAAAAACGAAGTATTGCGCTGACCGATGCGCGCTCTCGTACAGGTGATGTGACTGGTGCCACAGTAAGTGACACACCAGGCAGTAACACGGGAAGCGCTGCCGATGTGCCCCCCCATCTCATGAAACTTACTTCATGATTTTATTGTAAATCATGTGTCGCTTGTTGCTGTAGTCTTCCAACAAAATGCGGTGTATAATCCAAGACCCAATCATAAATAGGGGTATAATCAGGTAGAACCAAGGAGATACGCGCAGCGCAAACAAAGCAAAAGTGATGGACATTGCAGCAAGATTGCTGATAATAGCGGTATTGGACCCTCCCATTTTCATGGCTTGTTTTACGGGTTTTGGGAAATAAATTGACCATAGCATTCCTCCAAAAAGATTGAGAACGAGTGAACCAAAATACAGACCTGCAACAAAGAGCAAGTCAGTATCTATAAAGATTAACAGAATTGCCGAAAAACAAATGTCAATAAGAAGGGGTACACTTATGATGCTCAGGTATACCCGAAAAAGGATGGAGTAACTGGGGTTGATCTTATCTACCGTTAGCCAAACCGAGCTCATATATCCCCACAAGTTGTTAAACACATAGGTGAATAATTGAAGTGGTGACAGCAGAAAAAAGACGAGGTAAAGTTTCATGAAACTTTGGGCATCATCATCATTAAATACCCCTGCAAAAAAACCAACACCAAAGAGCAGCTTCATTAATAACCCTATTGCAAGTGGTGTACGCACAGTTTTGGTGTTCCATGCAAGGGACCAGCTTAAACGCCATGAATTGTATGACCGTGTGGATAAGGACGTTTGTGATGATTTGCGCTCAAGTATGGCCCCTTCAATAAAATAAGCTCCAACCTTTATGAGGTAAAATCCCACTGCTGCTAGCCACCAATAGTTGGCTAGTGCATAGCTTGAAAACACGTTGATGCATATCCCAACTAGTAGCGCACCAATACCTGCATGCAGTGTGGATTTTTTCCAATTGAGGTGATCTTGGAAAAACGTGTGAAAAGCCCGCAGCAGTAGTTGAAGGCTCACCAGGTGTAAGCATATATTTACGTATGTACCTAACTCAAATGCTGAACTGATGAAGAACGGAATCGTCATAAAAATGATCGCCCCAAGTGTTGGACCCGAAAGAAAGTCGATGATAACTTCGGTTGTAAAACGCACAAAAAGGGAAACCGGATAGACTTTTGGAATCCATGTATTTTTAGTTTTTACCGTAGGGAAGAACTGAGTCATAAGGATTACTGCGCTTAATATACCGAAAGCGATTAGCAGAACTTCATTGGGGTCTTTTTCAAGATCTTTTGATAGGGGTTCTAGTGCAAACCCCAAGCCTACCGAGTAGACTCCAAAAGCGAGAACTAGAAAAAACAGTAGGAGCAGCCTGAGCCAGAGCTGTTCTTTGCGAAAAAAGTAACGAAGTTGCTCTATGAGCAGAATTGAGATTACGCGAACCATACCTTAGTTATTTAGCCATGAAACGTCATCAAAACTAGCTGTAGATGGCTGCAGCAGCTTGAGTAAAGCATCGTCAATTTCTTCCTTGCCATTGGCCGTAAACTCGCTCAATGAATTTTGGTAAACAATAGAACCACCATTGAGCACGCCAATGTGAGTAGCTACTTTTTCCACATAGGAAAGGTCGTGAGAAGACAAGAAGATAACCCGTTTGCCATTTTGGTAATTCCTGAGGAAATCAATGAGCGTTTTTGCAGCAACAGGGTCTAAACCAGAAAAGGGTTCATCCAAGATGAGTAAGGAAGGTTTGTGCATTACAGCTCCAATGAGGGCAATTTTCTTTTTCATTCCTGTTGAAAACCCTGCAATTTTTTTGCGCAGCACGTCTTGATCTTCAAAGAAGAAGTTGGTAAGGCTTTCAATGCGTTGTTCCAGTTCCGTGTTTGGAACACCATAAAGCGCACCTACAAATCGCAAGTATGCATAGCCAGACAATTGCTCAATAAGTGGGTTGTCCTCGCTCATGATTCCAAGTTGAGCCTTAATGCTTTTAGCTTGGTTTGTCATTGATTTACCGCCTATAGAAACACTTCCGGAGTCGGGTTTGATGAGGTCAATTATACTATTGATAAGGGTGGTTTTTCCAGCGCCATTTTTCCCGAGAAGACAGAAATTTTGACCTTCTTCTACCTTTAGGCTGAGGTTGGTGAGTACTTCCTCACCCGAATAAGCTTTATTGAGGTTTTCTAGGCAAATATTCATAACAGTTGTTTGTGCGAATATAGTTCGACAGGTTTAGCTTTCAATTAGAAATACACTAGCGGTAGTAACACCTTCTAAGCAGACCGATTCATGGATAGCCGAATTAAAGTAATTCATTTGCAAGGTTAGCAAGCTCACTTCGTTCCCCTTTTTCAAGTGTTATATGGGCAAAAAGATCATTTCCTTTCAAGCGGTCAATGAGGTATGAAAGTCCATTTGATTGCTCATCGAGGTAAGGGGTGTCAATCTGGAAAATATCCCCGGAAAAAATAATTTTTGTGTTTTCCCCAGCGCGGGTAATAATAGTTTTTACCTCATGAGGTGTGAGGTTTTGGGCTTCGTCCACAATAAACATGACGTTGGAAAGGCTGCGTCCTCGAATGTAAGCAAGTGGGGTAACAACCAATTTTTCTTGGTTCACCATTTCCTCCAATTTTTTGTAATTGCGATCCGTTTCCTTCCATTGGTTTTTAATAAACTTCAGGTTGTCCCAAAGCGGTTCCATGTAAGGGTTAATCTTAGATTTAATATCACCAGGGAGGTACCCAATATCCTTGTTACTCAGCGGTACTATTGGTCGTGCCAAATAGATTTGCTTGAAGTTTTTACGTTGCTCAATAGCGGCGGCCAATGCAAGTAGCGTTTTGCCTGTTCCAGCAACACCTTGCATGGTTACAATTGGGATATCTGGATTTAGAATAGCATCCATTGCAAACGTTTGTTCCGCGTTTCGCGGACTGATACCATAGCATGAGCGCTTATCGATTCGCACCATCGTTTGCATGCGCGGATCATAGGTGGCAAGGATGGAGTTTGATTTGCTTTTAAGGATATAAAAGTGGTTGTTCTGAAGGTCTTTTAGTTTGAATTTTTCAGCGGGAACCTCCTGATCTTCATAGAGGTTGTCAATAAGCTTTTGAGCAACACCTTCTACGGTTGACTTACCGCTGTAGAGGTTTTGTAGGTCTGTAACTTTTCCCGTTTCATAATCTTCAGCAGCTACGCCAAGTGCTTTAGCTTTGAGGCGTAGGTTAATGTCTTTAGTCACCAACGTAACTTGTGCCTGAGGTTCTTCTAAAGCTACGGTGAGTGCTGCATTTAAAATTTTATGATCGGCTTTCGAGCTTCCATAAACAATCTCGGGGTGCGTTTGTCCGGACTGACCGTTCATTACTACCTTAAACTTGCCTTTATTGGCACCGTTTAATGGAATCCATTCTTGTAAAGCGTGGTTGCTCGCTAATTTGTCAAGAAACCGAATAAACTCCCTTGCTTCAAAATTTTTAGTGTCGTTGCCTTTTTTAAAGTTGTCCAACTCTTCGAGAACAGTGATTGGGATTGCTACATCATTTTCTTCGAAATTCAGAATTGCTTGGTGGTCAAAAAGGATGACCGAGGTATCAAAAACAAAAATTTTTCGAGACTTAGTTGCTTTTTTTGCCATGTAAAGGAGCCATTAATTTTGAGAATAATTTACATAAATCGAGGAGCAAAAACAGTATCAACATATTAGGTAATTGTTATGCTTCTCACTCCTCCCGTGTGTTCGTATTTATGAAAACATGAAGCTTGATAAACAATTCATTTTGGTCGAAAGGTTTCGTGATGTAGTCGTTCATTCCCAGCTTCTGAACTCGTTTTCGAGTAGACTCCATTACATCAGCTGTAAGGGCAATGATCGGAATGGAGTGCTGTAACACCGTAGAGTGAGGATCCCGAATAACCTCGGTTGCTTCGTAGCCATCCATTTCAGGCATTTGAAGATCCATCAAGATCACATCAAACTTGGCAGAACTCGCAGCACTTATAGCTTCCTTTCCATTGTTACAGACATGTACAGAGGCATTCCACTTATCGAGGACTTGCTTCGCAACCATTTGATTCACGATGTTATCCTCTACGAGCAGTACTTTCAAGCCTTCAAGGCTTCGCTCTGCTTCAGGTATTGTAGCAGATGGCAAGACTTCATGCTCTTCTGCACGTTGGTAGGGGATTGCAATATGTACTGTTGTTCCTTTGCCTTCATCGCTAGTCAGTTCAATGCTCCCTCTGTGAAGCTCAATAAGCTTTTTGGTAATGCTCGAGCCTAGACCAGATCCGCCATATTTGCGATGTGTATCAAAGCTTATTTGCTTGAAACTTTCAAATATAGAGTCGAGTTTTTCTCGAGCTATTCCAATACCGGTGTCGCTAACCTCAATATGCAGCGTAATTTCTCCAGGGCCATTGTCAACGGCCCAACAGTGAAATGAAACCTGCCCTTTTTCAGTAAATTTAAAAGCGTTGCCACTAACATTGAGCAAAATTTGATTGAGGCGGTATTGATCACCAAGCACATAGTTCGGAAGCTCTCCATCAATAACCGCATCTAATTCTAACTGCTTGTCGCGAGCTTGCACTTTTAATGTGTTGATATGCAGGTTGACCACTTCCTTCAAGTCAAACTCATTCATGGTTAGTTTCAGGTTGCCTTCATCCATTCTGGCAAAATCCAGGATATCATTAACGAGTCCTAAGAGCGTTGTACCTGAGTACTTTATAAGCTTGAGGTTACGCAATGCTAATTCTGGAAGCTTTTCTTGAAGGAGGTAATCGGTAAATCCAATGATGGAGTTTAAAGGTGTGCGAAGCTCATGGCTAATATTTGACATGAAAAAGGACTTCATCCGGTTTGCTTCGCGCGACCGACTCAAGGCAAGTTGCGTGTAATAGTTGCGCTTGTGTTCACTTACCCGGTACTGCAGAATAAGTGAAAATGACAAGAGCAATAGCATTATGAGTCCTGAGAAAATGAGGATGTGCTCTGTAAAGAATGTTTGAGGAACTAAACCGTACATGTTTAGGGAATAAATCACCACTCCTGGCAAGAAGATGGAAACACCAGCCACGAAGTAATAATCAATTTTTCCTTCACGCCGGATAACATTGTAAAAGGTATAGCCGCACAGAATAACTGCGAATGGAATGGTGATTGCAAATGTGAAAAAGATGTAGTGGTTGTATTTACCAGCAATGAATGAAAATAGTCCTATTCCTAGAACTGCATAAATCAAAAGCCGAAATGCTTTATTGAGACGCTCCCCGTGAATATGTATGCGGGTGAAGCGCGAGAAAAAGAGTAAAAAAGACAACATGGTCCAGCAATTAATTACGTTGTTCGACCAGTCGGGTTTTGTGAATTCTTCTGAAAACCAATGGTAAAATAAGCCATCAATCGCAAGTTGATTGATAAATAAGCTAACGATAAACATTACGAAATAGAGAAACACACTTCTTTTTAGCAGGAAAGCGAACAAGGTGTATAACACAATGGTCAATAGAAACATACCATAAAATGCGCCTTGAAGCACCTTGATGTCCTGTCGGTAGTCGTCAAATTGCGCCTCATGATAGAGCACTGTTCTAATGTTTAAAGACCCAATTCCCCCGTAAAAACGCATGTAAAAAAGACGCGACTCATTTTCGGTAAGGATGAACCTAAAATTATTCAGTGTTTTTGTGGCCTTTGGATCAGAGCGTTCAACTTGCTCTCCTGTAAGGGAGTGATTGATTAAATCTTCTTCCCCTGTAAGGGAATAAATCGAGATGCTGTCTGTGAGCTTACCTGTAAATTCAAGGTGATACATTTTCGGGGCATCCGACTGGTTGGCAACATTGAAGCGCACCCAATAAACGTTTCCATCTAGTCCGCGGTTCGTCTTTAAACCAGCAGATGACTTCCAAGATGTGGCGTGCTTTACCAAATTCAGCGTTGCTTCCTGATCAGTCTTGAGGTACACCGCATTTTTTAAGACCTCTTCAAGTGCATAGTCCTTGCGTTGCACGCAGCTGAATAAGGATAAGCAAAAGAAAAATAGAAGTACAGTTGGGGTTCTACGCATGCAAGAGTAATTAGTATATGGAAGGTACAACTTAATCCACCGATTGCGTATATGTTTGGCGGAGAAGAGTAAAAATTGTTGGATATATTGGATTACTCATTATCTTAGACCTGCGGTAGAAAATCTGCCACCATTTATGAGTGAGAGCCCTAAGTTTAAGTGGGCCCCCATGAGTGGAATGTGTTATGAATCGAAAGGAGGCGGTTATGTCATCAGTCAAGAAATCAGTGCTAAATCATCATAGTTTAACCAAAAATGCAACTGCATTTTAGGAACACCACCTTATGAGGTGGAAGTGATTTAGTACACAATCATAAGGATTTCGAAAGGTCCGGCAGCAGAGATGTTTCCGGACTTTTTTTATGCAATAGGTTTCGCAATGGATGAACGAGCTGCTCGATAAAATGCTCAAGTTTTTCTGAGGAGATGGAATTAATAGGTGTGCCTTTTATGGCTGCTTCCATAAGTGAAACCTTAAATTTAATTTCTACCAAATCAATCATACCTAGGCCCGCTTGAATGAATTGATATGCAACAGCAGTTCTATTTAAGCCACGGGGTAATTCGGGGTGTGTGGCGCGCAGCACTTTTTTATAGTGCTTTATAGCAAGCTTTTTGTTGGAAAGCATGACGTCACCTAACTCTTTACTGAATCGTTCTCTTCCGGCATTGTAAAGCAGGCAGGCCTCCCTAGGGTGACTTAGGTCAAATAATAGTGATTGGTAATGCAGCGCTTCATACCACATGAAAAAATCAGTTACTGGAGTATCTAAAAGCTCGGCAGTAAAATGAAGTTTTTTTTGTGAAGCCAATTCAATCAGGTAGTCATATAAATCGCGCTTAGACTCGAAATAACGGTAAAAACTCCCCTTGGATAATTTTAACTGCCTAACTAATTCTGAGATACTCGCCAATTCGTAACAGTTGGTTGCAAAAAGCACCATTGCTGACTCTACGAGTTGTTTTTTCCGATACGTGTCGAGGTTGTAAAAAGTTTGCTTTGGCATGGGGTTGATGCTGAGAACGTTACCCGAAGATACGGAACAATTTCTGCATAGCGTTAAGCTTGTTTCTGTAAGGAGGATACTTTAATGGGAAGTTCAACCATGCCGACTTTTTGAGGATGGCCTTTTTATGGCTGAAGGTCTCAAATCCGAATTTTCCATGATAACTGCCAATCCCACTAGTTCCTATTCCCCCAAATGGAAGTTCTGGATTAACGAAATGCTCCAAAGTGTCGTTTACTGTTGCTCCACCAAAAGACAAAGTTTTCAATAACGTATTGATAAATGCTTTTCGCTTGCTGAAGATGTAAATGGACAAGGGGTTTTTTAATGTTCCAACAAGGTAATTTTCGGGATGGTCTGTATAGGTAACAATCGGTAATATAGGCCCGAAGATCTCTTCCTTTAACAAGGGATGATTTGCCGATACCTCGACCAATGTTGGCGCAATATACCGCGTCGAAGCATTGGTTTGCCCCCCATGCAACACCTGGGCGCCTGCCAACATTCCGGCTAAGCGTTCAAAATGTTTATCATTAATTATCCGGCCATAATCTTCCGACTCCTCTGGGTTGGGGCCATAAAATTTAGTAATTGCTTGTATGAGGTATGCTACAAGCTTTTCTTTTTCGGACTCTTCAACTAGTATATAGTCTGGTGCCACGCATGTTTGTCCAACATTGTAGCATTTCCCGTGTATGATTTTTTGAGCAGTCCCCGAGGAAACCCCTGTTTTGTCTACGATTGCTGGACTTTTACCACCGAGTTCTAGCGTAACTGGTGTAAGGTGTTTCGCAGCAGCTTGATACACGATCTTTCCAACCTCAGTAGAGCCCGTAAAGAACAGGTAATCCATTGGCTGCTCAAGTAATTGTTGTGTTTCTTTTACCCCTCCAAGAACACAATCAACATACCCACGCTCAAAAACTTCTTCAATTAGTTTTTCAAGTAGGAAGGAGGTGTGTTTACTTACCTCACTGGGCTTAACAATCACTGTATTTCCAGCCGATAGGGCAGCTATCATTGGAGAAAGGGCTAATTGAAAGGGGTAATTCCAAGGAGCAATGATGGTGCAAACTCCATAAGGTTGGGGGAGGATATAGCTGGAAGAAGGGAAGGTAAGTGGGCTATTTCCAACACGCGTAGGCTCCGCCCAAATGTGCATATTTGCCAACGTGTGGTTAATTTCAGCTAAGATGTAGCCTGTTTCAGAGGTAACACTCTCCATTCGAGGCTTGGCAAAGTCAGCCTCAAGTGCCTCGAAAATAGCTACCTCATGGTCTAGAATCCATTGCTTGAGAGACTTTAATGCATTCACCCGATAGGTCATGGACCTCGATTTTCCTGAAACAAAAAAGTTGTGCTGTTGTTGTACTAGTTGGGGTATATTCATCGTGTGGTGTACCTTTAATCCATAAATGTAAACAATGAAATCGTTTAGTTTAGCTGGGCTTACTGCTATTTGTTTAACGTTACTCTTAGCAGCATGTTTACCCGGTTCAATTGAAAGTGAACAGCAAAATAATATGAGCAAAATTGAAATAGGAAACCGCATCCCTACATTTACGCTTAAGGATCAACATGGTAAGTCATTCTCAATTGAAGATGCCATCGGAAATCCATTGGTTATTTATTTCTACCCCAAGGATGATACACCTGGATGCACCAAGGAAGCTTGTTCATTCCGTGATCAATTTGAAGTTTTTCAAGAGGCGAACGCACGCGTGATTGGGATTTCAAGCGACTCACCAGAATCTCACAAAGCATTTGCTCAGAAACACAGGTTACCATTTACGCTGTTAAGCGATGAGGATAAATCAGTGCGTAAAGCATTTGGTGTACCCGGAAACTTGTTTGGTTTAATACCTGGTCGGGTTACCTACATTGTGGATTCTGAGGGAATTGTAAGGCATATTTTTAATTCTCAAAGTCAGTCTGAAAAGCACGTAAAAGAATCATTGAAAGTATTGCAAGAACTCCAAGAAGTTTAATTAATGTTTTAACCACTTGCGTGCGTAATGTCCCGATCGCGTTTCAACCAAAATGGTTTACAAGCCAGCGGGCAGGTGGGTTAATTGCAGCTGGATTGTAGAGCTATTCAGGTTTTTTTCATTGACTTGTACTTGTCCTTTGGTATCAAGGATCTTAACGTTGTTAAGCACCACCTGGTCACCTGATATGTTGAGGGTTCCATTGGATGGATTCGGGAAAATATGGAGCTCATTCTTTTCAGAAACGTCAGTTTCAACAGACATTACTCTGCTTATCTCAGCTTCAATTTGATCGATTCGCCGCCATCATGACTTTCCATTCTTAATCCTTAAATAGTGACGACCACATATGTTTCCTTGAAGGTAAAGGGTGTCTGGACCATATTCTCGGTAGTTTTGTTTGGATAGAGTCACAAATATTGTGTCGGCACCATTTAGGTATTCAAGTAGAGCACCACAATTTCTACCGTTCTCTCCCAACATTACAATCGAATCACCAGGTTCTACACCAAATGATTGAAAAGTATCTATTACAGTAAGGTAGCCAGTTTGAATAGGGATATTTCCCGATTCTACTGCATAGTCAAAGCCGTGGTATACGCCCATGCAAACTGTGCTAGAATCAGTTATGTTTTTGAAAAAATTCCGAATTGTTGGACCATTGTAGTTAAACGGTTGGCAGTAACATCCGCCGTAAGGCTTTTTCTTAATCGCGTGGATTTTTCTCTATGCTTCTTCAAATGTCAACCCTGCAAACAATCCATTTTCCATTTTTTTGTAATGAACCCCACACCCATCTAAATGAAAAGAATCCGCTTCAAAAGGACGATGATAACCTAATGTTAGGGAGAATAAAAAGGTGTCCCCTAATACAGAGTCAGGTAACCAAGCTCCACAGCTAAATCCGTCCGCTCCTTCAATGAGGATTGTATCTCCAATGTCAGAAGTAAACTGACCAACCGTATCAACTACTATAAGTTTATCGTACCATCCTAATGTAAGGTCATATGATCCATTATTGCTGTTATCGTGGGCGCTGATGAAAACCGCAAGACATGTTAAATTATAAGGGTGTTCAATTGACCGGTAAAAATTAATATCGGATTCATAACACGTACATGCGGAGGAAACGGAATAGGTTCCAATGGATAAAATGAATAAAAAGCTTTTAAGTAGTAGTGATGGTTTCATAACCAATGGTTTTAAGAATGGCCTCATTTAACTAGCGCCAATTGTCCTGATTTTAGTGTAAGGTATTGAATTTTATTTAATTGGGAATTACGAGATTTAGTGCGCCAGATTTAAAACGATCCACTGGAATTCGTTACATTCGGACCAAATATTCCGTTGAAATGAAACAGGTATTAACCCTCATTGATTTTACCGATACTGCCCATCATGCTTTAAGTCAAGCAATGGCGCTTGCTACTTTTTGTGATGCTTCAGTTGTGCTTTGCCATATTTCAAAAGATTTATACGGCGAAATCCCACCAAAGAAGATTGAAGCCATGAAGGCGTTTGAAGAGCGGTTGAATGAGGCAGAGATTGCTTATGAGGTTGATTTCCAAAAAGGAGACCTTTTTTATGAAGCGGCAAAGGTTGTTGATCGACTGAACCCATTAGCTGTAGTTGTTGGGACGCATGGCAAGCGAGGGTTGACCCAGCAATTATTTGGTGCACATGTTTATAAATTGGTCAAAAAACTAAATGCTCCAACAATTGTATTGAGTGATGATTCTCGCATTGTTAAAGGCGGATACAGTAAGGTGCTCATGCCTGTGGCTCCTCATCCCGATTTCTTGACCAAAGTGAAAGAAACGGCTGCGCTGATGAATCCAAAAGGAATGCTAACCATCTTTGCGGTTAGAAAATCAGGGGGGCAGCTTCCACGGAAGATTTTAAATAATGTGGAGGAGGCAACAGCGTATTTTAATGGGCTAAAAATGAAATGGGAATACGTTGAACATGAGTTTAACAACTACTCAATTGGATATGAACGTGCTATTTCTGAATACGCAAGTGCCAAGGGAATGGAACTTGTTTCTGTAAAAGCTCAGGTTTCGGAAGAGAATAAGCACTTTGGCGAAATTGATAAAGAAAGTCTCTTGTTGAACTCACATGGCACCCATACCCTCTGTACAAACTAGCGTGCAGCTTTCAGCTCTGCAAGTGTGTTTTGTTTAGGTTTTGAATACCGTTCATTGCAGAATGTTGTCCAGAAGTGATGATGTTCCAAGAAGTTGACCTGTAACGCGTTCCATTGTTCTTCTGACATCGGTTCGAATAGGGCATTCAATTCAAGGAAGAGGTTACGAGAAATTTCATGGTACTTAGAGCCACCGAGGTAAGCTAGATCCGCATCACAGAGCACTTTTTCTAGTTTTGTTTTAAGATCCTGAGGAATTTTAGTTGCCATTATCATTCCTTGAATTACCGTGATTTGTTCTGTGGTGTAACCAAAGTCAGGTAACATCTTTTCTGCTAACCCACACCCTGCAGCCTCGTGGTTTTTGTGATTAATGAGGAAACCACTGTCGTGATAAGCAGCAGCAGTGAGTAATAAGAATAAGTCCGTACCAGTTATGTTCTCTGCTAGTGCTATTTCACGCGCCGATTCCATTACAAGCGCTGTATGCTCGAATGAATGATAATGAAGGTGATGAGGGAGTTCCTCCTTCAATTTTCCAAGTATAGCCTCAATGGCTTGGGCGTGTTGCATTATTTAAGAATTGGTTTAATGCTCATGCTAACAACTATTTCTGATTGGAACAATCTAGTTACAAGCCTCACAAATGTAACCCCTTCAAGGGCTTTCACCAATTCGAATAACAATAGGGCAACATATCACCCGAATATGCCTATTTCCAGAGACATTCAGGGTTTTCCAATGTGCTTTTCAGGTGATAATCTAATGTGCGCTAAACAAGCGGTACTAGTTTTCTGGTTGAATAGGAATCCAAAACTCCTCCTCAGAATCGGAATGTTCACCTTTATACGCATCTCCCATCACGGCAAAGTGCGGACGATGATCAAGTTGATACTCCGAATGAGGAAGCCACCCTGTGTAAAACTGGCGAAACATGAAGTGAGCCTCACTTGGTTTTCCTTTGTAATGAATTACCGCATACTTGCCTGCCGGAATAATCAAACGCTCTAATCCTGGAGGAATTTCAGCTGATTTTTCTACTGCAACGGCTGCCCATTTTTCGAACGTATTTTCAGGGTCGAAGGCGTCAAAAAATGCGAGGTTATCATATTGTTCTACCGAGTATTTGTGAGTTCCCGTTTGGTGCAGAATTGATGCAATTTGTGGTGCAAATTCCATCCACAAACTGCGGGTATTGTCGCTAGCCACAGAAGTAACGGTTCGAAGGCCTACCAGGCTAAATTCAGAAGAGTGTTCAATGCGCGGTTTCATAATTTCTGACGGAATTAAGGGGGCGCAAATTACTCATTGCTTTTTACGTGGGAGTTATCTTCAATAAGGAAAAGGAAATAAGTCTCCATGAAGGATGTCTTAACTTAAGCTCAAGGGGTATTTACAAATTGGTATGAAGAACTTGCTGTGCAACAGCCAATGCTACTTTTTCGCCGTCAATAGCAGCAGAAACTATTCCACCAGCATAGCCCGCTCCTTCACCGCATGGAAATAATCCAGGCGATGTGGGGTGTTCTAGTGTTTTCCAATCGCGAGGTATTTTTATGGGACTAGAAGTTCGTGATTCAACCCCTAAAATTTGCGCTTCATTGGTGTAATATCCGCGCATTTTTTTGCCAAACTGGCTAAAGCCTTCTCGCAAGCGCATAGCAATGCTTGTTGGCAGCAACTCATGCAATGGGGCTGATTTTATTCCGGGAATATACGAACAGTCGTTTAGTGTTGTGGAAAGCTTACCATCAACAAAATCGACCATGCGCTGAGCGGGAGCAGTTTGATCGTTGTTTCCGGCTTGAAAGGCCATTTGCTCGATGTGCTTTTGAAAAGCCAAAGCCGCAAATACACCGTGTTTCTCCCAAGGTTTTAAATCTTGTTCAGCTATTTCCACCACCATTCCACTATTTGCAAATTTGGATGAGCGTGTTGAGGTGCTCATTCCGTTTACAACAACTTCACCTGGAGCAGTTGCGGCAGGAACAATAAAACCACCAGGACACATGCAAAACGAATACACTCCACGTCCCTTTACTTGCTGCACTAGCGAATACGAAGAAGCAGGAAGGTGTTTCCCACGTGATGCCCCACAATGGTATTGAATGCTATCGATAAGCGGTTGGGGATGTTCAATCCTAACGCCCATTGCCAGTGGTTTTGCTTCAATATCAACTCCTTGACGATGAAGCATTTCGAAAATATCGCGAGCGGAGTGTCCTGTTGCAAGCACAGTTGCAGGAGCAGTGATTTTTGTCCCGTCGGCAGTTATAACCCCACGAATTTCTCGTCCTGATTTTACGAGTTGTGTTACACGCGTATTAAAGTGAATTTCGCCACCGTGATGAAGGATGGATTCCCGCATACTGGCAATGATTTTGGGCAGCTTATTGGTTCCGATGTGCGGATGAGCATCTACTGCGATGTCTGGTGAAGCACCATGTTCAATGAGGAGATCTAAAATGCGGTTGAGGTCACCGCGTTTTTTACTCCGGGTGTAGAGTTTCCCATCTGAATACGTACCCGCACCGCCCTCACCAAAACAATAGTTGGAATCGGGATTTACGAGGTGTTCACGGTGCAATTTGCTCAGGTCTTTACGCCTGAGTTTTACATCTTTTCCACGCTCCAATACAATGGGTTTTAACCCGAGTTCGATTAAGCGCAACGCTGCAAAAAGACCTGCAGGCCCGGTACCTACCACCACTACCGGTGTAGCATTACTAACTGAGGGGAACTCGCGCTTTTGGTGAACGGTTTCAGGAGGATTCTCAGAAATAAACACTTCAGCTCGAATTCGGTAAACTGGTTGTCGCGAACGCGCGTCTAACGAACGCCTGATTGGACGTACGTGCTTAAGCGTTTTCGGGTCCAGATGGAGCTGCTTTGCAACCGCGCTGAGCATGGCTTCCCCCCCATCATTTTCTTCCGGCTTTAAAACCAATTCATGAACCTCAACCATTTGATTGTTCCTTCTGCTGACTCCGGAGGAGAAGATAAATACCAACAACAATGAGGGGTACACTGAGCAGTTGACCCATATTTAGCGGCAACCCTTCTTCAAAGCCTACTTGGTTTTCCTTGACAAATTCAATGATGAAACGCATACCCCATGTAAGGATCAGGAATGTCCCGAAAATGAATCCTTCTTGTTCACCCTTATTCCAACGCCAATAGGCCAAATAGAGTAATATAAAAATGAAGAGATAAGCAACAGCCTCATACGATTGGGCAGGGTGACGAATGACGCCTAAGGCACTAAATGTGATGGTGTAGCCCGTAGGAATTGCGTTGATTTGAATATCGGTATCAGGGCGAACTACCAGGTGTTTGTTGGGACCATGCTGTCTATTTAGGTAAGGAATAAACGCTGCTGTCAAGTAGCCTTCCATGGCTTCCGCGGGCTGGCGATTATTGAAAGTTAGGGATACTTGAAGGGGAGAGAAAGCCGTATCGTTTATTGTTATGCTAGAGCCTTGGGTTTCAAATGCGACTTCTTCCAAGTTGGCGACAAATGCACCTTTAAAGCGCTCCTTGGTTTCGTGAAGGAATACAACATCTACACCCGCATCACTGGCTTTACCAATCATTTCAGAATTCATTAAATTTCCAGAACGGATACAAAATCCAGCGAGGATAATAACGATTACCACCCGGTCTAGCAACCAGAGGTAAGAATGATTTTTTAAGAACTTCTTTGCATACCAGAATAGGGCTAGAAGAATAGCCACCGCAGCTCCATGGCTAGCTAATCCACCTTCCCACACCTTTAAAATGGACAGAGGTTGGTCTAAATACCCTGTGCCTTCCGGGGTGAAATAAGGTCCGTAAAAAAAGACGTGGCCCAATCGCGCACCGGCTACTGTAGCGATAATGGTGTACATGAATAGTTTCTCAAGCAGTTCTTCAGAGAGGCCTTCTTTTTTAAAGATATTTTTCATGAGGCGGTACCCCAAGTAGAACCCCGTTGCGAAGAGTAAGCCGTACCAACGAACAGCAATTGGTGAGTCGTCTAGAAATCCAAAAACCTCTGGGTGGAGGTCCCAGATGATAGCAAATAGCGCGTGCATAATTGTACCTTTACGGGCAAAGATAACCAAAGCATCATGCAATCTATGTTACGTCGACCACGCAGAAATAGAAAGAGTGAAGCGGTGCGTTCGCACCAACGCGAAACTCATTTGGGACTGAATAACCTCATGTATCCGCTTTTTGTTACAAATGGCAAGCAAGAGCAAATAGAGGTAGAGTCTTTACCCGGCAATTACAGGTGGAGTATTGACTTGCTGATTGAGGAAGTGGGTAGATGCATGGAGCTAGGGCTGCACAGTTTTGTGCTGTTTCCGGTGGTGCCCGAAGCATAT
>CBFIEM010000006.1:147836-152304 GCA_965661625.1 Salibacteraceae bacterium
TGATTGAGGAAGTGGGTAGATGCATGGAGCTAGGGCTGCACAGTTTTGTGCTGTTTCCGGTGGTGCCCGAAGCATATAAAAATCCGCAAGGGACCTATGGTTATGATCCAGATAACTTCTATTTCGAGGCATTCAGGCAATTGAAAGCAGCCTATCCAGACATTTGTTTAATGACTGATGTAGCCATGGACCCATACAATTCTGACGGACATGATGGTATTGTGCGGAACGGGGAAATCATTAACGATGAAACGCTGGAAGTGTTGGCTAAAATGGCAGTGGCTCAGGCCGATGCGGGTGCAGATATCATAGGCCCAAGCGATATGATGGATGGACGTGTAGGAGCAATTCGCGAAGCACTAGATATTGCAGGGTACACGGATGTTAGCATTATGAGCTATTCAGCAAAATATGCCAGTGCATTCTATGGCCCTTTCCGTGACGCTTTAGATAGCGCCCCAAAAGATGATCCGTCCATTCCAAAAGATAAAAAGACCTATCAGATGGATCCTGCAAATAAGCGAGAAGCCTTGATCGAAGCCGAACAAGACTACTTGGAAGGCGCAGATTACTTGATGGTAAAACCCGCTTTAGCGTATTTGGACGTGATTCACTTACTGAAAGCAAATTTTGATATTCCAATTACCGCATATAATGTAAGTGGTGAATGCGCGATGCTTACAGCAGCTGCTCAGAAAGGTTGGTTGAATTTGGACGAGGCTATGCCAGAAATGCTCTTAAGTATGCGCAGGGCAGGGGCAGATGTAATTCTCACCTATTTTGCCAAACGATACGCAGAGCTGGTTAGAGAAGAATGAATGGTTAAGGGAATAAAAAAAGCCAGCTGATGCTGGCTTTTTCAGTTTTTGATTCCTGCTATTTAGCAGTACTCGTCGTATGCTACTTTAAGGTTCTCAGCAATCATATCTGCTGGACGACCTTCAATGTGATGACGTTCTAAAAAGTGAACAAGCTTTCCATCTTTGAACAATGCAACGGCAGGAGATGACGGAGGGTATGGCAACATATACTTGCGCGCTTGCTCTGTAGCATCCGTGTCAAAACCCGCAAAAACGGTAGTTAAATGTGATGGTTTCTTGCTATTATCTAATGACATTTTAACACCAGGACGTGCGTTTCCCGCTGCACAACCGCAAACTGAATTAACAACTACTAATGTGGTGCCTGACTGTTTCAGAGCGTGGTCAACTTTATCTGGTGTAGAAAGCTCTTCAAAACCTGCGCTAGTGAGGTCTTCTTTCATTGGAGCTACAACTTCTGCTGGATACATAATGAATTTGCTTTTGGTAAACACTGAAATTTATGCTTACAAAAGTACCAACAAATTGGAAGATTTGATTCGTTTAACGGCTTAATAACTAATGCGTGTATAACCGGAGTTAATTCAACAGCAGAGCACGGGAGTTATTCGGCGCTGGTTTAATGTGAAATGGAAATGTGCGTGGAAGAACGTAAAGCTGCTTGCATTTCAAGCAAAAAAACAATTAGCATATTCTTACTATATTGAAGTGCTTAAAGATTTTAACCGCCTTTTTATGACTCAACGTGCTTTTCTGATTCTATGCTTATTCTTATCCCATGCTTTCATTACTTCGGCCCAATTTGTAAATAGATCCGTAGAATTAAATTTCGGAAGTCGCGAATTGGTTTTGGTCAATGAGGCAAAGTTACTTGAGGATGGAGAAGCCTTTGTAGTATTTGGAAATGTGCAGTTTGATGATGGTCAAGAAAGTGTAAGTTCTCCCTTTGCTGCAAAGTTAGATTTGGAAGGAAACATAATCCAAAAACGCCTACTGAATGGATGTGGAGTTTTGACTGCTACGAATGTTCATGGAGTACATCAAATTGGCGATACCCTTTACGCAATTCAAGATTCGAGTTCACATGCGATGTTAATTAAAATCACCACTGACCTTGAGTTCTATACTTGCGTTCCTGTAAAGTCAGTCGATCAACGATTTGAAACGTTGTTGATGCGCCCATTTGGAGCGGGTCAATTTGTTGTAGCAGGATACAGAAGTAACCCCAATACTTATCATGCTGCATATGGTATGATGGACATGAATGGTACCGTGACTAATTACCAGTTGACACCATATTTTGGGTTCAACAGTCAGTATTATGATATTGCCATAAAAGAAGACTCTTTGTTTTTTTTAACGAAACTCGGAACAAATGGTTCGGATTCGAAGTATCAAGTCCTGAGCTGTTTTGTTGATAACGAGCTCATTGATTCATCCATTATAGAAATCGAACACCCCTTACGCATAACGGTTGACCAGTCTGCAGCTGAAGGCTTTACTTGAACAATTATATCCAAACAGGAGATAAAGATGAAAATTGTCCGGAAGTATTGCACGTTAAATTGGGAGGCTACCCAGAACCGTATTTTAGGGATACTAGCGGAGTTAGCTATATGCATGAATTTTTAGAGCCTCGCCACTTGGGTCAATCCAAAAGCTCTGCTGATGGCAGTTTGGAAGTAATCACCGTTGGTTACGCAACCTGCGATGATAGTACGCGTGTATTGTATGAAGAAAGCTGCGCTAGGATGACTGCACAACATCTTGTGATGTATAAACTGTCTTCAAAAAACGAAATATTGTGGGAAAGGCACATTCCCTCTCCTGATTCCTTATCTTTCTTGGGTACTCTAGTACCGAGAAGTTGGGACAAACTGCCAGATGGAAGCCAAGTGATAATCGGAAATGTTAAAGGTGCTAAATACAAATTATGGTTTTTACGACTAGATGAGTTCGGGTGTGATCGCTCAATAGACTGCACCAATTGGGGAGGTACATTTCTTTACCCTGAAGTCGTTAATGAGTTGAATGAGTTGGAGTTATTTCCAAATCCAGTTAAAGGAAATGAGCTACGTGTGAGGAGTTTATTGCCGTCTGATCATGAGGTAAGGGTTTACGATATGATGGGAAGGGAACGGTATACTGGACAGTTTCAGGGAATCACCTTGTACCTACCTTTAAACATGGAGTCAGGAATGTACTACTTGAGGCTTGATTCTGAAGGGTCTATTTACGGCAGCAAATTTCAACTCGTACGCTAATCAAGCAGGTGGATTAGATCAGCCATCAAAAATTCCAATATGCATTGAACTACCTGTAGCTAGGCATTACCATTTGAAACAAGCTATTTAGGAATCTTAAAGAAAAAAGTGCTTCCCTCACCTGGCTCAGACTCGATCCATATCGTTCCCTCATGCAGGTCAATGATTTTTTTACAATGCGCAAGACCAATCCCTGTACCTGTGTACTTACTGTTTGAGTTCAAACGCTCAAAGAGGTTAAAAACCGACTTTTGATGTTCACCTGAAATACCAATACCATTGTCTTGAATTGCAAAAATCCAAGACTCATCTTCTTCTTTAGCGGTGATTGAAATTTGTGGAGCCACTCCAGGCTTGCAAAATTTAATGCTGTTACTTATTAGGTTTTGAAATAGTGAGCGAATATCGGTGGGATAACCTTTAATCCTGGGAAGTTCGCCAGTAGTTACACGTGCTTCACTTTCTTCCAATTTTGTTTTTAAATCTTGAAGCACAACCTTTACTGTAAGCTGGCAGTCGACCTCCTCTTTGTTACCACGTCCTACGGTGCTGTAGTTAAGTAAATCGGTAATTAGACTCCTCATCCGATTGGTGGAACCTAACATGAACTCGAATAGCTCATCCGCTTGATTGTCAAATTTACCAGCGTAATCTTCCTGAATAAACTGAATTGAGCTTGATATGGTATTTAGGGGCTCTTTCAAATCGTGAGATGCTGTATACACGAATTGAGTAAGTTCCTTGTTTTTTTGCTCCAGTTCATGCTTTGTTCGTTCCAACTCCGTAACATTTCGGAGCATGACATAAACGAAATTCCCCATAATATGATGAACGGAACACTCATATAAACCAGCGACCATATGGTTGGAATACTCAACTATTCCCAAGTTCACACTGCCCCCATCTCGAGCTACATTCCGATACGTATTGATGACATACATGCCGCCTTCATGTTCATATGCTTCAGGAGCTACATCTATAATCCGCTTTCCAACTACCTCCTCGCGCTCTTTTCTCATTTCATAAAGCAATACTTTATTCATGAAAACGTAGTGGATACTTTTTAAGTCGTTCAAATCAACAACTTCAAAAATCCCAACCCCTATAGATAGGTCGTCAAACGTTTTGGTGAGAAGCTCAATTTGTAATGGATTTTCCATGTATTCAATCAACTAATACGTTCAGTTAAAAGTAGGTAAAATTGTTTCTTTATTGAGCTTCATCAGCAGAAATAGAGCGTTTCGGATTAACACCCCAGCATGAACAAAAAGCGATTACCTGCACTAAGGTTTTTCAAAGAATGGGTTTATAGCTGGTTATGAATCATTTACGTTGTTCACTTTGAAGGAGCGAATTCTACAGTAACCCAAAGCTTGCATTCCG
>CBFIEM010000006.1:152380-166375 GCA_965661625.1 Salibacteraceae bacterium
GTTTTCCGATAGTTCGTAGAATTTATCAATCACATCTGCCGACAACGTATCTCGCTCACTTAGGAGGTTAACATGCACATAATGCTCCAGATCTAACCCTGCTTTATCGAGTTCAAAATAGGCCATTTTAATTGCGGATACCGCATCATAAGAGCACGCTGAATGGGTAATAGCTGGAATATCAACTTTAGCATGCATTTCTAAGTTATCAATATTAGCCCATTCGCAGGATTGTTGACGGTATATGGAGCGAACAAATTGTTTTAGTCCAAAGAGTAGCACGATGCCAAACCCTAAAAGTGCCGCCGCACCAATTAGTATTAATTTCCATTTTTTCATTTCCCGGGGGAGTATCAACCTTCAAACGGGATTTTGCTAATTGTGGTATCCAAGCTATAAAGAGGATGTTGCTTTCCATCCTAATTTGCAATAATTTTTCAGACAATTTGCCTCTAACATTTAAGAATTGGGGCAATTTGATTCACGTTATACCATCGCATCATAACTTCGAATTGTTACATTGGGTACAGCAACAAAGCACCAATTATTGTACTTTTCACGTATTAATGCCCAAACCCAACCTTAATGCGCACCTTGCTCCCCTTTCTTTTAGCAGTTTTTTATAGCTTGTTTGGCATTGCGCAAAATTGGAACGCGAGCCATTACGACTCGTTAAAACTTGCGGGAGCTATTCCATTGCTTTCCCAACAGGAAAATGTGCAGTCTTGGTTTACGCCTTCAAGTCAAACAGTGCCTTTGATTCATCCTTCAACACCTTCACGATCACTTGCAGGTTGTAATTGTTATATCCCACCAGATACTACTTACACACAAGCGATGCTGCCTAACGACGACGGGAGCTCAGCGCTATTACAACTTCCCTTCAATTTCTGTTTCTATGGGGATACCATCTCAGATTTTTACATCAACAACAATGGAAATATCAGTTTTGGGGCACCGTACTTTACATTCACTGCGAGCGGATTTCCAAGTAACAGTTTTACCATGGTTGCACCTTTTTGGGGGGATGTGGATACGCAAGGTTCTCAGAGCGGACAGGTTTGGTATAAAATTACGCCTTCAGCACTTTATGTGGTATGGGAAGAGGTCGGCTACTTTCCTTCTGCAGATGACAAACTGAATACGTTTTCCCTTATCATTACAGACGGGAACGACCCTGTTATTGGGGTTGGGAATAATGTTGCCTTTTGTTATGAAGATATGCAATGGACTACAGGTGCGGCTTCAGGTGGACAAAATGGATTTGGAGGCACTCCTGCAACGGTGGGTGCAAATCAAGGAAATGGAACGGATTACATTCAGTTCGGACGGTTCGACCAACCGGGAACAGGCTATGATGGACCGTTTGGTGCCAATGATAGTGTTGATTTTTTGGATTATAAATCCTACACATTTAATACCTGTAATGCTACCAACATTTCTCCAATTGCTGTAGGCTTAGACTTATGTGATACCCTTCGACTTTGTGTTGGTGACTCCTTGCCAATTGACCTTGCCTTTCTTGCTCCTGAAATAAACCAAACTACTTTCGTAAGCTACGATACTGCGAACGCTACCAGCTTTGTTGTGAACAACAGCGACACAGGTAATACGGCCATTTTTGAAGGGCTATTTGTTGCTGCTGATTCAACCATTGGTTTGAATGTATTATCAATAAACGCCTGGGATAACGGCTCACCATCAGATACGGTTACGTTTAACCTAATTATTCAGGTTGATAGCGCTAATTTTAAGCCTGAAATTCTGACTAGTGGTGTTACAGTCTGTCCAAACGACAGTGTAGTGTTAGCAGCTGATACTTCGTATGAATCATACAGCTGGGTCAGCGTACCTTCTTCTGATTCAAGTGTGGTTGTGGGTGCCGGCAACTATGTGCTTCGAGCTACGCGAGACGGGTGCTCAGTCAATTCAGATACCACAACCATTATTGGAGCCCCTTTCCCAACACCCGTAATTGAGGGTGATTTGCATTATTGCTTCGATGATGGAACCACTTTATCGGTAGATTCATTGTATACCAACGTTTCATGGAGCAATGGCGTTATGGACTATGTTACCGTCGAAGACACAGGTGTAGTTGTAGTCATTGTTACTGATAGCAATGGATGTATAGGGTCAGACTCCGTAATGATTACGCAATCCAGTCCAGGGGTGAGTATTTCAGGGAACATTCCATATTGTGAGGGAGAACTCATTCAACTCACAGCAGCGGGAGGTGGACTTTCCATTGTTTGGAGTACAGGAGATACCGCTAACACGGTTATAGTTGGCACTGGAACCCACACTGCCTCGGTAATGGATACCAATGGTTGTGAAGCGCGTGATTCAATTGTTTTAGCACCACTAGTAGTTCCAAACGTAGCCATGGTTATTAACCCAACTTCACCCGGAGGAGTTCGCGAGGTGATATCGTTTGTGGGAGAAACTCAAGTAATTGCTGATAGCATTGCATCATGGTATTGGGATTTGGGAAATGGAACAACGGATAGCACGCAACAAGCAAGCGCCAGCTATGCGTTACCCGGAAATTATACGATTACTTTAATTGTGGAGTCTAGTGATGGTTGCTTTGATACCATTCAAGTTGCGTATGAAATTGTTAGCCTAATTGCTGCTCCCAACGTGTTCACTCCTAATGGTGATGGGATCAATGACTTTTTAATTTTTGAAGGCTTAAACTTTTACCCTGAAAACAGTTTATCTGTTTACAACCGATGGGGAATTAGCTTATTCACTGCCTCGCCATACCGCAACAACTGGGATGCACATGGTTTAAGCGAAGGGACGTATTACTACGTGTTAGAAATACCTGAATTTGGAGCACCCTTGAAAGGTACCATTCAAATCTTGGACTAATACCAGAACTGATTTCTGCCCTAATTGCGTTTTCTATACGTTAAATTGATGGCCCCTGTAGGAAAGGGCTTGGCATTGTACAAGGTGTACCAACGTTCAACTTGCATTCGTGGAAACAAGGAAATGCCACTCCCCAAAATTATCGGGATTACCGTTATAATCAATTCGTCAAAGGCATCTGCTTCTACGAACGCTCCAATCAACATTCCACCGCCAACTACCCACGTATTTCCAGGCTTCGCTTTCAGCACCTGAACCAGCTCTTGAACTTCAGAGGCTACCTTAATGGAGGGGTCATGGAGCTCAAAGTTCAAGGAGTTGCTTAATACAAAAGCCTCACAGTCGGCATAAGGCCATGGTAGGTCAAAACCTAAAATTGTTTCATAGGTTTTCCTTCCCATTACCACGGTCTTTACTTCCTCATAAAAAGCGGTGAAGTCATGATCTGTTTTCGTGGGGTTTGGCAATTGTTCCAACCAATCAAGCGATCCATTTTCGCGCGCAATGTATCCGTCAAGACTCTGAGCAATGTACAGTTGAATCATCGTATCTAGAGGTATGTTTTATTGACTAAAAGTACGCTATACCTCAAGAAAAATTTCAAAACAAAAGGGGTTAGGCATTTTTGGTGTAGCGAGTTTTTGCTTCAACCTATTCCAATAATACACAACTGGATTAGCCCTCAGTAGCATATTGGTGGGGTTTCGTCTAGCCCATCTGTGCATACGAGATCGAGAAGCGAACTTCCAATCAGCCAGTTATAGGGCGGCTTCAATTTATTTAAGTGTTTATAAACGAATATGGCGGTGTTAATCCGTAATCATTCATGTAATTTTACACCGTGCAAGACCTCCTAAGTATAGCAGCTCAATACGTTAATTCCACCGGTAAGCATGTTTTCCTAACGGGTAAGGCAGGTACGGGAAAAACTACTTTTGTCCAATCGCTTGCAGCGCGAACGCACAAACGGACAGCAATAGTAGCTCCAACTGGAATCGCTGCGCTCAATGCTGGAGGCGTTACCATTCATTCGCAATTCTTATTGCCTTTTGGCAGCTTTGCACCATCCAACACGTTCGAAGCTATGTTACCGGGCACGGTAGTGCACGATCGCAGCACCATGGCAAGAAGGCATCCGTTAAATGCGGCTCGTAAAAAAGTATTGCGTGAAATTGAACTGCTCATTGTTGATGAGGTTAGTATGGTTCGAGCAGATATTTTAGATGCCATTGATTACCGCTTGAGGAGTGCTCGCAGGAATTTCAACACACCTTTTGGAGGAGTTCAGCTGTTATTGGTGGGTGACTTATTTCAGCTTCCTCCTGTTGTTAAAGATGCTGAATTACAAGCTTTGAAGCCTTTTTATAGCTCACTTTTTTTCTTTCAATCCCATGCTCTTATCGCGGCTGGATATGTTCATGTTGAACTGGATAAGATATTCCGACAGTCAGACGAAACATTTATTGGGTTACTCAACCAGTTGCGTGAAAACAACCTCACGGAGCAGGGACTAAACATACTCAATTCACATTACCAAGAAGAGGCTAATTCCGATGCGATTACCCTAACCACCCATAACCGTCAGGCCGATGAAATTAATCAAGTTCGTTTGGACGGCATTCGGTCTGCCTCCCGAGCTTATGAAGCAGAAGTTCATGGCGATTTTCCAGAGTCCATGTATCCCATGCCACAAACACTAGTGCTCAAAGAAGGAGCCCGTGTGATGTTTGTTAAGAACGACAGTCAAGGAGGAAGGTACTATAACGGTAAATTGGCAGAAGTGCTGCACCTTGAAAAGGATCAAGTTACAGTGAGAATGGACGGAGAAGAGGAGCCCTTCAAGTTGGGTAGGGTTACCTGGGAGAATATTAAGTATGAGGTTGATGATGACTCTAAAGCACTGCAGGAGTCAGCAGTAGGTCAGTTCATCCACTTTCCCCTAAAATTAGCCTGGGCAATAACTGTTCACAAGAGCCAAGGACTCACCTTTGATAAAGCTGTTATTGATGTGGGAAGAGCGTTTGCTCCTGGGCAAGTTTATGTGGCCCTTTCTCGCTTGCGCTCGCTTGATGGATTAATTTTACGGACTAAGATTGCTCAAAGTGCTATCTCCAATGATTCGGATGTGGTTATGTTTAGCCAGTCTAAACCCCACGCAGCTCAGCTCGCCGATGATTTACCTGGAGCAAGGTTGGAGTATTTACACACCATTATTACACAAAGCTTTGAGCTAGAGGCGATTATTTATCAGCTTAAACGAATTTTGGAAAAGGAATCAAACAAGGCTGCTTTTGAGCAAGATGAAATGCAAAAGGCGTTACCAGTATTGCTTGAAGAAGTAATTGCGAATGAAAAATATGCCGCGGCATTTTGCAGACAATCTGAACAATTAATTCACGCAAACGACAGCAAAAAATTGCTAGAACGAGCGCAGAAGGCAGGAGATTATTTTGCCAATGTGTTGCAGGGCTGGACTGCCCATTTATTGCTCCAAATGGGACGTGCCGAAAGGCTTTCTGGAACAAAAGGCTACCTCAACAACCTCAATGAACTGGATCAGTTACTCACGGTAAAATGGCGTGCTGTAATGTACGCTCCCATTGCTGCAAATGCCTTGTTGGCAAATAAAGACTTACCTAATGTTAATGATGTAAGGACAGAGGTGCTTGAACTTCGTAAACGCATCAAGCTTCAGGTGAGTAAAATGCTTTCTGATGAGAAGTCAGCTACTTCTTCAAAATCAGGAAGAGTCCGCAAAGCCAAATCGAAAACAAAGAAAGAGCTCTCAGAAACCTACCTCACAACATTGGGGCTTTTAAATGGAGGTTTTAGCCTCAGTCAGATCGCCAAAGAACGCGAAATGGGAGTCTCAACAATTGAAGGGCATATTGCCAAGCTAGTTCAAGTCGGAAAACTGGACCCTACAATGTATATCTCTGATCATGTAGCCGAAGAGGTTGCTCATCACCTAACTCGTGATGAAAACCTTACCCTTAAAGCATTGCGCGATCTAACAGAACAGGCGTATACGTATTTCGAAATTAAAGTAGCTCGTGCCCTGTTCGACCAAAATCAAGATGGGCATAATAATTGATTCAAGCCGAGCGTGAAACGCTTACTCTTACTTCTTTTTCTTTTTCCCTTACTAAAAGGTGCTCGTGCAGATGAGGCATTACTCATTGTTGGAGAGCATATTATCAAAAGTGAAGCAATTGTCCTCGCTAAAAGGCGTCATTCATCACCTGAATTTCTGCAAATGGAACTGATTGATGTGTGGCGAAACACTACGACTGCTAAGTTAGAAACGGGATACCTAGTGCCTGTAATCAATAGGCATTATGGCGCTTGTATGTCTCCTGTAAATATGGATAAGCTAGATACCGTTGTGTTATTTCTAAAAAAATGGAAGGACAATTGGGATGTGGTAAGGACATCGGTATTGCCAGAACAGCGAAATGGGAAAATCATGTGGGATTGGCGCGTGGCCTCCTATGAAGCGACTCCAAAAGAGTGGAGGTCAGCTATTATGGGAATGCAAGAAGATTGGCACCTGATTAACGGCCGCGTAATGCCTAAGTTACTTTGTTCGGAGGCAGCCTCACGCAGTCATGGTGATTTTTCGAAGTGGCATTTTACATACAAATGGAAGTGTTTGTTTAAATCAGCGTTTGAGAACCTAAAAGTTAATGAACAACGGTTGACGGCATCTGAGTTAGGTCGATTAAATGGCAATCATCAAAGCGAACGTATTGTAGTTTTTCCTGAGGAGAGAGCCGTTTTTCAAGGAGATTTTCAAGCATTTCAGGAGCTTTTATACGATAGTCTGAAAATACTTTTTCCAGACTTCATGAAAAACATCCCAGTCATTCGGAATGGAATATTTAAGGCTACGATCACAACAACAGGAATCGTTAGTGAAGTTGAAGTAGAAAAGTCTGTACATCCGAGGTTGGATGGCTTTATAAGCACTTTCCTTAAGCGTGAAACAAGTTGGAATCCTGCTAAAGATGCTGGTAATGATGTAATTTCCATGATTTTAATTCCTATAAGGTTAGATCCACATCGTGAATAACGTGTAATAAATTTGTACATCATTCGTTAACCGAACGATTCTAAAACCTTAAAAATAAAAACCATGAAACCTGATTTTTTTGTTTTTATCGCTGTAGTCGTTTTTTTCACATCCTGTCAAAAAGACTCCGATAGCTCAACAGGTAGTTCACCAACTCCTTCCGAGCTTACCTACGAATTGCCCGTTAATTCTACCATAGAAGAAGATCGCGCTGAAGTTGATTCCTTATTTGCTCATGCAGAACAGTTGAAATCGGGGATCGCATGTGAAGCAGCGAATTCATTTGACTACGTAGGCTATGGGAGTAAACCTTGTGGCGGTCCTTGGGGATATGTTAGTTACCCAAAATCCATCGAGTTGCAGTTTATAGCTGCTATAAATTTGCACAAAGCAGCTGAACATGCCTTCAATGTAAAGTGGGAAGCTATTTCGGATTGCGCACTGGCAAGAAGCCCAACTGGAATTCGATGTGAAGATAATGAAGCAGTACTGGTGTTCGAATAGCAACCGTGTATTGAAAAGATAAGGTAAGGCGTACGGGTGTACGCCTTTTTTGTTTTGTCAAAAGCCATACAGACTTGATGTTATCAACTAATTTTGATGGAATTAAACTGGTATGCGTAATTTTTGGATAGGATTATTTAAATGGGTTATTGGGGTGGTGCTATGCGCTGCGCTATTAATTTCGGGTTTTGTTTACTGGGCCCCTCAGTTTGGGTCCTCGCCTCAAGGAGAGTTTCTATCGCGAATATCAGCTTCAATTCACTATAAGGATGGTGAGTTTGTCAACCTAATTCCAACAACCGTTGGCTCGTTTTCTGACATGTTAAAAACAATCCCAGATTTCATTAATGCAGAAGATGGTTCTCCAAAAACTCCACTGCCTACAGCGTTTAATGGAGAAAGATTGGCTCATTCGGATTCAGTTGCTTTAGCAATGTGGTATGGGCACTCATCATTTGCTCTAAAAATTGATGGTAAGCGCATTTTAATTGATCCAGTTTTTGGTCCTGCTCCTTCTCCCATTCCATTTATGGATAGCCGTTTTTTGAATGAGCAACCAATTCCAGATGACGCTACAGCGCATACAGATGTAGTTGTTATCTCCCACGACCATTATGATCACTTAGATTATCCAACTATTTTACGTTTAGCCAAAGGCAACGCGATATTTTATACCCCACTGGGAGTTGGGGCTCACCTCAGGCACTGGGGCATTCCACAAACGCGAATTGTTGAGCTAGACTGGTGGGGACAAGCTGAATTCGGATCCCTGAGGCTTACCGCATGTCCATCACTGCACTTTTCGGGTAGAGCAATAACAGATCGCAATGCTACTCAATGGGCCAGTTGGGTTATTGAAGGAGCTCATCAGAATATTTACTTTAGCGGCGATGGAGGTTATGGCCCGCATTTTAAGCAGATTGGCGAACGCTTTGGACCATTCGACCTAGCGTTGATGGAGTGTGGTCAATATAACGATGCCTGGAAGACGATTCACATGAATCCTGAAGAAACCGTACAAGCAGGAATTGATGCTCGAGGGAAAACGATTATGCCTATTCATTGGGGTGCTTTTCAACTTTCAGTACACAGTTGGAAAGAGCCTATTGAACGTTTTGTTAAAGCGGCAAAAAGATCAAATGTGCCCTACATTCATCCCATTATTGGAGAGTCAATCCCCGTTGGTTTTGCGCCAAAAAAAGAGGAATGGTGGGTTCAGATTTAATGATTTAAGAAGTAAAAGCTATGCGTGTTATTATTACTGGAGCATCAGGAATGGTAGGTAAAGGAGTCTTGTTAGAATGCCTCCAAGATGAAGCTATTGAAAACGTATGTTGTATCGTTAGAAGACCTCTCGGAATCAACCACCCTAAGCTATCAGAATTAATTCATCCAGATTTCAGTTCATTTAACGAGGTTGCGGGTGAGCTCAAAGGATTTGACGCAGCCTACCTTTGCATGGGGGTGAGCTCGGCAGGAATGCGTGAGGACGAATTCCATGAAAAAACCTATGGTTTTACGCTTGCACTAGCTGAGGTGTTGAAAGCGCAGAATGATCAACTAACCTGCACCTATGTATCAGGTGTTGGCACAGATAGCTCCGAGAAAGGTCGTGTTATGTGGGCTAGGGTAAAAGGTAAAACAGAGAATGACTTACTCAAATTGGGATTTAAGCAGGCCTTTATGTTTCGTCCTGGTGCTATTATTCCAGAAAATGGCATTAAGTCACGGACTAAAATGTATCAGTTTTTCTACGACTACTTTTTGTGGGTAATTCATATCATGAAATGGTTGCGCCCATCTGCTATTATAACGACCACACAAATTGGAAAAGCTATGATCAATGTGTCAAAACAGGGTTTTCGTAAACCCATATTAGAACCAGCACAGATTATAGAATCAGCTGAAATGTAATCGTCTTAATCTGCACTATTGAATAGTTGTTTGCGGTAATAATCAAGCTGTTCGTTAGGGTTGCTTTGATTTAATAGTTGCGTTAGTGAGGGGTCTACCTCCAAAAGTTGGAGCTTGTCCAGCCAGTAGCAATACCAGCTTTCGCCTTGTTTTAGAAATACTTTCTGGTGCTGAGATCCATGGGTGTAGTCAACTCGAAACTTTTCAAAAGTAAACGGTGCAATTTCTTTTCCTTGAAAAGAAATTAAACCAAACTGGTTATTCTTTTTTGCGATAAACGCAACCTGATTTCTAAGTGGTATCGCATAAAGCGTATCTAAGGTTGGCGGGTAAAGTTGCTTTGGTTGATAGTGCGATGCATGGTTGAACTGGTACAACCCCATGCCCTTGCCCAATTTAACCGTATACACCCTGGAGTTAATCCGTTCAATACGATTGAATTTAAAGTCGGTAAAAACCTCCAGCGTATCATCCTGAACAATGGCAAGTTCTTTTTCACCATCCGATTCACAAATAAAGAGTCTCCCCTGATTGGGTATTGCTTTTATGGAGCTATAACATTTTGAGCTGAGCTGATCGCCGTTTTCAGCTATTAACTGGAAACCGACTGTCGTTTTACGTCCAAAGATTGCACGATTGTCTCCCGTGAACCCAACCTCAATCAGTGAATCTTTTGTAGGAGCAATTAATTCATTTCCCGCAAGGTCGTAAACCCCAGAAATGGCTCCTTGCTTATAAAAGAAAGAAGTGTAATATCGGCGAAAGTAAGTGAGGTTTTCAGGAAGTGGTTTTTTAAATTCAGCATTGTAAAGCGTTGTTCCTGCTTCATTCTTGCAGGAGTAGAATTCCCCAACCTTAGTGATGTTAGTGTAAATCGGTTTTATTTTCAACGCTCCAAATCCGTCAATTAACCCATAATTTTTTCCTTGTTGTATGATTAAATAAGGGCCATTATAGTGACTAAAGGGTGCAATAGAAGTGATACCCTCTATTCGAATTCGTTTCCCATCAAGACTGAAAAGATCAAACTCCGTTTCTTTCCGGCAAACCCATATGTTCATGCGCTGCTGAATTTGGGTATAATGAAGTGGAATAATACGCTTATGGTTGTGATCCACAACTCCAAACTCAGTCCCGTTTTCACTTGCAATAAAATAAGCCTGGTCTTTAGTGTTGGATTGGGTTGAGCCAATAGCTTGTCCAACCCTCGAATAGGTAGGTTGAATAACCCAGGTACCATTCGTATCAAGAACCCCCATTTTCCCTTTCGTGGAGACCGTAATGTAACCGCCGCTTAGTGCATGTACGGAACCTTGTTGTAAATGTGAAATCTGGTATCCAGTTGACGTGTATATATCTAAGTCGCTATTGAAATAGCAAGCGAGCAAAGGGTTTTTGCCATACTTATAAGAAACGATTTGGGTGTATTCGTGATCAATTATGTGTTCACCCTTAATCGAGGTTACGCCGCAGAATTGATTGATGTATGTTTTGAAGATGTTGTCGGTTCCCTGTAAATGCTCTACCCGTTCAAACTTTGCTTCTGTGAGGTGCTCTTGAGTTGCTGGATTTAGGACACCATAACGAAGTGTGTTTTTGTCTTGATAAACGGGCAGCGCCCGCCTCATAGGAATCATACCATATGTGGGTTGAATCATTGCTAGTTCACGCAATGTGAACCCAGATGCTTGTTGCCATGCTATTAATTCGGCATCTTTTATTTCAAGTAATTCGGCATATTCATAACTTTCATTGATACGCTGGGCTGCGGCGAGTCCAGCTGTACATGCCATTAAATGACCTACGGCGCACAAGGTCCCCTGATTGTCAATAAACCGAGGTTTACGAGTTGCAAAAGCTAAGGAATGTTTGGGGTAAGAACCAGAATCAACATAGGCCTGTAATTGCTTGATCCCGGCTTCACGTGCAATGGGATTAATGGTTTTAGGAGTTACGCGAAGCAGTGAGTCAATTACGAACGTTAAATGGACAAAAATGCGTTGATGCTCCGAAGCGCGCTCGATTGGAATATGTGGGTTTTGCCTCTCCCAACTCAAGTCACCTATAATGGCATTTATGGGGTAAACAGTTGCATAAGAAGTAATGCCTGAAGTACAACAGAGCATTAATATCAGAAATAGCTTAATACGTTTCATATTACCAAGGATGCTCGGAAAAGTGTGATTCCATAAGAAGTCAGTAAAAAATTGGCTTATCGCAGTGTGCTGACTTAAAACTCTCGATACCAATGTGGATTTGATGGATCTTTAAAAAGCTTTAAAGTATGGTTTAGGTTTCCGCTCAACAAATAAGCATGCGCTTCTTCATCAATTAACTTCCAACTGTAGCCCGGGTGATTTTTTTGAACTTGTTCAAGCCAACTGGAGTAACCCGCAATAATAATTACACGGGAGTAAGTTGCTTGGTTAACCTCCCTAAGGCGCCATATTCTACGGTCTTTTAAATCAACAATTATAGGCAACCCTGGTTGAAGCACTTCACAACCGTAAGCCATATTCCAGCGCCCTTCTAGCGGGCCTAAGCCAATAATCAACGCACTGGCATCGTGGGTTTTTGCTAAGTCGTCGAGGCGGTTACACAGGCTGCAAAGCTTTTCATTAGTTATGGCCAGGGCGTACTGATTCGATTTTTTATTGAAGTAATACATGTACTTTTCATGAGCCACAGAAAATTGCCATAGGGAAGTGACGATACTCCCACAAGTTAACAGTGTGAGCAACGCGGAATTGACCACGCTTCGTGCAAGCAATAACAACAATACCATTGGAACTGCGAGAAACATGCGCGTGTAGGGTAAAAAGATGTTCGTTCCGCCATCGTGAACTTTGTTTAGCCCGAGGGTGTATAGTAACCCCAATAAAAAGACCGAGGAAACGGTTAGCATTAACCAGTTTTTTTGACGCATGAAACCAACAGAAATTGTCAGAATGAGGAGGATTAAAAATGCTGACTGATAATTGAGCCATGGAACAACATTTCCAATCAGCGGGTCCATCCGGCCAATTGCTTCAATCCAGCGGTCAAATGACCAGCTCATATTTATGGGTGTATGCGCTATGCGTTCTGGCTCGTTTACGTAAGGTAGTTTGATGAAATAATTCAATATAAAAGCGAACAATCCTGCAGCAGCTATACTTGCGTAAGTGATAAGTGAAGTCCAGTTTTTCACCAGCAATATGAGTCCAATTGGACCGACTAAAATCAGGGCGTTAGGGTTAGCTATGGCGCCAATTCCCATCATTATCCAACCCATAAAAAGGCTGAGCTTGCCAGGTTTAAAGAGTGGAATTAGCCCAAAAGCCGCTAGCCCTATTCCGATCATAAAACCGCGAGGCATTCCACTAATCCAGAAAAATTCAATGGGAAGGGCAATCCACATCGCACAAATCATCAAACATGCTTGCACGTTCTTGCGCCAATTAAACATCAAGAGCATGAGCAGCGGTATGTGGAAGAGAACCGTTGAAATAATAGGGAGGGCATATTGAGGGCTTAGACCCAGAGTAACCAACGGAACTGCAAGAACAGGTTCAATTAAAGGTAAATAGTTTTGGCCGTAAAAATTTGGCTCATAATACCGTCCCTCAGCGAGGTCTTGAGTTGCGGCCCAAAGTAGATTTTGGTCAATGTCGCTATATACAAACCCATATGCAACCAACACCCAAATTGCTTTGAAGGTGGCGAGCAGTGATAGCATCACCAGCGCCTTTCGACTATTCATAAACTGGTTGAAGGAGTGCATAAAAGCTGCTGGTCTCATCGTATTCTGCATCAAGCTAATTTCTGTGCAAACATGTTCCGACAAACATAGCGAACCCTATCCGAATGTGAAGTACAACAAATCAGAACCCGGGCATGAATTTTACTCAGCATTTTAAATGCAGCTTATTTAGCCCAATATGCAACGTTATGACGTAAGGCGTCCGTACATAATTACAGCTTAATTGAAACGTCGAGTTCTTGTGAAACGGATAATATCGGAGGAGTACCAGGTACTTCAACGAGCACATGTTGACTTTCGTAGATTGTACCTGTATCTGAACCTACGATAAGTCGAACATTATGCTCCCACGGTGTCCTATATCGAAAGGTTTTATACCGATTAAATCACCTTCTTCTAAGCGCCTCACTCCTGATACGGAGAATATTAAGTTATTGCCATCAACAGTTGGTTCGGCTACACCATCTCCGTTAACCATAATTGTTGCTTCGATAGCTGCTGAATCAGTATTCCAAAAAAAAGACGGAAACGTTATTGATAATTTTAGGTTCTTCGTCTTTACAGCTAAAGAAGAGGGCTGAGATACATTTAAGCACGATTAGCTGTTTCATGGATAAAAGGAATACAAAAATTTAAACCTAGTATTTGGAGCTGTTATTTAGGAACCATCCATGTTTCAAATGATAAGTATAGCTGTTTGGCTATGAGCAGTAGCGGATTAAAACGCCACTTCCTTTCGGTTATCAATATACTTAGATAAACGCAAAAACGGTACAAGCTTGCACTTAAACCGCTATTGCTTATACACCTTGTGCCCGTTGCACAACTTTTGGTTGATAAAGATAGCTAGGCTGAATAGAAAACAGGGAGGTTTAGTTTTATCTTT